>UQWI01000005.1 GCA_900544765.1 uncultured Eubacteriales bacterium | reverse complement strand
GGTAAAGCTCCTGACGACCCGGAAACACCCGGGCGTGAGTCTCCGTAAAACTCTAAGCGCCATAGGGTACAGCATGGAGCTGCGTCCTATGGCGCTTTTGTCAACAGGGCCAAAGCGACGTACCCTTGAAAAATTCTTTTCATCTCGTCCCATATCTTACCTTTCGTTCGCCAAAGGTCGCGTTTCGCGACCTTTGCCCTCCCTCGCGTTCAGCGCGCGGTCTACGCAAAACTTCACGTCCAGCAGCTTGGTCAGCTCGACGCGTAGGGTTTTGTACTCGGCGTAGGCGGCTTCGTTTTCGCGCGCGAGCGTTTCAAGCTCACGTTGCCACTCGGCTGCATGGATGCCGTCGGGCAGCTTGCGGCGGGCGAGGTAGAATTGCCTAAGCTCGCTTTCGTACTCGGCTTTGAACTGCTCACGTTTGGACTTCCACTTGATAGCGCTGAGTTGGTCACGGAGGGGCTTGAAACGCTCGTACTGCTCGGCGTACCTGAACAGCTCACGCAGCTCTTTCGACCGCTTTTTGTTGGCGTCAAGCGCGGCTTTCGCCTTATTGAGAGCCGCATGAAGCGAAGCCAAACGGGATTCAAGGTCATCAAGCGTATGTAGTCCGTTCTCATTCAAATATGCTATGGCACTTGTTAGCCGCTTCAGGTTGCCAACCTTGGCCTTATTGCTCCACGCGCCGGCATTGCGCTCGTCGAAGTAGTCGGCGAGCAGCTTTCCGAGCGATGGAATACGGTTTGTCCAGCTTCGCACGCGTGTCGCTAAGCCAGTCCACAAGCGTCTTAATTCGTTCACCCAACGTCCGCAGCATCGTGCTCGCAGAGCGTATCCATCGGTTGTGCTCGCCCTTGTCGGTCACGATGCCCTTGGCCTCCATCTGCCGCACAGCTACGCCCTCGTGAACGGTCGGAATTTGCTCGACGCCCTGCCTCTCGTATGAACGGTGGTCAATGCGGCAAGGGAGTCCCTTTTCCTCGAACTTGGCGTTGCACAGCGCCGACCACGCCTCGCGCCACGCTTCAAGCGTCTCGGGTTTGCCCCAGTCCGTGGTTTGAACGGCGTCGAATTTGCCATTGGCGCGGTAGACGCGGCGCTGCTTCACGCCCCATGTGCCGTCCGGGTTGAGAGGACGAATCGGACACATGACGTGGAAGTGCGGGTTGGAGATGCCATTCTCTCTGTCCGGCTGGTGGACAGAGAAGTCCGCAATCATGCCGCGTGAGACGAAGTTGTCTAACAGAAATTTGCGCGCTAGGGTGATGTTCTCGTCGAGCGTGAACTCGTTTTGCAGCGCGATGTCGAAGCTATAGGCGAGCTGCGCGTTTTTGTTGCGCTCAGCGTCCTCGACCGCGTTCCAGAGCGTCTGCCGGTCACCATACTCCCGCGGTGTGTGCGGTGGAAGCAGGATTTCCGTGTGCATCAC
The DNA here is from genome assembly GCA_900544765.1 of uncultured Eubacteriales bacterium. Classification (GTDB taxonomy): domain Bacteria; phylum Bacillota; class Clostridia; order Oscillospirales; family Oscillospiraceae; genus Scatomorpha; species Scatomorpha gallistercoris. The sequence continues at coordinate 191,514 of UQWI01000005.1, read as the reverse complement.
GCCGCCCTTGCGTGTGTAGTCGCTGAATTGACCGTAATACTCGCTGTAAAGCTTCTCACCCGCGCGGTAGGCTGCGGACTCGATTGCAGACTGCCCGGCGCTGCGCTTTATTTGCCCGACATGGAAGTGGTAGAGCGCCAATCAGCCACCGTCCTTGGGTAATAGAGCCTTTGCCTCAGGCAAGTCGAAGATGCGCTCGACCAGCTCGTAAAACTCGCGCTCGCTCATGCCTTTGACGGCTGGCGCAATGTGCTCCACGACAGCACCATTAATAATGAGCCGCCGCGTCCGTTTCTTGCGCTCGCCGTCTTGCAGATACTTAATTTGCTGTTCGATACGTTGGTAGCGGTGTTCGGTTTGGCGTAATTCTCTCTCAATCGCTCCCTGTTCCTTTACGAGTTCGGCTCTGGCTTGGTTTTTGATAGTATCTACCTCCTTAAATTTTGCGCTGCCGATTAAAATTATCCGTACATGCGTACATCCGTACGCTTGTACGCATGTACGGATGTTTTGAATTCAAATTCTTTTTTTAACCTGCCCTTTGCAGTAGCTCGATTCCAATGAATCCGCGCACACGTCGCCCGCCAGGCAAATAAATTTTGTTAGTCTGCTCAATGCTGTATGTGTCCTGGTTTTCGGCGAGATACAAGCACAAGCTGCGTTGAGACAGCGGATTGACCGCGTTGTCCTCGCACCAGAGCTTGTACACCGCATACACATCCCGGCTGCTGGCCTCGGCGTCGGCCTTTAGGCGTATGTAGCCCTCGGATTTCATGAAGTCAATGGCGTTGTTACCGTCGCTGACCGCCTCTGCCATGTTCTCACGGGCTCGCTCGCTGACGGTAAAATGGTAGTTGTTTGCAATCAACCGCCGCAGTCCTTCAAGGCACCATAGAAAAATGCCCTCGGCTTCCTCGCACATTTTCTCGGCGATGAACGGGTCGTCCTCGCGGTTAATGTCTTTGGGCTTCGTGGTCAAGATTATTTGCCTACGGAAAAATCCTTCGCTGCGGTCATAGAGTGCTTTCAGCGAACCGTTGCCGAATCCGAGAAAGCGGACGTAGAGGTCACCCTGATAGCTCTGCTGCCCCTTGCGCTCCAAGTCCATCGGCAACTCGGCGGTCACAATCGCTTTGATATGATTCGTCTGCGGCAGAGCTTCGAGCTTCATGTCGTCGTCGAGCATGGCCAGCTCATGCTCCAAATCCGCGCGGGCGAAGCGGGAGCTTTCGATTTTCGCGATGCTGCCCGTTGCCATATTTGCGCCCAGCAGCGCGCGAAGCACGACGCCGATACGGCTCTTGCCCTCGCCGCCGCGTCCAATGAGCATTAGCATCTTCTGACCTTTTGTCGTGGGCAGAAAGCAGTAGCCCATGAACTCTTGCAGCGTCGGAATGTCCTCCGGGTAGAGCAGCTCACCGAGGAATTTTAGCCACGTCTCTGGAACCGGCGCGTCTGGATTGTACGCCACCGGGAGACGGTTGCGGCAGAACTCGCGCTCGCTGCTGAACGACCCGTCGAGGAACAGCGTTCCGTTTGCGACGTGGATGCGGTCGCGCTGGATGGGCAAATCCGGCGCGTAGGCTTCAAGCCGCAGGGCTTCGAGCAGGTTGTTTACGCGCTTGCCGAGACCCGTTGAGAAGTACGGTTTGAGCATTTCATAAATCTCGCGCCGCAATTTGTCCTCGTCCGTCACGCGGCCCTCAACTGTGAAGAACATGCCGTTGACACTTTTCATCGGGTGTTCACGCAAAAACTCCTCGCAGAACTTGACCTCGTTGACGTGCTTGCCGTCGTACCATTCTGGGAAATTCAGCCGCGTCAGAACAAATTTCACTCCATTCCGTCCGCCGGCAAAGCCGGCGAACATCCATTCCGTTACATTTGCTCTTCCTTTCAACCCCGAACCCGCTGCGCTGGGCTTCGGGGTTGTTTATGGTACACAGATTCTCAGCTAGGTGAGAGAGCATTCCGGCAATGGGACAACTCGCGTTTGCACGCCGCAAGTCCCAGCGGCGGGACGAAGCCGCCATTGCCGAAGTCTGCTTCGAGCCGCCGCGCTGCCTCAGACTTTGAGCAGCCGAGCAGTCCTGCCGTGAGGTCGATCACATCCCCGTGTGCCCCGCAGCCGAAGCAGTGGAAGTGGTCGCTGTAGAGCTTCAGGCTCGGCGTCCTGTCCGCATGGAACGGACAGCGCATGAAGCCGTGCTTCACGGAGCCGTAGCGTTTCGCCGCCTCGACGGGTGGCACTGTGTGCTTTATTTTGCTGTAGTCTATCATTCGCATTCCTCCAATGCGTTAAGTAGTAGGGACTTGGCCCTCCACTAATATTATGGGGAAAACGCGAAAAACACGGCAAACAGCATGACAGACCGTTTTCAAAAAACATGACATGTGATATAATGGTCAAAATTTCCGGTGGAGGACTCTATGGAACACGACCTGCTGACGCTCGAATTTGGGCGAGACACAGTTACATACGAGGGGCGCACAGCGCCAACTGGTACGCTTGGCTGCGAGGCGCTGAACATATCTGACGAGGACATTGCATCGCTCGTTGAGCCTTGCAAGGTGCTCAACGAGTTTATTGCTGCGCTTGGACAAATGAGCGCTCCCGATGAGCTGATAAACAAAGCGCGTGAGTCGGCAGCAAAAGTCCTTGGCACAATGGAAGAAATGGAGCCGTTCGCTCACCTGGATTATGATTTCTATGTCCCGTCTATTGCCGACGCCTTCTCACATGAGGCGATGCCGCAAGTCCGCACGCTCAACATGGCGATGCTCACGCGCGGCCTCGCGGCGGCGCAGGAACCGGGATTGCGCAAGGGAGCGCTGCTGAGCAAAATAGCTCCGGTGCTCGCACAGCTCGCTTATTCGCTTGCTGAATACAAGCGCACAATGACCGCGCTCGCTGAGAGCATAAATGACGACGGCGTTGAACGGACGCCCGACGGCCTTACGACTGCGTTCGGAACACACTTTGACGTATCCAGTGACAACCTTATGACATTTGCCAACACCTCGGTTCAATACGTTTCCGTCGGTGACCCGCCGAAGCTCGCGCGGAGAATGATCTATGTCTCACTCGTGGGCTTGCTGCGCTCCGACCTCTTTGAGGGTCTTGCCGCAGGCCACGCGCCGCGACGGTGCGCCGTCTGTGGGCGCTGGTTCCTCACGCTCGACGCGCGGCACACAAAGTATTGCGGCGGCTTTGCGCCCGGAGATAAGCGCGGCAGGACGTGCCGTCAGGTGGGCGCAATGCGCGGGCGCGGGCAGCGCGAGCTTGCCGCCGACCATCCGCTGAAGGCAATTTACAACCGCCGCCTGAACACCATTTTGCAGAGCCAGAGGCGCGGAAAGCTCAATGCGGAAATAGCTGACGTCATGCGCAAGCTGGCGAAGGACAAGCTGCAGCGTGCGCTGTCCGATGCAAATTACGCGCGCGGGAGCTATGAGGCCGAGATGATTCAGGCTGCGCTACTGGCCGAGGCCGTGGAAAAATGCTGACGCTTAAACAGGCAGAAAACGCGTTCCGCAGCGGTGAGCCACCCGGCGAAGGAAGCGGCACATTTGAGAGTTTCCTCCGCGATTACGAGCCGAAGCTCAACGAGATTGTGCGAAAATTCCTCGGCAAGCGCGCGTTCGATGCGGAGACGTTTATGGACTACAAGCTCGCCTGCGCCGCCGCGATGCTTGAGCGATGGAAGGACTTCGACGCGGGTAAAGGTATTCAGTTTTCGACTTTTGTGCACCACGACGTTATGAACGCGCTGTTGCGTATGCGGATGCTGGAAGAGGCTGGCTCGTTCTCAAACCTCGACGAGTACAAGGCCGCGCGGCGCATGGGAGCGCTCATGTACGGAACTGAACAGCGCGAGGCGGTTGAGGAGTTCATAAAAAAACGCGGCTGCTCAGAAGCAACCGCGAGAAGGTTTTTGAAGATTGCCCAGCTCATGCTGAGTACCTCTCCGCTGGAGAACGATGCAGAGGCAAGCTACTCTTGGGATTACGCAGATGTGCTGTGGGACGGAATCTGCGCCGAGAAGGTGCGCGAGGCGTTTGCAAAGCTGAGCTACCGCGAGCAGACGCTGATGGAAAAGAGAAACGCAATTTGCATGACCTGCGGACGTGTTGCGACGCTCAGCGAGCGCGCGAGCTTTGAGGACTTGGCGATCGAGTTCGAGTCGTCCAGCCCGCGAACCGCAGAGCGTGCCTACCGTCGTGCAGTGGAAAGGCTGACGCTGAATCTCGTCGAGTTAGGCGAGCTGCACGTCGTCCGAATAGAGCGCGCCGCGCCCGGCACCTACCGCTACCAGGCCGATAGCGACGGAGCTTGGGGTGAGTTCACGCTTGATCTGTCAACCGGAGAGCTTAAAATAAACACTCTTGCTGAGTTGGACACGACCAAAACCCACCGCTTTGCAAATAAAGCCGCCCGCTATTTGAGAGCGCACACGGGAGAAAAGCTGCCGAAGAGGATGCTGGTAGCGTTTGAATAAGTCCAAGGGCGCACTTCTATACATGGTTCCCATGTATGTGCGTTTAACAGCCCGGATGCCTGAGCATCCGGGCTGTTTTGCGTCGCTGCGCTCCGAGTATTAAAGAGCTGAAACTAAGCATGACCTAGCATAGGCTGGACTTATTTGGGCAAAATAGCGCTTCCCGCGAAAGTAAAACGGGAACTCAAGCGAACTCCAGCCTGCGGGCAAATTCGGTGCTATCGTCGGACGCTCGCTTTCAATGTGCAGGCCGGCAAAACCAAACACTACCGCCTGATACGTCTCGCCGAGGCAGGCCAGATGCAGTCCCTCCTTGCCGGTGTTGCCCATGACGGAGCGCAAATCCAGCCAGAGCGCCTTGTCAAAGTAGCGCCGTGCCTCGTCCGTCAGGCCGCACTGAGCTGCGAACAGCGCGTGGGTGGCGAAGCTGAGCGTGGAGTCGTGGATGCACAACGGCTCGAAATCTTCCCACGCGGCGAGTTTTTCGCTCTGCGTAAAGCGCTCTGGGAAGCGCGACATGAGCAGCAGCACATCTGCCTGCTTTATGACCTTGAGCCGCTGAAGCGCATCGAAGCACACGCGCGAGTAGGCCGCGCTGTCGTCCGGTTTTATAGTAGTTATGTCAACCGGTTCCAGCAGGTGGAAGGTGTCGTCCTGCCTCCAGCGGCCGGTCTTTGCGTCCCTGGGGAGCTTTATTTTCCCTGAGAAGGCCGAAAGCGAGTCAAGCTCTCCGGGCGTTACGCCGAGGCGAGAGAGCTGCGCGGGGTCGAGGCTCGATAGACGGCGGGCGGCATCTATGGCCAGGGATATGTTGTGCCGCACCATGCAGTTGGTGTACAGATTGTTACTCGTAATGCCGCAGTACTCGTCGGGGCCTTTGCAGAACAGGAGGTTTACACCGCCGCCGGGTACGGGAGAGTATCGGCTGGGCCAGAAGCGTGCCGTTTCGATGAGCAGCTCTGCGCCGCCGCGCAGCAAAAAGTCCTCGTCACCCGTCCAGTCGAGGTACTGTCCGGCGGCGTAGGCGATGTCGGCGGTGACGTGCACCTCGCTGCAGCCGATGTCCCAGCTTTCGCACTGTTCGCTGCCGTCGAGGGAGACCATCCAAGGGTAACGCGCGCCCGTGCCGTTCATCTTTTTCGCGTGCTCACGCGCGGCGGGCAGAGTGCGTACGCGGAACTCGAGCAGATTTCTCGCGCTATCCGGGTCGGTCAGCAGATAAAACGGCATGAGAAACATGTCCGTGTCCCAGAAGCAGCAGCCTTTGTAGCGCGTGTGCGTGAGACCGCGCGCACCGATGCTTACCGTGCCGTCGCGGGCCGGGCAGTTGGCCATGAGCTGGTACATAACATAGCGCAGCGCGCTCTCGCTCTGGCTGTCGCCGCCGATTTTGACCTCGCACTCGGCCCAGCGCTGAGCGAGCGTGGCCGCGGCGCGCGAGAGCGCGGCGTCGTACGCGTCCTCGTCCGGGCTGAGCGGCCTGAGCCGCGGGTCGACGTCCCGGCTTGTTGAGACGCGACAGGCGCAGTCCACGCGGAGAGTGCGCCCGGTGAAGCGCGCGCCGCCCTCTGGCGTGAAGCCCGCCGGCGCGGGACTGAAACTCAGATAATAGTCGAGCCTCAAGCCGGTGAAGCGCGTCAAGTACGCCCGATGTGTCTGCGAGGACTCGATGGCGCGGAACATCTGCACGACCTCGCTGTTTTCCTTGACTTGATCGTCTGGTATGGGACAGTTGCGTGGGCTGTCGTCCACGCCGAGCGTGAGCGTGACGGGCGTTTCGGAACTTATCTCGAACCGCTCGAACACATAGCCGGGGTCGGCGAGAGAGAAGAGCCGCCGCTCCGTGACGTGTGCGCCGCCCGCGACGTCGTAGTCGAAGCGCAGCTCTCCAGTGCGCAGATTCAGTGTGCGCGTGACCTCGGAGCAGATTGACGCGTGCCGCCCACCGCCGAGCTCTATGTCTGCCCACACGGGCGTGGGCAGCGCGGCAAAGTCGGTTATCGGAGAGCCCTCCGTGATGCGGTCGAAGATGCCCGCGACAAAGAGCCCGCAGTCCAGCGGCCTCGGCGCCGTCCTGAAGGCGGTTACGCCGCGCGCGCCCATGCGGCCGGAACCGGTAAAGAACACACTCTCGAGGAAGCGGTCGCTCTCCGGGCCCGTGGCAGTGAGCGTCCAACCGTCAAGTTTTACGTCATTCCTCATACTCGACGCCTCCTAAAGCGTATCTGAGCGCGTGGCAGACAAAGCCTGCGGCGGTGGCAAAGTGCTCGCCGGTGGCGCACTCGCCCGTGTGTTCGTCTATGCTCTCGCAGACGATGCCGTTGTCCAGCTCCGCGCGGCGGAGTATATCCAGCGCGCGCCCACTCTCACCCGAGAGCAGGCTGTTGGCCACGCTCGGCAGCCAGGGATGCGGCGCGTGAGCGCAGCCTATGTCGGCGAATTCGCAATCGGCAAAGCTGTATGCGTAGTCCGGCGAGCGTATCATGCGCGCGGTGTTGAGCCAGATGGGGTCGTCTGCGGCGCAGAAGCCCAGGTATGGCAGGAGCAGCAGCGAGCCGGGCGGCTCGTCGTAGACGTCGCTGTGACCGGCGAGGTCTGTACTCCAGACAAAGTAGCGCCCGAATTCGCCCTCGTCGGTGCAGAAACGGTAGACGGCCTCGCGTACAGCCTCGGCCTCCTGCGCAAGAGCGCCGCAGCGCTCCGGATATAGCCGGGCAAGCGCGCGCAGTGCGCGCCAGACCAGGACGTTGTCATAGCTCAGGTAAGGGTATGTGTGCATGTCGTCCGTGGGCATCAGGAAGGTCTCATAGAGCCATTCACTGTCATGGCGCATGGAATTGAGTGTGTGCAGTATGCGCTCCACACCGGCGGCAACATCGGGTATGGCCAGTACGCTCTCGTCGCCCGTAGCCTTGACATAGCGCTCGAGCGCTATCACGGGCGCCACGAGCTCGTCGAGCTCAAAGCCCGGCTCCAGCACCGTGCCGTCTATGAAGCGCGAGTGGGTGCCTATGTTGCGTCCCTGCCGCCCAAAGGCGTAGAGCAGCATTTCGCGCGCAAGCGCGGCGTCGGCGTCGAGTATGCCGGGGAAGCTCCAAAACAGGCTGTCCCTGTCCCAATACGCCGCCGAGACGTAGTAGCGCGGGCTGCGGCTGGTGATCAGGACGAGCTCCTCGGTGTCTATTGTCCGGCCGGTGGAGTAGAAGATGCAGAAAAAGAGATTCGTGTTGTACAGTGCGCGCAGATGCGCGTCGTCCGTATGCCAGGAGCGGCTGCGCAAATAGTCGAGGGTCGTTTTCAACTCGTGGTTCCATCCCTGCCGGAGCATCTCCTTGGCGCTGGTGGCAGCGGCGACTTCCTCGTAGCCAAGTCCCCAGTAGAAGCAGCAGCTCTCGCTCTCGCCGGGGCCGAGCGTAACGCACCTTGTCAGCCGGTAGGATGTGCCGGCGCCGGTTTCGGCGTGGATCGCGTCAATTTCGCGCTCGCACATCGGGGCAAACGCCAGGAAGGGCAGTCCGCAACTGAGTTCAAACACGGGGCCCGAGTTCCACAGGCTGTCCGTGACGCTCATCTCGCCCCGTATCTCGCGGCTCTCGTTGATACATACGCGCGCCCCTGCCCAGAGGCCGCTCAGGCCGTAGGCGGCGTCTATGGCCGAGGCCGTCGGGTTCTCAAGGCTTAACCGGTATATAAACCCGCGCTCGCCCACGGGGGCGAGTATGGTTCCGCGCACCGTCAGACTGCCGGCATGGGCAGTGAACTCCGGCGCCCAGTATTCCAGACGCTGCCAGGCCATGTCCGTCAGAGGCAAGTTCGCACCTCTGCTATGTACAAACGGCGCCATAACAGGAACTGAGCCGTCGCCATGGAACTCAACCAGCCCCTTTGCGCCCATGTGCAGGCAGGAAAAGCTCCAGATTGCAGCCGTGCGCTCGCTGATGTCGGGCAGCGAGACATACTCGTTTCCCGTTGGAAGGTACAGCTCTCTCATAGGCAAACCTCGCAATAATTTAATCGTTTAAAAAATTTAACCGTTCTGATGTTGTTAACATCATATCACAAACACGACCGTTGTCAATAAAAATTGTGCTGAATGTAAAAAATACTCTTGACATTCGGCGGCGCATTGGCTAATATTAAGTCAGGAACTAATTTAATCGCTTAAATTAGCGAGGTGCATATAAATGGCGAACCAGAGAGTGACTATGAAAGACGTAGCCCAGGCGGCCGGCGTAACCACGGCGGCGGTCAGCTATGCGATAAGCGGCAAGAGGCCCATATCCGACGAAACGCGCAAGCGCGTCGAGCGGGCCATCAAGGAGCTGGGTTACGCCCCCAACATGGCCGCTCGCACGCTCTCAAGCGCGGGGCGCTCAAGCAAGCTCATAGGCGTGGTCGTGCCACAGACCGAGGGCGGCGGCAGGCTGATGTTCCAGAACCAGTTCTACTCCGAGATACTCGGCAGCATAGAACTCTGCGCGCGGCAGAAGGGCTATCACGTCCTCATCTCCGCGACGGACGCGAACGAGAGCTATCTGATGCTGGCCAAGGAGCGCAACCTGGACGGCATCATTGTCATAGGCATGTACCCCGATGAGTTCTATCAGCAGATGAAGAAGAGCCAGATACCCATAGTGCTCATAGACAGCTACTGCAACGACCACTACTATCACAACGTGCGCATAGACGACGCCTACGGCAGTTATCTCGCCACGAAGCACGTCCTGGAGTGCGGCCACAGGGACATAGCTTTCTTCTGTGGGCGCATCAAGGACAACGGCGTTATGAAGAAGCGCCTGGCCGGGTACAGGGACGCACTGGCCGAGTACGGTGTCGAATTCCACCCGGAGCTGGTGTTCGAGGGGAATATAGACTACTCCGACGGCATTGAGAGCGCGAACCGGCTCATGGATTCGCAGACCCGGGCCACCGCGATCGTCGCCGCGGCAGACATTCTGGCCATAGGCGCGGCCAAGGCGTTCTACGAGCGCGGCGTGCGCGTGCCGGAGGACATCTCGCTCATGGGCTTCGACGACCTCGAAATTGCCCAGTATCTCACCCCCGGCCTTTCCACGGTCAAGCAGCAGATTTCGCTCAAGGGCGAGAAGGCTGTTGAACTGCTGATTCGCAACATCAACGAGCCGGAGCTTACCAAACAGGAGCTCATCCTGCCGGTCACGCTGGTTGAGCGTGGAAGCGTTAAGAGAGTGTGAGCACGCAGAAATCAAGCACAGCTCCAGAATTTGCTTCTGAACCTTTGACCTTACTCCGGCAATGCGCGAGGCAGGCTGCGCCTGCTGACAATGCGCGCATGTGAGCTTTCCGTGTTTTCTGGCTGAACGCCCGCGGCCAAGCGACCAGCTATAAGTAGGCAACGCGCGAGCCTACCGAGCATATGAACTAACTTTCAAGGAGGAAATGAGAAATGAAAAAGAGGTTGTTTGCAGTCCTGGCCTGCTGCCTCTCCCTGCTGATGGTCCTGTCGGCCTGCGGCACGCAGACGAGCGAGCCCAGTTCCGAGCCCACCGCACCCGCTGAGAGCGGCGGCGACGTCGCGTCCGAACCCGTAACCATTACCTACTGCAACTTCAACTCTTCCGGTGGAAACGAGGAGACCCTGCAGCGTATGTATGAGGCGTTCCACGAGGAATACCCGAACATCACCGTAGAAATTGAAACCATCGCCATCGACGACTACTTCACCCAGATGCAGACCCGCATTGTCGGCGGTACCGCCCCCGACTGCTTCGAGATGAACATAGAGAACTTCGCCGCCTACGCCGGCATGGGCGCGCTCGCCCCCATCGAGGGCGTGGACCTGAGCGGCCTTGACGAGACTGCGCTCTCCGCCTTCACCGTTGACGGCGTCCAGTACGGCCTGCCCGGCAACTTCTCCAACGTCGTCCTGGTCTATAACAAGGACCTCTTCGACCAGGCCAATCTCGAGTATCCGACCTCCGACTGGACTCAGGACGACGTCCAGGCAGCCGCCGAGGCCATCCGCGCCCTGGGCGACGACATCTACGGCTACTACCAGCCGCTGACCTACAACGAGTTCTACAAGGCCTGCGCCCAGTTCGGCGGCAGCCTGCTCAACGAGGACAAGACCGAGTTCACGATTAACTCTCCCGAGAACGTGGCTGCGGCCCAGATGATGGCCGACCGCGTACTGGTCAGCAACGTCCAGCCCACCGCTGAGCAGATGGGCGGCATGAGCGACTGGGACCTCTTCATGAGCGGCCGTCTGGGCATGATACCCACCGGAATCTGGTCGTTCAACACCTTCGCCGAGAGCTGCGACTTCGAGTGGGACATCGCCGTCGAGCCCGGCATGACTCAGAAGGCCACCCACTTCTTCTCCAACGCCTGCGTCGTCAACGAGGCCAGCGAGAACAAGGAAGCGGCCATGACCTGGATAACCTGGCTCTGCTCCAGCCCGAAGGCAGCGGAGATTCGCATCGAGGCTGGCTGGGATCTGCCCGCCATCAACGACGAGGAGACTCTTTCCAGCTACCTCGACCTGACCCCGCCGGACAACCGCGAGGCCGTGTTCGAGAGCCTTGACTACCTGGTCGTCCCGCCCGTCATCGAGGACTACGCCCTCATGAGCGACATCATCGGCCAGCAGCTTGAGGCCGCCGCCGCAGGCACCATAAGCGTGCAGGAGGCGCTCGACAACGCGCAGGCGCAGTGCGAGGCACAAATTTCACTGGGATAAACTGAAACCGCAAGGGGAGGGGGACACCCCTCCCCGCAGCTTTAACAGCAAGGAGATGCCGCCGTGCGCAAGAAAAAGCAAAAGCACATAAGAGGGCAGGACGGGCTGCTGACGGCTTCGCCTTTCCTGCTGCCGAGTTTCATAGGGCTGGCGGTATTTTCACTGCTGCCCATAGTTGTGTCCTTCCTGATGAGCCTCACGGATTGGAACGGACTGGACAGGATAACCGACCCGGGCTTTTTGTCCGAGCACTTCATAGGGCTGGAGAACTATAAGGCCATCCTCGGGACGGGAGAGTTCTGGCAGGTGCTCGGCAACACGCTCGAATACATAGTCCTTTACATCCCGCTTATGCTCGCCTGTTCGCTCGGCGTGGCGTACTTGCTCTCGCGTGAGCGGCGGGGCGTGACGGCGTTCCGCATAATCTACTACATCCCCGTGCTGACCAGTTGGGTCGCGGCGAGCATGATATGGAAGAGCATGCTCTCGCCGCAGTACGGCGCGGTGAACAACATACTTGCCATCTTCGGCATAAATGGACCGGGCTGGCTGCTGGACGAGAACTGGGCCATGCCCGCCATAGTGCTGGTGAGCGTGTGGAAGGACATGGGCTTTTTCGGACTGATTCTGCTCTCCGGCATGGTGGGAATCAACAAGAGCTACTACGAGGCCGCTGCGCTGGACGGTGCCGGAGCGTGGCAGCGCTTTTGGAAAATAACCCTGCCCCTGATGACGCCCGCTATCTTCTACGTCCTCATAGTCAGCCTGATAAACGCATTCCAGCTCTTCCCGCAGATTATGATTATGACCGACGGCGGGCCGAACGGCGCGACGCAGGTCATGGTCGAAAGGATATACAAATACGGCTTCCGCTACTACCGCATGGGCTACGCCGCGGCCTTCTCGTGGCTGCTGTTCATTATAATCATGCTCTGCACCTGGCTGCAGATGAAGGGGCAGAAAAAGTGGGTGAATTATGATTCGTAAACGCCATCTAAGCACGACGGGCTACTATGTCGTGAGTATACTGCTGGCTGTCGTAGCGATGATACCCTTCCTGTGGATGATATCGACCTCGCTAAAGAGCCGCGGCGCGCTGATGAGCATACCCATCGAGTGGATACCCGACGAGCCCACTCTGGACGCCTACCAGGAGGTGTTCTCGCGCTTTCCATTCATGCGCACGATAGGGAACAGCCTTTTGGTATCCGTGTCTTTCACGTTGATTACGCTAATCTCGGCGAGCATGGCGGCGTTCGCGTTTGCAAAAATACGTTTCCGTGGCAGCGACGTCATCCTGAAGTTGTACCTGGCCATGATGATGATACCCACGCAGGTCACGATGATTCCGCTCTTCATCATCATGAATCGTCTCGGCCTCATCGACAGCTACGCGAGTGTCATACTGCCGAGTATCTTCAAACCCTTCGCCGTGTTCATGCTGGTGCAGCAGATGAAGTCCATACCAAACGACTATCTGGACGCGGCGCGGGTGGATGGCGCGGGTATATTCCATGTCTATGGCCGTATCGCCCTGCCGCTCTGCGCCCCGACGCTTGCGACTCTGGCCGTCACAACCTTCATGGAGAGCTGGAACGACTACCTCTGGCCGCTGCTCATGCTGAACGACCGCAACAAGATGACGCTGCCGATAGCGCTCTCCACGCTGAACGGGCAGTACAACACCGAGTACAACGTGCTCATGGCGGGCAGCCTCATCTCGATGATACCTATAATCATCATCTACCTTTGCGCGCAGAAGCAGTTCAAAAACGGTCTTATGGCCGGAGGAATAAAGGGTTGACTATGGATTACTATACTTACAAACTGCCTTGCAAGGCTTTCACCGTCACCAGCTCAAACGGAGTCCCGGCGCATTTTACGTGCACCGGGACTTCGGACGGCCTTGAGGTACGCATAGCACACGGATACGCCGGGGTGTACGGCCTTGGCGAGCGCTACGACGCGCTGAATTACATGGGCCGCAGGGCCGTCAATGCCGTGGAGGAGAAGTTCTGCCATCAGGGTGACAAGACCTACTGTCCCATGCCCTTCTTCTGGACGGACACGGGGCTTGGAGTGTATGCTCAGACCGCCCGCGCGACGTGCTTTGAGTTTGAGCGCGGATCAATCACGCTGCACTTGCCGGAGGGCTGTGCGTTGCATGTCTTCTCCGGCTCGCCGGAGAAGATGGTCGCAGCGTATATGCGCCTCACGGGCGAACCGGTGCTGCCGCCGGAGTGGGTCTTCGGGCCGTGGATATCTGCCAACCACTGGGACAGCCGCGAAAAGCTTGAGCACGCCGTGGCAGAGGCAGAGGAACACGGCTTTCCCGTGTCCGTTGCAGTCATAGAGGCGTGGAGCGACGAGGCGACGTTCTATCGTTTCCGAAGCGAAAGTCTCTGGCCGGAGCCAGAAGAGATGATTGCGTGCCTGCACGAGAAGGGCATACACCTCATACTCTGGCAGATACCTGTGTACAAGCACCTGGAGCCGCACGAGGCGCCGAACGCGCAGCTCGAGTGCGACTGGGACGAGGCCGTGCAGCGCGGACTGTGCGTAAAGAATGCAGACGGCACGCCGTACAGGATTCCGGAGGGCCACTGGTTCGCCGGCTCCCTGGTGCCGGACTTCACCAATCCTGAGACGGTGGAGAGCTGGTTTTCCCGGCGCGAATACCTAACAGATCTGGGCGTGGACGGCTTCAAAACCGACGGCGGGGAATTCATACTCAGCGACGGCGCACGGTTTTTCGACGGCACCACCGGCGCGGAGGGGCGCAACCTCTACCCACAGATGTACACGAGGGCGTACACCGAGCATTTGAAGCCCGGACAGACGCTTTTCTCCCGCGCGGGATATGTGGGCGCGCACACCACGCCCATACTCTGGGCGGGCGACCAGGTCTCCACGTTCGATGAGCTCCGCAGCCAGCTCAACGCCGGGCTGAGCGCGTCGGCGAGCGGCGTCATCTTTTGGGGCTTTGACATAGGCGGCTTCGCCGGAGAGCTTCCCACGCCGGAACTTTACCTGCGCGCGACCCAGCTCGCCTGTTTTGCCCCCATAATGCAGTGGCACTCGGAACCGGACGGGGGACAGTTCAAGCTGCTCCAGCCCGGCATGGAGGGGAACAACGAGCGCAGCCCGTGGAATATAGAGCGCGCGTTCGGCCTCACGGGCTACACGGAGCAGGTTCGCCGCTGGCACCTGCTGCGCATGAAGTTGCTGCCGTACATACGAGCCGAAGCCACAAAGTGCGTGGAGAATTGCAGGCCGCTCATGCGCCCGATGGCCTATGCCTTTCCGGAAGACCCACTTTGCACGAATATAGACGACGAATACATGTTTGGTGACGCACTTCTGGTCGCTCCAGTACTGCGCGAGGGCGTGTCGGAGCGCGAGGTCTACCTGCCTGAGGGAGAGTGGCGCGACTTCTGCACTGGCGAACGCCTGCATGGCGGGCGCGTGTGTACCCGCGGATGCACCGAGACTGTTCCGGTGTTCGTCCGTGAAGGAGCCGATGGCTCTCACCTGCTGCCGGAGCTGTACCATGAAATTTGACGGTATAATTTTTGACCTGGACGGGGTGCTGTGCCGTACAGACAGGTATCACCTGGCGGCCTGGAGCGAGTTGGCATCGGAGCTCGGCCTTGAACTCCCGCCGGATATCGCCGAGCGCACGCGAGGGATCGGCCGTATGGAGAGCCTGGAACTTGTGCTCGGGCCCCTTGCCGCGCGTCTGACGCCGGACGAAAAAGAGCGGCTGGGTGAAAAAAAGAATCGGATGTACATAGAGCAGCTCAAACACCTGAGCCGGGAGGATATCGAACCGGGTGCGGTGGAGGCCCTTACAGCGCTGCACGAGCGCGGAGCAAAGCTGGCCGTGGCGTCGTCCAGCCGCAACGCGCCGCTGATAACAGAGCGCCTCGGCTTCAATGGGCTGCTGGACGCTGCGGTCGACGGCAGCATGATTTCCCGAAGCAAACCGGACCCGGAGGTGTTTCTAAAGGCGGCTGAGTTGCTGGAGTGTGAACCTGCACGATGCGCAGTTGTCGAAGATGCACAGAGCGGAATAGACGCTGCACGCTCCGGAGGCTTTTTCTCCATTGCGTACACATGCCCGCCGCGCCCTATGAAACGCGCCGGTTTGGAGATCCACGCTCTTGGTGAGCTGATGACGGCGCTCGGGTGAGACACATATGGCATATAATTAAAATCTGCAATAAAACAGTTGGGGAGCTTGGACGAAAAGCTCCCCAACTGTTAATTCACAAGCGCGGGCTGCGTGTCTTTAACTGCGTGAAACTCCCTGCTCCCACTTGCTCACCGCCTGGCGCGAGACGCCGAGGCTCTCGGCTACAAACTCCTGAGTCATGTTGCTCTTCATGCGGTGAGCCTTGAGCGTCTCGCCCAGCGAGCGGCGGACGGCGGGGTCGCCCTTACCGGCGCGCAGGTACTTCAGCAGCGCGCGGATGCCCAGCACTATAAGGACTATGAGCGGGACGTAATACAGCAGATTCATGCCCAGGATAAGCAGCAGCGAGGACACGCCGTTCCCGTTTGCCACGCCGGTCGCAATGCACATACAGCACCTCCAAGTTCCTTTTGCCCTAATTATACGCCAAAGCCCCGGTTGCGTCCACCAACTATCGCGCAACCGGGGCTTTATTTCACACAAACGGGCGGTCAATGTGTATTTTCGGGTGGGTGTTCTGCCAGAGCGAATTGACCAGGGTCTCCAGCGCGCTCTTTGCCTCGTCCTCGGTGAGCGGGCTGTCGTTCGGCAGCACGGCGTCGAAAATGACGTTCGTGTGCGTCGGCCCGGCGACAATGCGGAAATCGTGGACGGTTATGCCCAGCTGCAGGCCGTCAACGGCCTCCCTGAGCTCGTCGAGCATTTGCCCGGTCTTGCTGTCGTCTGTGCTGATGGGGTCCATGTGTATGACGGCGTCGCAGCCGAGCTCCTTTTGCAGCTCGTACTCGGCGTTGTCTATGGCGTCGTGCAGCTCGTATATGTCCCCGCTGCCGGGGACCTCGGCGTGCAGTGAAATCATCAGCCTGCCGGGGCCGTAGTCATGGACTATGAGGTCGTGCACGCCCTTCACCTCGGGATGGGACATGACGATTTCCACGATGCGCTGTACCAGCTCCGGGTCCGGCGCCGAGCCCAGCAGAGGACTGAGGGTGTCGCGCGCCGCAGAGAAGCCGGAGTAGATGATGAACAGCGCAACCGCCGCGCCGCTCCAGCCGTCTATATTCACGCCGGTGAAGCGCGCCACCAGCATCGAAATCAGGACCACCAGCGTGGCTATGCAGTCGGTGAGGGAATCCATTGCCGTCGCGCTCATGCCGGGCGAGTTTATCTTTCTGCCCACAGCCCGGTTGTAAAGGAACATGTAGCCCTTCACACAGATGGACGCCACGAGGATGAGCATGGGCAGGAGCGAGGCGTCCACAGGCTCCGGCGAGCGTATCTTGTCTATGGATTCGAGGCCCAGCTGGACGCCGACGACTATTATTATCATGGACACGGCCACGCCGGACAAATACTCAATTCTGCCGTGTCCGAAGGGGTGGCCCGGGTCAGGCTTCTTCGAGGCCAGGCGGAAGCCGAGCAGCGTTATCACGGACGAGCCCGCGTCGGACAGGTTGTTGAACGCGTCCGCCGTCACGGCGATGGAGCCCGCGATGGAGCCCGCTATGTATTTGCCCGCAAAGAGCAGGATATTCAGGAAGATACCCGTCAACGAGCACAGCATGCCGTAGGCCTTGCGCACGGCGGGGCTGGATATGCTGTCCCGGTCCTTGATGAAGAGTTTGGAAAGAAGCGTTATCATTGGCTAACCTCTCAAACATGACGATACGGTCCCCCGGGCGGGGAACCGTATCGGAAAATAGTTTGTTTTGTTCAAAAGTACAGCTCGGGCATCGAAGCGTCAGGCGCAACGTCCGTTGCTACGTATGCCCGTTCGCCCGGTTCGATCACATGCTCAGTGAGCCAGCGGGTGAAGGCCTCGGCGCCGTCATATTCCAGCGCGCGGAAAGAGCCGAACTCCTCGTTAACATCGCGCCAGTAGCCGTGCGGTGTTTCCGGGTTATAGAGCCACGCGTCAAACCTCGCGCGAAAGCCGGCCAAATCCGCCGCGACACGCTCCGGGACGTATATCACGTCGCGATTCCAGCCGCTCCTTACCAGCACCCATGACATGGCTTACATCCTCTCGATGTAGTCGGCGAGCTCTTTGAGCTCCGGCACCTCGACGGTCTCAATCTTGCCGGCGTCGCAGGCGGAGGCGTACTCGTTGTTAATGGGCAGCTTGGCGACGTGGGGGATGCCGAACTTGGCGGCCGTCTCGTCTATGTGGCTCTCGCCGAAGATGCTGTGCGCCTTGCCGCAGTCGGGGCAGACATAGTAGCTCATGTTCTCCACGAGGCCGACGACCGGCTTGCTCATCATGTTGGCCATGTTCACGGCCTTCTCAACTATCATGCCGACAAGCTCCTGGGGGCTGGTGACGACGATGACGCCGTTGACCGGCAGGCTCTGGAACACGGTCAGGGGCACGTCGCCCGTTCCGGGGGGCATGTCGACGAACATATAGTCGACGTTGTCCCAGATGACGTCCGTCCAGAACTGCTCAACCGCGCCCGCAATGATGGGGCCGCGCCAGACCACGGGGTCGGTGTCGTGGGGCAGCAGGACGTTCATGCTCATCATCTGGATGCCGCCCATGCTCTTGACAGGCAGGATGAAGTCCTCGCCGCCGCGCGCGTTCTCGTGCACGCCGAACATCTGCGGCACGCTCGGGCCGGTGACGTCCGCGTCCAGGACGGCGGCGCGGTGGCCGCGGCGCTGCATTTCGCAGGCCAGCAGGCCGGTGACCAGGCTCTTGCCCACGCCGCCCTTGCCGCTTACAACGGCAAAGACGCGGCCCACGGCGCTGCCCTCGTGCAGCGGCTTTAGGAAGCTCTGCGGCGCGGTGCGGCTGGAGCAGTTTTCGCCGCAGGCGGAGCAGTCGTTGTTGCAGTTAGTGCTCATATTTCTACCTCTTTCGTGTGCGGCCAAAGCCGCAAATAGTCAGTGGGTCTATTATATCCCAAGAAGCGAATAAGTCAAGCTCCCGCCGAGGCGATGCACTCGTCGCAGATGGCCGCGACCGCCTTGGATATGGGCTCCAGCTGCTCTATGGGCAGCGGGTTCTCCCCAAGCCCGCACTCTATGGTGAAGGCCGGGACATCCAGCTCATCTATCACCCAGTCCTTGTATCCCGCGTTCGAGCTCTCGTCCGGCACGTCGTCAAGCGCGTAGCCGCTCACGCCGGCAAGCCTTCCGGCCAACTCCTCCGCCCCCGGCGGAGCATAACCGTGGTAGTTCCAGTATATCACTTCCCCCTGCGTGTGCAGCGCCAGCACCGCGACCGGACGCAGCCTGCGCGTCAGCGACCAGAGCGCGAAGGACTCCGGCGCGCACAGCGGCGCCCTCCCGACATAGTCCCTCGGCGCGGGCGAGCGCCAGCCCTGCGCGTACTTTATCCCCTTTGCCTGCTCCCAGCCCGCCGGGTACTGCAGGTTCAAATCCGTGCCGCGTATATTTGCCTTCCAGCCGTCCGGCCAGGCAACCTGCGGATAATCGGCCGCAATCTGCCGCGCCCGTGCAAGCCACGGACCTTCGCCTATCGCCCCGGTCACCAAATCTACCCCGTCGGGGTCCACCAGCGGCAGGAAGTACACTCGCAGCTGCCGGTGCGCCTCAACGGCCGCACCGTCCCCGGCGTGGTAGCGGGACGCCAGCGCCCCGGCATATCTGAGCAGCGCCGGGGCCGTTATCCACTCGTTCGCGTGGTGCGCCGCCGTGAACACCAGCGTCCTGTTCCCATCGCCGAAGGTCAGCGAGCGCAGCCTCTTCCCCATCGCGCTGCGCCCCCATGTACCCGGCATCAGCGACGGATACCGCGACGAAAGCGCCCGTATGCTATGTTCATTGGCCTGCGTGCTCCAGGAGATCTTGGGTACTGCTTCAAAGGGCAGCGGCACGGTGATGCCGGACGCGGCCCTGCGCAGGTTTGCATCCAGCCCCGGGTTTGCCGTCCGCACGGCCTCGGGCTCCGCGCCGAATCTCCGCGCGGCCGCGAGCGGTGTCTCGCCCGGCCGGAGATATGCCGTCACCCGGCCTGACGTATACGGCTCCAGAGCCGCCCACACCGACGGCAGTACCTCCGCGGACTCCGGCAGACCGCGCGCCCTCCTGAAAGCTCCAAGCGCCGCAGCGGTCTCAGAGCCCAGGCAGCCGTCTATGTCGAGCGGGCCATACCCCGCCCGGCTCAGCCCCAGCTGCAGCAGCTCGACCAGTGAACCCCGGCTGCCGTATTTCAAAATCATCATGTCAACAATTTCCTTTCATCCGAATAGCCCGGCATTATATGCTTATCAGGCCGGACAGGGAATCATGCATGATTTACCCGCCTTTATTTTTTGAAACGCGGCGCATAATGAAATTGCCGGTTATTTCGGCGGCGAAAAATTTGAGTGGGGGGATGCGAATGTTTCATTTGGCAAGACGCGCGCGGGCTCTTGGCGCGCTGGCGCTGGCTTTCGCGCTGGCAGGGCCGGTTTGCGCGTCGGCTCAGGACCTGGTCCCGGTCGGCGAGACCGTGGGAATCGAGGCCGCCACAGACGGCCTGCTGGTGGCGTCGCTCAGCAAGGTGGAAACGGCCGTGGGAGAGTGCTGCCCGTCGGCTGACGCGGGAATACTGCCCGGCGACATTATTATACGCGTAGGCAGCACGGATATTTCATGCGCGGAGGACTTTGCCAACGCCGTCAACGCGCTCAACGGCGAGAGCGCGGAGCTGACCGTAATGAGGGACGAGAAAACGCTGCAGCTGTCCGTGACGCCCGCGCAGGACACATCGGGGGCCTGGAGGCTCGGCCTATGGCTGCGCAGCGGCGTGTCCGGCATAGGGACGGTGACTTACTATGACCCGGCCACCGGCGAGTACGGAGCGCTGGGGCACAGCATAAACGACGCCGACACCGGCGTGCTGCTGCCGATAAGCGAGGGCAGCATCTGCGACGCGACGGTCTCCGACGTCAAGCGCGGAGAGCGCGGCGAGGCCGGCGAGCTGCGCGGCAGCTACGACGCCTCCAACGCCATAGGCACGGTGGAAGAGAACACGCCGCACGGAATCTTCGGCACCTCCAGCGGCGGCTTTGACGGCGAACCGGTACCGGTCGCCTCGCCCGACGAGATAACCGACGGCCCGGCCGTGATACGCGCGAACGTCTCCGGCGACGAGGTCTGCGAGTACGACGTGGAGATAAGCCGAGACTCGGCCAACTCCGAGCGCCTGCTGGTCACTGTCACCGACCCCGAGCTGCTCTCAGCCACCGGCGGTATTGTGCAGGGTATGTCCGGCTCGCCGATTTTGCAGGACGGCAAGCTCATCGGCGCCGTAACCCACGTCCTCATATCCGACCCGACCCGAGGCTACGGCGTGACAATCAGCGCCATGCTCGACGCGGCGTAAGCGTCTGGCCGCTCCGGTTTTCCGGAGCGGTCTTTGCCTCGCTCGTAACACCATTTGTTCATTTTGGCAGAAATATATCCCCCAAACCCACGAATCCCCTCCAGTTACAGCCCGGAAAATACACTTTCCGGCATTTTTGTTCGGCGTTTCTTGCGCATATTGCGCATATATGGACGCATTTTTCAACTTTTTTCGTAAAATTAACTGCCCCTAGTTGGAAACGCCAAGAAATCACGCGGGGTTATTATTTATACTGTACAATTTCTTAGAGGTATGATATATTAAATTTGTGCAGTATTTTGGATGCTATCTCAACTGACCTGCCCAGCTGCCGGAATCCGCCTCGCACGCCGGGTGGGTTTTTGCTTTCTTTTTATAGATGTACATAACACCGCTGCGGGAAAAGGAGTGCAGATATGTAAGGGCAGAATAGAGCTTAAATGTATAGGGAGACGTTCGTCAACGGCAGGCCGGCAGCGGCGCGAAGCCGCGCATTCCACGGTTTCTTTACGGCACAGCCCTTGGAGAGGGGCTCTAATAACTACTACATTACTACAAGGAGGATATGATGTGTCTGGCTTTTGCCAGCGCATATCATCAGAGCGGCATGAAAAAGTCCTTACGTCTTGCATTCTTCGCATTTTTAGTTATAGCGCTCACGTTTGCTCTCGGCGCCGGGGCCTCGGCCGGGGGCAGGCTCAGCATGTCGTGCGTTACCGGCGGCGACACGACGGCCGATATAGAGGTCTCCGTCGTCGACGAGACCGGGCAGGAGCTTGAAACCGCGCAGTACAGCGATGTCGGCACCGTCATGAACGCGATGACCTTCACATTCGAGGGTGGGAGCATTATCAGCCTGGAGTGCTCTTGGGGCACCTTCTTAGCAGGGCCAACTGTCGACGGCGACAAGGTCACGGCCACATGGGTGCTCGGCGCAGCTGGTGACGGCATCATATTCACTATAACGGTCAGCGCGGAAGCCGAGGAGGAGACTGAACCCCCCGAGCCGGTTACCACTGCGCTGGCCGTTAATTATACCGACGCACTCGCCATGCTGCACACAGCAGGCGTCCGGGTTGACGGCAGCGTGGAGATAACAGGCGGGAAAATGTACGTCGACGGGCGCGAAGCGGAGCTGAGCCCCTCGGCCAGCGGGCTCGTCGGTGAAATCGAGGGCGAGGCGGGCCCATCATCAGTAATCGTAATAGTGCTATTTTACAACACCGGCAAAGCCGAGATGAGCGCCAGGTTCTCCGACAGCTTTGACGTGAGCCTCGACGGCGGCACGCTCACCGTCAGCGCCGGTTATCAGACCGTAGTCCTTGATATAGAGGGCTATGGCTTTCGCATTTTAGACGCAGGGGACACTGCCGGAGCGCTGCCTGAGCCCGCGTCAAGCGACGGGCAGCGCTTCCTCGGCTGGAAGGACGGCAGCGGCAGCATAGTCACGCCCGGCGACCGCATATATTCAGACACGGTGCTGAAACCCGTCTACGCCTCCGTCACCGGCTACGAAAACTGCGAAGTACACGTCATGAACGAGGACAACGAGCTCATCTCCGTGCTTGAGGAGAAATACGGGAAGGTCGACCTGTCCTCCGTCCGTATAAGGCTGCTGGGCAGCGAGACCTACTCCAACGAGGACTATTTCTCCAACGGCTGGGACGAGAGCTTCAACAAATACATCGTACACAACTGCACGGCTGAGGCAGGGGGCGTGGACAGCTACGCCAACACCCACATTCCTGCGGTGGAGCTGAGCGGCATTACCGTGTTCGCCGACACATACAGCGGTCCCGTGCGCCACACCATAGCCCTCGAAGAATTGCGCATCGAGGAGCATGACGGCTTAGTGGAGCTCTATCTATACGACGAGCCCTATCTGGAGCTGGACACCAGAGGCCGCTTCGCCTACATGCAGGGGCGGACGGATAGCCGCTTTGCCCCCGAGGAGAGCATCACGCGCGCCGAGGCTGCGTCCATAATATACCGCTGCCTCACCTCGGACAGCCGCAGCTCGCTCACGGAGGCAGGATACTTCAACGACGTGAGCCCGGTTTCCTGGTATGGCGAGGCCGTGTCCATGCTCTCCGGAGCCGGACTGGTAAACGGCTACTCCGACGGCGGCTTTCACCCGAACGAGTACATCACCCGCTGTGAATTCTCCGCCATAGCCGTGAGACTGCTCGGCGCGGGAGAGCTGACGCGCGCAGGGCTCTTCAGCGACACCGCCGGGTGCTGGGCCGAGGGCTATATAAACCGCGCCGCCCAGCTAGGGCTCGCCTCCGGGTATTCGGACGGGAGCTTCCGCCCTTACAATTACATCACCCGCGCCGAGGCGGCAAAGCTGATGAACGCAATCCTCGGCCGTGAAACCTCCAATTTTGTGTGGTCGCTGCGTGAGTGGGACGACGTGCTACCGGAGGCGTGGTATTACCTGGACGTCCTCGCCGCCACCACGGGCGAGATACGCAGCTGAACCACGGAAGCGACCCGGCGAGCCGGCCAAAGCGATTGCCCGCGGCCGCAGGCCTGAGCGTTACGGTGCCGTGGGGGCTTCGCCCCGGGGGGAAACCTGCCGCGCGTGTCCCAAGCGACGTTAAAACAAGGCCTGGCGTTAATTAGCGCCAGGCCTTGTAAGATTATTCTGCCGGGGGTTTGTGAGGGTACGGGTTCCTTAGCTGCCGGCCTCAGTTTGCTCCGCTGCCATAAAGTGCTGCTCCTGCTAGTTTAATTCTACCTAACAGCGCAAAAACCTGCGTTTATTATATGACAATGGCCTGTTTTGGCCAAAAAGAACTATACAAATCCTCATTTGACTGGTATAATAATTATCACAGCTCCGCGTCAATCAAGGCGCGGAGAGTACAATTTAAACCCCATTTCACGGAGGACTTTCAGCCCATGAGTGATATTTTCGTCACCGGGCATCGCAACCCGGATACAGATTCCATCGTGGCCTCGCTGGCCTACGCCAGCCTCCAGAACGCCATGGGCGACCGCTCGTACAAGGCGGTGCGCATAGGCGCCATAAACGACGAGACGGCGCGCCTTCTCTCGCGCTTCGGCGTGGAGGCCCCGCCGCTCATCAAAAACATGCGCACCCAGGTGCAGGACGTGGACTATGACCGCACCCCCGCGCTCGACCGCTCCGTACCGCTGGACCTGGCCTGGCGCACCATGCGCGACGTGGAGGCCAGCGTCGTGCCGATAGTCAATGACAACGGCGAGCTCTTCGGCATGCTCTCCGCGGGCGACATAGCCAGCTACGACATGCAGACCATTGCCGAGAACCGTGTGGACAACGTACCGCTCTTCAACCTGCTGAGCGTACTCGAGGGTACGCTGGTCAACGAGCTCAACTGCACCGCCAGCGACGTCTCCGGCGAGCTGTACATCGCCCTGCCCCAGAACTACACCGACAGCGCCCTCACCAACCCCGACACCATACTCATCTGCGGAGACCAGCCCGAGATAATCGACCGGGCCATAGCCAGCGGTGTGCGCTGCCTCATCATCTGCCGCGCCACGCTCAAGAGCGAGTGGGCCGAGGCGGGCAGCGACATATGCGTAATCTCCACCCCGCTCTCCGCCCGGCGTGTCTCCCGCATCATATACCAGGCCCTGCCCGTGGAGCGCATCATAGAGCCCAAGGACATTGTCGCCTTCCATTTGAGCGACTACATCGACGACGTGCGCGAGATAATGCTCAAGAGCCGCTACCGCAGCTACCCCGTGCTCGACGAGGACAACCACGTCATGGGCACGATATCCCGCTTCCACCTGCTGCGTCCGCGCCGCAAGCAGGTAGTGCTGGTCGACCACAACGAGGCCGCGCAGAGCGTGCCCGGGCTCGAGCAGGTTGAGATACTCGAGATAATCGACCACCACCGCCTCGCGGACATCCAGACTACCCAGCCCATCCGCGTCAGGAACGAGCCCGTCGGCAGCACCAACACAATACTAACCAGCATGTATCAGGAGCGCGGTATCGTCCCCAACGCGAAGATTGCAGGGCTCATGGCCGGAGCCATACTCTCCGACACCGTCATGTTCAAGTCCCCGACCTGCACGAAGCGAGATATCGCCATGGCCGAACGCCTGGCGCGTATCGCGGGCGTGACGCTCGACGAAATTGGCCGCGAGCTCTACGCCGCAGGCAGCACAGACAGCAAGAGCGCCGAAGAGCTCTTCCGTGCCGACTACAAGCAGTTCCACATCGCCGAGCAGAACATAGGCGTGAGCCAGATAACCTGCGTGGACGCTGACCATCTGCTCTCCCGCAAGGACGAATTCCTAAGGCTCATGGCCGAGCTCAAGGAGAAGCAGGAGTTCGACATGGTTATGCTTATGATAACCGACGTGCTCCAGGAGGGCTCGCACATCTTCTACGTTGGCAACGACGACACCATCCGCCAGGCCTTCAACAAGGAGCCGCACGACCACTATCTCTTCCTCAAGGGCGTGATGAGCCGCAAGAAGCAGATTATCCCCATGCTCACCGCACTCTGGGGCTGATACACGAGACAAAAGGGCCGCTGTACAGCGGCTCTTTTTATTATTGCGGGCTTGAAGTCCGCGCAGCGTAAATTGTCAAACTAAGTGCAACAGGAGTAGAGCTCAAAGTCCCATAGCTCCTGGGGAGAATGGAAGTTCAGAACTTTGCGAGGCCTGGCGTTTATCAACGCCAGGTTTCGTTTTAGCGTGGCGGGAGCGGCACGGGAACGGTGCAGCCGTTCCTCAATTCTGCGCCAGTTGGCAAATTCGGTACCACGGTCGCAGGTGATCGTTTTGACCAGCTGGGGTGGGAAGGCAGACGGCGCAGCGGCAATGGCGTTCTCCATGGCCTCTGCACTCCCGTGGTTCTTTCCCTTGCGGCGCAGTACTTTCAGGCTGTTTGTTCCGGCGACCAGGTAACCAGCAGCTTTTTCTCTATGTACTTAATCACTTCCTGTGAACGGAGCATCCCACAGTGGTCTATATGAACTCTTTTATTCCCTTAAAGTGTTGCACCTGATAGTTTAACTCACCCTGCAGCAAAAAACTCCGCCGGAGCATACCGGCGGAGTTTTGTTTATTTGCGGGGCTTGAGCTCGTTGGCGCACTCGCCGGTGTCGTGGAAGTCGCGGAAATTGTCGAGGGTTATAGCGCTTATGTTCTCAATCGACGTGTTGGTATAGAATGCAATGTGCGGTGTGAGGATTACATTGTCCATCGCCACAAGCTCGGTCAGCACCTTGTCCAGCTCGGAGCCGGACATTTTCTTATGGACGAAGGAGGCCTCTCCCGGGTACACGTCCGTGGCCAGGGCTGCTATCTGCCCGCTCTTGAGGGCGTCGAGCACGGCGGCAAAGTCCATGAGCTCGCCGCGGGCGGAGTTGACGAGGTACACGCCGCGCTTCATCGACGCTATGCTCTCGCGGTTTACGATGCCTCGCGTCTGCCCGGTCAGCGCGCAGTGGAAGATGATGGCGTCGGAGCGGCGGAAGAGCTCCTCCGCCGTGACGTATTCGGCCAGCCCGGCGAGCTCTGCGCGCGGGTGGGGCGTATAGGCCAGCACATGGCAGCCGAAGCCGTGCAGGAACCTGACGGTCTGGCTGCCTATCAGCCCGGTGCCGAACACGCCGACGGTCATCGAGCTCAACTCACGCGACGGGGCGAGCGGCATGCTGAAATCCATACCTGCGACCTTGCTGAGCTCGCTCTTCAGGCCGCGCAGCAGCGAGAGCAGCACCATGACGGTGTATTCGGAGACGGCGTTGCGGCTGTACGCGGGCACGTTCGCGCAGCGCAGGCCGTATTTGGCTATGGCGGACAGGTCCATGTGGTCGAAGCCGGTGCCGCGCGTGAGGACGTATTTCACCCCGACATCGCGCAGGGAGCGGGAGATTTCGCCGTCTATGTGGCTGGCGCCGTTTATCGCCACGGCCTCGGAGCCCCTGGCGAGCTCAACATTGTCGGGCAACAGAGGGCGGCGCGTGAGCTCGAGCTCTATCCCGCGCGAGAGCGCCTGGGTGCGCAGGGCCTCCTGCTCGTCCTGCCTTGCGCAGTAAACCGTGAGTTTCATGCTTTTCTTTCCTTTCATGTGTTATGAGTGGGATTATTGTATTCCAAACGCAGGCGCAGCGCAAGCGCGGGGCGCAAAAACACCGGGCCGCAGATGCGCGGCCCGGCGATGTCAACGTGGTATGCCGCCGTCAAACCTGACGAGCAGCGGACGGAGGATGCGGAAAGCCAGGTAGCCCGTAAGGCCTCCGGCGGTGTTGGTTATGAGGTCGGTTACGTCAAAGGTGCGCCGGTTGGAGACAGCGCCCCAGCAGTAGAGCAGCTGTATGCTCTCAATGGCCAGGCTGGCCAGAAAGCAGAGTGCCGTTACCTTGATGAACCCCCGCCGCTTCAGCGTCGGCAGCAGGAAGCCCAGCGGCAGGAACATTACAAAGTTGAGTATCACTCCGCGCCTTGCGCCCAGGTAACCGCGCTTGATGTCTACGAAGGGTTCCAGGTTCACTTCGTTGAGGAAGAGCGGGTTTGCACCTGGAATAGCCAGCTGGAAGGGCATCAGAGTCACATATGCCACCAGGCAGAGGTAGACATACATCAGAGTGAACCACACCCTGTAGCGGCGGTCGCGCCTGCGCAGGCGCAGGCGGTAGAGCAGGACATAGAGAACCGCAAGCAGTGCAAAGTCCAGTAAGATGTCAAACATAGTTTTTCCTTTCGCAGGGGAATGTTCGCCTATAATAACACATTCCCCGCGTAAGTTCAAGCGCGTTGGTTCGTAACGCGGCGAACGTCATCCATATTGCCCAACACAAGTATATGCTCGTCTGCGTTGAACTTGTACGCCGGGTCAAGGACGGGGTGCATTTTCTCGTCGTCGGTGCGCGCGGCTATGAGGTTGAGGTTGTAGCGGGAGCGGAGCCCGACCTCGGCAACACTGCGGCCCATCCACTCGGCAGGAGGCTCTATCTCGCAGATGGCGCAGCCCTCGGCCAGCGAGATGAAGTCGAAGATATGCTCGTTCGCCTCGCGCACGGCGATGCGCTCTGCGGCGTCGCGCTCCGGGTAGATGATGTAATCGGCCCCGCAGCGGCGCAGGAATTTGGCCTCGAGGTCGCGGTCGGCCTTGCTGTACACTCGAGTGGCGCCCAGCTCCTTGAGCTGATCCGTTATCTCGAGGCAGGCCTGGAAGGCCTGGTTGACGCAGACAAAGCAGGCGTCGAAGCTCGGCACGTCGAAGCTGCGCAGGACGTCTATGTTTGTGCAGTCGGCGACCTTGGCTTCGGTGACGTAGGGGAGCATGTCCTCAACGGCCTCCTCGTTCTGGTCGACTATCATTATTTCGCACTTGTTGCGGCAAAGCGCCTGGGCCAGGTGGTGGCCGAAAGTACCCATGCCTATTATCAGGAACGATTTCATATCAAATAACCTCCAGCAGTTGAGTGATCATATTCATAAGGCTGCCTCTTTGCCTGGAAAGCTGTGTTCAGCCTATAGTCACAGGCTCTTCGGGGCACCGTACCCTCGCGTGCGCGCGCCGCTCCAACAGCGCCATGGCGAAGGACAGGCTGCCTACGCGGCCGAGGTACATGAGTATGGTGATAACTACGGCGGAGAAGTCGTTCAGATCCCTGGTTATACCGGTGGTCATGCCCACCGTACCCATGGCGGAGAAAACTTCAAAGAGCACGTCTGTGAGCTCAAAGTCCTGCGCCAGGCATATAAGCAGAGCGCCGGTGAGGGCCAGGCTCAGGTTCATAAAGACCATTATGCCGGCCTGGCGGACGTTGTCGTTGGATATGCGGCGGCCAAATATTTCGGGGTCGCGTTTGCCCCTGGCGGCCGAGAGCAGGCAGACGGCCAGCACGGCGATTGTCGTGGTCTTTATACCGCCGGCCGTGGAGCCGGAGGATCCGCCGATGAACATCAATATTATGGTCAGCAGCTTGCTGCCGGGCGAGAGCGCGGCGGTGTCTACGCTGTTGTAGCCCGCCGTACGCGGCGTGACGGACGAGAAAAAGCTCACGAGCACCTGCTCGCCGAAGGTCATATCCGCGTTCATCCTGTTGCGTTCCAGGAAGAAAAAGAGCACGGCGCCGCCCACCGTTAGTATTAAGCTTGTCAGCAGCACGAGCTTTGTCTGGAGCTCATAGCGGCGCCAGTTGAGCTTGTTGCGCTTGATGTCGTCCCAGACCAGGAAACCAAGTCCGCCTATGGTGATGAGCGCCATTATTGTCACGCAGACCAGTGCGTCGTCGTAGTACGCGGTCAGCGAGGCGTAATTGCCGATGATGTCAAAGCCCGCGTTGCAGAAGGCCGTGACGGAGTGGAAGATGCCGAACCAAAGCCCCTCCCAGAAGCCGCGTTCGGGTATGAAGCGTATGCAGAGCAGCAGCGCGCCCACGCCCTCGAACAGCAGCGTCCCCCAGCCTATGGTGCCGGTTATCTCGGTGATGCGTCCTATGCCGCTTGAGCTTATCGAGGCCGCCATCACGCCGCGCTCGTGCATGCTCATGCGGCGCTTGAGCAGCTTGGAGAAGAGCGTGGCTATCGTCATGAAGCCGAGGCCGCCAATCTGTATCAGCACCAGAACTACTGCCTGACCGAAGAAGGACCAGTGTGTGCCGGTGTCAACCATCACCAGGCCGGTGACGCAGCTTGCGCTTGTCGCCGTGAACAGAGAAGGTATGAAGCCCGTGGCAGTGCCGTCGGCCGAGGAGACCGGCAGCATTAGCAGGAGCGTCCCCGCCATGATGACGAGGAAAAAGCCGAGGGCTATGGTTTGTACCGATGTAAGCTGTCTGTGTTTCATACTCACCCGGGCCGTAAGCCCGACCCGAAGGCTTGATGATGTGAGGCCGTTTGGTTTGCGGCCTGTGTTGAAGGGATGCGCCATACTGCCCCGCAAGGGGCGAGGAAAAGGGCTTGAATCTAGCATAATGCCGACTCGCGGCTATTATACTATGGCTGCAAGCGCGGGGCGCTTGCGCGCCGGTGGAGCGGCGCAGCCGGCTTTGCCGGCTAGGCCATCAGTGTAACATGCCCGCATTGACTTTTGCTTTGCAAAAGTCAGCGCTCTGCGAGCGCAGAACCTTGCTTTGCAAGCTCTATGCGGGATTGTATTATACCGCGGCCATGGACGCGGTATAAACGCCGTCTTTTCCGGTTGCCCCGCAAGGGGCGAGGAAAAGGGCTTGAATCAAGTATAATAGCCGACTCGCGGCTATTATACCACAGATGTATACTAAAGCAATCGGCAAGATGCAACATAATTGAGAAAACAATTGTGCATTATGGCCCAGAGATTCGTTTAAAAAATAACACACCGTCCTTCGACAAAAACCGGCCGGGAGCGGGCAGCTCTCCAGCCGGGTGGGGATTAGTTTGTCAGGGTTCCGCGTCGAAAACCGGGTTTTCGGCGTCCACCATACCGACGGCGGTCTTTGCGCCGAAGAGGCTCTCGATGAGCTCGGAGAGCTCTTTCCGGGCCTCGAGGACACGGTCCAGGTTCAGGCTCCTGAAGCCGTCGATGGGGAAGAGCAGGTCGGTGGTGCTCTCGGTTATCTTGCCTATCTCGCTCTGGCGCCAGGTCCAGCGGCGGGTGCGCACCTGGCCGTCGGAGACATAGACCACCTCGCCGGCGTCGGGCGTCTCGGTTTCGCCGCCGCCGAAGGGGATAAAGGTGTCGCCCGGCAGGGCGTGGCGCACCTCGAGCGCGCGCGTCACCGTACCCATGTCATGCGCGCCTATCGGCAGGCGGGTGCGCAGGCTGACGGCGTTGCCGAGGTCGACGATGGGGCTTATCTCCGGGAAGCCCTTGCCCTTGGCGATGCGGGTCAGCAGGGCTTCGATGGAGCACATATACTTGTTCGGATTTATGCCGAGCGCGCGGAAGGCCTCTCGGTAAGGGACTATCTCCGGCGACTCCTTGACCTTAGTACCTGCAAGAGCGGCCTCGCACTCTGCAATGGCGCTGTGCAGCAGCTCGCCGACCTGCGGGTATGCCCTGGAGTTGTCCACGCCGCGCACGGCGACGACGCCGAAGCAGGCGTCGGGGAGCAGCTCAAATACGTCCGGGGAAACTTCAAATCTCATGTTTGTCCTCTCCTTATTTTTAATCTGAATTTAAATCGGTAAATCAAGGCTCTTTCGCCCCCTCCCGCAGGAGGGGGCATTGCTTTGAACTTACGCACAGGTGAAGAGTATCACCTGGCGGGTTTTGCCCAGCTCTTCGAGCAGGCTCAGCACGCGCTCGCGCCGCACGGGGTCCAGGTAGGCCAGGGCGTCGTCGAGTATGATGGGGCAGGGCTCGTCGTTGGGCAGGGCCAGTTCCGCGATGGCGAGGCGCACGGCGAGGTACATGAGGTCGACCGCGCCCGCGCTCAGGTACAGGCTGCCGTGCGGGACGCTGTCGCCGGACCGGCGCACGGCGACGGAGAAGTCGCGCGAGACGGTCAGCTCCTCGTACTTTCCGCCGGTGAGGCGGTGGAAGAGCTCGGCGGCGCGGCGGCCCAGCGCCGGGGAGAAGCGGTTCTGCAGCTCCAGCCCGGCCTTCTCGAGCGTGTTTGCCGCGAGCTCTATTGCGTCGTACTGCTGCTCGAGGGCCTCCAGGCGGTCCTGCTTCTCGCGTATGCCGCTCTCGACGGCGACCGGGTCGCCGAGCGCGCCTATCGCGCCGGAGAGCTCCGCGAGGCGCTTGGATAGGCTCTCGCGGCGGGCCGTCAGGCTGGCGAGCTCCCAGCTCATGCTGCGCAGCGCCTCGCTCTCCTGGGCGCCGGTGAGGCGGCTCTCGTCACCGCGGCGCTCGCGGCGGGCCGCTTCGAGCTCGGCCCCGGCCCTGTCAAGGGCCCTGGCGGCGCTGTCGGCAGCTTCGCGGCGCCGGGCGTAGTCGGCGGCGAGCGCCTTCAGCTCGCCAGGCGAGGCGACGCCGTAGTCTGAAAGGAGCTTCCTGTATTTATCCATTGCGGCCGCCGCAGCCTTTTTCGCGCCGGAGTATTTGCCGTACTGCCAGGCGGCGAGGGCTGCAAACACGGCCGTGCCAATGAGTTCAAACGGGCTAACGGCTATGGCGAGCACGGTGAAGAGCACCGCAAGCGCGGCGCAGATGCCGGGCCAGAGCGGGCTCGGTTTGGCCTCGCCGCCGCGCCTGAGCTTTTCGGCGCGCTCGCACTCGCTCTCGGCAAACTGCGCGGCCTCGGCGGCGCTCATGCCGTCGAATATGCCGCCCTTGGCCTCGGCCGCGCGCGCGGCGGCCTCCTTCACGGCGTTGGAGTACTCCCATTCGAGCTGTCCCACGCGCTCGCCGGAGCGCTCATAGCTCTGCTTTGCGCTTGCGCGCTCGCGCTCCTGCTCGCTCTTGAGGCGGGCGGAGAGTCGTTCTATGTTGGCGCTGCAGCCGGCGAGCTCGGCGGCGACGCGCTCACGCTCGGCCACCGTGCCCTCGACACGGCGCAGCACGGCCTCGCTCCGGGCAATCTCGTCGCTGAGCTCCGGGATTGCGCCGCGCCTGTTGTAGCGGCGGCGGCGCATCCAGGAGCGCAGACGCTCTTCGGCCTCGCCGGCGGAGACCTCCTCTTCGCCGGAGGAGACGACGCTGGCTATGCGCTTCTCGAGCTCGGCGGAGCCCGTTACGGCGGCGGCGCCCTGGCCTATGAAGGCGCTGGAGCAGAACACGGAGCGGCTCGCGCCGGTGAGGTATTCCCCGGCGTTTGAGGCGTCAATGCCCTCGACGGCGTTTCCGGTGCCGGTGTATGCGGCGGAAAAAACGCGCATCGGCGCGTTGGCCGCCTTTGTGGAGCGGGTGATGGTTATGTCCCTGCCCTTGTGGCTGAGCTCCATCGTGCCGCCCATGGGCTTGCCCGTCCAGGGGGCGTAGTGCAGCTTGTCGGGCAGGTATCCGGCGCGGGCGCGCTCGGCGCTGTCTATGCCGTAGAGCATGGCGCGGATGAAGGCGCACCAGGTGCTTTTGCCGCTCTCGTTTGGGGCGTTGATGACGTTCAGCCCGGGCTTGAGCTCGAGCTCGCTGCCGTCGAGGCAGCCGAAGGTCGCCTTCAGCTTGTGAATTACCACAGCGGTTCCGCCTCCTCTCTGCCGTCAAGGGCGGCGAGCCCCCAGCGCGCGGCGCGCGTGATGCGCTCGCGCTCGGCGTCGCTGCGGGCGGAATCGTACTTATCTCGCAGCATGCGAAGGAAAACACCGCGCAGCGAGTCCTCGCCCGCGCGCTCCCAGACGTCGCGGCAGATGTGCGTGGCGTCCTTCACGCGCAGCGCGAAGGCCTGTCCCTCGAGCGCACGGCGCAGCGCGGCCAGGTCCGGCTCGCGGCCGGTCTCGCCGGTGACGGTGACCTCGTATATGTCGTTTTGCGCCCCGGCGGGCAGGCGGAACGTGTCCAGCTCGCTCGCGTCGACGCTCACGCGCTCGTAACGGCGCGCAGAGGTGGGTACAAATTCGGCCCTGACCTTGCCTGGGGCGGCGTCTACGATTAGCACGCCCTTCTCGCCGCACTCGTCAAAGCCGCGTCCCTCGGGGCAGCCGGGCCAGGCGTAATATGTCTTGCCGGCCTTTTTAAGCCCGGAGAAGGAGTGGACATGGCCGAGCGCAATGTAGTCTGCGCCGGAGGCGGCGATGTCCCGCTCGTCTATGGGGTCATAGCGGGAAGAGGAATTCCCGACTTCACCGTGGACGCAGACAAGCTCCGTCAGGCCGTCCTGGCGCGGTATGCGCAGGGTGTCGAGCTTCGCCTCGGAGTACCTGTCCGTGAAGGCCGCGCCCCAGACGCGCGCGCCCAGCTCGTCCAGTACGACGCCGTCAAAGTCCGAAGAGGTGAAAACATGGACGTTACCGGGCAGGCGCAGCTTGCTCCAGCGGCTGCTGAGCGCGTAGTAGTCGTGGTTGCCGGGCGCGATGAACACGGGGACCGACATTTCGGAGAGAGTCAGGATAAGCAGCTCCTCGGTCTCGGCCCAGGACGAGTCGCTGTCGAAGAGGTCGCCGGAGAGCAGCACGATGTCCGCCCGCTTTTCGGCGCGTATTTCCGCCAGCGAGCGCAGCAGGGAGCGCTGCTCGCGCCGTCTGAGCGCGGCCTTTTCCTCGCTCAGGGCGTCGAAGGGCGAGTCGAGATGCAGATCGGCGGCGTGGAGTATGCGTATCATAGGCACCTCACCGTCCGGGCCTCAAGGCAGCGGCCCGTGGCATCGTCGATAGTGAACAGGGCGCCCTCGAGCTTGGCCTTGCCGTGGGCGCACTCGTAGCGGCGCGGCACGTCGCCCAGGAACTTGCCTATGCTCTGCTCCGGCTTGATGCCGATGACGGACTCAACGGGCCCGGTCATGCCGAGATCCGTGACGTAGCCGGTGCCGTTCGGCAGGACGCGAGCGTCCGAGGTCTGCACATGCGTGTGCGTACCCCAGACGGCGCTAACGCGCCCGTCGAGGAAGTAGCCCATGGCCAGCTTTTCGCTGGTGGCCTCGGCGTGGAAGTCCACGAGTATTATCTTCGCCCCTGTCTGGCCCAATATGTCGTCGGCTGTGAGGAAGGGGTTGTCGGTGTTGGGGTCGAGGGTGAAGCGGCCGATTAGGTTTACTACCAGCACCTCGCCCGCCGGCGTGTCCAGGCTGACGCAGCCGCGCCCCGGGCACTGCGGGGCGTAGTTGGCCGGGCGTATTACGCGGATGGAGTCGTCGAGATACGGCTGCAGCTCCCAGCGCGTCCAGGTGTGGTTGCCGAGCGTGACACAGTCGGCCCCGGCGTCGAGCAGCGCGTCCGCCTGGCGCGGCGTACAGCCCACGACGTTGGCGTTTTCGCCGTTTACGACGACGAAGTCCGCCTCCAGCTCGCGCTTTATCGCGCGAAGGCGGCGTTGGATATATTCGAGCCCCGGCGGGCCGACGATGTCGCCGACCGCAAGTACTTTAAACGACATTGCGTACATCCTTTCCTGGAGAAAGCCCCGCACGCCGCAGGCTTTAAGCGCCGTGCGCGCACGAAGCTTCTGCGCGGCGCTTCCGCTTCCCGAAGCCCTGCAGGAGCGCGCCGCGTTTGAGTTTTTGCGAAGCAAAAACCAGCATTACGATTAAACAGTATAGCACATATTACCTTAAACAGCAAATCATAAAATTGGAGCATATGGCGCAAACTTGTTGTGACAATATTATAAGGAGGCAGGAATATGCAGAGCATGGACAGCAAGTCCTTCCTGAAGGGCGTGGGCATGGGCATGGCCATCGGGGCCTCGATGGGTATGCTGATGGCGCCGAAGAAAAAGGGCAACAACGTGATAGGCAGGGCCCTCAAGGCCGCGGGCGAGCTCGCGGACAACATCACGGAAGCCATGAAGTGAAAGACCGGGCCGGGCGGAGGTTCTCCGTCCGGCCCGGCGGATCTTTACAACAGCAGCGCCGCCTCGGCCGACAGGCAGAGCAGAAACGCGAGGTTCCAGAGCGTGAACTCCTTCAGGAAGCGCCCCTTGCCGCCGGGGTACTCGCGGGCAAAGAACTTGAAGGAAATGAGGCTGGCGAGCGAGGCGATAAGGGTACCCAGCCCGCCCAGGTTAACGCCGGTGAGCAGGGACGAAAAGTCGTCTGTAAAGCCGGAGAGCAGTATGGCGGCGGGTACGTTGCTGATGAACTGGCTGGCCAGTATGCCGGCCAGCAGCTCATGGCCCTGCGTGAGCGAGCTGAGCGCGCCGCTCAGCGCCGGTATGCGCTTCAGGTTGCCTATGAATACGAAAAAGCACAGGAAGGTCAGGAGCAGGAAATAGTCCACCGAGAGGTACAGCCTGCGGTTTACGACGAATATCACCGCCGCGACGCACAGCAGGACGGGTACGTAGGGCAGTATGCGGAAAACGACCAGCAGGCAGAGGGCAAGAAGCAGGACGTAGGGCAGGCAGCGGAGCGGGCCCGCCTGCTGCCGGGCGTCCGCGCGGGACAGCGGCACGGCTGCGCAGAGGGGCTCGTCCCGGCCGTACATCAGTGCGGCGAGCAGCATAAGCAGAGAGAGCGCCGCATACGGCAGGGCAGATGCGGCAAAGCCGCCGGCGCTCATGCCGGAGACGGAATAGAGATAGAGGTTCTGCGGGTTCCCTATGGGCGTAGCCATGCTGCCCAGGTTTGCGGCTATGGTCTCCAGCACCACAAGCTTGAGTATCCGCTCCTCCCGGCCTACGAGCCTGAATACAAGGATGGTAAAGGGTACAAAGGTGAGCAGCGTCACGTCGTTGGTTATTACCATGCTCAGGAAGAAGCACAGCAGTACCATTGCCGCAGAGAGGGTCCTCACGCTGCCCGCCCTTCGTATCAGCGCTTCGCCGAGCAGGGTGAACACCCCGAGGGAACGGAAGCCGGCCACAACTATCATCAGGCAGAAGAGCAGCGAAAGCGTCCTGTAATCCGGGTACGACAGATATCCCATGTCCGGGCGCACGGCCAGGCATGACAGGGCCGCGAGCAGCAGCGAGGCGCAGAATACGGTTTCGTCCTTTATAAGCTTTTTTATTGCCGACATATGCATCACCATTTCTTTTTTCCGAGACGATAATTTTAAACCCGGAGAGGCGAAAAATAAAGCGCCTGTTTCAGAATCGTTGCCTTGACGGATACAGGGAGGCAAGAGGTCGGCGGATTTGTAACATATTGCGGCAAATGACCGGGCTTATATTTAGCCGGGGGCGGGTTTGGAATTGATTTGTTCATAAATTCGCTGTATAATACCCTCTCGTCAATTTGCTTGAATGCGTTGAAAGGACAGGGTTTTCTTGCTGACATTAAAGGACATACGCAAGGATTATATCGTGGGTGATACCACGGTACACGCGCTGCGGGGCGTGAGCATCAGCTTCCGGGAAAGCGAGTTCGTATCCGTTCTCGGACAGAGCGGCTGCGGCAAGACCACGCTGCTGAACATCATCGGCGGCCTGGACCAGTACACGGACGGCGACCTCGTGATAAACGGACGCTCTACGCGTGAGTACAAGGACAGGGACTGGGACACTTACCGCAATCACACGATAGGTTTCGTCTTTCAAAGCTACAACCTCATCCCGCACCAGAGCGTGCTTGCAAACGTCGAGCTCGCGCTGACAATTTCCGGCGTCGACAAGGCGGAGCGCCGGGAAAGGGCAGTGAAGGTGCTAGAGCGCGTCGGCCTGGGCGACCAGCTCAACAAGAAGCCGAACCAGATGTCCGGCGGTCAGATGCAGCGCGTCGCAATAGCCCGCGCGCTGATAAACGACCCCGACATCCTCCTCGCCGACGAGCCAACCGGCGCTCTGGACAGCGAGACCAGCGTGCAGATAATGGAGCTGCTGCAGGAGATAGCCAAAGACAAGCTTGTCGTCATGGTCACGCACAACGCCGAGCTCGCCGAGCGCTACTCCACGCGAATAGTCAGGCTGCTCGACGGACAGATAACCGGCGACACGGACCCCTTCGACCCCGAAGGCGCGGAGCCGCCGCGCGAGGATGTGGGCAAGAAGAAGCCCAGCATGAGCTTCCTCACCGCGCTCAGCCTGTCGTTCAACAACCTCAAGACCAAGAAGGCCCGCACGCTGCTTACCGCCTTCGCCGGCAGCATAGGCATAATAGGCATAGCGCTGATACTCTCCCTCTCAAACGGCATTCAGACCTACATAAACCAGGTGCAGGAGGACACCCTGTCCACCTACCCGCTGACTATCGAGGCGCAGGCCGCGGACTTGTCCAGCATGATAGAGTCCATGGCGGGCGTGGCGTCGGACAGCGAGGAGCATGAGCTCGACGCCGTGTATTCAAACGTCATACTCTACGACCTCATGGACAGCCTCATGAGCATGGACACGGAGACGAACGACCTGGAGAGCTTCAAGGACTTCCTGGACGAAAACGGCGGCAACATAAACGAGTACACCAGCGCCATCCAGTACGTCTACGACCCAAACTTTGATATCTACACCGAGGACGCCGACGGCAATGTGGTCAAGAGCGACGTGGTTGAGCTCCTCAATGAGCTCATGGCCAATATGTACGGCGGAGATTTTTCCAGCTACTTTGACACGATGGGCGACTTCTACTCCAGCTTTGAGAGCTGGCAGGAGATGCTGCCAGGCGACAACGGCGAGCTCATCAGCCCCACGCTCACGGAGCAGTACGACGTGATATACGGCTCCTGGCCGCAGGACTACAACGAAGTCGTGCTTGTCGTCGACCAGAACAACGAGGTGAGCGACCTTGTGCTGTACACCCTCGGCTTGCGCACCCAGGATGAGCTCAACGCCTCCCTTGAGGCCTACATGAACGGCGAGACCGTGGACGCCGAGGTGCAGAGCTGGAGCTACGAGGACCTCTGCGGCCTGACCTTCAAGCTCGTCGGCTACTACGACAAATACGTCTTTGACGACACCACCGGCACCTACACCGACGTCTCAGGCACCGAGGCGGGGCTTGAGTACCTCTATGACAACGACGACATCGGAATCGAGCTCAAGATAAGCGGTATCGTCCGCCGGAATCCCGACGCTGTCGCAGGCATGATGAGCGGCGCGATAGGCTACACCAGCGCGCTGAAGGACTACGTCATCGCCGACTCGCAGGGCAGCGACGTCGTGGTCGACCAGTACGCCAACCCCGACGTGGACGTCATAACCGGCCTGCCCTTCGCCACCGGCGACGAGCAGGAGCCCAGCGTCGAGGAGATTAAGGCCGAGGTTGACGACTACATCGCCAGCCTGAACGACGAGGACAAGGCCCTGCTCTACACGGACCTCATGAGCACGCCCAGCGACGACTACCTGGACACGGCCGTGCAGCAGGCTTTGGGAAGCCTCAGCCGCGAGGATATCGAGAGCATGATGATAAGCGGCTACGCCGAGGAAATGGGCGTGGACGAGGACGCCGTGCGCGACTACATCGAGCAGATGGACGACGACACCCTTATGGAGTACGTCGCCGAAATGGCGCGCACGAGCATATCCGAGCAGTACGCGGAGGCCGTGAGCGAACAGATGTCCTCGCTCAGCCAGCAGCAGCTTGCCATGGCCCTCGGCATGACGGAGCTCAGCGACTGGCAGTATGAGCACATCTACAACGAGCTGATGCCCGCGCGCTACTCCGACAGCACCTACGACAACAACATGAAGCTCTTCGGCTTCGTGGACGAGGAGAGCCCGGACGGCATCAACCTGTATGCCACGACTTTCGCCGACAAGGACGAAATCGCCCGCATAATCGACGAATACAACGCCTCCGTGGGCGAGGAGCAGCAGATAAGCTACACCGACTATGTGGCAATACTGATGAGCAGTATTTCAACCATCATCAACGCCATCAGCTATGTGCTCATAGCCTTCGTGGCCATATCCCTTGTCGTGTCCAGCATCATGATAGGCATCATCACCTACATATCCGTCCTCGAGCGCACGAAGGAGATTGGCATCCTGCGTGCAATAGGCGCGAGCAAGCGCGACATATCCAACGTGTTCAACGCGGAGACGCTGATAGAGGGACTGACGGCCGGTTTAATCGGTATAGGCCTGACATTGCTGCTGAACATACCGATAAACGCCATGGTCCAGCACCTGACCGGCATAGAGAGCCTGAAGGCCATACTGCCTGCGGCAGGGGCGGTCATACTTGTGGTAATCAGTATGCTCCTGACCTTTATCGCCGGACTTATACCGTCGAGGTTTGCGGCAAAGCGCGACCCCGTCGAAGCCCTGCGAACAGAGTGATAAAGCAAAAATGCAGACGCGAAGGCGTCTGCATTTTTGTTGCCTGAGCAGGTTCGATTGTTCCCGCGCCGCTTGCAGCGGAGAGGCAAAAAAACACGCGCGGCGAAGAAAATCGCCGCGCGTGAAACTTGGCATATTACTGCTCTGTACCGGTGTCCTCCTGCGGGAACACGCTGTCCGGGACGTGGATTATACAGGACGAGAAGCCCTCGGGGATGTATTCCATAATCGGAACATAGCGCTGGGCCGTGCTGCCGAGCGTGAGATACTGGTCCACGCTGCCCAGATCTATGTTGGACTGCCAGGCGCTGTTCGTAGCGCTGCACAGCCGGTCGAATATCTTGCCGAACAGCTCCAGGTTCTGACCGGAGGTGGACGAGAGGCCGTCGCGCAGGCTCATTGTGTCGAGAATGACGGAGACGGGCACGTCGTAGGAGTCCAGCGCGTTGGTCAGCTCCATAGCCAGGCCGCAGATGGCTGTCTCGGGCGTGGGAGTGCTGCTCAGCTGCACGTTGTAGAGCAGGGCCTGGTCGGTTATGGGCATTGTCAGCCCGTGGAGCAGAATCTCGTCAAAGCCCATGTCTATGAGCTCCGTGCACAGCTCTGTGAGGTAGGTGCTGACGGTGTCGCTGTACGGGTCTACCCAGGCTCCCTCGCTGTCTATGAACGCAGCGCCGCTGGCCAAACAGAGCGCCGCAGCAGGGCAGCGCTGGGCCAGAAGCCCGTCTATGCAGCAGCTCAGCTGCGCTACCAGGCGAATATCCGGGTGCTGCTGCTTTATACTCGCCACAAGCTGGGACAGATTGGTCGTGCCGTTGGTGGAATAGCTGGCCGCAACGCTGGAGCTTGAGGCCCAGGCCAGCTGGCCGCTCACGGGCTTTACATCCAGGACCAGGGCGTTGGCTCCGGAGTATTGTCCCATTACGTTCAGGTACTTGCCTACGCCGTCGAGCGAAACGTCCGCAGATGGGACGTAGATGGCCACCATGTCGTCCAGACCCTCGCCGGCCGTGGCCGCGACGGCGGAGTAGTCGGGCTCTTCCACCGTGAGGGCGGCGTTCACCTGCGTGAGCCCGTAGGCCTCGTTTTGGGAGGCGTCGCCGGAAGCGGAGTCGTTCTGCGCGCCGGGCAGCACGACCGCTATGCCGTCGTGCTCAAAGACTATATACCGCTGCAGGCCGTAGAAAAGTACGATTAGCAGCAGGAGCAGCACGGCCAGGGCGCCGAACACTATCCCCAGGACGTTCAGGCGGCGGCGCCTGCCCCTGTATACCTCGCGGTTGTTCTTGGCTGCCATGCGCGATTAGCCCCGCTCTTCGATGGCCGCTATTTTGGCCAGACGGCGGACGTGACGTCCGCCGGCAAACTCGGTGTCGAGGAAGGCGTCCACTATCTTGAGCGCGAGGCCCTCGCCCAGGACGCGCCCGCCGAGGGCGAGCATGTTGGCGTCGTTGTGCTCGCGGGACTTCTCGGCGCTGTAGCAGTCGCCGCAGAGCGCGCAGCGTATGCCGTGAACCTTGTTGGCGGCGATGGAGATACCGATGCCGGTGCCGCAGACGACTATGCCGCGTTCACATTCGCCGGAGGCGACGGCGCGCGCCACGGCCTCGCCGTAGTCGGGATAGTCGCAGCTGTCCGTGGAGAAGGTGCCGTAGTCGCGGAACTCGACGCCGCGCTCCTTGAGGTGCGACATGACGGCCTGCTTGAGTTCGTATCCACCGTGGTCGGAACCGATTGCGTACATTTTTGTGCCTCCTTATAGTTCTATGCGCTTGAATTCTGGCTTGTGCCGCTTGTATACGGCGACGTACTTGAAGCCTATGTCGGCGAGCAGCTCGTAGCCCTCGCGGATGCCTGTGCCTGCGGCCTTCACGGTGTGCGCGTCGGAGCCGACTGTGATAATGTCGCCGCCGAGCTCGCGGTAGCGGCGAAGGATGTCCACGCCGGGCACGGGCTGAAGCAGCGGGTCGTCGTGCCCGCCTGGCACGAGGTCGGCCACGTTTAGCTCTATGCCCTTGCCGTTTTCGATGAGCGTGTGCAGCAGCGAGTCTATCTTGCGGCCGAAGCGGTCGACGGTTACGGCCGCGTCGAAGCCCTGCCTGTGCATGTACCTGAGGCAGTAGCCGATGTGCGCCATGCAGTCGAAGCAGTTGATGTGCGCCAGGTCTATGAGCTCGTCCAGGTAGCGGTCGTATAGCTCCCAGCACTGCTCGTAGCTCTCGTATTTCAGGTAGTAGAAGTCCTTTTCACCCTTCAGGTTGTGCAGCGAGCCGAGGATGAAGTCGTACTCCGGCATGGTGTAGACGCGCTTGGCCCTGGCCGGGTCGTGGTTGCCCTCGCCGAGCTCGAGCCCGAGCTTTATGTCTATGCCCTCCGGGGCCTTCTCCATGGCCTCGATGAACTGCTTCACCTGGCTTTTGGGCAGCTGGAAGCGCTCGGGGCCTATCTGCATGGTCTGCTGGTCGCCGAAGTCCACATGGTCGGTGAAGCAGACCTCGGTTATGCCCTTTGCCAGCTCGCTCTTGGCCATGTCGGCCATGCGGTCCTTCGCGTCGAAGGAACAGCTGCTGTGTACATGATAATCCGCTAGAAACATATCCTGTTGTCACCTTGCTTCAATAGAGCTGATATAAAATAAATTTGCGCAATAAACCCGTTTCCGGGGACTAACCTGGCGCCGCGCGCTGAACGCGCGCTTTTAATTTGTTTTTTCCGGGGCTTTGCCTCGGGTCGCGCGCTGAACGCGCGCTTTTAATTTGTTTTTTCCGGGGCTTTGCCTCGGAAAAAACACCGCTCGCCTCTCAAGTGTGTACGGACTTGTCCGGACGCGCGCAGAGAGGTGCTTTTAATCCAAAACGAATGGCGTGCCATTCGTTTTGAATTAAAATGGCCACGACGGGAACCACCTGAGGAAGCCGCGCGTGTACCAGAGCGCGCAGCGCAGGCCCGTCAGGACGGGGTAGTAGGCCACGAAGAGCGCGGCGCTCACGCCCGTGACGGCGTACATATTCCGCTCCCAGCGGAATAGCCCCTGCTCCTTCATGCGCAGCCATACGTTGGCCAGGGCCAGCAGCATGAACACCTCGCTCGGGAAATAGTGATAGGCAAAGGTCAGGCGCGTGACCAGCACCCAGGGCAGCAGCTGAGCCAGGTAGCCTATCACGATGAAGGCCGCCCGGCCGTCACGGTCCCTGAAGGCAAAGACGGCGTTGGCGATGACGGCCAGCAGGCCCGCCCAGCAGAAGATGGGGTTCAGGAAGGCGCCGAAAGCGCTCTTGGTCGTGCCGTCGGGGAAGTACTCGAGGTAGTAGAGTATGGGCCTGGCGTCCACCAGCCACTGGTACCAGCGGGAGGAGTAGGGGTGAGTGCTCACGAGGTCGGAGTGGTATTCCCACATGTAGACCTGGTTGTCCCAGACGATGTCGAAGTAGTCGCGCGTGAAGTACATGCCCACGCCGCCTTCGAGCCCGCTCGCCGTGCCGTAGTGATAGTAGCTCGCGTAGTATATGGCCAGCGGTATGGCGACGAAGAAAACCAGGCAGAAAGCGCAGTTGGCGAAGAAGTGCGAGGCGAAACGCGGCTTGCGCCCCTGCGTAATCCAGTAGACGAGCCAGATTACGGCGAGGCCCGCGCCCGCGTAGATGCACGTCCACTTGCTGGCCGCGCCTATGCCGAAGAATATGCCGGAGAGGGCGAGATAGCGCCACTTGCCGGAGCTCACGAAGCGCCACATGAACAGATACATGAGCAGGATGAAGAACACGGCGTAGGTGTCTATCGTGGCGATTCGCGTCTGCACGAAGTGCATGAAGTCGAAGGCGAAGATGATTGTGGCGCAGGCGGTGATTGCGCTCGAGCGCGTCAGGCGCTTGAGGAACACATACAGTATGGGCAGCATCAGCACGCCGAAGAGCGTGCCCATGAAGCGCCAGCCGAAGGGCGTCATGCCGAAGAGGCGGATGCCTATGCCTATTATCTCCTTGCCCAGGGGCGGGTGGGTTATCTCGTAGGGGTAGACGTTCTCGATGTGCTCGAGCGCGGTGCGCGCGTGGTATATCTCGTCGAAGTAGCTCGAGTTCATATACGACGGGCGCACGGGTACGGTGTCCTGCTCGTCGAAGAGCGGGGCGCAGCCCGCCTCGTACTCGAAGCCGGAGGCGTCGAGCAGGTTCCCGTCAGCGTCGTAGACGGCTAGCTCGCCCAAATCGAGCTCGTCCGAGGAGACGAGGCGGATGTAGCGCGCCGTGGTGTCCTCGACGCCCTCATAGGCGGGGAAGTAGTCGAGCCATTTGAAGAGCTCGTTGTACTCCTGGCTGAGCTCCCCGGCGTCGCGCCAGGTGTCTCCGTCGTCGGAGAACTGCAGCTCGTACCTGCCGGTGTGCAGCCCGGTGTAATAGCGCACGATGCCGATGTCGTACTCTTCGCCGAGGTCGATGAGCGCGTACTGCCCTCTCGCGGTGAAGCGGCACCAGCTCTGCGGTGCGCTCATGTCGCCGAGGCCGGTGAAGGCCACGACGGCGTAGCAGACGGTTATGACGAGGCACAGCACGGCGTCGAGGCGTTCCAGCCTGCCCGCAGGCGCGTCGAAGCTGAAGCGCGGCTTTACTTTCCGCCCGGTGTCCGGA
The DNA here is from genome assembly GCA_900544765.1 of uncultured Eubacteriales bacterium. Taxonomy (GTDB): domain Bacteria; phylum Bacillota; class Clostridia; order Oscillospirales; family Oscillospiraceae; genus Scatomorpha; species Scatomorpha gallistercoris. The sequence continues at coordinate 147,442 of UQWI01000005.1, read as the reverse complement.
TCCTGCGGCAGACGCGGGGACGAGAGCGCGGGCAGCCATTGCCTCGCGGCCATCAGCACGAAGAAAACCGCGAGAACGGGGAATATATAAGTAAGGTAGGACATACGCTTTACCTCATTGGTCAAATATGAATCATTTTAACATTATACACTTTTGCCGCGCCGATGTCCAGACAGGAGCGAAGCGCCCGGGCGCGCGGCTCGCTCTATTCCCAACGCCGCGAGCACGCAGACGAAGGGCAGGACAAAATACCTGTAGCGCGGCTGCACCTCAATGAGCAGGTAAGCCGCAAAGTTGGCGCAGACCACGGCCTTCACGCAGTTGGAGGCAAAGTCTGTGCGCCGCTCCGCGCCGCCGAGGGCCGCAAGCCCGCAGGCGGCTATAAACACGGCGCGCCCGCCGTACTGCATCAGCGCGTCCGAGGCGTTTGCCGCGCCGAGCCAGCTGTCCTCGAAGCGGCCCCAGAAGGAGGCGGCCTTCTCTATGAAGAACAGCAGGAGCCCGCCGGGTCCTCCTGCGTTATCCAGCGAGGCGCGTATGGCGTCCAGGGCGGCCGCCCGCCTCTCGGAGGCGTCGGTGATGTCCAGGATGTACTCCATACCGGCGTCGTACATCCCGCCCGTGGCGGTGTCGAGGCCGAGGACGAATTTCCACTCCGGCACGGCGTTTCCGATGCCTCCGGGAGCAATGCACGACAGGGCTATCGCACCGGACACCGCCAGTTTGAGCGCGAAATATGCCGCCAACAGCGCGGCAAAGCCGATGGCGCGCTTTTTGACGCCGCCGTCGCGGCGTATCAGCGTGAGCAGCAGCGCGACGGCCAGGCCCGCCAGCGCGAGCAGGCCCTCGGGCCGCATCAGGTCTCCGAATGCGAGCGCGAGCCCCGCAGGGAGCTGACGCCGCCAAGAGGGCGAGCAGGCCAGGTACACGCCAAGCAGGATGAAGGCCAGGGAAATGCACTGGTTGGTCAGCGCGGGCGTGAGCATAACGGCGTCGGGGCATACGGCGTAGAGCAAGGCGGCAGCGAAGGCAGCGCCGTCGGAGACGAAGCGCCGGGCGAGCGCAAAGACCAGCCCCGCCGTCATCGCTCCCCAGAGCGCGTTGAGCAGCGCGAGCGCCGCGGCGCCGCCGGAGAGCGAGACGATGAGCGCCTCATAGAGCACGAAGGGTATCTGGTAGCCCCAGAGCTGGAAATACTCGGCCTCCAGCGCCGAGGCGTCGCCTGAGGCCAGGCCCCGGGCTGCGCCGTAGAGCAGCTCAAAGTCGCTCACCGGTACGCTTTCAACCGTGAGCACATACACGGCGCGCAGGCCGAAAGCGAGCAGGCACACTGTCAGCGCGAGATGCTTCGCATCCAGATTCTTTACACAGCGCGGCAGAAGAATACACAGCAGTGCGGCGGCTGCCCCGCAAACGCAGACAGCCGCGCCGGCGGCGATGGAGAAGTTCAGCGCGTATACCGCCGCGGACGCGCACATCGCCGCACAGATTGCCGTGAGGAGCACGGACAGGGCGGTGTCGAGCCATGTTCTGTTGTCTATGATGCCTGTACCCAATCAAACACCTCTTTTGCCGGTTTTTGATTATACTCCGGCGGCATTGACATATCAAGCAAAATAGACGAACGGCGCGGCTGTACAAGCTTGACATAAAGCCAGACAGTGGTGTAAAATGACATGATAATATTTCAGGGGTCATGGGGAGACCCCTTTGATATTAAACTTTACGGGGGCGGAGCCGGACGCGGAAACGGCGCGCTTTCGCCCCATTATTTTTCTATCCTACAAGAAAGGGAGGCGTATATTGAAACTATGTTTTGGACAATAGTGGGCATCGTGGTCGGTGTGATCGTGGTGCTTGTCATAGGGTTCCTGCTGGGCATAATGTACCGCAAAAAGGTCGCCGAGCGCGAGATATCCAGCGCGGAAGAGGAAGCCAAGCGTATCATCAACGAGTCCATCAAGGCCGCCGAGAGCAAAAAGCGCGAGGCGTTGGTTGAGGCGCGCGAGGAGATTCACAAAAACCGCACGGAGTACGAGCGCGAGGTCAAGGAGCGCCGCAACGAGCTCTCCAAGCAGGAGCGCCGCTTGCAGCAGAAAGAAGAGAACCTCGACCGCAAGAACGACGCCCTGGAGAAAAAGACCGAAGCCCTCAACCAGAAGCTGAGCCAGGCCGAAACCATGCAGGAGGAGATCAAGCTTGTCAAGAAGAGCCAGCTTGAAATGCTTGAGAAGATATCCGGCTACACGGTTGACGAGGCCAAGCAGTACCTCATCTCCAATGTTGAGACCGAGGTGACTCACGAAATGGCCGCCAAGGTGCGCGAGGTCGAGGCCAGGTACAAGGACGAGGCAGAGGAGAAGGCGCGCGAGATAATCGCCACCGCCATCCAGCGCTGCGCCGCCGACCATGCCAGTGAGATAACCGTCTCCGTCGTACCACTCCCCAACGACGAGATGAAGGGCCGTATTATAGGACGAGAGGGACGCAACATTCGTTCCATCGAAACTCTCACCGGCTGCGATTTGATTATCGACGACACCCCGGAGACGATAACCGTATCCAGCTTCGACCCTGTCAGGCGCGAGATAGCGCGCATAGCGCTGGAAAGGCTCATCCAGGACGGACGCATCCACCCGGCCCGCATCGAAGAGATGGTGGCCAAGGCCCAGCGCGAGGTCAACGCGACCATCAAGGCCGAGGGCGAGCGCGCCGCGTTCGAGACGAACATCCATGGCCTGCACCCGGAGATAATCCGCCTGCTCGGCCGTATGAAGTACCGTACCAGCTACGGCCAGAACGTCCTCAACCACTCCATCGAGGTCGCGCACATCGCGGGGCTGCTCGCCGCGGAGCTGGGCGTGGACGTCCAGACGGCCAAGCGCGCCGGCCTGCTCCACGACCTTGGCAAGAGCATTGACCACGAGGTCGAAGGCAGCCACGTCACCATCGGCGTGGACATCGCCCGCAAGTACAAGGAGTCGCCGGAAGTCATCCACGCAATCGAGGCGCACCACAACGACGTGGAGCCGCACAGCGTGATTGCCTGCCTGGTCCAGGCCGCCGACGCCATTTCCGCGTCCCGCCCGGGCGCCCGCCGCGAGAACATCGAGAACTACGTCAAGCGCCTCGAGAAGCTCGAGGAGGTCACCCGCAGCTTCCCGGGCATCGAGAGCTGCTACGCCATCCAGGCCGGACGCGAGATTCGCGTCATGGTCAAGCCCGACGAGGTCAGCGAGGACGAAATGGTGCTGCTCGCCCGCAACATCGCCAAGAAGATAGAGAGCGAGCTCACTTATCCCGGCCAGATAAAGGTCCACGTCCTGCGCGAGACCAAGGCCGTGGAATACGCGAAATAAAACCTCTAGGGGGAACCAGTTCCCCCCTAGATACGCGGCATAAATGCCGCGATACCCCCTCGCCTTGCACGGCAAGGCGGTTGCGCCGCCACGGCGCAAGATAAGGTATCGGCCCGAGGCAAAGCCCCGGGCCGATAATTTTAAGGCGGAGTTTTCACACTTGCGGGACGAGAAGTGTTTTTCACGAGACGGAGCCCCGCGAAAAACATGATTTGAGCAAGTAGGCAGGTTGTCGGCGCCGGATTTGCGTTTGATGACTTACATTAACGCTATTGGTTGCGCCGCCGAGGCGCAGGAGCGCAAGAATTAATACTCAGAGGAGGCAGAAGCAAATGGAAAAGGAAAAGCGCAGGGAGCTGATGGAGGCGTACAAGGGCAGGCATCCTCAGATGGGCGTGGTTGCGATACGCTGCACGGCGACGGGAGACGCGTTCTTCGCGGCGGCAAAGGACACGAAAGCCGTGATAAACGGCGCGCGCTTCCAGCTGGAGCTGGGCAGCCACCGCAACCGCGAGCTGATGCGGCTGTGGAAGGAGTACGGGCCTGAGAGCTTCGAGTTCTCCGTGGCAAAGGAGCTAAAATACGAGGATCCGGCCGAGGACCACAGCGGGGAGCTTGAGGAGCTGCTCGCCGAGTGCCTGACGGAGCCGGGTGCGAAAAAACTTTGAAATACAACGCCCCCGGAGGCTCAGCCTCCGGGGGCGCTGCGTAAAAGAGAGGGGAAATGTATGGAAAAGGAGTGAGGTATCAGTAGATATCGGAGAACTCTTGCAGCGTGATGTCGACGTCGAAGGTGCTGCCGGAGCGGTAAACCGTCAGCGTTACGATGTCTCCGACAGACATGTTGTCAAGCAAGGCGGAGAGGTCGGAGGTTGTAAGCACTTCCGTGCCGTTTACGGAGGTTATAACGTCACCGGTCCTTATGCCCTTGGCAGCGGCGTCGCTGACTTGCCCTACGCTCTTGACGTACAGCCCGTTCGGTATCTCGAAGTACTGGGCCGCGTCCGAAGGAATGGCGCCGACGGTTATACCCAGGGCCGGACGGCCGAGTACACGCCCGTTTTCTATGAGCTCGTCGGCTATCTCCTTGATGGTCCCGGTCGGGATTGCAAAGCCTATGCCCTCGATGCTGGAGCCGGCGTAGGAGGAGACTAGCTTCATGCTGGTCATACCCACTACCTGGCCCTGCATGTTGAGCAGCGGGCCGCCGGAGTTGCCCTCGTTGATGGCGGCGTTGGTCTGTATCAGCGTGAGGGGGTGGCCGGTGTAGTGCATATCGCGGCTGACGGCGGAGACTATGCCGTCGGTCATCGTGCCGCGCAGCTCTGTACCCAGCGGGTTGCCTATGGCGGCGACCGCTTCGCCGACATGCACGGTGTCCGCGCAGAACTCAGCGGCGGGCAGGCCGTCGGCGTCTATCTTTATGACGGCCAAATCACTGGCACTGTCCGCGCCGACCAGGCTGGCGTCGAACTGCCGGTCGTCCCAGAGCGTCACGACGGCTTCTTTGGCGCCGTCGAGCACATGGCTGTTGGTGAGGATGTATCCGTCCTCTGTCATAATTATGCCGGAGCCCAGCAGGTAGCTGTTGCCCTCGGCGACGGTATTTATGGCCACTACGGAGCCTATGCAGCGCTCATACACTTCGCTGAGGCTCAGCTGCACATCCTCCGGACGGGGAGTGAGGCTGAGCGTCACGCCCGTGCCGGTTTCGGCCCGCGGCATTGTGCTGCTCCAGGTGCTGCTCTTCGCGTCGTCGTAGTAGTTTTCAAAGAACTCCTGCATGTCCTTGTCGCCGGGTGCGGCGGTGTGGCTGACAATGGGGTCGAACGCCCTGCCGCTGTTGGAGAACAGCAGCGCGGTCGCGGCGATAATTACAACCGCCAGGGTGCAGATACCGGCAACACGCGCGCCGAAGTGCTTTTTGCGGGGGGGCGCGCCCTCCTGCCCGTCCTCGGACCAGAAGGGCTCTCTGTAGGTGGGAGAGGAACCGGAGGGGCGGCGGGGAGGTATTTGTGAGGAAAGGTCAGCCGTCCGCTCCGATTCGTCTGTGTGCCCCACGGGGCCGGCGCCGGGCCGGGTGCCGTACCACTCTGCCAGACGTCTCTTGTTGTCTTCGTTCATGAAGGTTACCCCCTGAAGCAATTTCATAGTACAAGGGAAATTTGTTGTGCCTATGAATAAAATACAAACATTCTGTAAATGTGCCGGGGCGATGCGCCGGCGTTATTTCTCAGCGCCGCCCGGAGGCGCCTTGTCCGCACCGCCCTTTTCGGAGGCGCTGCGCTTACGGGCGGAGCCCGCCTTTGCCTTCTCTGCCTTGGCCGCCGCCTTTTCGGCCTTTGCCTTTTCGCTCTTTGGCACCTCGCGCGCGAGGGTGAGGGTGAAAACAAATTCGGTAACGCCGTCGGCGCTGGTGACGGCTATATCCTCGTTGTGGGCGTCGAGTATGCTCTTGACGAGGTAGAGGCCGAGGCCCACGCCGTCGCGGTCCTTGCTGCGTGAGCGGTCAGATTTGTGGAAGCGGTCGAAGATGAGCGGCAGGTCGTCGGGCGGGATGGTGTCCCCGCGGTCCTTGACCGAGACGTAGGCCTTGCCGTTCTGCTTCCAGAGCGCCAAGGTAATGGTGCTGCCCTCGTCGGCGAATTTGATGGCGTTGTCTAGCAGGTTGTATATGACCTGGGTTATGGAATCCGGGTCGGCCGTGACCATCATGTGGTCCTCTGGCAGCTGCAAATCCATGTCGAGCTTCTTGTCCTCGGCGCGAGTGTCGAAGTTGAGAAGTGTGCGGATTATCAGCTCGTTCAAGTCGAAGTCGCGCCGCTTGGTCATGTCGGAGCCCTCGCTTCTCATGCGCGAGAGGCTGAGCATGTGGCGCACGAGGCGGCTCAGACGGCGGGTCTCGTCGGCGATGGTGGCGAGGTATTTGTCCTCCTCCTCTTTGGGGATGGTGCCGTCGAGGATGCCGTCGGCGAAACCGGCGATGGTGGTCATGGGCGTCTTGAGCTCGTGCGAGACGTTGGCTATAAACTCGTTTCGCAGCTCTTCGCTGCGCTCGAGCGAGTCGGCCATGTTGTTGAAGGAGCGCGTGAGCGCGGCCAGCTCGTCGGTGCCCTTGTCCTCGCGTACGCGCACGGAGAAGTCGCCGTGCGCAAAGCGGCGGGCTGCGGCGGTCATCTCGTCCAGCGGCTCGGAGACCTTCTTGGATATGACGAGGCTCATCACAAGGGCCAGGGAGAGCACCGCCAGCGTCACGGCAAAGAACACCCAGATGAAGGAGTCCCACGCGCCGATGATGGTGGAGCGGGAAGAGCTTACAAAGATGTCGCCCTCGCCGCCGGCCACGGGCATGGCGTATATATAGCGCTGCGAGGGGAAAATGCCCCCAAGGTCGGAAACGGTGTTCAGCTCGCCCCTGCTTTGCAGCTCGTACATGTAGGCCGCGTCTATGCGGCGGCCGATATGGCTGCACTTGCCGGGGTCGTCGGAGCAGGAGACGATGAGGCCGTCGGAGTTGGTGAGAAAGATGTCGTTGCCAGACATGCCGGACGCGACGCTGAGGCTTATCCTCGTCTCCCAGTTCGGATAGTCGTCGGCGTCCACGGTCTTGATGTATCCCGAGACGATTTCCGCGTTGGACTTCATGTCGTCGCGGTGCGAGCTTATTATGAAGTTCTGTCCCAGGAATATAAGCGCGACGCCGATGATAAGGAAGCTCATCAGCACCATCAGGGCCGTGGACAGGAAGTTCCTGAAGTATATGCTTTTCATTTGTCCATGGGCTCGTTGAGCTCAAACTTGTAGCCGACGCCCCAGACGGTTTTCAGCGACCACTGGTCGGAGACGCCCTCGAGCTTCTCGCGCAGGCGCTTTATGTGCACGTCTACCGTGCGGGAGTCGCCGAAGTAGTCGAAGCCCCAGACCTCGTCGAGCAGCTGGTTGCGCGTGAACACGCGGTTCGGCGAGGCGGCGAGATGATAGAGCAGCTCCATCTCCTTGGGCGGGGTGTCTATCTTTTTGCCGTCGACTATCAGCTCGTAGCTGTCGAGGTTGATGACCAGCTTGTCGTACACCAGCTTCTTCTCGGGAGGCGCGGCGTTGCCGTCGGCGCGGCGCATGACGGCGTGGATGCGCGCGATGAGCTCCTTGACCTCGAAGGGCTTGGTGATGTAGTCGTCGGCGCCCATCTCTAGGCCGGAGACCTTGTCGTAGGTCTCGCCCTTGGCGGTGAGCATGATTATGGGCACCTGGGATGTGCGGCGTATCTCCTTGCAGACCTGCCAGCCGTCCATCACGGGGAGCATGATGTCGAGCAGTATGACGTCCGGCTCAACCTCTCCGGCCATGCGCAGACCGGCCCCGCCGTCGGAGGCGATGGAGACCTCAAAACCGTCCTTTTCCAGATAAAGCCTCAGCAATTCGGCGATGTTCTTGTCGTCCTCAACGACGAGAGCTTTTTTATTCATATATATTCCTCCACAGGCGCGGCGCAGAATGCGCCTCGATGATAATCTGCCTAAATTATAGCTTTTTCGGGCCGCATGTGAGTTAAAAAACTGTGAATAAAAGCCGGCGGAGGCCGCGCTGGACGGCCCCTGCCGGACTTTCAAATAATTTCCGCCGCCGTATCCGGAAGCAGGCCCCGCCGCAGCGGGGCGCTTTCGGACGCGGCTGGTTTTTTAAGCATGCCGAACTAAAGTAAGTCTAACAGTGCGGCGGCCTCAGTCCGCGCCGCCCGTCGGCACGCGGAACACCCACTCGTTGGAGTTGTTCTTCCAGCCGCAGCTGTCCGCGTCCTCGCACCAGGCGAAGCTGTCCACTACTGTGCCCGTGCAGCCGTCGGCCACAAAGCTGCCGTCGGCGTCGTAGAGCGTCTGGGACTGCGCGCTGTATATATATGTGTCGCCGTTGGCCTGGTCGTGCACGAAGGAGCACTCGCCGTAGATGATGACACGGCTGTACTCGTCGAGCACCGCGCTGCTGCCGTCGGCCAGGCTGACGAGCCACAGGTCCCCGCTGCGTCCGAGCACTTCGGACGCGCCGGAGAGGTAGACCTGGCTGCCGTCGGTGAGGAACACGCGCACGCCGGTCTCGCCCTTGACCCAGAAGCCCCCGTCGATGGGTACGCCGGTGTAGCCGTAGAACACGGCCTGCTCGAAGGTGGTTGTGCTGTAGTAGGTGCCGTCGGCCTCAATGTGCCCGTAGCCGAGCGTGACCTCGCTCACGCCGGGCAGCTGGAGCCTCACGGTGCCGGTGGTGTCGATTATCTGCCACATGCCGCCGCCGTATACGGCCGCGACGCCGCCTACGAAGCTGGTGGCCTGCTCATATGCAGGCTGCACGGCGTATTCCCCGTCGGTATTGACGTAGCCCCAGAGGCCGTTGCTGCGCACTGCCGCGTAGCCCTCGGAGAAGGGCAGGGCGTCCTGAAAATAGCTGGTGCGGCCCTCGTTGCGGTTGAGCGCGGTGCCGTCGGCGCGCAGGAAGCTCTTCTCGCCGTCGGCGTAGGTGCAGAGCATGTAGCCGTTGCCGTACTGGGCGAGTGCGGAAAGGCTGCCCGCCGCCATCATGCTGCGGTCGGAGAAGTTCGCCGTGTCAAAGACCTGGGTGCCGTCCTCGGCGTAGCAGACGCCGAGATTGGCGTCCTCATCGGTCACGCAGAGCACGCCAATCTCCATCGGGTAGACGGAGACGTAGTCGAAGCCGCTTATCCAGCTGCCGTCCGCGCCGCAGACAGCGTACATGCCGTCCGTGTTCTGCAGGATATAGATGCCGAGGTACATGGTTGCGCCCCCGGACTCGTAGCTGGCCGCGGTGATGCTCTGCAGCACCGGGTCGAGGACGATTTCTCCGCCCTCGGTGACCAGGCCGCCTGCAAAGGGCAGAAGCCTGCCGTAGGAGTCCGAAACGGTCAGGGTGCTGATGGTCTCTCCGTCGGCGCGGGTATATACGGACTCAAACGGCACAAAGTCGGTGAGCTCCTCGCGGTCTGTGGCCACGTTGGGGGCAACGATGCCGTTGTCCTCCTCCGCCACGTCTCCGTCGGCGCGCTCCACGGCGGGGTCGATGTACTCCTCCTTGACCGTATTCCACTGGTCGGTGAGCCCGCAGCCCGTCAGGAGCAGCGCCAGGCAGAGCGCGAGCGGTATCATGCGTTTTTTCATCTGACTGCCTCCAAATAGCCCTGCGAGGATATGAACGCCTGTCCGACGCTGCCCTGCAGCCAGAGCCAAAGTGTGCGCTCGGCGCTGTCCTCGGCCGCGCCTGAGCTCACGCCCGCGAGCACGTCCAGGCTGAGCGCGTACTCGCCGGAGCGTATGCTGTCCGCCGAGGGATCCACGCCGTCGACGGAGAGGAGCTTGTATCCGTCCGCCAGGCCGGAGAGCTCGCACTCGCTCCACAGGCCGAAGCCTATCACATCGCTGCCCGTGAGCGGCAGGCTTTCACCGGTGACAAGCTCACTGTCACAGCCGATGAGCCGCTCAAGCGCGGCGATTGAGCCGCTGCCCTCGGGGCGGGTGAGTATCTGTATAGAGCCGTCGCCGCCGTAGGACTGCCAGCTGTCCTCGCGCCCCGTGAAAATGCTTCTGAGCTCGTCGGAGCTGAGGTCGCTCACAGGGCTGTCCGCGCCGACGAAGAATACGAGCGCGTCGCGGGATATGGGCGCGGTGTCTATGCCGGATGGCATGGAAGAGCCCTCCGGGGCGACGACAACGCCCGCCTCGCCGCTGCCGAGCGCGTCCCAGGCCGCGTCGGTGGCGCCCAGGCTCAGATAGCCGGCCGCGTTTTCGCGCGTGGTACCGAGCATTATCGCCGTTACGGCCTCCATCAGCGGCGTGTAGGCCGCGCTGCCGGCCACGTCCGGGAATGTGCTTTCAGTATATGAGTAGTCGAGCGCCGCCGTCGGGGCGTCCGTGGGATCCGGCGCGAAATCGCCGCAGGCCGCCAGCGACAGCATCAGCGCCGACGCGGCGAGCAGCGCGGTTAGTTTCTTCATGTTTTATCCTCCCAAGGGTCACAGCCGGCCTGGACCGGCTGATAGCTTTCACGCTCCGGCGGGGACGTCAGCCTACGTCAGGGCGCCGAAGCTATTATATATACTTTAGAATACTCATTTATGAACAATCTGTCAATTCTTCATTTGCCGCTATTGACATCGACACTCCTCAGTGATATATTAGCACTCGGAGGTTGAGAGTGCCAACCAGCGGGAAGCCGGCGTGCAGCGCGCGGCTCCGCTAGAATAGGGCACGGGCCTCCAGAGGTGAAAATGGCTTTGACCGACAGGAAAAAGAAAATACTTGCCGCCGTCGTCGAGGAGTACATCCGCACGGCGGAGCCGGTCGGCTCAAAGACGATAGCGCAGGTTGCGGACCTGGGCTGCAGCTCGGCGACGATACGCAACGAGCTGGCGGAGCTGGCCTCGCTCGGCTACCTTGAGCAGCCGCACACCAGCGCCGGGCGCGTGCCGACGCCGCAGGGCTACCGCATCTACGTCAACGAGCTGATGCAGCGGCAGAAGCTCTCGATTGAAGAGACCGAGGCGATAAACAGCAGCCTGAACGAAAAGCTCCGGCAGCTCGACGACGTGGTCAGCAGCGTGGGCGCGCTGGCGTCCAGCCTGACCAACTACCCGGCGATGGCCATAGCGGCCCCGCCTCCGGCGACGATAAAGCGCTTCGACCTCATATACATCGACGCGAACACATTCATAATTGTCGCCATGATGAGCAATGATACCGTCAGGAACAAGCTCGTCCACCTGCCGGTCAGCGTGGGCCAGGAGATGATAGCGAAGCTCTCGAGCGTGTTCAACGCGAACTTCACCGGTATCACGGAGGAGCGGATAACGCCGCTGACGATACGGGCCACGGAGCGCGCGGTGGACGACACAATGGGGCTCACGGGCGTCATCGCCTCGTTCGCCATCGAGATACTCTCGCAGGCGCAAACCGCAGAGGCGTGTGTAACCGGTACAAACCGCCTGCTGGCTCAGCCGGAGTATCAGGATCCGGCGAAGGCCCACGCGCTGATGAGCTACATCTCTGACGCCGAGCACATCAGGAACCTGCCGGACGTCTACGACGTCGACGGCGAGGGGATAAAGGTGCTCATAGGCCCGGAGAACGTAGCTGAGGAGCTGAAGGACTCGAGCGTAGTGCTGGCCAGCTATGACATGGGCGACGACACCAAGGGACTGATAGGCGTGGTAGGGCCGACCAGGATGGATTATTCCTCTGTGGCCGCAAAGCTTGGGCTCATCGCCAAAGCGCTGTCCGAACGCCTCGGAGGAGGCGCCGCCCCGCCGAAAGGCCTGGACAACAAACTCATTATAAAGGAAGATACGAATGAGCAACAAGAAGAATAGGCCGGAGGACAACGCCGTCCCCGAGCAGGAGGCCAAGAACCAGGAGGCCGAGGAAAGGGAAACCCCGCCCGAGCAGGGCGCGCAGAACGACGCCGCGGAGGACGCAAAGGCCGCGGAGGCCAAGACGGAGGAGGCTGCGCCACAGCCCGACGACTGTGCGTCGAAGCTGGCGGCGGAGCATGACCGCTACCTGCGCCTGGCGGCGGAGTACGACAACTACCGCAAGCGCTCGCAGAGGGAGCGGGACAGCATTTTCAACGACGTCCGCAGCGACACTGTGACCAAGTTCCTGCCCGTGTACGACAACCTCGTGCGCGCGCTCGAACAGTCCACCGCCGACGAGGCCTACCGCAAGGGCGTCGAAATGATAATGACCCAGTTCAAGGACATACTGTCCAGGCTGGGCGTCACGGAGATAGAGTCCGTGGGAAAGACCTTCGACCCGGCGCTCCACAACGCCGTCATGCACGACACGGACGAGAGCCAGGGCGAGAATATAATAGTCCAGGAGCTCCAGAAGGGCTTCAAGATGGGCGACAAGGTCATCCGCTTCGCCATGGTCAAGGTCGTCAACTGACAAGCATTCACTCAATTCACATAAATTCATTCTGTAACTTACACTGGAGGAAATCATCATGGGCAAGATAATAGGCATAGATCTCGGTACTACCAACAGCTGCGTGGCCGTCATGGAGGGCGGCGAGGCCGTTGTCATCCCCAACGCCGAGGGCGCGCGCACCACGCCGAGCGTGGTTGCGTTCTCCAAGACCGGCGAGCGCATGGTCGGCCAGGTCGCAAAGCGCCAGGCCGTCACCAACCCCGACCGCACCATCAGCTCCATCAAGCGTGAGATGGGCAGCAACTACAAGGTCACCATCGACAACAAGAGCTACACCCCGCAGGAGATAAGCGCCATGGTGCTGCAGAAGCTCAAGGCAGACGCCGAAGCCTACCTGGGCGAGAAGGTCACCGAGGCGGTCATAACCGTCCCCGCGTACTTCACCGACAGCCAGCGCCAGGCCACCAAGGACGCCGGCAAGATTGCCGGTCTCGAGGTCAAGCGTATAATCAACGAGCCCACCGCGGCCGCCCTGGCCTACGGCCTCGACAAGGAGACCGACCAGAAGATAATGGTCTACGACCTCGGCGGCGGCACCTTCGACGTCTCCGTCCTCGAAATAGGCGACGGCGTCATCGAGGTCCTTGCGACCGCCGGCAACAACCGCCTCGGCGGCGATGACTTCGACGAGTGCATCACCAAGTACCTCGTTGACGAGTTCAAGCGCGACCAGGGCATCGACCTTTCCACCGACCGCGTCGCCATGCAGCGTCTGCGCGAGGCCGCCGAGAAGGCCAAGTGCGACCTCTCCGGCGTGACCAGCACTAACATCAACCTTCCTTATATCACCGCCGACGCCAACGGCCCGAAGCACCTTGACGTCACCCTCACCCGCGCCAAGTTCAACGAGCTGACCAACCACCTGGTTGAAAAGACCACCGGCCCTGTGCGCCAGGCCCTGAGCGACGCCGGCCTCAAGGCCAGCGACCTCAGCAAGGTTCTGCTCGTCGGCGGCTCCACCCGTATCCCGGCTGTCCAGGACGCCGTCAAGAAGCTCACCGGACACGAGGGCTTCAAGGGCATCAACCCTGACGAGTGCGTCGCCATCGGCGCGGCCATCCAGGGCGGCGTGCTCGGCGGCGACGTCGAGGGCATCCTGCTTCTGGACGTCACCCCGCTGTCCCTCGGCATCGAGACCCTGGGCGGTGTGTTCACCAAGCTCATCGACCGCAACACCACCATTCCTACCAAGAAGAGCCAGATTTTCTCCACCGCCGCGGACAATCAGACCTCTGTTGAGATAAACGTCCTGCAGGGCGAGCGCGAGATGGCCGCTTACAACAAGAGCCTCGGCCGCTTCCACCTGGACGGCATCGCCCCGGCCCGCCGCGGCGTGCCTCAGATAGAGGTCACCTTCGACATCGACGCCAACGGCATCGTCAACGTGTCCGCCAAGGACCTCGGCACCGGCAAGGAGCAGCACATCACCATCACTGCGTCGAGCAACCTCAGCAAGGAGGACATTGACAAGGCCGTCCGCGAGGCCCAGGAGTACGCCGCCGAGGACGCCAAGCGCAAGGAAGAGATTGACACCCGCAACGCCGGCGACCAGATGGTCTACCAGACCGAGAACACCCTGCGCGAGATGGGCGACAAGCTCGACCCGGCCGACAAGAGCGACGTCGAGGGCAAGCTGAACGCCCTCAAGACCGCCCTTCAGGGCAGCGACACTGCGGCCATCAAGTCCGCCACCGAGGAGCTGACCCAGGCCTTCTACAAGATAAGCGAGAAGCTCTACCAGCAGCCCGGCCAGCAGCCCGGACCCGACGCCGGCAGCACCGGTGATAACGGCGGCAACGGCGGAGACAACGGCCAGTACTACGACGCCGACTACGAAGTCGTCGACGACGATAAATAATTTTTAGGGTGTCTCTGACTGGATGTACGGCGCCAATCCATTCTACTGATGAGGGCATCTGCTTCGTTTTGCTCCCTTGCTGTACACAAAGTACAGCGGCGGTCGCAAAGCCTTGCATCTGCTCCACCTCAGCGAATGTCTTGCCACCGTCCACCCGTCAGAGACACCCTAGAGTGAGACGTATGGCTGGGAGTGCCGCCCGTCCGTCGGAGCGCCCGATAGGGTGCGGCGGCGAAGCCCGGCGCGGGGTACGCAAGTCGGGCATGGAGAAACTATTTTGACTGCGCAAACAAATTGTGTTATGTTTTATGGCATGATGCGTCGCGCCGGGGCTGGGGCTTCGGCGCACGCTTGCTGTAAAGAGGTGACGTGAGTATATGGCGGAACAGAAACGAGATTACTATGAAGTCCTTGGCGTCAGCAAAAACGCCTCGGATGACGACATAAAGAAGGCATACAGGAAGCTTGCCAAGCAGTACCACCCCGATTTGCACCCCGGCGACAAGGAGTGCGAGGAGAAGTTCAAGGAACTTAACGAGGCGGCGCAGGTGCTGAGCGACCCTGAGAAGCGCAAGAAGTACGACCAGTTCGGACACGCGGCCTTTGACCCCAACGCCGGTTTCGGCGGCGGAGCAGGCGGCGGCTTCGGCGGATTCGGGGACTTCGGCGGTTTTGGCGGCTTTGGAGATATATTCGGCGACCTGGGCGACATATTCGGCTTCGGAGGCGGCTCGTCCTCCGCGCGCCGGAACGGCCCGCAGCGCGGCGAGAGCGTGCGCGTGGGCGTGACGCTCACCTTTGAAGAGGCGGCCTTCGGCTGCAAGAAGGAGATAAGCGTGGGCCGCGTTGAGGAGTGCCCCGACTGCCACGGCAGCGGATGTGCCGCGGGTACCACAGCGGAGACTTGCCCCGACTGCCACGGCAGCGGCACTGTCCGCACGACGAAGCGCACGCCTTTCGGCATGGTGCAGTCCACGGGCGCCTGCCCGAAGTGCGGCGGCACAGGCAAGATAATTCACGAGCCCTGCCCGACTTGCCGCGGCAAGGGCGCAATACGCCGCAACAAGAAGATAACCGTGAACATACCGGCCGGCATAGACGACGGCCAGACCGTGTCCCTCAAGGGACAGGGCAGCGCGGGTACGAACGGCGGCCCGGCCGGAGACCTGCTGGTCACCGTGGCCGTGCGCGAGAGCGACAAGTTCGAGCGCGACGGCACGAGCGTGCTCAGCGAGGCCACCGTCAGCTTCGCCCAGGCGGCGCTCGGCGCAGACTTGCAGGTCGACACCATAGACGGGCCGGTCAAGCTGACAATACCCGAGGGGACGCAGCCGGGTACAGTTTTCCGTCTGCGCGGCAAGGGCATACCATACCTGCGCGGCTCGGGACGCGGCGACCAGTATGTGACCGTGAACGTGGCGGTGCCCAAGGGCCTGAACTCCCGCCAGAAAGAGGCCTTGAGAGAATACGCAAGGGCCATGGGCGAGGAGGCCGGAGAGAGCGGCGGCCTCTTCAAGAAGAAAAAGAAGAGCTAAGCTGTTTATACGGCAGCCGGGGCCGGTCATCTGACCGGCCCCGGTTTTTTATTCAGACGCAGAGGAAGGCGTGCCAGCCCTCCTCGGAGAGATGGCGCTCAATGCGGAAGCCCGCGGACTCAATGGCCGAGGCGACCTCATCCTGGCGGCCGTCGATTATGCCGCTGGTGATGAACACGCCGCCCGGCGCAGTGCAGTCCCTGGCGTAAGGCGCCAGCGGGATTATGACGTCGGAGACGATGTTGGCCAGGACGATGTCGTAACCGCCGCCGAGCTTGGCGCGCAGGCGCTTGTCGGAGAGCACGTCGCCGGTGTACATGTTATAGCTCTCCGGTGCTATGCCGTTGAGAGCGGCGTTGTCGGCGGCGGCCTCCGGACTCTTGTGGTCTATGTCGCAGCCCGTGCAGCTATCGCAGCCCAGCACGAGCGCGCCGATGCCGAGTATGCCGCTGCCGCAGCCCAAATCCAGTACGCGCTTGCCGGGGGCGGCAAGGCCTTCGAGGAACTCGAGGCACATGCGCGTCGTGGCGTGGCCGCCCGTGCCGAAGGCGAGGCCTGGGTCGAGCTTCAGAACGCGGCGCGCGTTGCCCTCTGGCTCCGGCTCCCACTTGGGCAGGACGAGCAGGTTTTCACCGATGGGGATGGGCTTGTAGTACTGCTTCCAATTCTCAGCCCAGTCCTCGTCGGCTATGGAGCGCGTCTCAGGCTCTATGCCCAGCGCTTCGGTCCAGCGGGCCAGCGTGGCGCGCCCTCCGGCGTCGTCCGCGACGTAGGCCTTGACGCGCGAGACGCCCTTGTAACGGTTTTCTAGCTCGTCGTCGACGTAGTCCCAGTACTGGCGGTTCTCCTCGAGGAAGCGTTTGAAATCCGCTTCATCCTCTATGACAAGTCCGTCCGCACCCAGCTCCGTGAGCGCGTCGCACAGCTCGTCAAGCTTTCCCGCGGGGGCGCGGAAAGCGGCCTCTATCCAACGCATAAGCGCATACCTCCGTTTTCTTTATGTGTGAGCCTCGGCGAGGCGGCGGACATCCCGCGTGATTGAAGTTTCAACTCAGACGGCGCTGTGAACGCCCAGACGCTCCAGGCAGTCGTGCACGAATTGAGCGGCACAGAGCGAATAGCGCTCCTCGTCCACTATGTAGCTGAGCCCGTGGCCGGCGCCTTCGAAGATTTCCAGCCTGGCGGGCGATGAGCACGAGGCGTATATCTCGCGGCTCATGGAGCAGGGGACAAAGCGGTCGTCGCCGCCGTGGACGATTAGCACCGGAATCCGGGTGCGGCTCACAGAGCTGACGGCCGAGGCCTCGCGCAGATTAAAGCCTCCGCACTTTGCCGCCAGGCGCACCAGCGGCATGGCTATCGCGGCCGGAAGGTGCGCGTCCTGAATGCACACCTTGCGTATTATAGCTTCGGGCGAGGAGTAAGGGCAGTCGGCGAAGATGCCGGCGACGTTTCGGGGCAGGGGCAAATCAGAGGCCATCAGCACGGTCGCCGCGCCCATGGACACGCCCGCCAGGAAGATGGGCGCGCCGCCGAAGCGCTCCGACGCGTACTCGCACCAGGCCAGGACGTCATAGCGCTCGCGTATACCGAAGGTGATTGCGTGTCCGCTGCTGCCGCCGTGCGCCCTCTCGTCCACGAGCAGCGTGTTCATTCCCAGTGAGCGGGCCAGGGCGTCGCCGCCGCAGAAGTCGCGCAGCGCGCTGCCCCGGTAGCCGTGGAACTCAATCTGCAGCGGGGCGCCGTCGCGCACATGGTAGTAGCGGGCGAAGAGCCTCGTGCCGTCGCGCGCGGTGATGTACACCGGCTCGTACCGCTCGGCGTCAAGGGCGCGTATCAGGGAGAGCATGCGCTCGCGCCCGGCCTGGTACTGCTTGCCCTGCGGCAGCTTGTACGGCTCGTCATGGCCGGGCCTGGAGTAAAAGGCCAGCTTGTATGTAAAGCCGAGCGCGGCGGCAGCCGCGGCGGCGAGTGTGGCGGCGACGGCCGCGCCCTTGCGCATAATAATCCCCCTTAAAGAGTTTGCCCGGTTATCATACCACGGACAGGGCAAAAAAGCAAAGTCCATATTCTCCTGCGCGGCAGCCCGCCGGACTAACAAAAAAGCTCCCCGGAGGGGAGCTTTTTTGGTTTGGCTTAGTCCTTGCTGTCCGTTATCAGGCCGTAGCCGCCGTTTTTGCGGCGGTAAACGACGGAGAACTCGTCGCGCTCATCGGCGTTGCGGAACACGAAGAACTCGTGCTCGAGCAGGTTCATCTGCAAAATGGCCTCATCGACGCTCATGGGGGCGATGTAGAACTTCTTGTTGCGGACGACTTTGAACTCTTCCTCGCCGGTATCGTCGCCGGCGACCTGGTAGGGTTTGATCTCACGCTCTATCGCACCTGCGCGAAGCCTCTTCTCGAGACGGGTCTTGTTCTTGCGTATCTGCCTCTCGATGCTGGCAACGGCCGAGTCGATGGAGGCGTACATGTCGCCGGTAAGCTCGCTCACGCGGTAGAACATCCCGTTGTTCTTTATCGTGACCTCGGCGCGGAAACGGCCGCGCTCAGTGGAGAAGGTCACGAAGGCGTCGCTGTCCGTTTTGAAGAACTTATCGATTTTGCCGATCTTCTTCTCCGCGTATGCGCGCAGGTCGTCGGAAACGTCCATTTTTTTCTCGGTGAACGTAAACTTCATGGCTTTTCAGCTCCTTCCGGTTGGTTTATATACATTGTACCACACGGGCGGGAAAAATTGAAGTATTATTTATGAATTTTTTCAAAAACACGGCGCACCTGCCCGTCGGGCAATCAGGTGTAGATTGTGCAGTTGGGCAGCTGCCTGCCGAGCTCATCTATCTGCTGCTGGGTAAGGCCGCAGCCGGCGGCGTAGAGCGTGCGCAGGGTCTTGAGATTGTAGAGCGCCGCGACGTCCTCAATTTCGCAGCCCTCGATGTCCAGCACCTCCAGCGAGGTGAGGCCGGAAATCGGGCTCAGGTCGGTGACCGAGGTGCCGTTCAGGGAAAGCGTGGTGAGCGAGGTCAGCGTTGAGAGCGGGGAGATGTCCTCGAGGCGCTCGTTCATGCTCAGGTGCAGCTCTGTGAGGCTGGTGAGATAGCGCAGGGGCGAGATGTCGGCGATGTCGTTGAGCATCAGATCGAGCGTCAGCAGCTGTGTGAGCCCGGAGAGCGCGGACACGTCGGTGAGGCCGCAGTCGGCGAGCGACAGGGACTGCACGCTCGTAAGCAGCTCGGAGGCGCCGGAGATGTCGATGCCGGGGTTGCGGTTCAGCACAAGGACCTGGAGGTTCGTGAAGTGCTGCACTCCCTGCAGGCTGGCGACCTCCTGACCGGAGGCGTCGACGTATGCCGCGTCTGTCTCATAGCTGCCGTTGCCCAGGCTGACGCTGTATACGCCGTCGGGGATGGTTATGCTGCAGTTGGGCAGCGCGGCCCTGAGCGCGTCCGCCGCCTCGGCTCTTATGCCGTCGTTGCCGTCCAAATCGAGGGAGGTCAGCCCGGTCAGGGTTTGCAGGACGGCCATGTCGGCGTCGTCTATTCCGGCGCTGCGCAGGCTGAGCGTCGTGAGGCCCGTCAGGCCGCTGAGCGCCTCGATGCCCGAGAGCGGGTTGTTGTCCAGATTCAGCGTGGTCAGGGCCGTGTGCCCCGCCAGGGCCGACAGGGTGGCTATCTGGTTACCCGAGGCGTTGAGGCTCTCAAGCGAAGTGAGCGAGATGAGCGGGGAGAGGCTGGTGACGCTGTTGTTCGAGATATCCAGCGACTTGAGCCCGGGCATGGATGCGAGCGCGGATATGCTGGTTATGCCGTTGCCGGAGAGGTTGAGCCTCTCAAGCTTTGTGCACTCGGCGAGAGCGGAGATGTCCGTAAGCCCGCTGTTCGAGAGGTCGAGCTCGGTGACGTCGCTGGTGAAGGTCTGCCCGCCGAGGCTTATCTCCGTGACGGTGGCCGTCGGGTCGTCCGAGATTATGTTGCAGCCCGCCAGGGCCTCCTGCAGGGCGTCGAACTCCTCGTCGGTTATTTCGCGGCCGCTGATGTCCAGCGTGGTGAGCTTCGTGAGCGAGTAGAGCGGCTCAAGCGAGCCCATGTCCGCGTTCCCGCCCAGATAGAGGGCCGTCAGCTCCGTGAGTCCGGACAGGGGAGAGAGCTCGGTGATGTTGTTGTCCTCGAGGCTCAGGGTGGTGAGGCTCTTGAGCGCGGAGAGCGCCGAGACGTCGCTGAGTGAGCAGCTGTTCAGGGTGAGCGAAGTGAGCTCCGTGTGCTCCGCGATGGTCTGCAAATCGGCCGAGCTCAGGGATTTGCCCGTGACGGTCAGGGCGTTGGAGACTATCGTGTACTCTTCGCCCGCGAGCGTGAGCTTGTTTTCGTCCTCCTCATTGTTCCCGGCCTCGCTGCGGTATTGCTCCAGCAGCGCACCGGCTTCAGAGCCGCTGCCGTTGGCGCCCACCCACTGTTCAAGGGTGGCTATGGCGTTCTCATAGTCGCCCAGGCCGGCGTAGCTGCGTGCGATAATCAGCGCGGCCTCTTCCGTGGGGTCCTCCGCGTAGGCCAGCTTTGCCGCGTCAATGGCTTCGTTGTACTCGCCGGCGATGTAGTGCTCCATGGCCGCAGAGTAGTTGTCTCCGTACACGTCGCCGCCGCTGCGCTGCATCAGCACCACGGCGATGACGATGATTGCAATGACCAGCAAGGCGCCCACGACGGTGAGTATCAGGCCCTTGCGGTCCATGCGGGGGGTAGATGTCTTCTTCCTGGTTTCCATTTGTGCCCTCCTGGGTGCATCGGCGCTTAGGTCAGAACGCCCAGCCGCCGTCTTTGAATATTTCGACGCGCTCGCCGGAGGCTGTGATACCGGTTACAGCCAGGTCGGCGCTGCCAATCATAAAGTCCTCGTGAACCATGGAATCGTTGACTCCCATGGCACGGAGTTCATCCAGGGTGTAGTTCTCGTAGGAGCGGATGTTGCTGGAGTAGCCGCGGCCGAGCGCCAGATGGCAGGCCGCGTTCTCGTCGAA
The DNA here is from genome assembly GCA_900544765.1 of uncultured Eubacteriales bacterium. Taxonomy (GTDB): domain Bacteria; phylum Bacillota; class Clostridia; order Oscillospirales; family Oscillospiraceae; genus Scatomorpha; species Scatomorpha gallistercoris. Next base: position 126,690 of record UQWI01000005.1, on the reverse strand, counting down.
GAGGGTGTTGTAGAACATGATACCGCTGTTCCTTATGGGGCTGTCGTAGGGCACGAGGGCGCACTCGCCGAGCATGCACGAGCCCTCGTCCATTGCTATCAGGGAGCGCAGGGCGTCCCCGTTTTTCTCTGCGCCGCAGTCCACGGCGCGCCCGTTCTCAAAGCGCAGCCAGAAGTTCTCTATGAGCTGGCCGCGGTAGGCGAAGGGGCGCGTGGCGTACACTATGCCCTCCGCGTCCCCGGCGCGCGGGGTGATAAAGACCTCTTCGGAGGGGATGTTGGCGTTGAAGTACGCGCCGTTGACGGGATTTTTGTCCGCGCCGCCGAGGAACATGGCCTCGGGGATGAGGCCCACGCTCAGCTCAGTGCCGTTGGCGGAGCGGTACTCGAGCCTGACGAGGCCCATGGCGTTGAGCTTGCCGCGGCGGTCGCGCAGGAACTCGTTGTGACGGCGCCAGTTTTCGGCCGGGTCCCCGTCTTTTGCGCGCGAGCAGGTGAGTATGGCGTCCCAGAGCTTTTCAACGGCCTCGGCGCCGTCAAGGCCGGGAAAGACCTTCCGCGCCCACTCGACGCCGGGTACGGCGGCGATGCACCACTGGTAGCGGTTCTCCATCGCGTCGCTGATGGGCTTCGTGACGGCGTAGCGGGCCCGCTGGGCCTCGGCGCGTTTGGCCTGGTCTATGCCGTTCAGGCCGTCGGGGTCCGAGCTCTCGAGATACAGCATGACGGGCAGCGTCTCGGAGCGGTATTTGAGCCGGAGCTCCTGCCAGGGCTTGACGGTGCCCAGTGTCTCCACGCTCTGGTACTTATTGTCCAGCTTCGCAAGCGGCTGGTATTCCCATTCGACCTCGACCTCCGAGGCGCCCGCGCGGTAGCACTCCTCCGCGAGCATGAGCGCAAATTCGGGCTGGTCCAGGCCGGCGCGCAGCACCACGCTCTGGCCGGGAACTATTCCGCCGCCAATTACGGCTATTAGACGAGCGTAGCGCCGCAAATGTTCTGTATCCATTGTACTCCTCCGTGCAAATTTAATGTTTAACTTTTATTGATATAATGTGTCTTTTGTGTTAACATTATCAATTGTTGGACGGGATGCGCCGCAATGCGGCACATTGCGCGCCCAAGGGTGCTTATCGCGCATTATAGCACAACATGCCGCGATATGCAAAGCCATACTATACCTCCGCAGAAGCCATCTGCGGGAAAAAGGAGAAAGCCATGAAAAACAGCGAAAAGACGATGGAAAAGCTGGTCGCCCTGTGCAAAAACAGGGGCTTCATCTACGCGGGGAGCGAGATCTACGGCGGTCTTGCCAACAGCTGGGACTACGGCCCTCTCGGCGTGGAGCTCAAGAACAACGTGAAGAAGATGTGGTGGAAGAAATTTGTACAGGAGAGCCCGTACAACGTCGGCCTCGACTCCGCCATACTTATGAACCCCGAGGTCTGGGTGGCTTCCGGCCACGTCACGACCTTCAACGACCCGCTCATCGACTGCAAGGCCTGCAAGAGCCGTCACCGCGCGGACAAGCTCATCGAGGACTGGCTCGCCGAGAACCCGATGGAGGGCGTTTCCGCCGAGGCCATGACCAATGAGGAGATGGTGGCCTTCATCCGCGAGCACGGCATACCCTGCCCCGTCTGCGGCAAGAGCGATTTCACCGACATCCGCAAGTTCAACCTGATGTTCAAGACCCACCAGGGCGTCACCGAGGACACTGCGAACGAGGTTTATCTGCGCCCCGAGACGGCCCAGGGCATATTTGTCAACTTCAAGAATATACAGCGCACTACCCGCCGCAAGATTCCCTTCGGCGTCTGCCAGATAGGCAAGAGCTTCCGCAACGAGATAACCCCGGGCAACTTCACCTTCCGCACCCGTGAGTTCGAGCAGATGGAGCTCGAGTTCTTCTGTGAGCCGGGCACCGACCTCGAGTGGTTCAGCTACTGGCGCAACTACTGCCGCGACTGGCTTGTGAACCTCGGCATGGACGAGGAAAACCTCCGCCTGCGCGATCACGACCCTGCGGAGCTCGCGTTCTACTCCAAGGCGACCACGGACTTCGAGTACCTCTTCCCCTTCGGTTGGGGCGAGCTCTGGGGAGTCGCCGACCGCACGGATTACGACCTCACCCAGCACCAGGAGCACTCCGGCCAGGACCTCACCTACTTCGACCAGGAGAAGAACGAGCACTACGTCCCCTACGTCGTCGAGCCCTCCCTCGGCGCCGACCGCGTGACCCTCGCCTTCCTTGTCGACGCCTACGACGAAGAGGTCGTGGACGAGGCGAAGAAGGACACCCGCGTCGTACTGCACCTGCACCCGGCGCTCGCGCCCGTCAAGGTCGCCGTGCTGCCGCTCTCCAAGAAGGAAGTGCTCTCCGGCCCGGCCCGCGAGCTCTACGCCGAGCTCGCCAAGCACTTCATGTGCGAGTATGACGACACCGGCTCCATCGGCAAGCGCTACCGCCGCCAGGATGAGATTGGCACGCCCTTCTGCGTCACCCTCGACTTCAACACTGTCGGCGACGACAAGACCGAGGCCGACCACTGCGTCACGGTCCGCGAGCGCGACAGCATGCAGCAGGTGCGCATTCCCATGAGCGAGCTGGTGGGCTATCTGAGCGAGCGGCTCACATACTAAGGGTAAGTCCAGGTGGGACTCCGTCCACCCTAGATACGCGGCATAAATGCCGCGATACCCCCCGCGCGTCGTCGCGGACTGCGTATTCCTCGCTTTCCTGCGTGCGGGAAAGCTCAGTCACTTCGCCGCCCCTCCTTTTCCGTCGATACTACAGTCTCGACGGAGGCCAACAGCGAGGCGGCCGCGCCGCCACGGCGCGAGATATGGTATCGAGCCGAGGCAAAGCCCCGCCGCGATGAATTGGAGTGGCAAAATAGATTTTTATTGTTTCAGGGTGATGTATAAAAAATGAAAGATGGATTTTTGAAAGTTGCCGCGGCGGCGCCCGAAATCAGGGTGGCCGACCCCGCGTACAACACGGACAAGATCATTGACTGCATCGGAGAGGCGAAGGAGGCCGGAGTAAAGCTGCTGGTGTTCCCCGAGCTCGTGCTTACGGGCGCGACCTGCGGGCACCTCTATTTCCAGCGGCACCTCACCGGCGCCGCCATGGACGGCCTCAGGCGGATAGCCGTCTCCACACAGGGCAGCGACATGCTCGTCGTCGTCGGCCTGCCGCTGGCCGTGCGCGGGTCCTTGTACAGCGCCGCCGCCGTCGTGTGCGACGGTGAGATACTCGGCTTCACGGCGCGCCGCAATGTGCGCGGCACCGTGTTCTCCGCGCCGGACCCGGGTGAGGTCATGGAAGTCGATATCGACGAAACGGATTACTGCCACCTGCAGAGCGAGGTTATCTACTGCGCCTACGACGTTATCGACAGCCTCGCCGTGGGCGTGCAGTTTGCCGCCGACCGCAAGCTGGCCGTGCCGCCCACGGCGTCCCTCTGCGCCGCCGGAGCTACCGTGATTGCCGAGCTTTCCGACGAGCCGATGAGCGCCATGTCCCGCCACGACACCATGACCGCCCTCGAGGTCGACACCAGGCGCCTGCACTACGGCTGTGTCAGCGCCGCGCCCTCCAGCGGAGAGAGCACGACCGACAAGAGCTATTACGGCCTGTGCCTCGTCACCGACGACGGCGAGACCCTTTCTGTGAGCGAGAACGGCTCCGGTATGGCCGTGAGCGAGCTGGACATCTTCAACCTCTGCGGCGCGCGCATGCGTGAGCAGACCTACGCCGGTATGGCGCGCATGCCCATATCCCGCTACGGCTGGGACCTCAAACTCGCCGAAACGCGCCTCACCCGCCGCATAAAGCGCGAGCCCTTCGTACCCGACGGCCACATCGCGGAGTTCGCCGAGCGCTGCCTGACCATCCAGGCCACCGGCCTCATCAAACGCATGGAGTACACCAACTGCTGGCGTCCCGTCATCGGCGTCTCCGGCGGCGTAGACTCTACGCTGGTCATGCTTGCCTGCGCCAAGGCCATGGACATCTGCGGCCTGCCCCGCAAGAACATCGTCGCCGTGACGATGCCCTGCTTCGGCACCACCGACCGCACCAAGAACAACGCCATCACCATAGCGGAGCAGCTCGGCGCCGAGCTGCGCGTGATACCCATCGGCGAGAGCGTCAAGAAGCACTTCGAGACCATCGGCCACGACTTCAACGACCACAGCGTCGTCTTTGAGAACGCGCAGGCCCGCGAGCGCACTATGGTGCTGCTCGACATCGCCAACAAGGTGAATGGCCTCGACGTCGGCACCAAGGACCTCAGCGAGCAGGCAGACGGCTGGTGCACCTACAACGGCGACCAGATTTCCAACTACGACATCAACGCGGGCCTCACCAAGACCATGGTCCGCGCCGTGGTGAAGTATATCTCCGAGACCACTGAGGACGAGGTGCTCGCCGCCGCCCTGCGCGACATATGGGACACCCCCGTCACTCCCGAGCTCCTGCCCATCGGCGACGAGGGCGAGCTCCTGCAGAAGAGCGAGGACTCCGTCGGTCCGTATATACTCCAGGACTTCTTCCTCTACCATATGGTCATGCGCGGCGGTAGCCCTGCCAAGGTGCTCCGCCTCGCCGAGTTCGCCTTCAAGGGCGAATTCGACCGCGAGACCCTCATATTCTGGCTGCGCAGCTACTGCCGCCGCTTCTTCGTGCAGCAGTTCAAGCGCTCCGCCAGCGCCGACGGCCCCGCCGTCATGGGCTTCACGCTCTCTCCGCGCGACGGCCACAAGATGCCCTCCGACGCATGCAACGCGCTCTGGCTGGGCGAGGTCGACAAGCTATAAGCTAATTAAAATTGAGAAAGCCAACCCAAAAGGGTTGGCTTTCTCATTGCCGTTTTTGCCTCGGCGGAGTGCGCAGCGCGGCGGTCAAGTCCCGGCTTTCGAGCGATTTTGTGCCGGAACGGAGGTATAATTCAGAGGAACGAAGCTAAAAGGGAGGAATGGGCGTGCAATCCTTACTGTCAAGGCCCCGCCTGGGCCGGGCGGGCATAGTACAGCTGCCCGTCGGCGACATCGACGCCAACCCCAACCAGCCGCGCAAGCTCTTTGACGACGAGCGGTTAGCTGAGCTCTCTCAGAGCATAGCCGAATACGGGGTCATCTCGCCGCTGACCGTGCGCCTGCATTACGGGCGCTACGAGCTGGTGTCGGGAGAAAGGAGGCTGCGCGCGGCGCGCATGGCCGGGCTCAAGAAGGTGCCCTGCATCATCCTCGACGTGGATATGGAGGAGTCCGGCCTGCTCGCGCTGGTTGAGAATTTGCAGCGCCAGGATCTGGACTTCCTTGAAGAGGCCCGGGGTATCGAAAACCTGATGCGCCTGTACGGGCTGAGCCAGGAGGAGTGCGCGCGCAGGCTGGGCCGGAGCCAGTCCGCCGTGGCGAACAAGCTCCGGCTGCTCCGCCTCCCGGGCGACGTGCTGGACAGCCTGCGCGAACACGGCCTGACCGAGCGCCACGGGCGGGCCCTGCTCCGCCTGCCCGATGACGCGGCGAGGCGCGCCGCGCTCGAGCACATCCTGGCCGAGGGTCTGAACGTGGCCCAGACAGACCGCTACATAGATTCCCTCCTGGCCCCGGCTCCGGAAAAGCCCAAGAGCGCGCGCAAGCGGTCGTTTATACTCAAGGACGTCAGAGTCTTTTTGAATACCGTGTCCCACAGCCTCGACGTGATGAAAAAGGGCGGCATAGCCGCCGGGATGAGGCAGGAGGAGACCGAGGACGAGCTTATCGTGACTATTTCCATCCCCAAGCGCCCCGCGTCAAATTAGCTTCGAGACCGCGCCGCCTCCCGATGCGGGAAAAGACCGGCCCGAATGGGCCGGTCTAATTTTACCTGATAAATCCCGCAGCCTTCAAAGCGGGTCCTGTACGCGGGACGAGTTTGCGCAGACCGTCAAATGGGTGGCTGTGCGCGGAGCAGGGCCGAGGCCTCGCGCTCTGCGGGGCAGACGCTGCGCAGCAGCGCGTGGAAATCCGCGCCGTGGCCGTGAACACGCAGGTGAGTGAGCTCGTGCGCCACGACATACTCGAGACACTCGCGCGGCTTTGCCGCCAGCAGCAGGGAAAATCTCACGGTGCCACGCGCGGGTGTGCAGCTGCCCCAGCGTGTGCGCATGTCGCGCAGCGACCAGGCCGGCTCGGCGACGCCCAGAGCGTCGGCGTACTTTGCGACGAGCGGCGGTATCTCGCGCTCCAGCTCGCGCCGGTAGAGCATCAGGAGCGCCGAGCGGCGGGAAGCCGCGTCCGCGTCCTCGGGGGCGGTTATGATTATCTCTCCGCCGTCAACGACGGCGTTCGCCGGACCTGGCAGCACGCGCAGGGCTCGGCTCTCGCCCCAGAGCAGAGCCGTTTCGCCGTCGGAAAATTCGCGTTTGGGGCGGGACAGGAAGGCCTCGCGGTGCTGTGCGGCCCAATCCGCGCGCTCGTTGGCCAGGGCCATCGCGTGGCCTATGCTCATACGGCGCGGCGCGACGGCCTCGACGGAGCCGTCGGGCTTCACGCTTATGCGGAAGAGCTTCACGGCGCGGAAGCGCAGCGTGATGGGTATGCCGTTTTTCAAAACCTCGGAATATGTGCGCTCCGCAGGCAAAGTATCATCTCCTTGCGGCCGGGCCGCGTGAATAAAATTCCCCCGCGCTGCGGCGGGGGAATGAGAAGCGTTCAGCTCAGGACGTAGATGTGGGCGCTCTCTGGCTCCAAGCTCAGCTTGACCAGGCCGTTGCCGACCGGGAGCTCTTCGCCGCAGAGCAGGCATGCGGCCTTCGTGAAGCCCATGCCGCGCAGCTCCTCCAGCTCGCGTTCCGTGAGGCCCGCGTTGTCGAGCCAGAGGTCGCAGACGACCTCCTGAGCGTAGGACGAGCGGTTGATGACAGCCAGACATGCGCCGTTTTCCGCCTTGCCGCCGAGCTCGTCGAGCCCGGCGGTGACGCAGCGCAGCACGCAGAGCACGTCCGGGTGCGGGGCGGAGAAGGCCGCCGAGCCAACGCTCAGCGCGTCATGGCCGTTCCTGGCCTCGCCAAGGACCTGATACCACTCGACCAGCGGACGTTTGCCCGTGGTGAAGGGCGCGCGGTTGAAGGGGTCGAGCATGCCGGACATGCCGGTTTCATCGCCGTAGTAGACGCTCGGCACGCCGGGGACAGAGAACTGGATTGCGGCTGCCAGCTTGTGCATCGCCGCGCCGCGCGCATCCTGCGCGTCGCCGACTATGAACCCGGCCTGCTGCTCGCGCGTCATGCTGCGCGCGTCCAGCCTCGTGGCGAGCGCGGTACGCGCCCTCTCCACGTCGTGCGAGGATATGAGGTTCATCAGCGAGTAATACATAGGCGCGGGGTAGTTCAGCCGCTGCGAGATTAGGAAGCCCGCCAGGGCGCGCGAGTCGCTCCTGAAGCACAGGAAATCGAGCACCGCGCTCCTGAAGGGGTAGTTCATAACGGTGTCGAGCGCTTTGCCCAGGGCGTACTTGCGGCGCGAGCCGTAGCTGTATTTGACTATCGCGTCCTCCCAGACCTCGCCGAGCACGACGGCGTCGGGGTTCTCGGCCTTCACGGAGGAGCGTATCTTCTCAAGCGTGTCATCGGGCAGCTCGTCGGCCACGTCGAGTCTCCAGCCTGAGGCGCCTCGGCGCAGCCAGGTCTTTACGACGCTGTCGCTGCCGGTTATGACCATCTTCTCCCAACCGGGGTCGTGCTCGTTGACCTCGGGCAGGTCCGGGAAGTTCCACCAGCAGCGGTAGTCAGTCGGCCACTTGCGGAAGTCGTACCAGGAGTAGTACGGGCTCTTCGGCCCGGCGTTGTATGCGCCGTCGCTGCGGTAGTGGTTGTCGCGGTTGAAGTATATGCTGTCCGCGCCGGTGTGGGAGAAGACGCCGTCGAGCATGATGCGTATGCCCCTGGCCATGGCGCTCTCGCACAGGTGCTCAAAGTCCTCGAGCGAGCCGAGGATGGGGTCGGGCTGCATGTAGTCCGCCGCGTCGTAGCGGTGGTTGCTGCGCGCCTCGACGATGGGGTTCAAGTATATCACGCCGACGCCGAGGCTCTTTATGTAGTCGAGGCGCTCCTCTATGCCCTTGAAGGTGCCGCCGAAGAAGTCGAGCGGGAAGTAAAAGCCCTCGGAGCTGTTGGGCTGCCAGTCCACGCTTTCGTCCCAGCCCTCGTGGTATTTGACGACGCGGCCCATTGCAATGTGCTTCTCCACGCCGCGCCTGGCGGTGTCGCTGCCGTCGCGGGCGAAGCGGTCAGGGAAAATCTGGTACATGACGCTGCGGCGGAACCACGCGGGGGTGGTGAAGCCGCGCTCGTAGACCGTCAGGCGGAAGCCGTCGCCGCGAGTGCTCATGAGCTGGCCGAAGCGCCCGGCGTAGCCCGCGCAGAGCCAGAGCTCGCCGACGGCGAGCGTCAGCCGGAAGCAGTACCAGAGCGCGGCTGGCTCCTCGGGGGCCGTAATTGTGACGGCCCAGTCCCCGCCCTCGGGGGCCATTTCGTACCTGCGCTCGAAGCCCTCGTCGCCGAAAAGGATGAGCTCTGCGCTCTTTACCGCCGCGCGGCCGTCGGAGAAGGCCAGACGCAGGGGGGAGAGGGTCGGCACGGCGCCGAGCGGGGAATGGAAGCGCTCACGCGCGGGGTCGTGCGTGATGTGAGGGGTAAGCTCGGAAACTCTCATATTTCGCTAAATCTGGCCGGTTCCAGCGTATAAAGCGCGCGCAGCGGGCCTGCCAGCTCCTCCTTCGTGCAGTATACATGCGAGCACATAGCCGCGGCCAGCATGGTCAAATCGGCCTCGTCGTCGCGCACGGCGGCGCTCTCGCCGATGCGCAGCCAGTCGCCCGGCCACGCGTCCCACAGGCGGGAGCAGAGCTTCTCGTTCACGGCGCGGATGAGGGTGGCGTCGCGCGGCTGCAGGGCCTTGACGGCGGCGAGCGGCACGGGCGCGCCGAGCCTTATCTTGGGGATGCAGAGCGTGAAGCAGCTCGAGACTATGCCCATTGCTTCTTCCCAGGCGGCGCGCTTTTCGTCGAGCAGGCGGCGCAGCATCTCTATCAGGGCGATGCTCTCCACGCCGCCGCCAAGCACGCACTTATAGTGTGCGCTCAGGCCCGTCCAGTCATCGCCTGCCTCCTCAACGGCCAGGCCGACCTCGGCAGAAGCCCGGAAGTAGGCGCTCGACAGGGGCGAGACCGCGCCGGAGTTCAGGCGCATTGCGAGCTCGCGCCAGCGCGCGAGCTCGTTGTACCCGGCCTTTACGTCGCCCTTGCGGCCGGGCTCGGGGGCCTCGGCGCGCAGGGTGTCCGCGTCTAATACGGCGATGGCCGGGGTGCGGTCCGTATAGCTGACCTCAAGCCCGCTGTCGGTCCACACCTCGTGTGCCTCGCCGCCGAAATATACGGTTATCTGTCTCTTTTCCGCCATAGGCACCGCCTTACAGCATGTCTATGTACAGCCTGGCGTAGTCCTCCGCGCTGCGGGCAAAGCTGAAGTCCTCGCTCATGGCGTTCTTCATGAGGTTCGTCCAGGTGTTGGGCTCATTGCGGTAGAGGTTCACCGCGCGCTCGACCGTGGCCTTCATTTCGTGCGCGTTGTAGTTGGCAAAGGAGAAGCCGTTGCCCTCACCTGTGTACTGGTTGTAGGGCTTGACCGTGTCCTTGAGGCCGCCCGTCTCGCGGACGATGGGCAGGGTGCCGTAGCGCATGGCTATCATCTGGGAGAGGCCGCAGGGCTCAAAGCGGCTCGGCATGAGCAGCATGTCCGCGCCGGCGTAGACACGGTGGCTCAAATCCTCATTGTAGCCTATGTAGGAGCAGACACGGCCGCGGTGGCGGTTCTCGGCCTCACGCATGAAGGTCTCGTACTTCTTCGCGCCGCTGCCTAGCAGCAGGAAGCAGATGTCGAAGTACATCATTTCGTCGAGCACGCGCTCTATGAGATCGAAGCCCTTCTGCGGGGTCATGCGGGTGACCATTGCAATGAGCGGGGTGTGGATGTCGGCGTGGAGGCCCATATCGAACATCAGCGACTCCTTGCAGGTCTGCTTGCCCTTGAGGTGGCCCTTGTCGAAGCGCTTGGGTATGAGCTGGTCGCTGAAGGGGTTGAACACCTTGGTGTCTATGCCGTTTATTATGCCGGAGAGCTGGTGGCGGCGGGCGGAGAGTATGCCCTCGAGGCCCTCGCCGAAGTACGGGGTGCAAATCTCATTGGCATAGCTCGGGCTTACCGTGCTCAGCCTGTCGGCAAAGACGCAGCCGGCCTTCAGGAAAGCGCCGCAGCCGTTGAGTTCCATGAACTCAGGCGTGAAGTACCTGTCCTCGACCCTCAGCAGGTCGCGGAAGAACTCGAATCCGAACTTGCCCTGGTAGGCTATGTTGTGGATGGTGAGCAGGGTCTTCATGCGGCCGTGTACATAGTAGCCGTACTGCGTGCGCAGCAGCATGGGTATCATTGCGGTGTGCCAGTCGTTGCAGTGCAGGATGTCGGGGAAGAAGCCGAGGTTCGGTATGGCGTCGAGCACGGCGCGGGTGAAGAAGGCGTACTGCTCGCCCTCGGGCACGCCGCCGCGGTAGATGCGGTCGCCGAAGTAATACTCGTTGTCGACGAGGTAAATAGTGACGCCGTCGAGCACCAGGCGCTCAATGCCCACATACTGGCTGCGCCAGCCGAGGTCGACGGAAAAGCTGAACATGTGCTCCACCTGGTCGTGGTATCTGTCCTTGACACAGCGGTGGTAAGGGGTTATCACGCGCGCGTCTATGCCGAGGGCCGCAAGGCTCTTCGGCAGGGTGCCCACCACGTCGGCGAGGCCGCCCGTCTTGGATATGGGGGCGCATTCCGCGCTGACGAGCAGAACGGTCGGCAGACGGTCGCGGCCCTTGTCCGCCAGGGACTGCTGGAATTCACGTTTCATCTTATAATCCATCCTTTCGCGTTGAGGCCCGCTCCGCCGCGGGGCGGAGGGCCGTTGGAAACAGATATTGCTTTGGCGCTTGGCGGGGATTACTTGGCCTGCTTGCGCGGCTTCTTCGCAGGGGCCGAGGGCTTTTTGCGCTTGGGGGCCGGCTTGCTGGGAGTGAAGCGGAAGTAGACGCAGCTCATCGGCGGGAGCGTTATCTCCGCGGAGTAGGCGAAGTCGAGGAAGGATTTCTTGTGCGAGCGAATCTCGCTCTCGTTGAGCACGCCGGAGCCGCTGTACTTGGTGTCGTCGGAGTTTATCATCTCGCGCAGTACGCCCGGCTTGGGCAGGCCTATGGTGAAGTTGTCGTACCTGACGGGCGTGAAGTTCAGCGCGCAAACTATGTAGGAGCCCCGGGACATGCGCATGAAGGCCACGGAGCTGTGCTCGTTGTCGTCCACGTTCAGCCACTTGAAGCCGTCCCAGCTGTCGTCTATGCGCCAGAGCGCGGGGGTGCTCTCGTAGATGCGGCCGAGATCGCGGAAGTAGCGGCGCATGGAGTCGTGCATCGGGAACTCGAGCAGGCTCCAGTCGAGCGGCTGCTTGTAGTTCCACTCGATAAACTGACCGAACTCGCCGCCCATGAAGTTGAGCTTTTTGCCCGGATGCGCGAACTGGTAGCCGTAGAGGGCGCGCAGCGAGGCAAACTTCGTCTCGTAGTCGCCCCACATCTTATTTACCATGGACGCCTTGCCGTGGACGACCTCGTCGTGCGAGAAGGCGAGGATGAAGTTCTCGGAGTAGGCGTACATCATCGAGAAGGTGATGCGGTTGTGGCAGCCGCTGCGGAAGAAGGGGTCCGTGGCCATGTAGTCGAGCGTGTCGTGCATGAAGCCCATGTCCCACTTGAACATGAAGCCCAGGCCGCCGACCTCGGGCGGGCGGGTGATGAGCGGGAAGGCCGTGCTCTCCTCGGCGATGGTGATGGCGCCGGGATAGGCCGTGAGTATGGTGGAATTCAGCTTCTGCAGGAACTCGACCGCGCCGTAGTTGGTGTTGCCTCCGTCCTTGTTGGGCGTCCACTCGCCGCCGCGGCGGCCGTAGTCGAGGTAGAGCATGCTGCTGACTGCGTCGACGCGGATGCCGTCGATGTGGTATTTGTCGAAGAAGAACATCGCGGAGCTGACGAGGAAGCTCTGCACCTGCGGTTTGGCATAGTCGAAAATCATGGTGCCCCAGTCGGGGTGCTCTGCCATGCGCTGCTCGCTGCACTCATAGCAGGGCGTGCCGTCAAAGAGCCGCAGGCCGTGCTCGTCGCGCGGGAAGTGCGCCGGGACGTAGTCCATGATGACGCCTATGCCCTCGCTGTGCAGCTTGTCCACGAAGTACATAAAGTCCTGCGGCGTGCCGTAGCGGCTGGTGGGGGCGAAGTAGCCCGTGACCTGGTAGCCCCAGGAGCCCTCGTAGGGGTACTCCGTGACGGGCATTATCTCAACGTGGGTGAAGCGCATCTTGCGGCAGTAGTCGGCGAGCTCGTCCGCCACCTCGCGGTAGTTGGGGTAGGTCTCGTCCTCGCGCTTGCGCCAGGAGCCGATGTGTACCTCGTAGATGTTCATGGGCGAGTGTATGGCGTCGTAATTTCGGCGCTGTGCCATGAAGTCGCCGTCACCCCACTCGTATCCCTCTATGTCCCAGACCTTGCTGCCCGTGGCCGGGCCGGTCTCGGCGTGGAGGGCGAAGGGGTCGGCCTTGAGCACTGCGCGTCCGTCGGGGCCGACCACGCGGAACTTGTATATATCGCCCTGCTTTACGCCGGGCAGGAAGGCGCACCAGACGCCGCCCTCCAGCTTCTTCATCGGGGCGGCGCTGCCGTCCCAGCCGTTGAAGTCGCCGACGACGCTGACCTCACGGGCGTTGGGCGCCCAGACAACGAAACGGGTGAGCTCCGCCTCGGGGATATACTTGCATGTGAAGGCGTCATAGGCTCTTTGAGCGCTGCCCGTGTTGAACAGCCAGATGTCATCGTTCGAGATATACTTCTCTGCCAGCTCTATCTTATCCATAATGAACCTCCTGCGTCCGGCGGGGGTACGGCCCCCCTTCCGTCTCTTACTACACATTATACATTTTTTCCAGCACGAATCAAAGTATTTTTTTGCTGATTGTGTTTTGACTTAGTTATTTCATTATATTATAATAAAAATATGGCTTGCAACTGCCAAATTTCTGGTTTTGGGGGTCAAAATATGCGAAATACAAAGATGCCTTTTGTAAGCGCCGCCAAGTTGGGCGAAATTTGCGGGCAATTTCCGACGCCTTTTCACCTCTATGACGCCGCCGGCATCACGGAAAACGCGCGAAGAGTCAACGCCGCCTTCGCCTGGAACGGGGGCTACAGGGAGTATTTCGCCGTAAAAGCCACGCCGACGCCGGCCATAATGAAGCTGCTGCGCGCCGAGGGCTGCGGCATGGACTGCTCCAGCCTCACCGAGCTCATGCTCTGCGAGAAGCTCGGCATATCCGGCGAGGAGATTATGTTTTCGTCGAACGACACGCCCGCCGAGGAGTTCGTCCTCGCGCACAGGCTCGGCGCCATCATAAACTTCGACGACATCAGCCACATCCCCTTCTACGACGGGTGCGTGGGCGAGTACCCGGAGACTATGTGCTGCCGCTACAACCCCGGCGGCAAGTTCTCTATCGCCAACCGCATCATGGACAACCCCGGCGAGGCCAAGTACGGCATGACCCGAGAGCAGATTTCCGAGGCCTTCCGCATGCTCATGCAGCGCGGGGTGAAGCACCTCGGCATCCACGCCTTCCTCGCTTCAAACACCACCAGCGAGGCCTACTACCCGGAGCTGGCCGCGCAGCTTTTCCGCCTGGCTGTGGAGCTGCACCGCGAGACGGGCGCGCACGTCGCGTTCATCAACCTCTCCGGCGGTGTCGGCATACCGTACCGTCCCGGCGAGCCCATGCCCGACATCATGGCCATCGGCGAAGGCGTAAAGCGCGCCTATGAGGACATACTCGTCCCCGAGGGCATGGGCGACGTGAAGATTTACACCGAAATGGGCCGCTTCATGCTCGCGCCCTACGGCTGCCTCGTGACGAAGGTGCTGCACGAGAAGAAAATCTATAAGGATTATATAGGCGTGGACGCCTCGGCCTGCGACCTCATGCGCCCGGCTATGTACGGCGCCTACCACCACATCACCGTCGCGGGCAAGGAGGACGCCGAGTGCGACCACCTCTACGACGTGACCGGCTCGCTCTGCGAGAACAACGACAAGTTCGCCGTCGACCGCATGCTGCCCAAGGTGGAGATAGGCGACACGCTGGTCATACACGACACCGGCGCTCACGGCCGCGCCATGGGTTACAACTACAACGGCCGCCTGAGGAGCGCCGAGGTGCTGCTGAATGCCGACGGTGCCGCCGAGCTCATACGCCGCGCGGAGACGCCGGAGGACTATTTCGCCACCCTGAAGTTCTGAAAACTGTGATAAAAGCGCGCATACACTGCCCGCCCGACAGGGGCGGGCAGTGTATGTTTTTTCGCTGTTTTCCTGTATAAAGGCAAAAATATAAAGAAAATGTTTCAGAAATGTTACAAACGGGCAAGACGGGTCACGCAATAGGGTATGAAGAAACTTCATCCTTTAAAAAACCAATAAAAGAATTATACTGGTATCAACTTGAATTGTATAATTCTCTGAAAGGGGAGACTGGAGTTGAGAAACAACAAAAACTCCTGGGCCAGCAAAATACCCGGCTGGGCATGGGTGATCCTGTCCTTCGTGGCAGCTTTGGTGGTCTGGTACATACTGAGCATCCTGCCCAGTACAAGCCGCGCGTTCCCGTTCGCGCCCGCAACTATCAACGGCCTCATAACCATGGTAGAGCGCGGCGTCTTTTGGGACGACCTTTCCAGCAGCCTTATCTCCGTTGCGCTGGGCTACGGCCTGGGCTTCGTCATAGCGCTGCCCGTCGCCATACTGATGGCCTGGTATCTGCCGGTCCGCAACATCATCAACCCCTGGATTCAGTTCATCCGCAACATCCCGCCCCTGGCTTACGTCCCGCTGCTGGTCGCCTGCGCCGGTATCGGCCGCCCCGCCCAGGTGACGACCATCACCATCGCCTGCTTCCTCATCATGTGCGTGACTATCTACCAGGGCGTCATAAACGTCGACGAGACCCTCATCAAGGCCGCGCGCGTCCTCGGCGCCAAGAACCGCGACATCTTTGTCCGCGTCCTCGCCCCGGCCACGCTCCCCTTCATACTTACGGCTATCCGCCTCGGCGCCTCCGTCGCGCTGACCACCATAATCGCCGCCGAGAGCGCGGGCTCCGTCGCCGGCCTCGGCATGCGTATCCGCGCTCTGAGCTCCAACTTTGAGAACGCGCCCATGCTCGCCTACGTCATAGTGCTGGGCATCATCGGAATTCTACTCGAAAAAGGCATTCGCTTCCTTGAAAAGAAGCTGACCGGATGGCAGGAGACGATTAACTGATGGAAACCAATCTCACTAACTATATCGAAGGCGCGCCCGTAAAGGTGCATATAGACAACGTCGTCAAGAAGTTCAACGGCCGCAACGGTGAGATGATTGCCCTCAACGGCGTTACGCTTGACATCCACGACAACGAGTTCATCTGCGTCGTCGGGCCCTCCGGCTGCGGCAAGAGCACCCTGCTGAACATCATCGCCGGACTGCTCGAGCCTACCAGCGGCCAGGTCCACTGCGACGGCAAGCTCGTCGAGGGCACCGGCACCGACCGCGGCGTCGTGTTCCAGCAGTACGCCCTCTTCCCCTGGCTGACGGTCAAGAAGAACGTCCGCTTCGCCCTCGAGATGCGCGGCATCAAGGGCAAGGAGGCCGACGAGCTCGCAATGAAGTACCTCGAAAAGGTCGACCTCACCAAGTTCGCCAACCACTACCCGAAGGAGCTCTCCGGCGGCATGAAGCAGCGCGTCGCCATCGCCCGCGCCTACGCCGCAGAGCCCCAGGTCCTGCTCATGGACGAACCCTTCGGCGCGCTCGACGCCCAGACCCGCACCCAGCTCCAGAGCGAACTGCTGCAGACCTGGGAGCGCGACATGAAGACCTGCTTCTTCATTACCCACGACGTCGACGAGGCCATAATCCTCGCGCAGAAGGTCATAGTAATGTCCGCCCGTCCCGGCCGCGTCAAGGCTATCATCGACATCGACATCCCCTACCCGCGCGACCAGGAGACGAAGATGAGCCCGCGCTTCCTCGAGCTCAAGAACGAGATATGGAGCCTGGTCTACCAGGAGTACCTCGAGGTGCGCAAGTAATTTGCAGTGTGAAAATGCACAGCATTTTGACCACATAATTTCAAACAAAAAATGAGGAGGAACAAATTAATGAAGAAGCTTCTTGCGCTTGCCCTGGCCCTCGTCATGGTGTTTGCTCTCGCCGCCTGCGGCAGCGATACCACCGAGCCCAGCGCTGACCCCGCCGCCAGCGGCTCTCCGGCCGCCGACCCCGGCACCACCGAGTCCAACGAGCCCACCGCCGAGCCCATCACCATCAAGGTCGGCTACATGAACAACTACGGCTCCCTGTGGAGCGTGCTCACTGCCGAGCAGATGGGCTACATGGAAGAGCAGGGCATCACCCTTGAGCTCAGCAGCTTCCAGGACGGCCCGACCATCATCTCCGCCATGGAGTCCGGCTCCATCGACATCGGCTACATAGGCGACGGCGCCCACAAGCTCTGCGCCGCCGGCAGCGCCGAGATAATCGCCCTCAGCCACATCTCCAACGGCGACGCCGTCATCGGCGGCCCGAACGTCACCAGCCTTGAGGACCTCGCCGGCAAGACCGTCGCTTACGCCGCCGGTACCTCCAGCGAAGTCATCCTGACCAACGCCCTTAACAGCGTCGGCCTGACCATGGACGACATCACCGCCATGAACATGGACGCCTCCGCCATCGTCACCGCCATGATGACCGGCGACGTCGACGCCTGCGCCCTGTGGAGCCCCGAGAGCTTGACCGTCCTCGAGCAGGTTGAAGGCACCACCAAGCTCGCCGACAACGTCACCTTCTCCGACACCTCCGTCTCCCTCGCCAGCTGGATCGCCATGCCCGACCGCGTCGAGAGCGAGCGCGACATGTTCGTCCGCTTCGTCACCGCCCTGTTCCAGGGCATGGACTACTCCGCCGATGAGCACTACGACGAGGTCGCCCAGTGGGTCGCCGACCTGCTCGCCATCGACTACGACTCCGCTTACAACCAGCGCGGCGACGCCGACTGGCTGACCGGCAAGGAAGTCTACGACGGCGTGGCCGACGGCACCGTCGCCGGCTACTACGAGCTGCAGCAGGAGATCATGATCTCCTCCGGCAACCTCGAGGCCCCCGTCCCCGTTGAGGACTATGTCGCCTTCGACATCATGACCGAGGCCGGCGACGCCCTCTACGGCGCTGCCGAGTAAGCAAATTCAACAAGCAAAAGCCCGAGGGGCGGCGATTCCGCCGCCCCTCATTTATCTGAATGTTCCTTTACAGGCGCTTGAAAATCCGGTAAAATGGCGCTATAGGGGGCGTTCAAAATGCTGCTTCTTCTCGCCGCGGGACTGCTTATCGGTTCCATGGTCACGCTCATACTTCGCCGCAACAGGGAGAGCTTCCTGCTGGCCGCGCTGTGCCTGAGCCTCACAATATATCTGATTGGCATAATGCTGCTCATAGCAAAGCGCGGAGGCATCACCGCAGACGTCGAGAACTTCCTTTTCTTCTCGCACAATGTGAGGCTGTGGTTCCAGTACAGGTTCATCACCTTCAACCAGATGGGCATGGTGATCAACGTGGGCAGGCACCTCTTCCCGCTGTTCCTGCTGCTGATGGCGGAGCGCTATACTATGGTGAAGCTTGTGCGCAAGCGCCCGGCGCTTGCTTCACGGTTGACGGCCCTGCTGCCAATCGTGACAATGGTGCTCTACATACCGCAGGTATATGTGGAGCTGGTCGGCCTCATACCGGGGTGGAGGGCCGCGCTCTTCTATATGAGTTACGGCTGGATAATCGCCTACCTTCTGCTGTCGACCTTCCTGCTGGGCTACGAGCTATTCTCCATAACCATGCCGTTTTTCCGGCGGCAGTTTCTGATGCTGGTGGTGTGCCTGATAAGCCTTGCCGCGCTGTATTTTATCTACTGCGGACAGGACCCCGGGCAGGTGTATGACTTCTACAGCTACGACTATATAGGCATGCGCGGCGTGGGCTACATGCTGCTGATGCCGGGCCTGCCTGGATATATCGCCCTGGTGGTTATAAACGTCCTGGGCGGGCTGCTGGGCATAGGCATGCTGCTCAGGTACACGGAGGACACCATATCCACGAACAGGGAGGACCCGGGCCTCGAGCGCAAGTTCGACATCGCCCGCACGGGCGCGAGCGTTTTCGTACACGGCATCAAGAACCAGCTGCTGGCCAACCGCGTGCTGTATAAGCGTATCCGGGCCGAGCTGGAGAAGCCGGAGCCGGATATGGAAAGGCTGCGTGAGAGCACGGAGCGTTTGAACGATATAAACGACACGCTCATCGCGCGCAGCGAGGAGCTGTACCGCACGGTCAAGAGTAAGAGCGTCATGCTGGTGCCGACGCCGCTCGAGAGCGTGTGCTCCGTCGCCGAGGACCGCTTCCGCAAGAAATATCCCGACGCCCCGCTCACGGTCGAGGAGCCGGAGGGCGTGGAGGTGCTCGCGGACGCGAATTACCTGTCCGAGGCGCTCTACAACCTAATGACAAACGCCTGGGAGGCCAACGTGGCCGCCGGGCACGAGCAGAGCCCTGTGTCCGTGGTGTGCTACAACATACGGCTCTACACGGTGCTGGAGGTGCGCGACGACGGCACGGGCATAGACGAGACGGAGCGGCGTAAGATTTTCGAGCCGTTCTACTCCAGCAAGAACACCAATTTCAACTGGGGCATGGGTCTCTACCATGTCCGCACCATAGTGCGCAGCCACCTGGGGACGCTGCAGGTCGAAAACCGCAAGGAGGGCGGCGCCGCGTTCTTCATACTGCTGCCGCGCTATGACGGCAGCACGCGCCGGGAGGGGAGGCACAGGAAATGATCAAGATATTGGTCGCGGAGGACTTCGACCTCATACGCGAGGACCTGTGCGACACGCTCTCGTCCCAGGAGGATATGCGCGTGGTCGGCCAGGCCGCTTCCGGGGCCGAGGCCGTCGCGCTCGCCGGGACGACCGGCTGTGAGCTGATACTCATGGACATAGAGATGGAGACTACCACTGCGGGCATCCGCGCCGCCGAGCAGATACTCGAGGAGCACCCGGACATGATGGTAATTTTCCTCACGGCCCATGAGACGGAGAATATGATTTTGACCAGCATGGGCGCCGGAGCCGTGGACTACATAGTCAAGGGCTGCCCGGATGAGGAGCTGCTGATGCACATACGCTCCGCAGCCGCGGGGCGGCCGATGCTGGATGCGAAGATACAGAACATGCTGCTCAAGGAGTACTCGCGTCTGCGCGCCAGCGAGAAGAGCCTGCTCTTCTTCATCAACTCCGTGAGCAAGCTGACAAGCGCTGAGCGCGACCTCGTGAGGCTGCTGCTTGACGGCAAAAAGGTGCGCGAGATAGCCGATATACGCTGCGTCGAGGTCACGACGGTCAAGACGCAGATAAAGGGACTGCTGCGCAAATTCGGCTGCGCCAGGACCCGCGACATAGTTGAATTGATACGCGAACTCAACGTCGCGCATCTGTTTTAGAAAGGGAAGGATATGCTTATGATGGACTACTTCAAGATTCCGGCCAGCGAGCTCGGAAAGGATTCCAAAATCCCTGTTTACCCCCTGGGCGACTCCGGGGAAGTGTTCTACGAGCTGGCGCTCGAAATGGTTAACACCATCAAGGAGCACAACGCCGAGGGCAGGAAAACCGTGTTCATCTGCCCCGTGGGCCCCGTGGGCCAGTATCCCATCTTCGTGAGGCTCGTAAACCGCGAGCGCATCAGCCTCAAAAACTGCTGGTTCATAAACATGGACGAGTATCTGAACGACGACGAGACCTGGATAGACATCGAAAGCCCGCTCAGCTTCCGCGGCTTCATGCGCAACACGGTCTATACCAAGGTCGACCCCGAGCTGCTCATGCCCGAGGAGCAGCGCGTTTTCCCCGACCCGTCCGACCCCGGCAAGGTCGACAGGCTCATCGAGGAGCTTGGCGGCGTCGACATCGCCTTCGGCGGCATCGGCATCAACGGCCACCTCGCGTTCAACGAGGCTCAGCCGGAGCTCAGCCCCGAGGAGTTTGCGCAGCTCGGCACCCGCGTGCTGACGCTCACTCCTGAGACAAAGACCGCGAACGCCATCGGCGACCGCGGCGGAGCCATCATCGCCATGCCGAACAAGGCCATCACGATAGGCATAAAGCAGATACTCTCCGCGCGCAAGGTGCGTCTCGGCGTGTTCCGCGACTGGCACCGCGGCGTGGTGCGCCAGGCGGCCTACGGCGAGGTCACGGCCTCGTTCCCCGTAACCCTGCTTCAGAACCACCCGGACGCGGCGATATTTGCCAACGCCACGGCCAGCGCCCTGCCCTTCTGATATGAGGCGCACCATATTAACCGGGGGCCTCGTCTTTACAGGCGGGGAGCTCGTAAACACCGAAGTGCTCGTGGTCGACGAGCGCATAGCCGCGATAGGCGACGGACTGCCGCGTGAGGGCTGCGACGTCCTAAACCTAGAGGGGAACATACTCTCGCCGGGCTTCATAGACGTACACACCCACGGCGGCGACGGCGTGGACATCAACGCCGCCGATTACCAGCAGCTTGCCAAGCTCTCGCGCTTCTTCGCAAGCCAGGGCGTCACCGGCTTCCTCGCAAGCATCCTCACCGACACCGAGGAGGCGACGGAGCGCGCCGTAGACGCCGTGTGTGAGTTCATGGACAGGCCCCTGCCGGGCGCCAAGTGCCTCGGCATACATCTGGAAGGGCCCTTCCTCTGCCAGAAGTACAAGGGCGCCATGCCGCCCGAGCTGCTCAGGGAGGGGGACGCCTCGCTCTTCCGCCGTTACCAGCGCAAGGCCCAGGGCCGCGTGCGCTATATGACCGTGGCGCCCGAGGTGCCAGGCGTACTGGACATGCTCGAGGACCTGCGCGGCGAGTGCGTCATGGCCATAGGCCACTCGGACGCCGACTACGAGACGGCGCGCGAGGCGATACGCCGCGGCGTCTGCTCCTGCACGCACACCTTCAACGTCATGAGCCTCTTCCACCAGCACCGCCCCGCAGTCATGGGCGCCGTGCTTGAGAGCGACGTCTACTGCGAGGCCATCTGCGACGGCCGCCACCTGCATCCCGGCACGGTGCGCATGCTCTTGAAGTGCAAGGGCTGGGACAAGGTCGTCGCCATAACAGACTCCATGCAGGCCGCAGGCCTGCCCGATGGGGATTATATGCTGGGCATCAACCCCGTCACCGTCACTGACGGAGACGCCAAGATTTCCGGCACCGACATACGCGCGGGCAGCACGCTCACCCTCGCCCAGGCCGTCAAGAAGATAGCGGCCTTCACCGGAGAGGGCCCGGAAAAGGTCCTGCCCCTGCTCACCGCAAACCCCGCCAAGCTCATAGGCGAGTTCCACCGCCGCGGCGACATAGCCGTCGGCAAGGACGCGGACCTCGTAGTCCTCTCGCCGGAGCTCGACGTGCTCGCCACATGCTCGGCAGGCAAATTGGTATACGCCGCCGACAAAGAATAAAGGAGGATATTATTATGCCGCTCGTTCCGCTTCGTCCCTTAATGGAAGCCGCCGAAAAGTACAACTACGCGCAGGGCGCGTTCAACGTCAACGCCGTGGCCCAGGCCAAGGCAGTCATCGAAATGCACGAGACCTTCCGCTCCCCCGCCATACTCCAGGGCGCGGACCTCGCCAACGCCTTCATGGGCGGCCGTGTGGACTTCGCCAACGGCACCCTCGAGGACAAGAAGGTCGGCGCCCGCCGCATCGCCGACGCCGTCAGGAAGTACGGTGAAAACAGTCCCATCCCCGTGGTGCTGCACCTCGACCACGGCCGTGATTTCGACAGCTGTGTCGCGGCCATAGACGGCGGCTACACCTCCGTTATGATAGACGGATCGTCCCTGCCTCTGGAGCAGAACATAGAGCTGACCCGCGAGGTGGTCAAATACGCGCACGCGCTCGGCGTCAGCGTTGAGGGCGAGCTGGGCGTGCTCGGCGGCCAGGAGGACCACGTCTTTGCCGAGACCAGCACCTACACCAACCCGCTTGACGCCGTCAAATTCATCGAGGAGACCGGCGTCGACGCGCTGGCCATCAGCTACGGCACCCAGCACGGCGCGAACAAGGGCAAGAACGCCAAGCTCCGCCGCGAGATAGCCATAGCCATCAAGGAGTGCATCAACCGACTGGGCATCTTCTGCGCCCTCGTCAGCCACGGCAGCTCCACCGTGCCTCAGTACATAGTCAAGGAAATAAACGACCTCGGCGGCGACATACAGAACGCCTACGGCATCCCCGTGAACGAGCTCGTGGCCGCCATCCCCTGCGGCATCCGCAAGATAAACGTGGACACCGACATCCGCCTGGCCGTCACCCGCAACATGAAGGAACTCTTCGCTCAGCACCCCGAGCTTCAGAGCAGCGCCTCCATCGGCGGCGTGTACAAGCTGCTCGAGGAGAAGAAGAGCGCCTTTGACCCGCGCGTGTTCTTCCCGCCCATCATGGACACCGTCCTCACCGGCAGCATCCCCGACAACGACGTCGCCGTGCTCATGGAGCGCGTGGAGCAGGGCGTCAAGGAGGCCGTCGGCTCCCTCATCGTCAACTTCGGCTCCTACGGCAAGGCCCCGCTCGTCGAGCTCAAGAGCCTCGAGGACATGAAGGCCTTCTACGCCAAGTGAGGTGCGGAAAATGAAGCATCTGTACTTAAACCTCAAGCGCTTTGACGTGCCGGTCGAGTTCGGCGGCGTCAACCGCGTCGCGCCCGTAGCCGACTGGGGTGCGTTCATCGTGAGCAACACCCAGGACGCGCTGGCCAAGTACGACCCCAGCGAGGTCGAGTTTGCGCAGTTCTTCCCCGAGGCGCACCTGCTGGGCGCCGTGGGCGCGAAGAAGCCCGGCAGCCCCGTCAAGGTCGGCTGCCAGGGCGTGCACCGCGCCGACACCGCCGTGGGCGGCAACTTCGGCGCCTTCACCACCCTGCGCCCGGCGAGCGCCGCCGTGGCCCTCGGCTGCGAGAGCGTCATAATCGGCCACTGCGAGGAGCGCAACTTCTATAACGACACTTTCGCCGAGGCCGGAGTGAAGGACCCCTCCGCCACCAACCGCATACTCAACCAGGAAGTGCTCCGCGCGACGGAGCGCGGCCTGAACGTCCTCTTCTGCATCGGCGAGAAGAGCGAGGAGCAGCCGCAGTGGGAGGAGGTCCTGGGCAGGCAGCTCGACGAGGGCCTCGCCGGAGTCGACAAGAGCAAGGTCGTCATCGGCTACGAGCCCGTGTGGAGCATCGGACCCGGCAAGACGCCGGCCGGCAAGGACTACATCACCATGATTGCCCGCTTCGTCAAGGAGCGCACCGGCGGCATGGACGTCGTCTACGGCGGCGGCCTCAAGACCGATAACGCCGAAATGCTCGCCTCCATCGACGAGATTGACGGCGGCCTCATCGCGCTGACCCGCTTTGCCGGCGAGATAGGCTGGTACCCCGACGAATATTTGGAGATAATCCGCACCTACCTTGGAAAGTGAGGACAAAGCATGAAGCTTGATTTTGAATACGGCAACGGCCTGATGAGCGCCGAGCTGCCCGACAACACCGACGTATTTATCCCCGGTACCACCGTGCCCGACCCCGAGTGCCTGCCACAGGACTGGGACACGCTCTATAACGCCACGCTCGAGAGCATCCGCCACCCGCTGGGCATGCCAGCGCTGCGCGAGCTCGCCGGCAAGGGCAAGAGCGTAGTGTTCATCATCCCCGACATCGTCAAGGGCGGCACCCAGCCCACCAGCCACCGCAAGGTGGCGATAAGGGCCTGCCTCGACGAGCTCTACGCCGCGGGCGTGGAGAAGAAGGACATACTCCTGCTCATCTCGAACGGCCTGCACCCGCGCGCCACCGTACCCGAGATGAAGAAGATACTCGGCGACGAGCTCTTCAACGAGTTCTACTACTCCGGCCAGCTCACCAGCCACGACAGCGAGGACTATGAGCACATGGTCGACCTCGGCGTCACCTGCGCGGGCGACCCGGTGCTGATGAACAAGTACGTCTACGAGTGCGACATCCCCATCCTCATAGGCCACACTCAGGGCAACCCCTACGGCGGTTACTCCGGCGGCTACAAGCACTGCGCCACCGGCATCACCCACTGGAGGAGCATAGCCAGCCACCATGTGCCGAAGGTCATGCACCGCGCGGACTTCACGCCGGTAAGCGGCCACAGCCTGATGCGCACCAAGTTCGACCAGATAGGCATGCACATGGAGGAGAAGATGGGCCACCCCTTCTTCTGCTGCGACGCCGTTCTCGACACCTATTCCCGCCAGATAGCCATCTTCAGCGGCTACGCCGCCGTCATGCAGCCCGCCAGCTGGGAAGTCGCCAATAAGCGCACCTACGTCCCCTATGCCAAGGAGAAGTACGACATAATGGTGTTCGGCATGCCGCAGGACTTCCACTACGGCAACGGCATGGGCACGAACCCGATACAGATGATGCAGGCCCTCAGCGCGCAGGTCATCCGCCACAAGCGCGTGATGAAGGAGAACTGCGTTATCATCTGCTCCAGCATCTGCAACGGCTACTTCCACGACGAGCGCTGGCCCTACCTGCGCGAGCTGTACAACATGTTCCAGCACGACTACATGCAGATACTGCCCGACATGGACCGCTACGGCGAGTACTTTGCCACGAACGAGGAGTACATACGCAAGTACCGCTTCGCAAACGCCTTCCACCCCTTCCACGGCTTTTCCATGATGAGCTGCGGACATATCGCCGAGATGAACACAGCGGCCATCTACATCGTCGGCGCGCAGGAGCCGGGCATCGCGCGCGGCATGGGTCTCAAGACCCGCGCCACCTTCGAGGAGGCGCTGGAGGACGCCAAGCGCAAGTTTACCGGCCCCAACCCGCACATCCTCGCCCTGCCGCAGACCTTCAAGCTCGGCGCCGTCCACCTCTGCATGGCTGACGACGACCTTTCCACGGTGTGATAAGGAGGCACGACATGCTAAAAGGCAATATGCTCGTCGCCCACGGCGGCGGCCCCACCCCCGTGATAAACAGCTCCCTGCTCGGCGCGGTGCGCGAGGCGAAAAAGCACCCGGAGATTGAGACCATCTACGGCGCGCGCTTCGGCGCTGAGGGTATCCTCGCCGGAGACCTCATAGACCTCGGCGCTGTGCCGGACGAAACGCTCGGTCTGCTCGCGCGCACCCCCGCTTCCGCCATCGGCTCCTGCCGACGGAAGCTCACCGACGCCGACTATCCCGCCGTGCTCGAGTGCTTCAAGAAGTTCAACATCCGCTACTTCTTCTACAACGGCGGCAACGACTCCATGGACACCTGCAACAAGGTGTACCAGCTGGCCGTCAAGAGCGGCTATGAGCTGCGCGTCATCGGCATACCCAAGACCATAGACAACGACCTCGCCGTCACCGACCACTGCCCCGGCTTCGGCAGCGCGGCCAAGTACGCCGCCGCCAGCGCGCTGGAGATAGCGCAGGACGCCGCGGCCCTGCCCATCCACGTCGTGGTCATGGAGATGATGGGCCGCAACGCCGGCTGGATAACCGCCGCCAGCGCGCTGTTCACCGGGCTCATGCCCTGCGAGCACCTGGTCTACCTGCCCGAGACGGACTTCGACAAGGACGAGTTCCTCGCCGCCGTCAAAGAGAAGTGGGCGAAAGGCCGCGGCCTGCTGGTCACCGTCAGCGAGGGCATACACTACGCCGGCGGCGCGCCGGTCGCCGACAGCGGCATCGTCGACGGCTTCGGCCACAAGGTGCCCGGCGGCGCGGCGCAGACCCTCTCCGACATGATTATGAACGAGACGGGCATCAAGTCCCGCAGCGAGAAGCCCGGCCTGCTCGGCCGCACTTCCGTCGCCCTCATGAGCGAGATTGACCGCGACGAGGCCGAGCTCGCCGGAGCCACCGCCGTGAAGAGCGCCGTCGAGGGCCAGACCGGCTACATGGTCGGTTTCAGGACGGAGCGCAAGCCCGAGTACAAAAGCGAGACCATCCTCGTCCCGCTCGAGCAGGTGGCCAACGCGGAAAAGACCTTCCCGCTCGAGTGGATAACCCCGGGCGGCGTGACGGACGAGTTCCGCGACTACTGCCTGCCCCTCATCGGCGAGTACGACACCCGCTTCGTGTCGCTGCGGTGAGCCGGGACAGATGAAACCAGGCACGGACCCCGGTCAAAACGG
Source organism: uncultured Eubacteriales bacterium (assembly GCA_900544765.1). GTDB lineage: Bacteria > Bacillota > Clostridia > Oscillospirales > Oscillospiraceae > Scatomorpha > Scatomorpha gallistercoris. The sequence goes on along the minus strand of UQWI01000005.1, from coordinate 100,297 downwards.
GAGTCCGTGCCTGTTCTGACCGGCGCGCTTTACAAATCCTGCGGCGCGGACTAGAATACACGAGACTACGGCGCATTTCGCGCCTATGAGGTGATGCTTTTGCTGCAAGCTGTACTGTATTTCCTGATATGCCTCGCGGCGACGACCGCGGGCGGCATAAGCGGCGTGGGCGGCGGCGTGATAATCAAGCCCGTCCTCGACGCGGTGTCGGGCATGGGCGTCGCCACTGTGAGCTTCCTGTCCGGCTGCACGGTGCTGGCCATGACCATAACGAGCATGGTTCGCTCGCGCGGCGGCTCCGTCAAGGTCGAGAAGCGTCGCGGTACGCTGCTGGCCGTGGGCGCGGCCGTGGGCGGCATACTGGGCAAGGAGCTCTTCGAGCTGGTGCGCGCCTCCGGCGGCGTGACCGTAGACATAGCCCAGCAGGTTATGATGATCCTGCTGACCGTCGGCGTGTTCATCTACACGCTCAAGCGCGACGGAATCAGGACCCGTGACGTGCAGAACGCCGCGGCCTGCGTACTGATAGGCCTTACCCTCGGCCTGCTCAGCGCCTTCCTGGGCATAGGCGGTGGCCCGATAAACCTCGCCATACTGTCTTTCTGTTTCTCGATGGACTCCAAGACGGCGGCGCTCAACTCGCTGTACATAATACTGTTCTCGCAGGCGGCGAGCTTTATCAACACGCTCGTGCGCGGCACGGTGCCGGAGTTCGACTGGCTGGTGCTCATAGCGATGTGCGTGGGCGGCGTGCTCGGCGGCATCTTCGGACGCAGCATCAGCGCCAAACTGACAAACAAGGGCGTCGACAGGCTTTTCCTCGTGATTATGGCCGTTATAACCATGATAAGCTGCTACAACCTGGTCATGTGCTTTGTGTGATATGGAATACGAAATAACAAACGGAATACTTACGGCACGCGTGGGCAGCCGGGGCGCCCAGCTCTTGAGCCTGACGCTCGGAGGCGTGGAATACGTCTGGCCGGGCGGCAGCGAGTGGGCATGGAGCGCGCCCGTCTGCTGCCCCTGGTGCGGAGCCGTGGAGGGCGGCGAGTTTGTGCACGCCGGAAGGAGATATGCGGCCGCACGCCACGGCTTTGTGCGCGACTGCGAGCACGTGCTTACAGAGCGCGGCGAGGACACGCTCGCCTTCGCCCTGCGCGTGGGCGAGGGCGACGCGCGCTGGCCCTGGCCCTTCGAGCTGACGGCGCGCTATGCCCTGGACGGCTGCACGCTCGCCCTGACGTATGAGATAAAGAACACCGGCGCGGAGGTCATGCCGCTGCAATTCGGCTTCCACCCGGGCTTCATCGCCCCGTCGGGGAGCGTGATACGCGCGGAAAAGGCGGACATGCCGGACGGGACGGACAGGCTGGCCATAGTCCCCGGGCTCTTCGACGGCGGGAGCATTGACCTCGCCGCGCCCGAGTCCGCGTGGTTCCGCCTGGAGCGGCCCGACGGCCGCAGCGTCACCGTTGCGACGGAGGGCTATCCCTACGTCCTGCTCTGGGGCGCAAGCGGCGAGACGCCCTTCGCCTGCATAGAGCCCTGGACGGGTTATCCCGGCGCCGGCGGCATGTTCGACCGCCCCGGCGTCACCGCGCTCGCGCCCGGCGAAACGTTTGAGCGCACGCTGAAAACAGCCCTGGGCTGAACACTTTACACACATTTAACTGGAAGTGAATTGTCAAACTAAGTGCAACAGGAATTGAGCTCGAAGTCCCATAGCTCCTGGGGAGAATGGAAGTTCAAAACTTTGCGAGGCCTGGCGTTGATCAACGCCAGGTTTCGTTTTAGCGTGGCGGGAGCGACACGGGAAAGGTTTCTGCCCTTGGGGTAGAATTCCCTCAGCAGGCCGTTAAGATTCTCGTTTGTGCCTTTCTGTCATGCGCAATAGGGGTCGGCAAAATAGACATCGCAGTGCAGCCGTTCCTCAATTTTGCGCCAGCTGGGCATCTTCAGCTCACACGGCGTGCAGGCTATTTGTTCCGGCGACCAGGTCGCATTCAGCTTCTCGTTTATGTACTCAATCACTTCCTGAGAATGGAACATCCCACGATGGCAATAGGAACGGCGCAGCAGGTATTTCTTCTGTGCTGTGTGCGGGTAGTAGGTGGGGATGTCGTACATGTGGGTACAGTTGCGGCGGATCTCCCGCGACACCGTGCTGACGTTTCTGCCGATCAGCCGGGCAATTTCGCGGTAGCTAAGTCCGTCGACGTAATATTTTCGTATACAAGAGCGCTCTTCTATGGTAAGATGATGGTAGTTCATACAGTCCCCTCCTGGTGTCTTGGTTGTGTGGTTACTCCATTCTACCACTTGGGGCCCTGTATGAACTCTTTTATTCCCTTAAAAAGTGTTGCACTTGATAGTTTAATTCACCGGCCAATGAAAGTGTGTACTACACTATAGATGCCATCCAGCGTGCTATTGAGCACAGGAAATCGATTTCCTTTTATTATAGCACGGCGCCCTCAAACCCGGAAAAACACTCCGCAAAGCGCGGGCGCCTTTATGTGCTGAGCCCGTACTCCTTGTACTGGAAAGGTGACGTTTATTACCTGCTGGGATGGTCGGCGGCGCATGCGAAAGCCATGGGATTCCGCGTGGACTTGATGTCATCGGTGAAAGAAGTGCAGGACAGGTACATAGAAATGAGCATTTCCCAATCTGCTGAATTGACATGACCTTGCCGGGCTGGATTTGCAGCCTCGTTAAATAAAGTATAAGGGAAGCAGGCGCTGCAAAAGCAGCGCCTGCTTCCACCTGAAAATGTATGATTACGCCCGAGGCGCGATTTTGACTGCGTGGCCAGGCGGCGCAGTGCATTACAGGGACTCAAAGCGGCGCGCGCCGCCCCGGCCGAGGTGGACGTACATGGCCGCGCAGGCGGCGGCGAGCAGCACGGCGCAGATGTAGATGTACGCCGTCAGGCCAATGACGCCGTCGAGCGCGGCGACGTAGAGTATCACCGGAGCCGCCAGCACGCCCCAGGAGGCGAACATGGTTATCATGACGGACATGCTGTTTTTGATGACCGCCGTCTCGTTGATGTAGTTGAACTTGGGGAAGCGCAGGTTTGTCACCACGCCCAGCAGCGCGCCGAAAAGCGTCATCAGCGCCGGCACTAGCACGACGGCCGCAGCGTCGGCGGCGCTCATCGGCAGGGCTATGATGCAGCAGGCGGAGGCAATGAGCGTGGGCGGGAGCGCTATTACCAGGTGCAGGTTCACCTTGCTCATGAGTATGGTGCGCGGCTTTAGCGGCAGGCTCTTGAGCAGCCAGAGCGTCTTGTACTCCAGCGAGATGCTCGGCGCGCTTATCACGTCGGTGCCGCACAGGAAGCACAGCGCGATGGTCATAAGCGCCGCCGTCCAGCCCTGGGGCAGCTCGCCGAGCACCGCGACGAGCGTGTCGCGGTAGATTATGAGCGCCACGGCGGCGGCTATCGTGAGTATGGAGCCGAGGGAGGCGTTGAGGATGTACATTCCGTTGGCTCCGAAGTGCCGCAGCTCCTTCTTGAGCAGCGCGGCGGAGGCGCTGCTGACGGCTAGCTTCTGCTCGCGGTAGACGAGCTTCTTAGCGGCCGGGCGGCGCATCGTCACGGAGAGGAAGCCGCGCGAGAGTACGGCGTAGACGATGGCGAAGGGTACGGCGCAGCAGGCCGCAAACCCGGCCAGATGCAGCAGGTTCCCCGCAGCGACGGCCTGGCCGAAGGCGTACACGGGGTAGACCACGGCCACCCCGCCCGCAAGCTGGGCGCTGTTGGCGATGAGCTCCGTGAGGATGTTGTTGAAGTTCATGTAGACGTAGAAATACGCCGCGAGGAAGGCAAGGTAGAGCACCATCGTGACGATGGTCTTGTTGCGCATCCTGGAGCTGACTGCGGCCAGCACCCAGGCGATGATGCAGGTGAAGGTCAGCACCAGCAGCGGCAGCAGCAGTGTGCACACGACCAGCGCCGCCACGCCGGCGGCGGAGTAGCCGACCTGTACACCCCATATCACGGCGGCGGGAACTGTGACCAGCAGCTCCAGCGCGTAGTCTATGGCCAGCAGCATGACCATGCGCGAGCCGAGGATGAACTTGGGCTTTATCGGCATGGCCAGCAGCAGCTCGTTGTCGCGGGCGGAGAAAAGCTGCTGCTGAGCGGTGAACACGCTGCCTACGAAGCACAGCGCAAAGGCCGTCAGCGCGGCCATGGCGAAGTAGAACCAGTCCAGGCCGACAGAGTGCATGGGCGCGGCGAGAGCGTAGAACATCGCGCCGAAGGCGAAAACAAGCACGCCTGCGACGAACACGAACAGCACGGCTATCAGCGCCCCGCTCGCCGCCGAGCGCTTCTCGTTGCCCTTCGACGAGCGCATGAGCGAGGCTATGACGCTAGCCAGCTGGACTTTCATCAGGGCCTTGAACATAGCTCACTCCTCCTCAAGCTCCAGGAACACGTCCTCGAGCGAGTCGTCGCCGCGCACCTCGTCCATGGTGCCGGACTTGATTAGCCGTCCACCCTTGATGATGGCCACCATGTCGCAGAGCTTTTCCGCGACCTCCAGGACGTGGGTGGAGAAGAAGATGGCGCCGCCCGCGTCGCAGTGCTCGCGCATGATGCCCTTGAGCTTGTGCGAGGCAACGGGGTCGAGGCCGACAAAGGGCTCGTCCATGATTATGAGCTTGGGCGAGTGCACCAGCGCGGAGATGATGGCCAGCTTCTGCTTCATGCCGTGGGAGTAGGCGCTGATGGGCTCGGCGAGATCTGCGGTCAGCTCGAAGAGGTCGGCGTAGCGGTGTATGCGTTCCTGGCGCTCGGCCTGGGGCACGCCGAAGATGTCGCAGACGAAGTTCAGGTACTTGATGCCGGACAGGAAGTCGTAGAGGTCGGGGTTGTCCGGGATGTACGAGAGCACGCGCTTGCACTCGAGCGGCTGGGTCTTGACATTCTTGCCGTCGATATAGATTTCGCCCTCGTCGAAGCTCATGATGCCGCAGCAGGCCTTTATGGTGGTCGTCTTGCCGGCGCCGTTGTGGCCTATGAAGCCGTATATTTCGCCAGGGCGGATGTGCAGAGTGAGGTCGTCCACGGCTTTCTTGTCGCCGTAGGTCTTGGTCAGATGTTCGATTCGGAGCATGGCTATGCCCTCCTTGCTTTAATTGGCGGCAGTGTGCCGCATTATTTTTAACAGATGGCGCCTGCCGCGCGGCGGGTACGGCGCGGCGGGGCTTGCGGCGTCAGTGTGCCGCGCAAGTTTCAACACTTTATCAATTTTGTTGAGTTTTTGACGCCAGCTCACCGTAAAACTCACGCGTGGCGTCCTGGCTGTTCAGACTGAAGATGTATGCCGAGCCGTCCGATGTGGTAACGGCGATGAAGGGCGGCTCGCTCTGGTTGACGCTCGCCGTGCAGCGGCCGTAGCCCTCGGCCTCGTATGTGCCCTCGGAGAGGAAGTACACGCCTATGCCGCTTACCTTGCTCATGTTCGGCGTCTCCTCCAGCAGCTGTACGGAGGCTATCTCGCCGAGCGGCACCTCGAACCTGGTGAACAGGTGGTGGAAGCGCAGCGTATCCCCGTCTACCTCCGCGCTGCGCGGGGAGAAGATGGCGAACAGTATGAAGGCCGCGATAGCAAGCAGCAGAATAACGGTGAAAACGACGCGCCCGTTCAGGTTGGCTTTGCGCTCTTTCATGTAAACCGCCTCCGGTCACAGCTTATATTTTTCAAACGCCTTTTCGGCGCTGAAATGCACGTCCTTGAGGAACAGTGCCAGCCAGACGATGAACGCCGCCACGGCGAAGTATTGCGACGCGAGCAGTGAGAGCACGGCTCCTGCAGCGAAGACGGCCGTCCAGATGAAGAAGCCGTTGCGCTGATCGCGCCACATGCGCTCCGTGTCGTATAGCTTACGCTTTTCCGCAGGCAGGGAGCCGAAGCCGCTTATGAACCCGGCTCCACGCTCCCCGAGGGCGGCGAATACTACGCCCAGCAGCAGGAACAGCGCGCCGAAGATGCCGCAGCTTATGGCGCCGACGTTGATGTTCATTCTACTGCCTCCAGGATTTCCTCATAGAAAGCCTCGGTCTCCTGCGGCGTCTCCAGTGAGAAGATGCGTGACATGTCCCCGGTAACCACCGCTATGAACGGCGGCTCCTGCGGGTTGAGGCTGATACGCACGTTCTCGTAGCCCTCGACGGTGAAGCGGCCCTCCAGCAGCGTGCTCATGCCCGTGCCCGCTATGCGCCTGGCCTCGGGCAGCTCATCGAGCAGCTCCACGCTCTCAACCTCGTCCAGGCCTATCTCGTATTTTTCGGCGAAGTGCCGGAAATACAGTGTGTCGCCCTCTATATACCCCTCGCGTGGGGCGTCGAAGCCCGCAGCCATCGTTACGCCGAAAACGGCCAGGCCGATGAGTATAAATGCGGTGCCGATGACGATGAGCTTGCCGCCCGTGCGGCCTATGTTCACGCCCATGCCCGAGCCGGTGCGGTCGTTTATAAAGAGGTGCCTGTCGCCTGGGTTGTTGTAGAACATGCCCCAGAGCCAGAGATCGTCCTCGTCCACCACGTCGCCGCGCACCCCGGCGGTCAGCCGCTCCATCGTGTGGCGGACGGCAAATTCGGTAGCCATGCAGAAGGCGACGAGCGCTGCCATAAACGCAAAGGACAGAACCATCGTCCACAGGTCGCTGTCGCGCAGAAACCAGTAGGCGAGACCGAAGACGGCCGTCATATAGGTCGTGCCCAGCAGCATCTTGACCCAGTTGTAGCGCCGCACCCTGGTCAGCGCCGCGTTCAAATCGCTGTCCGCCCCGGCCACGTCGGCGCGCTGGCGGTATATGAGCGGGTAGAGCAGCATGCACAGTATGCACACCAGCGCAAAAGTGACGGAGAAAATAAGCCCGCCAATGCGCTCGCCCTCGCCTACGTCGGTGGTCAGAGCGAGTATGCCGGGCACGAGCGAAATCAATATCGGCGGCACGAAGAGCCGGCACTTTACGGGCTTAGGCGGTTCCGCCGCGGCCTTGAGATCGATGACGACCCCGCCCGTGTACGGCGTAGACCAGCCCTCGGACTTCTTAAGCTCGCGGAGCTTTTTGTTCGCTCGGACGTATATCGCGTAGGGCACGCTTATCATGGGTATGAACATCACGCACATCACGCCGATGGCCACACCCTCGCTGGTCAGGAAGTGGAGCGGCGCCCAGGCCGCCGTCTCTATCAGCACCCAAAGCCACTGCGCGCGCTTGAAGCGCCTGGTTATATCCAGCACCCGCGCGTCGCTCCTGGCGCTGTAGGGCAGGGTCGCGCCTAGGATGATGCCCTTCTTGGGCTTGGCCTCATTGCACATCATCCCCGCCAGCAGCGGCACGACGGACCAGATTAGCAGGAAGAAAATCATTTTAAGCATTGCCTCCGCCTCCTCCTTCGCGGAAAATGTCGCGGCACAGCGCGGCAAACTCGTCCTCGTCCATGCCGGTAAGGCGCGCCTCGGCGGCAATGACGCGCAGCGCGGCGACATAGCGCTCACTAAGGGCTCCGGCTCCCGGGGAGCCGCTCACGACAGTCCCGCCACGGCGGTCCGTCGTGATATACCCTTCCTGCTTCAAAAGGCCGTAGGCCTTGTTGACGGTCATCATGTTGACGCCGCTCTGCTCGGCCAGGGCGCGGATGGTGGGCAGCTTTTCGCCGGGCGCGAGCTCGCCCGAGGCTATGCCCAGCACTATCTGATTGCGTATCTGCATGTATATAGGCACCTTCGATGCCATGTCCAGCTTGAGCAGCACTGTGCTCCCCTCCTTTTGTATTATTGATTATAATGCAAATAATACAAAGAGTCAAGCACAAAGTGCTTGACTTGCGGCGGGGGACTGTGTATAATACATACCAAACGAATGTATGCGAGGCGAGCGTATGGCACGCAACAAGTACCCTGAGATAACGGTGGAGAAGATACTCGACGCGGCGCAGCGATTGTTCCTGGAGAAGGGCTATGAGAATACGACGATACAGGACATCGTCGGCGAGCTTGGAGGGCTGACGAAGGGCGCGGTGTACCACCACTTCAAGAGCAAAGAGGAGATAATGGACGCCGTAAACGACCGCATGTTCTTCTCGAAGAACCCCTTCGAGGCGGTGCAGGGGCGCGACGACCTAAGCGGGCTAGAGAAGCTGCGGCAGGCGGTGCTGATACACAACGCCGACGAGGAGCAGGGCGAGATAACCCGCCAGGCCACGGCGCTGATGAAAAACCCGCAGCTGCTTGCAAATATGCTGGCCGCCAACCGCGAGGTGCTCACGCCGTATTACCGGAAGCTCATCGACGAGGGCATAGCCGACGGCTCTATCACGACGCGCTACCCGCGCGAGCTCTCCGAGCTGCTGCCCATCCTTACCAGCCTCTGGTTCATCCCCCATATCTATCCCGCCACGCGCGCGGAGCAAAGGCGCAAATTCGCCTTCATCCTGGACATGCTCGACGCCATGGGCCTGCCGCTGCGCGACGAGGGAGTAGAGGCCGCCGTCGACCACTTCTTTGAAAAGTGGTCCGAAAAATAAAATTGCCGAAAGGCAGTTTTATTTTGAACAATTACATACCTTGCGAATGTATGTATAATGCATGAAAGGAGCAAAAATGAAACTCTTCACACGCAACTTCACCCTGCTCATACTCGGTCAGGCCTCGTCGCTGCTGGGCAACGGCGCGCTGCGCTTTGCGGTGAGCATGTATGTCCTCGACGCCACGGGCTCGGCGGGGACGTTTTCGCTCATAGTGGCGCTGTCGATGCTGCCGATGATAGTGCTCTCGCCTTTGGGCGGGGTGCTGGCGGACAGGGCGGACAGGCGGCGCATCATGGTGGCGCTTGACGCGCTCTCGGGCCTGACGGTGCTGCTCGGCGCGCTTACGCTGGCGCTGGGCGGAGGAGTTGCGGCAGTCGGCGCACTGCTGATGGCGCTCAGCGTGCTGGGCGCTTTCGAGTCGCCGACCGTGCAGGCCTGCGTGCCGCAGATGCTCAGCGGGGAGAACGTCCTGCGCGGCAACGCCGCCGTCAGCCAGGTACAGGCCGTCACCTCACTCGTCACGCCGTTCCTGGGCGCTGCGGCGTACTCGGCCTTCGGCCTCGGCAGCGTCATGCTAGCCGCGGCGGCCTGCTTTTTCCTGACGGCGCTGCTCGAGTGCTTCATCCGCCTCGGCTACACCCCGCGCGGGGCGAAGGGCGGAGTGCTCCCGACGGTGCGCAATGATTTGGCCGAGAGCGCGCGCTTTCTGCGCCGCGAGCAGCCGGACGTGCTCAAACTGCTGCTGTTGTCGGGGGCGGCGAGCATGTTCCTGTCCGGGGTGATGGTCGTCGGCTACCCGTATTTGGTGCGCACGACGCTGGGACTCTCGTCTGCACACTACGGTGTGGCAGAGAGCGCGGCGGGCGTCGCGGCCATATTGGGCAGCGTGGCTGCGGGCTTCATGTCTGCGCACGGCGCGGCCTGGATGCGGCGGATGCTGGGCATGTCCGGCGTCGCGGTGCTTGTGGCCGGGGTGGGATTCGCCCTGGGCCTGGGCGCGGAATTTGTCGTGCTTGTGGCTGCGTTCAGCCTGGCGAATATGGCGTGCAGCGCCTTTTCCGTCTGCGCGATGACGGCCATACAGCGCCGCACGCCCGAGAGCATGACGGGCAAGGTGATGGCCTTCGTGTATACGCTCTCGCTCTGCGCGCAGCCGCTGGGCCAGCTGCTGTACGGCGCGCTGTTCGACGCCCTGCCCCCAACCTGGGTGCTTATCCCGAGCGGGGCGGTGGTCGCCGCCGCGGCGATAGTTTTACGCGGGTTTTTCTCGCAATTGGACTTGCCGTGAACCGGGCCGTTTGTTATATTTAATGTATAAAGCGTAAAGGCGGTGTTATCTTGTCGAGTGAAGCGACCAAATACGCGCTGGCGAAGGCGATGGAGGAGTGCATGCGCCGGGAGAGCGTGGAGAACATCACGGTGACGGAGATAGTCCGCCGCTGCGGCGTGGCGCGCCAGACATTTTACCGGAACTTCCTGGATAAGTACGACCTAATAAACTGGTATTTCGGAAAGCTGCTGGAGCGCTCTTTTGAGCACATGGGCTCGGGCCGGACGGTGCGAGAGGGCCTGGAGCGGAAGTTCGAGTACATACGGGCGGAGCGCGTGTTTTTCACGGCGGCATTCCGCGCGGACGGCACGAACTCGCTCAAGGAGCACGACACGGAGGCGATAATCGAGTTCTATACGCGGCTGATAGAGCGCAAGACGGGCGCGGCGCCGGAGGGGGAGACGGCCTTCATGCTCGAGCTGTACTGCCGCGGCAGCGTGGCGATGACGGTTGAGTGGGTGCTGGGCGGCATGCGCGCCGAGCCTGCGGAGCTCGCGCGCTTTATGGTCGACTCCCTGCCCGCGCCGCTGCGGGAGCTGTTCCTGCGCCTGGGCCTGCTTTAGGAAGCCATACTGTGGAAAAGAGACAAAAATTTCATTTTCCGTTGACTAAAACTGGCTTTTGTGATAGCATGGCATTTACAGACCGAAATGGCGCTAGCGCCATTCACTTCATCCGGGATGAAGTGATAAGTCTTGGCCTATGGAGAATATTTTAGAAAAGGAGAATCGGTATGAAAAAACGATTGCTAACAGTGCTGTTAGCCGTGTGCCTGGTGGTAGCGCTGGGTACGGTGACAGCGATGGCGGATGGTACGCTGCCTGCCCCGACTGACGGCGTTATTACGCTGACGGAGGATTACGATCTCGGCACGAGCAGGGTTGAGATTTCTGAAAACGTCTCTGTTATTGACCTGAACGGGCACACAATAACAGGACTGCTGAATGTTACCCATCAACTCACAATTAGGGATACGTCGGCTAAAGCAGATGGTGTAATAGTAGCGCCAAACGGCGAGGACTCTCTGATCAGCACGATTTATGTATTGGCTGGCGGCAATCTTACAATTGAAAGCGGGACTATTCAGGCCGCTGAAAGCGAAGGTTGGGGTGCTATACGCAACATGGGCACACTGACTATAAATGGCGGTACTGTGACCGGAGCGTATGGAATAAGAAGCGGCGCTCAGCTGAATGGACATGCAATCTACACAGAGGTCAGCTTGACTATTAACGATGGTATCGTACATGGCGACGAGTACGCTATATACACTTATGGACGAGGCATAACTAACGGTGATGTTACCACAGTCGACAATGACCAGGTGACTCTTAATATAAACGGAGGACGTGTAGAGTCTAACGAGGGAATAGCCATTGGCACCAATGCCTCCAACGGGGATTATGCCGGCTATACGCTCAACATGACAGACGGCGAGGTGGAGGGCGGTATAACCGCAATGTATCTCCCCGCCATTGGCGTCAATAATATTTCTGGCGGAACCATAACTGGTGAGCAGGCAATACGCATAGCCTCTGGCGAGCTTAATATTACCGATGGTACGCTGATAAGCGATGGAAATAGTGTAGAAGATATAATTGCCGCGAAACCTGGTGGAGCAAGCGGCGCGCTTGTCATTGGCAAGGCCGGAACCGGGTATGTTGGAGACTTGATTGTCAATGTTTCCGGAGAAGCACGTCTCGTAAACTCGACCACAGGCGAAAACCAAACTGCCCTTTACGTAACCGACAAAACAATGGATAATTCATCTTATGATGACGTTGTTATTGAGGTAAACATTGACGGAATTGAAATAGACGGCGACGTTTTGCGCACATCCGGTGATAGTGAGACCAACGCAAAATCCGACACGACCACCCTCACGATCGACAGCGCTACTATTACCGGAGATGTCATCAACCAGTCCAAAAAAGGCGGTGTAACGGTTAACAGCTCCATTGTCACTGGATCTGTCACTGTCGCTGATGACACTGACGGCACCGTCGCAGTATTCGATTCCAATATAGGAAGCAAGAGCGATACCGGCGTTATCCTTGTCAACACTGCTGTGGGCGAAGGGGATTCTATTACTGACACCGGCAATTATGTTGCGGTTATCAATGGCGTGGGCTACACCGACCTTACTTCTGCCATCGCCGCCGCCGATGACGGCGACACGATCATTGTCACTGGTGAGACAAAGGGCGATGTCGTTATTAATAAGAGTGTCAGCGACCTGACCATCAGGGGCGAAGGCGGAGTAATCAAGAACGGTACTCTTTCTGTGGCGTCTAATGGCATTAGCCTCCCCGACCTGACCATTGAGGGACTGACGTTTGAGAACGCTAACATAGTGTTTAGCCCCAATGGAGCAAGCGATCTCACTAATCTCACCGTTACCGGCAACAACTTTAGTGGGGCAACCTCTGGACTTAGCGCCATACACTTCAACTTCGGCAGCTTGACCGACGGAAGCGGGGTTGACTTTGACGGCCTTACCATCACTGATAACAACATTGAAGATATAACCAGAGGAAGCAACTCCGGTATACTCATTATTGGTGACGGAACAACCAAGTCTGATATAACCATAACCGGCAACACTGTAGACGGTGTTGGCTGGAACGGCCTGCAGCTCAACGATATTGCCGGTGGAGAAATTATAGTAAACGACAATGTTTTTGAAAACTGCGGCGCTACCAGCCCGGATGGCGTTCTCAACCTTTATAACACTAAGGCAGATACCTTTGCCGTGAATGAGAATGTGGTTATTCCCAATGCAGGCCAGATGTATGTTAGCAACATAGCTGACGATGTTGACCTCAGCAAAAACTACTGGGGAACTGCAACTCCTGATTTCGAGAATTATCTTGGATATGCAGATGAATCTGAAGTTCAGGTTGTCACCGAGCCTTACTACGAGGCTATAACGATGCGTCCTGAAGACCTGAATACCTATGTCCCGCCCGTTAACATCCCCGACACCTATGACATCGACCTCATCGTCGGCGAGGGCGGAGAGGCCAAGACGAACTTCAGCAACGCCAGCGCCGGTACGACCATCACCATCACCGTTACCCCCGACGAGGGCTACGAGCTCGACTACATCACTGTTGACGGCGAGCGCATCTCCGGCACGACCTTCAAGATGCCCGAGCACGATGTCACTGTCCGCGTGTACTTCACCGACGGAACCTCCGCGCTCCCCTTCACCGACGTCTCCGCGAACCAGTGGTTCTACGAGGCAGTGAGCTACGTCTACACGAACGGCATGATGGAGGGCGACAGCGCGACGACCTTCAATCCGGACGGCCGGATGACCCGCGCGATGTTCTGGGCAGTGCTGGGCCGCATCGACGGAGCGACCATCACCGGCGCGAACTGGGTTGAGACGGCTCGCAGCTGGGCGATGGCCGAGGGCGTGAGCGACGGCACGAACCCGAACGACTACGTCACGCGCGAGATGATGGTGACGATGCTGTGGCGCTACGCTGGCGAGCCCGCGAGTGATGAGAGCCTGAGCGGCTACAGCGACGCGGCGAACGTGTCCGACTGGGCGGCCGAGGCGATGAGCTGGGCGCTTGAGACCGGCGTCATCGAGGGCGTGACCGCGACGACGCTGCAGCCTCAGGGCACCGCGACCCGCGCTCAGTGCGCGACCATCTTCATGCGCTACGACATGATATAAAAACAAAGCCGCGCCAAAACGCGGCACATCAAAAAGCTCCACCTCACGGTGGAGCTTTTTTATTTAGCCTCGGCGGTGCGGCGGCGGAGTATTTTCGGGAGGCACAGCGCGAACACTATACCGGTCACGATGACGGCTGCGGCGTCCGCGATGGGCTCGCAGTAGAAGGTGGCCTCGGCGCTGACGAGGCGGGGAAGGAGCAGCATGCTCGCAAGGAACAGGCTCTTGCGGAAAAGCGAGCAGACGAGCGAAATGTGCACCTGGCCCATGGCCGTCAGCTCGTCGACAAAGGTGTATTGCAGGGCCAGCGGGATTATCATCAGGGTGAACATCTGGATATATCTCACGCTGCGCGCGGCCGTCTCCGCGTCGTCGGTGAAGAGGCTCACAAAGAGGGGCGAGACGCCGGTGTGCGCCGCGATGGTCATAAGCGTACAGAACGCGAGACAGAGCAGCGCAATGCACAGTATGGCCTTCTTTATTCGCGCCGGCTGCGCCGCGCCGTAGTTGAAGCTCACAACCGGCTGCGCGCCCTCGGTTATGCCGCCCATGGGCAGGCTTATCAGCGAGAACCAGCTTTGTACAATGGTCGCGCAGGTGACGAGCATGTCGCCCTCGTCCGGGCCGCCGTAGCGCTGCAATACGCCGTTGAGAATGATTAGTATCGCGCTGTCGGAGCCGAGTATGAGGAAGGTCGGTAGGCCGTAGGCGAGTATGCGGCGCACCAGCGCCGGCTCAAACCGTCCGCGCGTCAGGCGCACGGCGGCCTTCTTGCGCAGCAGGCAGTAGAGCACGACGCCGCAGGAGGCCATCTGGGATATGACCGTGGCCACGGCCGCTCCGGCCACGTCCATGTGCAGCAGGAAGATGAAAACAGGGTCGAGGGCGATATTCATCACCGCGCCGAGCATGACGGTCAGCATACCCAGCCCCGAACAGCCCTGGGCAATCAGGTAGCTGTTCAGCCCCGCAGCGAGCAGGGCAAAGACTGTGCCCGAGGTGTATATCGTGAGGTAGGTGTCCGCGTAGCCGAAGGTGTCCTCGCTGGCTCCGAACCACATCAGCAGCTGCCCTTTGAACAGCAGGAAAACGGACGTCAGCACGGCGGCGAGCGCCAGCAGCGTCATAAAGCCGTTGGAAACGACCTTCTCGGCCTCGTCGCGGCGTCCCTCGCCCAGACGCATAGCCAGTATCGGCGCGCCGCCCAGCCCGACCAGCGAGGCGAAGGAGCTCAAAAGCGTGACAATCGGCCCGCAGACGCCGACTCCGGCGAGGGCAAGCCCACCTATATCTACGATGTGGCCTATATACATCCTGTCTACGATGCTGTAGAGCACATTGACCATCTGCGCGAGCATAGTCGGTATCGCCAGACGGCAGACGAGCGGGAACATCCTGTCGCGCCCGAGGTCGGTGGCCCTTGCCATAAAAACATCACCCCTAAACAACGCGGCCCATTATACGCTGTTCACCCTGCCGAGTAAAGGGGTTTTTAAAACTTTTTTGGCCTAAACTATGCGGGCAGCACCCCGGCCCCGCTCTTTTCGAGCACCAGGGTCCCGCCGGAGGCGACGGCTGTCACGCTGTCGCCCTGATGCAGCGCTCCTGAGAGCAAGGCGTCGGCCAGCGGGTCCTCGAGCTCGGAGGCGATAGTGCGCCGGAGCGGGCGCGCGCCGCTGGCCGGGTCGTAGCCGTGCTCGGCCAGGAGCGAGAGCGCCTCGCCGGAGACCGTGAGGGATATGCCGATTCCGGCCAGGCGCTCAACGAAGCGCTCCGTCATGCCGGAGGCGATCCGGCGCACGTCGTCCAGGTTCAGGCGGCGGAAGAAGATGGTGCCGTCCACACGGCCCAGGAACTCGGGGCGGAAGGTGTCCTTCAGCTCGCGCATGACCGCCTCGCGCATGCCGTCCTGCCCACCCTCGCCGGTGAAGCCCAGGGCGGGACGCTCATCCGTCATGGCGCGCGCGCCCACGTTGCTGGTCATGACCACGATTGTGCTGCGGAAATCCGCCTTCCGCCCGGCGGAGTCAGTGAGCCGCCCGTCGTCCATTATCTGCAGCAGGAGGTTGTACACGTCCGGATGCGCCTTCTCGATTTCGTCGAAGAGCACGACAGACCAGGGCGAGCGGCGCACCCGCTCCGTCAGCTGCCCGCCCTCGCCGTAGCCGACGTAGCCGGGCGGGGAGCCGATGAGCTTGCTGACCGCGTGCTTCTCCATGTACTCGGACATGTCAAAGCGTATCAGCGCGCCCTCGTCGCCGTACACGGCCTCGGCCAGGGCGCGGCACAGCTCGGTTTTGCCCACGCCGGTGGGGCCGAGAAAGAGGAAGCTGCCTATTGGGCGGCCGGGGTCGGACAGCCCGGCGCGGCCTCGGCGTATGGCCTTGGCCACGGCTGAGACGGCTTCGTCCTGCCCGATGACCCGACGATGCAGCACCTGCTCCAGCTGCATGAGCCTGTCCGCCTCGCTCTGGGTTATGGCGGAGACCGGTACGCCGGTCCACTCCGAGACTACCTGTGCGACGTCGCCCTCGGTTACGGGGGAGCGGGGCCCGGAGCGCAGCCGCACGGAGGCTGAGGCCTCATCCAGCAGGTCCACGGCCTTGTCGGGCAGCCTGCGGTCGCAGATGTAGCGCGAGGAGAGGCGCACGGCCGCGCGCACGGCGGCGTCTGCTATGGCCAGGTTGTGGTGGCGCTCGAGCTTGGGCAGCAGGGCGTAGAGCATCTCCACGCAGGAGGCGGCGTCCGGCTCGGGGACGTTCACCGGCTGGAAGCGCCGCTCCAGCGCCGCGTCCTTTTCGATGTGCTTGCGGTATTCGTCGGGAGTGGTCGCGCCTATGACCTGAATCTCGCCGCGCGAGAGGGCGGGCTTGAGTATATTTGCCGCGTCCAGCGCGCCCTCGGCGGAGCCAGCGCCGACAATGGTGTGTATCTCGTCTATAAATATGATGACGTCGCCGGCGCGCTCGACGTCGCGCAGCACGCACTTGACCCTGTCCTCAAAGTCGCCGCGGTACTTCGTACCGGCCAGCATAGAGGCCATGTCGAGCGAAACTATGCGCCGGGAGCGCAGCTCCTCCGGCACGTCTCCGCAGGCCACGCGCCAGGCCAGGCCCTCGGCCACGGCAGTCTTGCCGACGCCGGGCTCTCCGACCAGGATGGGATTGTTCTTCGTGCGGCGGGAGAGTATTTGAATTACGCGGCCTATCTCCTGGTCGCGGCCCACGACGGGGTCGATGCCGCCGTTTGCGGCCAGGAGCGTGAGGTCGCGGCTGTACTGGTCCAGGGTACGGGTGTCGGCGCGGCGGGCGGGATTCCTGACCGGGGCCTGCTGTCCCTGGCCGGAACGGCCCGGGCGGTTTTCAGACTGGCCGAAGAGGGCCAAAATGGCGTTGAAGAGCTCGTCCGTCTCCGTCCCGGCGAGCTCGAGCGCGCGCACGCCGGCACAGCCCGGCACGCGCAGTACGCCGAGCAGTATGTGTTCCGTGCCGACGTAGCCGTGGCCCATCCGCCTTGCGTCCTGGGAGGCGTGCTCCAGGGCGCTGCGGCCGTTGGCGGTCAGGCCCTGCTCCGGTCCGCCGGGCGCCCCGGAACCGCTGACCTCGACGGCGGCGCGTGTGAGCTTGGCCATGTTCAGGCCGAGGGATGAGAGGACGCGCGCGCCCAGCCCGTCCGTCTCCGCGGCCACGCCGAGCAGCAGATGCTCCGTGCCGACATAGCTGTGCCCGAGCGAGGCGGCCGCGTCGCGCGCCGCCTTTATGGCCGACGAGGCCCTGTCTGTAAATCTGACACTGTTTCTCATGGTACATGCCTCCTTGCGCAATTATAGAACCCGATGCACGCGAGATAAGCCGTATTCTGCGCGCATGGGTAAGTATTGCCAGACAAGGGGTTTCGTAGTCAGCCAGGCAGGGAAAACCGGCGCGAATAATTGCCGGGCTCCGGGGGAAACTGCGGGTATGAGGACTAAATGGGCTGCGTTTTTGATATTCTGCGCATACGTCATGGCGCTCGCCGCGCTCACCGCTCCCGCCAGGGCGGAGCCGGACGAGGTCACTCTGCCGGCGGTCATGTATCACCACATAGACGCTGACGCTGCAAGCTCCGGGGCCTATGTCATCACGCCGGAGACATTTGAAAGCGACCTGCGCTGGCTGCGTGTTCACGGCTATGAATCCGTGAGCGTGCGTGAGCTGCGCGACTGGGAGGCCGGGACGGGCTCGCTGCCGGAGAAGCCGGTGCTGCTCACCTTTGACGATGGGCAGGAGAGCTTCCACGCCTGGGCTCTGCCGCTGCTTGAGAAATACGACATGTGCGCCGTCGCCGCCGTGGTGGGCAGCTACGCCGACGAGTACACGGCAAATGGCGACACTAATGTTAAATACGCCTGCATGAGCTGGGACACCATAGCCGAAGCCGCCGCTACGGGCAGGGTGGAGATAGCCTCGCACACCCAGGCCATGCACGAGGCGGACGGGGAACGGCGGGGATGCAGGATAAACCCGGGCGAGAATCCGGCCGACTACGCCGCGGCTCTCAACGCGGATTTGGCCGAGGCGGAGGCGTCGATAATCTTGGCGACGGGGAGGGCGCCGGCGGCCTTCGCCTATCCGTTCGGCTTTACCTGCGCCGAGGCCGAGGCCGTGCTCACGGAGCGGGGATATGCCGCCGCCTTCACATGCGAAGAGAGGCTGAACACGCTCACGCGCGCCCCGGGCGAGCTGATGCGCATAGGCCGCTTCAACCGCGCCTCGGGAGCGGACAGCGGTCGGTTCTTCGCCTCCATGGGGCTGGCCTGAAAACAAAAATCCCCCGGCGGCGGGCGCCGTCGGGGGATTAGTATGTCTGTTATTCGTCCTGCTGCTCTGTCTCATGCCTGTGCACCAGGACTTTATCCACGCGCTGCTTATCCATTGCGAGGATGGTGACAGTCAGGCCGTCGTAGTCAAAGCTCTCGCCAGGCTCCGGGAAGCGTCCGAACATCTCTATGGCCCAGCCTCCCACGGTGTCGCTCTCACACTCAAAGTCGTCCTCGTCAAGACCGACAAGCTCCAGGAAGTCGGAGATAGTCATGTCGCCGTCGAGCTCATACTCGCCTTCGGCTTTCTCCACGACCTCGGTCTCCACCTCGTCCGTCTCGTCCCATATCTCGCCGACAATCTGCTCAAGCACGTCCTCGAGGGAGATAACGCCCAGCGTCCCGCCGTATTCGTCGGTGACGATGGCGAGGTGCTTCTTCGCGTGGCGCAGCTCAGCGAGTACCTGCGGCAGCTTTATCGTCTTGTAGACGTAGAGCGGCTCCATCAGCATGGCCCGTATGTCTGGGTGCGGGTCGTCGGTCAGGGCCTTGAGAAAGTGGTTCAGGTACAAAAAGCCGATTATGTTGTCTATGCTGTCCTCGTAGACGGGCAGGCGCGAGTGCGTGCTCCCTTCAATCTCCGCAATGATGTCGTCCCAGTCGTCGTCTATGTCTATCGCGTCGACATCCACGCGGGCGGTCATGGCCTCGCTCGCACTCAGCTCAGAGAACTCCAGCGCGCTCTTGAGCAGCTCGCTGCGGCCCTCGGTCAGCACGCTCTCATCCTCGGCGGTGTCGATAATACTTTGCAGCTCTTCAACCGCCGCCTCGTCCCCCTCCGGCTGCTCCTCTCCGCGCATGGGGAGAGTCAGCAGCTTGGCAAGACGGCCGAGCGTCCAGCTGAAGGGCGTGACTATGATGGTCAGCGCGCGCACCGGCTTCGCAAGGCTCAAGGTCAGGCTGTTGGCGTTCTTCCCGGCGATTAGCCTGGGCAGGGCCTCGCCGAACAGGACTATCAGCACCAGCGCGCCGACGGCGTAAAGCCACATCCAGCGCGTACTGCCGTATGTCTCCACACAGGCCACGCAGGCGATGGAGACGGCCAATATGTTGGCCAGGCTGTTGCCCAGCAGGATGGCGTCAATGGTGGAGTCGAAGCGGTCGAGCAGTTTCAGCGCCGTGGCGGCGGAGCGCTTGCCGGACTCGGCGGCGGACTCTATGCGCAGGCGGTTGCACTCGGAAAACGCGCTCTCACTGGCGGAGAACAGCGCCGAGAGGGCCAGCAGAAGCAGGAAAGCCACTATATATCCGGTCATTTCGCCTCGCCCCCTTCCTTGCCCGCGTCGGGCTCGGGCAGCACGCGGCAGATGAGCTTGACTATGCGGTTCTGGCGCATTTCTCCGACGGTGACGGACAGGCGGTTCCAGGTGAAGCTCTCTCGCGTGGAGGGGATGCGGTCAAACTGCTCGTAGGCCCACTCGCCCATGAGCTTGTATTCGTCCTCGTCCGGCAGCTCCCTGGTGTCCAAGCCCAGCCTCTCGAGCGTCTCGCCGAGCGACATCTCAGCGTCTACCTCAAAACGTCCCCCGCCAAGCGGCACAAAGCTCTCCTCGACCACGTCGTCCTCGTCCCATATCTCGCCTACCAGCTCTTCGAGTATGTCCTCAACCGTCACAATGCCGAGCACGCCGCCGTAGCCGTCCGTGACCACGGCCATGTTGAGCTTCTTGGAGCTCATAAGGCTCAGCAGCTTGTCAATCTTCATGTCGCGCTCGACGAAGTAGGCAGCGTCGAGCAGGGAGCGCAGATTCACGGCGCCCCTGTGCGTCAGGTATTCGCGTATGTACTTGCGTATCTGCAGCACGCCGATGATGTTGTCCACGCTGTCCTCGTAGACGGGCAGGCGCGAGTGCCGCTCCCGCTTTATGAAATCCAGCGTCTGCGCGGTGTCCCACTCCACGTCTATCGCGGCGACGTCGACGCGCGCGGTGAGTATGTTCTCCGCCGTGAGGTCGGCGAATTGCAGCGCGCTGCTGACCAGCTCTCCGCGCTCCGTATCCAGCGAGCCCTGGTCGGTCATGTCCTCGATGAGCTCGTAGAGCTCATCCTCGGTGACGGAGACCTCGGCCTCGCCCTTGGTCAGGGAGGCAAAGGCCCGGCCTATGCAGCGGAAGAACACATAGAGGGGCTTGAAGAGCAGCGTGAAGAAGCGCAGGGAGCCGGACGCGGCCAGGCATATGCGCTCCGGGTACTTGGCCGCCACGTTTTTGGGCAGGGCCTCGGCCAGGAAGAACACAATCAGCGCCGCGCACACGGCGGCGACTGCGGAGGCCCAGTTGGGCCAGTCGGACACTACGATGAGGTAAGTAACCAGGGAGGCCAGTGCCACATGCGAGAGGTTGGTGCCGATGAGTATGGCACCGCGGGACGATTCCCAGTTGTCCAGGATGCGCAGAGTGCGCTTCGTCCGGCGCTCCGAATCATCGCGCGATTTTATGCGCGAGCGCGACACGTTTTCAAATGCCGCCTCCACCATTGAGAAATATGCGGCCAGCAGCAGCGCCGCCGCCGCGCCTATGGTGCAACTTAAACTGCCTGCGTCCATTGAGGACTATCACTCCCAGCAAGGTAATGTTATATGGCTATGTAAAGCAAAACCACATTATAATCATTAATTTCAGATTATAGCATCGGCGCTGCCCCTTGTCAATCACGGCGGGCTTGAGCCCGGACGGAATATGTGCTATGCTTTCAGGGATTGGAGGCGCAGGGGATGTTGGAAAAGTACAAGCTCGAAAACGGCGCGACGGTACTGCTCGACCATGTGGACGGGGTGCGCAGCGCTTCAATAGGCCTGTGGTTCAGGGCGGGCTCGCGCGACGAGACGCCGAAGGAGGCCGGAGCGGCCCACTTCATAGAGCACATGCTGTTCAAGGGTACGGCCTCGCTGAGCAGCGCGGAGCTCGCCGGGCGCATGGACGACATAGGCGCGGAGGCCAACGCCTTCACCTCGCGCGACTGCACCAACTACTATATGCGCGTGCTGGACAAGCGCATGCCTGAGGCGGCGGAGCTCCTGGCCGACATGCTATTCAATTCCCGCTTCGACGAGGGAGATATGAGCACTGAGCGCGGCGTCATACTCGACGAGATGCGCATGTACGAGGACATGCCCGACGACGTGGCAAACGAAATGCTCGTGCGCACATGTTTCCCGGGCGCGCTGGGCGCCCCCGTGCTCGGCAGCCGCGAGAGCGTGGAGGCGCTGACGCGCTCGGGGCTGCTCGGCTTCAAATCGCGGCACTACACCGGGCCGGGCACGGTCCTCGCCGTCTCGGGGCGCTTTGACGACGGTGACGCCTCGGCGCTCGCAGACAGGCTTGCCGCCCTGCCCGCAGAGCCTGCGGCGGCTCCGGAGCGCGCGGAGTACACGCCGGGCATTGCGCTGGAAGGCCGGGATACGGAGCAGAACCAGCTGCTGCTGGCTTTCCCGGGGATTACATACGGCAGCGGCGAGCGGCCGGCGATGGCCATAATGAACACAATCCTGGGCGGCTCTGCGAGCTCGCGGCTTTACACTCGGCTGCGTGACGAGCTGGGACTGTGCTACGACCTGGAGAGCTTCGACATGACCTATGCGGACACGGGCCTCGTCGGCATCGGCGCGGCGACAAGCGCCGGCAACGAGCAGCGCGCGCTGCGCGAGATAACCGACGGGCTGCGCCGCTTCCTCGACGAGGGGCCGTCGGACTCCGAGCTCGCGCGCGCAAAGGCCCAGGCCGAGTCCGGCGCGGTGATTGCGCTCGAGAGCACGCTGGCGCGTATGCGCCGGATGGGGCAGAGCGAGCTCTTCCTC
Organism: uncultured Eubacteriales bacterium; assembly: GCA_900544765.1. Taxonomy (GTDB): domain Bacteria; phylum Bacillota; class Clostridia; order Oscillospirales; family Oscillospiraceae; genus Scatomorpha; species Scatomorpha gallistercoris. The sequence continues at coordinate 78,068 of UQWI01000005.1, read as the reverse complement.
GGCCGCGTGGACAGCATAGACGAGGTGGTGGAGCGCTACAATGCCGTCACGCGGGAGGACGTGCTGGACTTCGCCCGGCGCACCTTCGACTTCTCGCGCCTGTCCGTTGCGGCGTTGGGTAAGGTGCGCGCCCGGGAAGAGTACGAGGCGCTGCGTCTGCTGTGAGGAATAAGCAAAGCCGCGCCGGGTGGGAAAAGCTCCCTCCCGGCGCGGCTTAGGCTGCGCGATGTATATGATTACACCGCGCGGGTGACCTTTCCGCTGCGCAGGCAGCGGGTGCAGGCGTAGACGTGCTTGGGGCTGCCGTCCACGATGGCCTTTACGCGCTTAACGTTGGGCTTCCAGGTGCGGTTGGCGCGCCTGTGGGAATGGCTGACCTTGATGCCGAAAGCCATATCCTTGCCGCAGAATTCGCACTTTGCCATTTAGTTGCACCTCCGTTCCAGCTTGATTTATTTTAACAGCCTTAATATAATAGCACTGTGCGGCACTAATTGCAAGAAAAATATCGCCTGCAACAAAAACGTTGCCAAATTGCGGGCGAGTGGTTACAATAATAATAAGTCAAGGCCGAGAACACACTGCGGCGCAGCGCGCCGAAAAGGAGGCAGCATGAAAAACGACGAATACTCGGTGAGCCTGAGCAGCATAGTGAAGGAGCAGGGGCTGAAAATACTTCACGCCTCCAAGGACTTCGACACCGCCTGCGTGCGCACCGCCGACGTGAACCGCCCGGCCCTGCAGCTCGCAGGGTTCTATGACTACTTCGACCCCAAGCGGCTGCAGCTCATAGGCCGCGTAGAGTGCACATATCTGGAGAGCCTCGACCCCAACCAGCGCGCCGAGGCCCTGGAGCGCTTCATGCGCTTCGACCTGTCGGCAATCATACTCTGCCACGGCATAGATACCATACCGGAGCTCGTGGAGATGGCCGAGAAGTACGACCGCAACCTGATGAGCACGAACGAGGACACTTCCACCTTCATGGCCGACCTCATAAGCATGCTCCGCAACGCCATGGCCCCGCGCGTGACCATGCACGGAGTGCTGGTCGAGGTCTACGGCGAGGGCCTGCTTATCACCGGCGACTCCGGCGTGGGCAAGAGCGAGACGGCCCTGGAGCTCATCAAGCGCGGCCACCGCCTGATTGCCGACGACGCGGTTATAATCCGCCGCACGTCGCGCGAAACGCTCATAGGCACCGCGCCGCCGCTCATACGCTATTACATGGAGCTGCGCGGCATAGGCGTCATCAACGCACGGCACATCTTCGGCGTGGGCGCGGTCAAGCCGGAGACGAACGTCGACCTCGTGGTCAACTTCGAGCTCTGGGACGACAACAAGGCCTACGACCGCCTCGGCCTCGAGACGGAGTACACGACCATACTGGGCGTCGAGATGCCCTGCTACACCATACCTGTGCGCCCGGGGCGCAACCTCGCCGTCATCCTCGAGCTCGCGGCCATGAACAACCGCCAGAAGAAGATGGGCTACAACGCCGCCGAGGCGCTCGCCCGCGAGCATGACAGACTGGTCGACCAGGGAAAGGATTTCTAATGGCAGATTATCCGGCAATCGTAAGCAGGCTCTCCGCTGCGCTTCCCGCGCTGGAGATACGCGAAAACGAGCCGATGAGCGAGCACTGCTCGTTCAAAATAGGCGGCCCGGCGCGCCTGATGCTGCTGCCCTCCTCGGCAGAGGAGGCAGCCTCGGCGCTCGCCATCCTGCGCTCTTCCGGCGCACAGGTGCTCATAGTCGGCAGCTGCACCAACCTGCTGATACCCGACGAGGGCTATCCGGGCGCCGTCGTGCGCATGTCGAAGCCCGCGTCAAGCATGGAGCTGCTAGACGCAGCGCGCATCCGCGCCCAGGCGGGCGCCACGCTCAACGCCCTGGCCGTGTTTGCGGCCCAGCACGGGCTGACGGGTCTGGAGTTTGCCCACGGCATACCCGGCAGCGTCGGCGGCGGGGTGGCGATGAACGCCGGCGCCTACGGCGGGGAGATGCGGGACGTGCTCGAGAGCGCCGAATATGTGGATGCGGACGGCGTCATAAGCACGCTCTCCGGGGACGCGCTCGGCCTGAGCTACAGGCACAGCGCCTTCTCGGACACGGATAAGCTCATCACGAGTGCGGTGTTCCGGCTGACGCCCGGCGACGGCGAGGCCGTGCGGGCGCGCATGAACGAGCTCATAGAAAAGCGCCGCGCGTCCCAGCCGCTGGATATGCCCAGCGCGGGCAGCACCTTCAAGCGCCCAAAGACGGGTTACGCCGCCGCGCTCATCGACGAAGCCGGGCTGAAGGGCCTTCGCGTGGGCGGGGCGATGGTGTCCACCAAGCACGCGGGCTTCGTGGTCAACGCAGGCGGCGCGACCTACTCCGACGTGATAGAGCTCATGCGCGAGGTGCGGCGCCGCGTCTGCGAGTTCTCGGGCGTTCTGCTCGAGCCGGAAGTCAAGATAATCGGCCCCGGACTTTGAAACAGGAGAGAAGATGGAGTTTCTTATAATATCCGGCATGTCCGGCGCGGGCAAGAGCCAGGCGGCGGACATACTAGAGGACATGGGTTATTACTGCGTGGACAATCTGCCCATCGCGCTGATGCCGCGCTTTGCCGAGCTGTGCCTGGCCAGCCAGGGCAGGTATGAGCGCGTGGCCCTGGTCACCGACGTACGCGAGCGCGAGAGCCTGGACGGCCTGCTGCCCGCGCTCGACGGGCTGTGGGACATGGGCCTCGACTACCGCATACTCTTCGTCGAGGCGGACACGTCCACCATCGTGCGCCGGTACAAGGGCTCGCGACGCCCTCACCCGATGCAGGAGGCGGGCGGCTCTATTGAGGGCGCCGTGCTCCGCGAGGCGAAGGCGCTCGAGCCTGTGCGTGAGCGCGCCGACTACATAATCAACACTACTGGCCTGACTACCTCCATGCTGCAAAGCCGCATACGCGAGCTGCTCAGCCGCACCGAGCGCCGTTTCGCCATCACCGTCACGGCTTTCGGCTACAAGCACGGTCTGCCTATAGACGCGGACCTGGTGTTCGACGTCAGGTTCCTGCCGAACCCGTACTACGTCGCGCAGCTCAGGCCGCTGACCGGCCTCGACCCCAACGTGTCGAACTTCGTGCTGGCACGTCCCGAGGCGCGGGAGTTCATGGACAGGCTCTGCGCCCTGCTCGACTACATCATCCCCCTCTACGCTGAGGAGGGCAGGTACGCACTGCAGATAGCCGTCGGCTGCACCGGCGGTAAGCACCGCAGCGTCGCCGTGGCGGTCGAGCTTGTGCGGAGGCTCAGCGAGAAGCGGGAGAACGTCACCATCGCCCTGCGCGATATTGAGAAGGAATGAGCATGAAAACTGACAGCAGACACGACCCGCGCATAGCCGTCATAGGCGGCGGCACGGGGCTTTCAACCATGCTGCGGGGGCTCAAGAAGCTCTCGCGCAGCATCACGGCCATAGTTACGGTCGCCGACGACGGAGGCGGCAGCGGCATGCTCCGCGAGGATTTGGGCATGCCGCCTCCGGGAGACGTGCGCAACTGCCTCCAGGCCCTGGCCAACACTGAGCCCATTATGGAGCAGCTGCTGGCCTACCGCTTCACCGAGGGCAGCCTGAAGGGGCAGAGCTTCGGCAACCTGTTCCTGGCCGCGCTCAACGGCATGTCGGAGACCTTCGACGAGGCCGTGCGCCGCATGTCGGACGTCCTGGCTATCACCGGGCGCGTCCTGCCGGTGTCCAACGAGAACGTCTATCTCGCTGCGGACTTCGACGACGGCAGCGAGGTGGTGGGCGAATCGCGCATAGCCGACTTCAAGAAGGGCACGGATAAACGCATCAGCCGGGTGCATCTCATACCCGAGCGGCCGCGCGCGCTGCCCCAGGCCATAGAGGCGATCAGCGCCGCGGATATGATAGTCCTCGGCCCCGGCAGCCTGTACACGTCCATCATGCCGAACCTGGTGACCGACGGCGTGGCGGAGGCCATAGCCAAGTCGGACGCCTTCAAGATATACGTCCTGAACGTCATGACCCAGGACGGCGAGACTGAGGGCTACACCGCCTCCGACCACATCGAGGCCCTGTTTTCGAATTCCGGAGAGCACCTCTTCGACTGGTGCCTCGCCAACAGCCTGGCCATACCCGAGGAGATAGCCGCCAAGTACAGGGCCGAGGGCGCGGAGCCCGTCGAGATAGACGACGACGCGGTGTATAAGCTGGGCGTGGGCGTGCTGCGCGCTCCTGTGGCCAGCTGGGTAAAGGGGCTGGTGCGCCACGACCCCGACAGGCTCTCGCGCGAGCTGATGCGCGTTTACCGCGAAAAATCCCACACCCGAGTATACCTCTGAGGAGGACGGACAATGTCATTTTCATCCGAGGCCAAGGCCGAGCTGTGCCGCATGAACCGGAAGAAAAAGTGCTGCGCCGTGGCCGAGGCCTACGGCGTGGCCCTCTATTGCAACAGCTTTACGCCGAGGGAGATAAGGATTATAACAGGCAGCGCGGAATTCGTAGAGCTGCTGCCTAGGCTGTTCCGCCGCGCCTTCGGGGTGAGCTTCGACAAGCTGCCGGAGCCGGGCGCGTCCGGCTCGCGCCAGACCCTGCTGATAACCGACGGCGGCAAGATAACCACGGTGTTCCGCGCCTTCGGCATGGAACCGGATGACACGCTCACGCTGCACATAAACCTCGGCGTGCTCGAAAACGACTGCTGCAGGGCGAGCTTTGTGCGCGGCGCCTTCCTGGCGGGCGGGAGCATGACCGACCCCGCCAAGCGCTACCACCTGGAGCTGGCCACCACCCACGCGGCGGTGAGCCGGGAGATGAGCGCGCTGCTGGGGGAGCTGGGCTTCGAGCCCGGACAGGCCCGGCGCGGGGCCAGCAGCCTGAACTACTTCAAACAGAGCGAGGCCATAGCCGACTTCCTGACGACGGTGGGCGCGGACGTCTCCGCGCTCGAGATAATGAGCGCGCGCGTCGAAAAGGAGATGCGCAGCGAGATAAACCGCAAGGTGAACTGCGACAGCGCCAACGCTGACAAGATTGTTGCCGCCGCAGCCGAGCAGCTCGACGCCATACGCATAATCGAACGCGAGCAGGGGCTGGATTCGCTGCCGGACGGCCTGCAGCAGGCGGCGCTGCTGCGCATAGCCAACCCGGAGGCGAGCCTGTCCGAGCTCGCAGCGCTGAGCCAGCCCAGCGTGACAAAGAGCTGTCTCAGCCACCGGCTCAAGCGCCTCACGGAAATCGCCCGCTCCGGAGCGGCGGAGTGACGGGAAAGGAGGGGCCGCATGGCCTTCGTACATCTGCATCTGCACACCGAATACAGCCTGCTGGACGGGGCCTGCCGCATAGACACCCTGGCGGAGCGGGCGAAGGAGCTGGGCTTTGACTCGCTCGCCATAACCGACCACGGCGTCATGTACGGCGCCGTGAACTTCTACCGGGCCTGCCGCAAGGCGGGTATCAAGCCCATCATCGGCTGCGAGGTCTATGTCGCGCCGCGCGAGCGCACGGGGCGGGAGTACGGCGTCGACAACCAGTACACCCACCTGATACTGCTGTGCAAAAACGAGACCGGCTACAGGAACCTCAGCTATCTTGTCTCAATGGGCTTCGTGGAGGGCTTCTACGTCAAGCCGCGCATAGACTGGGGGCTGCTGCACGAGCACGCCGAGGGCCTGATCTGCCTCTCCGGCTGCCTCGCGGGCGACATCCCGCAGAAGATAGTCTCGGGACAGTACGACAAGGCAAAGGAGAAGGCCGAGGAGCTTGCCGCCATTTTCGGCGAGGACTTCTACCTGGAGATTCAAAAGCACGGCATTCCCGACGAGGACACGGCCGCGCGGGGCATACTGCGCATACACGACGAGACGGGAATCCCCATAGTCGTGACCAACGATGCACACTATATAAATAAACAGGACGCCTATTATCAGGATGTGCTGATGTGCATCCAGACCGGCAAGACGGTGAACGAGGCCGGACGCATGCGCTTCGAGACGCAGGAGCTGTACCTCAAGAGCGAGGAGGAGATGCGCGCACTGTTCCCGGACCGCCCCGATGCGGCGGACAACACGGTGGAGATAGCGGACAAGTGCAGCTTCGACTTCGAGTTCGGCCACTACCACCTGCCGCGTTTCCAGCTGCCCGAGGGCGAGAGCGACAGCTTTGAATACCTGAAGAAGCTCTGCGCCGCCGGCTTTGAGCAGCGTTACGGTTCGGACAGGGAGGACGCGAAAAAGCAGCTCGAGTATGAGCTGGACATGATAAAGCGCATGGGCTTCGTCGACTACTTCCTCATAGTCTCGGACTTCATCGGCTACGCAAAGAGCCAGCGCATACCGGTGGGGCCGGGGCGCGGCAGCGCTGCGGGCAGCGTCGTCAGCTACTGCCTGAACATCACCGACGTCGACCCCATAAAGTACAGCCTCTACTTCGAGCGCTTCCTGAACCCCGAGCGCGTGAGCATGCCGGATATAGACATAGACTTCTGCGTGCGCCGCCGCGGCGAGGTAATAGACTACGTCAACCGCAAGTACGGCAGCGACCACGTCGCGCAGATAGTCACCTTCGGCACCATGGCCGCGCGCCAGGCCGTGCGCGACGTGGGCCGGGCGCTGGACATCAGCTACGCCGAGTGCGACGCCGTGGCCAAGCAGGTGCCGTTTGCGCCGGGCATGACGCTGAATGAGGCGCTGCACCTCTCAAAGCAGCTGCGCGAGATGTACGAGCGCGACGAGCGCATAAAGGGGCTGATTGACACGGCCCGGTCCCTCGAGGGCATGCCGCGCCACGCCAGCACGCACGCCGCCGGCGTCGTCATAACAGAGCGGCCGGTGTACGAATACGTCCCGCTCGCCAAGAACGACGAGAGCGTGGTCACGCAGTACCCCATGACCACGCTCGAGGAGCTGGGACTGCTGAAGATGGACTTCCTGGGCCTGCGCAACCTCACGGTGCTTGAGGACGCGGCGGAGCTAGTGAGGCGGCGCATACCGGACTTTGACGTAAACAAGCTGCCGGACGACGACAAGGAGACCTTCGCCATGCTAGCCGCGGGCAAAACCGAGGGCGTGTTCCAGCTGGAGAGCGCGGGTATGACCAGCGTGTGTACGCGCCTGGGGCCGAAGAGCATCGAGGACATCACCGCCGTCATAGCCCTGTACCGCCCGGGACCCATGGAGTCCATACCGCGCTTCATAGAAAACAGCCAGAACCCGGAGAAGATACGCTATAAGCACCCCGTGCTCGAGCCCATACTGTCCGTAACCTACGGCTGCATAGTCTACCAGGAGCAGGTCATCGAGATTTTCCGCCGCCTGGCGGGCTTCTCGCTCGGCCAGGCGGACAACATCCGCCGCGCGATGAGCAAAAAGAAGCACGCCGTCATAGACGCCGAGCGTAAGGCTTTCATACACGGCGACGAGCAGCGCAATATTCCCGGCTGCGTGAAAAACGGTATTCCCGAGGACACCGCAAACGCCATCTACGACGAGATACTGGACTTCGCCAGCTACGCCTTCAACAAGGCCCACGCCGTGGCCTACGCCATAGTGGCCTACCGCACGGCCTACATGAAGCGGCATTACCCGCAGGAGTACATGGCTGCGCTGCTCACAAGCGTGCTCGACTCCTCCGGCAAGGTCGCAGAGTACATTGCCGAGTGCCGCGAGATGCGCATATGCCTGCTGCCGCCGGACGTCAACGAGTCCGACGCCTGGTTCACGGTCGTGGGCGACGACATCCGCTTCGGTCTCGTGGCGGTGAAAAACATAGGGGAGAAGTTCATATTGCAGCTCATGGCCGAGCGCAGCGAGAACGGCCCCTTCAAGTCTCTCGAGGACTTCTGCCGCCGAATGTCGGGGAAGGAGCTCAACCGCCGCGCGATTGAGAGCCTCATCCGCGCCGGGGCCTTCGACAGCACGGGCGTGAACCGCCACGCCATGCTTACGATGCTCGACGCCGTGCTCGAGAGCGTGGCCGACGACGGGCGCAAGAACATCGCCGGGCAGTTCGACCTGTTCGGAGACGGAGGCGGTGCTATCAGCGCGCAGGTGGCCGTGCCGGACGTCGAGGAGTTCTCCCGCGCGGAGCTGATGAGCATGGAACGCGAAACTACGGGCCTCTACCTGACCGGACACCCTATGGACGAGTACCGCGACGCGGCCAGACAGGCTGGAGCGGTGAACATCGGCGCCATCCTGGCCGACTTCGCCGAGGACAGCGGGCCGGAACGCTTTGCCGATGAGCAATTGGTGACTGTGGCGGGCATAATATCCGGCAAAAGGACACGCACCACCCGGAACGGCACGCTCATGGCCTATGTCCAGCTTGAGGACGACACCGGCACGATAGAGCTGCTGGCCTTCCAGCGCGTACTCGACAACTGTGGGGGCTATATCGCGGAAAACGCCGCCGTCGTGGCGCGCGGGCGCATATCCGTGCGCGACGAGAAGGAACCGCAGATAGTCGTGGACAGCCTGCGGCCCATATCCGACGCCGTGGACAGGGCGGCGATGCAGCCCAAACGCAGGGGGCCGGGGAAACTGTGGGTGCGCCTGCCGGGCCAGAGCGCGCGCGTCATGCGCCGCATAGAGCTGCTGCTGGAGATGTTCCCGGGCGAGGACAAGCTCATACTGTACTTCTCCGACAGCGGCAAGCGTCTCGGAGCGAGCTGCGTCATACATCCGGCGCTGGTGGAAGAGCTGGAGAACATGGCTGGAGAGGACAACGTTAAAGTCGTTCGGGAATAACTGCGCAGTTTTGCCCAGGCCTGCTCGAGCGTCACAGTTTTGCTCATGTCTGCTCAAGCGTCGCAGTTTTGCCCAAGTTTGCTCAAGAGTCATAATATCCCCCTTTCACGGCGCCAAAGGCCTTGACATTGGACGCGGAGGATGTTACTATTTTGCCTGCATGAGGGAGTAGCCTTCCAAACAGGAGGCAAGTCAACAACCTGGACGGCCGCCGAGTGCGGCGTCCTGGCTTGCATTAAACGGCGAGACTCATGGACAGGAAAGCCCGTCCATGGGTCTTTTTCCTAATCTAAACTAAAAGGGTGGTATCAACAAGTGAAGTACTATTGCGAGGACGCGTCTGCAGTTCTCAAGGACGTTGACAGCTCGGAGAGCGGTTTATCCAGCGACGAGGCACGAATACGTCTTGAGCGAGACGGGCGCAACGAACTGGCCGCCGAGAAGAAGGATTCGCTTTTAAAGCGCTTCTTCGCACAGATGGCCGACCCGATGATCATAATCCTCATCGTCGCCGCGGCGATAAGCGCCGTCACCGGCATCTATGAGGAGGGCATCAGGGGCATCACCGACACGGTCATTATCCTGATTGTCGTCCTGGTCAACGCCATCCTGGGCGTGTATCAGGAGAGCAAGGCCGAAAAGGCTATAGAAGCCCTGCAGGCCATGTCCGCGGCGACCAGCAAGGTCCTGCGCGACGGGAAGATAACCATAGTGCCCAGCGCCGAGCTGGTCGTGGGTGACATCGTCCACCTCGAGGCCGGCGACGCCGTCCCCGCAGACGGACGCATAATAGACAGCGCCAGCCTTCAGATAGAGGAGGCCGCCCTCACCGGCGAGAGCGTGCCTGTGTACAAGTTCATCGACATAATCGACCTCAAGGACTCTGCCGACGTGCCCCTGGGCGACCGCAAGAACATGTGCTACATGGGCTCCACCGTCACCTACGGCCGCGGCACCATGGTCGTCACCGCCACCGGCATGGAGACCGAGATGGGCAAGATTGCCGACGCCCTCTCCCGCGCCGAGCAGGGCCAGACCCCGCTGCAGATAAAGCTCAGCCAGCTGAGCAAGATTCTCACCTGGCTCGTCCTCGGCATCTGCGTCGTCATATTCGCCGTGCAGATACTGCGCGCCGGCGGATTCGAGTTTGAGGTCATCCTCGACAGCTTCATGGTCGCCGTCTCCCTGGCCGTCGCGGCCATACCCGAGGGACTTGCCGCCGTCGTAACGGTCGTGCTCTCCATCGGCGTCACCAACATGTCCAAGCGCAACGCCATCATCCGCCGCCTGACCGCCGTCGAGACCCTCGGCTGCGCCCAGGTCATCTGCTCGGACAAGACCGGCACCCTCACCCAGAACAAGATGACCGTCGTCGACCACTACGGCGACGACGAGAAGCTCCTCGCCACGGCCATGAGCCTGTGCTCCGACGCGGAGGAGGACGACACCGGCGCCGCCGTCGGCGAGCCGACCGAGTGCGCCCTCGTCAACTACGCCCACGGCCTCGGCCTGGGCAAGCCCGGCCTCAAGAGCGCCCAGCCGCGCGTGGGCGAGGCTCCCTTCGACTCCATGCGCAAGATGATGAGCACGGTCCACAAGACGGATAAGGGCATCGTCCAGTACACCAAGGGCGCCCCCGACGAGGTGCTCAAGCTCTGCACCAGCTACATTGAAAACGGCGAGGTCAAGCCCATGACCGACGCCAAGCGCAGCGAGATCCTCGCCGCCAACAAGGCCATGGCCGACCGCGCCCTGCGCGTCCTCGCCGCCAGCGAGCGCCTGTGGGACGCCGTCCCCGCCGACTGCAGCCCCGCCAACCTCGAGCGTGACCTCACCTTCATCGGACTCACCGGCATGATTGACCCGGTGCGCCCCGAGGTCAAGGCCGCCATAGAGGAGTGCCGCGGCGCCGGCATCCGCCCCATCATGATAACCGGCGACCACATAGACACCGCCATGGCCATCGCCCGCGAACTCGGCATACTCACGGAGGACACCCGCGCCATCACCGGCTCCCAGCTCAACGAGATGAGCGACGACGAGTTTGACAAGGAGTACATGAACATCTCCGTCTATGCGCGTGTCCAGCCCGAGCACAAGACCCGCATAGTCAACGCCTGGCGCAAGCACGGCAACGTCACCGCGATGACCGGCGACGGCGTCAACGACGCGCCCAGCATCAAGAGCGCCGACATCGGCGTCGGCATGGGCATCACCGGCACGGACGTCACCAAGAACGTCGCGGACATGGTGCTCGCGGACGACAACTTCGCCACCATAGTCGGCGCCGTCGAGGAAGGCCGCCGCATCTACGACAACATCCGCAAGGCCATCCAGTTCCTGCTCGGCTCCAACATGAGCGAGGTCATCAGCATCTTCGTCGCCACGCTCATGGGCTTTACCATCCTGCAGCCGGTGCACCTGCTGTGGATAAACCTCGTCACCGACTGCTTCCCGGCCCTCGCGCTCGGCATGGAGCGCGCCGAGGCCGACATCATGAAGCGCAAGCCGCGCGACGCCAAGGCCGGCGTGTTTGCCGGCGGCATGGGCTTCGACATAGCCTACCAGGGTCTCGTAGTCTCCGTCCTGACCCTCGCGAGCTACTTCATCGGCCACTATATAGAGTCCGGCGTATGGGAGATCGCACCCCTCAGCCCCGACGGTACGACCATGGCCTTCGTCACCATGAGCATGGCCGAGATATTCCACAGCTTCAACATGCGCTCCCAGCGCGGCAGCCTGTTCACGCTCAAGGGCTTCAACAAGACCCTCAACTGGGCCGCTCTCGGCAGCCTGGTCGCCACGACCCTCGTCTGCGAGGTGCCCTTCCTGGCCAACGCCTTCGGCTTCACCAGCGTCGAGCTCAACGAGTACCTCATCGCTCTGGCTCTCGCCTTCTGCGTCATCCCCATCGTAGAGATCGTCAAGTTCATCCAGCGCAAGTGCTCAAAGAGCAAATAACGCAAACAGCGCCCCGGTTTTTCCGGGGCGCATTTCATTGGAAAAAGCCGCGCGCCGACAGGCGCGCGGCTTTTTAAAGCGTGTGGTAATACAGGCAGGTATCGACGTACTCGCCATCCTTCGCGAGGAAGCCGCCCGGGACCTCGCCGATGAGCTCAAAGCCCAGGCGCTCGTAGAGCGCTGTGGCGCGGGTGTTCGTCTTTACCACGGCGTTGAAGATGAGGAGCCTGTAGCCGAGCTCCGCGGCCTTGGCCAGTGAGTGCCGGACCAGGGCCTCTCCTATGCCTTTTCCTCGAGTCCCGGACGCGACGGCGTAGCTGGCGTTGGCCTGGTGGCCGCAGCGGCCGACGTTGTTGGGGTGAAGTATGTACAGCCCCAGGACGCGTCCGTCCTCCACGGCGACGGCGCTGAAGTCCTGCGAGGCGAAGAAAGCCGCGGCGGCCTCCGGCGTGAGCTCGTCGAGCTGCGGGAAGGCGACGCCATCGCGCACGACTTCGTTCCAGACCTCCGCCATGCCCGGCAGGTCGCCCGGGGCGTATTCTCTTATGGTGACAGCCATGTTGTACCTCCTGAGTGTGCTGTCAATGATTATAAACCCGGGACGGCCCGCCTGCAAGCCAAATTATCAGCCGGAAAGTGGACCAATGCCGTGAGAGAAACCATATGTCAGCGCCTGCGCATGCAGCGCAAAGTGAAATATCCCGGCACGAAAAAAGCGGCGGCCCCGAGGCCGCCGCTGCGTTCTATCTGAGTATGGGTTGGAGCTGTTCGCCCTTGAGGGCTGCCTCGACAGTCTCGCCAATCCTGGCAAAGTCCGCCTGCAGGCTCGTGGGCTTGCCCTTCGGGTCGTCCTGTCCGAAGGGCACGAAGTAGTAGTTCTTCCGGTTGAGCAGCTCCGCTATATTCGGCGCGGAGGCGCTCAGTGCGTCGTTGGTGGACAGGGCTATGACCACGGGACGGCCGTTGCGCAGGTGGCTCTTGGCCGCCATGGTTACGGCTGTGTCCGTGATACCGTGGGCGAGCTTGGCGAGGGTGTTGCCCGTGCAGGGCGCGATGACCAGCACGTCGAAGAGGCGCTCGGGGCCCACTCTCTCCGCGCCGGTTATCGTGCGTATGATGGCTTTGCCGGTCATCCCTTCCAGACGCTCTACGAAGTCGTGGGCGTCACCGAAGCGGCTGTCCGTGCCGGAGGCTGTCTCGCTCATCAGGGCGGTGACCTCGTACTCCTCCGCGAGCTTTGCCGCCTCCTTCAGTACCGTGTCATATGTGCAGTAGGAGCCGCAGAGGGCGAGCCCCAGCTTTACGTTTTTCAAAGCTTCTCATCCTCCATGATACGATAGATGGCGTCGCGAACAGCGCCCGCGGCGGCGTCCGGGGACCACTTGCCGGGCAGGCCCGGGGCGCTGAGCGCGCGTATGCCGAAGGCCCTCGCGGCGTCGAAGTCGGTGCCGCCGGGCTTGCTGGCAAGGTCCAGGACCAGCGCGCCTTCCGGCAGCTCCGTGAGCCGCGAGGCCGTCAGCACGAGGGCCGGGGCGGTGTTTATGACCACATCCGCGCCGTTGAGCGCGGTTTCGAGCTTTTCAAGCGGTACGGCGGAGAAGCCGAGCGCCCCGGCCCAGGCGAGCGAATCCGCGCTGCGCGAGGACACCGTGACGCGCATGCCCAGCGCTGCCAGGCGCGGCGCGAGGGCCCGCGTTATGCGGCCGCAGCCGGTTATGACGGCCCTGCACCCGCAGAGGAGGCCGGGCGTCTCATGCAGAAGCTCGCCTATTGTCCCCTCGGCCGTGGCGGCGGAGTTGGCCGCGCGGAAGCTCTCCAGCGCGCCGTAGTCGCGCAGCCGCGCGCCGCGCTCTTCGGCGAGAGTACAGACCTCCTCCGTCACGCTTCCGGCGCAGACCAGCGCGCCCGGCGGCACGGCGGCGAATAGCTCTCCCAGGCAGTGGCGCCGTGGGGAGAGCGGAGTGCTCAGCATGCCGCGCTGCGGAGCGCAGGGCATGGGCAGGACTATACACCCCGCGCCGTTGACGCACTCCTCCGCCGTGCCGCAGCGGCGCACCCCGTCGATGAGCGGCGCGTCCTCCAGCGCCCAGGCCCGCACGCCGTATCCGTCCTCTATCAGCAGCGTAGCCAGCCGCGCAATGCGCTTATCCCCGCCGCATAAGGCAAATACCATAAACTACACGCCCCTTTCTCGTATCATTCTATTCGCTATGACGCTTGCGGGTGCAGGGCGGAAAATGATATAATTGTATAAACTCTGACAAACGGAGGTAAAGCGATGAGCCGAGCGGACGAACTGTTTATACAAAACTGCCGCGATATACTCGAAAACGGCAGCTGGGACACAGACCGGCAGGTGCGTCCGCGCTGGGACGACACGGGGGAGAGCGCCCACACGGTAAAGCGCTTCGGCATAGTGAACCGCTATGACCTCTCCGAGGAATTCCCCATTTTGACCATCCGCCGCACCTTCTGGAAGAGCGCGGTGGACGAGCTGCTGTGGATATGGCAGCAGAAGTCCAACAACGTACACGAGCTCAGGAGCCGCGTCTGGGACGCCTGGGCGGACGAGAACGGCTCAATCGGCAAGGCCTACGGCTATCAGCTCGGCGTAAAGCACACATATCCGGAGGGCGAGTTCGACCAGGTGGACCGCGTGCTCTACGATTTGAAGCACAACCCGGCCTCGCGCCGCATCCTGACAAGCCTCTACAACTTCGAGGACTTGCACGAGATGGCCCTCTATCCCTGCGCCTATTCCATGACCTTCAACGTAACCGGCGACACGCTCAACGCCATACTCAACCAGCGCAGCCAGGACATGCTCACGGCCAACAACTGGAACGTCTGCCAGTACGCGGTGCTGGTGCATATGTTCGCCCAGGCGAGCGGCCTGCGCGCGGGCGAGCTGATGCACGTCATCGCCGACGCACACATCTACGACAGGCATGTGCCTATAGTCGAGAGGATACTTGAAAACCCGCAGTATCCGGCTCCGCAGCTCGTCATAGATCCCGAAATACATGATTTTTATGCCTTCACGCGGGACAGTTTCTCCCTTCCGGGTTACCGGTATACGGAACTGAAAGAGAAAATACCCGTCGCGGTCTGAGCGGCGGCTAAGATAAGGAAGGAATCTGATTAATGGAAGCTATAGTCGCGGTATATACAGATTGGGGGATAGGCAGCGAAGGCACCCAGCCCATCGTGGTCCCCGAGGACAGGCGGCGCTTCGCCGAGATAACCAAGGGCTCTACTCTCATCGTGGGCAGCAAGACGCTGCTCGACTTCCCGGGGGGCAAACCCCTCGCCGGGCGCCGGAACATCGTCCTGACGCGCCAGGAGAGCGAGGTCGAGGGCGCGGAGATAGTACATACGCCCGAGGAGGCCCTGGAGCTCTGCAGGGACGAGCGCACCTTCGTCGTGGGCGGCGCCACGGTCTACATGGCGATGTTCCCGTACCTGGACAAGATTTATGTCACGAAGATAGACGCCACGCCGCGCTCCGACGCATATTTCCCCAACCTGGACACCCTGCCCGACTGGAAGCAGACTTCCACCGAGAGATTCACCTCCGGCGGCATAAGCTGCGAGTTCTGCGTATACGAAAAACAGTCCTGATTAAAAAAGCCTCCGGCATATGCCGGAGGCTTTTTTGCTGCGCGGGAACGGCCGCGCCGTCAAAACAGCGCGAAATTCCATGCGCCGCTTTGCTGTTTGGCGGCGCATGTTTTTTTATATGCGCTGCTTTCTGAAGGCGCTGGGGGTAATGCCCTCGCGCGTTTTGAAGAGGTACAGGAAGTGGTTGGTGTTCGGTATCCCAACGAGCTGGCCTATCTCCGCGATGGTGCGCGCCGAGTCCACAAGCAGCACTTTGGCGTGGTCGAGACGGATGTCTATGAGGTAGTCGTTCGGGCTCTTGCCTATGTACCGCTTGAACTCGCGCGACATGTGGTATTTGCTGATTCCGAAGTTCTTCGAGAGCGCGTCCAGGGTTATCTGGCTGGGGTAATTGCGCTCGAGATAGCTCTGTATCGCGCTGATTATGTCCGGCACTATGACCTGCTTGGCGGAGAGGCTGACCAGGGCCAGCTCAACTTCCACAAAGAGGCCCAGCAGCAGATGGGCGTAGACGGAGTCGGGATAGGGGCTGGACTCCGTGCGCGGGCTGAGCAGCTGCCAGATGAGTGAACGGAAACGCGTACCCGCGCCGAAGGTGAGCTGTATGTACCCGTCGGCGTATACTGTCTCGCAGACCTTGGAGAAGAGCTGCGAGCGCATATGCCCGTGTACGCGCAGGAAGGCGCACTCCCACACCTTGCCGGGCAGGGCGCGGTACTGGATGCGCCGTGCGCAGTCGCCCCAGACGCAGTCATATTTGCGGCAGCGCAGGGCCCTGCCGTCTATGATGACGTCACCCTCGCCGGAGAGGCTGTAACACAGCAGCGTGGCGTCGTCGGAGTAGACGTTGAAGCCCTCGTTCGGCACGGATGCCGAGGACAGGCGCACCATCTCTATGCCGGAGCCGGTGTCCAGCCGGCCGTAGGAGCTGACGAATTTGGAGTACTTGATGTCGGGCCCTGAGTAGCTCGAGCCGCTGGCGACAACGTCCTCATACTGCTCCGTGTCGTCGAGCGAGTGCGCTATGAACAGCTGCAAATACTCCTCTTCACCGGACATCGAGCTCTCCCTGACTTCGTCCGGGTCTATGGCCCGATCTATAAAGTCGTCCAGGTACTCATCCAGCCGATCGCTGCCTGGAGCGAGATATGTATCCCCAACGAAGGCGGACCACCCCATTTCTCTAGCAAAATATATAGAAATATGACGTTGAATAAAAGCACGAAAAGATGAATCAGACGCTGCAAGAGGCAAAAACTCGCAAAAACAGTAATTAATCCATTGTTCTGGTAAGGAAAAATGCCTGTCAATTTTGGACAACTTCATTATAAATCAAAGTATAACCGACGTCAATAATAGAATAATGAATAAAATGTGTCGAAATACACCGCTGCAGTTGTTATATTGCTAACAAACATGATATCTTGCTGTTTGCGAACCGTTATGAATTTAACATAGCAAGATATAGAGAAATGAGAGCACCATTCTTCATTGAGTTTAGCGCGGACAAGTAAGATAATCAGATACAGGAAAGGGACCGGGCGGTCCCGGAATATAAAAACAGGAGGGCTTATCCCATGACATTCGACTTCACCGAAGAACAAGTAATGATTCGTGACATGGTGCGCGAATTCACCAAGAAGGAAGTTGAGCCCCGCGACAAATGGATGGACGAGAACGGCTTCGATTACGAGCTGCATAAGAAGCTCACCCAGGCCGGCCTCATGGGCATCCATCTGGACGAGAAGTACGGCGGTGGCGGCGGCGACGCGGTCACCAGCATCATAGTAATTCACGAGCTGGCCAAGGGCAGCGCCTCTGTGGCCCTGTTCCTCGACGCCAACTGGCTGGCCTGCGACCTCATCCTCTACCACGGCACCGAGGCGCAGAAGGACAAGTACCTGCCCCAGGCGGCGCAGGGCAAAATCTTCGCTTTCGGCCTGACCGAGAGCAGCGCGGGCTCCGACGCGGCCGGCATCAAGAGCACCTGCATGCCCGCTGAGGACGGCGGCTGGATACTCAACGGCGGCAAGGCCTGGATAACCAACTCCGGCGTGGCCGACTACTACGTCATCCTTGCCAAGACCGACCCCGAGGCCGGCAACAAGGGCATCAGCGCCTTCATCGTCCCGAAGGACGCCGAGGGCCTGACCATCGGAAAGTTCGAGGACAAGATGGGCATGCGCGGCAGCGCCACCTGCGAGCTGAGCTTCGACAACATCCATCTGCCTGCCGACGCCCTCCTGGGCGCTACCGGCCAGGGCTTCAAGATGGCCATGGAGGCCCTCGACGGCGCCCGCATCAGCATCGGCGCCATCGCCGCCGGCCTGAGCGAGCACGCGATGACCGTCGCCAAGAACTACGCCAACGAGCGCATGACCTTCGGCAAGCCCATCGCCAAGCACCAGGGCGTGCAGTTCAAGTTCGCCGACATGGCCGCTGAGATACGCGCCATGGAGCTGTTGACCTACGACACCGCCCGCATGAAGGCCGCCGGCAAGCGCCACACCCTCGAGGCGGCCGAGACCAAGCTGTTCTCCGGCACCCGCTGCACCCAGATTTGCCTCGAGTGCCAGCAGGTCCTGGGCGGCAACGGCTACTCCAAGGAGTACCACGTCGAGCGCTTCGTCCGCGACGCCAAGCTGCTTGAGATAGGCGAGGGCACCAACGAAATCCTCCGCATGGTCATCGGCGGCACCGTCCTGGCCCAGAAATAATCCCTGATTGAACACTCTGCCCGGGTTTCCCCGGGCAGAGCCAATAAAAACTACAGTTCGGAGAGAGACAATGAAGATACTTGTATTCGTAAAGCAGGTACCGGACACGGACGACGTAAAGCTCGACCCCAAGACCGGCAACCTGATGCGCGAGGGCGTTGAGAGCATAATGAACCCGCTCGATGCCAACGCGGTTGAGACGGCGCTACGCCTCAAGGAGAAGTACGGCGGCACGGTAGTGGCCATCAGCATGGGTCCCCCGCAGGCTGACGAGGTGCTGAAGAAGGCCCTGGGCATGGGCTGCGACGAGGGCGTGCTGCTCTCCGACCGCGCGCTCGGCGGCGCCGACACCCTGGCCACCGGTTATCCGCTCGCCAAGGCGGCGGAGAAGATAGGCGAGTACGACCTACTCATCTGCGGCCGCCACGCCACCGACGCCGAGACGGCTCAGACCGGCCCCATCATCGCCGCCTTCCTGGGCATCCCGCAGGTCACGCTCTGCGGCGAGGTCGAGATTGAGGACGGTTGGGCCATCTGCGAGAGGCTCCTGCCCGACCGCACCGAGAAGGTCAAGGTCAAGCTCCCGGCCCTCGTCACCGTCTGCGCCGAGGCCAACGAGCCGCGCTACCCGACCCCCATCAACATCATGAAGGCGCTCAAGAAGCCGCGCTACACCTGGAACGCCGAGGACCTGGGCTGCGACCCCGACATGATAGGCATCCCCGGCTCCCCCAGCTCCAACAAGCGCATCTTTGAGCCGCCGAAGCGCAACACCGACACCAAGTACTTCGAGGGCGAGCCCGAGGCCATAGCCAAAGCCATAGCCGACGTACTTGAAGCCGAGCACATCATATAAGGAGGCGAATACCAATGACTAAAGAAGAATGCAAGGGCATCTGGGTGTTCGCCGAGCAGGAAAACGGCGTCCTCTCCGGCACGGATTTTGAGCTGCTGGCCAAGGCGCACGACCTGAAAGAGAAGCTGGGCGGCACGGACACCGTCACGGCGGTGCTGCTGGGCGACAACGTCGCAGGCCTTGTCGACACGCTCTACGCTTACGGCGCGGAGCAGGTAATCCTGGCCGAGAACGCGAACCTGAAGGACTACAGCGCCCGCCCCTACGAGAAGGTGCTGGTGGAACTCGCCAACAAGTACAAGCCTAGCATATTCCTCTTCGCCGCTAGCCCCATCGGCCGCGACGTGGCCCCGCGCGTTATGTGCGATTTGCGCACCGGCCTGACCGCCGACGCCATCGACCTCGACGTGGACGAGGACGGAGTGTTCGTACAGACCACCCCGAACTTCGGCGGCAACATACTCAGCCACATCGTCATCCTCGAGAAGCGTCCGCAGATGGTCACGGTGCACCCGAAGGTATTCGAGCCCTTCGAGCCCAAGACCGGCGCGGCCGGCGAGCTCATCACCGAGAGCGTAGAGGTCGAGGCCGACAGCGAATACATCGTGCTGGAGACCAGCATGAAGAAGTTCGAGGGCAAGCCCATCGACGAGTGCGACGTGCTGGTGGCCGGAGGACGCGGCATAAAGAGCGAGGAGGACCTCGCGCAGCTGCGTGAGCTGGCGCAGCTGCTGGGCGGCGAGGTGGCCTGCTCCAGGCCGCTCAACGACAACGGCTGGATGCCGCACGAGGACCAGATAGGCCAGAGCGGCACCACTGTAAAGCCCAAGTTCATACTGAACGTCGCCATATCCGGCTCCGTGCAGTACCTGGCCGGCATGCAGAACTCCGGCTGCATTATGAGCATCAACCACACCAAGGGCGCGCCCATCTACGACGTCTCGCACTACGGCGCGGTCATCGACTACCGCAAGGTAATCCCAGCCCTGATAGCTGAAATTAAGGCCCGCAAGGCCAAATAAGCAATACATTTCATCAGAAAAGGAGAAAAGAACAATGAGCGATCGCAAGTTCATCATCCCTGAGTACGGCCCGTTTGCCGGTATGCGTGTCATCACTTCCGGCTCCCTCATCGCAATGCCCTTTGCCGCTACCATGCTGGCCGACTTCGGCGCCGAGGTAATACACATCGAGCGTCCCGGCGTGGGCGACACTCTGCGTATGCTCGCTCCCTTCGCCGAAGTGAACGGCAAGAAGGTCTCCACCGCCTGGGCCCAGGATGCCCGCAACAAGCTCAGCCTCACCCTCGAGCTGAACCTGAAGCACCCGGAGGTCAAGGAGCTGTTCTACGGCCTTATAAAGGAAGCTGACATCTTCATGGAGAACATGGTCTGGCTGGACAAGCTGGGCATCTATGACGAGGAGCTGCTGAAGGTCAACCCGAAGCTGGTCATAGTCCACATCTCCGGCCTCGGCAACGCCAAGTTCGGCGGCGTACCCAGCGTTTGCAACCGCGCCAGCTACGACATGATAGGCCAGGCCTTCTCCGGCTGGCTGTACCTGCAGGGTTTCAAGGACCGCGACCCAGTCGTCGCCAAGCCCTACATGAACGACTTCGTCTCCGCCTTCGCCGCCCTGTTCGGCACTCTCGCGGCCTACACCACCGCTCAGAAAACCGGCAAGGGCCAGGTGGTCGACGTCGCCCAGTTCGAGGCCATGGCCCAGTACATGTGCGGCACCTACACCAGCTATACGATGGCCGGCCAGGTCAGCGAGCGCAGCGGCAACGCCTCCCCGGCCTTCCAGCCCTACGACCTCTTCGAGAGCAAGGACGGTGCCCTCGTCGCTCTCGGCGCCTTCGGCCCCGGCGTGTACAAGCGCTGCATCCAGGCCCTCGGCTTCGACCTCGAGTACTTCAACTACAAGGACTGCTCCTCCGGCGTGGAGGCCGTCGCCAGCCCGAAGGGCCGCGAGCTGAACGCCAAGGTCGTCGAGTGGTGCAAGAGCCACACTGCGGCCGAGATAGAGCAGATTATGGAGGACGCCAAGGTCCCCTGCTCCAAGGTCAACAACGCGAAGGACACCTTCGAGAACGAGCACTTCAAGTCCCGCGGCGACTGGATCACCTACGAGGATCAGACCGTCGGCGCCGACATCACCGCCTTCGGCATCGCCCCGAAGCTCAGCGAGACCCCGGGCAAGGTCTGGCGCGGCGCCCCGAGCATGGGCCAGGACACCGAGTCCGTCCTCAAGACCGTCCTCGGCTACGACGACGCCAAGATTGCCGACCTGCGCGAGAAGAAGCTCATCTGAACTTAACACGCTTAATACGGCCGTCCCTCGCAAAAAGGGACGGCCGTCCTCAAATGCGTAATTGCCACGAATTTGACGAAATATCCGCCAATGAGCACAAAAGGACGCCGTATGAGTACTGTATTGCTTGAAAAAATAACTAACGACGAGCGCATAGCCCTGCTGACGGTAAACAGGCCCGAGGTCCTGAACGCGCTCAACGACGCTGTTATGGCGGAGCTGGAGGCGGCCGTCGACAAGCTGGAGCGCGACGAGACGGTCAAGGCCCTCATCATCACGGGCGCCGGCGAGCGCAGCTTTGTCGCCGGGGCGGACATCGCGGAATTTGCCGTGCGCTCACCGGCGGAGCACTACTCCGTCTGCATGTCGGCGCACGCGCTGTCATCCCGCATAGAGACGATGGACAAGATAACCGTCGCGGCCGTGGGCGGCTGGGCGCTCGGCGGCGGATGCGAGCTCGCCATGTGCTGTGATGTGCGCGTGGCCAGCGCCAACGCTTTGTTCGGCCTGCCGGAGGTGAGCCTCGGCACCATACCCGGCTACGGCGGGACGCAGCGGCTGGCCAGGCTGATCGGCATGGGCCGCGCCAAGGAGCTAATCTTCACCACGGACCGCGTGGACGCGCGTCGTGCGCTGGAGCTGGGCCTCGTCAACCGCGTGGTGGAGGAGCGCCCTGCTCTGCTCGACACATGTGTGGAGCTCGTGCAGCATATGCTTAAAAACAGCTTCGACGCCATCATCGCCGCGAAGCACGCCGTATTTGAGGGCGCGCAGTGCGATTTGCGCACCGGCCTTGCGCACGAAGCCGCCCTCGCCGCCGGCACCTTCAGCTCCCCGGACCTGAAGGAGGGCGTCAGCGCCTTCCTCGGCAAACGCAAACCGGACTTTGCAAGCTCAAAGCCCGCTAAATGATATCAGAGGAAAAAGGAGGAACATTATGGGTACGAAGGAACTGTTTCTGGAGAATGTAAAAAAATACATACGCCCGCAGACCGACCCTGTCGCCGTCCACCTCGCTTACGGGGACGAGACGCCGCCGGAGGGGGCGATTATGCCGATGGACAAGTACGGCTACCCGCTGACAATCTGCCAGGGCGTCAGCTGTGCGCGACGCATGGGCCAGACCCTGGTGTTCCGCCAGGAGGACCACGCATGTCCCCCTGCGCTGTGCGCCTTCGGCTATCTGCCTACCGAGAACCTGCTTGCCGGTAAGGTCGCCATGCCCGGTTACGCCGGGACCGAGGAGGCCGCACGCAAGATAGAGGCCGCCAACGTCCTGCTCGACAAGGCGCCCAACTCCATCTGGCTGGCGCCCTATGAGAGCGCCGAGTTTGAGCCGGACATCGTCCTTGTCTACGGCAACAGCGCCCAGGCCACGCGCATGGCCCAGGGCTACGCCTACTACACCGGCGACGGCGTGGCGAGCTACACTCTCGGCCGCCTGGCCTGCGCCAGCTACATCAACAAGGTCTACGTCCGCCAGGAGCCGACCATCGTCATACCCGGCGGCGGCGAGCGCGTCTTCGGCTCCACCCAGGACGACGAGCTGGTCTTTGCCCTGCCCGCCAAGTTCATAGACACCACGGCCAAGGGCATCGAGGCCGTACACGCCGCGGGCTACGCTCGTTACCCGACCGGCTTCCACGGCATCTACTCCAACCCCAAGCTGCCCGGCAAGTACTACAAGTACCTGATGCCCAAGAAATAAGCGGCGGGCAGAATGGTTTGATACAGGCAGGGAGGGGGCAGCAAAGACTGTCCCCTCTCGTTAGAAAGGAGCTTGCTATGGAATACAAAACCGTATTGTACTCGGTCAAGGACGGCGTCGCGGACGTGGTGATGAACCAGCCGCAGGCGCTCAACCCCATGAACGACGACTCCATGGACGACATGCTCGCCGTCCTCGCCGAATGCGAGCGCGACGAGAGTGTGAAGGCGGTTGTGCTGTCCGGCGCGGGCAAGGCGTTCTGCGGCGGCGGAGACATCCACTATTTCAAGGCTGAGCTTGAGAAGCCCGGCTTCGGCCTGGGGCCGCTGGTTACTAAGGTGGGCCAGGCGGTGCTGGCGATACGCCGCCTCAGCAAGCCGGTGGTCTGCGCCGTACACGGCGCGGCCGCAGGCGGCGGCTGCAACCTCGTCTTTGCCTGCGACATAGCCGTTGCCGCCGACAACGCGAAGTTCATCGAGGCCTTCGTAAACATCGGCCTCGCGCCGGACACGGGCGGCGTGTTCACTCTGCCCAGGCTTATCGGACAGGCCAGGGCCTTTGAGCTGATGAGCACGGGCCGCCCGATGAAGGCCGACGAGGCGTACTCGCTCGGCCTGGTCAACGAGGTCTGCCCTGCGGAAGAGCTGCTGGACAGGGCTCACGCCATAGCGGCGAGGTACGCCGCAGGGCCGGGCAAGGTCTACGCCAGGCTGAAGCAGATGATGAACGCGAGCCTGTACTCAGGGCTGGAGGACTACCTCAAGCTTGAGGCGCAGTACATGGACGAGCTGAGCAAGACCGAGGACTTCAAGGAGGGCATAAACGCCTTCCTCGAAAAGCGAAAGGCCGAGTTCAAGGGAATCTGAACGCTTGGCATAAAAAAGGAGCCGCTTTTGGTACCCCTCACATAAGGAAGTGAAGGGTACGAGGGCATCTCTGCATCAAATTACGGTATAGTCTTTGTGGCTATGCCGTTTTTTCTTTATCTAAATGTTTCTGTTTCAAGCGTTCTTGAAACATTTCTTCATATTCTTCAGCAGATGGAGCATTGATAATACCAATACCATTATAGTAAATATCAATAGGGTATACGGTCTTTCCATCTATGACTTGCTTTTTCGATACCATAATGTAGTCAATAAACTCATTGACGATGGCAGGCGTAAGTTCCTTGATTTCCGTATAACGCCTGACTTTCTCCACAAATTCTGACACATTTGCGGCTTTGTCATTCTGCATTTCAATGTCTGCTTTTAACTGGACAAGAGATTCTTTTAAGGCTTTTTGCTCAGCTTCGTAGTTTGCTGACATTGTTACAAAACGCTCATCGCTCAGTTTGCCCTCTACGTTATCCTCATAAATCCGCTGAAACAATACGTCAAGTTCCGCAATACGCTTTTCGGATTTGGCTAATTTCCGCCGCTTCTTGGCAATTTCTTTCCGCTGTTCCTCGCTTGATTTGTCAAGCTGCTCCTGCACAAACTGTTTTTCAAATGCCTGCACATAGAACAGGACACGTCGCAAACTTTCAAGCACTAAGGCATGGACAACCTTTTCGCGAATATAATGTGCCGTACAGTTTGCCGTATTCTTGCGGTAGTTAGAGCAGAAAAAGTATGCCTGCTCTCGGCTGTAATTGTTCGTCACGCTATAATACAGTTTTCCCCCGCAGTCAGCGCAATAGAGTAATCCAGAAAAAATACTTATTTCACCTGTGCGGTTTGGTCTGCGTTTATGACTTCTAAGCTCCTGCACGAGTGCCCAAGTTTCGCTGTCAATGATAGCTTCATGGGTATTCTCAAAAATTTTCCATTCCTCTTTCGGTTTGCGTATCATGGTCTTGTCCTTGAATGAACGAGTAGTAGAGCGGAAGTTGACTGTATGACCGCAATATTCAAGCCGTTCCAGAATATCTGCAACCGTCCTTGTCGCCCATTTATGCGGTATGGTAGGAAGCGCAGAGGTATTTCTACCTTGTGCTTGCCAATGCTCCGTTGGCGTTTTTATACCCTCCGAAAAAAGAATATTTGCTATCTGTGTCGGTCCATAGCCCTCAACGCATAGGCGGAATATTTTGCGTACAACTTCGGCGGCTTCTTCGTCAATTAACCAATGGGCAGGCTCAGCTTCATTCTTCTTGTAACCGTAGGGGATAACCGTTGTAAGAGGTTTTCCCGACATGCCTTTGTTCTGGAATACTGCCCGTACTTTCTTTGAAGTATTCTTAGCATGCATCTCATTGAACCAGTCCTGCACAGGGAGAAAATCACTCAATCCATCCTTTGTGTCAATATTGTCCATAATAGCAATATAGCGGATTCCCAGACGGACAAAATCTTCTTCCAATAGCTGACCGACAACAAGGCGGTTTCTGCCAAGCCTTGAATGGTCTTTGACAATAATTGTTCCGATTTTCCCCGCTTCGGCAAGCTCCATCAGTTCCATAAAAGACGGTCTTGTGAAGCTGACACCAGAATATCCGTCATCTACGAAAAATTGGGGATTCTGAAATCCGTTATCCTTTGCGTACTTGCTGACAATAGATTTTTGGTTGGTAATGCTGTTGCTCTCCCCTTGCAGCATATCGTCACGGCTAAGCCTGCAATAGAGAGCAGTAATTTTTTCTGACTGTCTGTTCAAAATAAACTCCTTTCCGACAGTCGAATATGATGTTTGTAGTGATGTTATTCTACCATATCTACTGTCTTACTTCAATGCTTTAAAGCGTGAATTTGAAATATTTTTACACTTCTATGCTAATATCCGATTGACCTTGGTTATCATATCTTCTCTTTGCTCCCTATCAAAGTGGGCGCAGACGACATAATAAATACCATCCATTTTCTTTACAAAATCTAAATCTTTTGGTTTTGAAATTTGCTCGAAGAAAGCAAGTCGCTTCTCCTTCGGCATATCTGCAAGCATATCGTAAATGTTGTTAATTGCCTCTCGGATAGTAGTGTCTTCGATAAATTGTTCCTTTGTTGTTTCGTCTATATAGCTGTTCATATGCAATAATCCTCCTATAAAGAATAGAGTGAGAGAAAATTTCCATCACTCTATAGTCCTTGAAAAAGCTGAAAATTACCCTCTAACGCTTAAATTGCTTCAGCTTTTTCCGCAGATGGTCTAATCTTGCGTAGATAGCTCCTGTTGTCAGACCGACAAGTGGCGCAATCTCCTTTATGGAATAGCCCTGCATTTTCAGCAGGAGAATACGCAGAGTACGCTTGTCCACCGTAAGCAATGCACGATAAAGCGTTTCGTTTTCGATTTCATCTAACAATTCATCGACAGAATGTATCTCTGCCTGCGACTCTCTATCCGCCATTTCTTCAAGGTACTCCGCTACATCATTTGTCCAACGGTAAAATCGCCTGTTGGAATTAAAATCTGCTCTGTCATAAGTACGGATTTCCTCAATCGTGCTTTCGTCAACGCCGCACTCTCGCAATATCTTTTCTTCGTTCTCTTTCCAGATATGCCATTTGCGTTCTTCCCGTCCGTGGTTATATGCCATTTCATATGTCCTCCAATCTGAATTTTTGAAATGCTAAAAATCCAGATGGAGAGGGGGAGAACGGCATCCTACGCCGTAAACCGGCTTCTTGCAGCGTTCCTCAAAAAACGACAAAAGAAAAACCGCAGAGGCTGTCAGACCTCCACGGCTTTCGGATATATAAATTCTATTTTGTAGATATTTGGCTTCTACTTTGAGGGTGTAAGAGTTCCTTGCATAAGCAAGAATTTTTTTGACGGGTTATCCCCACAAATCCATGATGCAATGTATGTAGCTGCTGCTTCGGATAAGCAGCAGAGCGACGGTCTTAGACCAACGCATAGAAAATCCCTCCAAACTCAAACGGGTCTGGAGGGTATCAGTAATTCATCTTGGCACAACGAAACCGCCCACCAAAAGCACCGTTTTTTTTATTCGGTGGGCTTGTCCTACCTATTGTTATATAAAAATAGAGCCGATAAACTGTGTGTATCTCACAAATTCATCGGCTCTGCGTCTTAGCGTCTGGCTCTTTGATGGCTTTAGATAATGTAGCTTTAATTGCCCCTTTAGCGTGAATACGAACTACGCTAACCTCATCGTGCGTTGCTATATATTCTAATTTTTCTAAATATGGTCGCACAAACTCAGGCTTTCGTTTTCCTAACACCCGAAACATCTCTGGTGCTTCTATTCGGACTCTTTCGTTTTCATCGTTAAGAAGCTCTGCAAATATTGGCAAGCAATCTTCATACACCGCCCATGTATTTGTCGCAATGTTTTCCGAAGCCCATATAAAACTTAACCGTACATTAGGGCTTTTATCTCCTGCCAAGGATAATAGTTCCTCAAAATAAGGGGCAACAAGGTCGTAATCTGCTCTGCCAATTCGTCCTAAAGCATTAGCGGTACGCTCTCTTAGTAAGTCATTTTCCGAAACGATAAAAGAAGCAATTTCTTTTGTATATGGTGCGACTTCCTGCGGATATATCAATCCCATCTCTCCAAGCAACCACATTGCTTTAGCCGTTATTTTAGGGGATTGATTTTTAAGTAAAGAAGCTACATAGGGGATATTTTGTTTCCAAATAGTTTTATCTTTTGTCAGTTGACCAAGTTCACGATATAATCTTTCATCCATCAGCGTTGTTTTCACCTTTCCTTATCATCTCGCTTTTTATCAAAATCTTCAATGACCGTTACTTGAAGTTTTTTTGCTTCAATCAATGTTTCCTGTTTACATTTCGGACAGTATAGGGGGAAATTCAAAAGAACAGTATCTTCTCTGATTTGATTACGAGTTTTATTGCCACAAACAGGACAGAGTATCCATTCTATTTTTGTCATTTTAATACCTCACTATCGCTCTAAAAGAACAAGTTGCTCATAGAATTATAAACAAAAGGAATATACATACAAAACAAAGCAAGGCGTTCCCATAATCCTTCATACTTCAAAATGGTATTTTGAAATTGCTCCTTATCTCCCATAACAAAACAGGCAAAGAAAATAAGCGATAAAACAAATGAGCTTATACTGATGATGCCCTCAATCATGTTATTTTGCTTAAATGAAACAATACCATTTAGCAACGGAAAAATCAGTAAAGCCATGAAACCGATTGCAGCACCTACTCCATGTATCTTTGATGCTGTAGTAACTATGTCTTTGCTCTCGTTTACACTAAAAAATCCAGAAATAAGCCCTGCACCAACAGCAAAAATCCCAATCGAAAGAAGCATGAAAACCGCCAGAATAGGAAATTTTGCCCTTAATGACAAAAAGTATGCACCCGCTGTGTAAGCTAAGAAACCACCAAGCCAAACAAGCCATAAATTATAAATAAGTCGGACAGGGCTTTGCGGACTTCCTAAAGCACTCATAACCATTATCTTGCCGTTATATTCAGAATAAAATTGTTCCAATATCCACGGAACAATAAACTCGCCTATGATTGTGAATAACAAAATCATATTAAAGAACCTATTGTCTGCTATGTTTTTCATTTCGTTATTCTCCTAATATTTCTCTATACTTCCTTGAAAGTTATGGGCTTTTTCCAACAGCGGTCCTTTTGCCCCCATTGTAAAGGCAATATCACTGCTACGAATAGATAACAACTCCATTCCAAATTGTAGTTCTAAGACCGCCAAAGTGCTATACGGCAATTTAATCACACCATTTTTATCAATATCAAGCCAAGCATATTTACGCCCTTTATATTGCATAAACTCGCCCTCCGAAAGCAAACAATCCCTTAATGCAGGACAATCCTCTAAAATATGCTTTAACTTTGAACCCCGCAGCAACGAATATGTAGTTACACAAAAACCGCCTGTTATTTTGCTTCCTGTAAAGATAATAATTTTTCCATCTCGTGTTGCATCGTACTCCGACAATGCTTGTGGTGGAATATGGATTGTTAAATCTGGGTGTATAACAGAAAGCCCAAATACAAATTTACCGCCTTTATTAAGCTGTGGCATAAAAACCTCCTTTTCTAGTATTCCATTTTCAATTTGACTGTGGTATAATAGTAGTGTTTATAAAAACTACTTTATATATAAAGTACTACAAATGCAACAGGATGTCAAGGAGGAAACTGTATGTTATCAAAACCTGCCACAATGCTTTTAGGTCTAATTTATGAAAAACCGCTTAACGCATATGAGATAATAAAGCTCTTAAACTACATGAATGTAAAATGGTGGTTTAATATCGCTGATTCAACCGTGTATTCTACGCTGAAAACTCTCGAAAAAAAGGAGTACATATTGGGTACTACTGAAAAAATAGGGAATATGCCAGACCGCACCGTTTATAGCCTTTCTGATAAAGGGAAAGACGAGTTTATCGCTACACTAAAGGCGTCTATTTTACAATTTAATTATGATACAAACATCTTTTCCATTGCCGCATTTTTCTTGAATACATTTACACCCGAAGAACAACAGGAGCTTTTACAGGAACGCCTTGCTGTCCTGCAAAAATACCGTACAGGAATTGAAAAGCAAGTAAATCCATTATGGGAGAATGAAGTTTCTGCTACTCATTCTGCAAATGTAAAAAGAATGATTGATTTAGTAGATGCGGAAATAACAGGAACAAACCGTTTGCTTGAAAGCTGTAATAAAAACGATTAGTATAAGTGCATGAAAGAGCCGATGAGTTGTGAGTTACCTCACAAGTTCATCGGCTCTTTACATTTAACAGGGTTTTAGGGACAGAAGTCCCTAATAAGCGAATTTGGATAACCAAATTCAGTGCTTGGTAAGACATAACAGGCTTTTTGTAGATATAGCAAAATCATCTGTAAAAATAAAGAAAATGAGAGATTTTTGTGTAGCGAAAACCACTCAATTATGTAATAAGCTTTAGTTAAAATTTTTAGCAAACACAGACAATGGTATCAATTATTAGGACACACAAGGTACAAAGTATCAGCATTAATATTATCTTTGGTATACAACATAGGTATATTTGCTTCTATTGGTGATTCGAGCATCATAACTCCTTTGGCCTGCTCAAATGCCTTTTTAACAGAGTGACCAAATCCTAATGATGAATAAAACTGAGCAGCAAAAGCACAGGCAGCATTGTCACTTATGGAATCTGTCATACCAATAGCTGCATCTACATGACTAACAACCTCATATGCCTGTTCATAAGAAAAACAAGCATTAAAAAATATTAGATGTATTTTGTCGGAAGAAGACATTATCGTTTGAGTTATAGCCTCTTTAGTAACAAGCTTTGCAGAACCATCAGTATTTTCTAATATAAGTTCTCCAGTATTAGAGCCATGTCCGCTAAAATGTATAACATCTGGATTAATCTCATTAATTGCTTGGAGAATATCTAAGGGGCGCACTGCCCATCTAGTCTCAAAGGAGATTGAGTCTCTGTGTTCGGATTTCCTAATCATTTCTTGAATGGAACGTGCTTCTTCATCTAAACGCAACTGAGAAGTTCCCTTCGGATTAGTAGCAAAAAATAGAACTGTTATTTTCTCTGGAACTGCCTTTAACCGTTCGATATCTCTTTGCATATCTGCTTGTTGTTTTTGCTGTGTTGAAATAGCTTGATTTATCTTTTTCAAGGTTTGTTCATTTTGTTGTTGTCGCTTTTTGTCTTCTTGCTCTTGCTTTTTACGCAATTTTTCTTCTTCACTACGCAACTTTTTTTCTTCAGATGCAATTTCCATGTCTTTCTGCGCTATTTTTTTATCAAGATCAGCAATCTTTTTATCAATAGCGGCAATTTCTTTTTCTGCCTTTTCGATTTCAGATGTTTTTGAACGAATGGTTGATTGTGAGGATGTATGTTTTAAAGAATTTGTTGCAGAAACAATCTTTTGCTTCTGTCGGGCTTTTTTATCGCTTTCCTTTGCCTTGTCAGAAGATAACTTTGATAACTCAGAACGTTTTCTGGCAATATTGTTTCTATATGTATCAATCAGTGACATTTTTAACCTCCAGCATTTTTAATATTGTTTCAATTTTATAATTTAATAGCAGTTCTATGTTTATAATTATACCATATATTGTATACTTTTCTACAAGTGTTAGTATATTCGCGAAATATACTATCTACATTTTAGATTAACTATTATTTGTAGATTATTTCTGCAAAAACACTCTCATCTGCCTGCTGACGAATACAATTCATTTTTCTAACCCATTCCATAGGACTATTAGCTTTAAGCTGTTCAGTAATGCCCTGTGTTGTTTTTAACAGTCTTACAATCCAATAAAAACGCTCCCGTGCTTGTTTGTCAATCTCGGAAAGATATTCATTAAGTGCTCCGCTTGTAAGTATATTGATATAAGTCAATTTGCGGTGTTCTTGTAAAAAGCACAAATGTAATTCACCATAAACACCAATAACGTTTTCTTCATTCTTAGGAAGTGTAAGATTTGGAATGAGATAATCGCTTTGCTTGCAGTAAGTACCGCCGTTTTGTTCAAACAATGATTTCGTTGTAGTTTTCCTCCATAACAATTTAATTCTTACTACAAATTCATCATATCCAACCGTCTTTACAAATACTTATAAATGCCGCAACGGACACTTCTTTATGTGAAGTGTCCGTTGGCGGCTCCTTTTCGTTTTGAGAACTCATTTGAAGTATTCCACGCCGCCTTCGAACAGGGGCTGGAGCGAGAGGCCGGGGACGTTGGCGTAGAGCCCGCTGCCCGCGCGCTCGGTGTGGCCCATCTTGCCGAAAACGCGCCCGTCGGGGCTGGTGATGCCCTCGACGGCCAGGACAGAGCCGTTCGGGTCGTAGCGCAAATCCATGCTCGGCTCTCCGTCGAGGTCGACGTACTGCGTGGCGAGCTGGCCGTTTGCGCGCAGCTGGGAGAGCAGCTCCGGCGGGCAGATGAAGCGGCCCTCGCCGTGGGATATGGCCACCGTGTGTATGTCGCCGACAGAGCACTTGCTCAGCCAGGGGCTGAGGTTCGAGCACACGCGGGTGCGCACGAGGCGGCTCTGATGGCGGCCGATGGCGTTGTAGGTCAGGGTCGGGCAGGCGCTGTCCGTCTCAACAATTTTGCCGAAGGGCACGAGCCCGAGCTTGATAAGCGCCTGGAAGCCGTTGCAGATGCCGAGGATTAGGCCGTCGCGCTTGTTCAGCAGCTCGTGGACCGCGTCGGTGAGCTTGGGCGAACGGAAGAAGGCGTTTATCAGCTTGCCGCTGCCGTCGGGCTCGTCGCCGCCGGAGAAGCCGCCGGGTATGACCAGCATCTGGCTGCGTGAGAGAGCGTCGGCCATGCGCTCGAGGCTGTCCTCGACGTCGGCGCTGGTGAGGTTGCGCACGACCAGAATCTCCGCCTCGGCCCTGGCGCGCTCGAGCGCGCGTGCGGTGTCGTACTCGCAGTTGGTGCCGGGGAACACGGGGATGAGCGCGTGCGGCCTGGGTATATGTATCAGCGGCTTCACGCGCGCACCGGCGCTGTAGCTGAGCTTTTCAACGGGCACTGCGTCCTGACCAGGCGCAGTCAGATGCGGGTACACGCTCTCGAGCCTGGTTTCCCAGGCGCGCTGCACCCTGTCGAGGCTCACCGTCTCATTGCCGGCGGTGATGGCGTACTCGCCGGTGACGAAGCCCATGGTCTCGCCCTCGGCGCATCCGGCGTCCAGCTCGAGGATGAAGCTGCCGAAGTACCAGCCGAAGAGGCGGCCGGTGTCGAAGCCCTCGTCAAGCCTTACGCCCAGGCCGTTGCCGAAGCACATCTTGGCCAGGCCCTCGCCGAGGCCGCCGCAGCCGGCGCTCCACGCGGCGCGGACCTTGCCCTCTTTCATCAGGCCCTCAATCTTTTCCCAGAGCGCGACGGTCGCCTCGGCGTCGAACGCATCCGCGTGCAGCAGGGCTACGCGGTCGCCCGGCTGTTTGAACTCGGGGCTTACGGCGTCGGAGGCCTTGCCTGCCGCCACGGCGAAGCTCACGAGCGTGGGCGGGACGTCGAGCTCTTCAAAGCTGCCGGACATGCTGTCCTTGCCGCCTATCGCGGCGGCGCCGAAATCTATCTGCGCCTTGAGCG
Organism: uncultured Eubacteriales bacterium; assembly: GCA_900544765.1. Classification (GTDB taxonomy): domain Bacteria; phylum Bacillota; class Clostridia; order Oscillospirales; family Oscillospiraceae; genus Scatomorpha; species Scatomorpha gallistercoris. Next base: position 45,095 of record UQWI01000005.1, on the reverse strand, counting down.
CGCCGAGCAGGGCTGCGAAGGGCTTGCCCCAGCGCTCGGGAGAGGTGCGCAGGCGCTCGAAGTACTCCTGGAAACTCAGGTATACGTCCTTGTGGCCGAAGCCGGAGGCGACTAGGCGGGAAATGCTCTCCGCCACGGCGAGGTAAGCGCCTTTGAAGGTGCTCTGCTCGCTCACGCGCGGCTCAAAGCCCCAGGCCATGGCCGAGCAGGTGCCGGTTTCGCCGCGGACGGGTATCTTGGCCGCCATGCACTGCGCGGGGGTGAGCTGGTTTTTGCCGCCGAAGGGCATCAGCACGGTGCCTGCGCCTATTGTGGAGTCGAAGCGCTCGGCCAGACCGCGCCTGGAGCAGCACTCAAGCGAGCCCAGCAGGGAGCAGAGCTTCTCCTCCAGCGCCGCGCCGCTCACGGCGGGGGAGCGGTCGGCGAGCCCGGAGGCGGGCACATGCACGCGGGTGTGCTTCTCCGCGCCGTTGGTGTCGAGAAAGTCGCGGTCTATGTCGCAGATTATGCGCCCGCGCCATATCATGCGCAGACGGTTCTCGCTGCTGACGCGCGCCACGGTGGTGGCCTCCAGGTTTTCGCGCTCGGCGGCCTGGAGCATATGCACCTCGTTGCGTGCGGAGACGACGACGGCCATGCGCTCCTGGCTCTCGGATATGGCCAGCTCCGTGCCGTCGAGGCCCGCGTATTTGAGCTTGACGCGGTCGAGGTCTATGTCGAGGCCGGGGGCCAGCTCGCCTATGGCTACGCTGACGCCGCCTGCGCCGAAGTCGTTGCAGCGCTTTATCATGCGGGTGACGTCGCCGTCACGGAACAGGCGCTGGAGCTTGCGCTCCACGGGGGCGTTGCCCTTCTGCACCTCGGCGCCGCAGTCGGTGAGGCTGTGGCTGTCGTGGGCCTTGCTGGAGCCGGTCGCGCCGCCCATACCGTCGCGGCCGGTACGCCCGCCGAGCAGTATCACCACGTCGCCCGGCTCGGGAGCCATGCGCACGACGTGGTTTTCCGGGGCCGCGGCCACAACTGCGCCAATCTCAAGGCGCTTTGCGACATAGCCGGGGTGGTAGAGCTCGTCCACCAGGCCCGTGGCGAGGCCAATCTGATTGCCGTAGGAGCTGTAGCCCGCGGCCGCGCCCGTGCACAGCTTGCGCTGCGGCAGTTTGCCGGGGAGGGTGTCCTCGAGCGGGACGGTAGGGTCGCCCGCGCCGGTGACGCGCATTGCCTGATAGACGTAGGAACGGCCGGAGAGCGGGTCGCGGATGGCGCCGCCTATGCAGGTGGCCGCGCCGCCGAAGGGCTCTATCTCGGTCGGGTGGTTGTGCGTCTCGTTCTTGAACATGAGCAGCCAGGGCTCTTCGACGCCGTCGTTGTCGACGGTTATCTTCACGGAGCAGGCGTTTATCTCCTCGCTCTCGTCGAGCTTTTGCAGCATGCCGCGCTTCTTGAGGCACTTTGCGCCGATGGTGGCGATGTCCATGAGCGTCATGGGCTTGCTGCTGCGGCCAAGCTCACGGCGTATGCGCAGGTAGGCGTCGTACGCGCCCCGGACTTCGGGGTCGTCTATTTCAACCTCGTCGATGACGGTGCCGAAGGTCGTGTGGCGGCAGTGGTCTGACCAATAGGTGTCCAGCACACGCAGCTCCGTGACCGTGGGGTCGCGCCCCACGCGCTCAAAGTAGGCGCGGCAGCACTCGGCGTCGTCGACGTCCATGGCAAGGCCCATCCTGGAGATAAGCGCGGTGAGCCCGTCGGCGTCGAGCGCGGTGAAGCCCTCGACCGTCTGCACGTCGGCGGGCTCCGGGTAGTCCACGGCGAGGCTCGCGCGCTCGTCCAGGCTGGCTTCGCGGCTCTCGACGGGGTTTATAACGTAGTGTTTTATGGCCTCAAGCGCCTCTTCGGACACCTCGCCGTAGAGCAGGTAGACTTTGGCGCTGAGCACTTCAGGGCGATCGCCGCAGGAGACGAGCTGGATGCACTCGGCGCAGGAGTCCGCGCGCTGGTCGAACTGGCCGGGCAGGTACTCCACGGCAAATACGGCGTCCGCCTCCGGCATGGAGTACATGACGTCGTCGACCTGCGGCTCGGAGAACACGACGGGCAGGCACTTTTTGAACAGGGGCTCGTCTATGCCCTCGACGTCGTAGCGGTTCAGGAGCCTCAGGCCTGTGAGCCCGGAGACGCCGGGCAGGGTGTTGAATTCTGCGAGGGCGCGCTGTGCCTCCTCGTCGTAAGGGGCGCGCTTTTCAACGTATACTCTGTAGACCATATCAACCCTCCATAGCTGCGAGCGCGCGCCGGCCGATGTCGCGGCGGAAGTGCATGTCCTCGAAGCTTATCTTCCCGGCGGCGGCGTAGGCGCCTTCGATGGCGGCTTCCAGCGTGGGCGCGGTGACGGAGAGGCCCAGGACGCGGCCGCCGTTCGTGACCAGCGTGCCGTCGGGGAGCTTCTTCGTACCGGCGTGGAACACTTCGGCCTCGCCGCCGGGCAGCTGGCCGTTTACAAGCCCGGATATGGGCAGGCCCTTTTTGTAGCTCTTGGGGTAACCGCCGGAGGCCAGGACCAGGCAGCAGCTGTACTTGTCGGCCCATTTGACCTCGACTTCGGCGAGGCGGCCCGCCGTGACGGCCTCCATGACGGTGAGCAGATCCGTCTCCAGCAGGGGGAGCACGGCCTGGGTCTCCGGGTCGCCGAAACGGCAGTTGTACTCAATGACTTTGGGACCGTCCTTCGTGAGCATGAGGCCGAAGTACAGGCAGCCGCGGAAGGGGCGGCCCTCGGCGTTCATCGCACGCACAGTGGGCAGGAATATTTTCTCCATGCACTCTTCCGCGACGGCGGGAGTGTAGTACGGGTTCGGGGCAATTGCACCCATGCCGCCGGTGTTCAGGCCCTTGTCGCCGTCGAGCGCGCGCTTGTGGTCCATGCTGGAGACCATCGGCACCAGGGTGCTGCCGTCGGTGAAGGAGAGAACGCTGACCTCGGGGCCCTCGAGGTACTCCTCGATTACGACGCGCGCGCCGCTCTCGCCGAAGGCCCTGTCAAGCATGGCACTTTTCACTGCGTCCACGGCCTCCTCGCGGGTCATGGCGACCACGACGCCCTTGCCGAGCGCCAGGCCGTCGGCCTTGACCACGATGGGCACCGGCGCGCTCTCGACGTATTTCAGCGCGGCTTCGGCGTCGTCAAAGACCTCATAGGCGGCGGTCGGTATGCCGTACTTCTTCATCAGGCCTTTGGCAAAGACCTTGCTGCCCTCTATCATGGCCGCGCGCTTTTCGGGGCCGAAGCAGGGGATGCCCGCGGCCTCGAGCGCGTCCACCATGCCGAGGCAGAGCGGGTCGTCGGGCGTGACCACGGCGTAGTCTATCTCGTGCTCCTTTGCGTAGGAGACGGCGCCGTCTATGTCCGTGGCGGACACGTCGGCGCAGATTGCGTCCTCGGATAGGCCCCCGTTGCCGGGCAGGACGTGTATTTCACTGGCCCTGGGACTCTTCTTGAGCGAGCGCACAATGGCGTGCTCGCGCCCTCCCGAGCCGATGACGAGTAGTTTCATGTTGTTGCTCCTTTCGCCGTATATGGGCCTTGAAGCCCCCGGAAGTAGCGTAACAGAGCAAGGCGCAGCCTTGCTTTTTTCGGAGCGCCTTGCGATGCGCCGAAAAGGTTTTTCAGGAAAAACGTATTTTAATGGTGGAACAGCCGGATGCCGGTAAACGCCATGACCATGCCGTACTTGTTTGCGGTCTCAATGACGTTGTCGTCGCGGATGCTTCCGCCGGGCTGGGCGACGTACTTGACGCCGCTTTTCGCCGCGCGCTCGATGTTGTCGCCGAAGGGGAAGAAGGCGTCGCTTCCCAGAGAGACGCCGATGAACCCGGAGAGGAAGTCGCGCTTTTCGTTCTCGGTCAGCTCCTCGCGGATGAAGCGGTCTATCTCGTTGTCACGCTCGGCGCGCTTGAGGCCGGCGTCAAACTTGAGCTCCAGCACCTTCGGGTGACGGCGCAGATGCCAGATGTCGGCTTTGTCGCCCGCCAGGCGGGTGCAGTGTATGCGGCTCTGCTGGCCTGCACCGACGCCGATGGTCTGGCCGTCCTGGGTGTAGCAGACCGAGTTCGACTGCGTGTACTTGAGCGTGATGAGCGCCAGCAGCAGGTCGTCGACGGCGTTCCCGGGCAGGGCCTTGTTCTCGGTGACGATGTTCGCAAGGCACTCGCGGGTGATGGGCAGGGAATTGTAGCCCTGTTCGAAGCGGATGCCGAATATGTCGCGCTGTTCTATGGGCTTCGGCTCGTAGTCGAAGTCTATGCGCACGACGTTGTAGTTGCCCTTGCGCTTTGTCCTGAGTATTTCAAGCGCCTCGGCTGTGTAGCCCGGGGCGATGATGCCGTCCGACACCTCGGGGACGAGCAGGCGCGCCGTCTCGGCGTCGCAGGTGTCGCTGAGCGCGGCCCAGTCGCCGTAGGAGCAGAGCCTGTCGGCTCCGCGGGCGCGGGCATATGCGGTGGCGATGGGAGAGAGGTCGCCCTCGGCGAAGAACACGCGCCTGTCCTCGTCCGTGAGGGGGCGCGCGATAGCCGCGCCGGCGGGCGAGACGTGCTTGAAGCTGGCGGCAGCGGGTTTGCCGGTCGCGCGCTTGAGGGCGCGCACGAGCTGCCAGGAGTTGAGCGCGTCCATGAAGTTGATGTAGCCGGGGCGGCCGTTTATGACCTCCACGGGCAGCTCGCCGCCGTCGGACATGAAGATGCGCGCGGGCTTCTGGTTCGGATTGCAGCCGTACTTGAGCTCTATCTCCTTCATTTACGCTTCCTCCTCGTACTTGTTTATTATAACCTCGTCCCCGTCTACGCAAACGTAGAGTGAGACGCGGTTGCCCTCGTCGAGCGCTGCCCAGAGCCTTTCCGCAAGTGCGGCGGCAGAGAGCTCGGGGACTTCTACGGGCACGGGCTCGCCGCTGAAGCTGGGCAGAGGGGAGCCGAAGCCCTCGTAGGTGCTGATAAAGTGTCCCAGGCCGGGGACGGCCTTCTCATACTCGAAGAAGAAGCGCTGGCAGGGCTCGCCCACGCCGGGCGTGGCCTTGAGTATGGAGAGCTTGTAGCTCTTGTCGGGGTTGAGCAGGCCGGAGATGCGCGGCGTGTAGTTCGGCTCGTCCGGCTCGAAACAACGCATGCGCAGCGACGCGGCGAACGTCCGGCCGATGGACATGTTGTCGCGCAGGGTGTTGGTCTGGTCGCCGTTTGTGACGATGAGGCCGCGCCCCACGCGGCGCACGGGGTGGTAGATGATGAGGCTGGGGTCGGTCATTTTGCTCTCGTCATAGGCGCGGGTGCGGATGCCGTCGGGCGTCTTTTCAAAGACGCGGTTGCGGCTGTTGGCGCTCCTGCCCATGATGAAGTAGGCCACGGCGCTCCTGCCGGAGGGCGTCATGCCGAGCATTATCCCGCGTCCCGGATAGGGGCGCTCGCCCAGATATGCGAAAAGGTCGGTCATTTCTCTCTTACTCCTTCCAGCTTTGCCGCGACGGCCTCCGCCGCCTCGGGCAGTATCTTCCACTCCGCCTGCTCCATCACGCGCCGCTGCAAAACCTCGGGCGTGTCGCCGGGCAGGACTTCAACCGCGCGCTGGGCGATTATCTCTCCGCCGTCGGGTATCTCGTTCACGAAATGCACCGTCGCGCCGGTGACCTTCACGCCGCGAGAGAGCGCGGCCTCGTGCACATGCAGGCCGTAAAAGCCGGAGCCGCAGAAGGCCGGGATGAGGCTCGGGTGGATGTTGATGATGCGCCCGGCCCAGCGGCGCGTGAAGTCCTCGCTCAATATGCGCAGGAAACCCGCGAGCACGATGAGGCCGACGCCCTCTTCATCGAGAAGGGCGTTCAAGCGCTCCTCGAAGCCGGGCTTTTCCACATATTCGCCTCGGATACCGGCCTTTTTCGCGCGCTCGAGCGCGTATGCGTTTGCGCTGCTGCTCACTACGAGCGCGAGCTCAACGTGCGGCATTTCTCCGCGCGCGGACGCGTCTATCAGAGCCTGGAGGTTCGTGCCTCCGCCGGAGACGAGTACGGCCGTCCTCAGCATAGCGCAACCGCCCCGTCGGTGGCTCTGACTATCTCGCCGCAGACGTAGGCGTCGTCCGCGCCGTTTGCCGCCAGCGCGGCGAGGGCGGCGTCGGCGTCGTCCTTGGCCACGACGGCGCACATGCCGACGCCCATGTTGAAGGTGTTGTACATGTCGCGCTCGGGGATGCTGCCCTCGCGGGCGAGTATATCGAAGATTGGCGGCGTCCTGAGTGACGCCTTTTCTATGCGCGCGCACAGGCCCTCGGGGATGGAGCGGGGGACGTTCTCATAGAAGCCGCCGCCGGTGATATGGCTCAGTGCGCGCACGCGCGCGGCCTTGAGCATGGCCAGCACGGGCTTGACGTAGATGCGCGTCGGCGTGAGCAGGGTCTCGCCGAGCGTGCAGCCGAGCTCGTCATAGCGCTTCGCAAGCGCGCCGTTCTCCACGTCGAACACGCGGCGCACCAGCGAAAAGCCGTTGGAGTGTACGCCCGAGGACGGAATCGCGATGACCGCGTCGCCAGGGGTCATGGCGGTGCTGTCAAGTATTTTGGCCTTGTCGACTATGCCGACGGCGAAGCCCGCGAGGTCGTATTCATCCTCGCCGTAGAAGCCGGGCATCTCGGCGGTCTCGCCGCCGATGAGCGCCGCGCCGGACTGTACGCAGCCCTCGGCCACGCCGGAGACTATGGACGCTATGCGCTCGGGCACGTTTTTGCCGCAGGCGATATAGTCGAGGAAAAAGAGCGGCTGCGCGCCGCAGCAGATGACGTCGTTGACGCACATGGCGACGCAGTCTATGCCCACGGTGTCGTGCTTGTCCATGAGGAAGGCTATCTTGAGCTTGGTGCCCACGCCGTCGGTGCCGGAGACGAGCACAGGCTCCGACATGCCGGTGATATCCGGCTGGAAGAGGCCGCCGAAGCCGCCGAGGCCGCCCAGTACGCCCGGGGTGTTCGTGCGCTGCACATGCTTTTTCATGAGCTCCACGGCCTTGTAGCCGGCGGTGATGTCCACACCGGCGGCGCGGTAGCTCGCGCTCTCGCTTATCACTTAGGCATCCTCCTTTTCACGCTCGCTGAGCTTCTGCTCAAAGCGGCTCTTGGCCGCGCGCTTGGGTATCTCACAGGGATATTCGCCGGTGAAGCAGGCCGCGCAGAAGTTCAGCTTTGCGTTGTCGGCCAGCTTGTGCACGTTCTCGCAGCTGAGGTAGCCGATGGAGTCCACGCCGATGATGTCGCGTATCTCCTCGATGGAGTGCTGCGCGGCGATGAGGTTGTCGCGGCTGTCTATGTCCGTGCCGAAGTAGCAGGGGTAGAGGAAGGGGGGCGCGGAGAGGCGCACATGGACCTCCCTGGCTCCCGCCTCGCGAAGCAGCTCGACTATGCGGGCGATGGTCGTGCCGCGCACTATGCTGTCGTCGACGAGGATGACGCGCTTGCCGCGCACGGTGGAGGCGATGACGTTCAGCTTGATGCGCACGGCGTTTTCGCGGCTGCGCTGCCCGGGCTGGATAAACGTCCGGCCTATATACTTGTTCTTCACGAAGCCCACGCCGTAGGGGATGCCGCTCTGCCTGGCGTAGCCGAGCGCGGCGTCGAGGCCGGAGTCGGGCACGCCTATGACGACATCCGCCTGCACGGGGTGCTCGAGCGCGAGGAAGGCGCCCGCGCGCTGGCGCGCGGTGTGGACGCAGCTGCCGTCAATGACGGAGTCCGGGCGCGCAAAGTAGATGAACTCAAAGACGCACTCGGCGCTCTTGCCGCCGCAGTGGCTGCGGTCGGACTCTATGCCGTCGCGGGATATGGTGACAATCTCGCCCGGCTCCACGTCGCGCAGGAACCTGGCGCCTATGGAGTCGAGGGCGCAGCTCTCGCTGGCTATGGCCCAGCCGTCGTCGAGCTCGCCTATGCACAGCGGGCGGAAGCCGAGGGGATCGCGCGCGGCGATGAGCTTGCGCGGGGACATGACCGCGAGGGAATACGCGCCCTTGAGGCAGTCCATGGCGGAACATACGGCCTCCTCGATGGAGCCGGTGCGCAGGCGCTCGCGGGTTATGACGTAGCTGATGACCTCGCTGTCCGAGGTGCTGGAGAAGATGGCGCCGTTAAGCTCGAGCTGCGTGCGCAGCTCGCTGGCGTTGGTGAGGTTGCCGTTGTGCGCGAGGGCCATGCCGCCCTTGATGTGGCGTATGACTATGGGCTGCGCGTTCTCGCGCGTGCGCCCTCCGGTGGTGCCGTAGCGGCAGTGGCCGATTGCCATCTGGCCGGAGGGCAGGTTCCTCATGACCTCGGGCGTGAACACCTCGTTCACGAGGCCGACGTCCTTGTAGCCGGTGATGACGCCGTCGTCGTTGATGGCCATGCCGCAGCTCTCCTGGCCGCGGTGCTGCAGCGCGTAGAGCGCGCGGTAGGTCATGGGTACGACGTCCTCGCCGGAGCGGGTTATGATGCCGAATACGCCGCACTCCTCGTGCAGCTTGTCAAAGATAAGTTCTCTCTCCATTCCTGTTTCACTCGCCGATGATGCGGCGCATAACCTCCTGATAGGCGTCCTCAACGCCGCCCATGTCGCGGCGGAAGCGGTCCTTGTCCAGCTTTTCGTGGGTCTTGACGTCCCAGAAGCGGCAGGTGTCGGGGCTTATCTCGTCGGCGAGCACGATGGTGCCGTCGGCGAGCTTGCCGAACTCGAGCTTGAAGTCCACGAGCTCTATGCCGTGCTCGAGCAGGAAGGCCTTGAGCACCTCGTTTATCTTGAAGGAGTAGGCCTTGATGGTCTCTATCTCCTCGGCGGTGGCGAGCTTGAGGGCGAGGGCGTGATAGCTGTTCATCAGCGGGTCGCCGAGCTCGTCGTTCTTGTAGGAGAACTCGATGGTGGGCCGGTCAAAGACTATGCCCTCTTCGACGCCGTAGCGCTTGGCGAAGCTGCCGGCGGAGATGTTGCGGATTATGACCTCGAGCGGGACTATGCTCACGCGCTTGACCAGGGTGTCCCGCTCGCTGAGCTCTTCAACGAAGTGGGTGGGGATGCCGTTTTCCATGAGCAGGCGCATCAGGCGGTTGGTGAGGCGGTTGTTTATGACGCCCTTGCCCATGATGGTGCCGCGCTTTTCGCCGTTGAAGGCGGTGGCGTCGTCCTTGTAGGAGACTATGCAGAGAGTGGGGTCGTCGGTGGCGTAGACCTTCTTGGCCTTGCCCTCGTACATCTGTTCGCGCTTTTCCATGTCTATATCCTCCGTAAAATTTTAAAGTGTATGCGGTTGTCGGCGGTGGTTCAGCCCAGGCGCTCCTGCAGCGCCGCGTCCTTGGCGAGGGTGGCGGCGGTCATGTCGGCGCGCATCTGCTCCAGCTTGGCGGCGAGCTCATCGTCGGCAAGGGAGAGAATCTCGGCGGCGAGCAGCGCCGCGTTCTGAGCCCCGTCAATGGCGACGGTGGCGACGGGGATGCCGGAGGGCATCTGCACGGTGCTCAGGAGGGCGTCGAGGCCGTCGAGCGTGCTGCTCTTGATGGGTATGCCTATCACCGGAAGGGTGGTGTTCGCGGCGATGGCCCCGGCCAGGTGCGCGGCCTTGCCTGCGGCGGCGATGATGACACCGAAGCCGTTCGCCCGGGCGTTGACGGAGAACTCACGCGCCTGCTCAGGCGTGCGGTGTGCGCTCATTACGCGGGCCTCAACCTCTATGCCGAGCTCACGCAGCTGCTTGACAGCCTTCTCAACTACGGGCCAGTCGCTGTCGCTGCCCATTATGACGGCGGCTTTCTTCTTGCTCATGCTCTCTCTCCTCCAGAAAAGATGTCAAGGCCACGGCGCGAAGCCGTGACCTTGCAATTGACTGCTTATTGAGCATACTCTCCGCCCATGGAAAGGGCGTATATTCCGCCCGCGAAGGGCGCGGATATCGGGAAGAAAAGGGCGCACTTATCCACCTGGCTGAAAACTCGCAGCCGGTTCATGCGCACCGCCTCCCAGGAAAGTATACATAGATTTTACCGTTTTCGCGCCCAAAACACAACACGTTTTGCCGTATGCGGGAATTTTCATATACTTTCACAACTTTGCGCCCCTCCCGGGGCCGGTTTATGCTGAATTTCACCGCGCGTTGCCGGAAATAGAGGACGGGGCGATTTTGCACCCTAAATCGGCGCTGCGGCCTGCGCCGCTTCAGCCTGCGGAGACCGCGGCCTGGAGCACCTGGTTCGCGACAGGGCCCGCGTTGGTCAGGCCGCCGCCGGCGTTCTCGACGAGCACCACGAAGGCGTAGGGGTGGGCGGGGTCGTTGAGGAAACCGGTCATCCAGGCGTGGGACGTGCCGTCGCCCACCTCGGCCGTGCCGGTCTTGGCGGAGACGTTCAGGCCGGGGAAGGTCCACTGACCGCCGTAGGCCGTCTGCACGTTGTTGTTCATCATCTCGGCTATGCGGGCGGCGGTGTCCGCGCTGAGCAGCTCGGTCTCGCCGTCGAGGCTGCCGTGGCCGAGCAGGGTCGGCTCGAGTATGCTGCCGCCGTTGGCTATGGCGCAGACGTAGCGCACCAGCGCGTAGGGGCCCACGAGGTCGTTGTACTGGCCTATTCCGGACCAGGCCAGGCCGATGGAGCCGGCCTCGGCCTTGTCGAAGCTGCCGGGCGTGACGGTCATGCCGTCGAGCGTGAGCTCCTGCGTGATGCCGAGCTTTTCCGCGTACTCGGCGAGCGTATCCGCGCCCAGCTCCAGGGCAATTTCGCCGAAGGCGCAGTTGCAGGAGTTGGCCAGGGCCTGCTCTATCGTCTGGCTGCCGTGGGAGCCGGTGCAGTTGAGCACCGCGCCGCCGACAACGCTGCTGCCCTCGCACCAGAAGCTGCGCTCAAAGAGGTCGGGGATGTTCTCAATGGCCGCTGCGAGCGTGACCAGCTTGTAGACGGAGCCGGGCACGAAGCTCGCGGAGAGGCACTTGTTCAGGTATGTGCCGTCGGCGGGCGCGGCGCTCGGGTTCGACGGGTCGTCTGCGGGCGTGGAGACCATGCAGAGTATCTCGCCCGTCGTGTAATCTATGAGCATTACCGCGCCGTCGCGCCCCGCGAGGGCGTTGTAGGCCGCGGCGTTGAGGCTCGAGTCAACGGTGAGCTGCAGGGTCTTGCCGCTGGACGTGCCGCTGATGAAGCTGTAGCCGGTCAGCCGGTCGCGGAACTGGCGCAGCGCGCCGGTGCGCACGTTGCCCGTGCTGTCGCCTATCAGGTGGTAGCAGGCCAGGCGCGTGGTGTAGTCTGCGGCCCAGCTCACGCCGTCCTCCGTGGAGGAGTAGAGCGTGACTCCGTTGCGATCCAGTATCGTACCGCCGGGCGTGCCGCCGTTGAAGTAGGTCGCCCAGGCGCCGCCGTTGTCGGCCAGCTTGACCAGGTAAACCGCGAGACCTACGACGAGCAGCAGCGCAATCAGAAGGCTGGCCCAGGAGCGGTTTTTGACTTTTTTCACTGTACGCCCTCCTTTCCGGGCTCGGGCGCGCCCTCGGGGATGTCCTCGTCGTACTCTTCGTATTCATCCTCGTCGGGAGTTTTCGGGTCGCGGCTGACGACGAAGCTCGCGTCGCGCCGCGTGTCAGTGGCCTTGATGAAGGCCAGGAGCATCCAGCAGCCTATTATAGAGGTGCCGCCCTTGCTGACGAAGGGGAAAGTGACGCCGGTGAAGGGCAGGATGTCGAGAGAGCCGAAGATATTCAGCCCCATCTGCACCATCATCATGCTGACGGAGGCGCAGCCGGCTATGACGTAGAATGTGCTTCTTCCGCGCGCGGCGTTGCGCACGGTGAAGAAGGCGAGCGCTATTACGGCCATCATGGCCAGTACGGCCACGATAAGGCCCAGCTCCTCGCTCAGCACCGCGAACACCATGTCCGTGTCCGCTGCCGTGATGTCGACGAGGCTGCCCTCGCCCGCGCCGCGCCCGAAGAGCCCGCCGGAGGCGGCCGCGCTCATGGCGTGGGTCTGCTGGTAGCCGCTGTCCCACACGTCGTCCCAGGCGTGGCCCCAGGTGGTGAAGCGCTCGAGCACATAGGGTTTCACGCTCAGCACCAGGAAGCCCGCCATGGCGGCGCCGCCGATGGCGAGAAATACCGTGGCGAAGCTGCCGGAGCGCATGAAGGCGATGACAAGGAAGGTTGCGAAGAAGATAAGCGCGGTGCCGAAGTCGCCCATCAGGGCGAGGGCGCAGACGCAGATGGCGGAAAAGACTATGAACACGAAGAGGTTCCGCCTTGCGAACAGGCGGTCGAGCGTGGCTGCGCCCGTGTAGATGTACAGCACCTTTACGAGCTCCGACGGCTGTATGGTGAACGAGCCGAAGTTCAGCCAGCTTCCGGAGCCGCCGCGCACTTCGCCGAGAATCACCGTTATGCCGAGCAGGCCCATGGCCGCGAGCGCGGCGAGCCAGCGCACGGCCTTGACGCGCCTGAGGTCGCGCAGCCACCAGCCGAGGAAGAAGAAGAGCGCCACGCCGACGAGCAGGAACAGCACCTGCCGGAACATCTCGTCGGGAGTGCTCGAGGCGCAGACCTCCATGCCGAGCGTGCTCAGGAAGAAGGCTATCGTCTCCGGCTCAAAGCCCGTGCGGCGCACGGAGCGCATCACGAGATAGCAGAACCACTCGAGCACGATGAGCGCCAAAAACGCCAGGCAGATGCTTGTCAGGTACTGCTCGTCGGCGGTGACAGTGAACTCCAGCGTCAGGAAGGCCTGGAACAGCGTCAGGATGAGCAGCGTCACGCCGGGGCCGACGAAGCGGCCGGGGGCCGTGCGGCGGCGCTCGAGCCACTCGCGCTCGTCGCGCGTAACGGTCTGGAACACCAGCTCTTCGCCGGCAAAGTCGAGCACGTCGCCGTCATAGACGGGCTCCAGCACGTCGGCCTCCTCGCCGTTGACGAAGGTGCCGCCCTTGCTTCTGATGTCGGAGACCGTCCAGTAGCCGTCGCCGTCGCGCTGCAGCGAGGCGTGTACGCGCGAGACGCTCGGCGCGTCGAGCACAACGTCGGCAGAGCGAGAGCGGCCGATTATGCATTCCCAGTGGTTGACGGGGTGCCGCTCTCCGTTTAAATCGACCAGATAGGCCCAGGTCTCCGGCTCGTACCGGTCGCGCAGCATGCTGCGCATGCACCTGGCCAGTACCCACAGGCCGAGTAGCGGCAGCAGATACCGCGTCCCGCCTATTATGTAGCCTATAAGCTCAGATATGTCGGGCATATTTACCTCCATATAAGAAAGCCAAGATATACGCCTGCGGCAGGAGCGCGCGAGCGGCGCGCCTGCCGGGGGATAATTATATCATTTTGTAACCCGCTTGACAACAGATTGACAAGTGGTTGACAAGCGCGCCTGCGTACCTTAAAATGGGCTTATGATACATAAGACGAAATTCTGGGTCATATTGTTCTCGGCTGTCGCCGTAATCGGCGCAGCGGCCTTTTTCCTGCTGCGCTCCATGGGCGCGGCGGAGGGCGTTGTGGCGCGCGTCTGGCTGCACGGTGAGATAATAGAAGAGATTGAACTGGACACCGTGGCCGTGCCGTATGAGTTCGACGTGACAAGCGAGCTCGGCACGAACAGGGTCCGCGTGGAGCATGGCAGCATACAAGTCGTCAGCGCGGACTGCCCTGACCAGGTCTGCGTGCGCCAGGGGGCCATAACCGGGGGGTATGTGCCAATAGCCTGCGTGCCGCACGAGCTGGTGATAGACATCGTGGAGCCGGAGGGTCAGACATGAGGTCATCAAAACGCTTGGCGCTCTGCGCGGTGCTCGCCGCCGTGGCGCTGACAATATTTGTGGCTGAGAGCCAGATACCGCCCGTGGTACCCATGCCGGGCGTGAAGCTGGGCCTGGCGAACATCGTCACGCTCGTGGCCATGGTGCTGCTGGGACGCCGCGATGCTCTGGCCGTGCTGGCGGTCAGGCTCATCCTCGGCGCGGCCTTCACGGGCGGATTCTCCGCCTTCATGTTTTCGGCGGTCGGCGGGCTCTTTGCGTACATAGTTATGGCCGCGCTTGTGGGAGTGTTTCCGGAGAAAATGCTCTGGGTCGTGAGCGTCCTCGCCGCCCTGGCGCACAATGCCGGGCAGATACTGGTCGCCGTGTTTGTCACGGGTACGCCGGGCATAGCCGTGTATATACTCATCCTCGCCGCCAGCGGCGTGGTGACCGGCGCGTTTACGGGACTGGCCGGGATGTTTCTCATCCGCGCCGTCAGGAAGTCGGGGCTCCTGAAGTAAGGCGCATGCTGCGGCAGCGCTTTTAAGAAATTTGCATAAATGAGAAGGAGAAAAAGTATGAAAAAGTTCAGAACGGCCGCCGCGCTCATATTGGCGCTGGCCCTCGCGCTCTCGCTCGCGGGCTGCGGCACGGCGATGTCGGACGCGTCCGCGATGCTCGTACAGGGAAACCTGGACGAAATCTATCTCGGTAAGTTTGACCCCGATTTCCTCACGCTGGTGGACAGCACGGAAGAGGAGGCGCAAGCAATCTATGAGGACGGCATAGAGGTGGAGGTAAACTACTTCATGCAGTTCTTCGGCATCGAGTACCCGACCGACGAGATTACGCAGGAGCTCACAGAACTGTACAAGGAGATATATTCCCACTCCAAGTACGAGGTGGGCGAGGCCGCGGATGTGAGCGAGAACACCTACGGCGTACCGCTGACCATCTATCCGATAGACATCATGCAGAAGGTGGCCGACCAGATGGAGGCGGCCGCGGCCGAGCTCCAGGCCCAGTACACCGACGAGGAGATTGCCCTCATAACCACCGATGAAAACGCATACATCGAGTACGACCACGCCTGGGCCGAAATGCTGCTGGGCCTGGTGCGGGACAATATAGACGGCATAGGCTACCTTGAACCCGTGGACATGGTAGTGCAGGTGACACGCGGAGACGACGATGTCTGGACGATAGACGACGGGGACTTCCAGCGTATAGACGCGGAGATGATATACTACCCCGCGATTTGATGAAATAGAAAAGTAAGCGGGCCTCGGCCCGCTTACTTTTTGCCAGGTTTTATGCAGCCGCCGCGCCGTTTATGGCGCGGCGGCTGGACTTTATCCCACAGAGAAGGCGTAGACCGTCTCTGTGTGCAGATGCTCGCCCGGATGGAGCACCGGGGAGGGAAAGGCATAGTGGTTCATGCCGTCGGGGAACACCTGGGTCTCCAGGCAGACGGCGCCGTGGGAGGACATCCTCGTGCCGCGCTTGCCCGCGCGCTCCGAGAGGGAGTTGGCGGTGTAGAGCTGCATGCCGGGCAGGGTGGTGTACACGTCCATGACTATGCCGGTCTCGGGGCTGGACAGCTCGGCGGCATGTCTGCCGGAGAGCACCATGTTGTGGTCGAAGCCGCCGAAGAGGGCGGTCTGCTCGTCCGGGCGGGCGAGCGCCTCGCCCAGCACCTGGCCGCGGCGGAAGTCAAAGGCGGTGCCTGCGACGGGGGCCAGACGCCCCGTGGGCAGGCAGTCGGGAGCGCCCTCGCAGAAATACTCGGCGTTCAGCGTCAGGCGGTGGGTCAGTATGTCGCCGCCGCCGTTGAGGTTGAAGTAGGTGTGGTTCGTGAGGCTTACGGGGGTGGGCGCGTCTGTGTCGGCGTCGTAGCTTATGCGCAGCTCGTTGGCGTCCGTGAGCTCAAAGCTGACCCAGACGCTGAGGCTGCCGGGGAAACCCTCTTCGCCGTCGGCGGACACGCGGGAGAACACCAGCCTGTCTGGCAGGGCCTGCGCCTGCCAGACGTACTTGTCAAAGCCGCGGATGCCGCCGTGCAGCGTGTTTTCCCCGTCGTTGCGCGCGAGGGTGTACTCCCTGCCGCCAAGCGAGAAGGAACCCTTCGCAATCCTGTTGCCGACGCGGCCTATGGTCGCGCCCAGGTATCCGCCGTTAGCCTCGTATTCCGCAACGGTGTCGTAGCCCAGCGCGACGTCCACAAGTGCGCCGGTGCTGTCCGGCACCAGAAGGCTCTGTACAGTGGCGCCGTAGTCGAGTATTACGGCCCTGGACCCGGAGGCGCTGCTGATTTCATATGCCGTGACGGCCTCTCCTCGCGCCGTCTCGCCGAAGGCGCGGCTTGTAATCTTCATGGTCAACACTCCTTTTTATTTCAAACATGAGCCCGCGGCAGGCGGGATTAAACATCTTCCAGGAAGCCGGAAATGAAGTGCAGCGCCGCTCCGAGCGGCACGGAATGGCCGCCCAGGACGCTCAATGAAACATAGTCGGCGTTGTCGGAAAACGGGTCGCTTGACGCGACCAGCCGCCTGAGCAGCGAGAGATAGGGAGGCAGATACTGGCTGAGCAGTCCGCCGAGGACGATGTCGCAGTCGAAGGCCATGCGTATGTTGGACACGCCGACGGCGAGGTGCTGGAGCAGATCCGACCAGATGAGGCTGTACTCGGGGTCGTTGTGCTCGAGCGCGTCGAAAAAGTCCGTGAGCGAGACGCCCAGGCCCTTGCTCACGCGGTCCGAGGAGCAGTAGGCCTCCAGGCAGCCGTGCTTGCCGCAGCTGCAGGGAAGGCCGCCTGGCACGACGCACATGTGTCCGAACTCGCAGCTGCGCTGGTTGGTGCCGTGGTAGGGCGAGCCTCCTATAAGCACACTGCCGCCGATGCCGCTCTCGAGCGAGACATAGGCCATGTTCCCGCGCGCGCCTCTGGAGAACCACTCCGCGTGTCCGCTGCTGGTGGCGTCGTTTTCAACATAGCTTGGGTAGGGGATGCTCCTGTACAGCTTCGAGAGGTCGGAGTCCCTCAGCTGCAGCTTGGGGGCGAACATTATCGCGCTGCGGTCCGGCGTGAGTATGCCGGGCAGCGCGACGCACACGCCTAGCAGGCGTGAGCGGTCAAGCTTTTCCTCGTCTATGAAGCTCTCGAGTTCCCTCGACAGAAAGCCCGACAGGGACTCCATGTCCGCGCCGTGGGCCTCGAAATTCCTCGAGCGGTAAGCTATCTCATTCAGGCGCAAATCCGCCGCCGAGAAGCGCAGCCGGTGGCCCGTCACGCTCACGCCCACGGCAAAGCGGGCGTCCGGAACAATTTCTACGCCCAGGGCCCTGCGGCCGCCGGTGCTCTGCGCCTCGCCGGCGTATCGGACGAGGCCGCTGTCCACGAGCTCCGTCAGGTTCTGATATATGGTAGGCAGGCTCAGACCAAGCGACTGCGCAAGCGTCTGCCTCGTGCAGAAGCCCTCGGCCTCGTAAAGGCAGTGGTATACGCTGCTGCGCGTCTGGCGCCGTCTGTCTGCAAATGAGTTCTCCATGGGGTTGACATCCTTTTAACTTTAGTAAAGCAACTTAATCGAAGTTGCTGTTCATCATCTATTTTACCACAGTTTTTGATATTATCAATGCCCTCGTTTAGAAATATTGCAAAAAATCGAGGGCGGTCCGCAGGGGTGGAACACGGTTTTTGTCGATTGCAGGGAGGGATGCCTTTGGCAAAATGCACAGTTTATGGGTGTCCAAAAACAGCATAATAAACGAAATAACAGTAATTGGGCAATTTGGCGTTGACTTTTGTAAAGTAAGTTATAAAATATACACATGGAAGCGGCCAAGCTTCCAAATCCCAAAGGCGGGTACCCGCCTTGCGCCTTCCTTTCGGGGAAGGCGTGAAGTGTAACTCCCGACCAAAATCCAAACGAAATGTAGGAGGAAAATGAAATGAAGAAACTTCTTGCTCTGCTCCTCGCTCTCGTAATGGTGTTCGCCCTTGCCGCCTGCGGCACCGACACCACCGAGCCCAGCGCGGATCCCGCTGCCAGCGGTTCTCCGGCTGCTGAAGACACCGGCGACGGCGAGACCCTCGGCTACATAGGCATTTCAATGCCTACCCAGAGCCTCGAGCGCTGGAACCGTGACGGCTCCTACCTTGACGAGCAGTTCAAGGCCGCCGGCTACGAAACCATGCTCACCTTCGCCAACAACGAGACCGACCAGCAGGTCAACGACATCCAGAACATGATAGCTGACGGCGTCGACCTTCTCGTTATCTCCGCCATCGACGGCGAGGCCCTGAACACCGTTATGAACGAGGCCGGCGAGGCTGGCATCCCCGTCATCGCCTATGACCGCCTCATCATGAACGACAACGTCCAGTACTACGTCTCCTTCGATAACTTCTCCGTCGGCGTCCTGCAGGGCGAGTTCATCCGTGACGCTCTGGACCTCGACAACGCTGCCGAAGGCACTGTCTACAACATCGAATTCACCGCCGGCGACCCCGCCGACAACAACGCCCCGTTCTTCTTCAACGGCGCCATGAGCATCCTGCAGCCCTACCTGGACAGCGGCGTTCTGAACTGCGTCTCCGAGCAGACCGAGTTTGACGTTGTCGCCACCGAGGCTTGGGATACCGACACCGCCCTGGCCCGCGCCCAGAACATCCTCGCCTCCTACTATGCCGACGGCACCCAGCTCGACGCGTGGCTGTGCTCCAACGACTCCACCGCCCTCGGCGTGACCCAGGCCGTCCAGTCCGACTACGCCGGCGACAACACTGTTATCATCACCGGCCAGGACGGCGACGTTGCCAACCTGAAGAACATCGTTGACGGCCTGCAGAGCATGACCGTTTACAAGGCTGTGGCCAACGAGGCCGTTGCCACCCTCGACATCGCCAAGGCCATCCTCGCCGGCGAGTCCGTCGACCAGGCCCTGATTGACGGCGCTGGCTGGGACTTCGAGGCCAGCCTCGACACCGAGACCTACACCACCAGCGACAGCGGCCACGCTGCCACCAGCGTCCTGCTCGTCCCGACCACCGTCACTCCTGAGAACTACGAAGAAGTCCTGGTTGAGCCCGGCTACTACGAAGTCGGCGAGGACGGCTACCTGGTCGCCACTGCCTGAGTCAGGCTACATACTAAATAACAGGCAATAGCACTTAAGCCACGGGCGGGGTCCCTGCCCCGCCCGTTTTTAAATGCTAAAGCTCGATGCCTGCCGAAGCAGGCAGTGCACAGCGAATTCCAAAACCGCATACACGAGTCCGGCAAAGCAGTCCGCGCGCGGAAAAGAAACAGATGCGAGTTTCCGCCGGCAGGCGGTAAATATAACCAAAACGAGTCCATGGGACTTGTTTTGGGAAGGAGGAGCAACGAAGCGAGCGAAGTTTTCGCAGGAGGCCTTCGGCCGAGCTGCGGAAACGGAGGCAAGCGAAGTTTGCGGCCAGCGGATGCGAGTTTCCGCCGGCAGGCGGTAAATATAACCAAAACGAGTCCATGGGACTTGTTTTGGGAAGGAGGAGCAACGAAGCGAGCGAAGTTTTCGCAGGAGGCCTTCGGCCGAGCTGCGGAAACGGAGGCAAGCGAAGTTTGCGACGACGTAGGGAGGAGGAACCACAGCTTTGGGTAAAGTACTACTTGAAATGCGCTCCATCACGAAGGAGTTCCCGGGCGTCAAGGCGCTCGATAACGTCAACCTTGTGGTGGAGGAGGGCGAGATTCACGCCCTGATAGGTGAAAACGGCGCCGGAAAGAGCACGCTGATGAACGTGCTCAGCGGTACATTCCCCGTGGGCAGCTACTCGGGAGAGATATACTATGACGGCAAGCTCTGTCAGTTCAAGAACCTGAAGGACAGTGAAGAGCTCGGCATAGTTATCATCCACCAGGAGCTTGCCCTTATTCCGCTTCTCTCAATAGGAGAGAACATGTTCCTGGGCAACGAGTTCAAGAACAAGCTCGGCGTCATCGACTGGAACAAGACATATTTCGAGGCTGAAAAGCACATGCGCCAGGTCGGCCTCAAAGAGAGCGCGCACACCCTGGTCAAGGACATCGGCACCGGCAAGCAGCAGCTGGTCGAGATAGCCAAGGCCTTTGCCAAGAAGGTGCGCCTGCTCATACTCGACGAGCCCACCAGCTCCCTCAACGACGAGGACGCCAAGATGCTGCTGGATCTGCTCATAGAGTTCAAGAAGCAGGGGCTCACGAGCATTATAATCACCCACAAGCTCAACGAGATAATCTACTGCGCGGACAAGGCCACTATCCTGCGCGACGGCTCGACGATTGAGACCCTGGTTAAGGGCGTCGACGAGTTCTCCGAGCAGAGGATAATCAAGGGCATGGTCGGCCGTCCCATGGAGGACCGCTACCCGCACCGCGAGCACAAGGTTTCCGATGAAATCAGCTTGGAGGTCAAGGACTGGACCGTCCACCACCCGCTCTATCAGGAGCGCATTGTGGACGACCACGTCTCCTTCAATGTACATAAGGGAGAGGTCGTAGGCTTCTCCGGCCTGCAGGGCGCCGGACGCACCGAGCTCGCCATGAGCATATTCGGCAGGAGCTACGGCAGCGGGATTTCCGGCGAGCTGTACATGAACGGCAAGAAGGTCAACTTCAAGAACCCGCAGGACGCCATACGTCACGGCCTCGCCTACGTCACAGAGGACCGTAAGGTCTACGGCCTCGTGCTGGACGAGTCCATACGCTTCAACACCACACTCGCCCGCCTCGACAAGGTCTGCGGTGGAGGCGGTGTGATAAATACCGACATGGAAGTCCAGGTCGCCGAAAACATGACGCAGGAAATGGGAACCAAGACGCCGAGCATAGAGCAGTCGGTCAGCCACCTCTCCGGCGGCAACCAGCAGAAGGCCCTGCTCGGCAAGTGGATGTTCACCGAGCCGGACGTGCTCATCATGGACGAGCCCACCCGCGGCATCGACGTCGGCGCCAAGTACGAGATATACTGCCTTATCAACGAGATGGTATCCAATGGCAAGAGCGTAGTTATGATATCCTCCGAGCTGCCTGAGCTGCTGGGTATGTGCGACCGCATCTATGTCATGAACGAGGGGCGCCTCCTGGCCGAGGTCGACGCGAGCGAGGCCACGCAGGAGAGCATCATGGGTTATATAATCCGCGATACAACCGCAGCAAGGTAAAAGGGAGAGTGTGCAACAATGAATGAAAAGACTAAAAGCCGTGTAAGCGTGGTGGATTTCCTCACCAAATACGCAATGGTAATAGCGTTGGTCGTCGTCTTTGCCCTGTTCGCGTTTTTGACCGACGGCCGCCTGCTTTACGCGCAGAACATGTCGAACCTGATGCTCCAGAACGGCTACGTCCTGGTTATGGCCTGCGGCATGCTGCTCTGCATACTGACCGGCGGCAACATAGACCTGTCCGTCGGCTCCGTCATCTGCATGGTCGGCGGCATCGCCGCCGTGTTCATCACCAACCTCGGCATGAACAGCTATCTGACCATCATCATCTGCCTCATCATCGGCCTCGCGGTCGGCGTATGGCAGGGCTACTGGATAGGCTATGTCCGCATCCCGCCCTTCATCACCACCCTCGGCGGCATGTTCATATTCCGCGGTATCGGCCGTATAGTCCTCGACAACCGCACGGTCTCCATCCAGGACCAGAGCTTCCTGGACTTCTTCACCAAGTACATCCAGATCCCCGGCCTTGACGACGGTGGAGCGGTTTGGAGCGCGCTCATAATAGGCGTCATCGTCGCTGTCCTCGTAATCCTCAATACCATCAGGACCCGCCGCGACCGCGCCAAGCACGGCTACCGTCAGAACAGTGCGCTCAGCGATTTCGCCCGTTCAATTGTTATCGCGGCGCTCATCGTCTACTACTGCTATCTGCTCAGCCAGTACCGCGGCATCTCCGTAATGCTCATATGGGTTATCGCCGTGTGCCTTATCTACAACTTCATCACCAGCAAGACAGCCTTCGGCCGCTACTTCTACGCCGTAGGCGGCAACGAGAAGGCCACTCAGCTCTCCGGCATCAACACCAACAAGATTTACTTCATCGCCTACGCCAATATGGGCCTGCTTGCCGGCCTCTGCGGCCTGCTGAACGCGGCGCGCGTCGGCTCCGTCAACGGCAACACCGGCAACAGCTTTGAGATGGACGCCATCGGCGCCTGCTTCATAGGCGGCGCCAGCGCCTACGGCGGCAGCGGCACAATCGGCGGCGTCGTCATCGGCGCGCTGCTCCTGGGCGTCATCAACATGGGCATGTCCATCATGGGCATGGGCGACTCCATCCAGCAGGTCGTCAAGGGCGGCGTGCTCCTCGTGGCCGTCATCTTCGACGTCGTAACCAGCCGCAAGTCCGGCAAGACCTGATATACTGCACGGACGGCTGCGCCATCCTGAAAAAAGCCCCGGCCAATGGCCGAAGGACAATAGCCGTACAGCTGTAAACGTCCGGGCTCACCAGTGTGAGCACTGGTGAGCCCGGGTTTTCTTGTGCCTGTGCGCTGTGCCTGCGGATAGCCCATCGGCGCCGGGAGTCAGCTTCCGGACATTTTTTGGAGGAACATATATGCTCTACATAGGAATCGACCTCGGTACAAGCGCCGTAAAGCTGCTGCTCCTCGACGAGAGCGGCGCGGTGCTCAACACCGTGTCAAAGGAATATCCCCTGTCTTTCCCGCACCCAGGCTGGAGCGAACAGAAGCCCGAGGACTGGCGGCACGCCGTAATGGAGGGCGTGCCGGAACTGGTCGCGGGCTTTGACGCCGGCCAGGTGGCGGGCATAGGCGCCGGAGGCCAGATGCACGGTCTCGTGGCCCTGGACAAGGACGACAACGTCATCCGTCCCTGCATCCTGTGGAACGACGGGCGCACCAGCGCCGAGGTGGAATACCTCAACGGCGCCGTCGGCAAGGACAAGCTTTCCGCCTGGACGGCAAACATCGCCTTCGCGGGCTTCACGGCTCCCAAGCTGCTCTGGATGCGCAAAAACGAGCCCGAGAACTTCGCCAGGATAGCAAAGATAATGCTGCCCAAGGACTACATAAACTACGTCCTCACCGGCGTCCACTGCTGCGACTACTCCGACGCGAGCGGCATGCTGCTCCTGGACGTGGAGCACAAGTGCTGGTCGAAGGAAATGCTTGAGCTCTGCGGAGTCACCGAGTCGCAGATGCCCAGGCTCTTCGAGAGCTATGAGTGCGTCGGCACGCTCAAGCCGGAGATTGCCGCGCAGCTCGGCCTACCAGAGAACGTCAAGGTCTGCGCGGGCGCGGGCGACAACGCCGCCGCTGCCGTCGGCACCGGGACTGTGGGCGAGGGCGCCTGCAACATTTCGCTCGGCACCTCGGGCACCATCTTCATATCCAGCGACAGCTTCGGCGTCGACCCGAACAACGCCCTGCACGCCTTCGCACACGCCGACGGCAACTATCACCTGATGGGCTGCATGCTCTCCGCCGCCAGCTGCAACAAGTGGCTGATGGAGGACATCTTCAGCACTACGGACTACAACGCCGAGCAGGCCCCGATAACCGATGACAAGCTCGGTGAGAACCACGTCTACTTCCTGCCCTACCTGATGGGCGAGCGCTCGCCCATCAACGACACTAATGCGCGCGGTACGCTCGTGGGCATGACAATGGACACCACCCGCGCCGACATAACCCAGGCGGTGCTCGAGGGCGTGGCCTTTGCCATACGCGACAGCCTGGAGGTTGCGCGCTCCCTGGGCATAGAAATCAAACGCAGCATGCTCTGCGGCGGCGGCGCCAAGAGCCCGCTCTGGCGCAAGATTATGGCCAACGTGCTGGGCATAGAGCTGGACCTGCCCGTCAGCGAGCAGGGGCCCGGCATGGGCGGCGCAATGCTCGCCATGGTCTGCTGCGGCGCGTATTCCTCAGTGCGCGAGGTCTGCGAGAAGCTGGTCAAGGTCAGCGAGACCGTCAAGCCAGATGCCGGCCTCACCGCAAAGTACGAGCGGCGCTACCAGGCCTTCAAGCAAATCTACCCCGCCCTCAAGGGCGTGTTCCAGGCGCTGAACTGACATGCAGGATAAGAAGGTCTACCACTACGAAAAGAAAAACCGCGCCCAGGTGCGCGCCGTGCTCTACGCCGTGGTCGCCGTGTACATCGGTTACCTCGGCTACCGCACGACCCCGCTCTACGGCGAGCCCGACGGCCTGAGCGTGACGATGGCCTGGGTGCTCGGCATAGGGCTGGTCATCTGCGCAGCCGCTGTGCTGGTATACACATGGATGCGGTACAAGCGCGAGCTCGCGGACGCCGAGTACACCCCGGAGGAGTATGAAGAGCTCGAGCGCAGGCGCGCCGAGGAGGACGAGGACCAGTGAGGAAGATGACCGCCCGTGAGCTCGCCGTGAGGGCTGCTGAGCTGCTGCTCGGGCTGACGATAGCCCATCTGGGCGTGACGCTCTTCCTCCTGAGCAACCTGGGGAGCGACCCCTTCAACGTGCTCATTCAGGGCCTGCACCGGGCCATACCCTGGCCCGCTTTCCTGGACACGCACGGAAGGGTGCACCTGCTCGTCTCGCTCATAATCATGCTCGTGCTGCTCATAGCCGCCAAGGGCTTCGTCAAGATTGGCACCGTCATCTGCATGGCTCTCGGCGGGCCGATAATCGACCTCTGGGAGCTGCTGCTGGACCCCGTGCTGGGCTCGCTGCCCCTCGCGGGCAGGATAGTCCTGCTGGTCGCGGGCTGCGTGATACTGGCCTTCGGCATGACGGTAGTCATAAGCTCAGACCTCGGAGCGGGGCCGAACGACCTCGTGGCCGTGTCGATAAGCGAGATATTCAAAAAGCCCTTCGGCGTCGTGCGAGTCTCAGTCGACGTGGCCTTTGCCCTCGCGGGCTGGCTGCTGGGCGGCGTACTTGGCGCGGGCACGGTGGTGTGCGCGTTCCTCGTGGGGCCGACGGCGCAGCTGTGCTTCCCGCTGAGCCGCAAACTCTGCGCCTGGGGGCTCGGGCTCGCGGCTGCCGGGGCGGAAAAAGACAAGTAAGCCACAATTCTCAGGTAATACCATGAGGTGATAACTATGAAAATAGAATCCGTATTTGACCGCGCCTTCGCGCCCTACGGCAAGGTGCTCCCGGGCTACGACACCTCGGAGCTGCTCGAGGCGCTGGAGAAGTACACCCCGCTGCCGGAGGCGACCGACTATGTCGCGTCCCAGCCGGAGCTCGAGGCCCTGCCCATAGCTGAAAAGCTCGCCGTGAACGCCTACGGCGGCATGCCCATCCAGCTCGGCTGGTGCAACGGCCACAACACTCGGCTCAACTGCCTCGAGTACCACCGCGACAGCGAGATAAACTGCGGCACCAGCGACTTCATCCTGCTCGTCGCCAGGGAGGACGACATCGTCGACGGCTCGCTGGACACCGACCGCGTCCGCGCCTTCCGCGTCCCGCGCGGCGTTGTGGTCGAGGTCTACGCCACCACGCTGCACTACGCGCCCTGCTCCGCAGCCAAAGGCGAGGGCTTCCGCGTTCTGGTTGCGCTCCCGCGCGGCACCAACGGGCCGAAGCCGGAGATGGAGTCCCTCAACGACGAGGACAAGCTCCTCTGGGCCTGCAACAAGTGGCTGCTCGCCCACGCGGAGAGCAGCGAGGCTGCCCAGGGCGCCGTCGTCGCCCTCAAGGGCGTGAACGTGGACATCAGAGAAGATATCTGAGGGCAATAGCGCGACACTCATAACTTAAATACTCAAAATTCGAAAATGAGGTGTATCAAAATGCTCACCAACATACCCACCGTAAAGCTCGGCATCATCGCCGTCAGCCGTGACTGCTTCATAATCTCGCTCTCCGAGCGCCGCCGCGCCGCCGTGGCGGAGGCCTGCGCCAAGCGCGGCCTGGACGTCTACGAGTGCAAGACCACCGTGGAGAACGAGCGCGATATGCTCAAGGCCGTCGAGGAAGTCAAGGCCGCAGGCTGCAACGCCCTGTGCGTGTTCCTCGGCAACTTCGGCCCCGAGACCCCCGAGACCCTTGTCGCCAGGTACTTCGACGGCCCCGTGATGTACGCCGCCGCCGCCGAGGAGACCGGCAGCGACCTCATTGACGGCCGCGGCGACGCCTACTGCGGTATGCTCAACTGCTCCTACAACCTCGGCATGCGCCACCTCAAGGCCTGGATACCGAGCTACCCCGTGGGCACCGCCGCCGACGTGGCCGCCATGATAGCCGAGTTCAAGCCCATCGCCCGCACCCTCATCGGCCTGAGCCAGCTCAAGATAATCTCCTTCGGACCGCGCCCGCAGGACTTCTTCGCCTGCAACGCGCCCATCAAGGGCCTCTACGAGCTCGGCGTCGAGATAGAGGAGAACAGCGAGCTGGACCTGCTTGTCGCCTACAAGGCCCACGCGAACGACCCGCGCATCCCCGCCGTCTGCGAGGACATGGCCAAGGAGATGGGCGAGGGCTGCTATTACCCGGATTTGAGCGCCCGCATGGCGCAGTTTGAGCTCACCCTGCTCGACTGGGCCGAGGAGCACAAGGGCTCCAGGCAGTTCGTCGCCTTCGCCGACAAGTGCTGGCCCGCCTTCCCGAAGGAGTTCGGCTTCGAGCCCTGCTACGTCAACAGCCGCCTCGTGTCCCGCGGCATCCCCGTCTCCTGCGAGGTCGACATCTACGGCGCGCTGAGCGAGTATATAGGCATGTGCGTCAGCGAGGACACGGTCACGCTGCTCGACATCAACAACTCCGTGCCCCGCGACCTCTACGAGGAGAACATCAAGGGCAAGTTCCCCTATGAGCTCACCGACACCTTCATGGGCTTCCACTGCGGCAACACACCCAGCTGCAAGCTCTGCGCCGACCGCGCCGTCAAGTACCAGCTCATCCAGCACCGCCTGCTCGAGCCCGCCGGCAGCGACCCCGACTTCACCCGCGGCACCATCGAGGGCGACATCGCGGCGAGCGACATCACCTTCTACCGCCTGCAGTGCGACAGCGACGGCAACCTGCGCTCCTACATCGCCGAGGGCGAGGTCCTGCCCGTCGCCACCCGCAGCTTCGGCGGCATCGGCGTGTTCGCCATCCCCGAAATGGGCCGCTTCTACCGCCATGTGCTCATAGAGAAGCGCTATCCGCACCACGGCGCCGTCGCCTTCGGCCACTACGGCAAGGCCCTCTTCGAGGTCATGAAGATGCTCGGCGTGAAGGACATCGCCTACAACCAGCCGAAGAGCCTGCCCTATCCCACTGAGAACCCCTGGGCATAATGGCCGTACCTGAGAGCATTACCGGCGCATACGCCGCCTATCTGGCGGGCATGGAGGACGCCAGGCGCAGCGGACGAAGCGTGGACGGACTGTTCGGCCTGGGGCGCAACGCGACGGCGGAGCAGTGCCAGGACGCCTTCGTCGCCTCACTCACCTCGGCTGTGGACAATTTCGCCGCCTCACGGCCGGAGGGGCAGGACGTCTGCGACGCCGTGAGGTTCATCCTCGCCCAGGCGCACGAGCACCGCGAAAGCCGGAGCGCCTATTGGATGCTCCTGGCCAGCCATGCGCTCGCTATCCCCCTCGTAGAGCTGCTGAGCGCCGAGCAGGCGCGCGAGATACGTGAATATTTCGAGGGCGAGTACCCCCGCCGCGAGCGCTTGCCCGTGCAGAAGGAGCTGCTCAAGGCCCTGAAAGACCGCGCCGCCGGCTGAGGCCGCTCACGAATAGGAAAAATCCCCCGGGCTTTTGCCCGGGGGATTTTTCTGCCTGCGGAAATTTCTCCCGGGCCCTTGACAAACTGTACATACTGTGTATAATGGGTATACACACTATACAGGGTGATAGCCATGGATATTATCATAAGCAACTCGTCCGGGGCGCCCATCTACGAGCAGATATGCGCTCAGATAAAGGGCAAGATAATCTCGGGCGAGCTCAAGGAGGGGGACGCCCTTCCTTCCATCCGCCTTCTGGCCAAGGAGCTGCGGATAAGCGTAATTACGACGAAGCGGGCCTACGAGGAGCTTGAGCGCGACGGGTTCCTTGTGACCTACGCCGGAAAGGGCAGCTTCGTTGCTGGGAAAAATCTTGACCTGATACGGGAGGAGCACCTGCGGCAGATTGAGGAGCTTTTCTGCCGGGCAAAGGAGCTGGCCGACCAGAGCGGCCTTGCCAACGAAGAGCTGTACGAGATGCTCCGCCTCACCTGCGAGGGAGATTAGTATGCAAAACGCAATTGAAGTAAAGGGCCTCACGAAGAGATACAGCGGTTTTTCGCTCAACAACGTCAACTTCACGCTGCCGACGGGCTGCATCATGGGGCTTATCGGCGAAAACGGCGCGGGCAAGAGCACGACGATACGCCTGCTGCTCGGCCTGGCGAAGCGCACGGGCGGCGAGGCCAGGGTGCTGGGCTCCGACCCGGAGGAGTGCGCTCCGGAGGTGCGCGAGGACGTGGGCGTCGTGTTCGACGACTGCCCCTTCCCGGAGACGATGAGCCTGCGCGACGTGCGGCGCATATTGACCGCGGCCTACAGGCACTTTGACGACGGGCGCTTCGACTCGCTCACGCTCAAATTCGGCCTGCCGGAGAAACAGAAGATAAAGGAGTACTCGCGCGGCATGCGCATGAAGCTCTCCATAGCCGCCGCGCTCAGCCACGGTGCAAGGCTGCTTATCCTCGACGAGCCCACGAGCGGGCTCGACCCCGTGGCGCGCGACGAGCTGCTGGACATCCTGCTAGACTACATCCAGGACGAGCGCTGCAGCGTGCTCATATCCTCGCACATACTCTCGGATTTGGAAAAGGCCTGCGACTACATCACCTTCATACACGCGGGCCGGGTCGTGTTCAGCGAGGAGAAGGACGAGCTGCTGGAGAAATACGTCATTGCAAAGGGCTCGGAGCGCGAGATAGCGGCGCTGGAGCCGGGCTCCGTCGTCGGCGTGAGGCGCGGGGCCTTCGGCAGCGAGGCGCTGGTGGAGCGCGCGGCGGGGGAGCACCTGACGCATGAGCGCGCGAGCATAGAGGACATCATGCTCTACTACATCAAGGGGGACGTGAAATGAAAGCCGTACTTCTGAGCGACCTCACAGTGATAAAGACCCAGGCCAAGAGCGTACTTTTGGTGCTGGTTGTATGGCTGGCGATAACCGTATACAACAAGAGCGGGCTTTTCTTTTCAGCACTGAGCGTGGTCTACGCCATGATGCTGCCACTGACCTGCATAGCCACCTACGAGAAGTCACACTTCGACCGCTATCTGTTTACTGCGCCTGTGAGCCGTACCTCGGCGGCAATGGGACACTATGTGTTCAGCATCATATGCGCGCTCTGCCTCGCCGCAATAGGCTTTGCGGCCAGCGTGGCGCTGGGTATGGAGGCGCTCGAGGCCGTTTACAGCTGCTCGGCCTGCTTCTGCGTAGGCGTGGTCATGGTCAGCGTGCTGCTGCCCGTCATCTACAAATTCGGCACGGAGAAGGCGCGGCTCACTATGATGGCCGTATTCGTGCTGTTCCTGCTCGCCTTCGGGCTGCTGCTCAGCGCGCTGGACGTGGACATGGACAGCCTCGGCGAAGCGCTTGTGCTGCTGCCCGTGGTGACACTCGTCGTGTTTGCCGCGAGCGCGGCCCTCAGCGTGGGTATATATAAGCGCAGGGAGTTTTAACCGTAGGGGAGCCGGGTGTGAAAGTGCTTATCCTGAAATACGCGCTTTGCCTGCGTGCGCGGTTTGCGTGGCTGTTAACTGCCTTCGCCGCCTGGCTGGCGGCGAGCGCGGCTTGGCCCGCGCGGCTCCATTCCTTCTCCGCAGCGGCGGTACTTTTCGCCTCGCTCACACCAGTGTGGCTTGACGATGACACAAACGGCTTTGAGCGGTACGCGGCGTCGCTGCCCATATCCCGCGCGGAGCTGGCGCTGAGCCGCTATGCGCTCGGCGCGCTCTGCGGCGCGGCGGCGTTTGTGCTGGAGCTTGCCGTCTCCGCCGTGCTGAGGTGGCCGCTGTGGGAGCTGTACCGCCCGGCGCTTGTGGCGCTGTACATAGGCTGCGCGCTGCTGAGCCTCGCCCTGCCCGCGGCGTACAAATTCGGCTTTGCCGTCGCACGGGCGGCGTGTGTACCGCCGCTGCTCGCCGCAATCGCAGTATTCGCCATGTTGCCGTCCAATTGGGCCAAGACGCCCGGGGCAGTGCTCATTGCCGCCCCGGCAGCCGCTGTCGCCGCCGCGTGGGGCTCGGCCCTCAGCGTGGGGATATACAGGAAAAAGGAGTTCTGAAAACCGCAAACGGGGTGAGGGAATGAGGGCGCTGCTCGTTTACAACCTGATAACGTTCAGGGGGAGGCTGGCCAGGCTGCTGGTGGTATTCGCCGTGGTTTTGGCGGTGAACCTGCTGCTCAGGGATATATCCATGGGAGGCCTCGCCGGAGCTCTGCTGCTTTCCGTCATAAGGACTGGCGGGAATGACGAGGCCCAGAGACGCTGGCTTCTGACGATGCCTGTCTCGCGCCGTCAGCTTGTCGTTTGCAGCTACATAACCGAGGCAGCGCTTGGGCTGGTGGCCTCGCTGCTGTGCGCGATGCTGTTCCTGCTGTCCGGCGAGACGGCGCGTGTGACGCTGCTGGCCTGCGCTGTGATTTGCTGTATTTTTCTGACGGTTGAGGGCATTGTGCTCTGCTTCGACTTCAAATACGGCCCGGATTTGCAGGGAGGTATCGCGGCGGCGATAGTTCTTGTCGTCCTCATACTAGAGCTTTTCTTCGTGATGCTGTTGGTTGAGGCCATCGGCGCAAACGTAACGTGGCCGCTGCTCATCCACCCGGCTTCCGCCGCAGCGTCAATAGCGCTCAGCCTGCCGGCCAGCATCCGCGCCGTAGAGGGGCGCGACTTCTAGTGAAATTCCCGGCCTGATGTTGCCGGACGCGCTGAAAACAAAAACTCAGGGACAACCGTCCCTGAGTTTTGCTGTTTTCTCATGCGAAGCGCGCCTTTGCATGGGAACCCAAAATAAAACAAACATCCCGCAAGACCGCGCCCGGCTAGGGCTCCAGCAATTCGCGCAGGGCGGATATGGCGCGGCGCTCAAGGCGCGAGACCTGCACCTGGCTGACGCCCAGCACGCGTGCGGCGGCTTCCTGGGTCATGTCGTGGAAGTAGCGCAGCGAGATTACGCGCTTTTCGCGCTCCGCCAGGCGGTCTATGGCCTCGCGCAGTGACACGCGCTCCAGGACGCGCTCGGTTTCGTCCTCGCTGGAGAGCAGGTGCTCGAGCGTGAAGCCGTCCTCGCCGGCCTCGCGCTGCAGGCTTTCGGCGGGCCCGGCGGCGGTCTCGGCCACTGCTATGTCCTCGGGCGTGAGCCCGGTTTCGGCGGAGAGCTCGCTGAGCGTGGGCTCCCGGCCCAGGCGCTGCTCCAGGCCCGTCCGCGCGGAGCGTATCCGGTTCGCCCTCTCCTTGAGCGAGCGCGAGACCTTGACGGAGCCGTCGTCGCGCAGGAAGCGGCGTATCTCGCCGGAAATCTTGGGCACGGCGTAGGTGGAGAACTGCGTGCCGTAGCTCTCGTCGTAGCCCGCAATGGCCTTCAGGAAGCCCACGCAGCCTAGCTGGTAGAGGTCGTCGCTGTCCACGCCCCGGCCGAAGAAGCGTCGCGCCACGCTCCAGATGAGCCCCGAGTTCTCCGTGACCAGCTTCTCTGCGGCGTCACGGTCTCCGGCCTTGGCCGAGCGCAGCGTGGCCTCGTCCGTCATTCCCCGCCGCGCCGCTCAATTGTGCGGCGCATGGTCACCGAGGTGCCCTTGCCGGGCTTGGAGCGCACGGTCAGCCTGTCCATGAAGCTCTCCATGATGGTGAAGCCCATACCGCTGCGTTCCTCGCCGCCCGTGGTGAAGAGCGGCTCGCGGGCCTTCTCGACGTCGGGGATGCCGACGCCGCTGTCCTTCACGCATATCTCAAGCACGCCGTCCTCGAGAATGCGCATGCGCATGCTTATCTTGCCGATGCTGTCCGGGTAGGCGTGGACGATGCAGTTCGTTACCGCCTCGCTGACAGCCGTCTTTATGTCCCCGAGCTCGTCCAGCGTGGGGTCAAGCTGCGCGGCGAAGGCCGCCGCGGCGGCGCGCGCGAAGCCCTCGTTCACGCTCCGGCTCGGGAAGTCGAGCTTTATGTAGTTCAAGCCTTTCATCTTATGCTTCCTCCTGTGACGTGTATCTTCCGCTCTATGCCTGAGGCGTCCAGCACGCGCAGCGGCTGCTTTGCCGGATTGGCTATGCTCGCCCGGCCTCCGCTCACGCGCATGAGCCGCTCCGTCTTCAGCAGCAGCGCTATCCCTGCCGAGTCCATGAACGTGAGCCCGGACATGTCCAGCACCGCGTCCCGGGGCATGTACTCGTCCAGCAGCCGCTCTATGCCCGCCATGCCCTCGCGGGCGCTGTGGTGGTCAAGCTCTCCGCTTAAGTGTATCGTGAGCTTGCCCGCGTCGTAATCCGCCGTTATCTTCATGTGCGTACCTCCTTGCCGTGGCGCAAAGCCCGCCGTGTTGCCTCGGCTTATACCGGTATTCTACACGCCGCGCCGTGCGGACACGCTCGAAGCCCGTCGCAGCCCGGATATTTCCCGCGCAGGAGAGAGACGCTCCTGTATCGGTGCTATTTATCGTTTTTCGATAAATTATACTTGCAAAACGATAAAGCACGTGTTATACTCGTCTCGAAAGGCGGTGTTTGCCGTGAAGCAAAAAGAGCTATCAATCTGGCTGCGCATAGTCCTCGCAGTGGGCGCGGCGTTTATTCTCTTCCTGTCGCTGCTGCTGGTGCCCAAGCTGGGACAGCGCGCGGTGGAGCATTACCCGGAGCTGGAATACATGTACCTGCCCTGCCTGATATTTTTCTGGGTGACCGCCGTGCTGGTGCTGGTGTTCCTGGCCCTGATATGGAAGATTGCCGTTGAGATAGGCCGCGACAACAGCTTCTGCTACGACAACGCAAAGCGCCTGCGCATGTGCAGCAACCTGGCGCTGGCGGATGTGATACTCTACCTCATAGCCGGCTGCGTGCTTGGCGCCATGAATATGCTGCACTTCGCCCTGATAGTGGCGGGCGTTGTCATCTGCTCCATCGGCGCGGCGATTGCGGTCTGCTGCGCGGCGCTCTCGCACCTGACTCGCAAGGCGGCGGACATGCAGGCCGAGAACGACCTGACGGTCTGAGGTGGCGGCATGATTAGGATAAACCTCGACGTCATGCTCGCCCGGCGCAAGATGAGCCTGACGGAGCTTTCCGAGAGAGTGGGCATCACGATGGCGAACCTCTCCGTGCTCAAGACCGGCAAGGCCAAGGCGGTGCGCTTCACCACCCTTGACGCGCTCTGCCGCGCGCTCGACTGCCAGCCGGGGGACATTTTGGAGTATGTGAGCGATGAGTAGGGGAAAAAAGCTTGCAGTAGCGCTCATCGCGGCTGTAATCGGCGCACCGCTGCTGTTTTTCGCGGGCAGCCTGGCCTATATCTCGCTGCGTTACTCCGGCACGGGCATATACGAGGCCAACTGGGGCGTCACAGTGCCGCGCGGCCTGACGGAGCTCTACTCTGACGACGTCACCGGTGGAATACATGGCGACGGGCCTCGATATACCGTCTACAGCTGCGGGGACGTGGCTGGCCTGGGCGTGGAGCTCTCACCGGGAGCGGACGCGGCTTTCAGGAGCGGCTTTGACATGGTCACGGACGAGCTGGGTGTGCCGGAGGGATACCGGCCGGATTTCGGCGCGGCCTGTGACTGCGCCGTGGTCACGGACCAGGACGACGAGCGGAACAGGCTGTATATCGTCTGGGACGGCGAAGCGCTTTACCTCGCCGAGTGGATAATGTGAGGTGCGGCATGGACGTGGTAAAGAAGCTGATAGCGGTGGAGCTGGTGATCATCATTGTGGTACTCACGGCGGTGGTAGGCGAGATGTTCCCGCCAGGCAGGCCGCAGATACGCGTGGACGGCGAGGTGTATACGCTGTCCGGCGGCGAGGTGTACTCTATACCCGATGGCAGCGGGAAGATTGGCCTGGTGAATGGCATTACCCATCGCACCGCAGAGCGGCCTGCGGAGGACATGTGGGGCACAAACCTGGACGCAAAGTACGCCGGATGCCAGCTCTGGCGGGACGTCGGGCGCGAGGACGTGATATACCTCTACGACTACTCGGGGTGCTTCCTGCGCTTCGTGCGGCAAGGAGGATGACTCTTGTGGAGAAAGCTAAAAAGCCGGTATATAAACGCGTATGGTTCTGGCTGCCGGCCGCTGCTGTGATACTGGCCGCAGTGATTTCCCTTCTGGCCGCAGGGCCGGATAGCCCGTCGGAGATTCTAAGGCAGTACACGCCGCTCTTTGAGCAGGCGGTGCGCGAGCTGCTTTACCGGGGCGGCGAGACCGGGGTGGAGATACCCGGGGTAACTGATATAAGCGTGTACGGGGTCAGCGATGGGACAATAGTCCAGTTCACAACCGAGACAAAGGCCGGGCTGTTCGGGCCGGAGGTACAGGGTGTTTACTATGCCGTCGGAGGCGGCCCCGCCGCCTACCGGAACTGGGACTATGAGCTGATATATGACGAGTCCGACGGCGGCTGGAACTGGTACAGCGAGAGCGGCGAGACCTCCGGCCATACCCGCCACGCAGCCGGACTGAATAACTGGTATTCGTTCAGCGCACATATCTCGTGAAGTGGACAGAGGTGGCAGGGAAATGCAGAAACCCGTATACAGGCGCGTATGGTTCTGGCTGCTGGCCGCTGCGGCGCTGATTGCAGTGGCTTCATGGCTGCGCAGCCCGGAGATGGTGTTCAGGCTGAACCGCGGGAAATTCGAGCGGGCGGCGCAGGACATGCTCGCCGAGCGCAAAACCGACGTAAAGATTTTCGGAGTGCATGACATAGACATCTGGGGCTTTGATGACGGCGCCATGGTGGAGTTTACGACCGGCGGCTTCGGAATTGCTCCGGCGAGCTTCTACAGCGGTGTGTACTACTCCGCCGACGGAGGCCCGAAGCCGTTTCAGAACTCGGACAACGAACTCATCCCGGACGGGGACGGCTGGGTCTGGCGGGAGGAGGGCAGCGACAACTGCGGCGAGACTTACCCGCTCGGCGGCGGCTGGTACACGTTTGAAGCCGGTTTGTAAGGAGGCGTTTATGAACAGAGAGAAAATGTCGGTCAAAATGATAACGTCCTGGCTTTATATAAATTACGGCATATTCGTATTTGGTTTTTTCGTTTTGGGCAGTTTGGGAACCGACAAGTACATTGTGTGGGGGAATTTCATCTTAAACGTCTCTCTCGTGGCGGTTTCGCTTGTTCTGAATATATTGCTGTTTCAAAAGAAGTATCAAACGCCGCCAGAACGGAAAATCCTGCTTTTGCTGGTTACTTTGAG
The DNA here is from genome assembly GCA_900544765.1 of uncultured Eubacteriales bacterium. Taxonomy (GTDB): domain Bacteria; phylum Bacillota; class Clostridia; order Oscillospirales; family Oscillospiraceae; genus Scatomorpha; species Scatomorpha gallistercoris. Next base: position 9,942 of record UQWI01000005.1, on the reverse strand, counting down.
CTTGGGTGCGTTTACCTGGTTCGCGTTTCTGATGCCTGAGAACGGATTCCCGGCAGTATTATTTTGCTTTTGAACGAGGGAAACCGGAGGCTGGTACACGCTTTCAGCAAGCCTTTAAGGAGGTGCGTTATGGACGAAGTCAATACAGGGCGCTTTTCACTGCGGGACTGGCTCATACTTGCAATAGGCGTGGCGCTCGCACTGCTATGGCGCGAGGTGTTCGTGCTCAGCAACCTTGAATACGGCCTGCCCGCGCTGGGAGCCTGCGCTTTCACCTTCGCTGCCTGGGCGGCGGTGCTGCTCGTGCTGGGCAAACGCGCGAAGTGGACGCGCGAGAACATTTTCCTCGCCGTGGTCATAAACCTCACCGCCCTGGCCTGCGCCTTCCAGTGGAGCGAGGAGATTCGCTTCGTGAGCTTCTCCGTGATACTGTGCGGCAGCGTGATGGGATTCCTCTCGCTGGCGGGTACGGAGTACCACGGCGTCACGGAGCCCGGGGCGGTTAAAGAGGGCATTCTCGACTGCTTCAGAGGGGTTTTCATCAACTGGGGCAAGCCCTTCAGGGCCGTGTATGCGCTGGCGCCGGAGAACAGGCGCGCGCTCGGGGGAGTGCTGCTGGGCCTGGTTATAGCCCTGCCGCTGCTGGCCGTCGTGCTCTTCGGCATGAGCTTCGCCGACGCCATGTTCGACATCTATGTGTTCCAGGCCATAACAGAGTTCCTCGTGGACTTGAATCTGGGTACACTCGTGCTGCGCACGCTGAGCATTACGTTTTGGAGCCTCGTATTTTTCTCGACGCTCTACTTCCTCCGGCATGAGCCCAGGCGCACGGAGCCGCTGCCGAAACTGCGGGAGCTGCCCGTCAGTACGCTCGTCACCGTTGAGGCGCTGCTGACAGCGGCCTGTGCGCTGTTTGCCGTTTTCCAGTTCAAGTACCTCTTCGGCGGGGAGGAGGCGGCGGCTATGTCCGGCGGTTGGGCCGAGTATGCGCGCAGCGGCTTCTTCTCGCTTGTGGGCGTGGCCGCAGTCGTCATGGCGACGGCCCTGGCCTGCTCAAGGGCGGGACGCGAGAGCGTCCTGGGCCGTGTACTGACTCTGGCGCTGGTGCTGCTGACCTTCGTCATGCTCGCCTCGGCGGCGTACAGGCTGTACCTGTATGTGCTCGCCTACGGCCTGAGCGTAATGCGCCTGATGGCCGCGTGGGCCATGCTGGCGATAGGCGTGTGCCTTGTGCTCGTGGCCGTGAAATCTCTCCGGGCGGGCTTCCGCTTCTGGCCCTGGGCGGCGGGGATAGTCCTGGCGATGTGGGCGTGCTTTGCCCTGCTGCCCGTCGGCGGCATCATCGCGCGCTGCAACGTGGACGCGTACCTCGACGGACGCCTGGAGCGGATAGATTTGCACTATCTCCGTTCGCTCGGCCCCGACAGCCTCGAGGCCATGCGCGAGAGCGGCCTTTACTTGGACGGCGGCGCGGCCCCTGACGTCTTGCCGTGGGCCCAGACCGTGCTGGGATAGGCGGGCGCGGGTTGAGCAGAGCGTTGCCGTTCATGTTTGAGCATCTGAGACAGTAAAGAACACGCCAATTCTATGGAATCTGTATATGCGGACTGGCTCGTGGTAAAGAGAATATAAACAGCGGATAAACAATAGCACCCCGGAGGGTTACCTCCGGGGTGCTTGAGCGTTTCTCGGTTATTTTAACTTTTTCGCGTTGCCACTTCTACTCGTCCTGCTGGGCAGGAATTCCTTCCGGTAGCGGCAGCAGCATATTCAACGTGAACACTCCGCCCTCCGCAGTTATTGCCATAGTGCCGCCGTACTTGTCCAATACGCGCTTCACATTTCTCAGACCAAAGCCGTGCAGGCTTTTATTCTGCTTGGTTGTTTTCAGCAGTTCACCTGGTGTCGTACGGTGTCCCGTATAGCTGTTTTCGAGCCTGATGAGCTGGCAATTGGCGCTCCTGTCACCAGTAAGGTTGATAAAGCGCTGCTCCTGAACAGGAACATTCTGGCACGCCTCTAGTGCGTTGTCAACCACGTTGCCCATCAGTACGCACATGTCAAACGGCGCGATGAATCCCGCCGAGCTCATGTCCAGACTTACCCGGACGGCAATGTTCTCCCCGGTGGCCGGACCCAGCTTGCGCATCAGCAGGCCGTCCACCAATTCGTTGCCAGTGCGGAAGCTGGAACTTGGCGAGTCTGCCGAACTGCGCATGGTTTGCAGGTACGATTTGAGCTCCTGCGTCCTGCCCTGATCAAGCAGGAGCTCTATCGCCATCACATGGTTCTTCAAATCGTGTCTGAGCGTCCGTATTGACTCCTCGCTCGCCTGGTGGTCTTTGATACTCTCCAGCAGCGAATAGGCCACGGTGTTCTGTATCGACAGCTATGCCCCTTCCACGGTTTTCCTCCTGACCAGCTCCACGGCGACCAACACCAGCTGCATGGCCAGGTGCAGCATTATGTAGTACACCGAAAACTGGGTCGGGGATGTGTTAAATACGGGCAAGAGCGGTGCCGCCGTGCTTTTAATATACGCCGACAGCAGGCAAATGCTGCCCGCCAGGAAAACGTCCCTGAGTGCCACGCCGCCCATACCTTCCAGGGGCAGCAACTTTGCAATCGCCCCGAAATACACCAGCCTGAGCAGTACGGATAGGGAGGAGAGCGCCGCCTGGTTGTAGAGATCAGACTCAAAGATTACGATGTCCTCCAGGAAATAGGCGCCTATTATCGGCCCAAAAAATAGGTTCTGGAAAAGCGTATAAACCGCCGTCCAGAACAACGACGCATAGGCTGACGGCCTCCAGGGGATGCCATCAGAGATGAAGCACCAGAGGAAGTACAAGACTGCCCTGAATGCCATGCACACGGCTGCATACGGTATGGCCAAGAGCGTTGTGTTCAGATATAACGGAAGGCTCGCCAGAATAAAAAACGGCTTCAGCCACGTGCGCTGCTGCCGCTCATTATAAGTCGCTCGTCTGAAGTACAGCAACATGAAGGCGGAATCTGCAAGAAAGCTGAAGAGCCAGACCACGCTCATCTCAGCTTCACCCCCATGTATACGGCGTATGCCGTCAGCAGGTCTTTATAGCGGTACTTGCTCACGGGCACCTTTGCCCCGCAGTTCACCGTTAGCTCAGTCTGGCCGATATGGCTGATGGCCTGCAGGTTTACCAGATAGCTGCGATGGCAGCGGAAAAAGCCCTGGCTGCCGAGCCGCTTTTCCGCCTCCGTCAGCTGCATCGCCCCGGTGAGCCTTCTGCCGTCTTGCATGAAGAATGACGTCTCATGCTGGAACACCTCGGCGTACACTATCTGCTCCACCGGCAGCAACTCCAGCCCGTCCTGCGTCTCCACAGGCAGCACGGCGCGTCTCCCGCTGTCCTGCCGCTCAAAGCAGTCGAGCAGGTTGCACTTGAGCTCATCATATGTCACAGGCTTTTCCAGAAATGCAAAGGCGTGTATTTGGTATCCGCCCAGGGCGTACTCAGTCATGCTGGTGACAAAGAATATTTCGGCGCCGCATCCCTCGCTGCGCAGCTGCCTGGCGCAGTCCATGCCGGAAATCTGGCCCATTGAGATGTCTAGCAGTATCACCTCCACTTGCCTCGGCATGTGCTCAAGCAGTTCCTCCGCCGAGGAGTAATAGTAGGTGTCGAATTGTTCTCCGGTTTCCTGGCCTATTTGCTCGAGATACAGCGACAGCTGCCTGAGCATTGCCTTCTCGTCGTCGCACACTGCAATTGATCTAGTCATTGCTTCCCCACCCTTCCTCTTTGATATTATAATAACACAGTCTTGACATTTTTGGAAGTCCGCTCAAATCTATTCGCGCTGAAATATCGACTATTCAGGCTGGCCTCCTGCCCTTTCGAGGTGCGATCCGCACCGTTCGTGCCCGGCATATTTACTTTTTCTTTCCTTTATTGTAACCTTCGCTCAACTAATGGTTAGCCAATTATCAAACGAGAAAATGGAGGAAAAAACATGACCCAGCGAGAAAAGACCAAAAGATGGATCAGCGGCTGCGCGAGCAGTACTACGACCCGGCCGCCAGGGCGAAGAGAAGGAAAAACGTCCGCAGGGGCTTTTGCATCACCCTGCTCATCCTGATATTTGCATCCCTGCTAAACTGGGGCGTTGTCACCGGCTGGGGCAACGTGCGCATTGACAGACTCAAGCTTATCGGAGCTGACGGCGCAGAGTACAGCGCCCTGCTCTATGCCCCCAAGGAGGCTACCGACGAAAACCCCGCCCCCGGCATCCTGATGTTCCACGGCAACGCCGGCAACGCCCGCAACCACGAGTCCTGGGCTGTTGAGATGTCCCGCCGCGGCTTCGTCGTACTTGCCGTCGACCAGTTCGGCGCGGGAGACTCCCAAGGCTATTTCGACGGCTCGGAGACCGGCGCGCTGAGCGGTGAGGCGCTGCTTCAGGAGGCCGAAACTTTCTACCGTTACATGCTCGACATGTCCATTGTCGACAGCGACAACATAGTCTCCTCCGGACATTCCATGGGCAACACCGCTTCCACCATGCTCGGCGCGAAATACAACGCCAAGCTGGTGTTCGCCGCTTCCCCTGTCATTCTCGCCATGGACGAGATGGCCCAGGAGTACAAGGCCGTATGGGACAGCTGGACTGGAAACTACATTGCAACTAACGGCGAGTTTGAAGGCTCCACCGCCACCGCCGGCGAGGGCGGACAGCTAGAGCTCGACAAGCGCGGTATTGATGCCGAGTGGCAGGCCGACACGCTGTTCGGCTCCTTTGAGGACGGCAACGCATACGCTTACATAGTGGAGCACCGAATCCACGAGGCGGCCTTTGTTACCCGCGTAGCCATAGGCCACCTCATCGAGTACTCGCAGCTCGCTATCGGCGACGCGGTGCCTAATCCGCTCCCTTCTGATGACCAGGTCTGGATGTACAAGGATTTCGCGGGCATGTTCGGCACTATCGCCTTCGTGGCATGGCTGTGCGCCCTGGCGCTCCTGCTGATTGAAGAGGTTCCCGTACTGTCGGGAGTCCGTCGTCCCCTCGCGCGGAACATCGGTCTGCGCGGTGTCGGCATGGGCATAAGTATAGTGCTCGGCCTGCTCTTCCCGTACATAGTCCTCAAGACTGACGCCTTCGGCTTAGTCGGCGGCTCGCACTACGCCAATCTGCTGAGCCTGGGCTTCAACATGGGCTATTCCAATATGGCCTTCGGCACTATGGTAGGCATCGCCAGCCTCGGCGTGCTTGGCTTCGTGCTCTACTACGTCACCGAGGCACACAAGCAGCACTTCAAGCTCCCAGACTCCGGCCTGACCCCGGAGGGCTTCGAGGGCTCGGCCGCCAAGGGCAAGTCAATGGCGGTGTACATACTTAAGACGCTGCTGCTGAGTTGTATCGTGCTCGGCATCGGCTGGGCATATATCCAGTTCATGGAGACGGTGCTCGGCACCTCCTTCTACTCCTGGTTCTTTGGCATCAAGGAGATCCCCATCGTCAAGATCCCCTACTACTGGAACTACCTGATAATCTGGATACTCTGCTTCGTAGTCTCAAACCTGGGTATCAATGTTGAACGCCGTCTGCCCAGCACCGGCAGCGAGACCAAGGATCTAGTCCTGGCCATCATCTTCAACATCTTAATCGTCACCTTTACTATCACCTTGGTTGTGGCGGTAAAGTGGATACTTCAGACAGAGGGCAGCCCGGCCGACACCGGCGCCATCTGGAATATGGGTCTGGACACCCAGCGCATCTGGGGCATGCCTCTAGGCATGGCCTGCGGCATTGGCGGTTCGACCTTCCTTTACAAGAAAACAGGCAACACCTGGCTATCTGCCATCCTCATGGGAACTGTCTGCTGCCTGATGTGCATGCTCTTCGGCGGCAGCCGCTTCCACTTTGAGACCTTCTACGTCTGATATGTGGCTTTTGCAGCTCGGCAGAGCAACTTGACAAAATTGGGAGAGGAAGAGCGATGTGCTTTTCCTCTCTTTTTATATCAGGACATGCGAGAGTCTACCAAAGCCGGGGCCGGGAGGATAAAGCTGGAGGGACACATCGTCGGCCGTCTCGAAGAGCTGCTGCCCCAGGCGGACGTGGTCTGCACGGTCACGGGCCGCTTCGGCGTAATAGGCGAGGGCGAATTGAGGCGGCTGCGCGACGGTGTGATTCTCTGCAACGCCGGGCACTACAACATGGAGATTGACACCGCGCACCTGGGCGAAATCGCGGATGGCTGCGAGCGCATGCAGGACGGCGTGGACAGGTACATCGTGGACGGCAAGCGCATCTACCTGCTGCAGAGCGCAAACCCGCTGAACCTGGCCTCGGGCGCGGGCAACCCCATAGAGATTATGGAGCTGGGCTACGCCCTGCAGCTGCTGAGCCTGGAGCGCATAGTGAAGGACCCCGGCCTGCCGTCGGGCGCACAGCCCCTGCCCGACGACATAAACACCGCCGCCTGCGAGCTGGCGCTCTGGGGGACGGAATGAAAGCACGCCTCCTCATCCGCCAGGGCAAACGCGGGTGGGGAGGCCTTGCCGTATAGTACCTACCTGGCAAGGAGCAGAAAGTGCCGCCGCGTCGGGTAAAATCAGGACACCTGCCGGCCGAATGCCATTTCCGCCGACATCGGGCAGGACTGTATACGGCCGCAAAGCGGGAAATACTCAGGTACAAATTGCCTTGACAACAGCAAATAGATGTACTATCATCTAACTAGTTGGCAGTACATCTTTTTGCGAAGAGGGTATGAGACATGGACATAACACAGCGTCAGATTACAAAGATTGCCCGTGAGGTGGGGAAGTTCACCGCGCGGACGATGAAGGCGGAGGGGGTTGGAACTGCGGAATTCGACCTCATCCATGTTGTCCGGAAAAACCCAGGCATCACGCAGGCTGAGATATGCAAAAGCTTGGGTGCAGACAAGGGGGCTGTGGCAAAGCAGACCGCCAATTTGGAAGCAAAGGGCTACCTCCGGAGGGAGAGCAACCCGACGGATGGGCGCAGCCAGCTTATCTATCCCACGGAGCGGGCGCAGAGCCTCAAAAACTCCAAGGCGCACATTGAAACACTGTTTTATGAGTGGTTGGCCGAGGCGCTGACAGAAGAGGAGCGGGAGGAGTTTGCCCGTCTGCTGGATGTGCTCTACCACCGGTGCAAGGAAGAGAGCAAGGCGGGCTTCCCTGAAGTGACGGCGCGAGTAAAGGAGCGTGAGTGATATGGACGGCGGCCGGAAGAAGGGACGCATGTCACAGGCGATGGTGTTTCTAATCCTGTTCGGAGTTGTCAGCCTGTTTTCCGACATGACCCACGAGGGAGCGTCCAGCATCCGTGGGGCCTATTTGGCTATTATGGGCGCCTCCGCCGGAGCTATCGGGTTTTTCTCCGGGTTGGGTGAGCTGATTGGATACTCCATGCGCTATGTGTTCGGCAAACTCACGGACAAAACCCGGCAATATTGGCCCATAACAATCATCGGCTATGTGCTGGATGTCATGGCGGTGCCCGCTCTGGCCCTTGTAGGCGAGGACGGGTGGATATGGGCGTGTCTGCTGTTGGTCGTACAGAGGATGGGCAAAGCCATCAAGAAACCTGCGAAAGACACCATAATGTCCTTCGCGGCGTCCCAGGAGGGAGTGGGGAAGAGTTTCGGCTTACAGGAGCTGCTCGACCAGATTGGCGCGTTTTTGGGGCCGGTGCTGCTGTACTTGGTGATGCTCTTCCGGACGGACGGGGACGTCTTTCAGATCTACGCCTTCTGCTTTGCCGTGCTCGCCGTTCCCGGCGCCATTACGATAATCCTGCTGTTGTTTACCAGGCGCAAGTTCCCCAACCCCGAGCAGTTTGAGCCTGAGCCGAAGGAGCACGCCCCTTTCCGTATGAGAAAGGGATTTGTGCTCTATATCGCCGGGATAAGCTGCTTTGCCTTTGGGTTTATAGACTATTCACTCATCATCATGCACGTTTCAAATGTATACACAGGCCTCGCCGCCGGCCTGGCGGAGACGTCGTCGCTGGTGACGGAGGGGACCCTGCCGCTGCTCTACGCCGGCGCGATGCTGGTGGACGCGATATCCGCCCTCTTGTTCGGGCGGCTCTACGACAGGATAGGCGTAAAGGCACTGATAATTTCGACGCTTATCTCCAGCACATTCTCTATCTTTATATTCTCCATCCACTCCACGTTAGCTCTGCTGTTCGGCGTGGCCCTATGGGGGATAGGAATGGGCGCCCAGGAATCCATATTGAAGGCCGCAGTCACCTCCATGGTACCCAAAGACTGCCGGGCTACTGGGTACGGCATCTTTGAGTGCTCCTTCGGCATCTTCTGGTTCCTCGGCAGCTGGATTATGGGTGTGCTCTATGACATAAGCATACCGGCCATGGTGACCGTATCCGTAGCCGCCCAGCTCGCGGCTATCCCGTTTTACCTGGCTTCGGACTGAAATTTTATCGGCAGTTTAAATCTCATTTATTCGAGGTTTATTGTCCCGCTGCATCTTAAAACCCTTAAAGATACACGAAACGGAGCAAGAACGAATGCAAACCAAAACTCACCTTGCCCTTGGGCACTATTTGCTGTCCGTGGAAAAGGATGCCGGGCTGCACAGGCACTCGGGGTTTTTCCTGCTTGGATGTATGGAACCGGATTACAATCTGGCAACCTACCTGCGCGGGCGCAAATGCTCATGTGCCGTAAAGTAACGCACAAGAATTTGATAGACAGCCGCCTACTATTCCTTTTTTCGTTGTAGAAAATCATATCTCGAACAGCTATAATTATTTTTGAAATTAAGAGGAATATTCGTCTCAGAATATTGTCTTTATGTATAGAGACCTCAATATCAACGCAGAAAGAGGGGTGAGAATGGAGGACATACAAATTCTAAATCTATACTTGCAGCGGAGTGAAATTGCTATTTCAGAAACAGAAAAGAAGTATGGCCGTTACTGCTACAAGATTGCAAAAAATAATTTGCATATCGATGAAGATGCAGAGGAATGTGTTAATGATAGCAGCGTGTTTCATAGGGCTGCTTAAAGCCCATGAGGGCGACCCGGACGCAATCGACACTGTTCTTTCCCACTATGCCGGATATATCCGCTACTGTTGCAAAGTACACGGGAAAGTCAACGCCGAGGTTGAGGACTATGTGAAGCAGCGGCTGATTGCCGCACTGTTCAAGTTCCGTTTCGACCGTTGAGCTATATCCCATATCAAGCAAGAAAAATTCAAGCTGCTTTTCAAACCGTCTCATTGCATGGAATGGTTTGCTCCACTATAATTAAGGCAGGAGGTGTTGAGAGATGGCGAACGAAGATAAAAAGGATTTTAATGCTATGCTACACGATAGCAAGGATATGCCTAAATTTCAGACCATTACCGACCAGAAAAGCATTGAAAAATATGGTGGAAGCAGAATGTACTTTGCCCCGCCAATCGACTATGACAAAGTGATGAAACTAATTCCTTATGGCAAAGTAATCACTGTCGGAAAAATCCGTGAATATTTTGCTGAACTGAATGGGGCGGATTTCACAGAGCCTATCACAGCCGGAATTTTTGTATCTATTGCAGCATGGGCGAGTTATCAGCGTTCCGAAGATAAAACCCCGTATTGGCGAACCTTAAAGGCAAACGGGGAATTGAACGCAAAATATCCCGGTGGTGTAGAAGCACAGAAGGAAAAGCTGGAAGCAGAAGGCCACACAATTATTCAGAAAGGCCGTACAAACATAAAGTATTTCGTAAAGGACTACGAAAGTGTTCTTTTTGATTTGAGATAGAAGTTTGTATTTACTAAATGGATTATTATCAAACCGGCCAGCCCTAAATATTCAAAACAGAATACCAGCCGCCACCGGCGGCCAGCGAAAGCAGTAAGTCTGAAAAAGATTTGCTGCTTTTTTTGTTGTCCATTTGGCAAA
>UQWI01000004.1 GCA_900544765.1 uncultured Eubacteriales bacterium | reverse complement strand
GGTAAAGCTCCTGACGACCCGGAAACACCCGGGCGTGAGTCTCCGTAAAACTCTAAGCGCCATAGGGTACAGCATGGAGCTGCGTCCTATGGCGCTTTTGTCAACAGGGCCAAAGCGACTGCACCGACACACCGCCCAAAGAGCTGCTCAAACAGTGGGAAGAAGAGCGCGAGCCAAAGCCCACGCTGGACAACACCGCATTCTACGCCGTAGATGAGGACGGCGAGACGTACTTCTACTGCGGAGGCTCACGGCTGAAAGTCCGCGAGCATTTCGCGGACACAGGTAAACCCGTCGCCGCACTAATCGAGAACGTAATAGACTACACAGCACAATAAACCGTTGCGGACAGCCCGCGTCTACGGTATAATGACCACATAAGCGCGGGCTGTTTCGCACAAAGGAGGTAACATTTGAAACAGCCTAAAATTTACAACACCGCACTGTATATGCGCCTCAGCCGCGATGACGAGAGCTACGGCGACAGCGTGAGCATTGAGACGCAGCGCACCATCCTGCGCAAATACGCCGCAGACAACGGCTTACACGTCATTGACGAGTACGTCGATGACGGATGGAGCGGAACGAATTTCGAGCGGCCCTCGTTCAAGCGCATGATGTCTGACGTTGACGCGGGTAAGGTAAACTGCATCGTCACCAAAGACCTCAGCCGCTTCGGTCGCGAACACGTGATGATGGACTACTATCTCGAGTTCGTGTTCCCGGAGAAGCAGATACGCTACATCGCCGTCACCGAAAACGAGGACACCGAACGCGGGTTGAGCGACTTCGTTCCCTTTAAGAACTTATTTAATGAGTGGTTTGCGAAAGATACCAGCCGCAAGGTCAAGGCCGCGCTGCACTCCAAGTTTGCAAATGGCGAGCGAATTTTCGCTTATGCTCCGCTCGGCTACAAGCGCGACCCGGAAAAGAAAAACGCCCTCGTGATTGACGAGGACACCAAGTGGATTGTGGAAAAAATCTTCGATATGGCGTTTCACGGCGCTGGAGCCGCCAAGATAACGAAAACGTTGATTGCGGAGCAGGTTCCAACTCCCGGATGGCTAAATTACTCGCGCTACGGGACGTTTGCCAACATTTACGCCGATGCTCCGGAAGAAAAGCGCTGTGCGTGGACAGTGAATCAGGTCAAGACAATGCTCAAAGACGAAACGTACATAGGCAACACGATTCACAACCGCCAGACGAATATCTCGTACAAGAACAAGAAGCGTGTGCGTAAGCCGCAAGATGAATGGACGCGTATGGAGGGCACTCATGAGGCTATCATCAGCAAAGACGTGTTCTTCCAAGTTCAGGAGCAAATAGTGTCGAGGCGGCGCAGTAGGCGAGATGGAACGACGCAGATTTTTGCCGGCCTTGTAAAGTGCGCCGACTGCGGTTGGTCAATGTCTTTTGTTAACAACAGGCAAAACAAGACACCAACGCAGTACTATCATTGCAGCCGACACAGCTGTCACGTCATCGGCGGGTTGAATGTACATAGCGTCCGAGGACGTCTCGCGCATCTTCTCGGGCTTCGTCAGTTTGCCGCTGGACTTTGACATGCACGTTAGCCGCGGACCGGTCTGCCGCGAGGACATGGTGGGGGCCTACGCGCCGTTTTTTCCGCACAACGCACCAGGACTTCTCATGCTGCATCAAATGCGGGTCGGCAGAAAGCCCGGCTGCATGCCGGGCGTGAGCGGCATTCAGGTTTTGGGCAGGGAACTTGAGTGCGGCGCCGTTGCGGTCAGGCGTGGGCCGTGGTATCCTGTCAATGAGGTGATACCATGCGCATAAATGAGATAATACGCGAAAAGCGCCGCGAGCAGGGGCTCACTCAGGAGCAGGCGGCACACCGCCTGGGTATCACGGCATCCGCCGTCAACAAATGGGAGCGGGGCGCTAGCCTGCCCGACATCACGCTCCTGCCCGCTCTGGCCCGGCTGCTGGGCGTTGACTTAAACACGCTGCTGGACTTCAGCGAGGAGCTCTCGGACAGCGAGATTAGCGAATTTGTGAATTCGCTGCACGAAACAGTGCAGTCCGAGGACTACGCCGCCGCGTTTGAACGCGCGGAAAAGAAAACACACGAATACCCGAGCTGCGAGAAGCTGCTGCTCTCCTCGGCCTATTACCTGGACGGGGCGCTATATCTCTACGCCGTAGACGAGCCTTCGCCGTTCCGTGAAAAGCTTGACGCCTGGTACGACAGGCTCGCGGAGAGCACGGACGCCGAAGTGCGCTTGTCGGCGCTTGTCATGGTGCTGAGCCGCTGCCGCGCAAACGGAGAGCTGGAGCGCGCCGAAGCGCTGGTGCAGTCGCTGCCGCGCAACGTCATAGACCGCACCGAGCAACTCGCCCTGCTCTACACCGCGCAGGGCAAGATGGACGAGGCCCGGCGTCTCTGGCAGAGCCGTGCGCTCGAGGGAATAAACGAAGCGGTCACCGCAATGGGCCACCTGGTGTCCGACGCGCAGAAAGCCGGACAAAGCGAAGCGGCGGATGACATAGCGCACAGGATAGAGGCCGTGACCGCCGCCGCAGGCCTTCCAGAGTGGATGGGCCTGTCGGCCCTCGCAGACCTTGCCGAAAGCGCCGGGGATACAGAGAAGTACAATGAACTGCTCGCGCGTCTGAAGCGCTCCCTAGAAACGCCATGGGACCCGGATAACGACCCGGTCTACGGCATGCTCTCAGCCGTGGGCGTAAACACTCTCACATCGAGGCTGAAAGACATGATATAACATTGGCTCTTAACATTTTCCCGGTGCTGTGGTAGAATAGTTTATATTTGAATGCCGGGAGGACATGAATATGGAATTTTCTGAACTGGTAAAAGCCCGCTACTCCTGCAAGAAATTCGACGGCCGTCCTGTAGAGGACGCACAGCTCGACGTTATACTCGAGGCCGGGAGGCTCGCGCCGACGGCGAAGAACCTTCAGGAACAGCGCGTCTACGTCATGCGCTCTCCAGAGGCGCTCGCCAAGGTCGACGAGATAACACCCTGCCGCTACGGCGCGTCCACCGTGCTCGTTGTGGCCTTCGATAAGTCTAACGTGTTCGTCTATCCCGGCGAGAAGTACGATTCCGGCGTGGAGGATTCCGCAATTGTCGCCACACACATGCTGCTCGCCGCCAAAGACGCGGGCGTTGACAGCTGCTGGCTCAACCGCTTTGATCCGGACGAGGCCGCAAGAATTCTCAGCCTGCCCGAAAACGAGCGTGTGCTCATGCTCATGGATTTGGGCTACGCCGCAGAGGGCGCGGGCCCTCTCCCCAATCACGCGAGCCGCAAGGGCCTCGAAGAAACCGTCGTTTACATGTGAAAGCAAAACGCCCGCCTTTCGGCGGGCGCTTTTACGCTGGGCCGGCATATTTCCTCCCGGTCCGATATAATGCGGATAGTTTTGGCAAGGGACGGTTGATAACATGAAAGGCTTCACGCGTAAAGACACTTTTTTCTCGCTCTGCGGGCTCAACTGCGCGCTGTGCCCCATGTCGCTGGGCGGGCACTGCGGCGGCTGCGGCAATGGGAACCAGTCGTGCTCACTGGCACGGTGCAGCCTGGAGCACGGAGGTGTGGAATACTGCTTCCAGTGCCCGGACTACCCCTGCGAAAAGTATGAGGGCATCGACGATTACGACTCGTTCATCACCCACCGGCGTCAGCTCTCCGACATGGAGCGCGCACGGGAGATGGGGCCCGAGAATTACGGCCTAGAGCAGCGGGAGAAGGCGCAGATACTCGCGCGTCTGCTTGAGAGCTACAACGACGGGCGTAAGAAGTCATTCTACTGCCTGGCTGTAAACCTGCTTGAGCTGCCGGAGCTGCGCGAGGCTATGGAGCTCATAGGCTGCTCCGGCGCGCTGTCCGAAAAGGAGCGCTGCGCCTTCGTGGCGGACACTCTACGCGAGGCGGCCGCACGCTGCGGCGTGGAGCTGAAGCTCCGTCGTAAGATAAAAAGCTGAAGGGCTGTCGAAAGACAGCCCTTTTGGTTCACTTACGCCTATTCTTTTTTCAAGCCGAACAACCCGCGCCGGAAAATAAACAGGTAGGCCGCCGCGCAGCCGGTGTCCAGCACTGCCTGGAAAAGCATTGTGCCCTCTGCAGCGACGCGGAAAAACATTATGGCCGCCTCGACCGCGTCACTATCAGCGGCGCAGCAAGCAGCAGCCGTGAAAGCCTGCCGCCTTTGCGCCCATACCACAGCACGGCGCCGAGCGCTGAGCAGACAAGCCCCGGAATCACGCTGTACAGCAGCAAATCAGCTGCCATGCTCAAAAATCCGGATGTAAAATAGTATTCAGAATATATAAGCCTCAGGGTTTTAAATATGCCCGTGACTGCGAACATAAGCCCTACATATATGCCGGAATTTGCGGCGGCTACCCGTGGGGACGCGCTCAAAAGCACAATGGTCGAGGTTGAAAACATCCAGAAGCCTATTGTCCCCGAGCCAAACGACGAGAAGCTCCACAGCGTACCGTGAGGCAGCAGACTCAGCGCCGCCGCCAGCAGCCCTGCGGCCACGCCCAGGGCCGCCGCAGCAAAATAGCCCCTTATATTTCCTTTAAACAGCAGCGGCATGCACATTCGCCTTCCTTTGTACGTCTGCCGTGCAGGTTGGCTTATACTATCTGGAATATGTAGAACTTCAGATACTCCGTCTCAGGGACATTCCAGAGGATTGGATGATCCGGGGCCTGCTTGCGGACCTCGACCTCGCGGAGCTTCACATTGGCGTCGCGGGCGGCGGAGTGCAGCATCTTCACGAAGAGCTCGTTTTCCATGAAGTGCGAGCACGAGGCCGTGGCGAGATATCCGCCGCGCGGCAGCAGCCGCATGGCCCGGTAGTTTATCTCCTTGTAGCCGCGCTCGGCGCTTCTCACCGTGCGGCGGGACTTGGTAAATGCGGGCGGGTCGAGTATGACGATGTCGTAGTGCGCGCGCTCCTCCAGGAGCTTGGGCAGCAGGTCAAAAACGTCCGCCGCCAGGAAGTCCATGCGTCCGTCGAGCCCGTTCAGGCGCGCGTTTTCGCGCGCGAGTGAGACGGCGCTTTCGCTCACGTCCACGGCGGTGACATGCTCCGCACCGGCCAGGGCGCAGTTGAGCGCAAAGGAACCCGTGTGCGTAAAGCAGTCGAGCACACGCTTGCCGGGGGCGAGACGCGCCACGGCGAGGCGGTTGTACTTCTGGTCGAGGAAAAAGCCTGTTTTCTGCCCGTTCTCGAAGTCCACGGTGTACTTCACGCCGTTTTCGCTTATGACAACGCTAGTGCCGCCAGAGTGCGGCAGTCCCTCGTACCAGCCGGAGCAGGGCTCCAGCCCCTCCTTGGCGCGCAGAGGCGACTCGCTGCGCTCATATACGCCGCGTATCCCGACGCCCAGCTCCGCGAGCTGTGCAACCAGGGCGCGGTAGAGTATATCCTTGCGCACCTCCATGCCGTAGGAGAGTATCTGCGTGACGAGCACGTCCTCGAACCTGTCCACCGTAACGCCGGGCAGGCCGTCGGCCTCGCCGAAGATGAGGCGGCAGGCGTTGAAATCTGCGCCCATGGCGGTGCGCCTGTACTCCAGCGCATATTTTACCCTCCTCTCGAAGAAGGCGTCGCTGAAAGTCTCGTTTGCATTGTCCGTGAGCACGCGCACGGCAATTTTGCTCGCGGCGGAGTATATCCCCGCGCCGAGCCAGGAGCCCTTCAGCGTGAACACGTCGGTTATGCCGCCTGCGGTGAGCTCCCCCTGAGTCGAACGTATCTCATCGGCGTAGACCCATGGATGCCCGGAGCGCAGGCTGCGTTCCGCCTTGGCGGACACCGTCACGGCGGGATATAGCCTATTCTGTTTCAACTGCGTCCTCCCCTTCCGTGACGCCGTCCTCGGGAGCGGCTGATGAAGCGGGCTGCTCGGTAGTCCCCGCTTCGCCCTCGTCTTCATATTCTGAGTAGTCTACAACCAAATCCGGGCCTGTGAAGGTGCCGTTCAGCTTGCTCATAGCGCGCTCGTACTCCTCGCTGCCTTCCTCATACGGCTCCGGCCGGAAATCGTTCGTCACAGAGGTACTGGACAGGCTGCAGGGTATGGCCTCCCAGCCCTCGACGGACACGCTGCCGTCGGCGGAGCGCTTTACCGTGAACTGGACTATCGCCGTGTCGCGGTCGCGCGGGGCGTTGTTCCCGCCGAACACAAAGTTGCCGAGCGAGTACACTATGTATCCGCCGTTGTATTCCTCTATGGGCTGCAAAACGTGCGGGTGCGAGCCGTATACAATGTCCGCTCCTGCGTTTATCGCCGCATAGGCGGTCGAAGTCTGGGCGCTGTTCTGCCTGTAAGAGCCTTCAATTCCCCAGTGCATCAGGCAGATGACGATATCCACATCCGGGTTGGCCGCCAGAGCGGACACCCCGCTCACAACCTGCGCCTGGGACGCCGTCCAGGGCGCGGCGTAGAGCCCGACGGTGATGCCGCCGTCTGCTTCGTATATGTAGCTGGCGTCCGGCGCAGCGTAGGCGACGCCGTACTCTTCGAGGACGCCCTTGGTGTTGTCAAGGCCGATCTGGCCGAAGTCCATCGTGTGGTTGTTGCCGAGCGTGACGAAGTCCACTCCTCCCTGCACGAGCATTTCGGCGTTTTCCGCGTCGCCGCAGAAAGTGAAGGTAGCGCTTCCGTAGAGCATTTCGTGCGAGAGCGAGCACTCCAGGTTGGCAATGGTGAGGTAATCGTCCTCAAAATACTGCTTTGTACCCGAAAAGGGCCAGGACATGTCCCCGTTGACGACGGTTTCAAAGTAGTCCTCACGCTGCGACGAGCTCAGCGTACAGTCGCCCACCATGGATATGGTAAAGTATTCGTCCTCGGGCGGCTCCGGCGTAGGCGACGGCGTCGCCTCCGGCTCTGGCGTGGATACGGGTGTGGTGTATTCGGGTTCGGGCAATTCTCCGCTGGGCCTCGCGGAGCAGGCTGTCAACAGCAGCGCTGCGGCGAGGACAAAAGATATAGCTGTCCTTCTCATGGGCAAGATTATATAATATCCGCACACTTCTTGCAAGCCCGGCGGCTTGAAAGGGACCGGGCGCACATGATATAATCCAGGCGCACACGGAAGGGGGACTGGCAATGCTGCTCAGGCAGATGCAATATTTCGCAGCCGTGGTGGAAACCGGCAGCTTCACGGAGGCCGCAGAGCGCGTCAAGTAGGTGGACACGGCGGCTTCTACAAAAACATGTTTACGAAATGTCCGGCGGGACGCCCTGGAACTCCCGACGAGGTGGCGAACGTCGCCGAGCTTCTGATGGGCGGCAAGGGCGCGTTCATTACCGGCGCTGACTTCCTCATCGACGGGGGCGCGACTGCCAGCTATTTCTACGGCCCGCTCAGGCCCTAATGACAAACAAAGGCCGTACATCACCTAAGGCAAAAAAAGCGGGCCATACGGCCCGCTTTTCACTCTTTTGTGTAGTTTCCGAAGATTTTTTCCTTCCAAACCTCTTCCGGCTTCGCCTCGTAGTGCTCTATGTAGTTCACCAGCAGCGCCGCGTCCTCGAACATCTCGTAGAGCGCACGGCCGCTGGCGGTGAAGAACTCCTCCCTCACGGCGCGCTGTATCATGGCCTCCATCGCGTCGTAGTAGCCGTTGGTGTTCAGCACGGCCATGGCCTTGGCGTGACGGCCCAGCTGCTTGAGCGTCAGCGCCTCGAAGAACTCCTCGAAGGTGCCTATGCCGCCCGGCAGAGTGATGAAGGCCTCGGACATGTCCTCCATGGCCTTCTTGCGCTCGGACATTGTCTCAGTAAACACCATTTCGTCGCAGCCCTCGTACAGCACGCCCGGCTCATCGAAGAACTTGGGCGCGACGCCGATCAGATAGCCGCCCTGGCTCTTCGCGCCGCGCGCCGCCGAGCCCATCAGCCCGCTTGTACCGCCGCCAAAAACTATGGAGTGGCCGCGCTTCGCCAGTATGGCGCCGAGGGCGAAGGCCTCGTCGTAATAGACCTGCTTCAGGTCACGGCTGGAAGCGCCGAAAACGCAGATTTTCATTTCAATCCTCCCCGAAGTCCAATACCCTGCGCATGCGCGCCAGAGTAAGGCGGTTTCTTATCGCCGAAGAGATATCCAGCACTTCCGGCTTCAGGCTCTCGTCTATGCCGATGTCGGAGAGACGGTACTTGCCGCCCAGGCCCTTGAGTATGGCCGTGAACTCCTCCGCCGTGGGTATGCCCGCGATTATCTCGCATATCTCGTCCCAGTGGTCTACTATGTTCTGCGAATCAAAGGTGCCCAGCACGTCGTCGGCGTTGACGCTGATAATCTTATCGGCCAGCGGGCCGAACTTCTCGCGTACCCAGTCCTCACTGAGAGGCTCGAAGGGCTTTGCCTTCGGCCTGAGCTTTGCCAGGCGGTGGTACTCCTCGGCGCAGAGCACGGTGCCCACGCCGACGCACTCACCGTGTACGCCGTGCGCGTTTTCAAACCTGGGCGGCTTCATTTCCACTAGGTGGGCTATGAGGTGCTCGGCGCCGGAGGCGGCGCGGGAGTTGCCCAGCAGCTGCATGGAGAGGCCGGCCAGCATCTGAGCCGTCGCCATGCCCTCATAGTCCGGCGTCTCTCCGTTGAGCAGGCCGTAGGTGCACTTTGTCATGAGCTCCAGCCCTCTCCGGGCCACGCCCGCCGTGCGCTCGCAGTAGTACTCGCCGGAGACTATGTGAGCTATGAGCCAGTCGGCGAGGGATATGTTCTTGGCCAGTATGTCCGCTATGCCGCTCACCGTCAAATGCGTCGGCGCGGCGGAAATTATGTTCAGGTCGGCCAGGACCATGGCCGGGGCGCACATGGGGATGGACTCCTTGTGCCCGTCTATGACGATGGAGCAGACGTTGGCGGTGAAGCCGTCGGAGCTGGCCAGCGTCGGCACGGCCACGAAAGGTATGCCCATGTGATAGGCGTTGTACCTGGCGAAGTCCATCAGCGTCCCGCTGCCCACAGTAATTATCACATCGGGGTTGTCCAGCATCGGCGTGACGGATTCTATCATGTTCTTCTCGGAGTGCAGGCCCTTTGCCTCCAGCACTATCTCCTTGTCCGCGCGCACATGTATCATGCCCGGCAGGTTATAAGTGTTCGTGTCGTAGAGGACGGTGCGCCGGCCGGTCAGGCCGTACTCGTCCATGTATTTGTCGAAGTCGTTCAGGCAGCCGTATTCCACGGCCACCAGCTTGGTCTCAAGCGGGTGTTCCCGCCCGCATTCGCACTTCCCGGAGTAGCGCGAGGTATCTAGTATCATGCTATGTCTCCCTCCAAAAGAGCTCCTTTTTTGCTGTGCAAAGGCACGGCCTGAAGTCTCAGCGCGCGGCCTGACAGCCGGCATGCGCGAAGCTTCAGGCGCCGTTCGCTATGCCGTTATCGCAGCGCGCCCGCGGCGCGTAAAATTTCTCTCCGCAAGACTTTACCACAGTTTAACATACCGTGCAAGCCCCACTCAGCTCTCCGACCACGTCAGAGCACACCTGACCGCCTTTTTCCAGCCGCTGAGCAGCTCTTCACGCCTTGAGCCGTCCATCTGCGGGGCAAAAGTCTTGTCCGTTTCCCAGCTCGCGCGCACATCGTCCAGGCCCTTCCAGTGCCCGACCGCGAGTCCGGCGAGATACGCCGCGCCCATTGCGGTGGTCTCTATGCACTTGGGACGCACGACTTCGGAGCCGAGCACGTCCGCCTGGAACTGCATCAGGAAGCTGTTGGCCGAGGCCCCGCCGTCCACCTTCAGCTCCGTGAGCGGTACGCCCGCGTCGGTCTGCATTGCGGCGCAGATGTCCACGGTCTGGTAGGCTATGCTCTCGAGCGTGGCGCGCACCAGATGCGCCCTCGAGAAGCCGCGCGTTACGCCGGTTATCATGCCGCGCGCGTACTGGTTCCAATACGGCGCTCCCAGTCCCGTAAAGGCCGGAACAACGTACACGCCCGCCGTGTCGGGGACGCTCTCGGCGTACTCCTGCGACTCCGCCGCCGAGGATATGACGCCCAGCTCGTCGCGCAGCCACTGCACGGCCGCGCCGGCGGTGAACACGCTGCCCTCGAGCGCATACTGCACCTGGCCCGGCAGGGTGGCCGCGACCGTAGTCAGCAACCCGCTGCGGCTCATCACCGGCTCGCCGCCCGTGTTCATGAGCAGGAAACAGCCCGTGCCATAGGTGTTCTTCATGTCTCCGGGCTCAAAACAACACTGGCCGAAGAGCGCGCTCTGCTGGTCGCCCGCCGCGCCCGCAACGGGTATTTCCCCGCCGAAGAGCTCGTACTTCGTCCAGCCGTAAACCTGGCTCGAAGGCCTGACCTCCGGCAGCATGCACTCCGGTATGTCCAGGAGCTTTAAAAGCTCGCTGTCCCAGCACAGGCGGTGTATGTCGAAGAGCATGGTGCGCGAGGCGTTAGTGTAATCCGTGACGTGCGCCCGTCCCCCGGTGAGCTTCCAGATGAGCCAGGTGTCCACCGTGCCGAAGAACAGCTCTCCCGCCTCGGCCCGCTCGCGTGCGCCCGGGACGTTATCGAGTATCCAGCGCAGCTTGGTACCCGAGAAGTAGGCGTCGGGTATGAGGCCGGTCTTGGAGCGTATCAAGTCGGAGTATCCGGCGTCGACGAGCTCGTCCACCATTCCGCTGGTGCGGCGGCACTGCCAGACTATGGCGTTGCAGACCGGCTCGCCGGTGTTTCTGTCCCAAACCACGGTGGTCTCGCGCTGGTTCGTGATGCCTATCGCGGCTATGTCCCGCGCCGGAACCTTCATTTTCAGCATGGCTGTGCGGGCCACCTCGAGCGTAGTGTCCCATATCTCCTCCGGGTCGTGCTCGACCCAGCCGGGCTGCGGATAGTACTGCGTGAACTCCTTCTGCGCGAGCGAGCATATGCGCCCGCTGTAATCGAATATCAGGCAGCGTGAGCTGGTGGTGCCCTGGTCGAGCGCCATTATGTACTTCACCCGTCATCATCCTTTCACCCGCGCATGCTCCCCCGACTGCGGCGTAAAAATAAGCAGTGCGGACTCCGGGTATAGCCCCGTGTCCGCACATGCCTTTCCCTTCTCTGCCCACTGTGTACATATTGGACTACTTTATTTTAGTCCCTCAGGCAGTGTAAATTCAATTATTAAAAGCTATGAAAATTTCAACAAATTTTCAACTGATTGCACAATAACTGTGCAAATCGGCGCCTAGATTGTAGATAATTTAACGACTTACTTCTTTTTCAGCGCTATCGCGCGCTCGGCCTTCTCCGCCATGACCTCGGCGGTGAGGCCGTAATGCTCGAGCACCTCCAGGGCCTTGCCGCTGCGGCCGAACTCGTCCATCACGCCGTGGCGCACCACCGGCACGGGGCAGTTTTCGGCGCAGACTGCGGCCACGGCGCTGCCCAAGCCGCCTATGATGCTGTGCTCCTCGCTGGTGACGATACAGCCGGTGTCTCGCGCGGCGGCGAGGATGGCCTCGGTGTCGAGCGGCTTTATCGTGTGGATGTCGAGTACGCGGGCGGATAGGCCCTTGGCGGCGAGGATATCCGCCGCAGCGAGGGCGCGCTGGACCATGAGGCCGGTGGCGGCAAGCGTTACATCGCTGCCGTCGCGGAGCAGCGCGGCCTTGCCGAGGGTGAACTCATATCCCGGGGTCTCGTCCGTGACGCTCTCAACAGCCATGCGGCCGAGGCGCAGGTATGCCGGGCCCTCGTAGTCGAGCAGGGCCTTTACCGCCTTGCGCATTTCGGGGCCGTCGCAGGGGTTCACGACCACCATTCCTGGGATGGCGCTCATCAGCGCCAGGTCCTCGACGCACTGGTGCGTAGCGCCGTCCTCGCCGACGGAGAGGCCGCCGTGAGAGCCGACGCACTTTACGTTCAGGTGCGGGTAGGCAATGGAGTTGCGCACCTGCTCCCAGGCCCTTCCCGCGGTGAACATGGCGAAGGAGTTTGCAAAGGGCTTCTTGCCGCAGGCGGCGAGACCGGCCGCAAAGCCCATCATGTCCGCCTCGGCTATGCCCATGTCGAAGAAGCGCTCCGGGTACTTGGCCGCGAAGGACTTGGTCATCGTGGCGCTGGAGAGGTCGGCGTCGAGGACGACAAGCTCGGGATACTGCTCGGCGAGAGCCACCAGCTCTTCACCGTATGCTCCGCGTGTTGCTATCTTCTCCATCTCATTCCACCTCCAGTTTCGCTATGGCCGAGCTGAGCTCAGCCTTTGCCTGCTCGTACTGCTCGGCGTTGGGAGCCTTGCCGTGCCAACCGGCGTTGTTCTCCATGAAGGACACGCCTTTGCCTTTCACGGTCCTCATCAGTATGACGCTGGGCGCGCCCTTGGTCTCACGGGCCTCGGCCAGCGCGGCGCGCAGGGAATCAAAATCGTGGCCGTCGGCCTTGATGACGTGCCAGCCGAAGGCGGCGAACTTGGCGTCCAGCGGCTCGGAGGGCATGACGTCGGCGGTAGCGCCGTCAATCTGCAGGCCGTTCACGTCTACAATGCCGCAGAGGTTGTCGAGCTTGTACTTGTGGATGGCCATCGCAGCCTCCCATATCTCGCCCTCCTCAATCTCACCGTCACCCATCATCGCGTAGACGCGGTAGTCCTTCTTGTCCAGCTTCCCTGCAAGCGCCATTCCGCCCGCGGCGGCGAGCCCCTGGCCCAGCGAGCCGGTGGACATGTCTACGCCCTTGACGTGCACCATATCGGGGTGTCCGGAGTAGTGGCCCTTGATGGAGCGGAAGAGCCCCAGATCACTCTCGTCAAAATACCCGCGCAGCGCGAGCACAGCGTAGAGCGCAGGGGTGCAGTGACCCTTGCTCATTACGAAGCGGTCGCGGTCGGGGTCCTTCGGCTCGGCAGGGTCGATGCGGAGCTCCTCAAAGTACAGCTCCGTCAGTGCGTCCATTGCGCTCAGGGAGCCGCCGATGTGCCCGCTCGCGGCGCGATAGACCATTTCAAGCGCCAGCAGCCTGCCTTTGGCCGCTGTCAGCTCAAGCTCTTTTGCAGTCATGTTTCCTCCTCCTATACCAGTGGGATTTGCATGTAAACAGTATAGCATCCGCCGGTGAGCTTTTCAACGACCGAAACCAACTTTGTGCGTATTTTTTGCATGTATACTCCATCCTGTCTCTGGATGAGGCCGGCTTCCGGCAAAATCCGTCTTTTCCCCCCATATGCGCCCGAGCAGCTGCGGGGCTATTGGTTTGTGCGAATTAACTATTGATAATATACACAAACTGAGCTATAATTTCCCATGATAATCTTGCAAAGAAAGGTTAGAAGCAATGAGTGAAAAGACCTATCAGATAACAGCCGACTCCGGCTGCGACCTCACTCTTGAAAAATGCCGTGAAATCGACGTTCTCCCCTACAAGATGCCCTTCACCATGGACGGCGAGCCCATGGTCGACGAGATGACGGAGGAGAGTTTCAAGGAGTTTTACCGTCTTATGCGCGCCGGCGGCGTCGCCAAGACGAGCCAGATAAATCCCGGCGAGTTCCTTGACTTCTGGCGTCCTCTCGCCGAGCAGGGCAAGGACGTGCTTCACATATCCCTCGCTCTCGCCATCTCCGGCAGCTGCGACAACGCCCGCAGCGCCGCGGCCCAGCTCATGGAAGAGTATCCCGGCTGGACCTGCCGCGTAGTCGACAGCGCAAACGCCTCCGCCGGTTTCGGTCTGCTGGTCATGCGCGCCGCGTCAAACCGCGACGGCGGCATATCCCTCGAGGACAACGCCAACGACCTTGAAAGCATACATCACGAGGTCAACAGCATCTTCACCACAAACGACCTCACCTACCTGTACCGAGGCGGACGCGTCAGCCGCACCAGCGCCGCCTTCGGAACCGCCCTGAAGATTGTGCCCATTATGCACCTCGACTATGAGGGCCACCTCGAAGTCTGGCAGAAGGTGCGCGGAGACAAGTCCTGCTTCAAGAAGATGGTGCAGGACGTCAAGGAGCTAGTAATTGACCCCGAGAATCAGACCCTGGTTGTCTCCGAGGCCGACGCCCCCGAGAAGGCCCGCGAGTTCGCCGAGGCTATGCAGCGCGAGTGCGGCTTCAAGGACATCTTCTACACGCACATCGGCCCAATCATCGGCGCCCACACCGGCCCCGGACTGGTAGCCGTGTTCTTCATAGGCAAGACAAGGACTTGAGCCAGGCGCCCCACCGCCGAGGTGGGGCGCTTTTTTGCATATTTTGCCCTTATTAACACATGCTAATGTCTGATGTTAGATTTACTCCACTTGACTAAACGTCAAAAATAGGTTAAGGTAATAGTAGTATTTTTGTCATACATATGAGAATGCCGTCGAGGGGTGCTGAATTTGCCCCAACCCGGCGGACGGGAGAGATGCGCAGTGGCAGAGCAGGCAAACTATCTTAAAAACTTAAAGACCGAGTCCGTAGTTCAGCAGGTGATAAACTGCCTTACCGACGGCATGGTCTCCGGCCAGCTCAAACCCGGCGACAAGCTGCCCAGCGAGCCAGAGCTTGCCGCCCAGCTGGGCGTGGCGCGCACCAGCGTGCGCGAGGCGACCAAGATACTGACCTACCTGGGCGTGCTTGTGTCCCGCCGCTCTGAGGGCACCTTTGTGGCCGGCGGCTTCCAGGAGAGCATGATAGACCCCATGGTCTACGGCATAATACTCCAGGGCCAGGACTTCGACAGCCTGATGGAGCTGCGTGAGCTCATTGAGGTGGGCATCATGCGCCTCGCCGTAAAAAAGAAAACGCCCGAGGGTATGGCCAAGGTGCGCAGCGCGCTTGAAGAGTTCGAGGACGCCGCCTGCGGTAAGCTAGGCGGCGACATAGTGGACTGCGCCTTCCGCGCGGACGACGCCTTCCACGACGCTGTCTCCGCGCTATGCAAGAACGAGCTGGCCGACAAGATAAACCGCGTCGTGCGCACCCTCACCTACGCCGTGCGCCGCAAGACGGTTGAAACGATGATAAAAACCGGCCGCTCACGTGAGCATATAGACGTGCACTGGAAGCTCTACGGCATACTGGAAAGCGGCAGCCTCGACGGCCTTGAGGAGTTTGTGCACAGTACCTATTTCCTAGATGTTGTGAAATAAAAGACAAAGATGGTTAATTTTCTAACCGGCTCAGGGCCAAAAAGCCCTTTGCCGGTTCTTTTCTTGTAAATTGTAAACAAATTATGACCTTTGAAATTGAACAAAAGCGAAAATCGAATTCGTGAGGTTGACGAAGAAAATGGTTCATGCTACCATGTGTATGTCAGACAAAGGACATAGTATAACAGACGTCAGTAATGTACCATACAAGTCGTCCGCGCGCTGTGTCCTGCAAATTTGAGGGAGAAAGAAGAATAGGAGGCAGAAAATGAGAAGAAACGTTTTACGAGTTGCATGCCTGGCTCTTGCGCTTGTTCTCGTCCTCTCCGGCTGCCAGGGCAACACCCCGGGCGACACGGCCGACGGCGAGTATCAGACCATAGAGCTGACCATGGCTGTCAACGGCACCGACACGCAGATAGACGCCCGCGTGGGCGACTATTTCGCCCAGCTCGTTGAGGAGCGCTCCGGCGGCAACATCACCGTTGCGGTGTTCCCGAACGACCAGCTGGCCAACGGCAACGCTTCCCGAGGGATCGAGATGATAGCTTCCGGCAGCGTGGACCTGGCGGCCTACGCCACCTGCACCCTCGCCGTCATAGACGAGAAGCTGCCCGTGGCCACAATCCCCTGGATATTTGAGGACTACGACGAAGCTGTCGAGGTCATAGATTCAACCGGCAAGGATTACTACGCCGAGCGTCTCGCCGCGAAGGGCATGACCTATCTTGGAAGCTTCCACAACGGCTTCCGTCAGCTGACAAACTCCAAGCACGAGGTCCGCACCCCCGAGGATGTCCAGCACCTGAAAATCCGTGTCCCCGGCAGCGTTGTTTTCATGGGCTTCTTCCGCGCCCTCGGCGCCGACCCCACCGCCATGAACTGGTCCGAGGTCTTTACCGCCATACAGCAGGGCACCCTTGACGGGCAGGAGAACGGCGTCTCGATAACCGATTCCTCCAAGATGTACGAGGTTCAGGACTATCTGACCCTCTGGAACTACTCCTACGAGAGCGACCTCTTTATCGCCAACACCGAGGTCTGGGAGAGCCTTGAGCCCAAGACCCAGGAGCTTCTCCAGGAGTGCGCCATCGAGGCCTGCAACTGGGGCCGCGAGACCCTTGTCAACGAGGAGGCCGAGACCATTGAGAAGTTCAAGGAAGAGGGCATGACCGTCACCTACCTCACCGACGAGGAAAAGGCCGCCTTCGAGGAGGCCGTCGCCGATTTCAAGCAGGAAATGTTCGACTACTTCGGCGAGGAAGCCTGCGCCTCCTTCGGCATCGGAGCTTAATGGGAGGTGCGCGATATGATTAATAAAATACTCGACCGTATAGAAGAGATAATCTGCATTATCTGCACGATAGTGATGGTCTGCATCACCTTTGCAAACGTCGTCTGCCGCTGGACCGGCATAGGCTCTCTGGCCTTCTCCGAGGAGATAGCCACATACCTGTTCATCCTGTTGAGCATGATGGGCACCGCCATTGCCGCCAAGCGCCGCGCCCACCTGGGCCTGACCATCCTGCCCGACGCCGTGAACTTCAAGGCACGCAAGGCTCTGCTGGTGTTTGTCTACGGCCTGTGCACCGTGTTCTCCGCCGTGCTCGTCTACTACGGCGTGCTCATGGTAATGAACCAGTACAACCTCGGCATGGTCACCGCCGCAATGCAGTGGCCCGAGTGGATTTACGCCACCTTCGTCCCCTTCGGCGCAGTATTCATAACCATACGCTTTGCCCAGGCCACCATTGAGGAGGCCCGCGTCAAGCCCGAGTCTGCTGAAGGAAAGGAGGAGCTAAGTAAATGATAGCCGCCGTACTGTTCATAAGCTTCGCCCTGCTTCTCATAATGGGCGCGCCGATAGCCGTCTGCCTGGGCGTATCCAGCGTAATCGCCATGCTGGTGCAGGGCGCCGGACGTCCTCTGGACACCGTAATGAGCGCCATGCCGCAGATGTTCAGCTCTTCGATGAGCAAATTCGTCCTGCTGGCCATCCCCTACTTCATCCTCGCCGGCAACATCATGGACAAGGCGCAGATTTCAAAGCGCCTCATTAACCTCGCCGAAGCCTGCGTCGGCCACCTGCGCGGCGGCCTCGCGATTGTCTGCGTCATCGTCTCCTGCTTCTTCGCCGCCATCTCCGGCTCCGGCCCGGCCACCGTCGCGGCCCTCGGCCTCGTCATGATCCCCGGCATGATCCGCTCCGGGTACAGCCCCAGCTTCTCCGCGGCCCTCATGGCCAGCGCCGGCGCGATAGGCGTTATAATCCCGCCCTCCATCACCTTCGTCGTGTACGGCTCCATAGCGTCCGGCGTAGGTATCGGCGACCTCTTCAAGGCCGGCGTAATCCCGGGACTCATCATGGGCGCCGCGCTCATAGCCGCCGCGCTGCTGCTCGGGCGCAAGGCCAACCTTGTCAAGCTGCCCAAGGCCAGCTGGCACGACCGCTGGGTCGCCTTCAAGAAGGCCTTCTGGGGCCTGCTGATGCCGGTGATTATCCTCGGCGGCATCTACGGCGGTATCTTCACCCCGACCGAGGCCGCCGCCGTGTCCGTCGTCTACGGCCTGGTAATCGGCGTATTCGTCTACAAGACCGTCAAGTTCAAGGAGCTGAAGGCGATTATCATCGACTCCGCCAGCACCTCCGCCACCGTCCTGTTTATCACCGCGACTGCAAGTATGTTCTCCTACGTGCTCACCCGCAGCCGCCTCGACCTCGCCATCTCCGGCGCGCTCACCGACCTCACCGGCGGCAGCACCATCATCTTCTTCATCATCGTCAACATCATCCTGCTGATAGCCGGCTGCTTCCTGGACTCCACCAGCGCGCTGTATATCTTTACGCCGCTCTTCGTCCCGGTCGCCCAGGCTCTCGGCGTCGACCTGATACATCTCGGCGTCGTAATGATAGTCAACCTCGCCATCGGTCTCTACACCCCGCCTGTCGGCGTCGACCTGTACGTCGCCTGCGGCGTTGCTAAGGTCAACCTGAAGCAGATTTCGAAGGCGGTTGTACCGTTAATCTTGGCGTCGCTTATCGTCCTGCTTATCATCACATACATACCCGGCATTTCCACCATCTTCACATCCTGAGCGCCTCTATTTAAGAAAGGTGATTGACATGAAAGAGCAGATGAGCATAGCTCAGCTTAAGAACACCTGCACGGATCTCAAGAAGCACGTCATCGACATGATATACAAGGCGCAGAGCGGGCACCCCGGCGGAAGCCTCTCCGTCGCGGAGTTCGTCACCGCCTGCTATTTCCGCGAGATGAACGTCGACCCGCAGAACCCCAAATGGGCCGACCGCGACCGCTTTGTCATGAGCAAGGGCCATGTCTGCCCGGCGCAGTACGCCGCCCTCGCCATGCGCGGTTTCTTCCCCATGGAAGTGCTGGACACCCTCCGCAAGGAGGGGTCCCCACTCCAGGGACACCCCGACATGAAGAAGTGCCCCGGCATAGATATTTCCACCGGCTCTCTGGGCCAGGGCCTCGCCTGCGGCGTGGGCATGGCCATCGCCGCCAAGCTGGACGGCAGGGACTACCGCGTCTTTGTGGCTGTCGGCGACGGCGAGTGCAATGAGGGCGAGATATGGGAGGCCTGCGGCACCGCTTACAAGTACAAGTGCGACAACCTCATCGTATTCGTCGACTACAACAACCTGCAGCTGGACGGCACCTGCGACGAGATAATGCCCCCCGTTGACCTCGGCAACAAGTTCAAGGCCTTCGGCTTTGACGTCTACGAGATAAACGGCAACGACATGGAGGAAATGGTCAACGCCCTCGACCTCGCTGTCAGCGTAAAGAACGGCAGGCCCAAGTGCATCTTCGGCCACACCGTCAAGGGCAACGGCGTCTCCTACATGGAGAACCAGGTCGGCTGGCACGGCACCGCTCCCAACAAGGAGCAGTACGAGCAGGCCATGGCCGAGCTCGGGCAGCAGTACGTCGAGTGCTGAAGGAGGGTCTTGAAATGAGCGAAATAGTGAAAAAAGCTACCCGCGACGGCTTCGGCGACGAGATCGTCGAGCTGGGAAGGGCCAATTCCAACGTTCTCGTTGTTGACGTGGACATCGGCAAGAGCTGCAAGACCGGCGCCTTCCGCAAAGAGCTGCCCGCGCAGTACCTGAACGTCGGCATAGCAGAGCAGAACGCCGCCGGCGTGGCCGCCGGTCTCGCCACCTGCGGCAAGATTCCCTTCGTCGTCACCTACGCCGCCTTCGGCAGCATGCGTATGGTCGAAATGATTCGCCAGGAGGCCTGCTATCCGCACCTGAACGTGAAGCTCGCCTGCTCCCACGGCGGCGTCACCCCCGCCAACGACGGCGCAAGCCATCAGTGCATCGAGGACATGGGCATCCTCTCCACTATCCCCAACATGACCGTAATCATGCCCGCAGACTACTACGCCGCGCGCAAGCTGGTCGCGGCCGCCGCCGACTTTGACGGTCCCGTGTACCTGCGCTTCACCCGCGACGCCGTCCCCGTCATCTACGGCCCCGACGACGAGTTCGAAATAGGCAAGGCCAAAGTCTTGCGCGAGGGCTCAGACGCCGCCATAATCGCCAACGGCGACACCGTGTGCCTCGCCCTTGCCGCCGCAGAGGCCCTCTCCGCCCAGGGCGTGAACGCCCGCGTGCTGGATATGCACACCATAAAGCCCCTCGACACTGAAGCCGTCGCCGCCTGCGTCAATGACTGCGGCAGGATAGTCACCGTCGAGGACCACAACATCATCAACGGCCTGGGCAGCGCCGTCTGCTGCGTCGCCGCCGAAATGGGCAAGGGCCAGGTCAAGCGTATCGGCATTCAGGACCAGTTCGGCCAGAGCGCGCCCTATGAGCGCCTGCTCGAGATGAACGGCATCACCAGCGAGAACATCGTCAGCTCTGTTCTCGGCATGGTCAAGTAATTAAGGAGGCTGTCAAATGAAAGTATTCCTCATAGGCTGCGGCGACATCGCCCGCCACCACGGCCGCGCCGTCGTCCGCCTGGGCGGCAGCATCAACGGCTGCTTCGACATAAGCGAGACGAACGCCAAAATAGTCTCCGACGAGTTCGGCTGCCCGGCCGTCGGCTATGACGAGATTGAGGGCCTTGTCGCCCAGGCTGACTACGCCGTTATCTCCACCCCGCCCACCAAGAGGCTCGACTACGTCGAGATGGTGCTCAAGCACCACGTCCCCCTCTACATGGAGAAGCCCGTCAGCGCCACGCTGGAGGACGCCATGAAGATAAAGGAGATGGCCGACAAGTACGAGGGCAGGATAATGGTCGGCTTCGCCCACTACTACCGCCCCGCGTACCAGAAGATGCTCGAGCTGGTCAAGACCGGCATGTTCGGCGAGCCCGTCGACATCGCCTTCTCCCGTCTGAGCCCAGGTTTCGGCTTCCACGCAAAGAATCTCGGCGCCTCCTGGCGCACCGACCCAGATCTGGCCTGCGGCATGACCGTGGAAAGCGTCAGCCACGACTGGAAGCTCATCACCGCCATGGCGGGCGGCTTTGACACCATAAGCTGCAACTACACCGGCACCATCGCCAGCGTGCCCAAGTTCGACAACCACACCAGCATTTCCATCCGCCTGCGCAACGGCGCCATCGGCACCATCGCGGCGAGCTGGGCCTGCGACATCCCCACCTGCTCGCGCGCCTACATCGGCACAAAGGGCAGCATCTTCCTGACCGGCGAGGGCATGTTTGAGTTCACAAACCTCACCTGGAAGACCGAGGACATGCCGTATGCCGAGAGCATCAAGTTCAACGACAGCTATGATTTGGCCACAGGCGACGTCATCTTCTACGCCCACGAGGCCTTCCAGAAGTGCCTCAAGGAGGGCCGCGAGTTTGACACGCCGCTTGCCGACGGCATAAGCGCCCTCATCTACTCCCTCGCCGCTAAGAAGTCCAGCGAGGAGCAGGTGACTGTAAAGGTCCCCGACTGGGGCGTTATCTGACACGCTTTTATACCGGTTCCACACTCCATATACGAAAAAGCTCCCCGTTTGGGGAGCTTTTTCGCGTTATGCGTTTTCGGTCAGGCTGCGCAGGACGCTGTCGTGCGCCTCGCGCTCGCTTTTGTCGCTGAGCGGAGTCAGCTCCGCATCGCCGTATTTGCGCCTGAGCGCCGCGAGGAGTATGGCGTCGCACAGTCCGGGGTTCTTGGGCAGTACCGGGCCGTGGCTGTAGGTACCGAACACGTTCTTGTAGTGCGCGCCCTCGGTGCCGTCCTGTCCGTTGTTGCCGTAGCCCACTATGACCTTGCCCAGCGGGGAGAGGCCGGAGCCCAGCTTTGTGCGGCCCGAGTGGTTCTCAAAGCCGACGACGGTGCCGTACTCGGTCTCGAAGGCGAAGTTGCCTATCATGCGTTCCTTCTGGCCCACGGTGACGAGGTCGAGCGCGCCGAGGAACTTGAAGCGCTCGCCCTCATGGGTCTCATAGCTGTGGCCCATGAGCTGGTAGCCGCCGCAGACGCACAGGAAGGCCTTGCCGTCCTCGACGGCGGCCTTGATGTCGTCGCCCTTGCCCGAGCGCAAATCGTCTAAGAGCAGGCTCTGCTCAAAGTCCTGCCCGCCGCCGATAAAGAAGAGGTCGTACTTGTCCAGCGGCGCCCGCTCGCCTATCGGCAGCTCAGATACTTTACAGGCTATGCCGCGCCACTCCAGGCGCTTTTTCATGCACAGCACGTTGCCCCTATCTCCATAGAGGTTCAGCACGTCCGGGTACATATGACAGATGTGAAGCTCCATTATTTCCAGAACTCCTTTCTGCCCACGCGCTCGGCCAGCTCGGCCCTCAGCGGCAGCATGGCGGTGTAAGTTGGCATGACGCAGACCGTCCCCTCGCACTGCGCTATGGCGTCGGTGAGCTCCACGACGTCGCGGATGATGGTGACGGAGCCCTCGTCCGCCCCGGCATATTTCAGCCTGAGGCGCATGTCCTCGGCGCGCGTACCTGAGACTATCAGGCGCTGCGGCGCCTTGCCTCCGGCGAAGATGCGCTCGAAGCCCGCGTCCCATATCCAGGACACGTCCGTGCCGTCGGCCTGCCCGTCGTTCAAGCAGAACACGGCGGTGCCGAAATTCTGTCCGGCGAGGTAGTCTATGGCGCGGTCGCAGCCCGCAGGGTTTTTGACCAGCACCATCGTGACCTTGGCCTTGCCGAGCTCGAAACGCTCCATGCGCCCGAAGCCGCTCTCTATGTGCGAAAGGCTCTTGAGCGCGCCCTCGGCCCCTACGCCGAGAGCTGTCGCGGCGGCGACGGCCGCGGCGGCGTTGTAGAGGTTATAGGCTGCGGGCAGACTGAGCGCGGCTGTGTAGTACTCTCCGTCCACGCGTATCTCAAAGACGGAGCCGTCCGGCCCCAGAGTGTCCACCCCGGCCACGGCGACGTCCGGCTCGGTACGGCTGTAGCCGCACTTCGGGCACTTGAATCCGCCCAGGTGGGCGAAGGTGTGGAAATCGTACTCGTACTCCGCGCCGCAGACTATGCACCTGGGCGCGTCGGATATCTCGCTACCCTGGCCGAGCGCGGCGTCTATGCCGAAGAAGCGCACGCGGTCGGGCGCGTCGGGCGCCAGCGAGGCGACAAGCGAGTCGTCCGCGTCGAGGCAGACCGTCGCACGCTGCACGCTCTCGAGGCCTATGCGTATGCTCTCGAGCGTGTGGGTCACCTCGCCGTAGCGGTCGAGCTGGTCGCGGAAAATGTTCGTCACCACTACGACCTCGGGGTTTAACTCGCCGCAGACGCGTTTGAACGCGGCCTCGTCGCACTCTATGACGGCGGTGCGCTTTTTCGGCCGCCCGGTGAGGCTGGCATTGGCACAGAGGTCGGCCGCGATGCCGCGCTCAAGGTTGGAGCCGGAGCGGTTGGCCATGCAGTCAATCTTCGCGTCGAGCAGCATCTGCTCTATCATGCGGCAGGTGGTGGTCTTGCCGTTCGTGCCCGTGACCATGACGGTGCGCACGCCGCGCGAGAGACGCGCGACTATGTCGGGGCACAGCTTCAGCGCCAGCGAGCCCGGCAGCGCCGTGCCGCCGCGGCCCAGGATTCTGAGCGCCGCGCGGCTGAGCTTACAAAGTAGGATTGCTAAAAACAGTCTCATAGGTTCTCGGCCTTACGGCCAGTCAACTCCAAATAATTGTAGTCCATCCGCAAAGCGGACATTTGGCCGCCCTCCGGCGCGCATACGGGCGCGTGGACGGCGCGTAATCAGCGGGCTATTATCTGCTCCCGGCCGGCGCCGACGGAGACATAGCTTATACGGCAGCCGACGGCCTGCTCGCAGTATTCGACGTAGTCCTGCGCGGCCTTCGGCAAATCGGAGAACTTACGGCAGCCGGAAATGTCGCCGTCGAAGCCGGGCAGATACTCGTAGACCGGCCTGGCCCTCTCGAGTGCGCCGCCGCTGGGGAAGTTGTCGGTTACGGCGCCGTCCACTTCGTAGTGTGTGCAGACGGGGATGTCGCCGTAGCCGGAGAGCACGTCGAGCTTGGTGAGGGCTATCTCGGTCGCGCCCTGGACCCTGACGCCGTAACGGCTGGCCACGACGTCGAAGCCGCCGACGCGCCTCGGCCTGCCCGTCGCCGCGCCGTACTCGCCGCCCAGCGCGCGGAGCTTGTCCGCCTGCTCGCCGAAGAACTCGCAGGTGAAGGGTCCCTCGCCGACGCAGCTGGAATAAGCCTTCATGATGCCGACGACCTTGTCCAGCCTGTGCGCCGGGACGCCCGCGCCTATGGGCGCGTAGGCCGCCAGCGTAGTGGACGAGCTGGTGTAGGGGTAGATGCCGAAATCTATGTCGCGCAGCGCGCCGAGCTGGGCCTCGAACATGACGTTCGCGCCCTTGTTCTCAATGGCGTCGTGAAGCCAGACGGTGGTGTCCGTTATGCGCTCGAGCAGCGGCTCTCCGTTTATCATTAGCCACTCGTACATCTCGTCGGCGTCGGCGCGGGCGCCGTAGCCGCGCAGTGTAATGTTCTTCCACTCCACGATGTCGCGCAGGCGCTCCCTCAAACCCTGGGGGTGCAGCAGGTCGCCCATGCGCAGGGCCTTCTTCATGTACTTGTCGGCGTACACCGGCGCAATGCCGCGGCGGGTGGAGCCGAACTTCTTGTCGGCTAGGCGGTCCTCCTCCAGGCCGTCAAGCAGCTTGTGATAGGGCATGCAGATGGTGGCGCGGTCGGATATGAGCAGCCCGTCTCTGTCCGGTACTACGCCCTGGGCAGCGATGTGGCCGAGCTCGTTTTTCAGGTGCTCTATGTCAATGACCATGCCCGGTCCCATGACGTTGGTCACGCCCTCGCGCAGTATGCCGCTCGGCAGGAGGTTCAGGATGAACTTGCCCCTCTCGTTGACCACGGTGTGACCGGCGTTGTTTCCGCCCTGGTAGCGGCAGACTACGTTGTAGTCGGCGCTGAGGAGGTCGACCATGCGGCCCTTGCCCTCGTCGCCCCAGTTGATACCTGCAATAGCTGTCAGCATTTTATTTCTCCCTTTCCGTCCTTGGACAGCTCGTCGGCGTTCGCCTCGAGCATGGGCTTGATGCTGTTGTTTACGAAATCGCGCGCCTGCTTGGGCGCCATACCCACGAACTTGCGTATGTCGAGTATCCCGTCAAGCGCCTCGCGCGTGAGCTTGAAGCGCGGGTCTGCGAGCAGCTTCTCCTCCAAATCGTTGGCGCAGCCGGTCTCCTTCATGCGCCTGGCGGTGTCCACGCTGTACTCGCGTATGGCCTCGTGCAGCTCCTGGCGGTCTCCGCCGAGCTCCACGGCGCGCATGAGTATGTTCTCCGTTGCGAGGAAGGGCAGCTCCTCGCGCAGATGGCGCTCCATCATACCCGGGTAAACCGTGCAGCCGCCCATGACGTTTATGACCAGGCTGAGTATGGCGTCCGTGGCCAGGAAGGCCTCGGGTATCGAGATACGCCTGTTCGCGCTGTCATCCAGAGTGCGCTCCAGCCACTGTACGCTCGCGGTTATGGCGGGGTTGAGCGCGTCTGCAAGCACATAGCGGGCCAGCGAGCAGATGCGCTCGCAGCGCATGGGGTTTCGCTTGTAGGCCATCGCGCTCGAGCCGACCTGAGAGGCCGTGAAGGGCTCGTCGAACTCCTTCTCGTGCGCCATGAGGCGCAAATCCGTGGCCATCTTGCTCGCGCTCTGGGCGATGCCGGACAGCACGCTGAGGAAGTAGTAGTCCAGCTTGCGCGTGTAGGTCTGGCCGCAGATGGGCAGCACGCGCTCGAAGCCCATGTCGCTCGCTATGCGCCTTTCGAGTTCCTCGGCCCTGGCCGCGTCGCCGCCGAAGAGGGCGAGGAAGCTCGCGCCGGTGCCGGTCGCGCCCTTGCAGCCGTAGAAGGGTATGCGCTCGAGCTCGAAGTCCAGGCGCTCGAGGTCGAACATGAGGTCCTGCGCCCACATGCACGCCCTCTTGCCCACGGTGGTAGGCTGGGCGGCCTGATAGTGGGTGTAGGCGAGGACGGGCACGTCGGCGTTGGCCTCGGCGAAGTCCGCAATGGCCGCGACGGCGTTCACCAGCAGCATGCGTATCTGGCGCATGGCCTCGCGATAGGCTATGAGGTCGCCGTTGTCGTCGACATAGCAGCTCGTGGCGCCGAGGTGGATGATGCCCTTTGCCTTCGGGCAGTGGTCTCCCCAAGCCCTGATGTGGGCCATGACGTCGTGCCTGAGCGCCCGCTCGTATTTGTCGGCGGCCTCGTAGTCGATTATATCCAGATTTTCGCGCAGCTCTTCCACCTGCTCGGCCGTGATGTTAAGGCCCAGGGCGCACTCGTTCTCCGCAAGGGCGAGCCAGAGTCTGTGCCAGGTGAGGAACTTGTAGTCCGGCGAGAAGATGTACTGCATACGCTCGGAGGCGTAGCGCGAGCAGAGGGGACTTTCATAGGTGTTTTTGTTCACTTTATTCACTCCACTGTCACGGATTTTGCAAGGTTGCGGGGCTTATCTATGGAGCAGCCGTTCTCGCGCGCGACGTAGTACGCAAACAGCTGCAGCGGTACTATCTCGGGCAGGGCCGCGAAGAGCCGCTCGCCGCGGGGCGAATACAGCACGTCGTCGGCCTCGGCGAAGATACGCCGGTTGCCCTCCGGGGCGACGCCGAGCACTTTGGCCCCGCGCGCCTTGACCTCCTGTATGTTGCTGACCATCTTCTCGAAGAGCGCATCCTGGCAGCAGAGCGCAACCACGAGGCGCTTTTCATCTATCAGGGCTATCGTACCGTGCTTGAGCTCTCCGGCAGCGTAGGCCTCGGAGTGGATGTAGCTTATCTCCTTGAGCTTGAGCGAGCCCTCCATGGCCACGGCGTAGTCTATATTGCGTCCGATGAAGAAAAGGCTGCTCAGAGAGTGCCAGCGCTCGGAGAGGTACTTGACGTGGACGTTCAAATCTATCGCGCGCTGTACCAGGCTGGGCAGGGTGCGCAGGCCATCGATGAGCTCGGCGTAACGCCCGTCGTCGATGCGGCAGAGAAGCTTCGCCGCCCAGACGGCGAAGAGATAGAGCGCCGCGAGCTGTGTAGTGTAGCCCTTAGTGGTGGCCACGGCTATCTCCGGCCCGGCGTGGGTGTAAATGACGTTGTCGGCCAGGCGGGCGATAGTGCTGCCGACAACGTTGACGATGGCGAGGCACTTCGCGCCGCGCTCCATGCACTCGCGCATGGCCGCTATGGTGTCCGCCGTCTCTCCGGACTGGGAAACCACGATTAGCAGGGTGTGCCCGTCGATTATCGGGTTGCGGTAGCGGAGCTCGCTGGCGAGCTCGCACTCCACCGGTATGCGGCAAAGCGCCTCGATGACGTACTTGCCCACAACCCCGGCGTGATAGGCGCTGCCGCAGGCGGTGATCACTATCTTGTTGTATCCGGCGAGCTGCTCTGCGGTGAGGTCGAAGTCCTCAAACACTATCTTCCCGTCGCGGATGCGCGGCTCCACCGTGTTCTTGACGGCGCGGGGCTGCTCCATGATCTCCTTCATCATAAAGTGCTCATAGCCGCCCTTTTCCGCCGCCTCGATGTCCCAAACGACGTGTGAGACAGTCTTGCCGACCTCGCGGCCCGTGCGGTCGTAGACGGTGACCTTCTCCGGCGTGAGCTCGGCGAACTCTCCGTCGTCCATGTAGATGACGTTCTTGGTGTGGCTCACCAGGGCGGTGACGTCGCTGGCGAAGAAGTTCTCGCCGACGCCGAGGCCGACTATCAGCGGCCCGGCCTCCTTGACACAGAAGAGCCTGCCCGGCTCCTTCGAGCAGAGCACGCCGAGGACGAAGCTGCCCTCGAGCCTGCCGGCCGTGCGCATGACGGTGCGTTTGAAGTCGCCGTCATAGTATTTTTCAAGCAGATGCGCCACGACCTCGGTGTCGGTCTCGCTGCGAAAGACGTAGCCCTCGTGTTCAAGCTCGCTGCGCAGCGCGGCGAAGTTCTCGATTATTCCGTTGTGCACGACGGCGAAGAGCCCGTGCTCGCTCAGATGCGGATGGGCGTTCGTGTCGGTGGGAGCACCGTGCGTAGCCCAGCGGGTGTGGGCTATGCCGCAGGTCCCGCTGAGGGCGCTGCCCGACGAAGTGCGTTCGGCCAGGTTTGCGACCGAGCCGCTGGCCTTGACCATTTCTATGCGTTCTCCGTCGTGGACGGCGACGCCCGCGCTGTCGTAGCCACGGTACTCAAGCCTTCTGAGCCCGTCTAGCAATACCGGCGCGGCCTGGACGGAGCCGGTGAATCCTACTATACCGCACATGTGCGTAGCTCCTTTCTACTCGTTGCCTCCGTGTTCCCGCGCCGCGCGCAGGAAGCCGAGGAACAGAGGATGCGGCCTTGTGGGCCTGCTCTTGAATTCCGGGTGATACTGTACGCCCACATAGAATGGGTGGGAGCTGACCTCCACGGCCTCTGCCAGCCTGCCGTCGGGGGAGCTGCCGGACACCGTCAGCCCCGCCTTGCCGAGCTCCGCGCGAAAGTCGTTGTTGAGCTCGTAGCGGTGGCGGTGGCGCTCGCTTATCTCGCCTGCGCCGTAGCACTCGGCGAGCTTTGTTCCCGGCTTTACGACGCAGGGCCACGCGCCGAGGCGCAGCGTGCCGCCCTTGTCTATATCCTCGCTCTGGCCCGGCATGAAATCTATGACCTTG
Source organism: uncultured Eubacteriales bacterium (assembly GCA_900544765.1). GTDB lineage: Bacteria > Bacillota > Clostridia > Oscillospirales > Oscillospiraceae > Scatomorpha > Scatomorpha gallistercoris. The sequence continues at coordinate 171,870 of UQWI01000004.1, read as the reverse complement.
TGGCCGCTCTCCGCGTCGAACTCACCTGAATTGGCGTCGGACCAGCCGAGCACGTCGCGCGCAAACTCTATCACCGCTATCTGCATGCCCAGGCACAGGCCCAGGTAGGGTACGCCCTTCTCGCGCGCATACTTTGCGGCGAGAATCTTGCCCTCGACGCCGCGCGCGCCGAAGCCGCCCGGCACGAGTATGCCGTCGACATACCGGAACACGTCCGCGACATTCTCCGCCGTCACGCTCTCCGAGTCCACCCACTTTATCTCGACCTGGCGGCCGAGCTCGTAGCTGGCGTGGTTGAGCGCCTCGGTGACGGAGAGGTAGGCGTCGTGGAGCTGGATGTACTTGCCCACGAGCGCTATGCGCACGGGCTCGCCGCGCCGCTTTATCTTCTCCACCATTTCGCGCCATTCCGCCAGCTCAGGCTCCCTGGTGTTCAGGCCCAGCTCGCGGCAGACGACGCTGTCTAGCCCCTGGTTCGCCAGCATCAGCGGCGCCTCATAGAGGCAGGGCAGGGTGACGTTTTCAATTACGCAGTCGGGCTTCACGTTGCAGAAGTTCGCTATCTTGCTGAACACGCCCGGCTCTTCGATGGGCTCGTCGCAGCGCAGGACTATGATGTTCGGCGAGATACCCAGGCCCTGCAGCTCCTTGACCGAGTGCTGGGTGGGCTTGCTCTTGTGCTCTCCGCTCGCCTTGAGATAGGGCACCAGCGTGACGTGGATGAACAGCGCGTTGCCCGGCCCGGCCTCGAGCGCCACCTGGCGTATTGCCTCAAGGAAGGGCTGGCTCTCTATGTCGCCGACGGTGCCGCCAATCTCCGTTATGACCACATCCGCGCCGGTTTTGTTCCCCAGCGAGTAGACGAAGTCCTTAATCTCATTTGTAATGTGCGGGATTATCTGCACGGTGCTGCCCAGATATTCGCCGCGCCGCTCCTTGTTGAGCACGTTCCAGTAGACGCGGCCAGTGGTCAGGTTCGAGAAGCGGTTCAAGTCCTCGTCTATGAACCTCTCGTAGTGGCCGAGGTCGAGGTCCGTCTCGGCGCCGTCCTCGGTGACGTACACCTCTCCGTGCTGATAGGGGCTCATAGTGCCCGGGTCGACGTTGATGTACGGGTCCAGCTTCTGCGCGGCCACCTTCAGCCCGCGCGCTTTGAGCAGACGGCCCAGCGAGGCCGCAGTTATTCCCTTACCCAGTCCGGAGACGACGCCTCCGGTCACAAATATGTATTTAGGCATGCTTTCCTCTTTCCCGATGCGAAGGCATCTGTCCAAACCCTTATTTGAGGCTGCCCAGCTCGGCCAGCGCGCCGTTCGGCAGCTTTATCCTTTTATAACTCTCTGCCACGCTCAGGCCCTGCTCCCTGGCGAGCAGGCCGCGCATCACCGCGCTGTGGCACACGCACAGCGCCGCCGCGTCTCCCGGCATGCGCCGCAGCGCATCCACGAAGGGCCAGGCCCTCCCAAGCATTTCGGCGTAGCTCTCGCCGTTCGGCGGGGCGTAATTCCTCCTGTCGGCGGAATACGCGGCAAACTGCTCCGGCCAGCGGCGGCCTATCTCGTCCCAGGAGCAGCCCTCCCAGTCGCCGAAGGACAGCTCCATGAGCGCCCTCTCGCTGACCGGGCTGATACCCAGCTCGCGTCCTATTATTCCGGCCGTCTCCAGCGCGCGCTTGAGCGGGCTGGAGTAAATAGCTCCAAGCCTGCCGCCGGAGTCCGCGAGCTTTGAAGCCAGCTGCCTGGCCTGCTCCCTGCCGTTTTCGTTCAGCGGCACGTCGCTCGCGCCCTGTATGCGCCCGGCTGCGTTCCAGTCTGTCTGCCCATGCCGGGCCAAAAGCACGCGCATGGCGCGCCCCCTTTCGTCATTGCAGTCCTTCTATCCAGGCCGTGAGCTCTTCGTAGAACCTGCCGACGTGTACGCCGTCGAGCATGCGGTGGTTGAGGGTCAGGCTCAAATCTAAATATGTCGCGCCGCCCTCTTCACGCCAGCGGCCCCAGGTCACTCGCGGTATGGAATCACAGGGGTCCAGGTCCAGCTCCGTTTTGAAGCCGGAGATTGGGAACCAGGGCAGGCAGGAGACGAACACCATCTCGTCTCGCTCCCACTCCGTCTGGGATATGAACTCCGTCTGGGCCTCGCTTTTCGCCTTGGCCTCGCGGCAGAACTCCTCCAGCGTCCCGCCGGCCTCCAGCGTGACGATATAGAAGCTCTCGGAGCCGGGGCGCAAATCCGTAAAGCTGGGTACGAGCCGCTCGTGCTTCACGATGACGCCGCCCCTGTCCTTGTAGAGGAAGGCGTCCACGCGCTCCATGGCCTTTACTACGCCGTAGGTCATGGCCATGTAGAAGCTCAGCCCCTCCGCCCTGCACTTGCCGCGCAGCCCGGTAACATTCACCGGGAAAGTCAGGTGATAAAACGGGTCGGATATGGGCGCAAAGAACTCGTATATCTCGCGGCGCGGCCAGCTCTCTTTGTCGATGATTTTCACGGCTCACTCCCACTCAATGGTCGCAGGCGGCTTGCTCGTGACGTCGTAGACCACGCGGTTTATGCCGCGCACCTCGTTTACAATTCGAGTCGAGACGCGGTCGAGCACATCCCAGGGCAGGCGGAAGAAGTCCGCGGTCATGAAGTCGCTTGTCTCCACGGCGCGCAGGGCGAGCGTGTGGTCGTAAGTGCGGCCGTCGCCCATGACGCCGACGCTCCTGGTGTCGGTCAGGACGGCAAAGTACTGGTCGGGCAGCTTGGGAAGGCCCGCGGCGGCCAGCTCCTCGCGGAAGATTGCGTCAGCCTCACGCAGCGAGTGCAGCTTATCTTCGGTGACGTCGCCTATGATGCGTATGGCGAGGCCGGGGCCGGGGAAGGGCTGGCGCATGACCAGCTCCTCGGGCAGGCCGAGCTCGCGGCCGAGCTGACGCACCTCGTCCTTGAACAGCATGCGCAGCGGCTCAATTATCTCGCGGAAGTCGACGTAGTCGGGCAGTCCGCCCACGTTGTGGTGGCTCTTGATGACCGCCGCGTCGCCCGCGCCGGACTCTATGACGTCGGGATATATCGTCCCCTGTGCCAGATAGTCGACCGCGCCTATCTTCTTGGCCTCGGCTTCAAACACGCGGATGAACTCCTCGCCTATTATGCGCCGCTTGCGCTCCGGCTCAGTCACGCCGGCCAGCTTGATGAGGAAGCGGTCGCGGGCGTCGGCACGCACGAAGTTCAGCGCGCGGTGGGAGAAAACTTCCTCAACCTGCTCGGCTTCATTCTTGCGCAGCAGGCCGTGGTCTACAAACACCGCCGTGAGCTTGTCGCCCACGGCCTCGCTCAGCAGGGCGGCTGCGACGGAAGAGTCCACGCCGCCGGAGAGGGCGAGCAGCACCTTGCCGGAACCCACCTTCTCACGGATGCTCTTTATGGCCTCCTCCTTGTAGTTGCCCATGCTCCAGCTGCCGGAGGCCCCGCAGGCCTTGAAGAGGAAGTTGCGTATCATGTCCGTGCCGCGTTCCGTGTGGTTCACTTCGGGGTGGAACTGCACTCCGTAGAAGCCGCGTCCCTCGTCGGCTATGGCCGCGTTGGGGCAGACGGCGGTGTGGGCGGTGTTTTTGAAGCCCTCCGGCACGCGCTCCATGTAGTCGCCGTGGCTCATCCAGGTGACGCCCCCGGCGTCCAAACCCGCAAACAGGGTGCAGCCCGTGTCGAAGAAGGTCTCCGTGCGGCCGTACTCTCGCGCGCTGTCGTCCTGAGCCGGTATGACGCTCCCGCCCAGGTACTGCGCCATGAGCTGGCAGCCGTAGCAGATGCCGAGCACGGGTATGCCCAGCTCAAATATGGCCGGGTCGGCCTTCGGCGCGTCGGGCGCGTATACGCTTCCCGGGCCGCCGGTGAGTATAAGCCCTATGGGCGCGATGGAGCGCAGCTCGCTTATGGGAGTGGTGTAGGGCTTAACCTCGCAGTAGACGCCGCACTCGCGGACGCGGCGCGCAATCAGCTGGTTGTACTGCCCTCCGAAGTCAAGGACGATGACCGTTTCCTGTGGCATGCTGTACTGTTCCTCTCTTTTCCTCGTATTTTTCGTGGTAAGCTATGATTTCCTCGGCGACCTGGCGTTTCTTGACGCAGCGGTCCATGGCGCTGTGTACGATGAAGCGGTGCGCCTCGTTCTCGGTCATGCCGCGCATCTTGATTAGGATGAGCTTTGCGCGGTTCATAAGGCGGATTTCCTCGACAAGCTTCCTGATGTCCTCGTATGTGTACACGCATAGCCCTCCTTTGGAATATCCTGGGGCCGAATACCGCTTAATAACGCAAAAATCGGCGTCCCCGATGCCGAAAGAGGGCACTTCGGCCCTTTGGGTATCGTTGAACGCCGTCGCTCAAAAAATACAAGCTCCATAGCTCTTTCAATAACGGAGATATTATATTCTTACGCGGCCGCCTTGTCAAGCAGAAATATGCCAAATTTGCGAAAGATTTTGGCTCATTTCTCTATTACAGCGCACGGGCGCGGGGTCCTCAGCCCTCCGCGCCCGCCAGTGCAAGCACTATTTTCTGTGCCATGAGCAGCCCCGCCGAGGCAGGCACCCATGCTACAGAGCCGGGCACGCTCCGCCGTCCCGGCGGCGGCGTCTCCGGCTGGGCGCACTCGTGCGCCTGCTCCGGCGAAAACACGACGTCCAGGTGTTCTATGCCCAGCCGCCTAAGCTCCCGGCGCATCACGCGCGCGAAGGGACAGCCGCTGGTATCCGCCAGGTCCGTCAGGCGCAGCTGCTGCGCGTCCAGCTTGTTGCCCGTACCGAGCGCGGAGATTATGGGTATCCCCCTCTGCACCGCCGTGGCGATGAGGTCCGTCTTGCAGCTGACGAGGTCTATGCAGTCGGCTATGTAGTCGAGCCCCTCCGGGAGCACCTCGCCGCGGGTTTCGGAGCTGTACAGCGCCTGTACCGGCAGAATTTCGGCGTCGGGCGCGATGTCACGAAGCCGCTCCGCCAGCACCTCGGCCTTCGGCCTGCCCAGCGTGGAGTACAGCGCGCCGAGCTGCCGGTTTATGTTGCTCTCGGCTACGGCGTCGGAGTCTATGAGCACGAGGCGGCCTATGCCGGAGCGCGCGAGGGCCTCGGCGCACCACGAGCCCACTCCGCCGAGGCCGATCACGGCCACCCGCGACGCCCCCAGACGGCCGATTGCTTCGCTGCCGAGCAGCATCTCCGTTCTTTTCGTCCTCTCACGCATACGTTTACCCGCCTTCCACAGTAATGGCAAGGGGGACCCGGCGGGGTCCCCCTGAAAATCAAAGTCCAAACACGTTAAGTACGCTCTGCCAGACGTCGCGCACAGCGACGATGACCTTGGCCAAGTCGTAGTTGGCAAACACCGTGTCGGCTATGCGCACGAGGTCGGCGTCCATGACGAGCGCCAGCGCGAAGAGTATCACGCCCAGCGCCAGGGCCAGCAGCGCTGCCGTGCGCACTATGCTCCAGGCTCTTCTCATGCTTCACGCTCCTCCCCACGGCACCACGCGCCGGCTTTTGCAAACATGCGGCTGTACAGTCCCACGACGCAGCGCAGGAAGAACCAGACAGCCAGAAACACCACCGGCAGACCTATAGCCGCGACAATCAGTCCGAAGCCCACCGTCAGCAGTATATCCGCCACCACGCTCATGCCCAGGAAGGCGAAGGAGATAAACACGCCTCCCGCGTAAACGAGCGCCGCGCCCACGGCCAGTATGGCCAGGGCCAGGACTATGAGCACAACGGCGAGCGGGATTCCGGGTATAATGCCCAGCAGTACGCTGACAAAGACACGCCCGCCGCGCAGCTTGGGCCTGTCAGCCTCAATCGGGGGATTGTATTCAATCTCCGGTTCCGGCTCCGGCTCGCGAAAAGCTTCCTGCTCCTCCGGGAGCTCCGGCTCCGCAGCTTCCTCAAATTCAGTCTCGACCCCGGGCTCATATTCCACGGCTTCCGGTTCCGGCATATCCGGCTCCGGCTGCGAGGAGGCGTCGGAATACACCTCGATTGTGTCGAAGCCTATGTCCACTGTCTCGCGCACAGCCCCGCCGTACTCTTCCGTTATCTGCCGCTCTTCCGCAGCGGCTTCATCCTCTATGGGCGCCTCATCCGGCTCCGACGGGACCTGTCCCGGCGAAGCCTCGTCCGGCTCACCGGACTCTGTCTCCGGCGCGGCGTTAAACGCCTCGTTCTCCCCGGCCTGCTGAGCCGGCTCTGCACTTTCGGCGTCCGCAGGCTCCACTGCCGCGCTCCCGGCCTGAATATCCGGCTCTTCTGCGGCGTCCTCTGCGGGCCCGTACACCGGCCCGTCCCCGGCGGCGGGCTCTTCGGCTACGGCCTCCAGGGGCGCTTCTTCAGCCTCCGGCGGAGTCTGTCCCGGCGAGGCCTCGTCCGGCTCGCTTGAGGCGGCCTCCGGCGCGGCGTTCACACCCTCGTCCGGCGCGGGCGCTCCGGCCGGTTCTGCATATTGGTATTCTTCTTCCTCCGGGTAGTCCTCTTCATCGAGGTTCTCCGGCGGGGTATATCCGCGAAGCACGCTGACCGCGGCAAATGTCGGGCTGCCCAACGCGGCTATAACCGCGTCGTCGTCCCCGGCCTCATCAAAGCGCGCGTTGACTCCGCGAAGCACAGCTTCGCGGTCGGCCCTTGCCATGCCTGAGAGCAGCTTGCCCAGCTCGGCAACATATTTCTGCCTGTCTATGATGGTCACCTCCGAAAAGTGACGGTAAGGTCTCACATGCGCCGGTTTCAGGCGCTATGAGTAATTATATATAGTATGCCCGACAAGGTCAAGGCGGGAATTGTTAATAAATGAATTTGCAAGCTATATTTGCCCGAATTCAGAGCTCAAGGACCATACCGACATGCGGGATGCCGTCCTCGTCGAACTCATCCGAGCAGCGCCTGAATCCCGCGCGCTCGTAAAAGCCCTGTGCATAACTCTGCGCCTCAATACGTATGCGCTCCGCGCCGAAGCGCTCACGCGCGGCCTCTATCCCGGCGCCGAGCACCTTCGCTCCGAGGCCGACGCCCCGCTTCGCCGCGATGACGCGGCCTATTCCCACGGCGTCGTCGAACATGGCTCCCTGAGGCAGTACCCGCAGGTACGCGGCCACCTCGCCGCTGTCGGTGTAATAGACGTGCAGCGCGTCCGCGTCCAGCCCGTCTAGCTCGTGGTACGCGCATTTCTGCTCGACGACAAACACGTCCACCCGCAGCTTGAGCAGCGCATAGAGCTCGCCCGCGCTCAGCTCATTGAGGCTCTTCACAAACAGTTCCATATTCCATCCTCCCAAAAGCGAAGGGCGCCCGAGGGCGCCCTTTCCTCCCGCTGGCTGTTCACGCCGTCAATACGCGACGCCCCAGACTATCATCTTCTTGGCCGCACGGCCGCAGACCGGGCAGGTTTCTCCCAGGTGCTCCTGCTCAAAGGGGATGCAGCGGCTGGTGACGCCGGCGAGCTCCTTCATCTTCAGCTCGCAGGCCTCGTCGCCGCACCACATGGTCTTGACGAAGCCGCCGCCGCGGTTTTCAACGACGTCCTTCACCTCGTCGACGGTAGAAGCGGTGTAGGTGTGCTCCTCGAGGTTGCGCCTGGCCTTGTCGAAGAGGCCCTGCTGCACGCTCTCGAGCAGCTCCGCGACGCTCTCCTCGAGGTCGTCGAGGCTGAGCGTGACCTTCTCGCCGTTGTCGCGCCTGGCGGCGACGCAGGCATTGGCCTCGATATCGCGGGGACCGAGCTCGAGGCGGACAGGCACGCCCTTCATCTCCCACTCGGCGAACTTCCATCCGGGGGAATTGTCGGAGAAGTCGCCCTTGACGCGGATACCCGCGGCCTTGAGGCGCTCAACCACGGCCTGGGCGGCCTCGGTGACGCCGGGCTTGTGCGCCGCTATGGGCAGGACGATGACCTGAGTGGGCGCGACGCGCGGAGGCAGCACAAGGCCGTTGTTGTCGCCGTGGGTCATAATAAGCCCGCCGATGACGCGCGTGGACATGCCCCAGCTGGTCTCAAACGGGGCGCGGAGCTTGTTCTCCCTGTCGGAGAAGGAAATGCCGAAGGCCTTGGCGAAGCCGTCGCCGAAGTAGTGGCTGGTGCCGGACTGGAGCGCCTTGTGGTCGTGCATCATGCACTCTATGGTGTAGGTGTCCTCGGCTCCGGCGAACTTCTCCTTGTCGGTCTTGACGCCGCGCAGCACGGGCATGGCCAGGACGTTCTCGCAGACGTCGGCATATATCTCGAGCATCTGCTTCGTCTCGGCTATGGCCTCTTCGGCGGTGGCGTGGATGGTGTGTCCCTCCTGCCAGAGGAACTCGCGCCCGCGCAGGAAGGGGCGTGTGGTCTTTTCCCAGCGGAGCACGCTGCACCACTGGTTGTAGAGGCAGGGCAAATCGCGCCAGGAGTGGACTATATGGCTCCAGTGCTCGCAGAAGAGAGTCTCGCTGGTGGGGCGGATGCACAGCCTCTCGGGCAGCTCCTCGCTGCCGCCGACGGTGACCCAGGCGCACTCGGGCGCGAAGCCGGCGACGTGGTCCTTCTCCTTCTGCAGCAGGCTCTCGGGTATGAGCATGGGCATGCTGACGTTCTCATGGCCGGTGGCCTTGAAGCGCTTGTCCAGCGCAGATTGTATGTTCTCCCAGATGGCGTAGCCGTAGGGCCGCAGGATGAAGAGCCCCTTCACTCCGGAGTAGTCAACGAGCTCCGCCTTGGTACACACGTCGGTGAACCACTGGGCGAAGTCCTTATCCATATCTGTTATGCTCTCGACTTTCTTGTCCTTAGCCATATATAAGCTCCTTTTCCTTAGTCCGTGTTCGCTGAACTCACATTTTATATAATAACAGGCGCATTGTCAAGCTGTGACGCCCTCCTGCGCGCAGAATTGCCCCGGCGCAGCACGGCGCCGGAGCAATTTTCATCGGGTCATGTCAGCTGGACGCCCCAAATGGCGCCGTTTCGGTGGCCGACGACTATCCAGTTGTTGAATATGGCCGGGCTGGCTTCAAATTTGCCGCCGCAGTTGAGCGCGTCGTATTCCGTGCCGTCTTTGCCGTCAAGCAGGTACATGTACTCGCCGAGAGTGCAGTAGACAACATAGCCGTTGCCATCCTGGTCATATACCAGCGTAGGCGTCGACCAGCTGTAAACCTGCGTGCTCTTCGTCCATATCTCCTCGCCGCTGTCTGCGTCGAGGGCCAGAAGCGTGCCGCCGCCGGAGTTTGGATAGCGGGACATGGAGACGTATACGATGCCCTCCAGGCTGCCCTGCCCCAGCGCTATGCTGCCCTGGCTGCCTCCGGACAGGCCGCTCTCGCTGTAGCAGGTGTAGTCCACCTGCCAGACTATCTCACCGGTCTCGGCGTCAATTTTCCAGACCGGCACGTCCGCAGTATTCCAACTGCGCCAGCCCAGGTGGAAGCTTGTGGAGACGTAGAGGTATGGATGTCCGTCCTCTATTGAAAGCACCGGCGTGCAGTTGGCGTCGTCGAGTATATCCTGCACCCAAACCAGCTCCAGGGTGTTGAGGTCGAGGCACATTAAGTATCCGGCGTTATCCGGCATGAAAATGTAGCCCTGCCAGACGACCGGGGACGCCTCAAAGCCAAGGTACCAGCGGCTGCTGGCGTTTCGCGAGCTCTGGTAGCGCCACTTCACCGTGCGCGTGGGATTGACGCTCACCGTACCGGCCTCTTCGTCGTACTCGGTGCCGAGGGTGATTATATAGAGGATACCGTTCTCGCCGGCCCAAATGAGCTTATCCGTATCGGCGTCTATCAGCGGCGCGGCGTCGAACATGGGCCAGGTGCGCAGCTCGAAGTCCTCGCTCGCCCCGCCGAACTCATAGAGCACGCTGCCGTCAATGAGGCTGATAATGGAGACGCGGCTGGCGCTGGTGTTGTAGCCGCTGCCCACATACAGCAGCGGGTATCCGCGCGGGTCCAGGGTGCCCGTACCCTTGTAGGTCAGGCCCATGTAGATGGCGTCACGGGTCTCCTTGCCTGTCTCGAGCTCGAGGAAGTAGATGTAGCCGTCCATGGACGGGTAGATGACCTCGACAAGCGTCTCCTGGTTCCTGGCCCAGTCGTGCATGCTGGTCATTATCTGCCTCGTCTCATAGGGCCACTCGGCGATGAGCGGCTGTCCGGTCCAGCCGTTGCCGGACCAGTACGCGCCGTCTATCGGGTCCATGAGCGAGCCTGTCGCATGCGTCCAGTAATTCCCGAACTGCTTCTGCGTCATCTGAGCCGTCCCGTAAGCCCCGCCGTCCCTGAAATTGTTGCCGCGGAACGTCGGCACACCGTTGAGGCTGGAATACTCGCTGCCGTAGCCCATGTATATACCGGTGTCGTCCTGATAATCCTCGCCGTCGGCCAGGGTGGTCCCGTCGACCTGAATCGCGGTCGAGAGGATGTAGTTTCCCGGCTGGGTTGAGTCCACCGCATGCGGTTCAAACGGCTCCGGCGTCGGTTCCGGCGTCGGCTCCGGCGTGACGTCCGGCGCGGCTTCGGACGGCGCCGGCGAGGCGTCGCCCGTCGGGTCAACGAGCCCGGAACCCGTGTCGGCCGGATTCGAGTCCGGCTCATAAGTGGCCGACTTGTATACTATGAACACCAGCACGAGCACGAGCAGTATAAATACCAGCCCCAGCGCCGCGGCTGCGGCCGGGGAGCGGCCCGCCCTGGAATAATCGTTCCGATAGCTCTGTCGGTTTGTTCTCTTTTTCCCTGAAGGCATTTTCAATACACCACCGGTTTAATTTCTATGTCCGGCCATGTCCGCATTATTCCGTGAAGTGGACGTGGTTGTTTATATGGTCCTGGCAGAAGCAGTGTACCCCCGCACACCTCGAGCAATAGCGGAACTCGAGGTCGGGATAGTCGGTGTCCGTGCGTCCGCATACCTCGCATTTGCGCGTGTAGCCCGAGTGCTTCTGCTCATACTTTATTTTGCGCACTTCCCGCTGAAAATTTATCGTCTTTTGTCTGCGCTGGCGTCCGCGCGGCATGACGGTGTGGAAGAGGTCGTCTCCGCAGAAGAGGAAGAAGTTGAGCAGCGCGACAAGGGGCAGGAAGCTCATCATGCCATAGCCTCTGCCGATGTTCACCGCGATATCGTAAACGAAGTAGGCCGCGTCCACGATGGCAAGCCACTTCATCTTTATCGGGATGATGTAAAAAAGCAGCACCCTTTGCTCGGGGAACATAGTCGCAAATGCGAAGAACATGGAGAGGTTAATATAGGTGGAGCTCATGCCGATACGGCGTCCGTCTACGAAATAGGCGATAAAACCGTACAGCACCGTGAGCAGCATGCCCATGCCGTAATAGATGGTAAAGCGGCCCGGTCCCCACTCTCGCTCCAGCGTGGAGCCGATGAAGTAGTAGAAGTAAAGGAAGAGCAGCAGCGAGATTACGCCGTAGCTCTGCGGGATAAAAATAAAGGTGACTATCCTCCAAACCTGGCCGCGCAGCACTGCCGCCGCGTCGAACGCGAGGTAGCTTATCAGCATGTTTGTGCCGTCCATCAGGCTGAGCAGCCATACCGCCGCCGTGCCAAAGACGACGTAAAGCATGAGGTTGTTGATGCCGAAGCGCGGGTGTTTATAACAGAACAGGTCCACCCGCTTCATAAAGGCGCGCATTTGCAGACCTCCCAGAAAAGTATTGAGGCAGGTAACATCTTACCACATACATGGAGCGTTTTCCAGAAATATTTGTGAACTTGCCTCTCAAGGCGGCATGTGATATAATCACCAGCGAAATTTCGACAGGAGACGACAAAAAATGCCCTTTTCAGAAGCCACATTGGACTTCATGGCCCTCAATCGCGTAATGAATTCGAGAGACTGGTTCCACGAGCACCGGAGTGAATACCTCTCGCTCGTGGTTGAACCCACCGCAGAGCTTGTACAAGCCCTTGCGCCGGAGATGAGCCGCATTGACCCCGCGCTCGTCATCGACCCCCGCGTGGGCAAGAGCATATCCCGGCTCTGGCGCGACACGCGCCGCGGCCCGGAGCTGCCGCTCTACCGCGACGTGCTGTGGATAAACCTGCGCCGCGCCAAGTATGAGGGCTACCCCGGGTTCTGGTTCGAGTTCTCGCCGCGGCGCCTGCGCTGGGGCTGCGGCTGGTATCAGACCGACCCCGCCACCATGGACTGCGCCCGGGACCTGATAAAGTCCCGCGACCCCGACTGGCTCGCCGCATACGCGGCGTATGAGGCTCAGAATGTGTTCGCGCTCGAGGACGAGCGCTACAAGCGCACGCGCCACCCAGACGCGCCGGAAAATGAGCGCGAATGGCTCGACGAGAAGAGCTTCTGCCTTACGCACGAGGAAAATTCCCTCGACTTGCTCTACTCCGAGGAGCTGCCGCACCGGCTCGCCGCCGATTTTGAACGCATCGCGCCGGTCTACGACTTCTTCCTGAAGGCCGTCGCCATGGCCAAGCTCAGCAACCGTCTGTGGGCTTGACGAATACGGCGGCAATTTGTTCCCGCTCAAGCGCAAAAGCAAACGGGCAGGCCCTCCGGCCTGCCCGTTTTGCTCAATCACAGCCCAGGGCTTCGAGCAGCTCTCCCCAAAGCTCCAGGATACGGAAGCGGAACACCACTCCCTCCCCGTCGTCGCTGATAATCTCGCGCGTACCCTCGTCCAGGGCCTCAAAGGCCTCCTCCGTCCCGGCCGTGGTGAGGCACAGCGGCGGGAACACGACGCACCACCAGTTGTGCCCGGCGCCCTCGCCCAGCGTCACGCGCAGGGACTGATACCTCCCGGCGGGGAGCGAAAAGTTCTCGTAGACCCGCGTGGGGTAGTACTCTTCTCCGAAGCCGACGGATACCGGCCTGCCCTGCGCCGCGCCCTCTGCGGCGGCGGCTATGCCGTCCAGCTCAGAGGCAATGATGTCCCCGGCCTCGCGGCTGTCCGACGCCGAGGCGAGCTTCGGCTCCAGATAAGCCAAAACCGCGTCGCGCACGTCGAGTTTTACAGCCTGCTCCTCCGGCTCATCCGAGTCGGCTATGACATGCAGCCTCACCAGCTGGCCTGAGACCCGTCCGCTTGCCGAGGCGGCCCATGAGCCGGTGAGCAGCGTTATGCTGAGCGCAACCAGCAGGGAGATTTCCCATTTGCGCAGTGTACTTTTTCCGGACATATATGTAGCCTCCCGTTGTTTTCTAAGGCTATCTTGCCCGGAACGGCGCAATATTAAACCGCCGCGTCAGCTAAAACTCAGGAAACCGGCGCTCGATATCTTGATTATTATCTCGGCTATCTCCTCCGACGGCTTGCGCGCGTCCTCGTCCAGCCATTTGCGTATGACGCCGACGCTGCCTATGGCGATAAACGTAAAGATGTACTTCGCGTCCTCCATGCTCGTGGACGAAAAGGAACGCCAGTGCTCTATGAACTGCTTCTCCACCATGTCCACGACTTTATTTTGAAAGCTCGTGTCCACGGAGCCGGAGAGCAGCACGCGGCAGATGTCGGCGTTCTCCTTGATATATTCGACTATGCCCATCAGCGAATCCCGCAAATCCGTACCCATAGCCGCGATTGCCGGCCGCGTCCGGTTGGATATGTCGTCTATGAGCTCGCTCTCTATGCTCTGCAGCACGTCGGTGGGGTCGCTGTAGTGCGCGTAGAAGGTGGCACGGTTTATGCCCGCGCGCTCGCAGATTTCGGTCACGGTTATTTTTGCGACCGGCTTTGCCTTCATTATCTCGATGATGCTGTTTTTTATCATCATCTTGGTGTATCGCACACGCGCGTCAAGTTTTTTGCCGGGCATCCGCTCACCCCCGAAATCGTAAAATTTTTGTGATTAATTATACGTTTGCCCACAAAAGCGTTTAAGATTTTTCAAAATCCGTCAAACTGACTGTTGCCTTGTTTTCAAAATGAAAATATACTATAAAAGCGTAAGTAAGTCAACACCACGTTGATTATCTTTGTGGCGGCGGGTGTGCGCCGCCGAAGCGGAGGAGTGCCTATGGATAGGTTTACACGGGGGATCACGAGGCACAAAAAACTCGTAATCTCCATATTCCTGGTCGCGGCGATAGTGTCCGCCGTGCTGATCCTCGGCGTGAGCGTCAACTACGACCTAACGGACTATTTGCCCGAGGACTCGGAGAGCACGATAGCGCTGGATCTCATGTACTCGGAGTTCGGCTCAGGCGTGCCGAACACGCGCGTCATGGTCAAGGATCTCACGCTGACCGGCGCCGTGGAAATGAAGGCGGAGATCGCCGCGTGTACCGGCGTGACCGGCGTCATGTGGCTCGACGACACGCAGGATTTGACCACGCCGATCGAATTTATGGACGAGGCGAGCGTAAACCAATACTGGCATGACGGCATTGCGCTCTACGACGTAACCATAGAGGACGGCATGGAGAGCGAGGCCGTCGCCGCCATCTACGAGGTGATAGGCGAAGGCGGGGCCATCAGCGGCAACGCCGCCAGCACGGCCAGCATGCAGAGCCACGTCGTGAGCGAGGTCGTTGGCATACTCGTAATCATGGTGCCGCTGGCGATACTGATACTTCTAGTCACGACCACCAGCTGGATTTCCCCTCTGCTTTTCCTGTCGGCCATAGGCATCGCCGTCATTATAAATATGGGCACGAACGTTATCTTCGGCGAGATAAGCTTCGTCACGCAGAGCGTCAGCCCGATAATGCAGCTCGCCGTTTCGCTTGACTACGCCATCTTCCTCCTGAACAGCTTTGGCCGTCACCGCGAGGAAGTGGAGGACAGCGAAGAGGCTATGCGCCTGGCCATACGCGAGAGCTTCTCGTCCATAGCCGCAAGCGCCGCGACGACGCTCTTCGGCTTCCTGGCGCTGATGTTCATGCGCTTCGGCATAGGCGCGGATTTGGGCCTCAACCTGGTCAAGGGCATCGTACTCAGCTATATCTCCGTCATGGTGTTCTTCCCCGCCCTGTCGCTGGCCTGCGTCAAGCTGCTGGACAAGACTACCCACAAGCCGATAATACACCCCGGCAAACGCATAGGCCGCGCCCTCGTAAAGGTGCGCATCCCGGCGCTCATCCTCGTGCTGATATGCGTAATCCCCTGCTACCTGGCGCAGTCCCGCAACGACTTCCTCTACGGCAACGGCGTACCCGACCCGCAGATTGACTACGGCCGCGACACCGAGGCAATTAACGCAGAGTTCGGCGAGAGCAACGCCCTCGTCCTGCTCGTGCCGCGCGGCGACCCCGGCGCCGAGGCGGAGCTGGCCGCAGAGCTTGCGGACATAGACCACGTCACCAGTGTGCTGAGCTACGCCGGCACAGTCGGCGTTGTGCCTGAGGGCTTCCTGGACGATGCCATAGTCAGCCAGTTCTACTCCGACAACTACGCACGCATAATCATGTACACGGACACCAGCGAGGAGGGCGACGAGGCCTTCGCCGTCGTCGAGCAGGTGCGCGCCGCAGCCGACAAATACTACAGCGAGAGCTGGCTCTGCGGCCAGAGCGCCAACCTCTACGACATGCGCGACGTCGTCACGGCGGACTCCACGCTTGTAAACCTCATCGCCATAGGCTTCATATTCCTCACCCTGCTGGTCACCTTCAAGAGCGTGACGCTGCCCTTCATACTGCTGTTCTGCATCGAGTCGGCCATATGGATAAACCTCTCCGTGCCGTACTTCTCCAGCGAGCCTATCGTATATATCGGCTATCTGGTCATAAACACGGTGCAGCTCGGCGCCACAATAGACTACGCCATACTCATGACCAGCGGCTACACGGCCAACCGCCGCACGATGGGCAAGCGCGAGGCGGTCGTGGCCACGCTGAACACAAACTTCGAGAGCGTGCTCACGAGCGGCCTCATCCTGACTTCCGCAGGACTCTGCCTGGGCCTTGAGAGCTCGCTCGAGGTCGTTGCGGAGCTTGGCATACTGCTCGCCCGCGGCACCGTGCTATCCATGGCGATGGTCATGCTGGCCCTGCCCGCGCTGCTTATTCTGTTCGACCCGCTGACCGCGAAGCTCACCTGGCGCGCGGGATTCCTGAATGACACCCACAAGGAGGCTGTGACAAAATGAAACGCAAACTGTCCGCACTGCTGTCCATAATACTTTGCCTTGCCATGTGCCTCGGCACCTTCGCCTGGGCCGACGAGGCCTCCCCCTCGCCCAGCGCTTCGCCCGCGCCGGACAGCGGCTCCGCCGCGAACGGCCCGGAAGAGGTCATATACGCGCGTCTCGACGCCTCCGGCGACCCGCAGGACGCCTACGCCATAGTCGCCCTGACCCTCGACGAGGAGGGCACCGTGGAGCACTACGGCCGCTACACCGCCGTGTCCAACCTCACGGACACGAGCCCGATTGAGTACCGCGGCGGCGTTGTCAGCCTCACCGCGCCCGCGGGCCGCTACTACTATCAGGGTACCCTGCGCAGCGCGAAGATGCCCTGGGACATTGACATCACCTACACCCTCGACGGGCAGGAGATAGAGCCCGGCGAGCTCGGCGGCAAGAGCGGCGACCTCGAGGTCAGCATACATACCGCCACCAACAGCGGCTTCGACCCCTACTTCACCGAGAACTACATGCTGCAGATATCCGTAACGCTCGACGCCGAGCTCTGCGAGGACATAACCTCGCGCAACGGCACCGTCGCCAACGCGGGCAGCGACAAGCAGATAACCTTCGTGGTCCTGCCCGGCGGCGAGGGCGACATCGGCTTCTCCGCCAAGGTGCATGACTTCACCATGGGCGGCTTCACCATAGCCGCCGTGCCCTACAGCATGGACAGCCTCATGGACATGGGCGAGATAAGCACCATAACAAGCGGCATCGAGCAGCTCTCGAGCGCCATCACCCAGCTCACCGGCGGTGCCTCCACCATCAACGACGGCGCGGCCACCCTCGGCGAGAACGGCCCCACGCTCACCGACGCGAGCGACCAGATAGAGAGCGCCCTCAAGCAGATAGCCGACGGCCTGCAGGGCTACGATTTGAGCAGCATGACTGACGGCCTGGACCAGCTCGCCGAGCTGCCTGCCGGCCTGAGCACCATAGCGGCATACATGGCCGAAATGGGCAGCGGCCTTACCCAGCTCTCCACCGGATACAAAGGAGTAGCCAGCGGACTCCATGAAGCCGTTGAGAAGATAAACGCAATCCTTCCCAGCCTCCCCGGCGGCGGTGGCGACACCGGCGACGGCGGCGATGAAGGCGGGGACGTAGAAGAAGGCGGCGGAGATACCGGCGGCATAGACATGGCCCTTGTTGGGAAAATTATAAGCGGCTTGGATAGCATGATGTTAGAAGCATATGCGGCTGGTTATAGCGACTGCTATAACGCCGTAGTGAAAGAAAATCCAAATACCACTATTCCTTCCATTTCGCCAAGCGCACCAAATAGTTATGCCAGCGAAATAACTGAACTATTGATGGGCATTGTGAGTGGCTCAGGCACCGGCACTTCCGGTTCCGGTAACGGCGGAGACACCGGCAGCGGCGTCGGTTATATGGATGCTATAAACGAGCTCATTAACGGTTTGACTACTGCGGCCAACACCCTCGACATGCTCAACGGCAAACTCGACGAAGTTTCCGCAGGCATGATTCAGATGAGCGACCAGATGATGTCTATAGCCATCCAGATTTCCTCCGGTCTGGAGGACATGACGGACTTCGACACCTCCGCCATCACCGAGCTGCAGACCGGCATGACCGAGCTAGCCGTCAATTACGAGCAGTTCAACGACGGCCTCAAGGCCTACACGGACGGCGTGAGCCAGCTCAGCGAGGGCATGGACACCTACACCTCCGGCATGTACGCCCTGAACAGCCAGACCCAGGGCATCCCCGACCTGCTCGACGAGTTCCTCGGCACCGGCGACGACGACGCCGAAAGCGAGGACGGCGAGAGCTCCGACGGCTCGAGCGAAGTTGTCAGCTTCCTCGACGACCGCAACACGGACACCGCGAGCGTGCAGTTCGTAATCTCCACGGACGGCATCTCCGCGCCCGAGGAACCGGTTGAAGACCAGCCAGCCGAAGAGCCGCAGGGCTTCTTCGCCCAGCTCTGGGACAAGATAGTTTCCCTGTTCACCTGATAAAAAAACGAAATCCCCCGGCTCCGCCGGGGGATTTTTGCGTTCAGATTAGTTTAGCTCTATCACCGTGTCGCCGATGCGTATCTCCGTGACGGCGGCGGGGTCGATGATGACGGGGGACATGAAAAATCCGTCTGACCGTTTCCAGAGCAGGATTTCATCCGTGTCAGTCACAACTGTGAGCTCACGCGGCGTGCTCCATGCGTCGGGTGTATACTTCACCGTCGCCCCGATGGGGCTTATGATTATTTCGGTGTCCGCGAACGTTTCACCTGCGTACTCCACATCCGCCGTCACGCGGCACAGCCCCTCCGCGTTCGGGTAGTCTACATCTATTGTCCAGTCCCCGTCTACGACGGTCTCGCAGGTGCTGCCCTCGAACCAGAGCGTACACCCGGCGAGCGTTTCAGCATCCACCTTGAAATACCGCTCTACTGTCCACATTCCCTCTACCAAGTGAGGGTTCGATACATAGAACGGTAGGTACGGCTGTATGTGGTTGCCATCCGCATCCATGAGGAATAAATCCAGCACCGTGCTGTAGTCAATTGACGCTCCTCCGTCGTAGCCTATGGGTGTGCAATACTGAACCGCCAGCAGCCTGCCGTTGTCGCCTATAGCGGAGACGTATGCGCCGTCCATGCCGGGTATGTCCGCGACATAGCCTGGCGTAAGCCACTCGTCCGGTGTGGTCTGGAAATTTGTGAACTCCGATTCTCCTATGCGCTCTCCGTTTAGGTATTTGTCCAGCAGGTTCGCGTCTATCTGCGTGGGCTCAATCATGTATTGGTTGTTGAATATCGCGGTGACGCCGATGCTTTCAAACGTCCCGAACCGCCCCTCATATACCGCCGTCTGCTTGTCTGCGTCGTAATAGACCAGGCTGACGTTGTTGTTTATGAAATTCCCCGACAGCACGAGCGAGCTTTCTTCGGTTATGCGTCCCAGCCCGTTGACGTCGGTCATAGAGAAGTACACGAGTGCGGTGTCCTCAAATTTCTGCGCGGCGATGACGCTGAAGCGTATGCCCTCGTCCGTCACGCTCTGCTCTACCGGCTCGACGGCGTCGATGAACTCGGGTCCCACCTCGTCGCGCAGCCAGTCGAAGCCACCGAAGGCTGCCGCCAGCGCGGTCACGCTCAGCAGCGCGGCTGCCGCCGCCGCTATGAGCAGCGTCTTGCCGAAGCGCCGCGGGCGCTTTTGGGCCGGGCGCTCCGCCGCAAGCCTTTTCGCCACGTCCTCGCGGAGTTTGTCCATGTCCGGCGCAGAGACCTCTTTAGCGTCGGGCGGGAACGCGTCCAGGAGGTCCGGGATGTAGTATTTCATGTTGTCTCCTCCCTCGCAAGCTCATTTCGCAGCCGCTCGCGGCCCCGGCGCAGCCGCGTCTTTACGGTGTTCACATTCATGTCCAGCGCGAGAGCTATGTCCGCCACGCTCTGGAAGTAATAGTAGTGCCGCAGGAATATCTCCCGGTCGGGCTCTCCCATGGCGTCCACCGCCCGGCGCGTCCGCTCCCGCGTCTCGCTCTCGGTCAGCGCCTGCTCCGGCGAACGCCCCGGTATCTCCAGCTCCGCTTCCTCCAGCGGCAGCTCCGCGTGCCTGGCGCGCAGCGCGTCACGCGCGCGGTTGCGGGCCATCGCCGCGATGTAAGGGCGCACCGCGCCCTCCGGCACCTGCTTTGCGCTGCGCCAGAGCGAGATAAAGACGTCGGCCAGTGCCTCTTCCGCGTCCGAGCGCGGCAGGCCCGGCAGAAGCATGCGCTCGATTATAGCGTACGCATACCCCGCGTAGCGCTCCATGAACCAGCCCAGCGCGCCCTCGTCGCCGTCCTTCAGCGCCGCAAGCATCGCTCTTTCGTCCACACGCGTCACCGCCCTTCTCTTTGCCTTTCTACTTATCATAACGCATAAAACCGCAAAAAGGTTTCACCCCGGCGGAAATTTCAAAAAATCCCCGCCCATAAGGGCGGGGATGCGTTTTTACTTCTGTCCTGCCTCGGCAATGGCGTCGATGGCTGCGAAGTCTATGTTGTCCGCGAAGTATTCGATGTCGTCGCGGGTTATGGCCGTGTGGGCGCCCCGGTTCCAGTCGAACTCGGATATAACGCTTTCGCTGTCCGCGCCCTCGTACCCGGCGCGAATCACAGCGAGGACGTAACAGTGCTCAAGCTCAACGTACAGCAGACTTTTTCTCTCGGCTATGCCAAGCAGGACATTAGTGCCGTCTGCCGTCGTGTAGTCCCACTCCTCCAGCTCGTCGAGATAAACCGCCGTACCGAGCCTGGACATCGTGCCCTTGGTCGCCGTACCGATTCCGTAGTCCGCCACACCGCCGCCGGGGAGCGTGAATCCGCCGATGTATTCTATAGTGCCTATATCCGTGTATGCCCCGTAGGCTATGGTCGCCCTCGGGTCGTCCGACGGCAGTATGTGGGAGTTGTGAATGCTCCGGCCCAGCTCCTGAACCGAATCAACACTGGTCGCCTCTCTGCCCGGCTTCAGCCCATATTCCCCGGCAAGTTCAAAATACTTCTGCCGTATGCGCTCGTTGTCCGCCATAATCTGCTCGAGCTCTTCCTGCGTTATCGAGCCGACAGGCTGCTTTGACTGTACCTCCCGCCTGAAGTCGTCGAGCTCCTCAAATGCCCGGCTGACCGGCGAATCCGCCGGCGGAATCTCTATCACGTCCCGAGGCTCCGCACGGTAAACGCTCTCCTGCTCCTTGCCGACAGACATCTCTCCGAAGTTCATGTTGTACGCTATTCCCGCCACTGCCAGCGCGGCGGCGACGGCTGCGGCTATGAGAACCGTGCGCAGGAGCCTGCTCGGCCGTTTCTTTGTATTCATCTTTTCCTCCTTGAGCCTGGCCGTGACCGCCTCGCGCACGCGCTCCGGGCTGCCTTCGGCCCGGCCGGGCAGGCCGGTCACGCCCGCAGCTGTAAGGAGGTCGGAAATCTTTATGTCCATGCTATGCTTCCCCCTTCGTCAGCACCTCGCGCAGCTTTTCCCGGCCGCGCCGGAGGCGGGTCTTGACGGTGTTGGTGTTCATGTCCAGGGCCAGCGCAATCTCCGCCACGCCCTGGCAGTAGAAGTAATGTCGCAGGAATATCTCCCGGTCGGGCTCTTCCATGGCGTCCACCGCCCGGCGCGTGCGCTCGTGCAGCTCGCTCTCGGTCAGGGCCTCGTCCGGTCCCGACACCGGTATGCTCAGCGCGTCGTCCTCAAGCGGCAGCTCGGCGCGGGCTGCGCGCAGGGCGTCTCGCGCCTTGTTCCGGGCCACTCCGGCCAGGTAGGCGCGCGCCCCGCCGGGCCGTATGCGTCCGGCGTTCTTCCACAGAGCGATGAACACATCTGCGACGGCCTCGTCCACGTCGGTCTCCGGCAGGCGCGGCAGGAGCATATTTCTGATTATCGTCGTGACGTAGCCGGTGTAGCGGTCTATAAACCAGCCCAGCGCGGCTTCGTCGCCCGAGCACAACAGCCCGAGCGCGGTGTTCTCATCCATGCGCATCACCTCTTTCCAAGCGGCCGCTTTCACTTATATAGTCGGTGCAAAATGCGCTTTGGTTTCAGGAATGTGCGAAAAAGCCCCTGTTTTCTGCAAACAGGGGCTTTCAATTGTCTTACGCCTCGACGTCGCGGACATACATGGGACGCACGTTGGGGTCGGAGGTCTCGCGCACCTGGAGCTCGAAGCGGTCCAGGTTCTTGAGCATGTTCGAGAGCTTGCCGAAGCCGTAGGTGCGAGGGTCGAAGTCCGGCTGCTTCTTTATAATGAGGTTGCCGAGGTTGGACATGTCTATCCAGCCGTCGTCGTCCGCCAAATCCGCGACCGAGTCCGCGATGAGATTGATGATGTCCTCCGGCACGGGCGGTTTGGTCTCTGCAGGCGCGGCTGTCGCCTTTTTCGCCGTCGTCCTGGCCGCCGGGGCCTTCTCCGGCTTGTCCGCCGCCTTGGCCGTGCTCTTGCGCGCGGACGCGCTCTTGGCCGCGCTCTTGCCTGCGGATTTGGCGGGCTTCTTGTATTTGTCGCGGATGACCTCTACGCGGATGAACTTGTCGCAGGCCTGGACAAAGGCCTTCGGCGTCTTTTCCTCGCCGATGCCGATGACGTACATGCCGCTCTCGCGCAGGCGGATGGCCAGCGGCGTGAAGTCGCTGTCCGAGCTGACGAGGACGTAACCGTCGGTCTTGCCGGTGTAGAGTATGTCCATGGCGTCGATTATCATGGCGCTGTCCGTGGCGTTCTTACCCGTCGTGTATGCAAACTGCTGCTTGGGCGTGACGGCGTTTTCAAGCAAAGTCGTCTTCCACGAGCTCAGGCCGTGGCTGGCCCAGTCGCCGTATATGCGCTTTATCATGGGCGTGCCGTAGATTGCGATCTCCTCCATTATGCCCTTGAGGCAGTCGCGCGGCGCGTTGTCGCCGTCAATCAAAACGGCGAGGCGCATGTTTTCCATTGGCAAATATATCACTGCTTTCGATGGTAGATTAGCTATTCTCACATGCTTGTGAGCTATATTCTACCATGAAACGCGGTCAGGCACAAGCTCTGTGCCCGGCAGAAAAGTTTAATTTACATTTATGCCTTGAAACAGGCGCGTCTTTGCGTTATAATACCAAGGCTATACAAGCGAAAATACAAAACGGGGACCGTATACGCCCGGAAGCCTTCCAGGCACGCGCCCCACAGAAAAGGATGAAACACGCATGAGCGCATCACAGGACAAGAAGCGGCGTCAGGCCGAACGTGAAGCGGGGACCAGTCCGAAGACTCTGGCGGAACGCGAGGCCGAGAAGAAGGCCAAGAAGGAACGCCGGACATGGACTATAGTCGGCGTTATCATAGCGGTGTTTGTCGTGCTGATAGTGCTGCTGAACACGAACCTGCTGTACACCGGCACCACTGCCATGACCATCGGCGACTACAAGTTCACCAACGCGGAGTACCAGTACTACTACAACACCGCTTACAACAACTTCACCTACCAGTACCAGAGCTATCTCTCCTTCATCGGGCTCGACACGAACAACGCCCTCGATGAGCAGGAGGTCAACACCGGCATGCTCACCGCCCTGAACGTGACCATGCCCGACTCCCTATCCGGCGACAACGCGCCCGAGACCTTCACCTGGGACGACTATTTCCGTGAGACCGCCCTGGAAAACATGGTCCAGGTGACCGCCCTGTACGACGCCGCCACCAACGAGGGCTACACCCTCTCCGAGGAGGATTCCCAGGCTATTAACGACGCCATGGACACCTATGCCACCCTGGCGGAGAACTACAATCTGCGCGGGGCCGACGGCTATCTGGCCGCCACCTACGGCAAGGGCGTGGACAGCGAGCTTGTCCGCAACCTGCTCTCCCGTGCGTACATCGCCGAGGACTACTCCCAGGATGTATTCGACAGTTTTGAGTACACCTCCGATGAGCTCAACGCCTACTACGACGAGAACGCCGACGCCTTTGACGCGCTGACCCTCGACTACTACCTGGTCTCCGCTGAGCGCGAGGAGGTCACCACGACCAACGAGGACGGCGAGGAGGAGACCAATGAGGAGGTCACCGACGCCACCATGGCCGACGCCAAGGAGATTGCCGACCGCATCGCCGCGGCCGTCGAGGGCGGCGCGGACTTTGCCGAAACCGTCGCCGATGAGGTCGAGGGCGCCGAGATAAACGAGCTCAGCAACGTCTTTGGCTACAACATCAGCAGCACCTTTGCCGACACCTTCTCCGAGTGGGTGCTGAGCGCCGACCGCGCCGAGGGCGACGTGGGCGTCATCGAAGTCGACGGCAGCGGCTACTACGTCGTGGTCTTCCACTCCCGCAGCGACAACACCGACTACAACGGCGTCTCCTTCCGCCACATACTGATTCAGGCCGTTGACGAGGATGAGGACGGAGAATTCTCCGAAGAGGAGCTTCAGGCCGCCGAGGATGAAATCAACAGCATCTACGACCAGTGGGTCGAGGCCGGCGAAACCGAGGACGCCTTCTCCAACCTGGCCAACACTCACAGCGACGACACCGGCTCCAATGGCTCCAGCGCCTACGCCAGCACCGGCGGCCTCTATGAGCACGTCTCCATGAACCAGATGGTCGACCCGATAAACGACTGGATTTTCGACAGCTCCCGCCAGCCCGGCGACAACGAGATAATTTTCGTTGAGTCCACCAACTACACCGGCTATCATCTGGTCTACTTCGTCGGCACAGACGACTACACTTACCATGACTGCCTGGCCCAGTTCGGCCTGAGCTCCACCGGCGCTCCCGAGGGCCTTCGCCAGCCCGACTACGACGCCTGGGAGTCCGAGCTCGTGTCCCAGTACACGCTGAGCATAAACGGCTTCATCAACTGGTTCGCCAAGACCTGACGAGACTGATTGACATCCGCAAACGCGGGATACGGGGGAACCCTCAGGGGTTCCCCCTCCTGTCATGTAGGAGGGATAGACGTGAAAAAGAAAGCCGTGCGCAAGCACAACAGCTCCGGCAACTGCTTTGTCTGCGGAATAAACAACGACTGGGGCCTTCACTCCAACTTTTACGAACTCGAGGACGGCACCATTGCCGCGCTTATAACCGCTGACTTCAAGCACCAGAGCTACCCCGGACGCGTACACGGCGGCGTCATATGCGCCATGCTCGACGAGACGATGGGCCGCGCCATAAATGTAAGCGAGCCGGACACCTGGGCCGTCACCGCAGATATCAATGTGCGCTACCGCCACCCCGTTCCCTACAACGTACCGCTCATAGTAACCGGGCGTGTCACGCGCAACACCCGCCTCATCTTCGACGGCGAGGGCGAGATAATCCTGCCCGACGGAACAGTTGCGGCCACCGGCCACGCCCGCTATATGAAGCAGCCCCTCTCCGTCATCGGCGACCTCGCCACCAACGGCGACATTTGGGAGCTTGTCGAGTCCCCCGACGACCCGGCCGAGATAGACATCCCTGAGCTGAAAAAGTAATCCCGCCACTCCAGGCCGCCGCGAGGGCAAAAAAAGATTTGGAGGACGCAATGGAAAAACGTTACGCCTTTACCGGGCCTCCCTACTCCCTGCATGACATGCCCGTGCGCTTTTCCGCGAGCGGGGATGCGCTCACCCTCATCACCGAGTACGGCATGCAGTCTCCGGAGCCGCCGTACATGACGAGCTCCGGACGCGTTGTTTTCCGCGCCGTAAAGTGGAGCGAGAGCTATGCGTACATTCTCTCTCCTCGCGGCAATTTTGGGACCTTCTGCGGCGAAAAGCTCCCGCTTTCAGAGCTGCTCGAGCGCTGCCCGGAGCTGCGCCTCGACGTCATGGACGAGCACTTCGGCCTTGACCGCGCGCGCTTTTGCGGCTACGCGGACGTCGGCGGCGAATGCCGTGAGCTCGCCGTGGAAATCTGCTGTACCGGCCAAATCGCATACATTGCAGACGAATGAAAGCAAACGCCCCGTTCATCGTGAACGGGGCGTTTGCATATGCCTATTCCCTGCCCTGCCGGCGCGCGTTGTCCGCGCTGCCGAGATAGGTCTCAAGTATCAGCTGGGCGGCAACGGCGTCAACGCTCTGGCGGTGTTTTTTCTCGCGCTTGCCGTTGGCGCGCAGTATGTTGTGCGCCTCAACGCTCGTGCGCCGCTCGTCTCTCAGCAGCACCTCCGGCGCGCCGGCGGCTGTGAGCAAATCCGCCAGGGCCCGGCACTTTGCCGCGCGCGCGCCCTCGCTGCCGTCCATGTTCAGCGGCAGGCCGAGCAGCACCAGCGCACAGCCCTTGTCCGCCGCCAGAGCTGCGATGCGGTTGACAAGCCTCTCTTCATTCCACTCGGCAATCACCAGCGTCTCGCCGCAGAGTATGCCGCGCTCGTCGGATATCGCAACGCCCGTGCGCGCGTCGCCGTAGTCGAGAGCCATAATTCTCACTCCTGCTTCCCCCTTCCCAACAGATAAGAGCGCGCCGCGCCCGCCATATACAGCGAGCCGACGCAGCAGGCCATGCCGTCCGGCGCGGCGCGCCTGTACGCGGCGTCGGCCGCGGCCTCGATTGTGTCATACGCCTCGGCCCGGCAGCCCTCACCGCGCAGGAACTCTGCGAGCGTAACCGCGTCCAGCGCGCGCTCACTCTCCGGAGTGGCGCAGACGAACTCGTCCGCAACGGGGATGAGCAGCCGCGCCATGTCCTGCCAGTCCTTGTCGGCAAGCGCGCCGAAGAGCAGTACGCGGCGCGTATCCGGATAATATCTACGCAGCGCCTCGGCCGTGGCCGTCAGGCACTGAGGGTTATGCCCGCCGTCGATGACGAAGTCCGGCCCGGTGAGCACACGCTCAAACCGTGCGGGCCACGAGGCCGAGGCCAGGCCATTGCGCACCGCCTCTCCGGATATTTCCCAGCCGCCACGGCGCAGCTGGCCTATCGCCTCAAGCGCGGCCGCCGCGTTGGCGAGCTGGTGCGCGCCCAGCAGCCGGATGGCGTACTCCTCGCCCCGGTACCTGAATTGCTGCCCGTCCAGCCCGTCGGAAAGCCGCTCGAGCCGTGAGAAATCAGCGAAACGCAAATCCGTGCCGGCAGCCCGGGCCTTCCCCCGCAGAACGGCCTTGACGTTCTCCGGCAGGTCGTAGGCGGCGGCGCGCCCACCCTTGAATATGCCCGCCTTCTCGGCGGCAATGAGCTCGAGCGTGCCGCCCAGTACGGCGGTGTGGTCGAGGCCGATATTAGTGATGACGGCGCAGTCCGGCACACCGATGGCGTTAGTCGCGTCGAGCCTGCCGCCGAGACCGGTTTCCAGGACCACGATGTCGCAGCGCTTCTTGGCGAACCAGTACAGGGCCAGCGCGGTCGTGAGCTCAAACTGAGTGCAGGGCTCGGCCATGCCGCGCGCGGCCGCGGCGAGCTCCTGTGTGCTCACGGCGAATTCATCGTCGGATATGTCCGCGCCGTCAATGCTCATGCGCTCGTTCATGCGCGCGAGATGCGGAGATATGTACAGCCCGGTGCGGTATCCCGCCGCGCTCAGGACGGAGCGCAGCATGGCGCAGACGCTGCCCTTTCCGTTCGTCCCGGCGACATGTACGAAGCGCAGGGCGTCCTGCGGGCGCCCAAGGCGTTCAAGCAGCTCGCCTATGCGCTCCAGGCCCGGACGCGAGCCCAGCCATGACACGCCCTCTATGTATTTCAAAGCCGATTGATAATCCATGCGGCACCTCCGTTTACGCCGTGATTATACCATCACGGCGCCGAGTTTGGAAGAAGAATTATCCGGACGCGAAAAGAGGACGGTTTCAGCCGTCCTCTTTTTATATAATCGCCGTATGGCGTTGTCTTTGGTCTGCCTCTTCGGAAGGGCAAGCCTTCCCGGCGGGCAGTAGCCGTGTTGCTTAAGCTTATCAGGCAGGTCTCCAGGGCGCAGCGCCTCTGGCAGCGCGGGTCTCTGACCCCTCGCGCACGGCGCGCGTGGCACCCCCGGTGACCGCGTTCTTACTGACTTCCCTGTCAGCATCTACAATATACCTGGCACTTATGAACTGCGTGTTAAGTCAAAATGAACTAACTCAAACTTTTTGTCCCGCCCGGCTCGAAAAAATACCTGTCCTGACAAAAAATAATGATTGACCTATCGCCTCGCCGGTGCTATACTAATTTTACCTGTCGGCCGGACGGGCTGTTTTCGTGCGCAATTTTTTGCCCGGACAGGCTGTCCCGGTCCCATCAGGGAGGCAACAAGGCCGCCGAAACGCGGCCAATACTACAAGGAGGTGCCGAACAAATGGCTGTTGGCGCAAGAGTAAAAGTTATACTCAGGTGCAGCGAATGCAAGGAGCGCAACTACTTCACGGTCAAGAACAAGAAGAACACGCCTGACCGTCTTGAGATGAAGAAGTACTGCCCCCGCTGCCGCAAGTACACGGTCCACAACGAGACTAAGTAAGGCGCGAAAGGAGTTTTCAGTCTAATGGCAGAAGCAAACAAGAGTTCCGCCCCCGCCAAGACCTCTACCAGCGCCGTTAAGAAGACCGACGAGAAGCTTCCCTTCTCCAAGCGCGTGGGCAAATGGTTCCGCGAGTTCAGGAGCGAAGTCAAGAAGGTCGTTTGGCCCACCGGCAAGCAGGTGGCCACCAACACCGGCGTGGCGCTGGCTATGATGGCCGTGGCCGCCGTGGCTCTCTGGCTCTTTGACACTCTGGCCTCCCTCGGAGTCCAGACCCTCATCGACCTGGTGTAAGCGCGATGGCTGACGAGGCGAAATGGTATGTGGTCCACACATACTCGGGATATGAAAACGCCGTTGCCGCCGCTGTAATGAAGGCGGCGGAGAACCGCAAAATGACCGACCTCATCCAGGAGGTCAACATTCCGATGGAGACCGTTACCGAGCACACCGACAATGGTGAAAAGACCTATGAGCGCAAGGTGTTCCCCGGATACGTCCTCATCAAGATGATTATGACGGACGAGAGCTGGCATCTTGTCCGCAACGTGCGCGGCGCGACCGGCTTTGTCGGCGCGTCCAACAAGGCCATCCCCCTCACCGAGCAGGAGATTTACGACCTCGGCGTCGAAAGGCACGAGATTGTCGTCGGCTTCGAGGTCGGGGACACGGTCAAGGTCATCGACGGCCCGCTGGACGGCTTCCTCGGCACGGTCGAGGAGCTCGAGCCGGAGAAAGACCGCGTGCGCGTTGTCGTCTCCATGTTCGGCCGCGAAACTCCGGTCGATTTGGAGCTCGACCAGGTGGAGCCGGTCAAGGATTGACCGCTTCGCCCTCCCCCGCTTAAATATTATGAAAGAGGTGCTTTGACTTGGCACAGAAAGTCGTTGGATATATCCGTTTCCAGGTGCCGGCCGGCAAGGCCACTCCGGCGCCCCCCGTCGGCCCCGCTCTGGGTCAGTACGGCGTGAACATCGGTCAGTTCACCAAGGATTTTAACGAGCGCACCAAGGGCGACATGGGCATGATGATCCCTGTCGTCATCACCGTGTACTCCGACCGCAGCTTCACCTTCATCACCAAGACCCCGCCCGCGGCCCTGCTCATAAAGAAGGCCTGCGGCATCGACAAGGCCTCCGGTGTGCCCCAGCGCGACAAGGTTGCCACCATCAGCAAAGAGGATCTTCGCAAGATAGCCGAGCAGAAGATGCCCGACCTCAACTGCACCAGCGTTGAGAGCGCCATGAGCATGATTGCCGGCACCTGCCGCAGCATGGGCGTCCTGGTGGGCGACTGAGCTTAAGCCCCTAACGTGGGAGGACAAGTGGGCCGCTAAGGCTCAACAACTCCGACGAACCACATTTTTAGGAGGAAATCAAATTGTTCAGAGGTAAGAATTATAAAGAGAGCGAGAAGCTCATAGATAGGCAGACTCAGTACGACCCGCAGGAGGCCTTTGAGCTCGTCTGCAAGGCCAGCCGCGCCAAGTTCGACGAGACCGTCGAGCTGCACGTCAAGCTCGGCGTCGACTCCCGCCACGCCGACCAGCAGGTCCGCGGCGCCGTCGTCCTGCCCAACGGCACCGGCAAGACCGTCCGTGTGCTCGTTTTCTGCAAGCCCGAGCGCGAGGAAGAGGCCAAGGCGGCCGGCGCCGATTACGCCGGCGGCCAGGAGCTCGTCCAGAAGATCCAGCAGGAGAACTGGTTCGAGTTTGACACCGTTATCGCCAGCCCCGACATGATGGGCGTCGTCGGCCGTCTCGGTAAGCTGCTCGGCCCCAAGGGCCTGATGCCCAGCCCGAAGGCCGGTACCGTCACCCCGAACATCGCCCAGGCCGTCAGCGAGGCCAAGGCCGGTAAGGTTGAGTACCGCCTCGACAAGACCAACATCATCCACTGCCCCATCGGCAAGGTCAGCTTCGGCGCCGAGAAGCTTGTTGAGAACTACAACACCCTCATCGGAGCCATCGTGCGCGCCAAGCCCGCTGCCGCCAAGGGCCAGTACATCAGGAGCTGCGTCACCGCTTCCACCATGGGTCCCGGCGTGAAGATTAACGCCAACAAGGCCCAGTAAGTACGGCTCTATACAGGTAAAACCCCGGAATTACCGTTCCGGGGTTTCCTTTTTGCCCAGGGCGTGGTATCATGGCCTAAAAGGAGGCTTCAGCATGGACAAGACACGCATTGAGATAATACAGGGCGACATCACCCGCTCCGACGCCGATGCCATAGCCAACGCGGCCAACACCTCGCTGCTGGGCGGCGGGGGCGTGGACGGCGCAATCCACCGCGCTGCGGGGCCGCAGCTGCTCGCCGAGTGCCGCACCCTGCACGGCTGTGAGACCGGAAAGGCGAAAATAACAAAGGGCTACAACCTGAAGGCCAGGTACGTCCTGCACACACCGGGCCCCGTCTGGCACGGCGGCACGCACGGCGAAGCTGAGAAGCTCGCAGGCTGCTACCGCTCGTGCCTGGAGCTGGCGAGCCGGTACGGCTGCAAAACCGTCGACTTCCCATCTATAAGCACCGGTGTCTACGGCTATCCCGTGGACAAGGCCGCGCGCGTCGCGCTCTCTGCAATAGCTGACTATCTCGGGGAGCATACGGAAATTGAGCGCGTGCGCATGGTCTGCTTCGACAGCAGGACAAAGCGCGCCTATGAAGAGGCCCTCGGCGAGCTGTGAGCGGACGCACGATAGAGTACGCCGTACCGCCCGAGGGCGAGGGCAAGCGTGTGCGCTCTGTGCTCCAGGGGCAGCTCGGGCTCTCGGCAGGGCTGGTGACCAGGCTCAAACACCGGCCTGACTCCGTGCGCATAAACGGCGCGCCCGCCAGGACCATAGATATCCTGCACGCGGGTGATGTGCTGGCCGTGGACGTCGGCGACGCCAAGCCCGGCGCCTTCTCACCCAGCGGGCCCAGGCCGGACGTGGTCTGGGAGGAC
Source organism: uncultured Eubacteriales bacterium (assembly GCA_900544765.1). GTDB lineage: Bacteria > Bacillota > Clostridia > Oscillospirales > Oscillospiraceae > Scatomorpha > Scatomorpha gallistercoris. The sequence continues at coordinate 140,913 of UQWI01000004.1, read as the reverse complement.
GACGACATCCTGATAATCAACAAGCCTGCCGGTATGGCCGTACACGGCCGCAGCGAGCGGGGCGAGCCCACGGTTGGCTCCATGGTCTCGGCCTATCTCGGCACGAACACGCCCTTCCACCCGGTGAACCGTCTCGACCGCGGCACAACCGGGCTGATGTGCGCGGCCAAGAACGGATACATGCATGACAGGCTGCGCAGGATGCTGCACACGGAGCTCTTCCGGCGCGAGTATCTGGCCATCTGCGTGGGCATGCCGCCGGAGGAGCGCGGTATCATCGACGCGCCCATCGTCCGCGTCGGAGAGGAAAAGCGCTTCTGCACAGACCCCGGCGGCGCTCCCAGCCTGACGCACTATAAGGTGGAGCTCGCCTGGGACGGGCTTTGCCTCGTGCGGCTCAGGCCGGAGACAGGGCGCACGCATCAGATAAGGGTACATATGGCTTCGATAGGCTGCGCGCTGCTCGGCGACCGGCTGTACGGCAGGCTCAGCCGCGATATAGCCCGGCCCGCCCTGCACTCGGCCGCCCTGCGCCTCGTCCACCCGCTCACCGGCGAGGATATCCGCGTCACGGCCCCGCTGCCTGACGACATGCGCTGCCTGCTGCCGGACGGAGAGGCGGAATTTTAGGCGTACACCCGCTCACCCCCGCTCGTGATATAGCTCACGCGCGCCGCGCCGCGCAGCTTGGCCGATATATCCATGATGTCATCGGCCCTGCCCTGCGGGATATAGACCTCCTCGAGCTCCACCTGGCTGTCCAGCCCGGCGCTCACGCAGTCCACGGGCGCGTACTGTGCGATGTACGCCAGCACAATCTCGTCGAAGGCTGTGGCGTCCTCCGCTATGCCTATATCCACGCCGTCCACACTCACCCTGTAGGCCCGCTGCACGCCCTCGTAACCCGATAGCAGCTCGCGGGCGAGCTCCGGCGCGTCAGAGCTGGCCGGTAAGAGCGACAGATGCATCTTCGTCTCGTACACCGGCGCCTGGCTTCCCGAGCGCGCCACCTCCTCGGCTGCGGCCACGGCCATTGCGGAGGCTTCGTCCAGGCTCTGCTTGTCCCAGGAACCCTGAAGTGGACGAGAGCCGACTGTCACGGAGTACACCGGCCGGATATACGCGGCTGCCAGCGCCAGCACGGCCAGCGCCACCATAGCGGTTTTCTTCCACATGTCAATCACCTCATAGTTAACATAACACATATTTGCGCGGCGTCAAGGGCTTCGGCAAAAGCTCCCAAACTCCGCGCCGGATTTTTTCCTGCTCATTAAGTATACCTGGAAATCATGCTCAAAACTTCACGCCGCCGGGCCGCGCGCAAAAAACTGTCCGGCGGCGCTGATTTTTTCCTGCGGACGGGCATATGATTGTCTCATAAAGGAGGGTGAGACATGGGTTACGAGGACAAGGCCAAGGCCCCGGCCAGGCCGCAGCGCATTACTATGGATGAGCGCTCGCGCCTGACGGTAACCGGCGTTGAGGAAGTGCTGAGCTTTGACGAGGAGCGCATCTCCATGCGCACCGTGCTGGGTGAGCTCACGGTCACCGGCTCCGGGCTGCACGTCGGCAAGCTGAGCCTGGACACAGGGGAACTATCTGTGGAAGGCATGGTCAACGACCTGAGCTATTCCGACCAGCCTGCGGCCGGAGGGTTCTGGAGCCGCCTGTTTGGATAACTATGGAGCTTTCTCTGTCCGCACAGGCCGTCCAGGCGGTGTATTCGCTCCTGTCCGGGGCGCTCCTTGGATTTGGTTATGACCTCGTCCGGGCGCTCCGGCGCAGCGCTGCGCGCAAGTCCAGCCGGGCGGCGCTGGACGCGCTCTATTGCATAGCCGCAGGCTTTTCGCTCTTTGTGTTCGCCCTGGGCCCCGGCGACGGCCGCCTGAGGTGGTTTATGCTCTGCTGCCTGGGCGCCGGATTGGCTGCTTATCTGCTCACGCTGTCTCGCCCGATTTGTCTGTTTTTATATAAACTTGTTAATAATTTGGGCAAGGTGCTCAGCAAAGCGGCTGATAAATTGAGCATAATCAGGAAAATCAAAAAAATTGAAAAAAGTATCTTTTCAAAAGTCCGCTGTGGGTTTAAAATGTTAAGCAACCGGCGGGCCAAACGGCGGCCGGGAAAATACGAAGGGAGCAAGCGCCGTGAAGCACGGAAGGGCAGGTATGATTACTCTTCTGGCCGCGGCCGCCCTGTCTCTGTACGCTCTGGCCGGTCTGGCCGCCGCCGGGGCGGAGATAGAGAGATACAGTCGGACAAGGGACGCGCTGAGTGAACGGGCCTCGGAGTTGAGGAGGGAAAACGCCGGGCTTGAGGAGCTTTTGCGCGAAGGCCGGGCTGACAGGGCATCCGTCATTGAAGGACTTGCCAGGGAGAGGCTCGGCCTCGTATACCCTGACGAGATAGACTCACAGCAATATCATACAGGGGGATAAAGAAAAAACATGCAGCTGCAGGTGGGAATGGTACTCGAAGGCAAGGTAACCGGCATTACCAAATTTGGGGCTTTTGTAGCCCTGCCCGACGGCAAAAGCGGACTCGTCCACATATCCGAGATCGCCAACACATTCGTAAACGACGTACACGACTACGTCCAGGACGGACAGACCGTAAAGGTCAAAATTATCGGCATAGCCGACGACGGGAAGATAAACCTCTCCATGAAGAAGGCTGAGATCCCGGAAACGCAGAACGCCAGGCCGAGCCGCGCTCCCAGGCAGTACAGCAACAGCCAGCCGCGCAGCAGCCACAGCGGCCCCTACTACAACAGGCAGAGCGTGCCGCATGCAAATGGCCCGACCAACGACGCCAGCTTCGAGGACAAACTCAAACACTTCATGCAGGAGTCCGACAGCCGCATGGCCGACAACAAGATGTACGCAGACCACCGCACACGCCGCCGCTCGCGCTGATAAAGCTTTACAGGAAGGCCCGATGGGCCTTCCTTTTTTGCTAATTGGGGCCGACATGATACAACTTTGATACAATCGCTTGACATACTGCTTTCAGGTGGTGTATCCTAACTGTATTAAGTTGACTAATACGGTTGCGGGGTGAGGCGATGATTTCAATAAATTTCCGGGATTCGCGTCCCATCTATGAGCAGGTCAAGGACTCGCTGCGGCGGCTCATAGTGTCCGGCGCGCTGCCGCCGGATGAGAAGCTGCCCTCCGTGCGAGAGCTGGCCAGCCAGCTCGTTATAAACCCGAACACCATTCAGCGCGCCTACCGCGAGCTTGAGCACGAGGGCTACATCGTCTCCGTGCCCGGCAAGGGCAGCTTTGCCCGCGAGATGGCGGGCGTGGACTCCGCGCGGCGTGACGAGCTGCTGCGCGCCTTTGACGACGCCGTGGAGGAGCTGACCTACCTCGGACTCACGGCGGAGGAGCTCAAGGACAGGATAGATGGGAGGGCGGCGCACGATGATAATTGAACTTATCGGGGTAAAAAAGTGCTTCGGCGCTCATCAGGCCCTGGACGGACTGGACATGCACATACCCTCCGGCGCGGTCTACGGGCTGGTAGGGCCGAACGGAGCGGGCAAAACAACCGCCATACGCCACATAACGGGCATACTGCGCGCAGACAGCGGGCAGGTGCTTGCCGACGGGGAGCCGGTGTTTGAAAACACCGCTGTCAAGGCGCGCATGGCCTACATCCCCGACGAAGTGTTCTACTTCCCGCAGGCCAACGTCAACGACATGATGCGCTTTTACAAAAGCGTGCTCCCGAGCTTCGACGCCGAGCGCTTCGAACGCTTGGCCGAAGCCTTCCCCATAGACCGCAAGATGCCGATAAGGCGCTTTTCGCGAGGCATGAAGAAGCAGGCCGCCTTCTGGCTGGCCCTCTCCATGCGGCCTGAGCTGCTTGTACTGGACGAGCCGGTCGACGGCCTGGACCCCGTAATGCGCCGTCAGGTCTGGTCTCTGCTGCTCTCCGACGTGGCTGAGCACGGTATTGGCGTACTCGTCTCGTCGCACAACCTGCGCGAGCTTGAGGACGTGTGCGACAACGTCGGCTTCATACACAACGGCAGGATGCTGCTGGAGCGTCAGCTCTCTGAGCTGCAGGAGAATATATGTAAGATACAGCTGGTCATGCCCGAGGGCAGGGAGATTCCCGCCTGGCTGGACGTCATGCACATCTCCGGCCCCGGCAAGCTTAAAACCCTCATCGTCCGGGGCTCGCCCGAGGCGGTCACGGAGCGCATAGAGCGCGAGGGCCCCCTCTTTGTGGACGCCGTGCCCCTCACGCTGGAGGAGATATTCATATACGAGCTGGGAGGTGAGGGACGTGAAGTCCGCGACATTGCACTTTGAGCGCGGCATTTTCGCAAAGAGCGTCCTGCGCTTCTGGCCCATCTGGGCGGTCTACGCCTTCATCTGGATGCTTGTGCTGCCAGTCAGCATAATCGACACGCTCACGCGCTGGACGGCCACGGACGCGAACTCGCTCGTGCTCAATTCCATACCGAACACCGCCGTCATGCTCTGCCCGGCGGCGGCCTGTGCTGCTGCCATGGCCGTGTTCTCTCACCTCTATTCCGAGCGCTCGGCCGGCTTCTTCGCCGCCCTGCCTGTTGACCGCGGCTCCATGTTCCTGTCCCTTGCAGCGGCGGGTCTGCTGCCGCTTATGGCTGCAAACCTGCTCGTGTTCCTCGTATCTCTGGCTGTGGAGGCGCTGTTCGGCGCCTCCGGCCTCGGCGCGCTGGCGCAGTGGCTTGGCGCCGTCTCCCTGCTGACCCTGTGCTATTTCGGCCTGGCCGCCCTCTGCGCGCAGCTGACAGGGCACATTGTGATAATGCCGCTGCTGTTTATCGCCGTCAACGTCGTCGCCTCCGCCCTGGGTGATATGGGGCTGATCGTGCCGTCCATGTTCTGCTACGGCTATGTAAACCCCGGCTCCAACTGGGCCAATGTGCTCTCTCCTCTCGTCAACCTGATAAGCAATGTCTACACGACATACGGCGCCACAGACCAGGTAACCCTGGCAGGCTGGAGCTGGATGATGCTCTACGGCCTGCTCGGCGCCATGCTGCTGCCAGCCTCAATGGCGCTTTACAAGCGCCGCAATATTGAGAGCGCGGGCGACGTGGTAGCAATCGCATCCGTGAGACCCGTTTTCAAATACGTCTGCGCGCTGGCCTGCGCGTTCATACTGGGCAATATGCTCTACACCCTGCCCTTCGGCAATTCCCCGCGCGACGGGCTCGGTCCCGCCCTGGTGTACTCCGCGTGCATGGCGGCGGGCGCCTTCATCGGATACTTTGGAGCCGAAATGCTGCTCAGCAAGAGCTTCGCCGTGTTCGGAAGCAGGCGGGGCTATATAGGCTGGGCCCTGACCGGCCTGCTCTGCTGCGTCTTTGTAGTGTCCTGCGAGCTGGACGCGACTGGATATGAGACAAACCTGCCGGATCCCTCCAAAGTCAGCAGCGTCACAGTAGACACCTCTGGTATCTCCGCCGTGTTCGACGAGCCCGAGCACATCGAGGCGGCCATCAGCCTGCACGAAAACGCAATAGAGGGACGCAAAACAAATGAGGAAGCCGAGCGCGGCGGCTGGAGCGGCGTGAGCGTCTATCTGCAGTACCGCATGGCCGACGGCAGCGAAATGATGCGCCGCTACTTCATAGCCGGCACGGACACAGACACCCTTACCGGGCTTGAAGAGCTTATGAACTCCAACGAGGGCATAGCCTCGCGCAAGGAGGCCTGGAGCCAGCTTCGTCCCTCCAACGTAACCGAAGCCTTTGTGTACTTCCGTCCCGCCTTAAGCGAGGACGGCATACAGGAGGAGCAGGCGCTGGAGCTCACATCAGAAGAAGCCGCAGAGCTGTACAACACCTGCATACTTCCCGACATGCGCGAGGCTAAGATTGGCCTCGTCTGGTATGTGACTGACGAGACGTACTACAACAGCGTCTACGATTGCCGTATCGAGCTCAACGTAACAGTCAACAGCGGTAGCGGACGCCAATCGACGTATTTCTACACCGTGCCGACCGTGTACTCGGAGCGCACCAACGAGTGGCTGCTCGCTCACGGCGTGGAGCTCAACACCCTGGCCGAAACCGCCTCTGCCTCACTTGGCTGAACGCAGTCTGACAGCCGCCCGGGCAAATATGCCCGGGCGGTTTTTCGCTCATTCAGGGCTTAAATGAAATCTAAATCCTAATTTAAAATATAGTCTGAAGTTCGTTCATAACCATTTCACAAATTGACTTTATTATTACCAGCGTAAACAAAAAACATGGGAGGTTAAAGACCATGTATTCATATGATGAAAACGACAATCTGAACAACGAGAACACAGAAAGCAGCGGAAACAGCAGCGTGCCATCCGATGACGGCAGCTACCGCATGGTGAAGCCGGACGCGGGCAAGAGCTTTGACGCCGCACAGGACGAATCGTCAAATCACGACCCCGGTTACCGTGACGCCAACTACACCAGCGAAGGCGAAGGGGCCTCGACGCCCAACTTCTATTCGCCCAGCGCCCGCCGCAAGGAGCCCAAGCAAAAGAAACAGCGGCGCGGTATGCCGGCCGCAGCTATCGTGGCCCTGTGCCTGGTGTGCGCCCTGGTCGGCGGCGGCTTCGGCGGAGTGATCGCGGGCAGCCTAAACGGCGACGACGCGCAGCCTCAGACCACGCTCAACCAGGAGAATACTCCCACGACCACCGGCTCCAGCGTCTCCAACAACAGCAGCGGTGAAATGAGCGCCAGGGACATCTATTATAACCTCGCCCTGAAGCAGGTTGTCGGCATCAACTCCGACATAACCACCACCAACGTCTGGGGCATGCAGGTCCAGGGCAGCGTCTCCGGCACCGGCTTTGTTATAAGCGAGGACGGCTATATCCTCACCAACTACCACGTCATTGAGGACGCCTACAACACCAACTCCCCCATCACCGTCATGTTCTCCAGCGAGAGCGGCTATGACACCACCGAGTACACCGCAGAGGTAATCGGCTTTGAACGCAACAACGACGTCGCCGTCATCAAGATAGACGCGACCGGCCTTTCCGCCGCCACTCTCGGCAGCAGCAGCGACCTGCTCGTCGGCGACACGGTCTACGCCGTCGGCAATCCGCTCGGTGAGCTCACCTACTCCATGACCCCCGGCATTGTCTCCGCCACCGACCGTGTGATTACCACCGAAGAGGGCAGGATGAACATGTTCCAGATTTCCGCCGCCGTCAACGAGGGCAACTCCGGCGGCCCCGTGTACAACGCTTACGGCCAGGTGGTCGGCATTGTCACCGCCAAGCCCAACACCAGCAGTTCCGGTACCAGCACCGAGGGCATCGGCTTCGCCATCCCGGTTGACGACGCCGTGCGCATAGCCGACGAGGTCATCAACGGCGGCCATCAGGTCGGCAGCAACGACAACCCGGCCTACCTGGGCATAACCGCACAGGACGTAGATACAATGGCTCAGCAGTACTACAACATGCCGATGGGCGCCTATGTGCTCTCCGTCACCGACGGCAGCGCCGCCGACAACGCGGGCATACTCGTTGGCGATATCATCACCCAGGTCGACGGCTATGATGTACAGAGCCGCGACGACCTCGCCCAGGAGCTGACCTTCCACTCCGCCGGCGAAACCTGTGAGGTCGTCGTCTACCGCTCCGGAGAGTACCAGACCCTCACAGTCACCTTCGACTCCGTCCCCGAGACGGATACGAGTACCAGCCCGACCGACTATTTCTTCCCGGCCGCCTGAAGCCCGCCATCCGTAACGAGCGGTTTAGAATAGATAGCAAGTAGAAAGCAAGTACTTCATATCGTTTCTTCACCCCCCTAAAACAACAGAGGCCGGACGGCAGTCCGGCCTCTGTTGTTTCTTCGCCTTTATTCAAGCCCGCGCAGCACAGGCAAAGCGTAATCTATGAAGCGCCTGGCCGCCGGACTGAGCTCAGAGCGTCGGCGACAGGCCGCCCCTATCTCAACGCTGTACGGCGGATCCAGCGGCAGCAGCACCGCGCGCCCGGCCGTATCCAGCTCCCTCGCCAGCAGCGAATTGACCATCGCCACGCCCAGCCCCGCCCCAACCAGAGCAAGCGCGCCGTATATGTCCGACGTTGATGCCCGTGTGCGGACGCGAATGCCTTGCCCGGCCAGGAAGCGCGAATTGTCTGTGTCCTCTCCCGGTCCGATATCTATATACGCCTCATTCTCCAGCTCTGCGGCCGGATAGGCCTCACGACCGGAGAACGGATGCCCGGCAGGCAGCCAGACAGCCAGGCTGTCGTTCGTGAGCGGTGTCCAGTCGCAGTCCACGCTTCGCCTGCTCATGACGCAAAGATCTGCCTCACTGTCCTCCAGCATAGCGCCCAGGGCGCTGCTGCGCGCCTCAAACACCTCTATTTCAACCCCCGGGTGCTCGTCCGAAAAGCCCGATACCGCCCTGGCCAGCGCCGTATAATACGCCGGATAAGATATACCGACCCTTACGCGGCCCGTCTCCAGTCCCCGTATCCCCGCGGACAGCTGCCTCAGGTTCTCGTCCATACCGGCCATAGAGCGCAGGCACGGCAGCAGCAGCTCACACTCGCGCGTAGGCATAACGCCCGTGCGCGAGCGCCTCAGCAGCCTGAAGCCCAGCTCCGCTTCCATAGACAGCACCATACGGCTCATGCCGGAAACAGTGTATCCCAGCCGCTGTGCCGCCGCCGACAGGCTCCCCGTCTCCAACGCACAGAGCAGCGCCGCGCACTTTTCTGTGTCCATCAAGACCTCCTAATCTTGCGTAATTCGCAAGTTTAATATGATTTATTCGCTATTTACTCAAGTATATACACGCGCTATACTTGTGTCAACATCAAAGCGCGAAGATACGGAGAGCGATATGAAAATACTTACTCTGACGCAGCGCGGCAGCGAGGCCCTGCTAGCCGCCGTCATAATTGCGCGCAGCACCTCGCTGCTGCTGCTGAAGCTGGGGCTGGCGGACATGGAGGCCTTTACTCTCATGTCACTGCGCTTTACCACGGCGGGGCTCATATTGCTTGCGCTGTTCCGCCGCCGCATACGCGCCGCCGGGAGGGCGGTTTTCCTCCGCGGGGCAATAATCGGGGCGGTGTTCTTTGCCGTTCTGGCCTGCGAGTCCACGGCGCTGCGCCACACGAGCACGTCCACAACCTCGTTCCTGGAGAACACCGCCGTCGTCATAGTTCCGCTGCTGACGGCGATAATAACGCGCCGCGCACCGGGGCGCGTTACGATGCTCAGCGCGCTTACAAGCGTCGCCGGCGTAGCGCTGCTGACCCTCCGATCCGGTTTTGAGGGTTTCGGCCCCGGCGAGCTTATATGTCTGGCCACCGCCGTGCTGTACGCCTGCGCCATAATTGTCACCGGCAGGCTGAGCCGCACAGGTGACACGCTGGTCATGGGTATAGGCCAGGTCTGCACCATCGCCGTACTGGCCTCGGCGGCGGCGTTCATATTTGAGACCCCCGCGCTGCCAGCCCGCGCGGCCGACTGGGGCATCGTACTCGCCCTCGCCGTTGTATGCACCATCTTCGGCTTCACGCTTCAGCCCGTGGCGCAGAGCGGAACCACTGCGGAGCGCGCGGCCATGTTCTGCGCACTCAGCCCGCTGAGCGCCGGGGTGCTGGGCGTGTTGTTCCTGCACGAGTCACTCGGCGTGAGCGGCCTGCTTGGCGCGGCGCTCATACTGTCCGGCATACTGCTGCCCAATCTGCCCGTATTCACACAGCGCCGCCCTGAAAGCAGGACGTAAAAAACCCCGGTTTACACCGGGGTTTTTTGTCTTTTATTCAATTACACCCACCTGATGGCTTGCAGCTTTTATCCGAAGAAGTCAATTATCTGGCCGACAAGGACAACAGCCATGCCGATGGGGGTAACGAACTTGAAGCAGAAGTTGAAGAAGCCGTAACCCCAGAACTTGTGGCCGCTGGCCTCGCACTCCGGCACGATCAGGTCTTTCGTCTTCCACTTCCAGCCTATGAGCAAGGCCATCACCAGCGCGCCTAGCGGCATCAGTATGCCCTCGGAGATAACGTCGAAGAAGTCAAGCCAGCTGTCGATGAACATCGGGATCTCGCCCGCCATCAGCTGGTCGATGCTCATGCCGAAGAAGGTATACGGAGCGGGAACCGCACCTGCGACACCGGTAACGCCGCCGCCTATGGCGTCGAGCGCGACGGGCAGACCGACGATGAGAGAGAGGACGGCCGCAACGCACATTGTGCTAGTACGGTTGACCTTCTTGCCCTTCTCGCGTCCGGCGTCGATGCGCCAGGTGACGATGGCCTCGAACAGGGAGATGGACGAGGTGACCGCCGCGATGAACACGAGGAAGTAGAACATGAATCCGACGAAGCTGCCGAAGCTGCCCATGCTCAGGAAGACGTTCTGCATGGTGTTGAACAGCAGGCCGGGACCCTGATTGTACTCCATGCCGAAGGCCGCGCAGGCCGGGAGAACAGCGCAGGCTGCCATGACGGCTATCAGAGTATCACAGGCCGGGATTATGAGCGCGTTCTTCTGCAGGTTCTCCTTCTTATCCAGGTAGGAGCCGTAGGAGATTATGGCGCCCATGCCAAGCGACAGTGAGAAGAACATCTGTCCCGCTGCCTTAGACAACACTTGTAAGAAGCCTGAGAAAGAGGATATGGGCTCGAAGTTCGGGGTGAGCATATCCTTGTAGCCCTGGCCGGCGCCCGGCTGGAACGCAACGTAGATGATGACGAACAGGAGCATGAAGAACAGCGCGGGCATTGCGACCGTGCAAAACTTCTCAATGCCGCCCTGTATGCCGCCCATGACGATGACGACGTTGCAGACTATGAACAGCACGTGGAAGAAGACCATGCCGCTGTAGTCGTGGAGTATGTATCCGAAGAAGTTGCCGCTCTGTCCGGCGAAGCCGTCCACACCGAGTATCTGCAGTATGAAGCCGAACATGTAGCGCATGACGAGTCCGCCGAGGACGTTGTAGAACGCCAGCAGACAGAACGCCGCCAGTATGCCCAGCAGGCCCAGCCACTTGTACTTCTTTCCGAGCTTCGTATAAGCGCCGACGGCGCCGAGGCCGGTCTTACGGCCGATGGACAGCTCGCCGAGCATGACGACCACGCCGACGAAAATGACCAGGAGCAGGTAGATAACCAGGAACGCGAAGCCGCCGTAGCTACCCATTTTGTACGGGAAGCCCCAAATGTTGCCAAGGCCGACCGCCGAGCCGACGGCCGCCATCAGGAAACCAAAGTTGGAGCCCCATGAACCACGATCGTGTTCCATGTGCTGAGAATGTTCAGACATTGATTTTCCCTCCCATATTTTATTTTACCGGCAGCGATCCCTCGCATAGCCGGTTCTCCCTATCCGCAGAGTGCAGTACCCCCTGCACCTCTGTACTTATATGCTACACCAAAATCCCGGCATTTACAAGACTTTCATCACACTCGCGTAACAATTTATTCATTTTTCCTCAATGAGTGCCCATTTAAAGCCCTAAATCAAAGCTAATCTTGTGCACTTTGCTTAATTGTTAAACCTTTGCCTAGCCGATTTTTTAACCTATGCGCAGCTGAATAGCAAATATTCTCAAAATTCCGTCATCATGGATTTGACCTGACCAGCGCCGCAAACAATTTCACTTGACTTTACCGGGTGATATTGTATAATTGTAGAACCGGTGTCTTGCCGGACTGGGAATTTAGGAGGAATCCAAAATGACATACGAGATGGACATCGCCGGCCTACAACGAGAGCTGCCCCTCTGCCGCGTCACAGACGACCTGTACATAGGCGCTTTCGTGATGTTTGGAGATGTCGAGCTCACGGTCCACTGCGCCGCAGAGCTGCTCAAGCTGGCCCCGGAATACGACTACATAATTGCGCCGGAGGCCAAGGCAATACCCCTTCTCTACGAGATGGCCCGCCAGTCGGGCGCTGAGAAGTACTTCCTCGCCAGAAAGGGCGCGAAGGCGTACATGACCGGCGTGTTTGAAGTTGAGGTTCGCTCTATAACGACGATGCACATCCAGAAGCTCGTGATAGACACCGAGGACGCGAAGATGATTAACGGCAAGCGCATGCTTATTGTCGACGACGTCATCTCTACCGGTGAGAGCCTGCACGCGATGGAAGAGCTGGTAACCCGCGCCGGAGGCATCATAGCGGGCAAGATGGCCGTCCTCGCCGAGGGCGACGCGTACAACCGCACGGATATAATCACACTGGGCAAGCTCCCGCTCTTCAACGCGGACGGGACCCCGAAGGAATAAAAAAGCATAAAAGCCCACCCGGCCCGCTGCCGGGTGGGCTTTCCACATTTCAGCCGCGGCGGCCCTTTGCACCCCTCAAGCTTCCGAAGAAGCCGCTCAGCAGTAAGGCGCACTCGTCCCTGAGCACCCCGCCGTAGACGGCGGGGCGGTGGCCGTAGCGCTCCTCGAAGAGGTTTATCACGCTGCCCACCGAGCCGCTGTACGGCTCCTTTGCGCCGTAGACCACGGTGGATATGCGCGAATTGATAATCGCCCCGGCGCACATCGGGCACGGCTCCAGCGTCACAAACAGCGTGCAGCCGGAGAGGTTCCACGTCCCAAGCGCGGCGCAGGCGGCGCGTATGGCCTCAATCTCGGCGTGCGCCGTGGCGTCGCGCCCCTCCTCGCGCCGGTTGCGGCCCCGGCCTATTATCCCGCCTTCCGGGGACGCGACTACGCAGCCTACGGGTACCTCGCCGTTTTCGGCGGCCTCGCGAGCTAATTCAAGCGCGGCGCGCATATACTTTTCATGGTCCACTATACTTCACCTCGGAGCGTGTCTCGTATGCTTGATATTTTACTCATCGGAGCGGGCTTGTCAATGGATGCCTTCGCCGTCTCCGTCACCAGCGCCCTAACGACACCCGGCTACAGGCTCAGGCACGCCGCGACGGCCGCGGCGTATTTCGGCTTTTTCCAGGGCCTGATGCCGCTGCTCGGCTGGCTGCTGGGCAGCGCAGTCAGCGGCATAGCCAGCGCCTGGGGGCCGTACATAAGCTTTTTCCTGCTGGCCTTCATCGGCATAAAGATGATATTGGAAGCGCTCAAGGGCGAAGGGCGCGCATATCCGGCGGAGCTCAAACCCAGCCGCCTGCTGCTCATGGCCGTGGCCACCAGCCTGGACGCCCTGGCCGCCGGGGTGTCGTTCGCCTTCATGGACGTCCCTCTTCCGGCCGCCGTGCTGCTCATCGCCGCCGTGACCTTTGCCGTCTGCTTCGCCGGAGGCGTATTGGGCAGCCGTGTGCCAGCCATCCCGTGCCGGGCCGCAGGCGTGCTGGGAGGCGCCGTGCTCTTCGGCATAGGCGCAAAGCTGCTGCTGGAGGGCATCGGCGCGCTATAAGCGCTGCACACTTGACAGCCCGCCCGCGTTTTGATACCATTTATGTGCGTCCCGGATGAGCCGGTGAGCCCGCTTCGGCGGAAGCCTCAGTCGAACTCATCCCGGGCGCATTTATATTGCCGCAACGGCAGATACGGAGGCAGATATGGACTTCCTCTACGCCCTTGAGGGCATACGCACACCCGCGCTGGACGCGGTCATGTCCGCAATAACGCAGCTAGGCGGCGAGGTCGTGTACATGGCCGTAGCCATAATAGCGTTCTGGTGCGTGAGCAAGAACCTCGGTTACTACATACTCACCACCGGCTTTGCGGGCACAGTGTTCAACCAGTTTTTGAAGATAACATGCCGCGTAGACCGCCCCTGGGTTCGCGACCCGGACTTCACCATCGTCGAGAGCGCAAGGGCCGAGGCCACGGGCTACTCCTTCCCCAGCGGCCACACACAAAACGCCTTCGCCACCTTCGGTTGCCTGGGCATGTGGTCGCGCAAGACGCTTTGGCGGGCGCTCTGCCTGCTGGTCATCGTACTCATCGCCTTCTCGCGCATGTACCTCGGCGTACACACGCCTGCCGACGTGGGCGTGTCCTTTGTCGCGGGGCTTGCGCTCACGCTCGCGCTTTGGCCGCTCTTCCGCGACATTGATAAGCATCCCAGGCGCATGTACGGCGTCCTGGGCTCGATGCTCGGCCTCTCGCTGGCCTATCTTTGCTACGTCCAGCTCTTCCCCCTCCCGGCAGGCACGGACACGGAGAACCTCGCCAGCGCGCTTGAGAACGGCTACAAGCTCTTCGGCGCCTGCGTGGCCATGCTCACGGCCTACATCGTCGACCACCGCCATATACACTTCGACACCCGCGCGCCGCTGGCGGGCCAGATACTGAAGTGCGTCCTCGGCCTTGCGCTGGTCATGGCCATACGCTCCGGGCTCAAGAGCCCGCTCTACGCCCTTTTCGGAGAGGGCGGCCTGGCGGACGCCGTGCGGTATTTCCTGATAGTCATTTTCGCTGCGGCCATATGGCCGATGACCTTCCGGTGGTTCGCACGCGTAGGCGGCGGACGCCGGTCAAAATGAGGTAAGTAAAATGCCCGTAAACAAATACGAAGCATATATGCGAGCCGTGGAGCTGAAGAGCATCACCCGCGCTGCGGAAAGTCTCGGCGTCACGCAGAGCGCTGTCTCGCACATGATAAGCTCGCTTGAGGGCGAGCTGGGTTTTGCGCTCTTGAAGCGCTCGCGCTCCGGCGCGTACCCCACGTCCGACGGCGAGCGGGTCCTGCCCGCCATACGCGGCATACTCTCCTCGCACGAGCAGCTCTCACAGACGGCCAGCGCCATACGCGGCCTCGACTGCGGCACAGTGCGCATAGGCACTTTCTCGAGCGTCGGCGTCCACTGGCTGCCCGGAATCATTGCCGCCTTCCGGTCGCAGTACCCCAACGTGGAGCTCAAGCTGATGAGCGGCGACTATCATGATGTGGAGCTCTGGCTTTCGGAGGGCAGCGCCGATTTGGGCTTTGTGCCTCTGCCCACCCAGCTCAAGGGCAGTATAACCCCCCTGCTCACGGACCGGCTCCTGGCCGTCATACCAAAAAACCACCCCCTTGCCGGCGCGCCCTCCTTTCCCGTGGAAAAGCTTGTGCATGAGCCTTTTATAGGCCTGCTGGAGACAAGCGACCGCGACGCGCGTGGAGTCTTTTCCAGCCTGGGCGAAAGCCCGGAGGTAAAATACACGACCAAGGATGACTACGCCGTGATCGCCATGGTAGAAAACGGGCTCGGTGTAAGTATCATGCCGGAGCTCCTGCTGCGCAACAGCCGCGACAGCGTCAGATGCCTGCCGCTCGACCCCCCGGCCAGCCGCACCATAGGACTGTGTCTGCCTGACGCGGACAGGGCCGGCCCGGCTACAATGCGTTTTGCGGAAAGCGCCTGTGAATGGGTCAAGACCCATTTTTGAATGATTCAATTTACTAATTTGCAAATTTTCGTCACATTAATTTAGCAACACCTATTGAAATCCAGCTCTTCAGGGTTTATACTAGTAAAGTAATGAATTTTACAGTTGGAAAAACTGCAAAAGGACAATATCCAGAGGGAGGACAAAAAATGAAGAAGTTTCTTGCACTTGCGCTTGCGCTCGTGATGGTGTTCGCGCTCGCCGCATGCGGCAGCGGCACCACTCTCACGTTCGGCACCGGCGGTGACACCGGTACATACTACGCCTACGGCGGCACGCTCGCAGGCTATGTAACTGAGAACACCGACACCACCGTCACGGCCGTTTCGTCTAACGGCTCTCAGACCAACATTGAGGACATAGCTTCCGGAGCCATCCAGCTCGGTTTCGTCCAGTCCGACGTTATGAGCTATGCCTACAGCGGAACCCGCCTCTTCCTCGACACGGAAGGCAATCCCGCGCCTGTCAACAGCTTCTCTACCGTCGCCGCGCTCTACATGGAGCAGGTACAGATAGTCACCCTCAACCCCGACATAAAGACTGTCGCCGACCTTGAGGGCAAGAACGTCTCCATCGGCGCTTCCGGTTCCGGCGTGTACTTCAACGCTCTCGACGTCCTCGGCGCCTACGGCCTGACCGAAGATGACATCAACCCCCTGTATCAGGACTTCGCCACCAGCGTCGACAGCCTGAAGGACGGCAAGATTGACGCCGCGTTCATCGTCGCCGGTGCGCCTACCACGGCCGTCACCGACCTTGCCAGCGGCAACGACGTCTACCTTGTCAGCCTTGACCAGGAGCACATCGACGCCCTCATCGAGAGCAGCCCGTACTACAGCGCCTACACCATCTCCAAGGATGTCTACGGCACCCCCGAGGACTGCACCACTGTCGCTATCGCCGCCGTCGTTGTTGCCGGCAACGATGTTAGCGAGGACGCCGTCTATGATTTCGTCTCCACCATTTTCGAGAACAAGGGCAGCCTCGGCCACGCCAAGGAAGCCGAGCTCGACCTTGACTTTGCGACTTCCATCACTGACGTCCCGTACCACCCCGGTGCCGCCAAGTACTTTGCCGAAAAAGGCATAGACGTCCCCGTCGTGGAGGCAGCCGCTGCCGCTTGATTTACTTTAGCAAATTTTAGTGCGTTAGTCCGCGGCGCCCAGCCAGGGCGCCGCGGCTTTCGCAAGGGAGGTATACAATGTCAAAGAAGAGAAAGAAAGACGAAGGGCTGTTTGACACCCCGGTTGTCGACGCCGGGGCTCAGGAACAGCCGCATTACGAAAAACCGCACGTCAAAGGCTTTGACGGCGCGTCATATGAGCCTGAAGAAGATAACGACGTCGACGTCGGCACCATGGAGGACGTTGAAGAGGTCATGCGAAAGTATGACAAGGAGTCCAATACCCGAATTTGGATCGGCACGCCCAAGCTTGCCATTGATATCCTCATGGCGGTTTTCTCCGTCTACTGCATAATCTCGACCCTTTTCTCCAACGCAGGCGTTGAGAAACGGCTCACTTTCTTCATGGGCTGCATGCTCATACTTGGCTTCATTACCTACCCGGTAAGCAAGAAGCATGTAAAGGTGAACAGCCTTCCATGGTACGATATAATCATCATGGTGGTTGGAGCCGCCGCGTTCTTCTACTACTCCTTCACCTACGACACTTTTGTCCAGACGGTCCGAAGCGCATCGTCTATGACTTCGTTCTACTCTATCATTGGTCTTATAGGCATACTCTCCGTCGCAGAGCTGTGCCGCCGCTGCGTAGGCCTGCCCATACTTTTCGTCGCAGGCGCGCTGGTCATCTACACCTTTGCCTCCGGCATAGCCTTTGACCGTTTCATCTACACGATATTCTACAGTGTCAACGGCATACTTTCCACGCCGGTCAACGTCTGCGCCAAGTTCATCGTCGTGTTTGTTATCTTCGGCGCCTTCCTTGAGAGGACAGGCATCGCCAATTTCTTTATAGACCTTGCTAACTGCGTGGCCGGTTCCGCCTCCGGTGGCCCCGCGAAGGTCGCCGTCATAGCCTCCGCCCTCGAGGGCATGGCCTCCGGCTCCTCCGTCGCCAACACCGTCGGCTCCGGCTCCGTCACTATACCCATGATGAAAAAGACCGGCTACCGCGCCGAATTTGCAGGCGCCGTTGAGGCCGCCGCCTCCACCGGCGGGCAGATAATGCCTCCCATCATGGGCGCAGCCGCCTTCCTGATGGCCGAATTCCTCGGCGTGAGCTATGGCGAAGTTGCAACCCGCGCGATACTCCCCGCTGTGCTCTACTTCCTCGGCATCTTCATCGCCGTCCACCTCGAGGCGAAGAAGAGCGGCCTGAAGGGCATCCCACGCAGCGAGCTGCCCCGCGTGCGCGACCTCATAAAGGACATCTACCTGCTTGCGCCTATCGTTGTGCTGGTCGTACTCGTCAGCTCCAACACCAGGACCATCCAGTTCTCCGCAGCGGTGTCCATACTCGTCGCTATCTTCGTCAGCCTCTTCAAGAAGGAAACCCGCATCACCCCCGCAAAGCTGCTTGACGCTCTGGCGGGCGGCGCCCGCGGCTCCATCACCGTCGCCGTGGCCTGCGCCGTCGCGGGCATTATCGCCGGCTGCATCAACGTCACCGGCCTCGGCATGACGCTCATCGGTACGGTCGTCCGTCTCTCCGGCGGCATCCCGCTCATCGGCCTGCTGCTCACCATGATTTGCTGCATCATCCTCGGCATGGGCGTGCCCACCACCGCCAACTATGTCATAATGGCCACCACCTGCGCCCCCATTCTCACCCGCCTCGGCATCAACGAGGTCGCGGCTCATTTCTTTGTGTTCTACTTCGGCATCGTCGCCGACATCACCCCGCCGGTCGCTCTGGCTGCATACGCCGGAGCCGCCATAGCCAAGAGCAACCCTATGAAGACGGGCGTACAGGCAACGAAGCTTGCGATAGGCGCATTTATCGTGCCGTATGTGTTTGCGCTGAACCCGCAGATGCTGTTTATCGGCGCCACTCCGTGGGACATCGTGCTAATCTGCATAACCGCTGTGCTCGGTATGTTCGGTGTGGCGGTCGCAATGAACGGCTTCCTCTATGTGAAGCTCAACCCCTTGTACCGCATACTGTTCATGGCCGGCGGCCTGCTGCTGCTCATCCCCGGCCTGGCAACCGACATCGCCGGACTGGTTATCCTTGTCGTCCTGACACTGCTCATGCGTGCAAAGCGCAGTCACATGCAGAAGGCGGCTTAAACAAAGCAGCAAAGCGAAAGAAAAGAGCCTCGTCAATTGACGAGGCTCTTTTTCACATTTCAGGCGGTGACATAGGTGCGGCGGCATTGTAGTCGCTCATATCCACGGTGACGGTCACGGTAGTGATGCTCAGCGTGCTGCCGTCTGCTGCGACGTCGGAGAACATCTCGGTCATATACTGGCCCATGGCGTCGGTCATGTCAACGCTGATGCGTTTGGGCAGGCCGCTGTCCTGCTCCAGCCAGATGGATATCGGCGCGGCGGGCAGCTCCGTCCCCTCGTGGATGCCGCCAGCAAACACAGCCCCTCCTGAGTAACTGAGCGCCTCCGTGAGATTCGCTCCGGGGAAGGTGCCGTCATAGCGGACACAGTCTACGCCGTCCAGCGTCTCATACACAGCCTCTCCGAAGCCCGACGAGAGCTCGAGGTACATGTCGAGCATGCCGCCGAGGTCGCCGTTCACGCCGACGCCATCATCCACGCTCTGCAAGTCCTCCGCGCTGATGTCCAGCTGGCTCTGCCAGCTCTCTCCACCGTCAATGGACATGTACAAGTCGCAGGCTTCACCCCTGTTCTCCACTATGTAGAGAGCCGACGCGGGCATTCCCAGGAAGCTCACGTCCACTGTACCGCTGGTGAGCGTCCCGTCAGTGTCCATGCCCATGGCGACGCTTATCGGGACGGACACCGTCTCAGCGCCCTCTGCCGTGAAGTCGAAGGCCATTTCCAACGTCATATCGGCGTGGACGCTCTCGACATCCTGCATCTCGCGCAGGGCACGGACCATGGCGCTCTCAAACGAGTCGCCGCAGGCGGCGAGGCTGAGCGCCAGCACGAGCGCCAGGACGACGGCCGGAATTTTATTCAGTTTGCGCATTCTGCTCCCCTTTCAGGCGCTCGTTCCGGCTCTTGACAACCTTCAGCCGCACAAACTCCTCGCGCTCCTTCTCTTCGAGCGCGTCGGAGATGCGGAATATCTCGCTTTCAAGGCCCGGGATAACGATGTTCTTCAGGGCATTGGCGCGTTTCTGCGCCTTCTTTATGGCGTAAGCCAAGCGGTATATGCTGTTTTCGGTCTGTGCAAGCTCACAGATGAGCTCCTTGACCTCCTGAAACTTAAAGTACGCGTCGTCAAGGTCCGAGCTGGTGAAGGCCACGCCGTACGGCGGTCCGTCGGGATGCTCTGCCTTGTCGGCAACGTAGGGCAGCTCCACGCCCATGACGCTCTTCGAGCGCAGGGAAAAGCCGTTGTCTATGGGTACGCTGTCGGCTGCGATGCGCGCGCTGCCGCCCATGGATATCTCGGCAATACGCATGGAGGCGTATGCCTCGTTGAAGGTAGTGTCGATGCGCTCCTGGAGCGCTTTGGCGTCGTCGATAAGCGCCATAAGCTCGCGTATCAGTATGTTGCGCTTGCGGTCCATAAGCTCGTAGCCCGTTGAGGCCAGGGTACGGGAGCGCTTAGCGGCGTTTAGGTTGCTTTTTGTCGGCGCTGTCTGCGGCATGCTGTCGCCTCCTTCCGGCGCAATTCATCAAACTCAGCTTTCAGAACCCGTGTAGTGCTGGTCGAGCACCTTGTCGGACACGCGGGACAGCTCGCTTCTGGGCAGGATGCTCAGCAGCCGCCAGCCCAAATCCAGAGTCTCGTCCAGAGAGCGCGGCTCGTACATGCCCTGGTTTATGAAGCGCTGCTCCAGCTCGTTGCCGAACTTCAGATAGAGCTTGTCGCGCTGGCTCAGCTCGTCCTCGCCTATGACGGTGGCGAGGCTGCGCGCGCTGGACACCTCGGAGTACGAGGCGAAGAGCTGGTTCGACAAATCCGGGTGGTCGTCGCGGGTGAAGCCCTTGCCGGTGCCGTCCTTCATGAGTCGGGAGAGGCTGGGCAGGATGCCTATGGGCGGGTATATGCCCTTCTGCGCCAAATCGCGCGAGAGGACTATCTGCCCCTCGGTGATGTAGCCCGTGAGGTCGGGTATGGGGTGCGAGATGTCGTCGCCGGGCATGGTCAGTATGGGCATGAGCGTGACGGAGCCCGGCTTGCCGTGGATGAGGCCCGCGCGCTCGTAGATGCTGGCAAGATCTGAGTACATGTAGCTCGGGTAGCCCTTACGGGAGGGTATCTCGCCCTTGGAGCTCGAGAACTCACGCAGCGCCTCGCAGTAGAAGGTCATGTCCGTCATTACGACGAGGACATGGTAGCCGCGGTCAAAGGCCAGGTATTCGGCAGCGGTCAGCGCGCACTTGGGCGCAAGGATACGCTCTATTATGGGGTCGGAGGCCATGTTCAGGAACATGACCGTGCGGCCGAGCGCACCGGACTCGGCGAAGTCACGTCGGAAAAAGTCCGCCGTGTCGTTCTTTATGCCCATGGCACAGAACACGATAACGAATTTGGCATCGTCACCCGTCCCTATGACGTGGGACTGGCGTACTATCTGCGCGGCCAGCTCGTTGTGCGCGAGGCCCGCGCCTGAGAATATGGGCAGCTTCTGCCCGCGTATGAGCGAGCAGGTCGCGTCTATGGCGCTGATGCCCGTGAGTATGCAGCTCTGGGGATATTCGCGGCTGACGGGGTTTATGGCCGGGCCGTTTATGTCGCGGCGCTCCTCGGCGTAGATTTCACCCAGGCCGTCTATGGGCCTGCCGGTGCCGTCAAAGACGCGGCCCAGCAGCTCCTCGGAGAGGGAGATGGTCATGGGCTTGCCCAGGAAGCGGGTGCTGGTATCCTCCAGATCTATGCCCGAGGTGCCTTCAAACACCTCGAGCACCACGCGCTTGCCGTCGATGAGTATCACGCGTCCGCGGCGGCGGCTGCCGTCGCGCAGCGTTATTTCGGCCAGCTCGTCATAGGATACGCCCTCGATGTCGTCGAGCGCTATGAGGGAGCCGTTTATCTCGGCCAGACCGGTATATTCTATGCGCATGTACCCACCTCCTTATGCGTTGGCGCGGCGCACCTGTTCCAGCGCGTCGTCTACGAGCTGCTCAAACTCCTCCGGCTTTTTGCCCTCGCCAAGGCCGAATTTCATGCGTTCGAGCGCGGTGAAAATGCCCGTCTCCTGAAGCTGCCGGATAGGTATGCCGGTGCCGACTATGTTCCTCGCGCCGTCGTACAGGCGGAGGATGATGCGCATCATGGCCATCTGGTTGGCGGGCAGCATGTAGGCGTCGTGCTCGTGGAAGGCGTTCTGCTGCAGGAAGCCCTCGCGTATGACCTTTGCCGTCTCGATGACCAGCTTCTGGTCGTCCGGCAGAATGTCGGAGCCTATGAGCTTGACTATCTCCATCAGCGAGCTCTCCTCGTTGAGCATGGCGATTATGCGCTCGCGCAGCTCGGTGAAGTCCTCGCCGAAGTTCTCCCTGTACCAGGGCATGAGGTCGTTGTAGTATTCGCTGTAGCTCGTCGTCCAGTTTATGCTGGGGAAATGGCGCGCGTAGGCCAGGGAGCGATCCAGCGCCCAGAAGCAGCGCACAAAGCGCTGGGTATTCTGCGTGACGGGCTCAGAAAAGTCGCCGCCCTGCGGGGAAACGGCGCCGATAACAGTGACGGAACCCTCGCTGTCGGAAAGGGTGTCCACATATCCGGCGCGCTCGTAGAAGCCGGCCAGACGGCTGGGCAGGTAGGCGGGGAAGCTCTCCTCTGCGGGCATCTCCTCCAGGCGGCCGGAAATCTCGCGCAGGGCCTCGGCCCAGCGGGATGTGGAGTCGGCCATCAGGGCGACGTGATAGCCCATGTCGCGGTAATACTCGGCGATGGTCATGCCGGTGTATATGCTCGCCTCGCGGGCCGCGACGGGCATGTTGGAGGTGTTGGCGATGAGTATGGTGCGCTCCATGAGCGGACGGCCGGAACGCGGGTCCTTCAGCTCGCGGAACTCGTCGAGCACCTGGGTCATCTCGTTGCCGCGCTCGCCGCAGCCGAGGTAAACTATCATGTCAGCGTCGGACCACTTGGCGAGCTGATGCTGTACGACGGTCTTACCCGCGCCGAAGGGGCCGGGTATGGCCGCGCAGCCGCCCTTTCCGACGGGGAAGAGCGTGTCTATAACACGCTGTCCGGTGACCAGCGGGCGGTCCACGGGCAGGCGGCGGTTGAACGGACGTGGTGTACGCACCGGCCAGAGCTGGCTGAGCGTCAGCGGCGTGCGCTCGCCGCGCTGGTTCTCAATGTAGGCAAGCGGCTCCACGACGGTGTAGCTGCCGTCGGGCTTGGCCTCGTGCACGGTGCCTGAGAGCCCTGGCGGCACCATTGAGCGGTGCTCTATCATGCCGCTCTCCTGCGTGACCGCAAAGGGCTGTCCGCCCTTGACCGTGTCTCCGTCCTTTATGAGCATCCTGACGGACCATTTCTTTTCCTCGTCCAGGGCGCCTATGTTGATGCCCTTGGAGATAAAGTCGCCGGCAATGCTCTGTATCTGACTGAGCGGACGGCCTATGCCGTCAAATATGCCGCCTACAAGGCCCGGCCCGAGGCGTATGCTCATCGGCTCCATTGTGGGGTAGACGGGCTCTCCGGAGCGCAGCCCGCCGGAATCCTCGTATATCTGCACGACGCTTTCGTCCCCCGCAGAGGAGACGACCTCACCGAACAGGCGCTGCTCGCCGACATAGACCAGGCTCATGCGAGGCAGCTCTCTGCCGCCGCGCACATAGATGACGGGGCCGTTTATGCCGTAAATGTAATAGGGAGTCTTATTATTTTCCATCCGAGTCCTCCATGCCAAAACCGGTTATCTCGGTGAAGCGGCTGGACAAATCCTCCAGCGCCGTGTCGAATGTCAAATCGGCGCGGCGGTGCTGCATCGGGAACTCTATTATCATGCCGCCGAGCTCAAACTTGCCCTCGGCAAAACTCAGCTCTACCTCCGGCGCCGCGGCGCGCAGATGTGCCTCGTACCCGGCGTCCTCGCGCCTCAGTAGCACGCGGACGGTCTTTGCGCCGGGGATGGCGGCCAGGCCGCGCAGGAGCAGGTTTTCAAGCGTACCGGCGTACTTTTCGTCGCCGGGATAGGTCTCGAGCCTGGCTCGTACGTCGTCAAGCACGAGCATGGCGCATTCCTCGCGCAGGCTCAGGAGAGAGCGGCGGGCGGCGAGGGTCTCCGACATGACGCGCTTGTCCTCGCGCGCCTTGGTTTCGGACTGCGCTATGGAGCGCCTCTGCTCTGCGCGCTGATGCGCTTCGGCGCGGTAGCGCTCGATTGTGGAGCGCTCCTGCTCGTCGGCCTCTGCGTGGACTGCGTCCGCGCGCTCGTTGGCGGCGCCGAGGATGGCCCGGGTAAAGCCCTGAAGTTTGCCCTTGCTTTTCACTTGTTCCATGTGTCCGCCTCCTAAAACTTGATGCCTATGGCCTCGTTGATGAGGCGCATAATGGAGTCCGACCCGTTGGAAGCCCTGCGGCTGTCCGAAATGACGTTCACCAGCGGCCTGGCCGCCGAGAGCTTGAGCTCGTCCAGGCGGTCGCGCGAGAGCTCATAGCAGCCCTCGGTGACAATCAGCACAGCTATGCCGCTGTCGGCGCAGGCCTTGGATACGGCCAGGTCCACCTCGCGCTTTGTCGAAGCGGCCACGCCGTCTATGCCAGCCAGGCGCATGCCGGTGAGGACGTCCGGGTCGTCTGATATGCAGAAGCAGCGCATCAGAACAGGAGGATGATGATGGCGACGAGCAGGCCGTAGATGGCCATGCCTTCGGCGAGGCCGACGAAGACTATGCTCTTGCCGAAGGTGCTGTCGTTCTCGGCGAGCGCGCCGATGGCGGCGCTGGCGCTGTTGGAAACGGCGATGCCGGAGGCGATACCGCTCAGGCCCACGGCGAGGGCGGCGCCCAAGTAACCGAAAGCCTTGGTCCAGTCGGTGCCGGCTGCGACGGTGGCGGCGTCCGCGGCCTCACTGGCGGCGAAGGCGCCCTGGCCGAGGAAGGCTATGCCGCACAGGGCAAAGATGCCGAAGAAGGTGGCGATGTGGGCGTACAGGGGCTTTTTGACGCTCTTGCCGGCGGCGGCGCGGCGGGCGATAATGTACAGGGGGACGACTATGGCCGCAGCGGCGACGAGTGCTACGAGAATGATGATAAACAGTTTCATTTTTGTGACCTCCACAAATTTATTGATGTTGTGCCGCTCAAGCGCGGCCGGAGTTGTAATCCACTACCGCGGGCTGGAAGGAAATGCCGCGCCCGGTGTAGAAGCGGCTGAAGAGCTCGTAGAACTCCAGCCTCAGGGACTGGATGCAGACCAGTGCGGCCTCGATGACCATCACTATGACGTTGCCTATCACCAGTCCGAAGATGCTGTACCCGCCGTCGGCCTGGGCCGAGAGCTGGTAGACTATCATCATCATAATGGCGTGTATTACGGCATAGGTGCCGACACGCAGGAAGCTCAGGCAGTTGCTCAGCCAGCTCAGTACGGCTTCAAAGAGCTCGAAGAAGCCCTCCAGTATCATCATGCCGATGCTCTTTTCCTCGTGGCCGTGCTCCAGCTTGAGCAGCAGCGCGAGGGGCTCGGAAAACCAGATGGTCAGCAGCAGCACGGCGAGGACTATCCAGTACACGGTGCTCGAGAGCACGGGGATGCCGAGTGCCATGTTCAGCACCACGCCGGCGACGAGCAGGGCGAGGAAGAGCACGCCCGTTATGCCGTTTGCGGAGAAAACCGCCTTGCGGTATTCCCTGCGGCGGAAACATGTCATAATGTTCAGCACGCCGGTGAGCAGTATCAGCAGCACGCCTATCGCGGCGCTAACCAGCAGTATGGTGACGACTCCGTCGCCCTCCAGGACTTTAAAACCGGGCAGCAGGTGCTCGTTGCCGAATACGCTGCCGTAGATAAAGCCGAACAGTATTGCGGGAACGCCCACGCACGCCAGGATGCCTCCCAGCCACATGCCGCGCTTCTTATACATGTACAGCCCCACGAGAATGAGCACCGCCCCCTGGCCGATGTCGCCAAACATCATGCCGAAGAACAGGCAGTACGTAAGCGCGAGGAACAACCTCGGGTCGGCCTCTCCATAGGCCGGAACGCCGTACATATCAACGAAAGGGGCGAATATCTTCGCAAGCCTTCCCTTTTTAAATTTGACCGGGACATTGCCGTGGTCCATAACGCCCGGCTTCTCGAAGCGGCAGGAGCAGCCCAGCGCGTCGCAGGCCGCCTTGAAGCCCTCGCAGTCGCTCTCGGGCATCCAGCCGCAGATGAAGAACGCGCCGCCGTCAGTGCCCGCCATGCGGCGCAGAGCTATGCCCTCGCTCCTGTGTTTCAGCCAGGAGTAGCGGGCCAATATATCCGTCGAGAGCTTGTCGGCCAGCGCCTGAAGCTGCCTGGTGAGCTCCTCGCCCTGGCGTTTGGCCTCGGCCGCCTCGGCGCGCAGCTCGGCTATGCGCTTGCTGGGTATACCGGTCAGGCCGGCGGCGTTGGGCAAGTCCTCGAGGGTCAGGCCGAATGAGCACAGATGCTCCTCCGACATGACGCTCTCGCCCGGAAGAGTAAGCAGTATGCAGTAGATTTTCTCGCTGTTGAAACCGCTCCGGAACAGGAAGGCGCCGGGCTCCTTCTCGGCCTCGGTCCTCAGCCCGTCCCAGTACTCCATCTCGGTGCTTCCGAAGTGCAGGCGCATGCTCTTCATGTCGAGCAGCTCCTCCAGGTCGACGTCCAGCAGCGAAAACGGCTCCAGTCGCGTGATGAGCTCGTCGTCGTCATGCGCCAAGCTCAGCGCGCTGTTGCGCTTCGTGGCCAGGCGGGACACCTCGCCCGAGGCGTCGCTTATCGCCTTCTGGCAGTTCTCCAGCGTGTAATCCGCGCCCCTGAAATCGCGGAACTGGGGCTTCACGCCCAGCTTGTTCAGCAGCGCTATCGCGCTGTCGAGGGCCGGGCGGTAGACGTCGTCGCAGTCCGGCACCTTAAGCTCGCCGCGGCCGCCCAGCGTACTGCTTGCCTGCAGCGGCTGGAACTCCCTGTCGAGCATAAGGGTGCGGATGGCCTCGTCCATGACTTTTATCGGACCGGAAACTACGGCCCTTGTCAGTTTCTCCGTTGCCAAGTATCTGTCCCCCTCACATAAGGTTCAGCTTAATAGTCTGTCGGCGGTCAATCCATAAACTCGGCCGGGTCCAGACCGTAGCGCAGCGCCACGAAAACCCGGGTAAGCATATCGCCCTCGTACTCCTTCAATATAAGGAAAGCGTATACGACGGCGAGGTTGAGTTTCCCGTGCAGCACCTTGCGGAAGTAGGCGTTCTGCGCCGAGCGTATCATTGCCTCGGGCGTGGACTCCATCTCCTCCGGCAGCCATTTGCCGCACGGCGTCTTCCTGATTATCTCAAGCGCCTCCTGGTCGCTGCCCGCGTCGAGGGCGCGGCGCGCGACGGAGGTCGTTATCGCTCCCCTCAGCGGCAGCAAAAGCTTTTCCGCCTTGTCGCCCGGCGTATCGAAGCGGCGCAGGCGCATGAGGTAAGATATGTTCAGCATGTCCGCGCGGAACGCCACCGCCTTCCCCAGCTCTTCACGGGCGGGCCCGCGGTAGCCGGTGCGCATGTACTCCGCCAATGCGTCAAAAAACATTGACTCAAGCCCCGCGACCGCATCCGAGAGCGACGGCAGCCCCGTTTTCTCGTCGAGGTGCAAAGTATAGAGCGCCTTGGCGTATATGCTGCCGGAGACCGCCGAGGATATCTCCTCATAGGTCTTGGCCCTGCGCAGCCGCTCGAGGCTGTGCCCCGGCATGTCCCGGAACACGGGCGGCATGGATTCCGGCGCGGCCTCGTCCTCCGAAGCCGGAGGGGATATCAGCCGCCGCAAGGCCCGCATTATCGCCTGCAGCTCTACATCCAGGGTTATGAAATTCAAAAACTGGCGCGACATGTCGTTGGCGAAGCGATAGAGGCGCTCAAAGTCGCCGAGGACGCAGCGGCGCACCGCATCGGAAAAGCGCGAATCCGTGAGTTCCCCCGACTGGAGGGAAAGCGCGGCAGTGTGCCACGCGTCGCTGCGCGTGAGCAGGTGAACCAGCTCCTGCGTCGAGCGCATCTGGCTGATGCGCTGCTTCTCCTCCGGCGACAGCAGCCCGGCGTACATGCCCCTCGCCTCTGTCGCGAGGGCTATATCCAGCGCGCGTCTGGTAGAATTATTCATCTTCTGCTCCGATTACAAGGCCGAACACCTTGTCCGCATACTCCGCGCGGTGCTCCTCAAAGCGGCGGCTTATCTCGGCGCGTTTCTTCTCAACCTCCGCCTCCACCGCGGCTATCTGAGCGTCTGCGCGCTTTTTGGCGTCATCCTCATCCTGGGCTATGAGCCTTTTGACCTCTTTGTCCTCGGCGGCATCAATTTCGCGCACAGATTCCGAAATGCGCCACTCCGCGCCGACCTCGTAGTCGTCGGCGGCCTGCTCGATGCCCCTGGCCTGCCTCTCGGTGTCCATAAGCGCACGCAGCACGGTCATGTCCGCTTCGGTCTCAGCCTTCAGCCGTTCACGCAGCTGCTCAAATTCGCGCTCCGCGCGCTCGGCGGCAGCGGCGTCTTGTTGCGCCTTTTTTGAGCTTTTTGGCAAAGGGTCCACCTCCCCGCAAGTAATTATTACAGGTGCATAATAGCACAAAGTAAATTATAGTTCAACCTATAAATAGCGATTTTTTTCACAAAGTTGCGGCAGTTTTAAACATACTTATTATAGCATTTACTCTTTTATTGCGTCAAAATCTGAGTTATAATATTTACCGTTCTTCTAAAAAGCATTTCCGCTAGCGACAATGGAGGTCAACGCATGAAGTATATACTTATAATAGGCGACGGCATGGCCGACGATCCGCTGCCGGAGCTGGACGGGAAAACTCCGCTCGAGGTGTGCAGGAAGCCGTATTTCGACTCGCTCTGTGAGCGCGGCATGCTCGGCCTGGTTCAGACCATACCCGAGGGCTTCCCCCCAGGCAGCGACACCGCCATCATGTCCATATTCGGCTGCGACCCGGCGAAGTATTTCTCCGGCCGCGCCCCGCTGGAGCTGGCCGCAAGCGGCGAGGCACTGCCGGAAGGCGCGGCCTGCTACCGCTGCAACATGGTCACGCTGGGCGGTGAAGAGAGCCTGCCCTACGCAGAAAAGACCATGGTCTCGCACAGCGCAGGCTCGATTGAGGACGAGGAGAGCGACGAGCTCGTGAAGTGGCTTTTCGCAAACCCCGACTTTGCCTCCATGGCCGCGGAAGCGGGCATGAGCGTGCGCCCCGGCTCGAGCTTCAGGCATCTCGCCGTGCAGATGGGCGGCGACATAGCCGGTATAAAGCTCGCCCCCCCGCACGACCACCTGAACGAGAAGATAGGCCCCATCCTGCCCGCGGGCAACGGCAACGCCGGGACACTGCTCGCACTGATGGTCAAGGCAAACGAGCTGCTGGAGCACCACCCGATAAACGAAAAGCGCCGCGCCGAGGGGCGCCTGCCCGCAAACGGCATCTGGTTCTGGGCCGAGGGCAAGGGCGCCAAGCTGCCCAGCTTCCCCGAGCACTACGGCTCCGACGGCGGCGTAATCTCCGCCGTGCCGCTCTGCCACGGCATCGCCGTGCTGGTCGGCCTCGAGCCCATAAGCATACCCACGGCCACGGGCGAGTGGGACACCGACTACGAGGCAAAGACCACCGCCGCGCTCGAAGTGCTCAAGAGCCACGACTTCGCGGCCGTCCACCTCGAGGGCCCCGACGAGGCCACGCACAACCACGACCTGGAGCACAAGATATACTCCGTCGAGTGCCTCTCCGAGCGCGTTGTGAAGCCGCTGTGCGAGGCTCTGCGCGCCTCCGGCGAGGACTTCCGGCTGCTCATTCTCTCCGACCACCGCACCTTCATGCGCAACGGTGCGCACGGTGAGACGCCGGTGCCGTTTATGATATACGACAGCCGCGAAAGCACGCCCGGCTCCGGCCTGCCCTACAGCGAGAAGAATGGCGGGCAAGGCCCCTTCCTGCGCTCCGGCACCGAGCTCATGCCGCTGCTGTTTTCACGATGAGCGCGGTCACGGTGCCCGCGAGGGCCAAACTGAATCTCTCGCTCGACGTGCTGGGCAAGCGGCCCGACGGCTTCCACGACCTGCGCATGGTCATGCTGAGCTGCTCGCTCGCGGACGATGTGACGGTGGAGGAGGCGAGCGCCGGGGACTACGTCGCGCACACGAACCGGACATATATACCCACCGGCGACAAAAACGTGGCCGTCAAGGCGGCGCGCGCCTATTACGCCGCGCTGGGGCGCGAGGGCGGCGCACACATTAAAATAACCAAGCGCATACCCGTCTGCGCAGGGCTGGGCGGCGGCTCGTCCGACGCTGCGGCGGTACTGCGCGCGCTCAACGAGCTGAACGGCGGCGCGCTGGACGACGAGCGCCTCTACGCCGCCGCAATGGAGGCGGGCAGCGACGTGCCGTACTGCCTCATGGGCGGAGCCGCCCTGGCCGAGGGCCGCGGCGAAAAGCTCACCGCGCTGCCCGCGCTGCCGCGCACGCATGTCGTCATATGCATGCCGCACTTCTCCTGCTCGACGCCCGAGCTCTTCGGGCGCATCGACGCGCGGCGCAGCCGCTGCCACCCCGACACGAACGGGATAATAGACGCCATCACGCGCGGAGACGTGCGCGGCGTGGCGCAGCGCATGTACAACGTGTTCGAGGACGTGCTCGACGCGCGCGCGTCCAGGACAGTGAATTCCCTGAAATTCCAGCTGCTCGACAGCGGCGCGCTGGGCGCGGCGATGTCGGGCTCGGGCAGCGCGGTGTTCGGCCTCTTCCCCGACGAGGCGAGCGCCCGCGCGGCATATTCCGAGGTCAAGGCCAACTGCCGGGAGGTGTTCCTGGCGGCTGCGGAATGACGCGGCAAAGGAGGTAAACATGGCGGCACGGAAACGCCGCCGCGGCGCGCCCAAGAGCGCGCTCGGCACACTGCTGGCCATACTCGCCGCTGCGCTTATTGCAGGCGGCGCGCAGCTGGGCTGGTTCGACAACGTGCGCCTTACCCCGGCGGCGACGCCGCTGCCCGGCGAGGGCGTATACGTCACATTCATAGACGTGGGACAGGGCGACAGCACCCTTGCCTACTGCGAGGGCGAAACCCTGCTGATTGACGCGGGCGTACCGGGCCAGGGCGAGGTTGTCGCCTCGTACCTGGACAGCATCGGGGTCACGCAGCTCGACTACGTCGTGTGTACGCACGCTCACGAGGACCACTGCGGCGGCCTGGACTACATACTCGAAAACTACGAGGTCGGCATGCTCTTCGCGCCCTACACGGAGTTTGACTCCTCCGGCACCTTTACCCGCTTTGAGGACACGGCGGCGGAGCTCGGCCTCGCTATCACGGTACCGGAGCCGGGCAGCGAGTTCACGCTCGGCTCGGCTGTGTTCGAGTTCATCGGCCCGGTGGACGACTGGAACGGCGACGTGAACGACTCGAGCCTCGTCGTGCGCCTCGACTACGGCGACGACAGTTTCCTCTTCACCGGCGACATCGGCGCGGAGCCGCTGCTCGACTGCGCCTACGTCGGCGGGTACTCGCTCAATTGCGACGTGCTCAAGCTCGGCCATCACGGCAGCAGCACTTCCACGGACGAGGAAGTGCTGCGCCTGACCTCGCCGGAGGTCGCCGTCGCAAGCTGCGGCCTCGACAACTCCTACGGCCACCCACACGATGAGGTAGTGGAGCTCTGCGGCGAGCGCGGGATACTGCTCCTGCGCACGGACAGGGACGGGGACATCACCCTGCACTCCGACGGCGCGGAGATAATCCGCGCGGCATAAACAAAAAGCGCCCGGGAGGCTTCCCGGGCGCTTTGCTGTGTATTCAGATGTTCTCAACAAACCGCATCAGCATTGCGGCGCACTGCGCGCGGGTGGCGGTGTTTGCGGGCAGGAGCGCGTCGTCACTCACGCCGGTGATGACGCCGTTGTTCAGCGCCCAGCTCATCGCGTCAAACGCCCACACGCTCACTGTCTCACCGTCGTCAAAGACGCCCACGCCGCTGCCGTCGGTCTCCGGCTCCCCGGCGTAGCGCCAGAGCATGGTCGCAAGCTGCTCACGGGTGACATAGCCGCTGGCGTTCTCGCCGTCGCTCACGCCGTTCGTCACCGCCCACTCGCGCGCCGTATCGGCCCAGTTCGCACCCGTGACCGTCTCGCCGTCGACACGGGCGAGGATAGCCCAGACCATAGCACGGGTCATATTGGCGTCAGGCTCGAACATCGTTCCCGACGTGCCGTCCATCAGGCCGTTTTCATACACATACTCCACGTAGTCATAGAACCAGTCGCCCTCGGCCACGTCGGTGAAGGGCAGAGGCTCCATTACATCCTCTCCGAACGCAGGTGGCGTAACCGGAGCACTGGGCAAGGACGGCGTTTCAGGTATCTCGGGAGTCTCAGTTATTTCCTCGTTTGCTTCGGAAATCTCGTAGCTACCGCCGTCGGACACGGTAAAGCTCACAGAGTCGTTTTCGCCGCTGCTCGATACCACACCTGTGCCATTGTGCTCCACGCCGCCTGAAGCATCTGGCACGGTCAGCGTGGGTTTAAGCACTGCAAGAAGCTCGTTCTCTGCGTTGAGCGTTACAGTCACGCTGCCGTCAGTTTCGCTGCGCGTCACAGAGAGCGATGCGTCAAAGACGGCGCTGCTCTCCGCGAGCTCGGTGTGCGCCGCAGTGCCGAAATTCCACTCGGCCAGTGTGGTGGTTGCACCTGTACTAGCGTCGTAACTGACCACGCTTATTATACGTTCCTCCGTCGAAGCCGAGGCGAAAGCCACGGCAGATATTGTCAGGTTTGTCTCTCCGGCGACTATTTCGGTCGCCCGCTCCCAATCTGCGGTGAGATAGTTTTCCGGCTGCTCCACAGGTGCAGTGAGCGCCATTGGAGCAGAGTTAGTCGACGACCCGGAGCTGCCAGACGAAAGTGAGGGAACTCCCGCGTCCAGCTCCGCAGGGTCTTTCCACCTGGGGTTGGTAACGACCTTCGTCTCGCTGTGATCATCTATGTTCACCTTCGGCGGCTGGCTCAGTATATCCTTCGAGCTGACATACCGCAGAGCTTCGAGAATCTCAGCGGAGGTCATGGACGCATTGTTCTTCACTCGCCCATAGTAGTTGCGGTAGAAGTAGAACGTGCCGGCGCAGCGCACATCGAAGTCGACGTCATTGTTCACAAAGTTGTTTTCGGCTATGCGGTAGTAGAAAGGCGCAAGGTCTTCTATCAGGCCGGGAACCAGCACAGCTGTATCGTTGTTGATAAAGACACAGCCGGTCAGCCCGTTTGTAAGGTTGCCCGAGCTTATGGCTGTATCGTTTTCATAGAACACGCTGTAATTCGCGCCCATACCATTAATGTCACCTTCGCCGGCATCCATGGCCACGGCGTATCCGCGGAAGGTGCAGTTCACAGCCCAGCTTATGCCATCGTATATCGCCCTGCTCTCTTTCTCGCCCTCCGGCGCAACAAAGTCCATGTTATAGAAGGACACCTGGGAGTTGTTGCAAACCACGCCGCCAACTATCGTCGCGCGGCCGGTAGCGCTCGCGGGCTCAAAGCGTATCTCATAGTCGCCCTTCGTTTGCATTATGTTGGCGGGGATCTGTATGGTTCCTTCGTACCGATCGCCCTTTAGCACAACGTGTATCGTACCCCTGCCCGGCGCGTCCTCCGTTTTGGACGGGGCTTTATTAACCGCCGCCATAATAGCGGCAGTGATCTCATCCGCACTGGCGCCAGCCTCGCACTCCACGGTGGCCTCATGGATGCGGTAGCCGCTAAGCTTCAGCGCAACGTAGCCGGTTTTCAGCACCTCGCCGTTATTTCTCACCTCGACATTCGCCACGACCTGGGCGTCTGTGGCGTAGCCCTGCTTAAGATATACCTCGGCGCTATTGCCGTCGACGGCACTCAGCTGCGTGACGTCGTCATCCCCACTGAAGCTGTAAGGATTATTTTGGCTGTCACCATCGCCAGATACATAGCGCAGCTCCATGCTGAGCACGTTTACGCTCAAGGGCAGTCCGTCGAACTCATAGTGCTCTCCGCTGCCGTCTGAAACGATCTCAGCCGCGGCCACTGCGGCGTCAAGGCGCTTGTCCCGCGGGTTGTTCGTGTTCGGCTGCCCGGAAATGTCGCGCCAGTAGTACCCCTCATAGGACTGCCGCATGATCGTCCTCGTTTCGCCCTCGCCGAGGGTGAAGCCAATCACATATTCCTTTCCGTTTTCAGTGACCTGCAGCGCGGCGGAACCGTCTCCGAGGCCCTCCGGCTCACTCAGCCCGGCGCCCTGTGTGGGCGTGGACGCCTCTCCGGCGTCAGAAGTGTCTGCCGCGGCTGCTACGACGTCCAGAGCCGCGCACAGCACAAGCGCCAACAGCACACTTGTAAATTTCCTCATAAATCATCCTCCTCCAAGGGATATCGCTGCGTGTGCACGCAGCGAAAGGGCATATGCCCTTTGACTTTTACGGTTTTCGCTTGTACTGTTCATTATGACACACTGTTGCCCGTAATGCAAGGCATGTCCGGCGGCAAAGCGTCCTGTCTTGTCAAAACGCACGCACGCACACATCCGGTTAAAGGGACAGATGGAGGATACCGGCAATTTGCACATCGTACTCATTCCCAGCAATGTCAAACACCGCCACGCCGCTTGACGAGGCAATTCTTTTACGCAGCGCGCCCAATTCCGGCGTTATTAAATTCCGAGCAGCAGAAAAGGACAGATTTATCCTGTCTGTCTGATTATGGGTGAAAACCCTAGCCTGGCAAGAGAGCGGCCCGCCTGTTCCGCGCAAGAATGCTCGTCCTACTCCTCGGTGTCCAGGTCCACGGAACGGTACTGGATGGCCTCGGCGAGGTGGGCGGGCCGTATGTCCGCGCTGCCCGCGAGGTCGGCTATCGTGCGCGCGACGCGGAGGATGCGGTCATAGCTGCGCGCAGTGAGGCCCATGGCCTTGTACGCCTGCTCCATCAGCGCCGAGCACTCGGACGAGAGCGCGCAGCAGCGCTCCATTTCGCGCGGGCCCATGTGCGCGTTGCAGTCCACGCCCGTACCCGCCAGGCGGCCGCGCTGAATCCTACGCGCGGCGTCCACGCGCTTTTTTATCTCGCGCGAGGGCTCCGCCTCCGCCTTGCCGGAGAGCTCCGTATACTCGAGCGCAGGCACCTCGACGGCGATGTCGATACGGTCGAGCAGCGGGCCGG
Source organism: uncultured Eubacteriales bacterium (assembly GCA_900544765.1). Lineage (GTDB taxonomy): Bacteria > Bacillota > Clostridia > Oscillospirales > Oscillospiraceae > Scatomorpha > Scatomorpha gallistercoris. The sequence goes on along the minus strand of UQWI01000004.1, from coordinate 106,128 downwards.
AGACGCGGGCGCGGTAGCGCTTGAGCTCCGTGGGTGAGCAGGTGCAGCGCCGCGTCGGGTGTCCGTACCAGCCGCAGCGGCAGGGGTTCATCGCGCACACGAGCATGAAGCGGCTCGGGTAGGTCACCGTCCCCGCCGCGCGCGACACGGTCACCACCCCGTCCTCAAGCGGCTGCCTGAGCGCCTCGCGCACGTCGCGGTGGAACTCCGGCAGCTCGTCCATGAACAGGATGCCGTTGTTGGCGAGGCTCAATTCGCCCGGCTGCAGCTGTGAGCCGCCCGCGAGCGCGGCGGCGGATATGGTGTGGTGCGGCGAGCGGAAGGGCCTCTCTGTCACGACGGGCCGCGTGCTGCCGGTCAGTCCGGCCACGGAGTGTATCTCGGTGGTTTGCAGCATTTCGGCGCGGCTCATGTCCGGCAGGATGGATGGTATGCGCTTGGCGAGCATGCTCTTGCCCGCGCCCGGCGGGCCTATCATCAGCACATTGTGCCCGCCCGCAGCGGCGACCTCGAGAGCGCGCTTCACGTTCGCCTGGCCCTTGACCTCCGAGAAGTCCGGCCCCGGCACGCGCACCGACTCTATGTCCGGCGCGGCGGTGGGCTCAAGCTCTATCTGGCCGCGCAGGTATTGCAGCAGCTGGGACACGCTCTTCACACCGTAGACCTCGAGGCCGTCGGCGAAGGCCGCTTCACCGGCGTTTTCCTCGGGCACGAAGAGCTGCTTCACCCCGGCGCGCGCGGCCGCAAGCGCCATCGGCAGCGCGCCCCGAACCGGGCGCAAATCCCCGCCCAGCGAGAGCTCGCCGATGAATGCGCAGCTGTCCGGCGGCTGCCTGATGTTCCCGGCGGCGGACAAAATGCCCAGCAGCACCGGCAAATCATACGTCGTACCGGCCTTGCGCGTGTCCGCCGGGGCCAGGTTGACCGTCAGGCGCGACACAGGAAAGCTCAGTCCCGAGCTGCGTATGGCCGAGCGCACGCGGTCGCGCGCCTCCTTGACCGCGGCGTCGGGCAGTCCGACGATGTTGAACTCGGGCAGGCCCTGAGCCAGGGCGCACTCCACCGACACCTCGTAGCCCCCGATACCGCGTATGCCCAGCGAGCGTATCTTTGTGACCATGTGTCCCCTCCCCTTCAGCAAATATGAAAAGGCCCTGCCGCGCAGTACGGCAGGGCCGCTGTATTCAGGCCATGGAGCGCTTCACGATGTCCGTGAAGGCGTCGGCGAGCACAGAGATGTCCAGGGACATCGTGACGGAGTCGAAGCCCTGTTTGAAATATCCGGCGGCGGCCTCGGGCGAGCCGCAGAACATCACGGAGAGCTTGCCGTGCTTATGGCACACGTCCAGGACGTGCGCGACGGCGTTTATGTGCCTCTCGTTGGCGAAATCGCCGGGTATGCCCAGGGCGATGGAGAGGTCGAAGGGCCCGATGAAGATGCCGTCCACGCCGTCAAGCGAGAGGATATCGTCTATGTTCTCAAGGCAGCCCATGGTCTCGCACTGAGGCAGGAGCAGGGTGTTGGCGTTTGCGCGCTCCATGTACCCGTTCATGCCATCGCCGTAGCACTCGGCCATGCCCCAGCCGCCGTCGCGGCTCGGGCAGTAGCCCCTGTTGCCGACCGGGGCAAAGCGCGCGTATTCGACGAGCTTCTTCACCTCGTCCACGCTCTCGACGCCGGGCACTATCAGGCCCGCCGCGCCGACGTCCAGCATCTTCAGCACGGGGCTGCGCTGTATGGCGTCCACGCGCACAAAGGGCGCGAGGCCCGCGCCCGAGGCCACGCCCACGAGCTCCGCAGCGTGCTCGGCCGCGATGGGGCTGTGCTCCATGTCGATTATGACGTAGTCCAGCCCGGTGTAAGCCAGCGCCTCGATGGCCGGGGCGCTGAGCATATGTGTGAACGTTCCGAGGCTCTTGTCCCCGGCGTGGAATTTCTCGAGTACGCGGTTTTCCATTGTACGGCCTCCCATATCCTGCGCGACGCACGAAGCGCCGGTTTATCTCATTTTCTCTCTGCGTCACGGCTTGTACCCGCCGCTACGGCGCTATTATACCTTATCCATGTGCCAAATACAACTTATTATTGCCGCGCGGCCCTGTAAACGCGCTTTTACGCGAAAAGCGCCCGGATGCCCGGGCGCCCATTTCAGCGTATGAAGTTTGTAGCGACGTCCATCTCGTTTTCGGGCGGGTTCACGCCGGCGGCCCTGCCCAGCTCTATGCACTTGAGCAGCCAGGCCATGTTGCGCGCGAGGTTGCGCATAGTCTGAAGCCCTTCGGCGTCCTGCGCGGCCTGACCCGGCGTCTGGCCGAAGCAGTCGTTCCAGTAGCTGGACGCGGCTATCGGCATCTCCCGTATGGTAAAATACTTGTTCAGCACGTCGAAGCTGCACACCGTACCCGCCCTGCGCGCAACCGCAACGGCCGCCGCAGGCTTGTGCCTGAAGGTCTCCGCCGGGCCGCTGAAGAACAGCCGGTCCATGAAAGATATGACGGAGCCGTTGGGCGAGGCGTAGTACACCGGTGTGCCGACGATGAGGCCGTCGGCTTCGGCGAGCTTTTCTCGAAACCGGTTCACGCCGTCGTCAATGACACAGCGCCCCAGCCTTGAACACGCGCCGCAGGCGCGGCACCCGGCCACCGGGCCGTCGCCGATGTCTACTATCTCGGCCTCCACGCCGCACTCAGCAAGTGTGCGGGCGCACTCCTCGAGCGCGAGGCGGGTGTTGCCCTTTGCGTGAGGGCTGCCGTTCAAAAGCATAACTTTCATATTCCGTACCTCCATAAGTAAAAATGCAGCGCTCTGCCGCTCAGTCTACGCTGTAATGCCAGCATCTTCCGTCGAATTCGCGGCGGACTCTCCCGCGCTTTAGCAGGTAGTCCAGGTGCGCCGCTGTCTCGCCGACGGCGAACCACTTCTGGTTGAGCGGGAAGTCCGCCCAGGAGTTGGTCTTGCCATGCACGCGCCAGGTCATCATACCCGAGAGGTCGTAGGGCGTCAGGCCCGGGCGCTCCGTGAGGATGTCCAGCATCTCGCGTATGCGCGCGCCGTGGTGTTCGATTATCGTGCCGATGCGCTCGGCCATCGTGCCGTTTACGCCGCGGTGCGCGGGCAGCGGCAGGCGCACGTCGTATATGCTTATGTCCATCAGGCTGTGGACGTAGTGGCCCAGCGGGTCCTCGAAGAAGGGCCAGGTGGTGATATTGGGCGTGATGTTGAAAAGGACGTGATCGCCGAGGAACATCACCTTGTTCGCGCGGTCATACAGGCAGACGTGGCCAGGGGTGTGACCGGGAGTGAATATGACCTCCAGCCTGCGCTCGCCGTAGGTCAGCACGTCTCCGTCGGCGACGTAGGTGAAGCTGAAGGGCGACTCCTGGCGGTACTTCATCGACGGGTTCTCCCAGAAGTTCTCCAGCTCTTTCTCGGAGAAGCCGTAGCTGCGGTACTCCTCCACCCTGCCCAGGCCCTGGGTCAGGCTGAGCGTCAAAAGCTCGCCGTCTGCGCGGCTTATGTATATCTTGGAGCTCTGCGTGGCCAGCTCAGCGGCCAGGCCGCTGTGGTCGGAGTGCAGGTGCGTGAGGAAAATATCCGTGCAGTTCATATCCACCCCCAGCTCCTCCAGCCCATCGCACAGGGCCTTGCGGCACTCCTCGAGCTTGAAGCCCGTGTCGATGACCAGGTTGCGCCCCTCGCCCTTTATAACATACGAATTGAGCTGCCGGAGCGGGTTGTTGGGCAGCGGCACGGGTATAGTATATATGTTGTCTTCGATGTGGGTATACATTTCTTTCTCTCCGTTCCAGTGGAATAATTAAATTTTAGCACAGCTCGGTAAAATAATACAGAGTTTTTTGCTTTCAGCGTTTGAAAACCACCACTCCGGCTATCATAAGCGCCGCGCCTGCGGCCTTTGTCCACGTCAGGGGGACTTTCTCCGTACCCATGAGGCCGAGGGCGTCTATCGCGCCGGCCGTGAGCAGCTGGCTGACCAGTATCACGCTCACCGCCGTCGCCGGCGTGAGCGAGTGCATGCCCAGCATGACCGTCAGCGTGATAACCAGGCCAAGCACGCCGCCCAGCATGTAAAACCAGTTCGTCTCGCCCAGAGCCGAAAAGCTGCCGTCCCTGTGGAAAAGCAGCACCGCCGCCGCCAGTACCGCCGCCGTGCACTGCACAAAGGCGTTGGCCTCGCTTGTGCCTATGCTCTCTCCCAGGCGCGTGTTCATTACGCCCTGCACGCTCATCGCAGCCCCCGCCGCTATACAAATCAGGATTCCAAACATGCGTTTTCCGCCGCCTTTCGTCAATTCGTTTAATCCGCCTGCCGTGGACACACGGGGATTTTTCAATAATGACCTATTGTGTGCGGGCCGTGGATGTGATATAACTAATGTGCACGAGATAAAAACATTCGGCCGTCCACAGCGGACTTTAGGAGGCTCAGTATGACAGACAAGAACAAGTCGAAATATTACCTCGTAGAAGCGAATGTGCTGCCAGAGGTGTTCATCAAAGTCACAGAAGCGCGCGAGCTCCTGGAGACCGGCGAGGTGCGCACTGTCGCCGAGGCCGTGGAGCGCGTCGGCATATCGCGCAGCGCCTTCTATAAATATAAGGACTCCGTCATGCCCTTCCGCGACATGCGCCACGGCTGCATTGTGACCTTCAACGCGCTGCTGCGGGACAAGAAGGGCGTATTGAGCTCCCTGCTGGCTAGTTTTGCCGATGCGGGCGCAAATATTCTCACGATAAACCAGAGCATACCCAACAACGGCACCGCACCCGTGACCGTCTCCGCCATCACTGAGAATATGGCCGAGGACATGGATGAATTCATAGAACGGGTCCGGAGCCTCTACGGCGTCATACGCTTCGACGCCCTGGCAGGGTGATAAGGGGGAACAAACATGGTAAAAGTAGCTGTACTCGGTATAGGCGTCGTAGGGGGCGGCACGGTCGAGGTGCTGACCAAAAACCGCGACCTCATAGCGCGCCGCGCGGGCAGCGAGATAGAAGTCAAGTACATCCTCTGCCGCAGGCCGAGGCCCGACCACCCCTTCTCGCACCTCATCGTCCACGACATCGATACCATAGCAAACGACCCGGAGATAAAGGTCGTCGCCGAGTGTATCGGCGGGGCGACGCTCGCCTACGAGTACGACAAGCGCTGCCTGGAAGCGGGCAAGAGCGTGGTCACGTCCAACAAGGAGCTCGTGGCCGAGAAGGGCCTGGAGCTGACGGCGCTCGCACGCAGGATGGGCGTAAACTTCATGTTCGAGGCCAGCGTCGGAGGCGGCATCCCCATCCTGCGCCCCATCTGCCAGTGCCTGGCGGCCAACGAGATAAGCTCCATCTGCGGCATCCTCAACGGCACAACGAACTACATCCTCACCGAAATGATACAGATGGGCAAGAGCTTCGAGCAGGCGCTGCGCGAGGCCCAGCAGAAGGGCTACGCCGAGGCCGACCCAACCGCCGACGTAGAGGGCATAGACGCCGGACGCAAAGTATGTATCCTCGCCGACCTCTGCTTTGGGAAGAACGTGTCCCCCGGCTCCATAACCACCGAGGGCATCACAAAGATTACCCCGGCGGACATAGACTGCGCCCGCGCCCTCGGCTACAAGATAAAGCTGCTCGGCCGCGCGATGCGCACCGGCCCCAACTCCGTCACGGCCTTCGTCGCGCCCCACCTAATCAGCAAGAGCGCGCCGCTGGCCAACGTGGACGGCGTTATGAACGGCATCTCCGTACGCGGCGACGCCGTGGGCGAGGCGATGTTCTTCGGCCCCGGCGCAGGCTCCCTGCCGACGGCGAGCGCCGTTGCGGCGGACATCATAGACTGTGTGCGCGAGCCCGGCACCAGGACTTACACCGGCTGGTGGCCCAGCGAGCCCGGCTATGTCACGGCCCCGGACAGGGTATCCTGCCGCTGGATGGTGCGTACATCCTCGCCCCTGGCCGACATAGCCGCGGCCTTCTCCGGCGTGCGCTTCATAAACTCTCCGAATGCCCCGTCCGACGAGTACGCCTTCGTCACCGGGTACATGTCCGGCGAGGAGCTCAAGGCCAAAACGGCCGGCATGAACGTCCTGGCCAAATACCGCGTGCTCGACTGAGCGCATATAATGTGACGGATACACCGGCCGCGGGATACGCGGCCTATCAAGTCAGGCTGCGGGCGGCGGGGACATTCGCCGCACCGCCCGCACAGTGACGGTTCAATAAACGGAGGGACATACCCCATGCTTATAGTACAGAAATTCGGCGGCAGCTCCGTGGCCAACGCGGAACGGGTAAAGCACGTCGCCGGTATAATAGCGGACACCTACTCCGAGGGGCACGACATCGTAGTCGTGCTCTCCGCCCAGGGCGACACCACAGACGACCTCATCGAAAAGGCCCGCGAGCTCAACCCCCGCCCCAGCAAGCGCGAGATGGACGTCCTGCTCTCCACGGGCGAGCAGCAGAGCGTGGCGCTCATGGCCATGGCCCTGGAGGCCATGGGCCTGCCCGTCGTATCTCTCACCGGCTGGCAGGTAGGCCTTGAGACCAACACCACCTACGGCAGCGCACGCATAGTGCGCGTATCCACGGAGCGCATACGGCGCGAGCTCGACAAGCGGCGCATAGTTATAGTCGCGGGCTTCCAGGGCGTCGACCGCAACGACGACATCACCACCCTGGGCCGAGGCGGCTCAGACACCACCGCCGTAGCCATCGCCGCCGTGCTGCACGCGGACAAATGTCAGATATACACCGACGTCGAGGGCGTGTACACCGCCGACCCGCGCAGGGTCAAGGGCGCGCGCAAGCTCGACGAGATAACCTACGACGAGATGCTCGAGCTGGCCAGCCTGGGCGCACAGGTACTCATGAACCGCTCGGTCGAGCTGGCCAAGCGCTACGGCGTGATAATCGAGGTGCTTTCGAGCATGGTTCGGAAGCCCGGCACTAAAGTTAAGGAGGTCGCAAAGCGAATGGAAGAGATGAAGATAAGCGGCATAGCAAAGGACAACGACGTCGCGCGCATAGTCGTCGTCGGCGTACCCGACGAGCCCGGCATGGCCTTCCGCGTGTTCAACACGATGGCCCGCGCCAAGATAAACGTAGACATTATCCTCCAGAGCTACGGCAAGGAGGGTACCAACGACATCAGCTTCACCGTGCCGCTCGCTGACGCGGACAGGGCCGCCGAAGCGCTCGAGGAGCTAAAGGAGTCTCTCTGCTTCGACCACCTGAGCGTGGACACCAACGTCTGCAAGGTCAGCATCGTCGGCGCAGGCATGATGAGCGCGTCCGGCATCGCCGCGCTCATGTTCGAGGCCCTCTACGACGCGAAGATAAACATCCAGATGATATCCACCAGCGAGATAAAGGTGTCCGTCCTCATCAGCAAGGACTACGCCGACCAGGCCGTACAGGCCATACACAACAAGTTCTTTGGCTAATACAACTCCAGGGGGGACCTCGGTCCCCCCTGGATATGCTCATTACGCATCGCTCCATGCGGAGCCGGCAGATAAACAGAACGAAAGATGGGAGGGATAAGCTTGTACGAGCTCATTAAAATCACCGACCGGTCCTACTACATAGACTGTCCCGCCAAGATTGGCGTCTACGACACGGGGGACGGCGTATACTTCATTGACTCCGGCGGGGACAAGGACGCGGGACGGCGCATGCGCAAAATACTCGACGAGCAGGGCTGGAAGCTGCTCGGCATACTGGTCACGCACTCCAACGCCGACCACATCGGGGGCTGCCAGTACCTGCAGAAGCAGACCGGCTGCAAAATCTTCGCCCCGGGTATTGAGGCGCAGTTCACGCGCACCCCGCTGCTGGAGCCCAGCTTCCTCTACGGCGGGTATCCGCCCAAACCCCTCCGGCACAAGTTCCTGATGGCCCAGCCCTGCGCCTGCCTCGACGTGACGGACGAGGCCTTCCCCGCCGGGGTTGAAGTCCTGCCCCTGCCCGGCCACTTTTTCGACCAGTGCGGCTACCTGCTGCCCGACGGCACCGCCTTCATCGCAGACTGCGTCTCGAGCGCCGAGACGCTTGACAAGTACGGCTTCCCCTTTATCTACGACGTGCAGGCCTATCTGGACACGCTCAGCAGGCTGCCCGAGACGGGCGCTAAAATGTACGTCCCCTCCCACGCCGCCGCCTGCGAGGACATTGGCCCGCTCGCCTTGGCCAACCGCAGACACATAGAGCGCCTGGGAGAGCTGGTGCTGCACCTCTGCATAGAGCCGCGCACCTTTGAGGAGATACTCAAGCTCGCTTTCGACGATTTGCGCCTGGAGCTCAGCTTCCAGCAGTACGTCCTTGTGGGCAGCACGCTCAGGAGCTTCCTCGCCTGGCATCTGGACGCCGGGCGCGTCAGCGCCGAATTTGTGGACAACCGTCTGTTATGGTGCAGCTCCTGTATGTGCTGAGCCGCCGGCTTTTCCGGGTAATGCCAACACATGCGCACGCACATGTCCAATATTGCGCCGCGCCGTGTGCCTGCGTGTATAAAAGCCGAGTTTTTTGAAGCAAATTTAAATAATTATGTTGCAGTTTCGCGGCTCGAGGGATATAATAGTCTGACGGATGTCCTACGGCGCCGGACTTTCCCGGTAAGGGGCATCCGAGAAGGGAGAAACAGATGAACATAGCCCTGCTGGCCGACGACGGAAAAAAAGAACTGATGGTTCAGTTCTGCATAGCGTATTGCGGCATCCTGTCAGACCACACGCTCTGTGCCACCAACACTACGGGCAAGCTGGTCACGGAAGCGACGGGATTGCCCGTAACACTCTATCTGCACGATAAGCAAGGGGCGCAGCAAATCGGCGCGCGTATAGCCTATAATGAAATAGACCTTGTGCTCTTCTTCTGCGACCCTACAAACCCCGATGGGTTTGAGAGCGTGAACAAGCTCTCAAGGCTTTGCGACCAGTATCTCATACCCATGGCGACCAACGTCGCCACTGCGGAGGTACTTATTCAGGGACTTCGCCGCGGCGACCTGGATTGGCGCGACATAGTAAACCCGAAGAAAAAATAGATATTGCGCTTGAAAGGCGGCGGTTCCCCCGCCGCCTTTGGGCGCGTATGCCCATGCGCACTGGAGGAATACACACATGGACAAAGTCAAGGCGCGCACTCTCTCCGGCTTTATGGAGCTGCTGCCCGCTCCGCAGCAGCAGATGGAAGTCATGTTTGAGACCCTGCGCCGCATATATTCGCTCTACGGCTTCACCCCGCTGGACACCCCGGCCATAGAGGCCGCCGAAGTGCTCCTGGCCAAGGGCGGAGGCGAGACGGAAAAGCAGATGTACCGTTTCATGAAGGGCAGCAGCGACCTCGCGCTGCGCTTCGACCTCACGGTGCCCCTGGCGAAGTACGTCGCGGCCAATTACGGGCAGCTCGCCTTCCCGTTCCGGCGCTACCAGATAGGCAAGGTCTGGCGCGGGGAAAGGGCGCAGCGCGGCCGCTTCCGCGAGTTCTATCAGGCGGACATCGACGTAATTGGCGACGGCAAGCTCGATATCATGAACGACGCCGAGGTCCCGGCCGTAATCTGCCGCGCGTTCACCGAGCTCGGCCTTGAGGACTTCACGATACGCATAAACAACCGCAAGGTGCTCGGCGGCTACTTTGAGCTTGTCGGCATCACGGACAAGCTCACCGAGGCCCTGCGCACCGTGGACAAGCTGGAGAAGATAGGCGCAGAGAAGGTACACGAGCTGCTCATGAGCGAGTGCGGCCTGGACAGCGCCGCGGCGGACAAGGTGCTCGAATTCGTCACGCTCTCCGGCAGCGACGAGGAAAAGCTTGCCTTCCTGGACGAGCGCGCCGGTGAAAACGAGCGTCTGGCCCAGGGCGCGGCGGAGCTGCGCACGGTTATCGAGGCACTGCCCAGCCTGGGCGTGCCTAAGGGGCGCTTCGCCATCGACCTCACCATAGCCCGCGGCCTCGACTATTACACCGGCACGGTGTATGAGACGGTCGTCAACTCGCACCCGGAGATAGGCTCCGTGTGCTCCGGCGGCAGGTACGACAATCTCGCCGAATACTACACGGACAAGCAGCTGCCCGGCGTGGGCATGAGCATAGGCGTGACGCGCCTGTTCTATGTGCTCAGCGAGCAGGGGCTCATCAACCCCGCGGTCAACACCGCCCCCTGCGACGCCATCGTCCTGCCCATGACAGAGGACACCGCCTTTGCGGCCCATGCGGCCACAGTCCTGCGCGACTACGGCGTTCGCACCCAGCTCTACACGGAGGACAGGAAGTTCAAGCAGAAGCTCTCCTACGCCAGCAAGCTGGCGATACCCTACGCCGTAATAATCGGCGAGGACGAGCTCGCGAGCGGCGAAGTCTCGCTCAAAGATATGAACGCGGGTACGCAGCTGCGCTGCACGCCCGAGGATGCGGCGCTGGCCGTGCGCGACGGCCTCAAGGCCCTTGCGTCCGAAAAACTCATAAAAGTCAACTGAACAAAAAGGGGTAGAAGCGAAATGCAGTCAAGAACACACACCTGCGGCGAGCTGCGCGTCACCGACGCCGGCAAGCGCGTAAAGATATGCGGCTGGATGGAGAACGTGCGCGAGGTATCCGGCGCGCTGGCCTTCGTCGTCGTGCGCGATTTCTACGGCACGACCCAAGTCGTGGCCGAGACCGAGGAGATGGTGCACACCTTTAAGGGCATCACCCGCGAGAGCACCATCAGCGTCGAGGGCGTAGTCCGCGAGCGCGCCAGCAAGAACCCCAACATGCCCACCGGCGACATCGAGGTCGTGCCCGAGAAGGTCGAAGTGCTCGGCAAGTGCCAGTACAACGAGCTGCCCTTCCAGATAAACCGCAGCCGCGAGGCCGACGAGAGCACCCGTCTCAAGTACCGCTACCTCGACCTGCGCAACCCCGAGGTCAAGTCGAACATAATCCTGCGCTCCAACGTCATCGCCGCACTGCGCAAGAGCATGACCGAGCACGGCTTCATGGAGATAACCACCCCCATCCTCACCGTGTCCTCGCCCGAGGGCGCGCGCGACTACCTCGTACCCGCGCGCAACCACCCCGGCAAGTTCTACGCCCTGCCCCAGGCGCCGCAGCAGTTCAAGCAGCTGCTGATGGCCAGCGGTTTTGACCGCTACTTCCAGATAGCCCCCTGCTTCCGCGACGAGGACGCGCGCGCCGACCGCTCCCCCGGCGAGTTCTACCAGCTCGACATGGAGATGGCCTTCGCCAGCCAGGAGGACGTGTTTGAAGTTCTCGAAGACGTGCTGCCGCCCATCTTCGCCGAGTTCGGCAAGTATAACCGCGCCTCCGGCGCGCCCTTTGCGCGCATCCCCTACGCCGAAGCGCTTGAGAAATACGGCACCGACAAGCCGGATCTGCGCATCGACCTCACCGCGGCGGACGTCACGGAGCTGGTAGACGGCTGCGGCTTCGGCCCCTTCGAGGGCGCGGTGGTCAAGGCCGTACCCGTGAGCAATTTCAAGGGTACGCGCAAGCAGATAGACAAGCTCTGCGCCGACGCCGAGGTCACCAGCGGCAACAAGGCCTATTGGGTGCGCGTCGACGACAAGGGAGAGCTCACCGGCGGCATCGCCAAGTTCCTCACCGAGCGCAAGGAGCGCTTCGTCTCTGAGCTGGGCCTCGCGCCCGACACGCTGGTCGTGTTCTCCGCGGGCAAAAAAGGCGCCGCGCAGAAGACCGCCGGAGCGCTCATAAAGCTGCTCGGCGCACTCTGCCCCGAGCACATGGACGCGGAGCAATACTCCTTCTGCTGGATAGTGGACTTCCCGATGTACGAAATTGGCGAGGAGAGCGGCGAGACGGAGTTCTGCCACAACCCGTTCTCGATGCCGAAGGGCGGCCTCGCCACCCTGCTGGCGGCCGAGCGCGGCGAGATAGACCCGCTGACCATCACCGCCGACCAGTACGACCTCGTCTGCAACGGCGTGGAGCTCAGCTCCGGCGCCGTGCGTAACCACGACCCGGAGATTATGATAAAGGCCTTTGAAATGGTCAACCTCGGCGAGGAGGACGTGAAGGCCAAGTTCCCCGCCATGTACAACGCCTTCTGCTACGGCGCTCCCCCGCACGCGGGCATCGCCCCGGGCGTTGACCGCATGGTCATGCTGCTCGCCGGCGAGGACTCCATCCGCGAGATTATCCCCTTCCCGATGAACAAAAACGCCCAGGATCTCATGATGGGCGCGCCCGGCGAGGTCACCCAGAAGCAGCTCGACGAGCTGCACATAGCCATCGTCAAGGACGAAAAGAGCGAATAAGCGCAAAACCAAAGCCCCGGCGGAAATCCGCCGGGGCTTTTTGCGTCGTTCAAATGTATCTGCCGGTCACGCTCTCGTAGTTTGACCTGATGTCGTCCGGCGTACCGCAGGCGACCACGCGCCCGCCCTCTTCCCCACCGCCGGGGCCCATGTCTATGATGTAGTCCGCGGCGCGTATGACGTCCAGGTCGTGCTCTATGACCACAACGGTCGCTCCCGCGTCGATAAGCGTCTGGAACACAGCCAGCAGGCTGCGCACGTCCAGTGGATGCAGGCCGATGGTCGGCTCGTCGAACACGAACACGGCGTCGGATTGCTGCCTGCCCATCTCGCTGGCGAGCTTGAGCCGCTGCGCCTCGCCGCCGGAGAGGCTGGGCGTGGCCTCGCCTAGCGTCAGGTAGCCCAGTCCCAGGCCGCTCAGCACCTGCAGGCGCGAGCGTATGGTCTTTAGCTCCGCGCAGGCGGCCAGCGCCGTGTTCACATCCATGGCCATCAGCCCAGGCAGCGAATAGCTCCCGCCGTGCTTGTCCTCATACCGCACCAGGTTCGCCGCTTTGGCGTAGCGGCTGCCCCGGCACTCCGGGCAGGGTATGTCCACGTCGGGCAGGAACTGCACGTCGAGGCTTATCTGCCCCGTGCCGTCGCAGACAGGGCAGCGAAGGGAACCGGTGTTGTACGAGAAGTCCCCGGCCTTGTACCCGCGCTCCTTCGCGCAGGGCGTCCTGGCAAAGACCTTGCGCAGCTCGTCGTGGACGTTGGCATAGGTGGCGACGGTGCTGCGCACGTTTATGCCTATCGGCGTGGCGTCTATGAGCTTGACCTGGCTCACGCCTTCGGCCTCGAGGCCGAGGACGTGCTCCGGCAGGGGGCGGCCGTCAATCTTGGCCTGAAGCGCCGGCACCAGGCTCTCAAGGATGAGCGTCGTCTTGCCCGAGCCGGAGACGCCGGTGACAACGGTCAGCCTGCCGCGCGGTATATCCACCCCCAGCGGCTTTACCGTGTGTATCGCGCCTGTGGCGAGGCTTATCCTGCCCAGCTCAAAGAGCGCGCCGCGCTCCGTCACCGGGCGGAGCGGCCCGTCGTCAATTCCGGCCAGGAAGGGGCCGATGCGTGAATCCGGGCAGCTCTCAATCTCGGCCACCGTACCCTGCGCTATGACCGTGCCGCCGTTTGCGCCCGCGCCGGGGCCCATCTCTATTATGTAGTCGCTCTCGCCGAGCACCTGCGTGTCGTGGTCGACCAGCACGACGCTGTTGCCGTCGGAGACCAGGTCGCGCATCACGCCCGTGAGGCCGGTGATGTTCGCCGGGTGCAGGCCTATGCTCGGCTCGTCGAGGACGTACAGCACGCCGGTAGTGCGGTTACGCACGGCGCGGGCCAGCTGCATGCGCTGCCGCTCTCCGGTGGACAGCGTGCTCGCCGCGCGGTCGAGCGTCAGGTAGCCCAGGCCCAGATACATCAGCCGCCGGGCCGTGGACTGAAAGGCCTCGCAGATGCTCTCAGCCATGGGGCGCATCTCCTCGGGCAGTGACGCGGGCACGCCGCGCACCCACTCGACCAGCTCCGTGAGCGTCATCTTGCAGGCTTCGGCCAGGTTTATCCCGCGCAGCAGCGGCGCGCGGGCCGCGTCGGAGAGCCGTGTGCCTCCGCAGTCCGGACAGGGCTCCTGCTTCAAGAACTTAGCAACGCGCTTCATGCCCTGCTCGTCCTTGACCTTGCCGAGCGCGTTTTCGACCGTGTACACGGCGCTGTAGTAGGTGAAGTCCAGCTCCGAGGCCTGGTTCGTCTTTGCGGAGTGGTAGAGTATATGCCGCTTCTCAGGCGGGCCGTCAAAGACTATATCGCGCTCATGCGGCGTGAGCTCATTGAACGGCACGTCCGTACGCACGCCCATCTCCCGGCAGACGTCCACCATGATAGACCACATGAGGCTGTTCCACGGCGCGACCGCGCCCTGCTCTATGCTGAGCGTCTCGTCGGGCACGAGCGTGGAGCGGTCGACCGTCCATACGGCGCCTGTGCCGCTGCACTTCGGGCAGGCGCCCTGGCTGTTGAAAGCCAGCTCTTCAGCGCCCGGGCCGTAGAACTCCGCGCCGCATTCGGGGCAGGTTATCGGCTGCATCGCGGCGACGCCCAGCGACGGCGCGGCGTAGTGCCCATTAGGACAGCGGTGGCTTGCCAGGCGCGAGAACATGAGCCGCAGGCTGTTGAGCAGCTCCGTGCCGGTGCCGAAGGTGGAGCGGATACCCGGCACGCCGGGGCGCTGGCGGAGCGCTAGCGAAGCCGGGATGTACAGCACCTCGTCCACCTGCGCCTTCTCCGCCTGGGTCATGCGCCGCCGCGTATATGTCGAAAGCGACTCGAGGTAGCGCCGCGAACCCTCGGCGTACAGCACGCCGAGCGCGAGAGAACTCTTTCCCGAGCCGGACACGCCTGCGATTCCAACTATCCCGCCAAGCGGGACGTCCACGTCTATGTTCTTCAAGTTGTGTACGCGCGCGCCGCGCACTTCAATCTTGTCTCTCATTCTGCATCTCCTGCCGAAAGTATCTGCTGAAATTATAACGCGCCGCGCGGCCTATTTCAACCGCGCGGCGTCGTGCCTTATTCCTCCCAAAACAGCTCGTCGAGCGTCCTGCCCAGCGTGCGGCAGATGGCGAGACAGAGCTTTATCGTGGGATTGTAGTCTCCACGCTCTATGGCGTTTATGGTCTGGCGGGTGACGCCCACGGCGTCGGCAAGCTGCTGCTGGGACATGTCCAGCGCCGCGCGGGCGGATTTCATGCGCAAATTCTTCAATCCTCGTCACCGTCCCGCCTGAGCCTCGCGCGCTGTATCATGGCGATGACGAAAACGTAGATGAACACGCTGCCCAGCACGAGGTTTGCGCCGCCTATCTGGAGCACGCCGTCCACTATCAAATCGCCCCTGAGCCAGGAGCTCAGCGCCAAGCCCAGGTTCATTAGGCCCAGCAGCGCGAAGGTGACATACTGGCCGATACGTTTGGTGTTCGCCCACCAGTAGGCCTCGTTCATTATGCTCACCCAGGCGTATGGCACGAGGGAGACCGCTATCGCTACGGCGCAGCCCGTCAGGGGCACGCACCAGTTCCAGATGTCGTCGCTGGCCGCGTAGAACAGCAGCGCCACCAGCAGCGTGCCGTAGGCGTACTTGAACGCGCGGCCGCGCACCGCGGTCTGCCGCTCGTCGTATTTGGCTTCCTTGAACTTGTCGGACATACAGATGCCTCCTCACTTTTCGTCATCTTTTTCGCGCCGCTTCTCGCGGACAAACCCTATCTGCACGACAGCGTACATGAGAATCCGGAGTCCCGCGTCTTTTGTCCTTTCACCGTGCGCCCTCCCTTGGCTGTGTGGCTACAGCATAGCATTCGCCCGACAATATGTCAAGTATAATTTACAATACGACGTGTTAAATTTCCGTAAAGTCGTATATTCGTGCTGTCCAAGCAAAAAGGCGCTGGATAACCGGCGCCTTTTTCAGCTGTTTTTTGCCTTGTATTCCTCGCCCCAGCTCTGCATGGCGTCGAGAATGGGCTTCAGGCTCCTGCCCAGGTCCGTCAGGCTGTACTCCACGCGCGGCGGCACCTCGGCGTACACCTCGCGGTGGACGAGGCCCTTCTCCTCCATGTCGCGCAGCTGTGCGGTCAGCACCTTCTGGGACACGCTGCCGATGGACTTCTTTAGCTCTCCAAAACGCTTTGTCCCCGTTATAAGGTCCCGCAGAATCAGCACCTTCCACTTGTCGCCGATGAGCGTCAGCGTCGTCTCCACCGGGCAGGCGGGCAGCTGCGTAGCCGTATTCATAGCGCTGTCTCCCTTCAATAGTTTCCTAAAGGTAACTATAGCACAATATTGTGCTTACTTTACCAGCATAAAGCGCCCTATAATACAGTCAGAACAGGAAACCCGGGCGGCGGACAGTTCAAACATAGCCCAGGAGGAAACCACAATGAAAAAAGTCATTGCAATCATACTCGCGCTAACCCTGGCCACCGGCCTGCTGTCCGCCTGCGGCGGCGACACGACGGAGCCCACTCCCGCCGCCGCCCCCGAGACTGCTGAGCCGACCGTAGGCCCGACCGCAGAACCCACCGCGGAAGCTCAGAGCAATATCGACAAGGCGCTCGCCCTTATAAACACCTTCGCCACCGGAGACACGGAGACGGCGCGCGAGCTGCTCGACGAAAACCACATCCAGCACAACCTGGCCTACGGCACCGGCGAGGACGCCTTTATAAGCTCCGTCGAGGGTCTGTCCGCCGCTGAGACCGCGACCACGGTCGAGAACATCAGGGCCTTTGAGGACGGCGACTACGTCTTTTTGCAGAACGTCTACAACTTCGCCGGGGCGGGCGAGCAGGTTGCCTTCACATCTTCCGCTTCGACTCAGACGGCGAGGTCGCCGAGCACTGGGACGTGATGGAGACCATCGCCGACGATAGCACCTGGCAGAACGGCAACGTCAAATTCTAAAGCGCAAAACCCAACATCTTCGGGACCGGGTGAAATTCCCGACCGGCAGTAGAGCCTGCGAACCGCTTTTGCGGCCGAGACGGCCATAGCCTTCATCCTGGCCTACTTCGAGTTCCCCGTGCCGCTCTCTCCGACCTTCGCGTGCATGGACCTCTCGGACCTGCCCGCGCTGATAGGCGCCTTCGCATACGGCCCGGCGGCAGGCGTGCTGATAGAGCTGGTCAAGAACGCGCTGCAATTGACCTCCACCGCCACGGCGGGCTTCGGCGAGCTCATACCGTTCATACGGACAAAACTGGACGTGGTGCTCTTTAACGCCCTGCCCTTCAACCTGCTCAAGGGTCTCGTTATAAGCGCCGTGACCATACTCATATACAAAAAGCTCTCGCCCATACTCAAGGGCGCGGTCTGACAGGAGGGACAAACATGGACTACCTGAAATACATCGTAGACGAGATACACTCCACCGTGTTCGCCACCGTGGACGGCAAGGGCCGCCCGGCCACCTGCGTCATCGATATAATGGACTATGACGAGACGGGACTATACTTCCTCACCGCGCGAGGGAAGAAGTTTTGCGAGCGGCTGAAGGCCAGCGAAAACATAGCGTTTACAGCCATGAAGGGGCGTGATACACTTTCAAGCGTGGCCGTATCCGTGCAGGGCAGGGCGAAGGAGCTCGGCGGTGAGCTCATCCCCGCGCTCTTTGAGAAGAATCCCTATATGCAGAAGATTTACCCCAATGCGGCCTCGCGCGAGGCTCTGACCGTGTTCAAGATTTACGAGGGCACGGGCGAGTGGTTCGACCTGCGCCGGCTGCCGATAGAGCGCGCGGAGTTCGCCTTCGGCGGCGTGAGCGAGCGGTGCGGCGGCTACTTCGTGACGGACAAGTGCATTGGCTGCAAGCTGTGCTTCTCCAAGTGTCCGCAAAAGTGCATAGACATCACGCGCAAGCCCGCGGTGATAGCGCAGGAGCACTGCCTGCACTGCGGAAATTGCTTTGAGATATGCCCCGCACGGGCAATAGAACGGCGGTGAAATATATGACCCAGGACGAGAGACTTGAATACCTCATAAAATACCTGCTCGCGGAGAAGCGCGAATATGAGGGTACGGTCATCCCCGAGAGTGTGGGTGAGCGCCGCAGGCTGCTGCGTGCGCTGATGAACGTGCGGGCTCCGTCAGCGATAGGCGTGGACTTCCTCGCCGTGCAGGACGAGTATCTCCAGGCGCGGCTCACAGAGCGCGGCGTGCAGCGCGTTGAGAACTTGACGCCCGTCGAGCCAGGCATCTATCTCTGGCAGGGCGACATCACGACGCTCGCCGCCGACGGCATAGTGAACGCGGCGAACTCCGGCATGACCGGCTGCTACGTCCCCTGCCACGGCTGCATAGACAACGCCATACACACCTACGCCGGGATACAGCTCCGGCTTGAGTGCGCATGTATCATGGCAGCGCAGGGCCATGAGGAACCGACCGGCATGGCGAAGATAACCAACGCATACAACCTCCCGGCAAGGCGTGTGCTGC
This sequence comes from uncultured Eubacteriales bacterium, assembly GCA_900544765.1. Taxonomy (GTDB): domain Bacteria; phylum Bacillota; class Clostridia; order Oscillospirales; family Oscillospiraceae; genus Scatomorpha; species Scatomorpha gallistercoris. The sequence goes on along the minus strand of UQWI01000004.1, from coordinate 87,805 downwards.
ACACGGTGGGGCCAATCGTGCGCGGCGCGCCCACTCTGCGCGACTGCGAGCTTTTGGCGAGCTGTTACCGCTCCTGCCTGGAGCTGGCGGCGGAGCACGCTCTGGAAAGCATAGCTTTCTGCTGCATCTCGACGGGCGAGTTCGGCTTCCCGAACCGCCCGGCAGCGGACATTGCCGTAAAAACCGTGCGCGATTTCAGGGCGCGTACCGGCAGCGAAATGAAGGTGATTTTCAATGTTTTCAAGGACAAGGACCGCGAAATCTACGCAGACCACCTCGGTTGAACTGCTGGCGCACGAGCTTGAAAGCGCTGACGCCATAGTTGTCGGCGCGGGCGCCGGGCTCTCGACCTCGGCGGGATACGAGTACGGCGGCGAGCGCTTTCGTGAGAATTTCGCAGACTTCGAGGCCAAATACGGCTTCCACGACATGTACTCCGGCGGCTTTTACCCCTTCCCGAATGATGAAGAGCGCTGGGCCTACTGGAGCCGCTTTATAATGCTCAACCGCTACACCGACGCGCCGAAGGACACGTATTCAACGCTGCTCACGCTGCTGGACGGGAAAGATTACTTCGTGCTCACGACGAACGTCGACCACTGCTTCCAGCGCACAGGCTTTGACAAGCGCCGGCTGTTCTACACTCAGGGCGACTACGGTCTCTGGCAGTGCTCCAGGCCCTGCTGCGACAAGACCTGGGACAACGAGGAGCTTGTCCGGCGCATGTACGCCGAACAGCGTGACATGCGCGTACCCATGGAGCTTGTGCCGCGCTGCCCGGTCTGCGGCGCGCCCATAGCTATGAACCTGCGCTCGGACGACACCTTTGTTCAGGACGAGGGCTGGTACGCCGCCGCCGGGCGCTACTCGGACTTCCTGCGCCGCCACGAAGGGCTGCATGTGCTCTACCTGGAGCTCGGCGTGTATGAACACCCCCGTCATCATCAAGTACCCCTTCTGGCGCATGACGCACGAAAACCCGAAGGCCGTCCACGCCTGCGTGAATCTCGGCGAGGCCTACGCCCCGCGCGAGATAGCGCCGCGCTCAATCTGCATAGACGGCGACATAGACAGCGTGCTGAGAGAATTGCTTTGTGACGGCAAAATGCAATAGCTCCGGTCCAAAGCCCGCCGCAGGAAGCTGCGTGCCGCCGCAATTGCGTCCGGTAAGCCGGACGGCTCACAGCCTTCCTGCCGCATAGAAAAAACTGCCCCGCGCTTTTGCGCGGGGCAGAAGGCTGCCGCTAATCCCGCCCGGCGAAGGCGCTGCCGGCGGGATTTTTAAATATTGCCAAAGCACCGGCCGTAGAGTTTTTCGGCCTCGTCCTGCAGGAGGGCGGAAAAAGTGCTGTACGCCTTCAGCAGGGCCCGCCCCTTTGCGGTGAGATGGCTGCGGCCTGTACGCGACCCGCCCTGGCTGCGCTCTACGACGGCATATCCAAGCTCGCGCTCCAGCAGGTTTATAGCGTTCCAGCCTGAGCTGTATGAGAGCTGCATATGCTTACAGGCCTGCCTCACGGAATGGGTCTCGTCCGTGAGCTGCAGAAGCATAGCTACCCTTGCATCCAGAAACTTTTTTTCCCTGGCTATGGAGACCTCTATCACCGGACGGAAGAGCTGCCTGTTGTGCTTTTCCAAAAGCTCAGCATAGTCCTCAGGCGTGTCGGCGTCGAGCAGAATGCCGGGATCCACAACCTCAACTTCCGTGATTGGCACTCCGCAGCGGTCAATCGCACCCTGCAGCCCTTTCTCTCCGGAGTCAGAAAGTATGCTCTCCATGACGGCTGAGGACAGGAGTATAGGATGTCCGCGCTTTCCTGCGTAAACAGGGCACGCCAGTTCCGCGTCCGAATTCAGCAGGGCTTCGACCGTAGTCGAAGTAAAAAGGGGAATGTCGACCGGGGTAAAGAGCACATTCGAACACTTGCCGCTGAGATATTTGAAGCCAAGGACGGCGGAATCAAACATCTGCGTGTCTGCATAGTTCTCATTGTACAGGAACTCGACGCCGCTCCGCGCCAGGTGCCACTCCAGCTCTTCTGCCCTGTATCCCGTAACTACCACTATCCTCGAAACCCCGGCCTGCTGGAAGGTAGCCACAATCCTCTGCGCGATGGAAATGGCGCCTATGCTCAGCATGGGCTTGAATTTCCCCATTCTGGAAGACATGCCCGCCGCCGCTATTACTGCTCCTGTAGCCACGCTGCATACCTCCAAATCAATAGTTGTCTCAGTACGATGCGATACAGTAAATACCATATCACAAAATCACCAAGTTGTAAACCAATACAATTTGCAATTTGATACAATTTGACGTCAGGTATTTCAAATAGTACAATCAACTTGAGAAGATGCCGTTTCCGGTTAATGCCCGCCATGTCCGCCGCAGGGGTCTTTATCAGGTCCGCCGCCCGTCAGGTCGCGCAGCCTGTTTACGCCAATGCCGGAGTAAAATACCAGCTCCGCAGGTTCCCCGTGCGCATTTTCGGCGGCAAGGCGCAGGGCATTTGCCGTTTCCAGGTAGTCTATCGGCAGCGTACGTCTGAATGTACGGCCCGTAACTGCGTCAGTTACTTCTATAGTAACGGAGTCGGCGCGTATTTCCTTTAATTTATCGTCCATGTTCAGGCCCTCCCTTTGTCACACGCGTCATAAAGCTGCGTGTGACTTGAATATATCATATATGTTTTCCAATTTAAAGGGGCAATTACAGGCGCCTTGGCGCTTTTTGATGAAATTATAAAACACACCAATAAAAGGAGGTAACAGCATGATAAAGAAGGTACTCATTATCAACGGGGTAGAGCGTACGCTTGTGCTGGAGGGAAATGAAACACTGGCCAAGGTACTTCGTGACCGTCTCCTGCTTACGGGATGTAAGGTGGGCTGCGGCGAGGGCCATTGCGGTGCGTGTAACGTTATCCTCGACGGCAAGGTCACGCGTTCGTGTATAACCAAGGTCTCCAAGCTGCGCGATTACGCAGAGATAACCACCATCGAGGGCGTCGGCACGGTGAACAACCTCCACCCGCTGCAGGTGGCGTGGATGGCCTACGGCTGCGCGCAGTGCGGCTTCTGCTCTCCGGGCTTTATCATTTCCGCCAAGGTCCTGCTCGAGCAGAACCCCAACCCGACCCGTCAGGAGGTGCGGGACTGGTTCAACAAGAACCGCAACCTCTGCCGCTGCACGGGCTATAAGCCTCTCATCGACGCCACCATGGCCGCCGCTGCCGTAATGCGCGGCGAGATGACGGCCGAGGATCTGATGTTCAAGCCCACCGACAACGTCATAACCGGCACCACATATGCCCGCCCGAGCGCGGCCATGAAGGTCACCGGCACCTGGGATTTCGGCGCCGACCAGGCTCTGCATATGCCCGAGAACACCCTGCGCCTCGCGCTCGTTCAGGCCGAAGTGAGCCACGCGAACATCAAGGGCGTCGACACCTCCGAGGCCGAGAAGATGCCCGGCGTGTTCAAGGTAATAACCGCCAAGGACGTCCCCGGCAAGAACCGCATAAACGGCCTCGTAATGCTCCCGCTCAACAACAAGTGCGACGGCTGGGACAGGCCGATACTCTGCGACGAGAAGGTGTTCCAGTACGGCGACGCCATCGCCATAGTCGCGGCGGACACCGAGGAGCACGCCCGCGAGGCCGCGAAGGCCGTCAAGGTTGACCTGGAGGTCCTGCCCGCTTACATGAGTGCGCCCGAGGCTCTCGCGCCCGACGCCATTGAGATACACCCCGGCACACCCAACGCGTACTACGAGACCAACTGCATAAAAGGCCCCGACTTCGACTTTGACAGCGCGCCCAACGTGATAGAGGTCGAGAGCTACTGCTCCCGCCAGCCTCACCTCTTCCTGGAGCCGGACAACGGCTACGCTTACATAGACGAAGACGGGATGCTCACCGTCCACTCCAAGAGCATCGGCCTGCATCTGCACGCGCCAATGATAGCCGACGGCATCGGCGTGCCGCTGGATAAGCTGCGCCTGGTGCAGAACCACTCGGGCGGCACCTTCGGCTACAAGTTCTCGCCCACGAACGAGGGCATACTCGGTGTGGCCGCGCTGGTCTGCCAGAGGCCGGTCAGCCTCAACTTCAACATGTACCAGTCCATCACCTACACCGGCAAGCGCAGCCCCGGCTTCATGCACATCAAGCTGGCCGCCGACGACAACGGCAAGGTGCTTGCGCTCTGGGGCGACAACTACATCGACCACGGCCCATACAGCGAGTTCGGCGACCTGCTGACCCACCGCCTGAGCCAGTTCGTCGGCGCGGGCGTGGACATCAAGACGATACGCAACAAGTCCACCACGGTGTTCACCAACCACGCCTGGGGCAGCGCCTTCCGCGCCTACGGCTCGCCGCAGAGCTTCATGGGCAGCGACATAGCCATGGACGTCATGGCGGCAAAGCTGGGCATAGATCCCTTCGAGTTCCGCGCAATGAACTGCTACAAGGAGAGCGAGGACTCCCGCACTCCCAACGGCTGCCGCCCCGACGTCTACTGCGAGGAGGATCTGTTCAACCTCGCCAGGCCGTATTATGAAGCCGCCAAGAAGCGCGTCGCGGAGAAGAACGCCGCCAGCGACGGCCGTATCAAGTACGGCATCGGCGTCTCTCTTGGCGTCTACGGCTGCGGCCTCGACAACTCCGACGCCTCCGAGTGCTGGGCGGATCTGAACCCCGACGGCACCGTAACGCTCCGCAACTCCTGGGAGGATCACGGCCAGGGCGCGGATATTGCCACGCTCACCGCGGGCCACGAGACCCTGCGCCAGGCGGGCTTCACGCCCGAGATGATTCATCTCGAGATGAACGACACCAAGCTCACCCCCAACTCCGGCCCTGCCGGCGGCTCCCGCTCCACGGTCATGACCGGCTCCGCCACCAAAGTGGCCTGTGAGAACCTGCTCAAGGCCATGCGCAAACCGGACGGGACCTACCGCACCTACGATGAAATGGTCGCCGAGGGCATAGACACCCATGCCGTGGGTATCTACACCTACACCGCGAGCGTGACTCTCGACCAGGCTACCAGCCAGGGCGATCCGTTCCCGAGCTATATGTACACAATCTTCCTGCCCGAGGTCGCGGTTGACACCGAGACCGGCAAGGTCAAGGTTGAGAAGTTCACCGCCGTGGCCGACTGCGGCACCATCCTCAACAAGCTGGCCGTCGACGGCAACTTCTACGGCGGGCTTGTCCAGGGCATCGGCCTGGCGCTGACCGAGGACTTCGAGGACCTCAAGAAGCACACCACGCTGGCCAAGTGCGGCATCCCGTACCCGAACGACGCGCCCGACGACATCGAGCTGGTGTACCAGACCAACCACCCGCGCCCGAACGGCCCCTACGGCGCATCCGGCTGCGGCGAGGCCCCGCTGGACGCCCCGCACCCGGCCATCCTGAACGCCATCTACAACGCCACCGGCGCGCGCATCACCCGCGTCCCGGCCTTGCCGAGCGTGGTGCTTGAAGCGCTCAAGCAGGTCAAGGCATAAGACTTTAAATCACACGCAAGCTATGATAGAATGGGGAAGGCGAAGGCCTTCCCCATTAATAAATTTTATTCCCGACGAAAACGGCACAGCGTGCAAGATAGAATTCTGGAACTCCGTGGACTGATTTCCCCAACGGAAGGAGGGCGATTATGGACTTTACCGAGCGCTCGACGCGCGTATACAAGACCAAACAGCTCTACTCAAAAGAGGAGCTCGCCGCGCGCGAGGCGCTGTGCGTACACGAGCAGCCCGCCTTCTGCACGGCGGCCTGCCCGCTGCGAATAGATGCTAGGGAGCTCACGCGTCTGTGCGCGGACGGCGATTTCACCGCCGCGCGGGCCATGCTCGAGCGGGCGACGCCCTTTGCCCAAATACTGGCCGCCGGCTGCGAGGCGCCATGTGCCGGTGCCTGCCGTCTGGCGGAGTGCGGCGCGGAGAGCGTGAACATCCCCGCGCTGGAGCGCGCCGCCATGCGCTGCGGCCAGCCGAGGACGGGCCGCGGGCTGCTGAAATTCAGGAAGAAAAAGACCGCCGCCGTCTTCGGCTCCGAGCTCTTCAGCCTCATCGTGGCTGCGGAGCTGGCCGGGAAGAGCTATCCCACAGTGTTTTACGTCTCAGCGCCGGGCGCGGAGGAGCTTATTTCCGACTGCGCGCCGTTCCTGTGTCCGGAAGACGCCGCGACGCAGGCAGGAGCGCTTGAAAAGCTCGATCTGAAAATCGTGTACGGCTGCAAGCTCAGCGCTGAGTTTATCGCCTCCGAGAGAGCCGAATATGACCTCGTCTGCGTCTCACAGGCCGCATACGCCCTGCTGGGCGGAAGCGGGCCCGACCCCGTCACGCTCTATGACGGCGCGCTCGGTGTGCTCGCCCGCCCGGGCGCAGACGCGAGCGTTATCGGCGCCTTTTACGACGCGCGCCGCGCGGGCGTCAGCGCCGACCGGCTGGCACAGGGCATGAGCCCCGCCAGCTCACGCGGCGAGGAGGGACCGGTCACGAGCACGCTGTACACTGATTTGTCCGCCGTCGCGCCGTCACGCCGTGTAGCGGAAAACGGCGTATACTCGCCCGGCGAGGCGCAGAGCGAGGCAGCCAGATGCATACAGTGCGAGTGTACGGAGTGCATCAAGGGCTGCGTCTGGCTGCAGCACTACGGCAAGTTCCCCCGCATTATGACCCGCGAGATATATAACAACGTCGGCATCATAATGGGCGACCACATGATGAACGGCGCCATAAACTCCTGCGCGCTTTGCTCTCAGTGTACGGTCACCTGCCCGAACGGCTACGACATGGCGGAAATCTGCCTCTCCGCCCGCCGCAACATGGTGGACACCGGGAAGATGAGCCTGGCGGTACACGAGTTCGCGCTCTTAGACCAGCTCTTTTCAAACGGCGAGGTCTTCCTCTGCCGGGCAGAGCCGGGCTTTGAGAAGTGCGAATATGTGTTCTTCCCCGGCTGCCAGGCCGGGGCCGTCGCGCCCGAGGCCGTCTGGCGCACGTATGCAGATCTGCGCGCGCGGCTTGGGGGAGGCGTGGGCATCCTGCTCGGCTGCTGCGGCATAATATCCCACTGGGCCGGGCGCGAGGAGCTGTTCAATGAGACGTGCGCGCAGCTGCAGGACGCGCTTGCCACTCTGGGGAACCCGAAGATAATAACCGCCTGCCCCACATGCGCAAAGACGCTCGCGCCGCTCGGCGAGTGCATAGGCATATGGGACGTGCTGCTTGAAATTGGCCTGCCCGCGGACGCTCCTCACGCCGTAGGCGAGGTGACGCTGCACGACGCCTGCGGCGCGCGCGGCGACGCCCACACACGAAGCGCGGTGCGCGAGCTGGCGTCGCGCCTCGGCTGCACCGTTACCGAGCCTGAGTACAGCGGCGAGCGTGCGCCCTGCTGCGGCTACGGCGGGCTGGCCGGTTACGCCAAGCCGGAGGTCGCCGAGGAGATGACCGCCTTCGCGCTGGACGGCACGGAGGGCTTGCAGCTCACCTACTGCATGGGCTGCCGCGACCGGTACGCGCGCGCCGGGGCCGAGAGCGCGCACATGCTGGAGCTGGTTTACGGCGCGGCGGCCGGCGCGGCGCCGGGGATAAGCGAAAAGCGGCGCAACCGCCTGGAGCTGAAGCGGCGCATGCTGCGCGAGATATGGATGGAGGACGACGCTATGGAGGCACTGGGCTTCAAGCTTGAATTCACCGGCGAGGCAAGGGCGCTCATGGAGGAGCGCATGGTGCTCGACACGGACGTCGCCGGCGTCATGCGCGCGTACCGCACGAGCGGCGAGGCCGTGCTCGAAAACGACACCGGCCTGCTGGTGACGCGCCTGCGCATAGGCAACGTGACCTTCTGGGTCAAGTTCACTGAGGACGCGGACGGGTACACGGTGCATCGCGTGTACAGCCACCGCATGACAATAGAAACGAGGTGAATCATGGCAGAGGAAAAGAGCTATTACGTCGTTGACCCCGAGGGGAAGCTTACCTGCCACAAGTGCGGCGTACAGCTCGTCAAGGCAAACGCAGTGTTCGGCTATCTGGACAACGCCTTTCCCGTAGAGCTTCCCGTCTGCCCCAAATGCGGCTTCGTGTACGTGCCGGAGGAGCTGGCCATGGGTAAGGTCCTCAGCGTGGAAAAGGTGCTGGAGGACAAGTAGGCTCACGCACGGCGCGCCCTGCCCGTTCCGGCCAACGCGGGACGCAGGCCATGCCGCGTCCGAGTCCAGTTTGTCCGACGTCGCACAAGACGGATATTAAGTTTACATAACTCGCAGAGATGAGCCTATGCCGTACAGATTCCAATCGGACTCTTCTATGGAGCTGGCGCTTGTAGTGCTGCCGGTGGTCGCTGTCGTTATCCTGCTGTTCAACGCCTGCAAGATGGGCAAATTCGGCAAGAAGATATCAGAAAAGCTGTGGGCCATGAGCACGGGGAAACAGACTGCCATTGTTTTGATCGCCTGCCTGCTGGCTGCCGCGGCTGCGGCGGCGCTGTACACGGAGCTCACACGCTGAAGGAGGACGCCATGCAAAGGCACCCCGGCGGGGAAACCGCCACGAGGAAACTGATATCGCTTGCTGCCCTCGCGCCGGGGGCGCGGGTAATAGACCTGGGCGCAGGCGACGGCGACGCCGTGCGTCTGCTGAGGTCGCTGGGCTATGAGGCAGTCGGAGTTGACATAACGCCCGGCGAGGATGTGCAGTACGGAGACTTGTTCGCGCCGCCCCATGCGCCGGGCTCGTTTGACGCGGCGCTGAGCCAGTGCGTGTTTTTGCTCACCGGCGAAGTGCCGCGCGCGATGTCCTCGGCGCACAGGCTGCTGGCCCCCGGCGGGAGGCTGATGTATTCGGACGTCGTACCCGGCGGGGAAGCGGCGCTGCGCGCTCTGGCGTCGGATGCGGGCTTTGCCCTAGAGCATGTCGAGGATATTACGCGCGAGTGGCGCGAATACTATCTGGCTGCGCTCTGGGCGGGCGCTGCCGAAGCCCCGCCTCCCAGTGTGGACGCGCGCAGCTGCCGCTATCTCGCTGCCGTGCTGAAAAAAGAGTGAGTACGGGGTGAAATACGTCCTTTTAAGCGCCGGCGGAGATAGCACGGCGCACCTAGCGCCGGACGAGGCTGCGGACAATCTGCGCAAATTGTGCCTGGATTTTTTGATAAACGACTGGGACGCAGCCCGAAAGCGGCAAAATACCGCGGCTGCCCGGAATTCAATTTTTAGAAGCGGAGGGAAAGGCATGGACGCGTTTGACAGAATCATGGAGCTTTCGCGCCAGGGGCTTTACTGCGCGCAAATTATGGTGCAGCTGGCCCTTGACGCGGAGGGCAGAGAAAACCCCGAGCTGGTGCAGGCCATGAGGGGGCTGTGCTGCGGGTTTGACCGCTCCGGAGGGCCTTGCGGCGCGCTTGCCGGCGGCATCTGCTTCCTGAGCCTGCTGGCCGCGGAGCTGGATGACGGGGACAGGGCGGAGCTTATAGGCAGGTTCCACGCCTGGTTCCGCGAGCGCACGGAGCAATATGGCGGCGAAAACTGCGAACACATTGAGCGAGGTGAGCCGCAGAACATGCTGACCATCTGCCCCGGGATAATAATCGACAGCTACGAAAAATGCGTCGAGCTGCTGGAGGAGAGAGGGCTTGCCTGATGTATGAAGCGTTCGATGTGACAAAAAGCGTCTGCCCTGTCTGCCTGAGGACCATAGACGCCGAAAAGGCCGTCGGCGACGACGGCTATATCTATCTGACAAAAGCCTGCCCGGAGCATGGAAGCTTTGAAACCCTCATCTGGGAGGGCGGCATTGTGGACTACCTGAAGTGGGACTCAGCGCCGGGCGGCGGGAACGCCCCGGACCGCACCATGCCTGTAAAGGACGGCTGTCCCCGTGACTGCGGTCTGTGCGAGGAGCACGAGAGCGCGGGGTGCTGCGTGCTGCTTGAGCTCACGAAGCGCTGCAATCTGCGCTGTCCCGTCTGCTTCGCCTCCGCGGGCGAGGGCTCCGGCGAGTCGGCGCTCAGCGAGATTTCCGCCCTGTACGACATGCTCATGGAGCGCGGCGGGTCCTTCAACATCCAGCTTTCAGGCGGGGAACCCACTCTCCGGGACGATTTGCCGGAGATAGTACGCCTGGGCAGGAGCAAGGGTTTCTCCTTCTTCCAGCTGAATACCAACGGCCTGCGACTGGCGGATGAGCCGGGATACGCCCACATGCTGCGAGAGGCTGGCGTTAGCTGCGCCTTTCTGCAGTTCGACGGCCTGCGCGACTCGACGTATGAAGCCCTGCGCGGCCGCGCGCTGCTGGATACAAAGCTGCGGGCCATAGACAGCTGCGCCGCCGCAGGACTGCCGGTCGTGCTCGTCCCCACGCTCGTGCCGGGTATAAACGTCTCTGAAATAGGCGAAATGCTTCGTTTCGCCCTGTCACGCGCGCCGCAGGTCCGCGGCGTACACTTCCAGCCCGTGAGCTACTTCGGCCGCTGCGAGCTGAAAGAGCCGGAGACGAGGCTGACTATCCCCCGCATCCTGAGAGAAATAGAGGCGCAGATGGACGGCGCTATGAAGGAAGCCGACTTCGCCGGAGGCGGCGCGGAGAGCGCCTATTGCTCTTTTCACGCCAGCTACAAGCGCCTGCCGGGCGGCGCTTTGCAGGCTCTGCCGAGGCGGCGCAGCCACTGCTGCGGCACAAAAAGCTGCGATGCGCGGGACTTCGTCGCCGGACGCTGGGGCGCGCAGGAGCATGCGGACGCCGGTGAGGACGCCTTTGACAGATTTCTGCGTGAAGCCAACGAGAGGGTTTTTACGGTATCCGGAATGGCCTTTCAGGACGCTTACAATTTAGACCTGAAAAGGCTGCGCCGCTGTTACATAAATGAGGCGGACCCGGAGCGCGGCATGGTGCCGTTCTGCGCATACAATCTCACCTCACGCGACGGAAAATACCTCTACAGGCGATGAAACGTACTGCTCTTGAAAACTGGATATGCTCCGTCGATGCCATGCCCACGCTCACCCGCAGTGGGCTGGAGGCTCTGCAGCTGGAGCGGCTCAATGCTCTCCTCTCACGCGAAAAGCGGCGCAGCGGCTTCTACAGAGACCTGCCTGAGCATCTGGACAGTCTGGACGGACTTGACGCCCTGCCCTTTACCACTCCCGTAGACCTCGTCTCAAGCTGCTCTTCCCTCCTGCTGACCTCCACCTCCGAGGTCCGGCGCATAATATCCGACACGACAAGCGGCACAACCGGCCCCGCCAAGCGCATCTTTTACACAGGGCGGGATATTGAGCACACGGTGGGCTTCTTCGCGGCCGGGATAAGCGAGCTGGTCTCGCGCGGCGACGCCGTCCTTGTCGCCATGCCTTTTTCCGGCCCGGACGGGCTGGGTGAGCTGATTTGCCGAGCAATCGCCCGCCTGGGTGCGCGCGCGGTGCCTGCCGGCGTATCTGTGCCTCTTGGCGTGCTGGACGAGCTGCTTGACCGCGAAAGGCCTTCGGCATACATCGGCATGAGCGTGCCGCTGCTCTCCCTTCTGCGCTGGCGCCGCTCTTGCGGACGCGAGCTGTACATAGAGCGCGCGCTGGTTTCCGGCGACGCCTGCCCCGAGGGAGTATGCCGCGAAATTGAGGCCCTCCTTGGCACGCGCCTCTTCCCGCATTACGGCTCGCGCGAGATGTGCCTCGGAGGAGCGGTCACCTGCCAGGCGCACGAAGGGATGCACATACGGGAAAACCACATTATTGCCGAAATAATAGGGCCTGACGGCCGGCCGCTGCCTGACGGCGAAACCGGAGAGCTGGTGATAACCACGCTGGATATGCAGGCCATGCCGCTCATACGTTACCGCACCGGAGACTTAACGCGTATACTGCCGGAACCGTGTCCCTGCGGCGGCATCACACGGAGGCTTGACCGTGTGCGGCGCGCGGGCAGCCTGATGGAAGAGCTTGACAGCTCGCTGTTTCGGCTGGAGGGCCTGATAGACTACAGGGCGTCTGTCTCGGATGCCGTCCTGCAAATTGACGCCGTTGGAGACGTATCGCCCAATGAGCTGGCGTCCGCTTCCGGCGGCCTGCATGGCAATACCGCAGTCAGCGTGGTTGCAGCAACGCCGGAATTCTGCGGATGCTATAAGGGTAAACGCAGTATAGTCACGACAGAGGGCATCAGCTGACAGCGAGCGTATTGCAAACAGCTGTCACGGCGGCTGTCTGCGGCAGCTCAAATATAAAAGCAGAGGGCCATCCGCTGACGGATGTCCCTCTGCTTTTTGCATACTGTCTGTGCGCCGACGTTAAGCCGGCGGTGAGCGCCTTTCCGGCGAATGTCGCTGTCAGTCGTCCTCAGGCTTATCTTCGTCCCCGGACTCCTCGTCCTCTTCAAGGCCGTCGAACTCGAGCGTCTCGCCGCAGTTGGGGCACTCTATCTCGCCGAGGTCGAGAACGTCCTCGTCGATGGTGATGGTGTTCCCGCAGGCCGGGCAGGTTACCTCGTAAAAGGCGGGCTCCCCGTCGGCGTCGCCGCAGCCGCAGCAGCAGTCGCATTCGTCGTCGTCATCCTCGTCGTCCTCGTCGTAGTCCTCATCATAGACTACTTCTTCAATATCGGCGAGGTCGTCGCTGACCTGGTCGATAGCCTCTCCGAGATCCCAGGCGTTTTCCTCGAGGTCCTCTATATCGTGGGCGACGTCCTCGAGTATGTCGAGTATTGCGGCGAGAATCTTGCCCTCTTTGCTGGTGTTGTCATAGCCCAGGCCTTCGGCCAGGCCCTTGACGTAGGCGACCTTTTCGGAAGTGTTCATATTATAGCCCTCCTGGATTTCAGCCCTTGGCGCGCTCAAGATACTCGCCGGAGCGGGTGTCTATCTTTATCTTGTCGCCCTCGTTGATGAACAGGGGCACCTTGACGGTGGCGCCGGTCTCGACGGTGGCGGGCTTGGTGGCGTTGGTGGCGGTGTTGCCGGCAAAGCCGGGGTCGGTCTGGGTTACGGTCAGCTCGACGAAGTTGGGCGGCTCAACGGCAAAGACCTTGCCCTTGTAGCTCATGACGACGCAGGGCATGTTCTCGGTGACAAACTTGAAGCTGTCGCCGAGCAGGCTCTCGTCGATGGGGATGAGCTCATAGCTCTCGGGGTCCATGAAGTAGTACAGGTTGCCGTCGGCGTAGCTGTACTCCATGGTCTTGCGCTCGATGGTGGCTTCCTCGAACTTCGCGGTGGGGTTGAAGCTGGTCTCAACGACAGCGCCGGTGATGACGTTCTTCATCTTGGTGCGGACGAAGGCCGCGCCCTTGCCGGGCTTGACGTGCTGGAACTCGACGACCTGCATGACCTGGCCGTCCATCTCAAAGGTGACGCCGTTCCTGAAATCGCCTGCAGAAATCATGTATCTTCCTCCTGTGGTGTATCTTTAAGTTTACGCGAAATGAATTAACCTATGTATTTTACACTATAAGCCGTGATTTGGCAAGAGGGTACGCGGCTTTTTGCGTTATGCTGTATCGGCTGAGCGGGCGAAGCGGCGAAAAGAATACTGCGGCCATGGCCGTCCTGCTTTTTCTGTCGCCGGATTGCATCCCATATACTGTCCGGCGCCAGACTATGAGGGAAAAAGCCGTCCTCAGCCGTACACTATGACGTTGTTCTCCGGACTGCTGCGCTCGGCAAACGGCGGCGGCATTCCCTGGTATGCGGCATCCCATTCGCCGGTCTCTCGGTTCCGGTGCATTGCCAGCTGATAAACGCCGTAACCGCTTTCCCACGCCCAGTTCCCGTGATAGTATATGTACATGGTGTCGGGCTCCTCGTCCCAGCTGTCGTATGTGCTGCCGTCCCGGTACTTCCCTCGCTCATAGCCGCCCCGCGACATCATGTATATTATCCAGGCCGAGGAGGCGTCCTGGTCGTACCATATCTTGTCGTAAACAATGTCCGCCTCGGCACAGTACTCCTTGGCGGCCTGCAGCGCGCTCTGAATATCCTCGTCCGTCCGGGGGATTACGCGGGTTACATTGTATATCTCCAAGACCTCATCGTAGTATTCGTCGCCCTCAACGGCCCTCCACTTGGTGAGATAATCGGGATTTGAGGAATCGTGATTGAAATAGAAGTATATCCCGAAAGTACTGTCATCATAGGTTCTTTCGGGCTGATTGTCCTCACTTTGCAAATACATACTGTACAGCCGTTCCAGTTCATCTGCTGAGAGAGCGCTGCGAACCCGGTTTCCGTATCCAAGCATTACCTCCGCAAAGGCCGGCCTCCGCTCCGGGGTGGTCTCCGGCGTCGGCGTCGGAGTTTGAACCGTACCCAGCGGCGAGGCATCTGGCAGCGGCGTCGGCTCGACGCTGTACGACCTCTCTGAATACGCGGCTATCGCCGCGACAAGCAGGAGTCAAAGCACAACTATTCCTGCCTTGGCTGCGCGCATAATCCTACCTCCTCACCTATTCTTTTCGCCCCATACAGGGCGCAAAGGACACTTTCGGCTGCGGGCGGCGGGCAAATGTTAACCAGCGTTGCTTGCAGCAACGGTAGGTTTAACATACAATAGGGCCGATGAGAAAGGGGGTTGCATTTCCCATGCTGAACGAAAACATCAAAGCCATCAGGAAATCAAAGGGGCTCTCTCAGCAGGAGCTGGCCGTCAAGCTGAACGTGGTGCGGCAGACTGTTTCCAAGTGGGAGCAGGGCCTGTCGGTGCCCGACTCTGATATGCTCATCGCCATATCAGAAGCGCTCGAAACGCCAGTGAGCACCCTGCTCGGGGAGACCGTCACCGCGGCGGAGGCCGACGGGTTGAAGGCCGTTTCCGAGAAACTGGAGGTCATAAACCTGCAGCTGGCCCAGATTAAGGCCTCCAGACGTAAAACGCTCCATTGGCTGCTCATCGCACTGTGTGCGGCCATAATAATAGTTTTTGCCGTCCTGGCCGCAATGGGCAGCTCCTATCTGGGCTGGGACTACAGCGACCCGGAGGCCGCCGTTGCCGGGACCTTCCTGCACGGCTTTGAGTGGCTGTTCGTCAGGCTGGCGCCGTTTGTCCTCATAGCGGCGGTAATAGGAATCTTCCTGACGAGGAAGAAGAAGTAAAGCGCTAATTGGGAGGTGAGTTCCTTGAAAAAGAGAATAATAGCTGCAATCTGCGCCGGGATACTGCTGGTCCTGTCCGGCTGCGCACAGTCCGGCGTCAGTACCGCCGGAAACGAAATAGCGCTGCGCATCCAGCTGGACGTGCAGGAGGATATCGGCCTGCTGCTCGTGGGCTACGAGGCCGGGACGTCAAGCGGCAGCGGCGGCACATCCCACGCGGACAAGTCGCTTATAAAGCACGACGAGCTGCTCTTCTACACATTGGGAGAACAGGACTTTGAAAACCCGGAGGACGTTGAAAACCTATCCCTCAATTTCACGGTCATAACGGAGTATGTCGACCCGAACTATGAAAACGTATATCCGGCGGAGTACACAAAGCCCGCAGGAGGGATCACCCTAAACGCGCGTTTCGGCGAGACATATTCAATCACAATAACCGGTAGCCGGGCGGGCGGCTACGAGGCCGTGTTGACGGAAGAGTCCGCCGCGCCCGAGGCAACCTCGACGCCGAGTATGTAGAAGCTCCACTCGCGCACGCCGCCCTCGCCCGGGTACATCGGGACGAAATTGCCCTCTACCTCAAAGCCGTAGCCCAGGCCGTAATACCGCAGCGAGCAGCAGCGCCGCGGCTATGATGAGTACCGTGAGCAAGCGCTTTTTGCGTTTTTCCATCTCTGCCGCCTCCCTGTGGGATCTGACGCGCCGGATGGGCGCTTTGTTCCGGAGTTACAGGATTATGAGCTCCTTCGGCGCCTTGGTGATGTCCACATTGCCGTCGCCGGTGAGATAAAGCACGTCCTCGATGCGCACGCCGAACCTGCCGGGGATGTAGATGCCGGGCTCGGCAGAGATGACCGCGCCCTCGCCCAGGGGCTGGTCATTGCGCAGGTTGGCGTTGGGGCTCTCGTGTATATCCAGGCCAACGCCGTGTCCGAAACCGTGGCCGAAATACTCGCCGTAGCCCGCGTCCGCTATGACCTTGGCTGCGGCGGAGTGTACCTCTATGCCGGTCGCGGACGGCCTGGCCGCCGCTATGCCCGCCAGCTGCGCGCGCAGCACGGTGTCGTAGACGTTCTTCATCTCGTCCGTGGCAAAGCCGACGGCGACCGTGCGCGTCATGTCTGAGCAGTATCCGTCACGGATGCAGCCGAAGTCCATTGTGACGAAGTCGCCGGCGCATACCAGGCTGCCGCCGGGCACCCCGTGGGGCATGCTGGTGTGAGCGCCCGTTATCGCTATGGGGTCGAAGCTGTTTTTGAGCGCGCCGTTGCGCATCATGCGGTAGGTCAGCTCGGCGGCGATATCCCGCTCGCTCACGCCCGGCTTTATCATGGGCAAAGTCTCCTCCAGGGCCTTCTCGGCCGTGCGCTGGGCGGCTATGAGCAGCTGCAGCTCGTCTGCGGTCTTGTGCGCGCGCAGCTGCTGCACCATTTCGCCCGCCGGGACCAATTCCCGCCCGAGCAGCCGCTCCATCTGGACGTACATACCGTGTGAGAGCTTGTTCTCCTCGGCTCCGACGGCTCCGGACAGGCCGGAAACCAACCGGCTGAGCGCAGCGCCCAGCGGGGACGACGCGGTCGTGAGCACAACTTCGACGCCCTGTACGCATTTTCTCTCCGCATCCTCTATATAGCGCGAATCCGTGACCAGCCAGGCCCTGTCCGGCGTGACAAGCGCCGCGCTGTCTGAAGGCATAAAGCCGGTGGCGTAGAAAATATTCTTGTCATCCATTAACAGCAGCGCGCCGAGACCGGCCTTTTCTATTGAGCCCTGCAAACTTTGAAGATGAGACATTGCTATCCTTCCTTTGCTTAAAATGCTTTGTGTATGATAGGCAATCAGCCGAACAGGCTGAGCTGCGTATCTTCGGTTTCAAGTGTGCGCAGATAGCGGAACACCTCATCCGGCTCGCACATGATGCCGTGCTTTGCGCAGGTGTCCCGCACTGTGTCCATAAGCCGCGGCGCGTCGGGGCTGAGCAGCTCGTAACGCAGGCCGTAGGCACGGGCGTAGCGCTCTTTCATGCCGGGGAAGAGCCTGTCGAGCTGCCTGTAGAAATACTCCCGGCTGCCCTCGCGCAGCGTGACGCCGATGCCGAAGCAGACGACGCCGCGCACGCCGGCTTCGACGCAGTAGTCCAATATGCCGCGGATGTTCTCCTGCGTGTCGTTTATAAACGGCAGCACAGGCGCGAGCCACACCACCGTCGGGATACCGGCGTCGCGCAGCGTGCAGAGCGCCTCGAAGCGCTCCCGCGTCGTGCTCACGTTTGGCTCCAGCTTCCGGCACAGTGTCTCGTCATGCGTGGTCAGCGTCATCTGCACGACGCACTTGGCGCGGCGATTGATTTCTGCAAGCAGGTCTATGTCCCGCAGGACGCGGGCCGACTTAGTGCACAGGGTGAAGCCGAAGTCGTATTTGGCCGCGAGAGAGAGCGCCCCGCGCACGAGGCGGAGCTCGTCCTCAAGCGGTATATATGGGTCCGTCATGTAGCCCGTGGCGAGCATACATTTTTTGCGTTTGCGCCGCAGCGCGTCCTCGAGCAGCTCGAGGGCGTTTTCTTTTACCTCGACGTCCTCAAAGGCGTGCTCCATGTGGTAACAGGCGCTGCGCGAGTCGCAGTATATGCACCCGTGCATGCAGCCGCGGTATATATTCATGCCGTTTGCGGCCGACAGCAGACCCTTGGCCCTTACAAAGTGCATTGCGCTCTCCTTTGATGCGTATTCATCTCCACCCGCGCCATATCACGCGGTGCTCGCGTCGGTAAGCACTATGTCCTCCGGAGTCATGGAAGCGGTGAGCATGGTGTCGCCCGAATATACGCTCACGCTCTCCACACCGTCAATCGCGCAGAAGGTCAGCGCCATGCAGGCGTCCCCGATGCTGCGCCAATACCCCGTCACCGAGGCATACTCGGCGGAGACATTCAGGCGCAGCACGGTGCCGTTTATCTCCCATCCGGTGATGTCCACGCCTTCCGGCAGGGCCCGGATGAGCTCTGCGTCCGTAGTGTCGCTGTTGAATGCCTCAACAGCGGCCTCTATTTCGCTGAGCGAGGCGTTGACGCTCACGGGTTCGCTCTGCACGGCGGAGCCGCTCTCGAGATAGTACGGCGAAACCGCGCGCCAGACCGTGACCGACTTGCCGGACAGTGAGCAGGCCGTCAGGCCGAGCAGCAGCGTCAGGGCGGCGGCTATAGCAGCTAACTTTTTCACTGCGCCTCCTCCTTTCCGCTGTAGCCCGGGAACGTGACCGTAAAGCGCGTACCGCCGGACTCCCGCGCGTGTACATCTATCTTCCCGCCCATCGCGGCCACGGCGTCGTGGACTATGCTCAGGCCGAGGCCGGAGCCGCCGCGCTCGCGCGAGCGGGCCTTGTCGACGCGGTAAAAGCGCGAAAATATGTTTGGAAGGTCCTCCTCGGGTATGCCTATGCCCGTGTCCTCCACGCTGAGCAGCACATAGCCGCGCTCGCGGCGGACGGACACGTCCACTCGCCCGCCGGGCAGGTTGTATTTGACCGCGTTCTCGGCCAGGTTGAACACTATCTGGTACACGTCGTCCTCCGGGGCGAGGATTGTGCATCCGAGCTCCGCCTCGCAGTGCAGCGTTATGGAGCTCTTGTCCGCGAGCGGGGCGAGGCGCCTGAGCGTATCCTCCGCGCAGTCGCCGACGTCCACCGGCACGCTCTTGACATGGGCCCCGTCGTCGCGGCGCGAGAGGTCGAGCAGTTTTTCCGTCGTGCGCTGGAGCCGCTCCGTCTCGGTGGCGATGTCGCTGACGAACTCGCGCACAGTGTCCGGGTCGATGTTGTCCGTGCCTGTGATGGAGTCGGCCAGCAAGCGGATCGCCGCCAGTGGGGTCTTGAGCTCGTGCGAGGCGTCGGAGACGAAGCGGCGCCGCTGCTCCTCGGTCTTTTGCAGCGTCTCGGTCATGGAGTTGAAGTCCGCGTACAGCTCGCTGAGCTCGTCGTTGCCTTCAACAGTTACGCGGTGCGCATAGTCGCCCTCGCGCACGGTGCGCACGGCCTGGCTGAGCCTGGTTATGCGTCCGGTGAGGCGGCGCGTGAACACTATCGTCAGGCCCAGCGCCGCCATAAGCGCCACTATGGACACAGTGGCCAGGCGGTCGCGGAATGCCAGCAGAATTTCCGCCTGCTCAGTGTCCCGCTCGCAGAGGTAAACCGCGCCGAGCACGGCCCCGTCCCTGTATATGGGAATGGCCGCGTGGGACACAAAGGCGCCTCCGGCAAAACGCGACCAGAACACCTGCTCACCCGAAAGCGCGCGCACCATCTCGGACAGGAGCGCCACATCCCCCTCTGCGCTGGGCGAGGCGGTGTCGTAGAGCACACGGGAAGCGGCGTCGGTGACGATTATCCGCTCCAGGCCGGAGACGGCCAGCAGCTCCACAACCTGCGCCGCGCCGTCGCCCGAGAGGGTGTCCAGCCCCGATAGCGAGGAGGAAATGACCGCCGCCTGCTCTATGAGCGAGCTCTCCTTCTCGGAGAACACGATATCTCTCGAGGCGGCGACGGGATAGGTGTTGAGCAGCACGAGCAGCGCGGCTATGAGCGCGAAGAAGGCGGCGACGAGCTTGAACTGCACCCGCCGCGTAAACTTCAGCGTCTTTTTGCCCTCGCCCGTCATTCGGCCAGATAGTAACCGACGCCCCACTTGGTGATGATGAGGCTGGGCGAAGCCGGGTCGTCCTCGAGCTTCTCACGCAGGCGTCGTATGTGTACGTCCACCGTGCGCGCGTCCCCCTGGTAGTCGTAGCCCCAGACAAGGTCGAGCAGGCTGTCGCGGCTGAATACACGCCCCGGAGAGCGCAGGAAGAGCTCCGCCAAATCGAACTCCCTGGCCGTCAGATCTACGCGCTCGCCCCGCTTGTAGGCCGTGCGTTTTTCCGTGTCCAGCGTCAGGCCCTTGTGCTCTAGTATATGTCCCGTCTGCCCGCCTGGCTGGGACGCCGTGATGCCCGCGCGGCGCAGCAGCGCGCGGATGCGGGCCTTGAGCTCGAGTATGTTGAAGGGCTTGGTTATATAGTCATCCGCCCCGGACTCGAAGCCGAGCAGCTTGTCGGCATCCTCGCTGCGGGCCGTGAGCATGATTATGGGTACGGTTGAGGTCTGCCGTATGCGCTGGCAGGCCTCAAGGCCGTCCAGCCCCGGCATCATAAGGTCGAGGATGATAAGGTCATAGCTGCCCTGGGCGGCCATCTGCACGGCCGTGGCCCCGTCGTAGCAGCATTCAACGGTATATCCCTCGTTCTCGAGGTTGAATTTTATGCCCTTGACGAGCAGCTTTTCGTCGTCGACAACAAGTATCTTCATTCGCCGTCCTCCACACAGATGTAGTCGATAAGGCCTTCGAGCGTGGCCATGCCTATTCCCGGCACGGCCAAAAGCTCGTACTCGCTCTCAAAATTGCCGTAGGTCTCCCGGTATTGAGCTATCGCCCCGGCCTTCACCGGGCCGATACCCGGCAGCAGCTCCAGCTCCTCCTCCGTAGCCAGGTTGATGTTTATCAGGCCGCCGGACTGGAAATCAAAGGGCTCCTGCGCCCGGCCCGTCCCGGCGTGCACCCCGGGTTCCGGCCCTGGGGCAAGGAAGATGGCGCAGATGAGCGCGGCGGTCGCCAAAAGCAGAGCCGCTTCATAGCCCGGCAGCCTTTTTTTCACGCCTCTTCCCCCTTTGTTTTGACTCGGAAATGGTTGGGTCTTGCTTTTCCGACGAGGTAATTGTATAATTGTTTGATACAAGTGTATCTTGTGTCCGAGACTGCGGACACATATACATGATACCACATTTGCGCGGAGATTGATATGAAAAAAATAAAGATACTCCCACTTGTGTTGATACTGACGCTTGTCCTGGTGTGCCTGACGCCCGGCGCCCTGGCAGACGAGGCGGAAACTCTCACGCCCCCTGAGCTGCAGAGCGCCGCCGCCATCATCATAGACCAGGATACAGGACGCGAGCTTTACTCCCTGAACGCCGACGAGCAGCGCTACCCGGCCTCTCTGACCAAGATCATGACCGTCCTGCTGGCTGTTGAGGCCGTTGACAGAGGCGAGGTTTCTCTTGATGACAGCGTCACCGCCGGCGACGAAGCTATCCAGGGCATGGTTGAGGACGGAAGCACTGCCAACATACAGGTAGGCGAGACCATGAGCCTGAACGACCTGCTCTACTGTGCGATGCTCTCCTCCGCCAATGAGGCCTGCAACATAATAGCCGTGTACATAGCCGGCTCCCTCGACGCCTTCGTCGAGGACATGAACAGCAGGGCCGAAGAGATAGGGTGTACAAATACCCACTTTGCAAACACGCACGGACTGCCTGATTCCAACCACTACACCACCGCTCGGGATTTCGCCAAAATCTGCCGCATTGCGATGGCCAACGAGCTTTTTTACAACCTGTCCGGCACTATCAGCTACACCGTACCGGCGACAAACATGTCCGCAGAGCGGCAGCTGTCCAATTCAAACGGCCTCATCAACCCGGACAGCCCCACATATCCCGGCAACTACTACGAATACGCCCGCGCCGGTAAGACCGGCCACACCACCGACGCCGGTTACTGCCTCGCCTCCATGGCCGAGCGCGACGGCATAGGCCTGGTCGCCGTTGTGCTGGGGGGCCAGATGCTCTCAAACGACGAGGGCGGGTATACATACACCAATTTCACTGACAGCCGTACACTCTACGACTGGGTTTTCAACAACTTCAGCATGCAGGAGGTCCTCGGCACCACAGAGATTGTCACGAACGTCAGCGTGGCGCTGGCCGAGGACGGAGGCCAGGCCGCGCTCCGCTCCCAGGAGTCCATAAGCGCCCTGCTTCCGAACGTCGGCTTCGATTTTTCCACGATTGAGCGCGACGTGACGATAAACTCCACCCAGGACGGCTCGGAGCTGACGGCCCCAATAGCCTCCGGCACCGTGCTGGGCTCCGTAACGCTAAGCCTCGACAATGTTGTCCTCGGCACAAGCAGCCTCGTCACCAGCAGCACTATTGAACTCGCGCGCAGCGAGTACATGAAGCAGGAAGTGGGCAATTTCTTCAGCAACATATGGGTGCAGATTATCATCGTCGTGCTCATAGTATCCGTCGCGCTCTACATTTGGAGCGTCGTGCGCTACCGCAAGCTGCACAAGCTCCACCTGCAATCCCTCCACGAGGCGGAGGAGCGCGCGGAGCAGCGCTACGCCGAGGAGGAGGCGTACCCCGAAGAGCGCTATTACACCCCGGCGAAGCCTGTCGAGGAGCGCACGGTGGTCGTCGGCCGCACCGGCGCCGCCGCGCCGCCGCGAGACACCGGCGAGCTTGAAAAGACGACCGTGCTGACCGGCGTCGGACGCCAGGCAGAACGTCCGCGCGAAACGAAGGCGCACAGCCCCGCCGTTACATATCAGCGCCCCGCGCGCAGCGGCGTAACGCCGGTGCGACCGGCGGAGCCTCAGCAGGAGCGCAGCAGCACGCCGCGCCCGGCCCAGGGCGGCACTCCCCCGCAGCGCCCGGCTCCGTCTCTGCAGCAGCGCCCCGCCGGCAGCGCAGGCGCCCCTCCCGCTGGGGACAAGGCCCGCCGCGACTACTTCGAAGAGTTCTTCCGCAACAACGGCGTCAACCGCGACATAGACCGCGACGACAAGCAATAACAAAAAGGCTTCAGGCACTGCCTGAAGCCTTTTACTTTATCTCACAGCTCGCCGCGGGCGTACATGATTGCCGTCACGGCAACGACGGGCGCCGTCTCGCACCTGAAAATGCGCTCGCCCATAGAGCAAAGCGTCGCGCCCGCACCCTTCGCCAGGCGCGCCTCGGCCAGGCTGAAACCGCCCTCTGGGCCGGTGACCACGCTCGCCGTCTTGAACTCGCCCGCACGCTCTATAGCCTCGCGCATGGGTACGCGGTCGTCTCCCGTCTCGTACATAAAGAGCCAGACGTCGGACTTTGCGGCGCTGTCCAGCATTTCAACGTAGTTGTGGATGTAATCCACGGGCGGTATGATGCCGCGCCCGCTCTGCTCGGCGGCGGCCTGGGATATACGGTTGAAGCGCTCTAGCTTCTTGTCCACACTGCGGCCGTCCAGCTTTGCAACGCACCTCTCGCAGTCGAAGAACACTATGCGCTTCGCCCCCGCCTCGACGCACTTCTGGATGAGGAAGTCTGCCCTCTCTCCCTTGGGCAGTCCCGCATATACGGTGACGTCCACGGCGGGCTCGCCCCTGCAGGGCGCCACCTCGACCACCTCGGCCTCGACCTCTTCGCCCAGCGGGCTGACTATGCGGCAGCGGTAATCCGTTCCGCGCCCGTCGCAGATGACCACGTCCTCGCCCGGACGCAGGCGCAGAACGCGCACATGCTCGGCGTCCCTGCCGCGTATATAGGCCCGTCCCCCGTCCAGGTTGGTGCCGGCCATAAAAAATCTTGCCATAGTTTACCTCCGTTTTCTTACTCTTTCGGGACCATGTATCCGGAATCACCCGGCCCTGCCTGTCCCTACGTCCCGGTGAGACTGCTTACAACCGCCCTTGCGGGAGACCCCCCGGCTCGCCGGCGCGTATCACGGCATAGTATCCGTTGCCGGCCGTCGAATGTGTTTTCAGGCGTTGCCGCAACGCCGCTGCAGTCCGGCAGCTTCAGCCGTGAGGCTATGCCGGTCATACGGTCTGAGAGCATGAGATATGTGCCGGGGCACAGCTGTCCTGCGCGGGCAGGACGCCAAAGCCGCCGCAGCGGTAGAAGGCGGCCTGGTACAGCATCCATCCATTGTCAGCTCGACATTGTTCTGCTCTATCCCGGCGTCCATCTCTTCTCCGTGGAGGATGAGATTGTCGGGCTGCGGCAGACGGGTATGAACCGCTTGTCCGGCCCGCCGGGGACCGGACAGCTGTCTATGTTGCACAGTTATATCTCCCGCACCTGGTCAACGGTTTCCACGCTTACCTGAATTATCTCATATTGCGCACAGTATTGCAAGCGGCGCATACAATGGTAACAGGCAACCGGGAGGTTTTGCACATGGACGACAACATACTCGAATCCCTCCGCAGCTTTGACGGCGTGTGGGGCCGGGTAACCGGCTCGGGAAGCCAGGCGGAAAAGACGCTCGGCCTGCGCGAGGTTACAGACATGGCGGCCCGCCTCTGCGAACAGTACACGGCGCTCGCACGGCGCTGCCCGCAATTTGCTCAGAGGCTCTCGCGCCTGGCCAGGGAGGAGGGCGCGCTTATGCGCCGCCTCACGGCGGAGGGCTTCCTGCTGACCGGCGAGGAGCATGTCCCCGCCTCTGCCTGCGCCGTGATACACGGCTCCCTGGCGGGGCTGCGCGGGGCGTACCTGGCCTCGTGTGAGCTCGCCGAGGCCCTTTCGCTAAGCGCCTCCGGCGCGTCCGGAGCGCTGATACAGACGCTCGAACGGCTCTCCGCCGAGGAGCGCTGCCGCGCCCGCGACGTCCGTGAAATGATTTTGCGCGCGATGGGCGCAATTTAGGCTTGACTTTGGCGGGAAAATAATATATTATATACGGGCGCTAACTGAATAGCACAGTTCGAGCAGCCCGTGGAGATGTCGCGTAGTTGGTCGAGCGCGCACGATTGGAAATCGTGTAGGGGTCAAAAGCTCCTCGAGAGTTCGAATCTCTCCATCTCCGCCACCGCGTCGAAGCAAAGTCCGCTTTGCTTCGACGCATTTTTATATCTACGATTAAAAATACGTCTTGCGTCGCTCCCTTGCTTCTCCTTTCCGAGACGCATCCCTCGGATGTGTCTCGGGGGCCTTTTCAAGCTTCGTATCGCTTGCTATAGCGTTTTTCTTTTTCGGCAGGTGCCCAACCGCGCGGGGCGCGAAAAGGCCGGGGCAGACTTGTGTCTGTCCCGGCCGTTATCATGCCGTCACTGGAGGAGGGTGTTCTCGCTCTCGGCGGAGTTGCTGGGGTTGCTCAGGCTGAAGTAAGCGTCCAGAACGTCCTTAGCTATATTGGTAAGGGCGGAACCGGCACGACCGCGCTCCACAACGATGGCCACAGCTATCTCAGGGTCGTCGTAGGGGGCGTAGCACATGAACAGCGCGTTGTTGGTTATGTCCTCGCCGAGCTGGGATGTACCGGACTTAGCCGCAACGCCTATACTCTCGCCGTTATATGAGTAGTTATTGAAGGCGTAGTACGCTTCGCTGGAGGAACCGTTGATGTCGTGGGTGAACAGGTACATGCCATACTGCACGGCGGCCCAGTTGTAGTCTGCGGAATCCACGGTGCTCATGACCTTGGTCTCGCCGCTGTAGAGCTGGCGGGTGTAGTCAAAGCTGCGGACGCTCTTTAGTACGCTGGCGCTGTAGCGCGTACCGCCGTTTGCGATGGCTGCGCAGTACTCGGCGAGCTGCAGCGGGGTGAAGAGGCTGTCGGACTGGCCTATGCCCGCCTGGACGGTGTCGCCGTAGACCCAGGCGTCCACGTCGTAGTTGAGGTGGTTGTCGGGATTGGCCATATTGCCCGTGGTCTCAGCTATTTCTATTCCGGTGCTTTCACCCAGGCCGAAATCAGCCGCATACTCGTCGAGTATGTCTATGCCCATCATGTCGGCGATGGTGTAGAAGAAGTAGTTGCACGAGTCGCGCAGGGCCTCGGAGACGTTGTCGTTGCCGTGGGTGAGCTGCTCCTGGGTGTAGATCCAGCACTCAGGGGCGTAGCCCTGGTCGGCGTACTTGCTGAATACGCCCTCGCACTTTATGCGCGTCTCAGTGTTTATTATGCTCTCGCTCAGCGCGGCGAGCGCCACCAGCGGCTTAAAGGTGGAGCCCGGGGCATAGGCGCCGAAGGTCGCGCGGTTATACAGCGGGTCGTACTCGGCGTTGAGGTACTCGGCGTAGTTCTCATACACCTGCGAGGCGTCGAAGGTCGGGTAGCTGGCGATGGCCAGCGGGTTGCCGGAGTTCACGTCCACTACAACGGCTGCGCCGCCCTGTATGTCCTCCTTGACCTCGTCCGGTGTGCCGTTGGCTATAGCCTCGGCGTTTTCCTGGTCGCGCTCCAGCTGCAGGGCTATTATGCCGTTTTCAAGGGCGCGCTCCACGGCCTCCTGCAGCTGTATGTCTATGGTCAGGTAAACGTGGTTGCCGGGGACAGGATCCTCCTCGTACACCGTACTTGTTATTGTGCCTTCGCTGTTGCGCGTTACCCGGCTCTTTCCGTCGGTACCGTGGAGCCAACTCTCGAAAGCGAGCTCCACGCCGTCCTTGCCGACCATGCTGTCATAGTTGTAGCCACTGTTGTCGCCGACCATGTACTGCTCCTGCTCCACGTCGGTCATTGCGCCGATGTAGCCGAGCAGGTGGGCGGCATACTGCGTGTTGTACTCACGCACATAGCTGCCCTCGACCTCGATGACGCTGCCGACAGCGCCCATGATGTCGCTGATGAGGTCGATGGAGGCGTCCTCCACAAAAGTATAGGACGAGGTGTTGATGGCGTATCTCACGTTGAGCGCGTAACGGATGGCGCTTATCTTGCGCATGTCCTCGGCGGAGTAGGTGTTGTCTATGTCGTAGCGCGTGCGGAAGTAGCTCATGAGCTCGACGGCGGTAGTGTCCTCATCGAGGCCGTGCCTCGTGAAATAGGCGTTGAGCAGCGTGCGCTGGAAGTCGTTCATGTCCGTGTACTCGAAGGGAGGCGACTTGGTGATGGGCAAGTCGTCTATGAACTCAGCGCCGGAGTCCTCGACTATGTTCACCATTTCGAGTATAACGGCGTTAGGGTCGTCCACCTCGTCGCCGAAGAGGCGGGTTGTGTTAATTACGAGGTTGTAGCACTCGCGGTTGCTGACCAGTACGCGGCCGTAGCGGTCGAGGATGTTGCCCCTTGCGGCCTTGACCGCCGGATAGGTGACATTGTTGTTTTGGCTGGCATCGTAATACGCCGCTCCGTTGAGTATCTGCAGCTGATAGAGCGTACCGACACACAGCGCTATGAGCAGCGCTATTACAAGGCCAAACGCAACGACCCTGGATGTCTTTATCTTACTTCCCATTAGTGTGTTTCCTTTCTCCGTTGTCTAAGGCTGTACACTGTCACACACTCGTCTTTTTCCCAAAACTACACCTTTCTGCGCCCTATCGCCCTGCACGGGAAATAGAGCACCGCCGCCATGGGCAGCGACCAGATGGTCTGTATTATGGCCGTGCGCACCATCGGCATGAGCGAGTTGCCCGCGAGGAACAGGCCCAGCAGCTGGAAAAAGGCCGTGACCGCGAAGGCGGCCAGGCACATAATCATATACGCGAAGAGGCTGGCGTTGACAAACCAGCGCGTAAGCACACCGGCAAAGAAGCCCAGCACCGGGAACAGCAGCGTGAAGAGCGCCACGTTGCCGTAGCTGACGTCGCAGAGGAAGCCGGCGACGAGGCCCAGGGCCGCGCCCCACACGCCGCCCTCGAACGCGCCTATCGCCACCACCGCCGCCGGGACGAAGAACATCTTCACGCCGAATATCGCTATCGTCGAGAAAAAGGTGTCCTGGAAAAACTGTACGGCGAAGATATACACCAGGTACAGAATTACCCGGCGGATTTTCTCCATGTCGATTAGGTCCCTAATCATTTCAGCCCTCCGCAGCCGGTGAAGCCGATGGCGAGACGTCCGGCGACGCGGACGCCTCCGGCGTGTTCTGCGGGGCCAAATCTTCCCCGCCGCTCTGAGCGCTCGCGCCGAAGTCGGTGATTATGAACACCTGCACCAGCGAGCCCAAATCCACCGCCGGCGTGATTATACCGTACTCGGTCTGGCCCGCAGCCTCGGTCTGTATGCTGGTGACCGTACCTACGACGAGACCTGACGGTATCTGGTCGCCGGAGCCCGAGGTGAGGATGGTGTCGTCCAGGAAGAGCTGCGCGCCCTCGGTCAGCCAGGTGACCTGGGCCTGTCCCTGGGTCATCAGGGCGTATTCGCCGACCAGCATGGCGGCGGAGCCGTTCGTGCCGACAAGGACGCCGATACGGGTGTCCACGTCGATTATCGTGCCGACCGTAGCCGAGGTCGCGGCGACCTCCGTGACCTGGCCGACAAGGGCGCCCGTCTCGGTTATGACCGCGTCGCCGACCTCCACGCCGTCATCGGAGCCCTTGCTTATCATAAAGGTGCTGGAGTAGTTGTTTGCGCCCCAAGAGGTTATGCGCGCCTGCTCCATGACGTAGTTGGGGTTGTCCTCGGCGAAGCCCAGCAGCTGCTCGTAGCGCTGGTTTTCTTCAATGGCCTCCTGGCCCTCACGCACCTGCTCCTGCGCATCAGCGAGCTCGTTCCGCGTGGCCTCGAGCTCTGCCTGGAGCTGCTCGTACTCAAAGATGTAACCGTACAGGCCGTCCAGCAGGCTGCCCGCCGCTGTTGCGGCCTTGTTGATGGGCTCGCGCACGGCGACGATGATATTCGTCAGGAAGCCCGCGCTGCCGCCCAGCAGCTGGCTGGAGACAGATACCACAATGACGACGGCCAGGAGTATGACGGCCAGGCGTATTCCGTTTTTCTTTAGGTATTCCTTCACAGCAGACTCACACCCATATCGCTAAGCATACGGCCGAGCCTGCACACGGGCAGGCCCATGACGTTAAAGTAATCACCGGTTATTCCCTCCACGAAGAGGCTGGCCGCGCCCTGTATGCCATAGGCCCCGGCCTTGTCCATCGGCTCGCCCGTGGCTACATAGGCGTCTATCTCCGCGCCTGTCACGGCGCGGAAGCGGACGAGAGTGCGCTCCGCAGCGCATCGTATATCCCCGGCGTGTATCACAGTTACGCCGGTGTACACCTCGTGCTCGCGGCCGGAGAGGCGTCGGAGCATCGCCCTGGCCTCGTCCTCGCTGCGCGGCTTGCCGAGGATGTCCCCGTCCACCGAGACCACGGTGTCGGCCGCTATTATGACGTCGCCGGGGGAGCATTGTTCCGCCACCTCGAGGGCCTTGCCCCTGGATATGGCCATGACGGCCTCCTCGGCCGAAGCGCCCTCCGGCGTGTGTTCCTCGCCCCTGGCGGGAATTATTTTCATATCGCGCACGCCGACGTTCTCCAGCAGCTCACGCCGCCTGGGAGACGCGGATGCGAGTATTATAGACATATCACTCAACGCCTTTTACATAGAATCCCCGCGTCAGGCCGTTGGGCCTGTACGGGCTGAGCCCCATGCAGGACTTGGTGACGGCGGCGCACTCGCGCGCGCCCTCGTTGGTAAAGAGCAGACGCATACGGCTCACGCCCGCGTTCATAAGCTGCTCGCTTCTGTCGGCCATATAGACCTTGTCCGGTCCGTAGATTGCGTTGCGGCAGACATATTCGCGCACGACCGGCATGACATGCCCGTAGGTGTCCGAGAGCTTCATGCCGTTTTCGCAGGTGCAGCGCCGCGCGCTCGCTTTTATTATACAGCGCTCCGTCAACATGGCCGGGAGGCGGCCATAGGCAATCATCTCCACGTCTATGGGCTTGGCGAGCTGGCGTATCTGCTCGAGCCTGAGCTCAAAGCTGGCCGTCACGCTGAGCAGCCCCGCCCCGGCGGCGGCCGCCACGGCGTAGGAGTTGAAGATGTTCAGCCCGTAGTCGCCGCGCGCCTCCATGCCGGCCATGCGGGTCAGGGCGACGTGGCCCAGATTGCCCACCAGCGCCTGCGTCACGCCGACGGCGCGCGCACGCTGCAGCAGACGTCCCACGGCCTCCAGCTCGCTGTCGTGGATTACGCGCGGCAGCACGGCGGCGACCGAAGTCCCCGCGGCGGCGAAGCGCTCTATCATCTCCGTGGCCTCGGGTATTTCTGTCAGGGGCAGGTAGAGGCTGTCCGGATGCAGCTCCACGAGCTCATCGGAGAGCTGCGCGGCGCTGAGCGCTTCAACGCACAGCTCCAGCTTCTCGCTGGGTATCCCGCCGCCCGTGGGCGCGGGCAGCGCCCCCGTTGCGCGCTTAGGCGCCAGGGCGCGCTTGGCCGTCAGGGCGTGTATCAGGGCGCGTCTGGCCTCGATGGCCGTGCCCGGCGGGACCGTGCAGCCGCTCGGGACGTAGCTCATCACGCGGTCGCAGTGATAGGGCGTGCCCTTCGTGCGCTGCAGCTCGTTCGTAACGGAGGCGGAAGTTATCTGCTCGCCGGGGGCCTCGTTTACCACCGGGCCCTTCCACTCGGCGGTGTTCCCGTCGGCGTCCTTGATACCCGCCAGGACGGGACGGCCGGGCTTCGCGGCGAAGAAAAAGTCCACCCTCACGCGCCGGAGCTCCCGGTTGGCGTAGCCACGCCTGACGGCGCTCATGGCGCGCTCGGAAGCGCGCATGTCGTCACGCTCCGGCTCGAAGGGCTCGCCTGCAGCGGCCTGGACGTCGCCGTCCAGGTACGAGTCGGTAAACTCCCGTCCGGCGAAGAGCGTGCCGAGCTCCTCGGTTTCAAGCGGTGTCGGCACGCGCTGCTCGCGCGTACACACGGAGCAGATCCCCACGACGCGGGCGAGCTGCTCGGGCCGGGATATGCCCCTGCCTATGACCGCGCACCTGACCCCGGCCTCCTCGAGCTCCTGCAGTCGGTGCAGAAGGCGGGACGGCTTGGTGGCGAGGGGGAAATCGTCCATTCGTCCGCCGAGGCTGTAGCGCTGCTCACACACGCGAGAGCAGCCGCCGCGGTTCGCGCTGCCGCCGCCGGTCAGGGCGCTGAGCCAACACTGGCCCGCCCGGGCCGGGCAGAGCTCCCCCTGCACGCAGACAGCCAGTTCCACGCGGGTACGCGCGGCCAGGGCCTGTATCTCCGCAAGCGCAAGCTCCTGCGGCACGAACACACGCGTGACGCCGAGCTGCCTCACGGCCTCAATCCCGGCGACGTTGTGCAGCCCCAGCCGCTCGCCCGCAAAGACGGGCACGTCGGGCGCGGCGGCCTTTGCCATCGGTATGAAGCCCAGGTCCTGCGCTATGAGCGCGTCGACGCCCAGCTCGCAGGCCGTGCGGGCCAGGTTGGCCGCGGCGGCGGCCTCGGAGTCGGCGACGAGCGTGTCGAGCTCGGCATACACCCTGCAGCCGCGCACGCGGCAGTAGCGGACGGACTTGGCCAGGGCGTCGCGCGTGAAGCCGTGCGCACCGCTTCCGCCGAAGCGTATATAGATAGCGTCCGCGCCGCTCTGCACCGCGGCTATGACCGCCTCGGCGCTGTCGGCGCATGCCAGTACCTCGAGCATGACACCCTCCCGATAAAGAAATGATTACAGAACGTTTACTTAAAGATAACGATACAGGCTACATTATACCACAGTACAGCCCCTTGCTACAAGTTAAAAAAAATGATAGAATATGTGTCCAGACTATTACGATGGCACAAAGGAGCTAGCATGGACGACAGGGGCTACAGGCTCAGGAGCGAAGTGTGTTCTATGAGCGCGCAGGACGCGGACAAAATCATATCCGGCGGCGACGGGGACTGTGCGCTGCTGTACATATACCTGATGCGCCGGGGGAACTCACCCGCGGGCGAGATATGCCGCGCGCTGAACATGACGAGGCCGCGCCTGGCCCACGCCGCGGACAAGCTCAAGCAGCTCGGGCTGCTCTCGGGCGGTGACTTCAGCCCCGGCGCGGACGTGATGCCCGAGTACACGGCCGAGGAGATAGTCCGGCGCTCAGACTCCGACGACGGCTTCAAGGCCGTGCTCGCAGAGTGTGAGGACGTCCTGGGCCACACGCTCACCGGCGCCGACACGCGCACGCTCTTCGGCATATACGACTACCTGGGCCTGCCCGTGGACGTCATACTCGTGCTGCTGCACCACTGCGCCGAGGAGTGCAGGCGGCGCTACGGCCCCGGCCGCGTCCCGACCACCAGGCAGATTGAGCGCGAGGCCTACGCCTGGGTAAACCGCGAGATAATGACGCTCGAGCAGGCGGAGGAGTACATACGCGGGCAGGAGCGGCTGCGCTCCGACATCGAGAGGCTCCGGCGAGAGCTGGGCATAAGCGAGCGCAAGCTCTCGCCAAGCGAGCGGAAGTACCTCGAGAGCTGGCTTTCGCTCGGCTTCCCCGTGGAGAGCATAGCCCTGGCCTACGACAGGACGGTGACGAACACCGGCTCGCTAAAGTGGAACTACATGGACAGCATCATACGCTCCTGGCACGAGAAGGGCCTGCACTCGCCTGAGGAGATAGAGCTCAGGGACGCTCCCAGACGGCGTCAGGCCGAGCGCAGCGCCCCCGCGCGCGCCGACAGCGGCGACCTAGAGCGCATGCGCAGGATATACGACAAGCTGAAGAACGGCTGAACAGGGAGGCGGCACGATGGCGTACAATGCGGCAATACTTTCAAAGGCGCGCGCAAACATAGCGCGGCGTCACGAAGAGAACCTAGCCGAGCAGGAGAGGCGCACCGGGAGCGTATACGCCCGCGAGCCGCGCGTCCGGGCCATAGACGCCGCTCTTCGCCGCCAGATGGCGGAGCTGTGCGCCCTGACCTTCAGCCGCGAGCCCGACGCCCGTGACAAGATAACCGCCCTGCGCGAGAAGAATCTGGCCATGCAGCGCGAGCGCGCCGGGATACTGCGCCGGTACGGCCTGGGCGAGGACTACCTCGACGAGCTCTACTCCTGCCCTATCTGCCACGACACGGGCTACGACGGGGCCGGGATGTGCGAGTGCCTGCGCCGGGAGTACAAGGCCGAGCTCACCCGCACGCTCAGCGGGCTGCTGCGTGACAACGGCGAGACCTTCGCCGACTTTGACGCCGGGTACTACAGCGCGGAGCGCTCCCCGGAGCTGGGCGCGTCCCCGCGCGAGGTCATGGGCCTGGTATACGAGACCTGCCGGGCCTACGCGGCGAACTTCTCCCAGAGCTCGCCGAGCCTCATATTCCGTGGCGGTCCGGGTCTCGGCAAGACCTTCCTCTCCGCCTGCATAGCCCGCGAGGTGGCGGCCAAAGGCTGCTCCGTGGCCTACGAGAGCGCGCCGACGGCGCTCGGGGAATTTGAAACGCAGCGCTTTTCGCGCGACGCCGCCGAGGCCGAGTCCGCCGCGGTCAAGGTGCGCGAATACCTCAGCTGCGACCTAATGATACTCGACGATTTGGGCACCGAGATGGCGACCAGCTTCACCGTCTCCGCCCTTTACCAACTGATAAACACGCGTTTGACCGCCTCGAAGCAGACGATAATCTCCACCAACCTCTCCGACGAGGAGATAGCCCGGCGCTACGGAGGGCAGATAGCCTCCCGCCTGGCCGGCGAGTTTGAGCTGCTCACCTTTGTCGGCAGCGATATCCGTCGAATCAAGAAGGAGCGTGGCGAATGATGCAGCACGAGATAACCCGCGCGCGGCCGCTTCTGGACGCAAACGGGAACATAGCAGAGCCCGGCTTTGCCCGCAAACTGCTGCCCGCCTACTCCCGTAAGGCCGTCAAGGCCGGGGCGCTGCGCCTCAAGGAGTGGGACTACTACCTCGTGAGCAACGGCCGCTGGGCCGTGGCGCTTACCGTCGCCGATAACGGATACATGGGCCTGGATTCGATAAGCTTTATCGACCTTGAAAACCTCTGGCAGAACACGCTCTCGCCCATCAGCGCCCTGCCCATGGGCCGCAGGCGCATGCCGGAGAGCTCCGCGCGCGGGGACGTAGAGGTCAAGGGCCGGAGCTATTCCATCTCCTTCCGGCATGTGCCGGGCGGGCGAGTGCTCAGTTTCGCTATGTCCGGCTTCTCGGGCAACCTGCCCATACAGGGTGAGATTCTGCTCACCCACGAGCCTGAAGAGAGCATTGTCATGTGTACGCCCTTCCGCAAACAGGCGCACTTCTACTACAACCAGAAGATAAACTGCATGCGCGCTTCCGGCACGGTCACGGTGCGCGGCCGGAGCTACGCCTTCGAGCCGGACACGGCCTTCGCCGTACTCGACTGGGGCCGTGGCGTCTGGCCCTACCGCAACACCTGGTACTGGGGCAGCGCCTCGGGCGAAGCGGACGGCGTACCCTTCGGCTTCAACATCGGCTACGGCTTTGGGGACACCTCCGCCGCCACGGAGAACGCCCTGTTCTACGACGGCAGGCTCCACAAGCTCTCCCGCGTGAGCTTCAACATACCGCGCCGCTCAGGGGAGTTCGACTACATGTCTCCCTGGACCTTCACCAGCGACGACAACCGCTTCGACATGGACTTCAAGCCCGTGCTCGACCGCGCCGCCAATATGGACGTGAAGCTGCTCAAGAGCGACCAGCATCAGGTTTTCGGCCTGTTCACTGGCGTCGCCGTGCTCGACAACGGCAAGCGCATCCGAATCCGCGACTTCCCCGGCTTCGCCGAGCGCGTGGACAACCGCTGGTGAGCGCAGCCCGGCCGCGGGCGCATGAGAACGCCTTTGCATAGGGAAGGATGAGCAGCGAAACGGCTTTGCCTTCGGGCAAGCCCGAAAGCAAAGGATGTGCAGCTTGCGACGGCGCAAACGGGCGGAGCCCCAAAGCAGCAAATGCACCGAACATTTCAGTTTCGTTACAAACGCCGTGCCGGGCTTGTTTGTCCGCCCACGGCGTGCTATCATAAGCCGAAAGCCAGAGGTGAAGTTGATGTCGCATGACCGTATATGACAGGGCAGAAGATCCGTCCGCGGACGGGTCCGTTTTTCGCGCTTGTCTCAGCGGTCAGGGCACAATTCTACCCATATGCGCATCCCGGCTCAGGCCGGGCGATTTGCGTGCGCTCAGACATATTTGCGGTAAACGGCCCTTCCAAGAGGGTCGTTTTTTGCTGTGCAAATGTACGGCAAAGCCAAGTGCTCAATTTTACGCACGAGGCCCTGCCCTGTGGTGGACTTAAAAATCTTTGCCAAAGGACGGCCTTCATATGAACCGCGAAAATAAGAAGATGAAATACGAAAAGGGCTACTACAAGACCCATCCATGCACCGACAGCTTCACCTGCCGCAACTGCGGACGCCTCGTTGTCTCGGCAGGCGCGGGCAGCAGCCACCGGAACCACTGCCCCAACTGCCTGGCCAGCCTGCACCTGGACGTGGAGCCGGGCGACCGCGAGAGCGAATGCGGCGGGCTAATGGAACCTGTGGCCGTATGGGTGCGCAAAAACGGCGAGTGGGCAATTATCCACCGCTGCCGTATCTGCGGCGCGATGAGTTCAAACCGCGTCGCCGCCGATGACAACCCCATGATGCTCATGAGCATAGCCATGCGCCCCCTGGGGCGGCCCCCGTTCCCGCTCGAGCGCATTGAAGAGCTCACAGACCTCATGGCCGGTGACGGCTGCATGAGAAAGCTTTAAAAAAAGCGCCCCGTCGTCGTCGCAAGCTGCCCATCTTTCGCTCCCGGCCAAAGCCGGGAGCTCAATCGTTCCGCTGCTCCTCCTCTCCCACGAAGTGCATTTTGCACTTCGTGGGTTCCCGGGGCCGATGGTGACCGGCTCCGCGCTTCGTCGCAAGCTGCCCATCTTTCGCTCCCGGCTAAAGCCGAGAGCTCAGTCGTTCCGCTGCTCCTCCTCTCCCACGAAGTGCAGAATGCACTTCGTGGGTTTCCGGGGCCGATGGTAACCGGCTCCGCGCTTCGTCGCAAGCTACCCATCTTTCGCTCCCGGCTAAAGCCGAGAGCTCAGTCGTTCCGCTGCTCCTCCTCTCCCGATGAGTGCGAATCGCACTCATCGGGAACCCTTGGTTGTCCGCCAGAGGCGGACAATTCGACGCTCGCTCCGTGAAATGTATTTTCGGCGACGTACACGCCGCCGCCGATAATTATCTCAGTCCCTTTCGCGCCCATAGGGTGCGAAACTCTGCTAGGCTTTTTCGACAAGCTGAAGCGCCCCCTCGTAAGGGGGCGCTTTGCTGTGTTCAATCGTATTCGCAGACGAAGCCCATGTTTCCGGAGTAGATGGCCGGATAGAGCCCGGCGGGGTCGTTGCGGGAATCGTTATAGACCCAGCCGCTGTCCGTGCGCCACAGCAGGACGAAGTTCTCCGCCGTGCCGTCGGCGTCGGTGACAGAGGGCTCGCCGTCGGCCCAGTTGTACCAGCCCTCGGCCTCGGGGTCGACCCACTGGAGCACGCCGTTTACGCGGAACAGGCCTACCCAGACGAATTCCAGCCCCTGTATGTCCGCCAGGGCCGTGATCCGGTCGAAGTCGGCACGGCTGCGTATGACCGCCAGGTGCCCGCCCATCTGACGGGCCTGCTGCTCTGCTTCCGTCCAGCTTATGTCGGAGCGGACGACCTCGAAGTTGCCCGCGACTGACTCCGGCGTAGTGCTCGGCGTGGGGGATGGCGTCGCAACGGGCGTGGCGCTGGGGGTGGCTTCAGGCGTGGGAGCGGGCGTCGCCGCCGGCTCCGCCGTCATTGTCGGCGTGGGTATTACCACCGGCTCGGATGGATACGCGCGCGGCAGCAGGATGTTCATCAGCACCGCCGCAGCTGCCACGGCTCCGCAGATGGCTATGACCAGCCACAGCACCGTTCTGGACTTGGGCTCTGCGTTTCCGGCCCGTACATTGCCACCCGCCATCTCTTCCTCTTCGAGGGAGGCAGCCCGTGGAGCGGGGCGCAGGGAGTCGTCCTCCTGATGCGTTTCGGCGTCGTCCGAGTCATTTTCACGGGGGCGACATCCGTCGGTCGTGACGCCGCTCTCCGCCGTCACGTCCTCCTCACCGGAGTTATCCGACGGCTGCGCCGCTGCGGCTTCCTCCGTCTGAACATCCGGCTGCTCAGGCGGCGCTTTGGGCGCCGTATTATCCGCGTCCTGCCGGGGGGCGGGCTCATCGTTAGGCGCAGCTTCCTCCTCATCCAGTTCAGAGGCGCCGGAAGTGTCTGCCGCAGCGTCATCTGCCTGCTGCTCCTCTGGTGCAGCGGCGGGCGCGGCATTGTCCTCAGCCGCCCCTTCCTCCTCGCGGGAGGCCTCCGCCGGCTGAGCCGCGGCGTCCTCCGCCGGCTGCTCCATCTCCTCGGCGCTGTAGCTGGCCAGGATGCCCGCCATTGTGCGCTCGACCTCGCTCAGCTCGCTCTCCGGCTTGCCGAACATGGCCATTGCGGCGGCGTCGCCCTCGCCCACGCAGGGCTCTAGCGCCATTGAGAGTTCAATCGTGTCCGCATAGCGCGACTCCGGCGGGAAAGCCAGGCAGCGGCGCAGCACTTCGCCGAGCTTCTCACCCGCAATGGTCGGGATGGGCACGCCCTCGCCGTTCATACGGCGGCGCAGCGCCGCGGCGCGCTGGGCGTTGCTCATGCCCTCCGCCGCACAGGCGAAGAAGGGCAGACGTCCACGCGTAACGCCCGCGTAGAGCAGCAGGCCGATAGAGTACACGTCCGCGCGCGCGTCGAGCGTCCCGCTCCAGAAGAGCTCGGGCGCCATGTATTCCAGCTCGTCCGTTGTCCACTCGCCGGGTGCGTGGTCGGCGCGTTCGCCCAGCCAGGGGGAGCCGTCGGCGGACATGAAGATGTTCTCGGGGTGGATGTTCCCGTGTCCACCGGCAAAGGCCGCAGCCTGGCCGCAGACGGCCCGCGCGAGGGTAATCAGCTCCTCGCGGCCCAGCGAGCCTATATCCGAGCCCAGCGCGCGGCGTTGGCCCGGCCCGTTGTTAATCGCCATATGGTTACTCCTTCAGTCGGTCGCGTCCCCGCGCATTTCCAGCGTGGGAAGCGACTTGGTTGAGCGGGAAACCCGTCCTGCGGGCTCGCCGCGCCTACTTATGCGGCTTTCTCAGCCGGTCATATCCCTAATCAGCGCCTCTATGCGCTCAGTCCACTTGCGCAGGTCGCGGTTGGGGCGGCCCTCGCAGGCCTTTGCGGCGTCGAGCAGGCGCTCGCAGGCTTTGACGAGCGCGGCGAAGAATTTGTTCCGCTTCGGCTGCGCCCTGCGCTCTATGGGTACGCCCTCGGTCAAGAGCACGAACCCGCCCGCGGCGAGGTCGTACACCGTCCCGCTGTACGGGGCCATGGCCTCGAAGCCCAGCTCTGCTTTCAGCGTCTCGGCAAAGGCGTCCGCCACACCGTCGTCGCCGTGGTTTACAAACACCTGTGTGGGCTTCTGTTCAGTAAAGCCGCGCATCCAGCGCAGCAACCCGTTTTTGTCCGCGTGGCCGCTCACGCCGGGCAGCACCTGTATCTCGGCCCTGACGGCGATAGTCTCCCCGAAGAGCTTGACCTCCTTCGCGCCCTCGTAGAGCATGCGGCCCAGCGTCCCCTCGGCCTGGTAGCCGACGA
Source organism: uncultured Eubacteriales bacterium (assembly GCA_900544765.1). Lineage (GTDB taxonomy): Bacteria > Bacillota > Clostridia > Oscillospirales > Oscillospiraceae > Scatomorpha > Scatomorpha gallistercoris. The sequence goes on along the minus strand of UQWI01000004.1, from coordinate 49,519 downwards.
AGAGCACGGTGCTCTCTTTCCGCCAGAGGTTGTGCTTGAGGTGGTGGCGGATGCGGCCCGCGTCGCACATGCCGGAGGCGGAGATTATCACCTTCGGCTCCGCGTTCTCGTTTATGGCGCGGGATTCGTCCACGCTGACGGAGACCTCCAGCCCGTCGAAGGCGAGAGGGTTCACTCCGCGCGCGAGTATGGCGCGGGCCTCGTCGTCGAGGAAAGAGGTGTCGCACTGCAAAAATACGCTCGTGGCCTCGACGGCCAGCGGGCTGTCCACGTAGACCTTGAAGCCGTCGTGGCCGTGTACCAGGCCGCGCTCCTTTATCTCGCGTATGAAATACAGCATCTCCTGCGTCCTGCCGACGGCGAAGGCGGGAATCACGACGTTGCCGCCCCTGTCCAGCGTACGCTGGATTATTTCCGTCAGCGCGCCGATGTAGTCCGGCCTGCCGTCCGTGTGAAGCCTGTCGCCGTAGGTGCTCTCGACAACGACGTAGTCCGCATCGGATACGGTCTCCGGGTCGCGCAGTATAGGCTGGTTCACGTTGCCCACGTCGCCTGAGAACACGAGCTTCTTGGTCACACCGTCCTCACGCAGCCAGACCTCGATGCAGGCCGAGCCCAGCAGATGCCCCACGTCGGTGAAGCGTATGGCAACGCCCTCGGCCACCTGTATCACCTCGCCGTAGGAGCAGGGGCGCAGGTTCTTCACCAGAGCGTCAACGTCCTCAACATCGTAAAGCGGCTCAACCGGCGCGCCGCCCGCGCGTTTGGACTTGCGTGTCTTGTACTCGGCCTCGCTCATCTGGATGTGCGCGCTGTCGCGCAGCATTATGTCCGCCAGAGAGCAGGTGGCGGCGGTGGCGTACACGCTGCCGGCAAAGCCGTTTTTGGCCAGCAGCGGCAGCAGGCCCGAGTGGTCTATGTGCGCGTGGGTCAGCAGCGCAAAGTCCACCTGGGAAGGCGAAATAGGCAGGCTCTGGTTCTCGAACATGTCCCTGCCCTGTTCCATGCCGCAGTCGACGATGAAGCGGGTCTTGCCGCACTCGATGTAGGTGCAGCTCCCCGTGACCTCGTGCGCGGCGCCGAGGAATGTGATGCGCATGGTTGCCTCCTTTTTATTGTGCAGCCACCGGGGTGGTTGCTGGGCTTCATGGTTATCTCGGGGGTGGGCCTCCACGCCCGCCCTGCGGGTGGAATATTGTTGAAACGTGTGATGCCGTTCGGCCGGCAACACACGGCGTTCAAACCTCATAACCGCCGGGCATACCTGCCGGCGTACACGGCGGCGGAGACAGCCGTCAAAGCAAATAACACGAGTGCGGCGGCGAGGCTCCAAACGCCGGGCAGAAATACCGCAAGCGTAACTGTGCAGCCGCCCGCGGCGGCGAGCGCTCTGCCCCAGAACACGTGCGCGGCGCGCCAGACGGCCTCGCCTGCGAGGGTGTATTTTGTCTTGAGGCCGACGTTTTTGTTGTATGGGATGGCGCTGACCTCGTCCTTAGCCGCGATGAAGAGAATGCCGAGCAGCGCCGCGGCAAACTGCATTATCCGCGCGCAGCGCCCCGCCCGGGACATATCCAGCCCGGGTATCATCGGCACGGCAAGCTTGTATAACGCTATGACTGCGAAAAACGCCGTGACGGCAAAGGCCGCCGTGTCCATGAACGCAGCCAGGTGCGCGCCGTCTTTATCCAGCGCCGCAAGCCTGCCCAGTCCGGCGAGCGCCAGCCGCAAAGCCAGCACAACAAGCGGCCAGAGCAGCAGCGTCCAGCGCGAGCCCCACTCGTCCGGAGCGCCCGCGCCGTCAAAGCCCAGCGGGATTTCCTCCGGCGCAAAGCAAAGCGCGGCAAGTCCCGCCGCCAACGGCAGCAGAGCAACAGCATTCGTGAGCAGCTTTTTGTTGGCCACAGGCGTCCTCCTCTCCGAAAAGCACCAGCGCCGTCGCCGAGAACAGGTCTTTCACATCGTTGCGCCGCGCAAAAACTCACTCGTCCAGCTTCAGCACGGACAAAAACGCCTCGGTGGGGATGGAGACGGTGCCGAGCTGGCGCATCTTCTTCTTGCCTTCCTTCTGCTTTTCGAGCAGCTTCTTCTTGCGGGTGATGTCTCCGCCGTAGCACTTGGCGAGGACGTCCTTGCGCAGCGCCTTGACCGTCTCGCGGGCGATTATCTTGCCGCCGATGGCCGCCTGGATGGGGATTTCAAACAGCTGGCGCGGGATGTTCTCCTTGAGTTTCTCACAGAGTTTTCGCGCTCGCGGGTAGGCCTTGTCCTTGTGGGCGATGAAGCTCAGTGCGTCCACCTGCTCGCCGTTGAGCAGCAAGTCCACCTTCACCAGCTCGCTGGGCCGGTAGTCGGCCAGCTCGTAGTCGAGCGAGGCGTAGCCCTTCGTGCGCGCCTTGAGCGTGTCGAAGAAGTCGTAGATTATCTCGCCGAGCGGCATGAGGTAGTGCAGCTCCACGAGCCTGGTGTCCAGGTACTGCATGTTCTTGTACTCGCCGCGCCTGTCCTGGCAGAGCGGCATTATGTTGCCGACGAACTCCTGCGGCGTTATTATCGTCGCGTTGACGTAGGGCTCCTTGGCCTCGGCGATACTCGCCGGGTCGGGGTAGTTATGGGGGTTGTCCACGCGCACAACGCTGCCGTCCGTCTTGGTAACCTCATATATGACCGAGGGCAGGGTCGTGACCAGATCCAGGTCGAACTCGCGCTCCAGGCGTTCCTGCGTGACCTCCATGTGCAGCATGCCCAGGAAGCCGCAGCGGAAACCGAAGCCCAGCGCCACGGAGCTCTCCGGCTCGAAGGACAGGGAGGCGTCGTTGAGCTTGAGCTTTTCAAGCGCCTCACGCAAATCCGGGTACTTGCTTCCGTCCTCGGTATAGATGCCGCAGTAGACCATGGCCCTGGCGGGGCTGTAGCCGGGCAGGGGCTCAGGCGTGGGGCGCGCAGCCTCTGTGACCGTGTCGCCGACGCGCGTGTCCTCCACGTTCTTTATGCTCGCGGTGAAGTATCCGACGTCGCCCGCTGAGAGCTCGTCGCAGGGCTCGAGGTGCGTGGGGCGCATGTGCCCTACTTCGACGACCTTGTAGGTCGCGCCCGTGGCCATGAGCTTGACGTCCATGTCCCTGCGTATTGTGCCGTCGAAGAGGCGCATAAAGACGATGACGCCTCGGAAGGAGTCGTACTGGCTGTCGAACACCAGCGCTTTGAGCGGCGCCGACGGGTCGCCCTTGGGCGCAGGGACGCCGTTGACTATCTCCTCGAGCACCGCGGGGATGTTTATGCCGTTCTTGGCGGATATCTCCGGCGCGTCCATGGCCGGTATGCCGATGATGTCCTCAATCTCCGTCTTGGTGCGCTCCGGGTCCGCGGCGGGCAGGTCTATCTTGTTGATGACGGGCAATATCTCGAGGTCGTGGTTCATGGCGAGGTAGGTGTTGGCGAGCGTCTGCGCCTCCACGCCCTGGGAGGCGTCGACAACCAGCAGGGCGCCCTCGCATGCGGCCAGCGAGCGGCTGACCTCGTAGTTGAAGTCGACGTGGCCCGGCGTGTCTATGAGGTTCAGCGTGTATTCCTCGCCGTCCCCGGCCTTGTAGGTGAGGCCGACGGCGCGGGCCTTGATGGTGATGCCGCGCTCTTTTTCGAGGTCCATGTTGTCCAGTATCTGGCTCTCCATCTCGCGCGCTTCAACTGCGCCGCACAGCTCTATGAGCCTGTCGGAGAGCGTGCTCTTGCCGTGGTCTATATGTGCGATTATGCTGAAATTCCTGATGTGGTCCTGCTTCATTTCGCTTCTCCCTCTGCCAAAAGTTCCGCCTTGTCCGCCAGAGCCCGCAGCTGCTGCGCCAGAGCACGCAGCTCGCCGCCGTTTGCATCGCCGCCGCCCGGGTCGCCGGTGCGTCCGAGCATGTAGTCGGCCGAAACGCCGTAGTAGTCGCAGATGCGCGCGACGAAGTCCAGGGTCGGCTCCCGCGCGCCGTTTTCGTAGTGCGAGAGCAGCGCCTGGCTGACGCCCAGCCCGGCCGCAACCTCCCTCTGGCTCATGCCGCGTGCGCGCCGTAGCTGGCTCATGGCCTGTGCAAACGCTTTTGACATCTTCATCCTCCGTTTTTGCAGATAATATTACAGTTTGTATTATACTGAAAACCACCGGATTTGTAAATAGATATGCAAAGCGCGCCCGGATGCGTATCCGGGCGCGCTTTGTGCTCCGCTCAGTCTATCTGTAGGCCGTCCGCGCCTGTCAGGCGGAAATCGGCCAGAGCTTTGCCATCTACCGGCAGGACAAGCATGTCCAGCACAAAGCCGTCCTCCTCGACCGGCACGGTGTACTCCTCACCGCCGCAGGAAAAACTATACGCCGCCGCCCCAGCCTCCGAGTTATCACCGTACACGGTCAGCAGTTGCTTGCCGCCGTCAATAGGATACAGAACACGTTTGAAGCCCTGCATCTGAGTGCTCGTGCGGCCGGCGATGTATGAATACCCGTCCCCCTCATCCTCGAAGCACGCCATAACGCGCACCCGACCGGTGCCCTCGACCTCCTCCGTACTCCACACGTCGAAGCACAGCGCGGCATACGGCGGCTCTTCGGCCACGGCCAGCACGCGGTACTCGCAGCTGCCGACGTCTATCGTAGCGGCGGTGTATTTGAGGTCATCCGCCTCTTCACGCAGCCAGCGTCCAACAAAGGCCTCTATGCTCCCGGCGTCCTGCGGGTCTATGCTCAGCACGGACGCACGGGATGCCGCCCCTTCACCGAGCACGGCGCACAGCGCCGTCACCGCGAAGAGCAGCAGCAGAACAACAGCATGTCGCTTTTTCACACAACGCACCTCCAAATTTGCTGTTTTCTGTATATCATCACCCTCCACGAAAGTCAAGATATCCGCCAAAATTTTACTTTTGCTTAACACAGCAATAACAAAAGCGCGCCCGGATGCGCAATCCGGACGCGCTTTTAAACGCAAACCCCTCAGTCGCCGACTATGACGCCGGGGGCGTTGGGTATGACAGCGACGCGGGCGTCGCGGCCCTTGAGCTCGAAGGCCATCTCCAGGGCCTCGTCGGGGGTTTTGGCGAGCCTTATGCCAAGCCCGGCCATGAGCGCGGGGTCGACCAGGTCGCTGACGTAGATGACAGGGTGCCGCACCAGGGTCTTGGCCAGAATCTGGCTCGTCCACTGCTCGGGAGCGGTCTTGTCAAAGGGGGTGTGTACCGCCCGCTCGAGGAACTCGGCCGGGCTCGCGGCCTGGGCGACGTTTTCGTAGAAATCCCGTCCGCCGTGGCCGTCGCGGCAGCCCGCAACCATTATCACGACGCCGCCCTCGGGCAGCACGGCGTCGGCCGTGGACAGGCCCTTGGTGCTCTGGTAGAGGTTCTGGTCGAGCGGATAGCCGCCGTTGGTTACAACAGCTACGTCGCAATTTACGCGCTTTACGCCCGCGAGAGAGCGCAGGAACTCGCATCCGGCCTCGTGCGCGGCCTCGAGGTCCCCGGCGAAGCTGCCGATGACCTCGCGTTTGCCGTTGAGCACCACGTTGATGATAAAGGCGAGGTTTACCTTGCGAGCGGCATAGACCATGTCGCGGTGGACCACGTTGCCCTCGAGGTTGCCGGGGCGCGTGTTCTCATCTGCGAGGTTCGGGCCGCAGTGGTTTGCCGTGATAGTCTCGTAGGCGGAGACGCCGGGCAGCACGCTCTTGCGTCCGCCGGAGAAGCCCGCGAAAAAATGCGCCTCGACGAAGCCCTCGCTTATCAGGAGGTCTGCCTCGGCGGCTATCTTGTTGATGATGCAGGGCCCGCCGCTGGGCAGGGTGCCCACCTCCACGAGGTTGGCCTTGTCGCGCGCGTCGTGGACAATTATCTCCTCGCGCTCGACTATCTCCTCGCCGAACTTGCTCACGAGCTCCTCGCGGCTGGTCGTGCGGTGGGAGCCGGTTGCTATCAGCAGGCGTATGCGGGCGTCCGGGCTCACGGAGCGTATGCGCTCGAGCAGCATGGGCGTGATGATTTTGGACGGGATGGGCCTGGTGTGGTCGGAGCAGATGATGACCACGTCCCGCTTGCCCGCAGCGAGCTCTTCGAGCCTCGGGGAGCCTATGGGCTCGTCCAGAGACTTGGCAATGAATGCGGCCTGGTCCTCGGGCGCCGGGTATGTGCTCTGGCTGCCCTCAAGCAGCCCGGCAAAGTTGCGCTCGTCCAGGTGAAGCTTCAGCGTCTTTTTGTCATAAGGCAGTTCAAATTCGCGCAAGGTGACTCCTCCTTCGTATTTTTTGCGCAATATCTTCTGCCCCCAGTATAAGTTAAAGACGCCGTTCTGAAAATCGCATTTGTTGTCATCACGTGTTAACATTTCCGCCTTGGTGGTGTATAATGTCCGTGTCACTGCCAGGAGGTCGAATATGGACAACAGCTACCTGCTAACATATCTGGACAAGCGCGGCATACCGCTCATCACACAGAGGCACCACACCTACCTCGAGTATTTCGGCTATGAGCAGCAGTACACCTACGTCCTGCGTGACGGCGTGGTAAAGACCAGCGTCATTATGAAGGACGGGCGCGAGTTCAATATAGCCTATCTCAAGGGCCCGGACATCATCTCGCTGCTGCGCGACGAGGTCAGCAGCTATACGAGCGCGCCCTTCAATGTCCGCATCGAGAGCCCGGAGGTGAGCTTTTACCGCATCCCGCGCGTGCAGTTCTGGGACTACGTCAACTCCGACGCTCGCCTGCAGGCCTATGTCAAGGACTACTACCGCGCCAATCTGGTGGAGGCCATACACCGTCAGCAGATGATGATAATGAACGGCAAGACCGGGGCCGTATGCGCCCTGCTGTACATGCTGATGAGCCAGTTCGGGCGCCGGGACGGGGACGGCGTGCTGATAGACTTTCCCGTCAGCAACGAGGACATCGCGGGCTTTTGCGGCATATCCACGCGCAACAGCGTAAACCGCATCCTCCACCGCCTGATAGACGACGGCGTGATAGAACTCTCTGCCCGGCGCATCCGCGTGTTGGACAGCCAATACCTTCGCCGCTACGCCCTGGACTAAAGCAAAAGCGCCGCGGCTTGCTGCCGCGGCGCTTTGCTCACGCTTCGCCCACATCCGGGGCGAGCACCAGTATTATCTTCATGTTGTCGTTCACGAGAGCGACGTTCAGCACGGCCTTCTCCGTGCGCAGCGCGAGTTCCTCGGGGTAGCCGCTCTCCGCGCCCAGCAGCGGGAAGGCCACGGAGCGCAGGCCGAACTCCCGCGCCAGGCTCATGGCGTTGGCGCAGGCCCTGGCCAGCGCGTCCTGCTCCCCCGCGCCGCCGCCCTGCCACTTGGGTATCGCGGCGCGTATTATAAACCTCGTCCTGCCGGACTTGGCCAGCTCTATATCCGCCATGCCCGGCTCTAGCGGCGTGTCCAGGCCGAAGCTCTCCTTCATCTTATCCAGCATCTGCTTTGCACGGCCGCCAGGAGCTATGCTCAGCTCTACGGCCGCCGCCTCCGCCTCCACTTCGGCTATGTCACCGCGTACTATCTCTAAAGGCATCGAGTGTTCTCCTTTCGCCATGGCACATATTTCGGGGCCTGCGCCCTGCTTTAAGCATTATAGCACGTCAGAAGCCTATTTACAACGCGCTTTAATTTGTATATAATACTATAGCTAAAAATCTATCTTAAAGAGTGGTTTGAAAATAATATGATAATCGAATTTGACGAGTACAAGTCCAAGCTCAACGGCATAAAGCCCAACCTAGAGGGCCTTGGCCGTGCGCTCAAGCTCGACGACACGCGCGTCGAGATAGCCTCGCTCGAGGCCGAGAGCGCGAAGGAGGGCTTCTGGAACGACGTTAACAACTCCCAGAAGGTGCAGAAGCGTCTCAAGCAGCTGCAAAACAAGGTGGCCAAGTACGAGAAGCTCTGCGCGCAGTGGGACGACCTCATGACCATCTGCGACATGGCCATAGAGGAGAACGACGACAGCATGCTCGACGAGCTCAAGAGCGGCTACGCCGAGTTTGAGGAGACGCTTGAGAGCATGCGTCTCTCCACGCTGCTCTCCGGCGAGTACGACGCGAACAACGCCATACTCACCATCCACCCCGGCGCGGGCGGCACGGAGGCCCAGGACTGGGCCCAGATGCTCTACCGCATGTACACCCGCTGGGCCGAGCGCCACGGCTACACCTACACCCTGCTCGACTGGCAGGACGGCGAGGAGGCAGGCATCAAGAGCGCGTCCATAAAGATAGAGGGCGAGAACGCCTACGGCTACCTCAAGAGCGAGCACGGTGTGCACCGCCTGGTGCGCATCAGCCCCTTCGACGCCTCCGGCCGCCGCCAGACCAGCTTCGCCGCAGTCGAGGTCATGCCCGAGATAACCGACACAGGCGAGATTGAGCTGCGCGACGAGGACATCAAGATGGACGTGTTCCGCTCCTCCGGCGCAGGCGGCCAGAAGGTCAACAAGACCTCCAGCGCCGTGCGCCTGACCCACCTGCCGACCGGCATAGTAGTGTCCAGCCAGGTGGAGCGCAGCCACTTCCAGAACCTCGAAAACTGCAAGGACATGCTGCGCGCCAAGCTCGCCGAGATAAAGGAGCGCGAGCACCTCGAGAAGATAAGCGACATCAAGGGCGTACAGATGAAAATAGACTTCGGCAGCGCCATCCGCTCCTATGTGTTTATGCCCTACACCCTGGCCAAGGACGCGCGCACCGGCTTTGAAAACGGCAACATCAACGCCGTCATGGACGGCGACATCGACGGTTTCATCAACGCATACCTGGCAATGAAAGCAGGCGAGTGAGATAAAGAGAGCCACCTTCGCGGCGGCGGCCATAGCGCTGACGCTGTTCCTAATGATTTTCAGCGGCAGCCTCAAAGCTCCCGCCGCACCCATAGAGACTGGCGCCCCCGTCAGCGAGCCGCCCGCGTCCGAGTCCGGCGCGCCCGGCGTCACAGCCGCGCCCACCCCGTCTCCGACGCCGGAGCCGGAGCCCGAGGTGTTCAACCTGAGCTTCATCGGCGACATCACGCCGGACACCGTGGCCTACTACCGCGGCTCCTCCGTGGCATATCAGAACGTCGTAACCACGGACAACCTCGGGTATGTGTTTGAAAAGACGCTGCAATACTTTGAGGACGACGACTTCACGATGGCGAACTTCGAGTGCGCCCTCACCAACGAGACAACAGCCAGCGACAAGAACTTCACCTTCCGCGCCCCGCCGGAGTACGCGGGCATCCTCACCGAGGGCAGCGTGGAGTTCGTCACCCTCGGCAACAACCACGTCCTCGACTACGGCGAGCAGGGCTACGCCGACACGAAGGCCACGCTCGACGAGTACGGCATCGGCTACGCCGGCCGGGACGAGTACACCTTGTACGAGACGGCCAGCGGGCTGAAGATAGGCGTCTACGCCGTGAGCTTCCCGGAGAGTACTACGCAGATTGAAAACGGCATCGCCTCGCTCAAGGAGGCGGGCGCCGAGTTCATCATCTCCGCCATACACTGGGGCGACGAGGGCTCCTACGACGTGAACAGCAACCAGCTCACCTGGGGACACGCCGCCGTCGACGCAGGCGCGGACGTGGTCTACGGCTCGCACCCGCACACGCTGCAGCCCGTCGAGGTCTACAACGACCACTACATATTCTACTCGATGGGCAACTGGTCCTTCGGCGGCAACACCAACCCCCGCGACAAGGACACGGTCATCGCAAAGCTCGAGGTCACGCGCGACAGCTCCGGCGAGTGCTCCGTCACGGACATGCGTCTCATCCCCTGCGCAAGCAGCGGCGTCGTGGACGGCAACAACTACCAGCCCGTCCCCTATGAGGAGGGCAGCGAGGAGTACGAGCGCACGATATCCAAGCTGGAGGGTACCTTTACCGGCTCCAACCTCACCATACCATACGAATACGGCTACAACGAGTATTGACAGCAGGAGCCGCCCAATGGGGCGGCTCTTTTTTACAGCATATCGCATATTGCGTCAATCCTCTCGTTCGGCGGCATTGGCGAGCCGCTTTCACACCAGAAGTCGCTCTCAAGGCTGTAGCTGGGAAGGCCGTAGTCCTCCAGCAGCACCTTTCGGAGCATCGGTACGGCAGAGCCCATACGCCGGTCGAATGAGAACGACCCGGTCAGATAGGCCGTGCAGCCCGCAGCCTTTGCCGCCGAAGCAGTCAGGCGGGCCTCGTCCTTCACGTCAAGCGCCGGGGCGGCGCAGGTCAGCGCGCGCGCCGAGAGCTCGTATATGTCCGCGCTCTTCGGCTGCGGCGCGGTCAGGAAGGCCGCGCTGCCCATCAGGTCCACGCCGTTTGCGCGGAAGCGCGCGTCTATTCCGGGCCGCGTGAATGGCACATAGAAGCAATACAGCCGCTTGCGCCCGCTCTCCGCCTCCGGTGCGGATTCCAGCTCGTGCGCCAGCGTCTCCAGCGCACCGAGCGTGGCCTCCCAATCGTCAAAGCACATGAGCGTCACGCTCTGCGCCAGCGCGAAGCTGTTTCCGTACAGCGGCGTGCGTCCGCGGCGCGAGTTCAGCAGAGCAAGCCGGGCCTGGACGCGCATAAGCCGCGAATAGGTGTCCAGTGCGCTCTCCATGTCGGAGTCCGCCAGAGTCACGCCCAGGCGGGACGCCGCCGTCTGCGCCGTGCGCTCTAGCAGCGCACGGGTGCATTTGAGCCGCTCCGGGCCGGAGCGAGGCAGCGTACAGGATACGGCGGGGACGCCGGCCGAGAGCAATTCTCCCGTCTTGACGCACTCGTCGCACAGCGAGCCGAATTGCAGCGTCATATCCGGGGCGCGGCCCACGGGCTCCACGACCAGTCGCTCGCGCATCTTGTTGAGGCCGCAGCGGCGCTTTGCGCAGCTGGTGAAGTCGAGCGGACGCGAGTCCAGCATCAGCCCGCGCAGGAAGGCCTGCGCAAGCAGCGCCGACGTCGCAAAGCGCGCCCTGCCCCTCGCGGCGCAGGAGAGAGCCGTAACCAGGCAGAGCGGCGACGGGATGCTGACCTCCACCAGTGCGCGCCCGTCCTCCGAAAGCAGCGCGCCCGTCAGCTCCGCGAGGCAGGCGCCTATCAGCCCGCGCACGCCGGAGTATTTGAGGTCGTGGTTGACCTCCAGCTCCGCAGCCGCGGCGTCGACCGTCCTGCTGTCCAAGCCGAAGCCCTCGCACATCCGGGCGAGCGTTTCGGCGCTCACCGGCATGTCCAGCGGCTCCAGGAAGCGTCCGGCTGAGAGTATGAGCTTGTCAGTCATAGTAAGGCCTCCAAAGCATGGCAAAGGCGGGGCCGCCGCCCCGCCTTCAGGTAATTCAGGTTACTTCTGCTCAGCAGCCCACATTTTGCGGGCGCGCAGAGCCGCGCCCAGAGCGGCTGTGGACTGAGGCATCTTTATGGCCGTAACCGGCTTCCCGAGCAGGTCGGCAAAGATGTCGGCGATGGCCTCGTTATTGGCTACGCCGCCGGAGAACACGATTGGCTCAGCGTAGGATATCTGAGCTGAGCGGCCCATGGCCAGTATGCGTCGGGCAATTGAACGGCCCGTACCGGCGGCGATATCCTCCACGGGCACCTTCTGAGAGAGCAGGGAGATAATCTCGCTCTCGGCGAAGATGGTGCACATGCTGCTGATGACGCAGGGATTGGTGGACTTCTTCATGAGGTCGGAGAGGTCCTCCATCTCTATGCCCAGAAGCCTGTGGGTCAGCACCTCGAAGAAGCGTCCCGTACCGGCGGCGCACTTGTCGTTCATCTCAAAGCGCTCCACGTTGCCCAGGTCGTCGAGGGAGATGACCTTGCTGTCCTGGCCGCCGATGTCGATGATGGTGCGGGTGCCGGGCATCAGCTTGTAGGTGCCCAGGCCGTGCGCGATAATCTCCGGGATGTTGGCGTTGGCGCGCAGGAAGCTCTTGCGGCCGTAGCCCGTGGAGACGATGTAGGCTATGTCGGCTTCCGACACGCCCAGCTTGTCCATGGCCTGCTTGAGTATCTTCTCGCCGCTGACGTTCCTGTCATATTCCGTGGGAATATGCTCGAATACCAGCATATTGTCATTTTCGTCCGTTATGACGCACTTGGCAGTGGTGGACCCGATGTCCACTCCGGCAAACAGATTCATTGTCCTGACCTCTATCCTTTACTTGAGTAGATTTATTTGCCCTCGAGCATCTGCTCGGCCGCGGAGAGCTGGTCGACCACGAAGTCGCGGTCTATATACTCCACGCCGCACTGCGGGCAGCGGTAGCCGGTGGCCTCCGGAAGGGAGAGATCCTTGAAGAACAACTGGATATCGTCGACCTCTTCAACTTCAACCTTGCACTTATTGCACATCCAAGCCATTTTTAAGACCCTCCTTAACCTTCTTTGTCCTCGTTCATCTGAACGCGGTGGCTGTATACGTCTAACAGCTCAACGGCGCCATCAACTATTTTGTACTCAACGTAGGCAGTGAACTTGCCCAGGCGCTTCTTGGCCAGGTTCAGTTCGCCGTCCACGAGCTTGACGCCCTCGCCCTCGGCGTAGGCCAGTACCTGGCGCACATCGTCCTCGTTGACGCCGCGCTCCTCCATGGCTTCGGCCACGCCGTCAGCCAGGCGGATTTCTACGGAATTCATGTCCATGTGTTTGTCTCCTCCTTAAATATTGCTCTATAAAGCTGTCCGTCAACGGCGCAGGCCGCCGACGAAGTTTTCAATTTGTTTGCGGGCCAGGGCCACGGTCTCGGGCGTGTAGGAGTAGTTCGTCTCCAGGCGCAGCAGCGGTATGCCCCGCTCCGCCAGGCTCTTTGCCAGGCAGACATACTCCATGTCGTAAACCTCGTCATAGGCCAGCTGATACCACACCACGCCGTCGCATCCATACTCCCCGCAGAGGCTGAGGATTCGCTCCAAGCGCTTGTCCCAAGAGGGCTGGAAGCTGTCTATCGGTATCGTGTTCAGATAGCGGCTGCGCGCGAAATTCTCCACCAAATCACCGTCGAGCTCTATGTCCACGTCGCTGGTCCGGACGTACTCGTCAAGCATCTCCGCAACCACGGCCGCCCCGCTCTCGTCTATGAGGCGCAGCAGCTCATAATCCCCCGGCGCGATGGCCCTTCCGGCCAGCAGCAGCCTCGGAGCACCCTCGGGATACACGCCGTCAGTCCCGTCAAGCTTCAGCCCGATGCTCTCCACGGCCTCGGCCGCAACGGCGGTATCACACAGGCGGAAGCTCAGGTGCTGCAGATGCATGTAGCTTTCAAAGCTCAACGGCGGGTTCGATCTCTTCCGCAGCTCTCTGATATGCCGGAACGCAGCGTTGACGCGGTTCGTCTCGCCGATATACTTCCTGGCCAGATCCTCGTCCATTGCCTTTCCGCTGAGACGGCACACGGCCTCAAGCATGCGGCGCAGGGAGCTGAGGTAGTACCCAAATGCTATGTCGTTCTGCCAGTCGGATGGGACGCCGACCTTGCACACGTTCACGCCCCAGAACTCAAGCAGCTCGCTCAGGCGGCCCATGTGTATGTCCGTAACGGAGGTGACGACAATATCCGCTTTGCATGACATCCTGTCCGTACCGAGCTTGATGCCGCCCGCTATGGAGCGTGCCAGCGGGTTCATGCAGCCCAGCATTTCATCCTGCGCCGCGTTCGGAGAGGCCAGCTCGCCTCCGCCGGCCAGGGGATACACCCCGGCCCCGCAGGCGCGTATAAGCGGCTCGGGAATAAAGCGCCCGAAGTACTCAACCAGCGGCGAACCGCCGCTCCTGGCCTCGACCAGAGCCCTTGCTTTCAGCAAAGACATCCTCTCGAGCTCATTAATAGTCTCGTACACGGAAACAGCCTCCTTTCCCATGCTGCGCAGTGGCAGGCCGAGCTAAATGTACACTGTAAATAATCGCATATAAATAATACATCATTGTGATTTTCTTGTCAACAGGTAATTATAAATACTGTGTCAATCTTCTATACACCGCTCAAGGTAAAAGTTCACATGGTCCATAAAATCCTGCTCCGAGAGCTTTATCACGCCCTCCGCACACTGGTAGGATATCGTCGTGATTATAATCTCCAGCAGGTTGTAGGGCATGTCGTCCGGCTGCCATCCGGCGGTGTGTCCGCGCGGGCGGCTGACAAACCTGGTCAGGAAGGCATAGAAGGGCCTGACCTCGGCGTCCTCATGGAAGAGATTGCGCCCATCGAAGAACATAAACGAAAAGACGCTTCGGTTTTTCTGCGCGAAACGGAACACCTCCAGCGCCATGGTACGGCACATCGTCCTGCGCCCGACAGGCGGCTGCAGCCCGATGAGGGACTGATAAACGCTGTTGTACAGGCGGTCGAAGCCGGCAATGAGCACGCGCTTTTTGACGTCGTTGAGGTTTTTGACATAGTTATATATGGTCATGGACGAAACGCCCAGCTCCTTGGCAATACGCCTGGCCGAAAGCGCCTCCATGCCCTCTTTGTCCACGATATCAATCGCTACTTTTATTATTTCCTCTTTGCCGCAAAGCGAACGCTCACGGGACATCTGTATTTCTCTCCCTATATCTTTACTTGCCGGCCGTCAGTCCGGAAATTTTCAGGCAATTGCATATTCCCCTGATGGTCGCGAGCTTGTCGTCGAGTGAGAAGCGCGCGCCGTTCCAGAAGTCGCCCTCCAGGTAGAAGTGCGGTATGCCCGTGCGCTCCTCCGCCTCGCGTATCATTATCTTTTCGAGCGCGCCTATCCAGCGGTCGAAGGCAAAGAAGCCGTAGAGCGCCCCGTCGACCGGGTACTTGTCCAGCTGTTCGCAGGTCATGCGCACTTCGTCGAGCATGTTTACGTTGTTCGGCGCCTCGAGGCACATGCTGGCCGCAGAGCGGTACGCATCGCCGGGTTTCACGCACTTTATAAGCTCGCTGGCCGGCGGGAACATGCGTCCGAGCGTGAGGTTGACGCCGTTGTCACGGAACACCTTGTCTATCCATGGCACGTTGAGCGGGCTGAAATGGCAGGCGAGCTTCGGCGAGCCCTTGGGCAGGACGCCTCTTCCCTCGCTGATACGCTGCTCAACCTCGGCTATAGCCGTGTCCAGCGCGTCGTTTATATACCCGTAGCCGGTGTCGAAGGCGCACTCCATGCAGAGGCTGAAAAGCGTGAGGTCGTTGCCGTACATCGGCACGGGGTCCGAGTTCATCACCAGGTCTGTCAGGCGCTCCACACGCCGCAGGTAGCCCAGATACTCATCCATTGCGGCGGACATGTACGCGTCGGTCACCTCCACACCGGTGTATTCGGTCACCTGGCGCTGCGCCACGCGCATCTCCTGGGCCAGGTATGACACACGCTCGTCGTCTCCGCTCTCGTCCATGCCGAGAGGCGCATCGTGGGGCAGCGTGGTCAGTACGCTCTTCCACCCGGCCTTCTCAAGCCGCTTGAGCATTTCATCCGTCTTGGGCGCTTCGTCGCACTGCAGCCCCCAGTTCCAGATGACGGTCGGGGGCGTTACCATGCCCTTGATTGTGGAATCTGCGCGCAGGCAGTTCATCGCGCAGTGCTGGCAGGCCGGGTCAAGGCCCGAGCCGTTGAGCCTCGCGTCCAGCTCCCTTCCGAAGAAGGCAGTCCACACCGTGGCAATTATGAAATAGGGATAGAAGATGTGTACCTTTCCCCCGCCTGCCAGGCGGTTTGCGTACACGCAGACGGCCGCTGACGGCATCATGCTGTATATCACACTATCACCGGAGGCCATGTAGTCCCCGGCATGGGCCATCGCCGCCGCCTCGCGTATCACCGCAGCGATAAACTTGCGTGTCCCGTTCATGGACATGTCCCAGTAGGTGGGCAGCCATTCCTCCACGGCGAAGGCCACATCGGCCTCGGTGAGGTGCAGGAATTCGGTCGTTTTCAGCCATTCAGGCAGGAACGCCTCGAGTTCTTCTCCGTCCCATCCCAATAATTGCAAAAATCTTCTGTGAACATCTGCCGGCATAGGCGCCTTCCTTTCAGTTTTTTGCGTTGTTCGTCAATGCGCAGGCCGCGTTCACGGCATTTGAAACACGCCTGACATCCTCCATGTAAGCCAGCAGCGTGTGCTGCCAATTTTCAAGGCAGCGCCTGCCGGCGTCAGTCAGCACATACACCCTGCGCGGTCTCCCGCTGCGGCCGGTCTGCCAGCATGACGCGAGCTTTCCGGTCTCCTCCAGCTTCTTCAGCGCACGGTAAAACCCGGCGCTGTCCGCCCCGTTCGCAAGCCCGCGCCTGTCCAATTCGTGCAGCAGCTCCAGCCCGTATGCCGGCCCTTCACAGAGCAGGGCAAGTATGCTCGGCTGTATGAGCTTATCAAGGTAGTCGCCCTTGCAAGGACACTTTTCAGGCATACTACACCTCCATCGATGCCTCATGGCTGTTGGAAAACAAACAGTCCTTGCCCAGGCACTGCTTGTTTTCCGCGAAAAAACCGCACTTGAAGCCCTCGTGCACGGCGACGTCCACTCCGAGCGTGTCGTGAATCCACTCGGACGCGGCAATTATTACGGCGAAGGTGGTGCGCTTGCAGCAGCGTGGGCCGCGCGTACAGCTCGCGGCGATTGCCGCCTGAGTGCGTGAGGTGAGCTCGTTGACGCGCTGCCAGCTCTCGTCGGAGAGGTAGCTCGCGCCCATCATCTCGCTCGCGCAGGCTCCCGCCGCCATGGAGTCTCCGCAGACGCCGTAGTACCCGCAGACGGCGGGCGGTATCCTGGCGCAGCGGGACTTGAGGTTTTCCAGGTGGGCGGCCTTGTCCGCGCCAATCGCGTTGCACCACGCGGCGCACAGGCTGGCCGCCGTCAGGTAGTGGTGCTCAGGCCCGTGGAAGCGCAGCGCATCCATGCGCATCAGCTCGAGGGCACACTCCAGAGCATCGCTCCCGGCATACGCCAGGCAGTGCGCGTATATGCGCTCATGTGCTTCGGCAATATTAAACACGTCGTTCACCCTCGCATTAAAAACGTGCAGCAAGAGCCAGATTGCTCGCTGTTTTTACTAAAAACGTGCGTGAAAAGCGTTTTCGCCCTTCCGCCGGTCCCGCAGCAGACTTCAAGACGTCACTAAATGGTACGCCATGTCTTCGGCATTAGAGCATCCGCGGCGCGCACGGACGGCCTGCCGCAGATTTGCAGCTGTTTTGTCTGGGCTTGTGCTGTGTCTCCATGTTCGCCCTATTTAAAAATATCACAATTTCTGACACAGCACAAGCCGTTTGGCTGTATTAATACCTCGAGGCTTTCCCGCCGTTGCCTCGGCCTTCCTCCATCATGCCGAAGTGCTCGAGGAAGAAGGTGCGCTGCCTGAGGCCGTACTTCTGGCAGGCGGCGTCTATGGCGTCATCCACGACGGCGGCCATTAGCTCGGACTCCGCGGCGGCGCGGGCGTTAATGATGACGGAGATGGCGCTGTAGCTGCCCGTGAGCTTGTGGTCGTACTCTATGGGGTAGTCCACGCCTATCAGGCTGGCCTTGAAGAAGTCGCCGTCCGTGCCGGAGGCAAAGGCCTTGAGGTGCGGGACGTTCGCGCCCTTGGCCTTGAGCCCGGCGCGGATGCCCTCGAATATGTCCGTGATGACGGCGTTGAAGTCCACCGCCTTCTCCTCGCGCTGCTCAAGATACACCCGGCGGTTGTACCAGCTGAGCAGCCTCTCAGCGGCCATGAAGGCCTCGCTGCCGTAGCCTATCTCGCGGTGCTGCGCCGCCGCGCTGTGGCTCACCAGGTACTCCGCCACGGCGTCCACGCCCTCGCCCGTCCGCGCGGACATGGCCATCACCGGAGTGTCCGGGTGCAGTGTGTGGATGAGGGCCAGGCACTTGTCTTTGTACTCCGCGCTGACCGTGTCTATCTTGTTGAAAACGATGAGATCCGCCTCTGCCATCTGCGCGCTCAGCAGGAAACGCATCTCAACAGGCAGGTTGATGGTCTCGTTCTCATCCATCAGCATCTTCAGGCGCTCGGGGTCGACGATGCAGGTGAAGGGCAGAAGCTCAAATTCGTCGGCTTCCTTCTCCACTATCTGCAAATACACATGGTCCAGCGCCCCTATGCCGCAGCCGGGGATGTCCGAGAAGATGACGTCCGCCCCGCCGGAGACTAGCTGGCGCAGCTTGTCCACCAGGTTCTCGTGCTGGTAGCAGATGCAGTTGCCCGCTATGCTCGTCGTGAGCACGTCGCTCGTGGCTGTGAAGTCCGCGTCCACTATGTTGCCCGCGCCCAGGTCGTTGGCCAATATGGCCGCCTTGTGCCCATGTGCGTTCAGGCTGTGCGCCAGCGCGAGCATGCTCGTCGTCTTGCCCGCTCCCAAAAAGCCGCTGAATACCATGTACTTCGTCTTTGCCATTTTTCCTTTCCTCCTGTTTAGATTTGGTCATATATATGATTTGGTCTGAATTATATGTAAATATATACAAACAGCGTCCGGACGCTGTTTGTATATAGCTCACTCTGCCCATATGAGCCTGAACGCCTCCGCTATGCCGCCGCGTATAACCACGTCCGCGCGAGAGTCAAAGGGCGTGGGCTCATCGTTAATTATGGCCATACGGCCCTTGAAGCGCTCGAGCAGCCTCGGCGCGCTGCTCACCTTCAGCGATGTGCCGCCTATTATGAGCAGGTCGCATTTATTAAGCTCGCGTATTGCCTGCATCGTGAGTTTCATGTCCGGTATCTCGCCGAAGAGCAGGATGCCGGGGCGTATCATACCGCCGCACACGTCGCAGCGAGGCACGCCGGGGCAGTCCGCCACCACCTCGGGCGGGAAGCGCTTGCCGCAGTCCAGGCAGTAGTTTTCATACACGTTGCCGTGTATGTCTATGACCTTCCTGCTCCCCGCGCGCTGGTGGAGGTTGTCCGCGTTCTGCGTGATGACGCACTTAATGAGCCCGGCACTCTCCATCTGAGCGAGCGCGTAGTGTACGCTGTTCGGCGGCGCCGCAAGATTGAGCAGCTTCGTGCGGTAGAAGTCGAAAAACTCCGCCGGGTGCGAGAGCATGTACGCCGGGGTCAATATCTCCTCCGGCGTCACGCCGTAACCGCTGGGCTGGTTGTACAGCCCCTGCTTCTGGCTCCGGAAGTCTGCCAAGCCGCTGTCCGTGGACACGCCCGCCCCGCCGAAAAACACCGCGTGTTTCGCTTCATTCAGCATTTGCCGGAGCTGCATGCACTTGTCCTCAAATCCCGTCATTGCAGCACCTCGTTCAGTACGGCGCAGAGCTCGTCCGCGTCCCGGCCGGTCTCCTGCGCCAGACGTTCCATTGTCCACATGGCCGTGTCCTCGTCCACGCAGCACAGCCCCAGTGTCAGCAGCGGCATATACAGCTTCGGGTGTGCCATGAGCGCCATGCCCACTGTTGTTGTCCTCTCTATCCTCATACGCCCTCCTAATTCATGTACAGGCGTTTCCCGTCCACGCTCGTGAGGTGGAAGGCGCAGAAGGGTATGACCTCACACCTGCTGTTTATGATGTGGACGCAGCAGCCGTGCAGCCTGCCCAGGTCTATGTTCCACACGTCCTGGAAGCCCATGCCCGAAATGCAGAAGGAGTGCGTCAGCGTACGCCCGGCAAAGCGCAGCAGCGGCGTGTCCATTGCCTGCTCCTGCTGGCCCTTCCAGCGCTTGACCGTGTACCTGTTCGTCTTGCGCACAAAATCCGTCGCCTCTGTGTCCGCGTCGTTCTGGTCGTAGCTGCTCATGGGTATGAGCCTGCCGCCCTCGTCGAGGTAGTAGGTGCTGGAGAAGTCGCAGTGGGGGTCAAACTGCTTGCGCGGCACGAAGTGGCGCAGCTCCAGCTCCGGGCACTGTTCAGTCAGCGCGTGCAGCACATCGCTCAGGCCGCAGCGGCTCTCGTCCGGCGGCACGTTGCCGGGGAAGCGCCCGAAGTAGCTCACCGGCTGGAAGTGTATGCCCCTTATGGTCGGGATGTGCTTTTTCGCAAACTCCACTATCTCGCCTATCCTGTGCAGGTTGACCCCGGGGATGACGACAGGCACCAGCAGGATGGCCAGCCCCGCTTTCTCGCAGTTTTCTATCGCGCGCAGCTTTATGTCCAGCATGTCCCGCGTGCGTATCTCGCGGTAGATGGCGTCGTCCAGGCCGTCAAACTGCAGATATATGAGGTCGCAGCCCGCGTCCTTGAGCGCCTGCGCATAGCCTGGCACGTTTGCGAGCTTTATCCCGTTGGTGTTCACCTGCAGGTGAACCACGCCCATAGCCTTGCCCAGCCGTATTATATCCGGCAGGTCCTCGCGCACCGTCGGCTCACCGCCCGAGAGCTGCACGCTGCAGAAGGGGTTTGAGTGCAGCGCCGCAGCGTACATATTGCGTATCTGGTCAATGTCCGGCTCGAACTGCTCTGCGTTCGCGTCCGCGAAGCACACGGCGCAGTTCATGTTGCAGCGGTAGGTTATCTCCAGTATGCTCGTGCAAGTGCCGCTTTTGTGCTCGTCGCAGAGCCCGCAGTCGTAGGGGCAGCCGCGTTTTTCCGGCTTCCCCCTGTCCTTCGCCGGGGCGTGCACGCCCTGCTTCATCCAGCGCTCGTACATGTCCGCGTCTCGCCAGAACAGCACGCGGAAGTCCCCGTGCTCAGGACAGCTCTTGAGCATATACGCCTTCCCGTCTATGCGTTCATAGCGCGCGGGTATCTTCTTTAAACAGACCGGGCACAGGCTCTCGGTCTCGTGCAGCATCTCGCCCATCACGCCTCCCGCGCAAGGATGCGCTTCTTCTCGTAGCAGTGCTCGCGCAGCGCGCCGCACGGCAGCAGGTTTATCTCCACCTCCGGCGCCCCCGCCATAAAGGGCAGGGCCATGAGCCGGGCCTTGAGCCCCTCCGTGTCAAACTCCGTCTCGTCCAGCGCTTCCACGTCCAGGCTTATGCGGCCGCCGTCCAGGAAGATGCGGTAGTCCAGCAATCCGGCAGTGGAGAAGAGCACCTCGTCGAACATGGCGGGGTAGATGTAGTGCCCGTTATACTCCGTCGCGCCCTCCTTCCTGCGCCGGATGTGGCCCAGGGTCATGAGGTGGCTGCCGCACTCGCTCTTATTCAGCGTGGCTATGTCACCCGTGCGGTAGCGTATCAGCGGCATGCAGTCCCGCGCGATGTTCGTCAGCACGACCTCGCCCTCTTCGCCGTAGGGCAGCACCGCGCCCGTATCCGGGTCCACCACCTCCACTATGTGGTTGAGCTCGTCGTAGTGGTAGCCGGGGCACACGTCGCAGTCCACCGCCAGGCCCCAGCCGCTTTCAGTCAGTCCGTAGTGCGTACTCACCCGGCAGCCCCACGCCTCGTGCAGGTAGTCCACCATGCTCTGTGGGATATTGCTCATCGTGATGAAGATGCACTTCATGCCTATGGCGCGCAAATCTGTGCGCTGCTCTAGTATCCTCGTCGCGCGGTAGATGGTGATGGCGTCGCCGAACCACACGTTTATCTTGTGCTCCAGCGTCATCTTCAATATGTCCTCGGGGCTGTCCTGCAAATCCGCCGCCCAGCTGTCTATGCCGTAGGCCGTGCAGCTGGCTGCCAGGATGCCGCCTATGCCGCGCCCCTGCGAGTTCTGCAGGAACACCAGTACGCGCCCCTCGCCCCGGTCCACCACCGTGTTCATGCCGCGCGGCAGGAAGTCGAATATCTTCTGTATATCTGCCTGTGAAAAGAAAATGCGCTTCTTCGTACCCGTGGAGCCGGAAGAGAAGAAGGTCACCGGCTTCTCCACCTCGCTCTGCGACGTGCACAGCAGGCTGTAGCTCGTTCCCGCCAGGTCCTTCGGATAGGTAAACGGCAGCTTCGCTATATCGTCAAGGCTTGTGAGCTCATCCTCCGTAACGCCCGCGGCCTCGAACACGCGGCGGTAGAAGGGACTCTTGGTCCGCACGCGGCGTACCGTGCGCTTGAGCTGGAACAGCCGGTACTCGTCGAAGAGCGCGTCGTCCACGTGCTCAATATCTGCGTCCGGGTGTTCCGAGAGGAACTCCGCGTCCTTCTCCATCCTCAGCCTGCACAGCTCGTACAGGCCGGTCTGTAGGCTTATACTCATGTCAATCATCCTATCCCGGGGAACAGCTTCGCGCCGTTGCAGCCGCTTAAATACTTGCTGCACAGCGGTATGAGCGCCCCGTCCTTTTGTATTATCTGTATGGAGCAGCGCTTCACACGCATCAGGTCTATGTTCCACGCGTCCTGGAAGGCCATGCCCCCTATGGTCAGCGTCCTTCTCGCGCTCGGCGTCCACGCCGTCTGCAAGTTACGCCGCACACGGTGTACCGCGTCCTCGGCCGCCTTGCGCGGCGCAAACCGGGTCAGCGGCATCAGCCTGCCCGTCTTGTCCTGCGCATACGCCGCGTTGAACGAGCACTGAGAGTGGTCGTAGCTGCCTGGGCCGAAGTCCTGTACGCTCACGTCCGGGTGCTGCTCTGAAACCTTCCGTATGACCTCCGGTATGGTTATGCGCCGCATCTTGTCCTCAGGGTAAATGCCGAAGTAGCTGATGGGCTGGAAGTACACGCCCTTCACCGCAGGCATGTGCTGACGTGCGTACTCCACAATGCCGCCCAGCTCCCCGTCGTTCTCGCCGGGGATGACGCAGCACACCAGCACGATGGCCAGCCCCGCCGCCGCGGCGTTCTCCACCGCGCGCAGCTTCGTCTCAAGCATCGGCTTGCCGTACTTCGCGTAATACGGCGTCTCGTGCAGCGCGTCAAAGCCCAGATACGCCGTCGTCACTCCGCTCTCCCTCAGCTCACGGCAGTATTCCTCGCTCTCCGCAAGCTTTATGCCGTTCGTATTCAGCTGGATGAGCCCGAACCCCAGGTCCCGCGCAAGTGACGCCAGCTGCATGATGTCCCCGCGCACCGTCGGCTCCCCGCCGCACAGCTCCACCGCCGCGTCGTCGCCCGCGACGGCCTTGTAGTGCCGCAGCAGCTTTTCGCACTCGGCCAGGTCCGGCTCGTGCAGCCCCTCCTTCTTGTCCCGCGTGAAGCACACCGGGCACCCCATATTGCACCGGTTCGTCGTCATCAGCGCCGCCGACGCCGGAAGCGAGCAGGCACAGTCCGTGAAGTGCGCGCCCTGCAGCGCCGTCTCCACCTCCGCCTCCGTCTGCGGCAAAGACTCCGTATCCATCCCGCCGCAGTGCAGCCAGCGCAGGTAGTTCTCCGCGCTGTCGCCCCACACCTTCGTGCTGAAATGCCCGTGCTCAGAGCAGCTCTTTTCCATATATATCCCATCCGGCCGCGAAGTTATATCTGCATAAACCTCTCTCAGGCAGACGGGACAGACGCTTTTCGTCTTGTAAATTAATCTTGCTTCCATAGTTATACCCTTTTAAAAACTATTCGGCAGTACGTCAGGCGCGTATGCGCGAAGAAGTCCGTCACATACCCGTCCCGGCCGAACGCCGACACTATGTATTTCCCCACCTCTGTGGGCGGTACGCCGTAGGCTTTGCCCAGGCTCATCGCTATGCCTATGTACTCGCCGTACTCCTCGCTCTCACACACGCACTCGAAGCCCACGGCCTCGAACACCGCACGGTAGCCCTCCATGCTCTGCACCCCGTCCAGGCAGGGGATGCCCGGCTGCGTATGCGCACTCTCCGCCGCGGCGGCGAAGTCGTGGAGCAGCGCCAGCCCTCCGGGCGCCAGCACGCGCGCGTACTCACGCGCGGCCTCCGCCTTGCCCTCTATGACCGAGAACGCCGCCTCGCTTATTATACCTTCAAATGCGCCATCGGCAAAGGGCAAATGCCTCGCGTCCGCACACACAAAGCTGACGCCGGGGAACTTCTCCCGCGCCTGTGCTATGGCTTCATCGTCTATGTCCACGCCGGTGACGCAGGTATACCCCAGCTCCGCCAGGTGCGCGCTGCCCTCGCCTGTGGCGCAGCCCACCTCAAGCAGCGGCGCGGCCTTAGGGAAGTCTGCTGCCTCAAGGCTCAGCTCCAAAAGCTTGAATCGCCCCTTGCGGCCTATGAACGCTTCTCGCAGTTCCATAAAAGCCTCCGCATTTATTAGGCCTCCCGGCGCTTACCGGGAGGCCTGTTGCTTTCTCTTTTCAGCCCTTGTCGAAGGAGAGACCAACCGCGCGCTTGCAGGTCTCCAGTATCATCTCCGTCACCGTCGGGTGCGGGTGGATGCTGTTGTACATCTGCTCCAGCGTCAGGCCGTTCTCCACGGCCACTGTGAACTCTGCTATGAGGTCGCAGGCCTCGTGCCCGAATATCTGCGCGCCGATGATGACGTGGTCGTCCTTGCGCGCCACAACCTTCATTACGCCCTCCGTCTTGCCGATGGCCATAGCCTTCTCGTTCGACGAGAACGGCAGCGACCCGCTGATGGCCTCAATACCGCGCTCTTCGGCGTCGCTCACCGTCAGGCCAACCATCGCTATCTCCGGCTCCATGAACATCGTCGCGGGGATGGCGTCGTAGTTGATGTAGTAGTCATTGCCCGCTATCGTCTCCGCGATCACCAGGCCCTGGCGCTGAGCCTTGTCCGAGAGCTGGGTGCCCACCGTGATGTCCCCGGCTGCAAATATATTCGGCACGCTCGTGCGCATGTGCTCGTCCGTCACTATCTGGCCGTTGGGCTCCATCTTCACGCCCACTTCCTCCAGGCCCATGCCCCGGGTGTTCAGCGTGCGACCGATCGCCACCAGCACCTCGTCCGAGTACAGCTCCTCGCCGTTGGCCAGCGTGCTCTTCACCTGTCCGTCAGGCTGTACCTCCACGCTCGCTATGCCGCTGCCGCACTTCACAGTGATACCACGCTTCTCAAGCGACGCCTTCACTGCGTCCGTTATCTCCGTGTCGTGCAGCGCAGGCACCAGGTTCGGCATCATCTCCACGATGGTCACGTCCACGCCGTAGATGTTGTAGATGTGACCGTACTCAAGCCCGATGGCGCCGGAGCCGATGATCACGATGCTCTTCGGCAGCGGGCGCGAGAAGTCCATTATCTCGTTCGAAGTTATGACCTTCTTGTGGTCCACGTTGAACGCCGCAATCTCCGCAGGCTCGCTGCCCACTGCAACCACAATGTTCTCCGCAGTAACGGTCTTCTTTACCTTGCCGTTGTCCACCTCGATGGTATGTGCATCCAGCAGCGTCGCGCGGCCCTTTACTACGTCTATGCCGCGGCTCTTCTTCCACAGCATCGCCTCAAGCCCAAACCCCAGGCCGTTGATAACCGCGTTCTTGCGCTTGTCTATGGCCTTGAAGTCCACGCTCACCGCGCTCATGTCCACGTTGATCCCGAACGCCTTCGCCTCCTTGATCGACGCGTACAGATTAGCCGACGCCATCAGCGCTTTCGTGGGGATGCAGCCCCGGTTTACGCAGGTGCCGCCGGACCCGTTGCGGGCGCGCCCCTCTATGAGGCACACCTTCTTACCGCGGTCCGCGCACCGCATCGCCGTGGCCGAGCCCCCAGGCCCACCCCCTATGCACACTACATCATATTCGTACATACCTGTTATCCTTTCAAAATTTAGAGTCAGCCGTTCACGCTCAGGCCTTCTTGCTGTCTGCGGCTCCCTTTATCAGCATTGCGACGCCCAGCACAGCGCCGACAACGGCGGCGACATAGAAGCTGGCGACGTTGGTCATGCCCTCCGCTCCAACAGCGGCGGAAATGGGGTTGACCAGGTACGGGCTGCAGAACTGGCCGAAGTTCTGAATGCAGGTGGCGATGGACAGCGCCATACCCACGCTTGCGGGCGGCACGCTCGCGCCGACGTTCAGGAACACGTTAGGCATGACAACGCTCATGCCCAGTCCGAGGATAAGGCAGCCGATATAGAACACTACTATGCTCGGGGCAAAGGCCATGACCACATACGCAGCGGCCATCAGCAGGAAGCCCACGCCCATGGTGTAGCTCTTCAGGGCCTGGGACAGCTTGCCGTACATGAGGCCCATGAGTATGCCGCCGACGCAGAAGAACGCCATGCCGGTGCCGGACGCGGCGCTGTCGCCGATGCCCTTTTCAACGAGCAGGTAGGCGTTGCCGTTGGAATAAATCTGGCCCGTGCAGAACACAAAGAACGCCACGACCATCCATACCCACATCTTGCCGGTGAGCTTGCCTTTTTCGGCAGGCGCTCCGCTCTCCTTCGCGGCGGCAGCGGGCTTGACGTTGGGCAGGCAGACAATTACGCACACCAGCGTGATAACCGCAATCAGGTGGACATAGAACACACCGTTCCAGCTGAGCGTAGCCATCCAGCCGCCTACGAACACCATGATGGCGCAGCCGAGCATCTGGAAGGCCTGGAGGTTGCCCTGGACCTTGTCGCGCATGGCTCCCTCAAAGTTCTCAGCAACAAGCGCGGTGCTGACAACCTGAAGGATGCCGACGCCGGCGCCGAATATACCGCGCAGTATCTGGATGACAAGGAAGGACTCGCTGAAGGCAGGTCCAACGCCGCCAATCAGGAAGAGCACTACGCCGATAAGGCTGAGCAGCTTTTTGCTCATTGTCTTCATGAGAGCGCCGACAAGCAGCGTCACTGGTATTATTACAATGCAGGGGATAGAAATGAGGCTCTGTACCTCGGTTTGGCTCAAATCCGGGAAGTGGGAGCCAATCACGCTCAGGGAGCTGGCGATACCGACAACACCCATCATAAGGATGGCTATCGTATAAATGCCAACCTGAATTTTACCTTTTGACTTTTCCATAGCAGCAGCTCTCCTATAGAATATTAATAGCTCCATTTTCATGGAACAGCACAATAGCAGCTGCTTGACGCGGGCGAAAATTTACATTGTACACTTTACCGGCATTGTTAATATATTATCTTTTTCTCAATCTGTCAATAGCCCCTTTCGCCCGCCGAAAGCACGGAATATTACAACATATAGTTCGCAAAACGGCGGATATTTGCCGCAAAAAGCGCAAAAAATGATACAATATATACTGCGTAAATAATTCATATTACAAGGATTTTACTTTGAATTTCGCCATTTTAGCCAAAAATAAATTCAAATTTTGTGGACAAGGCCGAAAATGAATTCCGCTATTGATTTGCCAAACGAAAGGTGCTATCGTTATAAATGTGTCAAGCGGCAGATGCTTGGCGCGGACAAATATACCGGCAATTTCACAACAAGGAGGTCCCTTTAGAGTGAAGGAGATTCTTGAAAAGCTCGAGAAGCTGTCTAACGGCCGTCCTCTGGCGCTTATCCAGGACAAGGCCGCCGGCAAAAAAGTAATTGAGTATTTCGGCGACTATGTGCCCGAGCAGTGGATGACCGCTGCCGGCATCGAGGACTACCTTATCATGCGCGGCGGCGATCCCCAGCCCCCCGAGGCCACGCTCGACTACATGCTGCGCTTCATGAACCCGCTGGCCGCCTCCATGGTCGGCAACTACCTGCTCGGCCTTGACGGCGTCATGCCCATCGCCGACAAGATAGTCATCCAGCAGCACGACAGCCACTACGGCCGCATGTGCGAAGTTCTGGAGTACAAGGGGCTGCCCGTCTACAAGGTCGGCGTGCCCGCCGACTACACCGTCGACATCTCCCGCGCGTACTACCGCAACGAGCTGCGCGAGTTCCGCAAGATGCTCGAGGATCTGGTCGGCAAGCCGATCAGCGACGACGACATCCGCGCCTGCTACGCCAAGACCAACGAGATCAACTACTGGCTGCGCAAGATCGACGAGCTTCGCAAGAAGGACAACCCGCCCATCACCTTCAGCGACTTCATCCGCCTGAACCACTACACGCTGCGCGTCGACTACGACACCAGCATCGAGGCCCTCAAGCAGATCTACGCCGAGCTCGAGAACGCCCCCGGCGTCCACGCCGAGAACGCTCCGCGCATCCTGATCATGGGCCGTGCGGTCGCCCAGGGCGACTACGTCGTCCCGAGCATCATCGAGAACGCCGGCGGCGCCATCGTCACCGAGTTCCTGGATGAGGACATCAGGACCTTCAAGAACGACATCCCCACCGAGGGCGACGTCGTCGACAGCTATGCCAAGGCCATCTACGACGACAAGGTCCCGCAGTGCATCTTCCAGCCCGCCTGGGAGGCCCGCTTCGAGCACCTCAAGAAGCTCATCGAAGAGTACAATGTCGACGCCGTGCTGTGGTATCAGCTCGCCTTCGACGAGATCTACGACATGGAGCACACCTGCGTCGCCAAGTGGATAAAGGACATCAACGTGCCGATGATGAAGCTGGAGACTTCTTACGAGTACTCCCGCGAGGCCATGGCTCCCCTGACCACCAGGCTCGAGAGCTTTGTTGACAGCATCAAGGAGATTAAGGAGGCAAAATAAATGGCTAGAGACGTAAATCGCGAACTGCTTGAGCTTGCCGCTTTTGAGGGTGAGGAGCTCGAGGCTTTCCTCCCCCGCTGGCTGGAGACCGCCGAGAGGTGCAAGCTCGACGACGAAAAGATAGCGTATGCGCTCGACGTGTACCTGCCCCAGAACTGGGACCTCAAGTACCTGGGCGTCCGCAAGATGCTCGGCGCCTACCTGCGTGAGCTGGCCGACATCGTCCACACCCCCGAGATGAAGGAAAACGGCGTCAAGATACTTTACGGCATTCTGCCCGCCATCGCCAACTATTACTACGCCGCGAAGATCGCCGGCGGCGACAAGATGTTCATCGGCTTCCCCGACCTGCTCATGGTCAACACGCTGAACTCCTTCTTCCACGCGGCAAGTCCGTTCCTGAACGTCGCCGAGGAGTACGGCTTTACCTACGGCTGCCGTCACTGCCCGCTGAACAAGATGCGTCTGGGCGCCTATGTCACCGGCACCATCGCCGCCCCCGACCTCATCTGGAGCTGGGGCTTCAACTGCGACGAAGGCCCCAAGACCGACGAGATGATCCAGGGCATCACCGGCAAGAAGTGGAAGTATCACGTCTCCCGTGTGCCGCATGACTCTTCCTTTGATGAGCGCGAGGACCTCATGGACGAGCGTCTGAAGTTCATGAGTGACCAGATGAAGCTCGGCGTCAAGGCCATTGAGGAGAACTGCGGCGTCACCATCACCGACGAGGATATGGCCAATGCCAACAAGGAATGCGGCCGCGTGGCCTTCAAGGCCGAAATGCTCACCCAGCTGTGCACCAACGCCAACCCGCCTGTAGTCGGCGGCGAGACGCTGACCATGCTGCAGCAGTGTCTGACCGTCCCGTTCAACACCGGCTTCAAGTACATCGAGGACGCCATCGACACCCTGACCAAGGAAGTCCGCGCCGCCATCAAGGCCGGCGAGGGCGTCATGCCGAAGGACACCCCGAAGGTCGGCTTCTACAACCTGCCCTTCTGCGTGCCTTGGGTCGGCAAGTACTTCCGCGACAACGGCGTCATCACCGGCTTCTCCAGCGCGCTGACTCACTCCAAGCTCGAGATGAGCCCCAGCCGCTACAAGGATGACCCCTGGATGAGCGCCGCCGAGAGCTGGTCCCGCAACGGCATGTGCATGAACCTCAAGAACGAGGCCGCCGCCATGTGCGAGAAGATAGAGATCTGCCACCCCGACGGCATGATCCTCGGCTTCTTCGACTTCGACCGCTGGCTCGGCGCCCAGCAGAAGATAATGGCCAAGATGGTCACCGAAAAGACCGGCGTCCCCTCCTACTACATCGAGGCCGACTTCTGGGATGACCGCGACTACAGCCCCGAGAGCCTCAAGACCCGCATCGAGTCTGTCTGCCAGATAATCAAGATGCGCAAGGCTCAGGAGCTCGCCAAGAAGGCCGCTGAAGAGGCGAAATAAGTTCCAGAAACGCAAAAGAGGAAGGCAAATGCCTTCCTCTTTTTAATTCTTTTTTGCCGCTCACGGTCTAGAGCGGCTTTTTCTGCATCCTGGCCCAGCGCCGCGGGAACTGCGGCGGAGTCGGTGAGAGCTTGTCGACTATGACCACGGCGTGGCTCACGTCCGTCCCTGGTATCGTGTAGCGGCGCACCTCTCGTATCCTGCCGCCCAGCTGCCCGGCGGCGTTGGCGGCTCCGGCAACCTCCTCGCCGCAGTCCGGGCCCTTCATGGCCAGGAACACGCCGCCCGTCCTCACGAAGGGCAGGGCCAGCTCCAGCAGCAGGTTGAGCTTCGCCACCGCGCGGGACGTGGCGATATCATAGCTCTCCCGCATCTTGAGCGGCGCCTCCTCGGCGCGCAGGCACAGGCTCTCTATGCCCTCCAGCCCCAGGCGGAACACGCACTCCGAGGTGAAGTCCACGCGCTTGCGCAGGCTGTCCAGGAGCGTCACACGCGTCGTGGGCGACATTATCTTCAGCGGCAGCCCGGGGAAACCCGCCCCGGAGCCTATGTCTATCAGGCGCTTACCGGCGAAATCTGCCGTGGTCAGCAGCGCGCAGCAGTCCAAAAAGTGGAGCCGCGCAGTGTTCTCCTCCCCGGTTATCGCCGTCAAGTCCATGACCGCGTTGCGCTCGGACAGGTATTCGTAGTATTCGCGCAGTCTGGCCAGCGCGCCGTCAGGTACCGGCACACCCAGCTGTTCAAAACCCGAGGAAAGTATCTCTTCCATAGCATCACCAAAAACGATAAGTGGTACGCGCAAAGCGTACCACTTATTATATCACGGCTTGTCCCGCCGCGCAATCAGGCATAGAACACATGGTCGCCGATAGTGGTGACATACGTCCGGGTCTGGTTGAACCAGCCGGCGGCGCCGATGCTCGGGTTCACAAAGTAGAGCGCGTTGCCGCCCGTGTTGTAGCCCTCAAGGGCCAGCTTCGCGGCCACTACGGCCTCATCGTCCGGCTCCGCATAGATGCTGCCGGTCTCGACGGGCGAGAACTGTACGCCATAGGTCTGGTCGAAGATGACCGCGTACACGCTGTCAGGGAAACGCGAGTCACTCACGCGGTTGAGAACCACGTTGCCCACGGCTATCTGCCCAGCCATGGACTGATTGCCGCTCTCGGCGTAAATTATGCGCGAGAGCCAGTACACATCCTGTGCGTTGTAGTAGAGCGCGCCTTCGGTCAGCAGCGAGACGTTCGTCACGTCCAGGTTTATACTGCCGGATGCGGCGTCCCAATCGACGGTGCAGTTGAACATCTTTGCCAGCACAGTGAGCGGCCAGTACAGCTCGCCTCCGAGCTCGTACAGCCCGTCAGGCAGGTAGAAATACCTGCCGTTTACCACGGCGTAATCCCCGTCGGCGGAGAGCTCGGGCACAACTCCTGCTATTCCATTGCCGTCATAGCTCAGCCCGGCCAGCAGCGCAAAGCGCGCAAGCGTCATTCTTGCAGTCCCGTCCACGACGAGGCAGCTGCCGTCCAAGAGGCCGTTTATGTAGAGGGGTACAGTGTTGTCCGGCTCTGCGGACGCAGTGGCCTCGACAGTATTATCCTTTTCCTGGGATAGCGCATCTATCTCGTATTCCGGCGGCTCTGTCGTCACGGAGGCGGAGCCGGCCAGGGATTGACGCAGGAGCTCGTCGTCATCCGCCGTGACGGAGCCGTTGGCCGCCAGGCACAGGATGAGCGCGCAGAGCAGGAGCGTCATATGAATTTTGCTTTTCCTGAACATATCGCACCTCAGTTTGTAGCTGTACGTCCGCATTTGACAGACGAAGTGAGTCGGAATTGAATTCCTGCAATAATTATAGTCAAATTTGCAGGTCGAATTCAATCGACATAGTGCACAAACTGAGTTTCGCAGTTTTTGCTAATCTGAACAATCGCTCCACATTATATGGATTATTAGCTGTTTTTTCGTCGATAAACACTACATCTTGTGTTGTGCTATCTGCTGAAAAATTTTACCTCGACGCTTTTCGAGCCAAAATTTTTTGCAATTACGCAAGTTTGAGTGACAAAAAGCTCGAATTTTGTAACCTTTGTAACTATTGCGTAATATTATGTAAACTAATTTGCCTCTTTTTCTAGGCACTGACGGAGGGCTATAGAGAGCTGATCTGGGCAGGAAGTGTTCTTAAAACCGCATTTGATACCCTTCAGCTTTTCTATGGCGTCCTCTGCCCGCATCCCCACCAGGAGGCTGGAAATGCCCTTGAGATTGCCGTCGCACCCCCCAATCACCTTCACGCTGCGGATTATTCCGTCCTCAACCTCCACCCGCATTTCCCGCGAGCACACCCCGCGCGGACGATAAATATGCTCCATTTGTACGCATCCTTTCGACAAATAAACTGCGCCTCCGACAGGGGGCCACCGGGGAATAATAGCACGTTCGGGCACTTGGTGCAAGTCCCGGCATTGCCGGCGCGGCGCGCGCATATTATCAGCTTGTGGAGGTGAGAGCTTGGGCAAGGGCAAGAAGCTGGCGGCCGCGGGGCTGCTTGTGTTGGGTGTCAAGGCGGCAGCGCTGTGCGGGACCGGGGCCGTGGTATCCAGCTGGCTGGACGAGGTGTTCTCCTCCGGTCGGATGGTGACGGCTAGTCTGAATCTGGAACTCGGCAGGCACGAGGACAGCGCTTCCCCCACCCCCGGGATGCCCGGCATCCTCGCCACGGACCCGGTTGAGAGCGCCGGCGCCGCTGCCAGCCCGGAGCCAAGTTCCGAATCCGCGCCGGAGACAGATAGCTCCCCGGAGGCCACAACCCAGTATACAGACGAAGGCACGCGCATAGTCCCGACCACCATTTACGGCGGGCTGACAATCAAGAATTCGACAAGTTATAATATAGATGTAGGAGCTATGGTGGCCGAGGGTCCGAGCATAACCCTCCCGGCCGAGGGGCCGCAGGTGCTTATAGTGCACACGCACGGCAGCGAGGCCTACACCCCGGACGCATACGACCAGTACGAGGAGACGGATACAGACCGCACCGAGGACAAGAACTACAACGTCATACGCGTAGGCGACGAGCTCGCCAAGGCCTTTGAGGCCCAGGGCATAAGCGTGCTGCATGACCGCGAGATATACGACTACCCCAGCTACACCGGCTCCTATTCCCGTTCCGGCGCCTCAGTTGAGAGCTACCTGGCCCAGTATCCAAGCATAGCTGTAGTGATAGACCTGCACCGCGACGCACTCGGCGACGGAGAGGTGACGTACAAAACCGTGGCCGAGCTGGACGGCCAGGCCTCAAGCCAGCTGATGATGCTCGTCGGCACGGGCGAGAGCGGCCTGTATCACCCGAATTGGCAGGAGAACCTACGCCTCGCGCTGTATTTGCAGCAGGCCGTAAATGCCAAGTATCCCACGCTCGCCCGGCCAATCTCCGTTGTGAAAGAGCGTTACAACCAGCACCTGTCAACCGGCTCCTTCATCCTGGAGGTGGGCTCAAACGGCAACAGCCTGCAGGAGGCCATAACCGCCGTGAGGCTCTTTGCAGACGCGGCCGGTCCCGCTCTGAAAGAGCTTGTGAGCGCCTGACGGGTTTAAGCGCCTCGCACATGGGGATAATATCCCCAGGAGGCGATATTATGAAGGTATCGGATATCATGAGCGGCCGCGTCGTAACCATAGACAAGCGTGAGCCGGTCATCGCCGCAGCCCGGCTGCTCAAGCGCATGAACCTCGGCGCGCTGCCCGTGACCGACGGCGGGAAGCTGGCCGGGATGCTGACCGACCGCGACATAGTCCTGCGCTGTGTGGCCTCGGGCGGGGACGCCCGTGAGATGACGGTAGAGGACATAATGACCCGGGGCGTGGTCACCGCCTCGCCGGACGCCAAGGTCGGCGACGCCGCCCGGCGCATGGGTCGAGGCCAGGTGAGACGCCTGCCCGTTGTTGACGGGGACAGGATAGTCGGTATGGTTTCTCTCGCAGATATGGCCCGCAAGTGCGACATGGAGGCGGCCGCCGCCCTCGCCGACATCTCTAGCAATCTCAGGCGGCTGAGCACAGACGACATATAACAGCAAAATGTACAATTATCAGCCCGGCAACTCAATTTTGCCGGGCAGCTTTGCACACACAGGCGCTAAGCGCAAATTTTAACACAGATTTTTTAAAAAACCTCTTTACAAACCGGCATATATGTGCTAGAATTCAAACCGTAATAAGAATCATTATCGTTTTGGTGAGAGCATGGAAGCACGCAAATACTCAAGAAAGCGCGCGGCTATACTTGAAGCCCTGCGCAGTACAGATGAACATCCCAGTGCAGAGATGCTGTACGCGCGTCTGAAAGGCGAGTTCCCAGATCTCAGCCTCGGCACCGTGTACCGCAATCTGGCAATGTTTGTCGCCGACGGCGACGCGGTCAGCGTGGGTACGGTGGCCGGTCAGGAGCGCTACGACGCGGACACGACGCCGCACGCGCACTTTGTCTGCACAATATGCGGCTGCGTCACCGATGTCTGCTCTCCGAATCTCGCCGGTATAGACCGGCAGGTGGAGCGGGAAGTGGGCGGTACGGTTTTGTACCACTCTTTGAGCTTCACAGGCAAGTGCGCCCGATGTGCGGCTCTGGAAAGCCGGGACGTCACGGCCTAATCAATCGACAACCCCAAACACATTAAAATATTATTACTTACACAGGAGGAAACAACAATGGCAAAATGGGTTTGCAGCGTATGTGGTTATGTTTTTGAGGGCGAGAATCCCCCCGAGGCTTGCCCGCAGTGCAAGGCTCCCGCTTCCAAGTTCGTGAAGCAGGCTGAGGGCGAGATGGCCTGGGCCGCCGAGCACGTTGTCGGCGTTGCTCAGGGCGCTCCCGAGGAGATCCTCGAGGGTCTGCGCATGAACTTCCAGGGCGAGTGCACCGAGGTCGGCATGTATCTGGCCATGGCCCGCGTCGCCCACCGCGAGGGCTATCCCGAGATAGGCCTGTACTGGGAAAAGGCCGCCTATGAAGAGGCCGAGCACGCCGCCAAGTTCGCCGAGCTCCTCGGCGAGGTCGTGACCGACTCCACCAAGAAGAACCTCGAGATGCGCGTTGAGGCCGAGAACGGCGCCACCGCCGGCAAGACTGAGCTCGCCAAGCTGGCCAAGCAGCTCAATCTCGACGCCATCCATGACACCGTCCACGAGATGGCCCGCGACGAGGCCCGTCACGGCCGCGCCTTCGCCGGCCTGCTGAAGCGCTACTTCGGCGAGTAATCTGAATCCGGCCGCGCCTGCCGCGCTATCGGCTCACGCGGCAACGTAAACGAATCCATGCGGGGCGGGCGGACTTGCCCGCCCTTATTTAAAACCGAAAGGAGACTGCACCATGAAGTATGTCTGCCCCTGCGGCTATGTCTATGACCCCGCCGTCGGCGATCCCGACAGCGGCATCGCCCCCGGCACCGCCTGGGAAGATGTCCCCGAAGATTGGGTCTGCCCCGTCTGCGGCCTGAGCAAGGACATGTTCACCGCCGAGTGAGTGAATAAACAAACCGGCCGGAAGCCATAGCTTCCGGCCGGTTTTTATTGCACATTCGTCTCTATGAGCTCAATCCACGCACTCTCCGGCAACGGCGACGACAGCGACAGGGAATATGAATATCCGCCCGAGCACCACAGCGCCAGCGTATAGCTGTCCGGCGCGCCGCCCTTGAGCGTGACCTGCGCATCCCCGACAGAGGTCGTGGTGACGGCGGCGTACTCGTTGTAGTCGCCGGAGTTGTCCTCCGCGCCCGGAGACTGGCGGTAAACGGCCTGCTCACCCTCTCCGGAGTAGTCAATCTCGGCCATATCTCCGTAAGCAGTGTACACGGCCGCGTCCGGCTCAAACGGCAGTCCCGACACGTCCCGCACTTCATAACCCACCGCGTCGGAAAGAGATGCCGCGTCCTGCGCCGGCTCAATGCCGGGTACATACTCGACGCCGGGAGACGCCGCCTGCGGCAAAACCACCGCAGCCGCAATAACCAGCGCGAGGCAGGCAGCAAACGGCAGGCAGCGCCTGAGCAGACGAGAACCCCTCGCCGGATTCCTGTCGAGTTTGCGCTCCACACCGGAGAGGACACGCTCCCGCATTTCCGGCGTCAGCTCTATTTTGTCCATAAGCTCAGCGTATTTCAAAGTCGTAATCCTCCCGCAGTATCTCCTTGAGCAGGCCCCGCCCGCGGTGCAGCGCAGAGCGCACGGCAGTCTCGCTGCGCCCCAGCGTTTCCGCAATCTGCGCCGTGCTGAGCCCTTCGTAGTAAAAGAGATGCACCACCTCGCGGCAGCTCACGGGCAGAGACTTGACCGCCTCCCAGACGAAGGACAAGTCGTCTCTCCCCTCGCTCGCCAGCTCTTCGCTCAGTTCGTCCGTCGCGTGGGCCGCACTGTATTTGAGGCGGTTCTTGCTCAAGTTGGCCGCAACACGCAGGAACCACGCCCGCTCATGTTCCTCATCGTTCAGCTCCGGCGCAGTCCTCAGATACTGCACCAGCGCGTCCTGGAGCACCTCCTCCGCATCCTGCATGTTGTGCAGGTATGAATAGGCGCAGCGCAGTATCCTGTCGCCATGCCTGTCAAGCATCAGCGCCGCCCGCTCCCTCACCTCGGGTCTGGCCGGCTGCAGCACTTTCAGCTTTGCAAGCATCGCCACTATAAAGGCTGCTGCCAGGCCCGCCGCACCGGCGGGCCTGCATATTGCTGCGGTCAGGCTCACGGCTTACATCCTCGCTTTCTTCTGTTTCAATCTGCTTCCCCGACGGCGGCGTTTACCACTGCGCCGACTTCATCTGCGGTCAGGGCAAACCCGTCCGCGCTCACGGCATAAGTATATCCGCCATCTGCCCACAGCGCAAGGCTTATGCCGTCGCCGTTGCCCTTTATAGTGACCTCGACGCCGCCTGCGTCCATGGTCTCAACCTCAGAATACTCGTTGTAGTCGCCGCTGATATCGCCGTCCCCGGCGGCCTTGTGGACGCTCACACCGCCGCCGTTCCCATCGGTGTAGAACAGCTCAAGCATCCCGTCGTCAAAAACGCGGGCAAAATCAAAGCCGCAGTTTCCAATGCTCTCGGGTGTCTCAATAGTGAAGCCAACCTCGGCCGACGCCTCCTTCCTTTTGCTTTATTTGAACGGCTTTCAACCGTTCTGTCCTATACACAATCGGGAAGGCTAAAATGTTGCAGGCAAGCGAACTTTCGTCGAACCGCACTATTCCATCCTTGCAGAACTCAGTGTTTTATGCTATTATTGTCAAGGCTGCGTGGCAGCAAGACCTTTGCCATGAGGAGAAAGATTATGTGGTACGACGAGAGCGTATTTTATCAGATATACCCGCTGGGGCTGTGCGGGGCTCCGAGGGAAAACGACGGCATTCCTGAGCACCGGCTGCGCAGGATCTTCGACTGGATACCCCACATTGAAAAGCTCGGCTGCGGCGCGGTGCTCTTTAACCCGCTCTTTGAGAGCGACGCGCACGGCTACGACACGCGCGATTTCCGCCGTGTCGACACGCGCCTCGGCACGAACGAGGATTTGAAGGAGCTGTGCGATTCGCTGCACTCGCGCGGGCTGCGCATCATGTTCGACGCGGTGTTCAACCACGTCGGGCGCGGCTTCTGGGCGTTCCGGGACGTGCAGGAGAAGCGCTGGGATTCGCCGTACAAGGACTGGTTCAATATCAGCTTCGACGGCAACTCATGCTACAACGACGGCTTCTGGTACGAGGGCTGGGAGGGCCACTACGAGTTGGTGAAGCTCAACCTGCGCAACCCGGCGGTCGTGGACTACCTGCTCGACACCGTGCGCTTCTGGCGTGAGGAATTCGGCGTCGACGGTCTGCGGCTCGACGTGGCCTATTGTCTCGACGAGGGTTTCCTACGCCGCCTGCGCGAATACTGCGACGCGCTCGCCCCGGACTTCTTCCTCATGGGCGAGACTCTGCACGGCGACTACAACCGCTGGGCCGGCGACGGAAAGTGCCACAGCTGTACCAACTACGAGTGTTACAAGGGCCTTTACTCGAGCCTCAACGACATGAACCTCTTCGAGATTGGGCACAGCCTGCGGCGTCAGTTCGGCAGCGAGCCCTGGTGCCTCTACCGAGGCAAGCGTCTCTTCAGCTTCGCGGACAACCACGACGTCACCCGCGCGGCGAGTATACTCCGCAACCCGGAGCACCTTCCGCTGCTCTATGCGCTCATGTTCTCCATGCCGGGCATCCCAAGCGTCTACTACGGCAGCGAATGGGGCGTGACCGGGCAGAAATCCGAGGGCGACTGGGCGCTGCGCCCGGAGTTTGAGAGGCCGGAGTGGAACTCGCTGACGGACAAAATTGCCGCCATGATACGCGCGCACAGCTCCTCGCGCGCATTGCAGTACGGCGACTACGCCGAGGTGCTGCTCACAAACCGGCAGTACATATTTGAGCGAAAAGCCGACGGTGAGCGCGTGCTCTGCGCCTTCAACGCGGACGCCTCCCCCTACACCGCGCACTTCAACGCCGGCTGCGGCCGCGCCGTGGACTTGCTCACGGGCGAGGCGCACGACTTCGGCGGCGGCAGCGAGCTGCCGCCCTACAGCGCAAGCTACTGGCTCTGCGAACGGTGAATATAAAAAGCTCCCCGTGCGGGACAGCGCGAGGCGGTGTAGGCGGTGATGAAGGCGTTCCTCAAGCCGTGACGCGAAAAGTTCACAATATAAACACCGCGTTCACGTCTCATTAACACCACAGAAACATCGCAGCGCTATACTCTGCACATACCGGGCGACCGGAAAATGTGTAAAGGAGCAAAACCATGAAGAAATTTATCACTGTTGTCGGAACCGCCGCCGTCGTAGTGCTGGGCGCCCTGGGCGTCAGGAAGTTCGTAAACGACCGCCGCGCTGCATAAGTCTGGCCTTTTCCCCCGCGCTGTGCTAGAATGGGCTAAGCACAGTTAGGAGGAATAGCCATGATACGCAAAGCGACCGCCGCCGACATCGGCGCAATAGAGGCCAGCTACAACGAAGTGTTCGACCGCGAGGCCGAGACCGGCTCTACCACGAGCTGGATTCGCGGCGTCTACCCCACCCGCGAGACCATAGAGCGCGGCGTGAACGCCGGGACAATGTACGTATACTACATCGGCGAAAAGCTCGCGGCGAGCGTCATACTCAATTCGTACCAGCCCGCCGAGTACTACGCTATCCCCTGGGAGTACCCCGCACGGGACGAGGACGTGCTGGTCATCCACACGCTGGTTGTCTCACCCGGCATGTCCGGCCGCGGCGTCGGCTCACTGATGGTCGCTTTTGCCGAGGGCCTCGCCTTCGGCCAGGGCAAAGCAGTCGTCAGGCTGGACACCAACGTCACCAACATCCCGGCTCAGCGGCTGTACTCAAAGCTCGGCTTCCGCCTGGCCGGCAAGCACCACGCCCTGCACGAGGGCACGCTCGACACCGAGCTCGTCTACATGGAGCACCTGCTGTAAACGTGCAAAAGCGCCGGAGAGAATTTCTCCGGCGCTTTTGGCTTGTGCGCGCGACACGATTTGGGACAGTTTCGAGTTTTCGTCACCGCCTCGTGAGCGTGTCAAAAAAGCGGACTCCCGTATACGGGAATCCGCAGGCCCAACCAATTATTAATTATACTCTAAGCCGCAGCGCTTATCAATAGGTTTGTTAGATTTTCGTAAAGTCTGACAAATTTGTGGAATGAGTACATTTTCCATTGACAACGCGGCGCTTCGGTGGTATATTGTGACCAGAAAGATAAGAGCAAGGCACAAAGCTCAGGAAACAGGACAAATAAGAGCACGACCCTTTGAGGAAGCTGAAAACCGGATTGTGAAAAGCTGTGAGGCAATGGCCGAAGCTTGATTCGTAAAGAGCAGAAACTGATTGAAGTTACAGGGCGGCTCAAGTGTCCGATAAGGTGAAAGCCCAAGAGCCGAGCGTATGCCTTATCTGATCGGGGCTCCATCCTAACAGCGAACGGAACGGCACATAAAAGCAGCCGGGGATGCCATAGCGGCTTAGCTTAAAGCATTTGTGTGAAAGGAGGCATACCAGCCGGGGTTTCTATCGATCCGTTCTGACGACGCGTGAGGATTTGGAAAGCACCGAAATCCGAAGAAAGAGAGGTTAAATAGATGTTAGATATCAAGAATCAGCGCATCTGACCCTTATCTGATTTTTGATAGCTCACATTCAAAGGAAGCGAACACAGGCTAAGCGAAATAACGGCTAGTTTTCTGCCGGGCAGGATTCTCAATAGAACGATGGTTCAGAGAACCGGAAAAAGCTGTACCGACAGCAAGCCGCAACAGCAGCTGTGTATTGGACTTCAAGGGTAGAATGCAGAGCTTGAAAAAAATACAGATAAGGGTCAGATGTTTTTTGTGCGCCGCCCTCGGGGCGGTTATTTTTTTGCCCTCACGCGCCGGCAAGGCTCCCCGCCGAGGCGCAAGCGCCGTGCCCTGTACTATAGTGTATCCGCCCGGCCCGCTCACGCGGCCCCTTTCAGGGCGCACGGGCGCAGAAGCACCGCCGTCAGGAGCCGCAGCGCCGCGGCTCAGGCAGCCGGACGGCATATTTGCGGGCTTCCACGGCGGGGTATCTCCTCACTTTTTCTTTCTGCCGAAGCGGTTGACTATGGGCAGTGCGCTGCGGGCGCTGGATATGTATGCCCTGGCGAGCAGCTCCATGCTCTCGGTGAACACGGCCCGCTCGTCCTCGTCGGAGAGCAGGTCCCGCGCCGCCGTGGCGGCCTTGCGTATTCGCTGCTCGCTCAAATCGGTGAGCGTCCTTGCGCCGGTGCTCTCCAGAGCGTCAAATACCGCGTTTATCAGGTCCTGGCGCTGCTGGAGGTCGAGCTTTGCGGCCCAGCTGCGCATGGCCTCGCGGTACACGCGGGTGCGGAGGGAAAATTTATCGCAGCGAAGGAATTTGGTGCCCAGCACCTGCCAGGTGAAACCGTTGTGCGCTGAAGCGCCCGTCTCGCTGCTCTCGACAATCTCATACGGCGAATCGTTGACCAGGAGCACGCCCACCATAGAGTGCTGCGGCAGGAAGGAGCGAATCTTCGGCCGTATGCGCTCATATCCGGGCTCGCCGCGCACGCTCTCGCGGAAACCGGGGCCGTCGTAGTTGAAAACGTCGGCTATACGCTCCTGGAGCTCGGCGGAGGCGCTCATCGCAGCGTACACGGAGAGGTTGCCGCCCTTCGAGTGTCCGCCGACCCGCAGCACGCCGTCAAATCTCCAGCCGGCACGCTTCAGATACGAGGCGGCATCCACCTGCGCCGGGACGGCGTCGTGCGCGCTCATGTTGAAGTCCTCGCGCCAGGCGGCTATGGTGTCGTCGGTGCCGCGGAAGGCCACAAAGTGCGAGCCGTCGGGCATACTCACGGTCAGGGCGCAGAACTGCTCCGCGCCAACGTCGTCTATGTGATTGACGTAGTCGTACAGCATCACGCCGGCGAAGCGCTTTGAGGCGAGCATCTTCTTCACCATCGTGACCGTACCCGGCGGCAGGAGCACGCCTAGGCGCACATCCTTGTCGCCGTAGCGCTCAAAGTACGCGTCCACCGCGTCGCGCAGCGCTGCTCCGCCCTCGGAGGGGACGATGCCGGTGAAATCCAGGCTGGTGAGCTTCGCGGCGATGAGCCCGTCCACCTCGTTGAAGGGAGATATGCTCATCGGAACGTCCCCGCGCCAGTCCAGGTAATCTATGGCGTTGGCCATTACAGGTGCTCTATCGCGTGGCGCATGTAGGGGTTATGCTCACGCTCTATGGACAGGCGGCTGCTCTCGGCATGGCCGGGGTAGACGTCGTAGTCTCCGGGCAGAGAGGCTATTTTTTTCAAGCTGGCGAGCTCCACGTTCATGTCGCCGCCGGGGAAGTCCGTGCGGCCGCAGGAGAGGCGGAAGAGCGTGTCGCCGGTGAAGAGCGAATCCTCGCAGATGAGCGTGACGCCGCCGGGTGTGTGGCCCGGGGTCTCAATGACGCGGAACGTCAGAGCGCCGACCTTCACCTCGTCGCCCTCGCCGTACAGCACCGCGCCCTCCGGCGCCTGGAAGGGATGGCCTATGCCGGCCAGGTTGGTGCCGATTTCCTTCCGGTTCACATAGCAGCGCGCGCCGGTCTCGTTAAGCACGGCGTCGAGGGCGCCGATGTGGTCAAAGTGCGCATGCGTGAGCATGACGGCGGTGCACTTGAGGTGGTTGTCCTCGATGTAGCCTAGTATGGTGTTGCTCTCCGCGCCGGGGTCTATGACAGCACACTCGAGGCTGGCCTCGTCGGTCACAACGTAGCAGTTGGTGTCCAGGTGTCCGACGGTAAGGGTTTTTATAAGCATGTTGTGTCCTCCAGATTCAACAATTTGCCGGCGCACATGTTTTGCGCAGCGGGAACAAGGCGTGCGCAGCCTGTTCGCGCCGGCCTGCATTGACAGCTTACAGTTCGTCTGTGTCGATAAGTATAGTCACGGGGCCGTCGTTTATGCTCTCGACCAGCATCTCCGCGCCGAACCGGCCTGTCTCGACCTTGAAGCCGCGGGCACGGCACTGTTCGATGACACGCTCGTACAGCGGCACAGCCGTCTCGGGCCTCGCCGCGCGGGTGAAGCCGGGGCGGCGGGACTTGACGTCGGCATAGAGAGTGAACTGGCTCACAATGAGCAGCTCTGCGCCCGCGTCAGCGGGATTCACGTTCATCTTGCCCGCGTCGTCCTCAAACACGCGCAGGCCGCATATCTTGTCAGCGACCTTGTCGGCCTGGGCCTCGGTGTCGTTCACGTTCACACCCAGCAGCACCAGGAAGCCCTTGCCTATGCTGCCGGTAACGTCCCCGGCAATGGTGACGGATGCGGATTTGACTCTTGTCACTACGGCTCTCATGAGCTTGCCCTCCTAACTTCAGATACTCCGCGTATGCCTTGCAGGCGGTTCATTATACCTTTGAGCTCCGTGAGGTCCCTGACCTCGACGGTCACAACGGCTATACTCTGCTCTCCCAGGTCCCGGGCCGACAGGCTGCGGACCTTGGCGTTCAGAGCATTGAGCACGGTTGCGATATCCATGACGAAACCGCCGCGCGCCGCGCTGGTTATGTGCAGCGTGGTCGGGTACAAATCCGTCGTGTGCTCCGCCCAGCCGACGCGGATCCAACGGCCGTCGTTCTCGCTTTGCGCGCGCTGGCGCTGATAGTTCTGGCAGTCGGTGCGGTGTATGCTCACACCGCTGCCGCGGGTTATGAACCCGATTATGTCGTCGCCGGGTACCGGCGTACAGCACTTGGAAAATTTGATGAGGCAGTTGTCCAGGCCCTCTACAAGTATGCCGTGGACGGCCTTCTGCGGGCGGGCCGTGCGCTTTTCGGCCTGCTCGGTTATCTTGTCGAGGACGGTCTTTTTCTCCGGCCTGCGTATGCGCGCAAGCTCGTCCTTCACGCGGTTGACGCTGCGCACAGCGGTCTGGCCGCCGTAGCCGATGGCGGCGAAGAGCTCGTCCAGGCTGGGTACGGAGAGCTTCTTGAGTATCTGCGGCAGCACGTCCTCGTCCGTGACGTCGGACATAGTGAGGCCGCTGCGCCTGAGCTCCGCGTCGAACATATCCCGTCCGCGCTGGATGTTCTCCTCGCGCCGCTCCTTCTTGAACCACTGCTTTATCTTTGTGCGCGCACTGGAGCTCTTGGCCAGCTGCAGCCAGTCGCGGCTCGGCCCCGGCGCGCTCTTGGACGTGCGCACCTCAACTATGTCGCCGTTTTGCAGCTTGTGGTCGAAGGTCACGATGCGGCCGTTGACGCTCGCGCCCACCATCGCGTTGCCGACGCCGGAGTGTATGGCGTAGGCGAAGTCTATGGGCGTCGCGCCTGCCGGCAGGTTGATGACGTCGCCGGAGGGAGTGAACACGAACACCTCGTCGGCAAACATGTCTATCTTCAGGTCGTGGACAAACTCGGTGGCGTCCGTCTCCTGCTGCGCCTCGAGCAAACGGCGCACCCAGGCGAATTTCTCCTCGTCGCCCTCTTTGACGCCCTGCTCCCCGCTCTTGTACTTCCAATGCGCGGCAACGCCGTACTCCGCCGTGAGGTGCATGTCCCAGGTGCGTATCTGCACCTCGAAGGGTATGCCCTCACTGCCTATGACCGTCGTGTGCACACTCTGGTAGCCGTTCGGCTTGGGCGTGGAGACGTAGTCCTTGAAACGGCCCGGCACGGGCTTGTACATGTCGTGTATGAGGCCCAGCGCGTTATAGCAGTCGGGAATCGTATCTACTATGACGCGGAAGGCGCAGAGGTCGAATATGCCGTTTATGTCCAGCTGCTGGGCAAACATCTTGCGGTAAATGCTGTAGATGTGCTTTATGCGCCCGTAGACTGTGGCCTTCACGCCGTCCTCGGCCATGCGGTCCTCAATCTGCTTCTCAACCTTGGCCATGAAGGTGCGCAGCGTGGGCATGCGCGAGGAGAGCGCCTCGGTAATTTCGCGGTAGCCCTCGCGGTCGAGGTAGTAGAGCGAGCGGTCCTCGAGCTCCCACTTTATCTTCTGCATGCCCAGGCGGTGAGCGATGGGCGCGTATATCTCCATGGTCTCGGCGGACTTTATAAGCTGCTTCTCGCTGCTCTGGTAGTCCATCGTGCGCATGTTGTGCAGGCGGTCGGCTATCTTTATGAGGATGACGCGGATATCCTTGGCCATG
Source organism: uncultured Eubacteriales bacterium (assembly GCA_900544765.1). Classification (GTDB taxonomy): domain Bacteria; phylum Bacillota; class Clostridia; order Oscillospirales; family Oscillospiraceae; genus Scatomorpha; species Scatomorpha gallistercoris. Next base: position 5,071 of record UQWI01000004.1, on the reverse strand, counting down.
GCCATGAGCATCTTCCTGAGGTTTTCGGCCTGCTCCTCCTCGTGGCTGGTCCACTGCACACGGGTCAGCTTGGTGACGCCCTCGACTATGTCCGCGACGGTGGAACCGAACAGGCGCTTCACGTCGTCGTGCGTCGCGGGTGTGTCCTCTATTACGTCGTGCAGCAGGGCTGCCACCACGCTGTCCTCGTCGAGGCCCTGCTCGGCGATTATCTCCGCCGTGGCTATGCAATGGGTGACGTAGGGCGAGCCGTCGCGGCGCTTCTGCTGCGCGTGCAGCTTGGCGGCGTATTCATAAGCCGAGCGCACCCTGTCCATGTTCATCGGTATATTCCCGGCGCGCAGCCGAGCCTCGAGCCTGCGCCAGCCCTCCTCTGGGTCGAGGGGGCTGTGCTCGGTTTTGGGGCCGCCGACAGGGATAGGCGCCCACTCGGTGTCGTCGCCGATGGTCTTGACCTCCGCCATCTCGCGCTTCACATCGTCCTGAAGCCCCTGGGCCGCCGCTTTCCCGTCACCATCAGCGGCCCCTGCCGCCGGTACTGCTTCTTCAACGCGGCCTTCGGTCTTGTCTCTCTCTTCAATCATCTCTGTCGCCTCCTCTCGCGGTACTCCTCGCGCCGGCTCCTGAGTCGGGTCATAACCTGGCTGGCCTCGAGGTTGGCCTTTCCCTCCCTCTTCAGGGCGGAAACGCGCAGCTCGTCGCCGGACAGCTCTATATCTGCAAGGCTCTCTTCATTCATCGCGCGCAGGCATACGGCCGTCTTGGCTGGATTGAGTCCCGCAGGGCCCCATGCGCCCAGCTCCGAGAGCCTGCCCGCGGCGTGTCCGCCCTGGTGCTCCAGCCAGCGCCACACGCGTACAAAATCGCACCTGTCGGGATAGAGCTCATCGCACTCCCAACCCCCCGGCAATTCTCCGGAGAGTATGCTCTCGCATTCTGAGCGCGTGTCGGCCCTTCTGACGTCCACCATCAGCAGCTGCACGCTTCGGCGGCCGTGGAACTCGTTTATCTGCGGGTAAAACGCCGCGTCAATCATGTCGCCCGCCGAGGCGCCGAGCTGGTCGAGCCTCGTGCCGAACATCACGCAGTCAAAGCTCGTCCCGGCCTTGCCCAGGCGCAGCTTCAGATGGTTCCCGCCCCCTATGGGCGTGACGCGCTCAAGCTCCACATCGGCCAGGCAAAGCGTCGGGCGCGGATTGTCCGTGCCGTAGGGCTCCATCATTTCGAGGGACTCAACGCAGTCCATCCTGAGCAGGGACGGGTCCTCTATCCTCAGCTCGCACTCAAGCGAGGGGTGCTCGGGCGCGGGGCAGCTCTTATAGTATTCGCGCAGCTTTGCACGGAACTCGTCCACGCGGTCGCGGCGTATGGTCAGCCCGGCAGCCAGGGCATGCCCGCCGAAGCCCTCCAGGCAATCAGAACATGCGGAGAGCGCGTCAAACAGGTTGAAGCCTCCGTAGCTGCGGCAGGAGCCTTTGCCCATGTCCCCGTCGAGGCATATCATTACGCAGGGCAGGCAGAACTCCTCCGCCAGACGCGACGCAGCTATGCCTATGACGCCCTGGTGCCAGTGCGAGCTGGCGAGGACTATCGGCCCGTCGGGCGGCTCACGGCGCAGCCTTTCGTGCGCTTCCTCCCAGATGAAGTGCTCCAGCTCCTGCCGCTCGCGGTTCATGCGGCACAGCTCCTGGGCCAGGGGCACGGCCTCGGCCGTGCTGCGTGAGAGCAGCAGCTTTGCGGCCAGGGCGGCGTTTCCGAGTCTGCCCGCTGCGTTTATCCTGGGAGCTATCGTAAAGCCCACCGTTGTCGCGCTGATGCGCTTGGCGTTGCCGCCGCACTCGGAGAGCAGGGCCGCAACGCCCGGCCTCGGGCGCGTCTCCAACTGCTCCAGGCCACGGCGGACTATGTAGCGGTTCTCGCCCGTAAGGGGCATGACGTCGGCCACGGTGCCTGCGGCCACCAGGTCGGCGTAGCTGCCGAGCAAATCCTCCGGGTCGCCGTCCACCGCACACAGCAGCTTGAAGGCCACTCCCACTCCCGCCAGGCCCTTGTTGGGATACGGGCAGTCGGCCCGCTTGGGGTCCACAACGGCGTAAGCGTCCGGCAGTGCGCCGGAGCCGCACTCGTGGTGGTCGGTTATAATGAGGTCGAGGCCGAGTTCCTTCGCGTGCTCTGCCTCGTTGACGGCGGTTATGCCGCAGTCGACGGTTATTACCAGCGTGGCCCCCTGGGCCTTTACGCTGTCCAGCGCGGCGCTGTTTAGGCCGTATCCCTCCTCCAGGCGGTCAGGTATGTACGGTATGCATTCCAAGCCGCATGAGCGCAGATAGCTTGTGACCAGGCAGGCGGAAGTTATCCCGTCCACGTCGTAGTCACCGTACACGGCCACGGTCTCCCGCCGCTCTATGGCCTCGCGCACACGCTGCGCGGCCTTCGGCATACCGGCCATATCCTCGGCAGGCAGCAGCAGCTCCTCGCCGCAATATATGAACTCCCGCGCCGAATCCAGCGTGGCCATCCCGCGCTTTGCGAGCATGGCCGCCAGCAGCGGCGTGAACCCCTCCCGAAGCAGCGCCTCCGGTATCTCAGGCGCGCGCTCCGGGACTATCCAATTGCTATACTTCATCTCAGGCACCCATCTGTATCTATTTATTAGTTATCAGTATATTATACCCAAGCAAGGCAGTGATATCAAGAGCTTTCTGTCCCTCCTTTCTCTGCCAATGAGTTTAAGCATTGCTTATGCCCTGCTTTATATGCTGAGCCGGGACGCCAATGCGCCTTGACACAGCGTTGCCATGATGGTAACATTAGCATTATCCGGCCGGTGTGGTGGAATTGGCAGACACCTGGGACTTAAAATCCCATATCCGCAAGGATGTACGGGTTCGATCCCCGTCACCGGCACCACCGTGGAAAGCCTTACAGTGTTCGAGTAACGCTGTAAGGCTTTTCTCTTTTCTTACAGCGCGGGACGCTATTCTGTTGTCGATGCGAGCACCACTTCAAGTCCGGGGTGCGGTGCAAAGCGGCGTAGCAGAGCTAACAGTGTGTTACTCGTCTCTACCGTGTCGCCGCCTTGTATGATGAGTTTGACGCCGTGCTTGTCCAGCGCTTCGAGGACGGCGAGGACTTTCAGCGTGTCGCGGCCTATGCGGTCGAGATTGGTCATCAGGATTGTGTCTATCTCATAGTTCTCAACTAAACGCATTAGCTTGCATAGTCCCGAACGTTCAAAGTCGAGTCCGCTGGCTGTCTCGCGGATGACGTGGGTGACGTTCAAGCCCAAGTTTGCTGCAAGACCTTGTAGGACTTGGACTTGCCAGTTTAGGGCTGCCTCGTTAGGGCAGGCCGTGCGGGCGTAGATTGCGGTGCGATTCATTTCGCTCACCTCCCTCATGCGCTGGCCGTGTCAGCGGCCGGTGCTGGTGTATCCGGTTCGTAGGTGACGTAGACGCCTTGGCGGGTATTCATCGTGACGTGCGGAGCCTGGATTGTCGCGGTGTCGGGCAGAGTTATTGCGCCGACACAGTTGTAGTGAATCGTCAGCCGCTGCCGCCAGACGCCGTCCACTTTCTCGGCCTGATGGACTTCAATTTTGTCTATCAGCTCGTTGAGCATCCTCGGCGTGAGCTTTCTGGCACGGGTGTATTTACGGACAGATGAGATGAACATATCCGCTGTCGCTGCTTTACCGTCGATGCGCTCTATGTCGGCTTGAAGCACCTTGATTGAGCTGCGAAGCTCGGCCTGTTCGGCCTCATACTTCTTGGACATACGGACGAAACGCTCGTCGCTGATCTTGCCGGCGACGTTATCCTCGTAAAGCTTCTCAAACAGAGTATCCAGCTCTCGGTCGCGGGTCTTGGCCTTGTTTATTTCAAGCTGCACTTGTTTTCGCTCAGTTGCCATCGCCTGCTGCGTGAAACCCATCATCAGCTTGGCAAACTGCGTCTCGTACTGACTCACGAACTTTGTCAGGCGGCGTATCTCGCCGAGGACAACTTGCTCGAGAAAATCCACGCGGATGTAATGTGTTCCGGTACAGGTACCTCGCTCGCTCTTTGTGTTCGGGCAGGAAAAATACGTTATCTCAGGGTTCCTGGAATTAAAATGATAATGTAGATTGCGCCCACAGTCGGAACAGATGAGCAGGCCGGAGAACATATTGTGCTCTCCTTTGTTGGTCTGCCGTTTACGGATACCGGCGCGCTTTTGCTGAACGCGCTCCCACAGCTCCCGCGGCACTATGGCCTCATGCACGTCTTTGAAGATGACCCAGTTTTCGCGGTCATTTTCAAGGCGCTTTTTGTTCTTGTATGACTTTGAGTAGGTTTTGAAGTTTATAAGGTCGCCGCAGTATTCCTGACGGGACAGGATGGTTATAATTGTCGAGCCGTTCCAGTGGCATGGTTCCTTTGTCAGCGGGCGGTTTGGACGGCTCACACCGCGCTCTTGCCAGTAGTGAGTTGGTGTGAGCACACGTTCTTCAGACAGCCTGGCGGCAATCTGTTCGGCTCCGAGTCCATCCATGTACAGCTTGAAAATGTGCCTTACCACAGCAGCGGCTTCATCGTCCACTACCCAGCTTCTGCTTCCATCCGGGGCTTTCATGTATCCGTATGGCGGTGCTCCCATAGGCACTCCTGCATTTCCGCGAATTTTGTTGCTTATTCTCCGCTTTTTGCTTATATCCCGGCTGTACCACTCGTTAAAAAGGTTGCGAATCGGCGCAAGCTCGTTTTCTCCCTCGTCTGTGTCTATAGCGTCGGAGACAGACACAAGGCGTATGTCGTGCTCAGGGAAAAACTCCTCCGTAAGCCTGCCGACCTCGATGTAGTTGCGGCCCAGGCGGCTGAGGTCTTTGACGAACACCGCCGACGCTTTGCCGAGTTCGAGCTGGGCTATCATGTCCTTAAAACCGGGCCTGTCCATCGTGACGCCGGAGATTCCGTCGTCGAAGAAGTGAACGAGGTGTGTATAGCCCTTTTCCTTGGCGACCTTGGTGAGCAGCTTCTTTTGAGACGAGATTTGTCAAGGAGTGTTTTTGCAAAGCAGTGTGCAATTCGCA
>UQWI01000003.1 GCA_900544765.1 uncultured Eubacteriales bacterium | reverse complement strand
GCAGAAACCTTTCCCGTGTCGCTCCCGCCACGCTAAAACGAAACCTGGCGTTGATCAACGCCAGGCCTCGCAAAGTTTTGAACTTCCATTCTCCCCAGGAACTATGGGACTTCGAGCTCAATTCATGTTGCACTTAGTTTGACAAATCACTCACGCACATACACGCGGCGCCGTCACAGCAGGCCGTGCAGCACCTCCGCCGCCTGAACGGTGTGCAGCGCCAACATGGCGTAGCTCACGACGTCAACGCCTCCGGTGACCGGCGCGACGTCGGCCCCGGCCGCGAGCGCAGCCTGTTCGTCCAGGTCTCCCGCATGGCCCTTGCCTATCAGGCTGTTGCCGACGTCCAGGACGGTCTGGCCCTCGCGCAGGCAGTCAGCGCCGATTGTGCCGGGTACGCCTACGCCGGAGACTATGATGTCGCTGCCGCGGCAGAGCTCGCAGAGGTCCGGGGCCGAGGGGGAGCACAGCGTGACCGTCGCTTCATTTCTGAGCAGCAGCATGGACAGAGGCTTGCCCATGTACAGGCTGCAGCCGACGAGGAGCACCCTGCGCCCCTCGAGCGGCACATTGTAGTACTTGAGCAGCTCCAGTACAGCCTTGGCCGGGCAGGGGACAAACGCGCGCCCGTGCCCGACAAAAATGGAGGCCAGGGACGACAGCGTTACGCCGTCTATGTCCTTGCGCGGGTCGAGATTGTTGCGCAGATAGTCCTCGGCGGCCTCGTCGGGCATGGGCCTGAGGAATATCACTCCGTGTATGGAGTCGTCCCTGTTTATGTTTGTGAGCGTGGTGGTGAGACGGGACGAGTCGGGCATGAAGGCGCTGTAGGCCTCGACATGCGCGGCGTCGCAGGCCTCCAGGGCCTGCCGCTCATACTGGCCGCTGCTGAGGCTGGAGCCGGTGCGCACGAAGGCGAGCGCGGGGACGATGCCGCGTTCCCTCAGACGCGAAGCGCGCTCCGCGGCTTCTGCCAGAATGGCGTCGGCCACAGGTTTTCCGTAGAGTAGTTTTGCCATGGGTAAGACCTCTCTTCCAAATACTATACATGCAAATTACGGCTATCAGTTACAGATAGTCCGGAAAATATGCAGACTATGGGCAGAATGAAACAAGTTCCAAGTCCGAAAAGTGACTGGACGAGATAGCCGGCCAGAGGGGGGAAAAGCGCGGGGAAGCCGCTTTTTGCCGCACGGCGCAGAATGACGATGCAAAGAGCGGCATAGGCTAAAGCACCGGGTATGCCTAAGTCGGCGAGATAACCGAGCAGCATGCAGTGCGCGTTGTCGGCCCGGGTGGTGAGCGTCATGCCCGTCTCTGCCACATAGCGCGAGAACTCAAGCGTGGAGCGCAGGCCGAAGGTACCCGGCCCGCCGCCGGTCAGCGGCTCTTCAGCGAAGAGACGCAGGGCTTCGCTCCAGATTGCGATGCGGCTCGAGCCGAAGCTGTCGCTTATGCGCCCATGGAGGATCTCGTGCAGCTCATACAGCGTACCGGACGCGGGCGCCGCGAAATACACGAGCGCGAGCCCGGCAATGAGCAGGGCGGCTTCGCAGCCGAGGAAGATAAGCGCAGGCCTGCGGGATAAATGCGAGTAGACATAATACGGTATGCCTATCAGCGCCCCGGCGGCTATTCCAAGCAGGGCGGCCTCAGATTTGGACAGTGCTGCGACGAGCGCGCACAGCGTCGATGGGAGCAGGAGAAGCAGGTCCCGTCCTCCGTAATGGAGAGCTGCAAAGCCGGTCAGCAGGCAGGACAGGCAGAGAAATGCGCCGAGTATGTTCGTGTTTCCCAGCGTTCCGAGGAAAGCTCCGGTATATGACACGCCGGAATCGTAGTAGTCCATGCCCTCCGGATATAGCCCGAGCGGGTTGTAGCCCATGAGCTGGACGAGGGCGAGCAGGCAGCAGAGCGCGGCGGATGCACTCAATAAGTAGACATAATATTTGCGAAATTCGCCGTACCCAGCGCAGCCGAGCAGGATGACGGCATAGAGAGCAAGTGGAATCAGCCCGTCATAGTGGTAACCCAGCAGCGTCCGCGCCCCGTAGCCGGAGAGGGCGGCGCTGAGCGCGGCCCAGCCGAGGAAGAGCAGGACGGTTACAGTGAAACAGCGGGGCAGACGCGGGGGCGTCCTTTCTTTGACGGCAAAAAATACGAGCAAAACGGCCCAAATTGACGTTGCGGCTGCAAAGAACGCGAACTTCCAGCGAGTGATGTCCGTGTACCCGCCGGGGGACAGCCAAAGCGGAAAAACAAACAGCATAAATGCTATATATTTGTCGGTTAATGTACACATTTTGCTCTTCATACCCATATATTAGCACAGCCTGGCAACTTTAGCAATTTGGCAACTTGCACTATACTCGAGGGTGTGGTTTAATAGATACGATGAAATTTCGAGGTGAGGACATGTTTATCGACACCCACGCGCACTATGACAGCGAGAAATTCAGCTCTGACCGCGACGAGGTGCTTGCGGCCCTGCCAGGCGAGGGCATAGAGGCCGTTATCGACCCTGGTTGCGACGAGGCCAGCTCTCTCGCCGCCCTGGGCCTTGCAGAGAAGTACCCCTTCGTCTACGCGGCGGCGGGCTGGCAGCCGGAGGAGTGGGAGAGCTGGGACATGTACTCGCCGGGTACGGTGCGCCGGCTGGCTGAGCACCCCAAGTGCGTGGCCATAGGTGAGATTGGACTCGACTACTATTGGGACAAAGAGCACAAGGAAATTATGTACGATATGTTTGTGACACAGCTGGAGCTGGCCCTTGATCTGGACAAACCCGTCATAATCCACGACAGGGAGGCCCACGCCGACTGCCTGAGCATAACGGGGCGCTATCCCAAGCTGCGCGGCGTGTTCCACTGCTTTTCCGGCAGCCGCGAGATGGCGGAGGAACTGCTGAAAAGAGGCTGGTATCTGGGCTTCGATGGGCCGGTGACGTACAAAAACGCCAGAAAAGCGCTGGAGGTGCTGGAAATTACGCCGCTCGAGCGCATACTTCTCGAGACGGACAGCCCCTATCTGCCGCCTGTGCCGTTCCGGGGCAAGCGCAACGACTCGACAAAGCTAAAATATATAGCCGAAACCGTCGCAGGAGTCAAGGGCGTCGGCGTGGAAGAGCTCGCCGAAATTACAAGCGAAAACGCAAGGCGGCTCTTCGGGCTGCCGGACGCTTGACAAATACCGACGGGACGGTATTATATAGTTAACCGCGCGAATTTTATGTCGAAATCAGGAGGATAATCATGATTGTCACCACAACCAACACTGTTGAAGGCCACAGCATACGCGAGTACTGCGGGATTGTGTTCGGCGAGGTAATCACCGGCGTGAACGTGTTCCGAGATATCGGGGCCAGCTTCCGCGACTTTTTCGGCGGACGCAGCCAGGGCTATGAGGACGAGCTGCAGAACGCCCGCAACGAGGCTCTGGCGGAGATGTGCCACCGCGCCGAAAACATCGGCGCCAACGCCGTCGTTGGCGTCGACGTGGACTATGAGGTCATAGGTACAAACAACGGCATGCTCATGGTCAGCGCCTCCGGCACTGCCGTAGTCTGCGACTGAGCAGGAAAATACCCGCGGCGCTTGTATGCCGCGGGTATTTTTTACTTTTCCCGTGGACGGAACACCGCTGCGGCGAGAAAGCCGAAGCATATAGCTGCGGTGACACCGCCTGCGGAGGCGGTCAGTCCGCCGGTAAAGGCGCCGAGCACTCCGTTCTCCGCGACGGCTTCGCGGACGCCCTTGGCCAGAGTGTTGCCAAAGCCCGTCAGCGGCACGCTTGCCCCGGCTCCGGCCCAGTCGGCCAGGGGACCGTATAGCCCGAGCGCGCCGAGTACTACCCCGGAGATGACGTAGAGTGTCAGTATCCGCGCCGGGGTGAGGTTCGTCAAATCTATGAGCACCTGGCCCAGCGCGCAGAGCGCGCCGCCGACGGCGAAGGCCTTCAAACAGTCTATGAGCAGTTCCATGGTTTCAAATCCTCTCGCTTTCAAACGCCACGGCGTGGCAGATTCCTGGTATGCTTTCGCCCTGGAGCGAGGTCGTGGGGCTCATCAGCGCGCCCGTGGCGGCAAAAAGCACCCGCTTCCATATTCCGGAGCGCATGTTGCCGAGCGCGTACCCGGCAAAGACGCTGGCCGAGCAGCCGCAGCCGGAGCCTCCCGAGCAAACGCCCTGCCGCTCGGCGTCGTATATCAATGAGCCGCAGTCCATGTGCTTTGCGCCCAAACCGATGCCTCGCATCCCCATGAGCTCGTCGAGTATTTCCGAGCCGACACGGCCCAGGTCGCCTGTGAGCACGGCGTCGTAGTAGTCCGGGCCGCGCCCGGTGTCCTCAAAATGGCGTGTTAGAGTATCGCAGGCTGCCATTGCCATCGCCGCCCCCATGTTTGAGGTGTCGGTCACCCCGGCGTCCATTATGCGCCCTATAGTGACCTGAGTTATATACGGCGCGGGGGCGCTGTCGCAGAGTATTACCGCTCCCGCCGCCGTGGCTGTCCACTGGCTGGTCGGCGTACGGATGCTGCCGTACTCAAGCGGGTATCTGAACTGCCGCTCTGCGGAACAGAAATGTGAGCTCGTGAGAGCTGCAACTTTTTGCCCCGCGCCTCCGTCTATTAAAACAGAGCCGAGGCACAGCGCCTCGCTCATCGTGGAGCAGGCCCCGTAAAGGCCCAGATAGGGCGCGCCTGAGTCGCGCAGCGCGTAGGCTGAGCCTGCGCACTGATTGAGCAGGTCTCCGGACAGGATGAAGTCGAGCCCCGAGGGCGCCAGCGCGGCCTTGTCGCAGGCAATCGAAAAGCACTTGCGCAGCATGGTGCTCTCTGCCTTTTCCCAGCTCTTTTCCCCGAACCAGGCGTCGGGGCTGATATAGTCGAAGCAGCGCTTCAGCGGGCCCTCGCCCTCTTTTTTCCCGGCCACGCTCGCCGAGGACAGCACGCCGGGAGCGTGCTCGAGCTGCAGCGTGGCGCTGCCGAGACGTTTTGCGCACATATTACCACCTCGATGCCAGTATTCCCTGTATGTGCGAGTTGATGCGTTTAAGATTTAAAATTTGTCCATTATTCGACAAGATAGTGGATGATTTTTTTACAATCATCTGGTACAATAAATAAACGCCCAAGGCAAGGAGGACCTCGTATGAACGACCCCACTCTTGTAATACTTGCAGCAGGACTCAGCAGCCGCTACGGCGGGCTAAAGCAGATAGACCCGATAGGGCCGGGCGGCGAGTTCCTGATAGACTACTCCGTTTACGACGCCGTGCGCGCCGGATTCAAGCGAGTCGTGTTCCTGATAGCGCCGGAGATGCGCTCCGACTTTGAGGACGCGATAGGCTCCCGCGTGGCCGGGCACATCGAGACCGTCTACGCGTATCAGAGCCTCGAGCGCTGCCTGCCGGAGGGTTATTCCGTGCCGGAGGGACGCATCCGCCCCTGGGGTACAGCGCATGCCCTGCTGTGCTGCCGCGACGTGCTCAACGGACCCTTCGCCATGATAAACGCCGACGACTTCTACGGCGCGGGGGCCTTCAGGATGATGTACTCCGCCCTGCGCGAGGTGGACACGTCCGCCAGGCCGATGCGTTTTTCCATGGTGGGCTACAGGCTGGGCAACACGGTCACGGACTCCGGCCGCGTCTGCCGCGGCGCCTGCCGCACCAGCGGCGACAAGCTCGATTTCATCGAGGAGCTTACATACGTCGTAAAGACGCCCACTGGCCCGGCGTACAGCCTCGACGGCGGCAAGACGCTCTCGCCGCTGCCGGAGGACACCACCGTGAGCATGAATTTCTGGGGCTTCACCCCGGCGCTCTTTGACGAGATAGCCGCGCGTTTCCCCAAATTCCTGGCCGGCGGCCTGGACGCAAACCCGCAGGCTGAGATGCTTGTACCCAACCTGGTGGGAGAACTGCTGCGCGAAGGCCTCTGCACTGTGGACGTCATGCGCAGCGACGACGTCTGGCACGGCATGACCTACCGCGAGGACAAGCCCGAGGTGGTCGCCGCCATCCGCGCCCTGATAGACGCCGGGTTCTACCCGGAGCGTCTTTGGGACTGAAAGCACTAAGGCCCCGGATTTTATGTCCGGGGCCTGTTGCATATTGGAGGGAGAATATGAGGCTGCTCTGTATCGGCGATTCAAATACCTGGGGATATGATGCGCGCTCTTATTTCGGGGAGCGCTATCCGGCCTCTGAGCGCTGGGTCGAACGGCTCAGCGGGCTCACGGGCTGCGAATGCGTAAATCTGGGCGAAAACGGGCGCTGTATACCCAAGACCCCGCTGGATGTTGAACTATCTGAGGATGAACGCGTCGTCGTGATGCTGGGCAGCAACGACTTGCTCGAGGGCTCCGACGCTGCCGCGTGCGCCGGGAGAATGGAGCGCTTCGTGGCCCCGTGCAGGGGCGGGAGCGTGCTGATTGTGGCCCCGGCGCCCTTCGAGCGGGGCAGCTGGGTGGACAGCGACGCGCTGGTTCTCGCTTCACGCGGACTCGCACGGGAGTACAGCCGAGTCGCGGAGCGGCTGGGACAGCCCTTCGCCGACGCCGCAGACTGGGGAGTGGAGCTCTGCTTCGACGGGGTGCACTTTACGCCGGAAGGCCACCGCGCCTTCGCCAAGGGACTGGCCGGGGCCGTCATGGACAAATTCATGGGATAAGCGCAGACAGAACCGTATGACAGAGCTTTATTGAATCGCATAATGCGCATAGAATAAAAAATTGAAATTTTGTTGAAGGAAAAGCCCGTGGATGCGGCAGATAGAGAATTATAGATAACGCAAAGAGGTACATAAAATCACATAAACTGGAGCGTGTTCTGGTGGGGTCGGGCGCTCTCGGGGCGAACGGCAAAGCGTAGGATAATATAGAAAACAGGAGGCAGGAAGATGAAACGCTATATGAATGCCGCGCTGGTGTACGCGGTGCTTGCAATGGCCGGCGGTGTGTTTTACCGTGAGTTCACCAAATTTGTGGGCTTTACCGGGAAAACCACGCTGTCCGTGGTACATACGCACTACTTCATGCTGGGCATGGCGCTGTTCCTTCTGCTGTTGCTGCTGGAAAAAGCTTTTCCTTCACGACGGCCAGGACAGGACGGGTGCTGATAGCCTACCATGTGGGCCTGAACCTGACCGCCGTGATGTTCCTGGTGCGCGGCGTGACCCAGGCGCTGGGGACGGCTCTGTCCTCCGGTATGGACGCGGCCATCTCCGGCGTCGCCGGCATAGGCCACATCCTGCTGGGCGTGGGCCTTGTGCTGCTGCTTTTGCAGGTGAAGCGCGCGCTGCCTTCCAAGGCCTGAGATATGGACTACACAAAGCAGGAACTGCTGGAGGCCGGGCGTCAGATTGAGTCCACGGTGCATAAGCTCCGGGAGACGCTCAAAACCCTGGAGGGGAAGGAAGAGCGCGCCAGGTATAAGTCCCAGATTACGCTCGCTGAAAGGCGTATCGAGGCCTTCACGATAGCGCTGTCGCTGATAGAGCGGGAAATAGAAAACTGCGAATGAGCGGACATGCCGCCGGGAGACCCTGTGAGACGCCCGGCGGCATGCTTTAGCTTTTGACACCCTGCCCTCGAGCGACGCGAATGTGATTTCATCACTGTGAGGGCGGCGGGAGTGAGGTATGATGTGGCCACCAGATTTGGGGAGGCATCGTATGAATCAGGTGAAGAAGCGGCGCAGAGCCGTTGTGGACCACTATCACTGCGTAGCCTGCGGGTGCTGTGTAAAAGTTTGTCCCATGCAGGCCATAGAGATTGCAGCGGGCATAAAGGCCCTGGTCAACCCGGACAGGTGCGTGGGCTGCGGCAAGTGCGCCAGGGAATGCCCGGCCAGCGTCATAGAGATTCAGGAGGTGGAGGCATGAAGAAGCGTTGGTACGACTACTTGTGGATAGCTTCGCTGCTGTACCTCATCCTGGGCTTTTTCAATATCCTCTTTGCCTGGCTGGGACTGCTTTGCTTCCTGATACCGCTGATAATCTCCGTGTCCAGCGGCACCAAGGGGTACTGCAACCGGTATTGCGGGCGAGGCCAGCTGTTTGCGCTGCTGGGCGGCCGCCTCGGGCTGTCGCGAAAGAGGGACATCCCAAAGTGGATGAAGAGCAGGGCGTTCCGCTACGGTTTCCTGGCGTTTTTCTTCACCATGTTTTTCCTGATGCTGTGGAACACCTACCTGGTGTTTGCCGGGGCGCAGGACCTGAAGCAGGTCGTCACCCTGCTGTGGACGTTCAGGCTGCCCTGGAATTGGGCCTACCACGGTACGCTGTTCCACTCAGGCGTAGCCCAGTTCGCCTTCGGCTTCTACAGCGTCATGCTCACCTCGACCGTCCTGGGCCTGATTACTATGGTGCTGTTCAAGCCGCGCAGCTGGTGCGTCTATTGCCCCATGGGTACCATGACACAGCTTATCTGCAAGGCGAAAAGCGGACGTGAACTGAGCTCCGGACAAATCATCACCTGAGAGCTCACGGGCCGGGACTTCAGCCGAAGGACAGAAAACGAGCGCCGGGCAATGTACCCGGCGCTCGCTGCGGTTTAGGCTTGTGCTTTAAAAGAGAGCTTGCGGCTAATCGCGCAGCCCTTGCAGCTTGGCCTCGTCCAAAATGGTCACCATTCCACGGGAGAGCTTCACCATGCCCTCGCTCTGAAAATATCTGAGCATCCGCGTAATTACCTCGCGGTGCGAGCCCAGATGGTTGGCGATGACCTCATGCGTTATCTTCAGGGAGTTGGTCCCTTCGATTGAGGCCTCGTCCAGCAGGAAGGCCGCCAGGCGCTTGTCGAGGCTCTTCCACATCACCTGCTCCATAAGCCACATCACCTCGGAGAAGCGGCTGGCCATCAGCTCGTTCGTGTAATTGGCCACGGGCGCGGACTCTGCCATTATTCCCTGGTAGACATCCGGGGGGATTATCCACAGCTCGGAGTCCTTTTCGGCCTCGATGGTAATCTCAAACTGTATTGAGCGCAGCATGCAGGAGGCGGAGAACAGGCACAAATCCCTGTCGAACAGGCGGTAGATGGTTATCTCCCGGCCCTCGTCCGAGAGGATGTAGGCCCGGAGCTGTCCCGACTTTATCAGCAGAAGCCCGGTGCAGTCCATGCTGCCGTTGTGAAGCACCGTCCCCTTCGTCACGCTTTTGAAAATCAAACTGTTCAGTATCTTGTCCTGCTGTTCCGGCCGGAGCTGATCCCATATGGGAAAGTACTCCTGAAAGGTCATCCTGCGTCCCTCCTTATCGTGTTTCCAGTATAGTTGACCGCAGCTTCGATGTCAACCGGCGGGGGAGAGCCGCGCGCCGGGTGAAACGGCGGCGAAGCAGGGCCGCTGCGTCTGCTGAGATAAGGCTCAATATTGCAGCCGGACGGTGAATTATTTAAACACAAACGCCCGGGCATCCGACGGCTCAGATGTCCGGGCGTGTCCCTACATGGGCTGAGAGGGGCCGCATTAATGAAGGTCAAATTATGATGCCCTCGCAGTGGTCAATCTCGTGCTGGATAATCTTGGCCGTCCAGCCTGTGAAGGTCTTTATGCGCTCTTGAAAGCGCTCGTTCTGCCAGCGGACCTTGATAGACCTCCAGCGCGTTGTGCGGCGCGTACCGGAGAGGGAGAGGCAGCCTTCCTCAGCCGTATACGGCTCGGACTTCTTGATGATTTCCGGGTTGAACATGACCATGTAGCTGCCTCCGTTGTCGAAGGCGATGATGCGCTTGTTGACGCCTATCATGTTGGCGGCCATGCCGACGCAGCCGGACTTGTGGTGCTCGAGCGTCTCAAGCAGGTCCGACGCTGTCTGCACATCATCCGGTGTGGCGGCCTCCGCCGCCTGTGAGAGAAAGGCCTCGTCTCTGCAAATTTCCCGAATCACAGCTTTGCCTCCTCGTGCTGATTTATGACCGACGCTATGGTTTCCGCCGCAATGTGAGAGCCCAGCTCACTGGGATGGACGCCGTCGGCGGCGTAGAGGTTTCGCGTGCCGGGCAACTCGTAAAACCGCCGGCCCACATCGGCGATCAGGGTGTTATTTTCCCGCGCCGCTTTGTGGTAGGCCTCGGACAGCGTTCGGGCCATCCCGTCGTAGTCCCAGCCCTTGGCCGTCAGCTTGGCCCCGCCCCTCTGATAGGCCCAGGTGGCGAACAAAATGGGGACAGCTCCGTTTGCCCGGATCTGACGGCAGAGCCGCTCCACGCTGGAGAAGAAACTCTTGGGGGCGGTGATGGGGCCGTGGCTCATCTCCTGGAGCACCACATAGTCCCACTTCTCCTTTTGGAGCGCCGCCCGGGTCTGACTGCCCAGCCTGGTGTTGGAGTTCAGCTGTTCCGACAGCCGCGCCCCGCCCCTGGCGCAGCATACAACTTCGGCCCCGGTCAATGAGGCCAGGGCTTGCGGCAGGTTGTTGGCGGTTGTAAAGCTGTTGCCCAGCATGAGTATCCTCATAACGGCGCTCCTTGCAGTTGTCATGCCGACATTATACATTCCCGTGCGCCCAAGGGCAAGAGGGTTGAGGCGGGCAGTATATGCGCTGTTCACATGGCGCTTTGCTCCGACGTGTCTTTTGTTGCCGAAAAAGATGCAGCAGTCTCCAGGTCTGCGCCCAAAACCAAACCGCAACCCAGCAGAGCGGTTGCGGTTTGGAAGCGAGGAGCAGCAGAATGAGCGCGCGATGAGCTTTGCAATGAAATGAAAAAGCTCGTCGCAAGCGTCATATCGCTTGCGACGAGCTGGTCCGAGTGGCGAGACTCGAACTCGCGGCCTCCAGCTCCCAAAGCTGGCGCGCTACCAACTGCGCAACACCCGGATAAGCCATATGATTATACTATGTCTTTTCAAAAACTGCAACCTTTTCTTCGTTGCAGTTTTCGTCGTTATGTGTTACTATGCTCTTCGGAGTGTGAAGCATTGTGAGAATGAGAAAGAAACCCAACCTGATACCCCGCCTGGAGCGCTGCGCCCATGTGCTGGAGAACTCTCCGGCGGACTGCAGGGGCAGCTGGCTGGATGTATACCCCGCTTTCAAGGAAGTGCACGTCGAGCTCGGCTGCGGCAAGGGCAGGTTCACCCGGGACATGGCGGAGCAGAACCCCGGCGTGCTGTTTGTGGCGATAGAGAAGGTGCCGGACGCGCTGGTCGTGGCTATGGAGCGGGTGTGCGAATCCGGCTTGAGCAACGTCCGCTTCCTCGCACAGGATGCGGCGAACCTGGCCGAATACTTCGCCCCCGGCGAGGTCTCGCGCATATACATAAACTTCCCCGACCCGTGGCCGAAGAAGCGGCAGTTCAAGCGCCGCCTGACGGCGCCGAGCTTCCAAAAGCTGTGCTACGATGCGCTGGTACCCGGCGGGGAGATATGGTTCAAGACCGACAACTCGCCGCTCTACGAGTGGAGCCTTGAGCAGTACGAAGGCTGCGGATGGCAGCTCAGGGACATATCCCGAGACTGGCGCGACACGGTGATGACCGACTACGAGGCCAAGTTCCGCGAGCAGGGCGTGAAGATAAACCGCCTTGTCGCCGTCAAGGGCGAGCGCTTTGAGATACCCGACGAGAGCAGGGAGGACGAGGAATGAGACTCATATCCTGGAATGTAAACGGCCTTCGAGCCGCTGTCAAAAAGGGCTTCATTGAGAACTTCAACGCCCTCGACGCAGACATATTCTGCCTGCAGGAGACCAAGCTCCAGGCGGGACAGATAGAGCTGGAGCTGCCCGGGTACCACCAGTACTGGTGCTACGCCGAGAAGAAGGGCTACTCCGGTACGGCCGTGTTCACGCGCGAGGAGCCCATCAGCGTGAGCTACAACCTCGGCTGTCCTGAGCACGACATGGAGGGGCGCGTCATCACCTGTGAGTACCCGGACTTCTACCTCGTGTGCGTCTACACGCCGAACTCGCAGAACGAGCTCAAGCGCCTGGACTACCGTATGACCTGGGAGGACGCTTTCCGCGCGTACCTCATGGAGCTGGACAAGGCAAAGCCGGTCGTGGCCTGCGGCGACATGAATGTCGCCCATGAGGAGATAGACCTCAAGAATCCGTCGACCAACCACATGAACGCCGGCTTCACGGACCAGGAGCGCGGCAAGATGAGCGAGCTGCTCGCGAGCGGCTTTACGGATTCCTTCCGCTACCTGTACCCGGACAAGCGCGACGCATATTCCTGGTGGAGCTTCCGCGCCGCTGCCAGGGAGAGGAACGTCGGCTGGCGCATCGACTACTTCATCTGCTCGGACAGGCTGCGCGAGCGCATAACCGACGCCTTTATATGCCCGGAAATAATGGGCAGCGACCACTGCCCCGTGGGACTGGAGCTCAAGTGAGCGGCTTCGCTATAGGTTCCGTACAGCTTGAAGGGCGCGCCGTACTTGCCCCGATGGCGGGCGTGAGCGATGCGGCCTTCCGCACGCTCTGCCTTGAGCAGGGAGCGGCGCTGGTGTACACGGAGATGGTCAGCGCGAAGGCGCTGTGCTATAATGACAAAAAGACCGGCGCGCTGCTGTATATACCGGAGGGCGGGCGCCCGGTTGCGGCGCAGATATTCGGCCACGAGCCGGACGTTATGGCCGAGGGCGCAAGGCGCGCGCTGGAGCTCTGTCACGCAGACATAATCGACATCAACATGGGCTGCCCGGTGGGCAAGATTGTCAAGAGCGGCGACGGCAGCGCGCTTATGAAAACGCCGGAGCTGGCGGGCGAGATAGCCGCCGCAGTCGTCAGGGCCGTGGACGTGCCCGTCACGGTGAAGATACGCAAGGGCTGGGACGCGGGCAGCGCAAACTGCGTTGAGCTCGCAAGGATAGTCGAGGGAGCAGGCGTCGCGGCAATCGCCGTCCACGGACGCACGCGGGTACAGATGTACTCCGGGCGCGCCGATTGGGACGCTATCCGCGACGTGGTTGAGGCCGTCAACGTGCCGGTGATAGCAAACGGTGACGTGGCCTCCGGCGAGGACGCCGCGCACATACTGAAATACACCGGGGCGGCGGCGTGCATGATAGGCCGGGGCGCGTTCGGCAACCCCTGGATTTTCGCCGCGGCCAACGCCGCAATTGACGGCAGAGCGCTGCCGCCGGACCCGTCCCTGGATGAAAAGCTCGCCACGGCATACCGCCAGATAGAGATGGCCGCAGAGGAAAAGGGCGAGCGCCTGGCCTGCATCGAGGCGAGGGCGCGCATATCCAACTACCTGCACGGCGTACCTCACTCGAGCGAGTACAAGCAGGAGCTCGTACACATATCTTCGCTCGAAGAGCTGCGCCGGATACTCAAGCTCGCGGCAATGAACCTGAAATAAGCCGAGGGAGCGAAACGGGCTTGCACCGGCGCCGCAGCGTGCGGGCGCCTCCTGCGGCGGCACGGCGCGATAAATTATAGAGGTGAAACAGTTGACCAGACAGGAGGAGCTGGAGATAGTACAGCGCGTACTCTCCGGCGATACCGAGGCCTTCGAGGCCCTGGTGCTTGAACATCAGAATAAGGTGTACAGCCTCGCCCTGCGCATGGTCGGCAACGAGGAGGACGCCAGGGACTTGGCGCAGGACGCGTTCATCCGCGCGTTCAGCTCCCTGTCGGGTTTTCGGGGCGACAGCAAGTTCTCCGTATGGCTTTACCGCCTGACGAGCAACATATGCATAGACTTCCTGCGCTCCCGCGCCAAGAAGCGGACGGTCAGCATGACCTGGACCGACGACGAAGGCGACGACGCCGGAGAGCTTGAGATACCGGACGAGAGGTTTTCACCGGAGGCGCAGCTGGAGCGCACAAGCATGCGCGAGAGCGTGCAGCGCGGGCTGGAGTCGCTGTCCCCGCAGTACAGGCAGATATTGCTGCTGCGGGAGGTGGACGGGCTGAGCTATGACGAGATAGCGCAGGCCCTGGGCATTGAGGCCGGTACCGTGAAATCCCGCATATTCAGGGCCAGAAAAAAACTTTGCGATTTTCTTTTAAAAGAGGGGAACATTCCCGAGTATGGTGCGTCAAACTCATCGAAGGGAGGAGCGGGTGTATGAGCCATTGCGACAAGTATATAGAAATGGCCAGCCTGTATATTGACGGGGAGCTGCCCGAAAACGAAGTCCCGGAGTTGATGGAGCATCTGGCCGGCTGCCGGGATTGCCGCCGGTATTACGAGGTTTTCTCTGGAGTTTCAGACGCACTGGGCGATGAGGTCAAGGCGCCGGAGGGCTTTGCCGCAGCGGTGATGGACGCCGTGGGGGCGGCGGCTGCGCCCAAAAAGGCTGTCAAGCCGCGCAGGCGCGGCCTCGTGGCAAAATACGCCGCTATGGCTGCCTGCCTGGCCCTGGTCATCGCGGCCGGCGTCCGCCTGGCCTCACCGGCCTCCGACGGGGCCGCGAACGGCGAGAATGAGCCCGCCGCCTACAACGCCACCGGCAGCGTCGAGACGGAGCCCACGGAAAGGGATACGGAGCTGTATGGCCCGCATGCGGACGCCGCAGCGGTCACGCCCAACATGACCGTGGGCATGAACCCGACCGGGTCCGGCAGCAACTGCGTCAGCATAGCCCAGTCCGTCACTGTTACCGGAGCAAACGGAGAGGCCGGCTACACGGACAGCGAGACGGTGGACGCGATAGTGACGCTGCTGCGCTACGGCGGCCAGAGCATCACGGCCGTGCCGGACACGGAGGCGGACTACATTGTCACCGTTGACGGGGACAGGGGCTCGACCCGGCTCCGGGTCTGGTGTTCCGGCCCTGAAATAATATGCCAGCTGGAGGAGGGCATTGCCTGGACCGCTCTGGGCTCGAGCGAGGCGCTCGAGGCAATAATAGGCTGAAAGAGGACACACGGCGCGTCAAACGTCGTGTGTTTTCTCTTGAGCGGTTTTAAAACGGCGCGGTCCGTATGAGGTGGTTGACACAACTTTTTATACTATTTCATTGAAATTCCAGCAAGATATCAAGTTTTTCTCACTTGATTAATACTTTGACATATGCTATAATCTTAATCTGAATTGATTGCGCATTTTTTAACTGCGTTAAAATGCTTTTTATGGTGGGATATAAAGTGAAACAAGCAAAAGTGTCTAATAACGTTATACGGCGCCTGCCGCGTTATCTTCGCAAGCTTGACGAGCTCAAGGCCGCCGGCGTCGACCGCATCTCCTCGGGAGAGCTGGGCCGCCAGATGAGCCTCACCAGCAGCCAGATTCGTCAGGACTTCAGCTGCTTCGGCGAGTTCGGGCAGCAGGGCTACGGCTACAACGTGACCGGACTGCGCGGCGAGATTGCCTCCATACTCGGCATGAACCGCGACTTTTCCGTTATCCTTGTCGGCGTCGGCAACATAGGCCGCGCCATGATTGAGAACTTCTGCTTCGAGCAGTACGGCTTCCACATGCTCGCGGCCTACGACGTGCGCCCCGAGGTCGTCGGGACGGACATCTCCGGTATCCGCATCCACGACATAAGCGAGCTGCCCGAGATATTCAGGACCAGCAAGGTCGACATGGCCGTCCTCTCCGTGCCGAAGCTCATAGCCAACAAGGTGGCGCGCGAGCTCATCGACCACGGCGTCCGGGCCATCTGGAACTTCACCAACGTGGAGCTCGACGTGAGCGAGGACGAGGCCATCGTGGAGAACATCCACTTCTCCGACAGCCTGCTCGCGCTCGGCTATTACCTCTCCGAGCGCATTGACGCCGAGGCCGCAGCCGCGGCCAGGAACGCCAGGCAATGACGGGGCGAGGCATACGCACCCTCTGCCTTACACTGGCCCTGTGCCTTGCGCTCTGCGTTATCCCGGCCTCGGCGGCGGGGGACTCCCTGGCCACCGAGGACGACGTGCAGGCCTGGGCCGAGGACGTCCTCAGCGGCGCCGTGGCCGGAATTGCTCCGGCCCTGTCTTCGGCGGCTTCCGACAAGACCGCCGGTGAATACGTCCTGTCGGACGGCGACTATGTCACGCTGCGCGCCGGCGCCAGCGCCCTGCTTATCTCCGGAAACGCGGACATAAGCGTCAGCGGCACCGTGGTGAACGCGACCTCCGGCGCGCTCGCCTCTTCCGGCAGGGCAGGTGCGCGAGAGCTCTACATCGTCGCGGGCAGCTCATCCGCGAGGATAACTGCCGAAGGCAGCGCCCGCATTGCGGTCTGGGGCGGGGCGTCCATGACGAAGCGCACGCTGGTGTTCTCCGACGTGCCGGAGGGCAGCTGGTACTGCGACTATGTTTACTCCGCCGTGGCCGTCGGCCTCATAGACGGCGTGACCGAGACAAGCTTCGAGCCTGAAAGCGGCTTCACGGCTGCCCAGGCGGTCAAGATTGCCGCCTGCCTGCACCAGTATTATCACACCGGCGCAGTGACGCTCACGAATGGCGCGGTGTGGTATCAGCCGTACATCGAGTACGCCGTGGCCAACGGCATTGCAGGGGCGGATTACGCGTCCATGAGCGACTCGGCGCTCAACGAGCCTATCAACCGCCGCGACTTCGCCGTGCTCTTCTACAACGCTATGCCCTCGTATGAGTACACGGTGATAAACGACGTCGAGACAATCCCGGACGTGGCCCAGGGCGACGAGGGCGCAGCCGAGATTTACGCGCTCTACCGCGCCGGTATCCTCGACGGCAAGGGCTACGACGGCTCCTACGAGCCGGAGAGCGGCATCCGCCGCAGCGAGGCCGCCGCCATCCTGGCCCGCATGCTCGACGAGAGCCTGCGCGTGCGCAGCTGAATAGAGCACAAGGCCCCCCGTCAGCGAGGGGCCTTTTTTGCGCTGCATGCGCTGCAGGTATACAGATAAATCACACTTTAACGCGCTAAATGTTTTTCTGTATTTCTGTATATCTGTAACGCCATTTCGCCCTGACTTTAGCAGACTAAATTGCGATTTATCAGTAGGTCTGTAGCCCTAGACGGGCTCGGGGGACACCCACCGGATAACACGTCGCCCGACGTGAGGGTGCAGCCGAGGGCGGCTGCTGCACTCCTGGGGCGCTTTCTTTGGTCTTGTTCAAAGAAAGCGTCCCAGACCCCGAAAGGAAAACCGCTTGCTACCGTATCCCACGACCCAGCAGCCACACAGCCGGGTACCGTATCCTACAGGGCAGAACGGATTAGCGGCTGCGGGAATATACGCCGTGTTGCACTTAACTAACCCATGTCTATACTATCCCGTTGCTCTTATTTCCAGCCGGAAGTGTTGGGTAATCAACAGCTACAGGCATCCTGCCCTGTATTTGTGCGTTTGAAAATCTCTCTCCCTCCCCATTATATTATACCACAAATACGGGCTAATTACAATACCTTGTGCGTATATATGATGAAAAAATATCCGGTTAGGATATATGCACATTGCACAGATATGAGAGCCTAACCCGCGCACTCCAAGGCCGTACAGATATACAGAAATACAGAAAAACATTTAGCGCGTTAAATCGTGATTTATCTGTATATCTGGAGCCCAAAACGGCCCCGGGGTTGGCAGCCACAGGCGGCTGCACCCATCACGTCGGGCGACGTGGCAAAGCGCCCCAGGAGTGCAGCAGCCGCCCTCGGCTGCACCCTCACGTCGGGCGACGTGGCGCCTGGTGGGTGTCCCCACCAGGGGTCTGCAACCCGGCGGGTTGCGTGCTGCTTGTGGGCGGCGTGGCCTACATTATTATTAGAGGTGAAACTATGGACACGATAGCGGCGATAGCGACGGGGAACCAGGTCTCGGCGATAGGCATAGTGCGCGTCTCGGGGCCGGATTCCATCGCGCTCATGGACGAGGTTTTCGCTCCGGCCGACGGCAGGCCGATGAGCTCGCACGGCGACAGGCAGCTGGTCTACGGAAAGCTCTGCGACGGCGGCAGAGCGCTCGATTACTGCCTGTGCACGATAAGCCGCGCGCCGCGCTCCTATACGGGCGAGGACACGGCGGAGCTGCAATGCCACGGCTCTCCGGTCGTGCTGGGCGAAGCGCTCTCCGCTCTCTTCAAACGCGGCGCGAGACAGGCTGGGCCGGGCGAGTTCACAAAGCGCGCCTTCCTGAACGGGCGCATGGACCTGACCGAGGCCGAGGCCGTTATCGACATCATCGACGCCGAAAGCGCCGCTGCGGCTGAGAACGCCGCCGGGCAGCTCGCCGGGGCCGTCACGCGCAGGACGGACGCGGTCTACGACATGCTGACGGACATGGCGGCACACTTCGGCGCCGCGCTCGACTACCCCGACGAGGACATAGAGCCCTTCGAGCTGGACGAATACGCCCAGCGCCTGGAAGATGGGGCAGCGTCCCTCGGCGCGCTTGAGGCCACATTTGAGCGCGGGCGCGTGCTGCGCGAGGGCCTGCGCGCCTCGCTCATCGGCCGCCCGAACGTCGGAAAGAGCTCGCTTATGAACGCGCTTCTGGGATACGAGCGCGCAATTGTTACCTCGGAGCCCGGCACGACCCGCGACACAATAGAGGAGAAAGCCGTGCTCGGCGGGGTGCTGCTGCGCATTACCGACACGGCCGGGCTGCGGGACGCGGGCGGCGAGGTGGAGCGCCTGGGCGTGCGCAGGGCGCTTGACGCTGCGGAGAATTCCGAGCTGGTGATAGCCGTGTTCGACGGCTCACAGCCGCTGACGGAGCGCGACAGCGAAGCGCTGGCAGTGGCCGGGCGCGCAAAGCGGGCCATTGCCGTCGTTAACAAGTCCGACCTGCCCCGGTGTATGGAGGACACGGCCCTGCCGGGATATTTTGAGCGCACGGTGCATATGAGCGCCAGGACGGGCGAGGGCATAGACGCGCTGGGCGAGGCCGTGCGGGAGATGTTTCCGGCCCCGGAAGCGCCTGCGGGCGAAATCCTGACCAACGCCCGGCAGGCCGAGGCGGTGTCCCGCGCCCTCGACGCGCTGATAGACGCCCGCGCCGCCATACTGGACGGCGTCACGCCGGACGCCGTGCTCACGGAGTGCGAGAGGGCGCGCTCCGCGTTGGGCGAGCTCAACGGTCGCAGCGTAGCCGACGACGTGACGGAGCGCATATTCTCGCGCTTCTGCGTGGGGAAATAAATTTCCGACGCTGGCAAACACTCTACAGGCATGCAAACAGCCCGCCCCGGGGAAACCGGGGCGGGCTGTTGATTATGCTTATTCGATAGACACCATGTAGTAGTATACAGGCTGGCCGCCGCATACGACGCTTATCTCGGCGTCCGGGAAGCTCTCGGAGAAGCGGGTGCCAAGGACCTCGGCCTCGCCCTCGGACACATCCTCGCCGTAGTAGACGCTGATGATGGTGGGGGAGTAGCCCTCGGCGCTCTCGCAGAGGGCGTCGAAGAGGCCCTCGCGGGTGTTGTAGCTGCCCATGAGAGAGCCGTCCATGAGCGCGAGGTACTCCCCGGCGTGAATCTCAAAGCCGTCGTACTCGCTGTCACGCGCGGCATAGGTCACAAGCGCGGTGTGTACGCCCTCGATGGCCTTGAGCATGGCCTCGCGTATGTCGCCGACCTCGGCGCTCTCGTCCAGCATGAGCATGGCGCTGATGCCCTGGGGTACGGTCCTGGTCGGGATGACAACCACGTTCTTCTCCGTGAGAGGCGCGCACTGCTCGGCCGCCATCTGGATGTTCTTGTTGTTCGGGAAAACAAACACGGTCTCGGCCGGGGTGCGGTCGACCTCGCGCAGTATGTCCTCGGTGGAGGGGTTCATCGTCTGGCCGCCGGTGACTATGCGGTCGGTGCCAAGCTCGCGGAAGAGCTCCGCCATGCCATTTCCGGCGCAGACGGCGACGGCGCCGTAGGGCTTCTCGGCCGGGGCGAAGGCCGGCTCTTCGGGCTCTGCGGGGGAGGCGGCGGCAGCCTCGCCTCCGGCCATCTCGCTGTGCTGCTCGCGCATGTTCTCAATCTTCACCTTGAGCAGCGGGCCGTAGGTCAGCGCTTCGGTGAGGACGGTGCCGGGGACGTTCGTGTGGACGTGTACCTTTATTATCTCGTCGTCGTCCACAACCACAACGCAGTCGCCGAGAGTCTGGAGGAAGCTGCGCAGCTCATCGGGGTCCTTCGGGTTGTCGCGGCCGCAGATGAACTCGGTGCAGTATGCGTAGGCTATCTCGCCGGTGGAGAAGTCGTTGAAGTCGGCCTTCTCCTTGACCTCGGCGGGAGCCTCCTCGGCGGCCCCGGGCTGCTCTTCGGGTACATACGCCTCGCCGCGCAGTACGGCGAGGGTGGCCTCGAGGATGAACACATATCCCTTGCCTCCCGCGTCCACGACCCCGGCGCGCTTGAGCACGGGGTTGAGGTTGACGGTGTCGGCCAGGGCCTCCTGCGCGGACTCGATGGCGCAGGAGAACATGAGCTCCAAATCACCGCCGTGCTCGGCAAACTCCACGGCGGAGCTCGTCGCCACGCGGGATACGGTCAGTATGGTGCCCTCGGCGGGCTTCATGACGGCCTTGTAGGCCGCGTCCACGCCGGCGGTCATCGCCGCGGCGTAGGTCCTGGCGTCGGCCGCCTCGCAGCCCTTGAGCTTTTTGGCCAGGCCGCGGAACAGCAGGCTCAGTATGACGCCGGAGTTGCCGCGCGCACCGCGCAGCATGGCGCTCGCCGCGCAGTCGGCGGCGGCGGTCAGGGTGGGGAAGTCGCGCTTCTTGAGCTCGGCCGCAGCCGCGCCCATGGTCAGCGACATGTTGGTACCCGTGTCGCCGTCCGGGACGGGAAAGACGTTCAGTTCGTTGATAAGTTGACGGTTCTGTTCCAGCGCGGCGCTTGCGCACAGGATAATATCGCGGAACACCGCCGCATCGATTAGTTCTTTCAAGAGGGGAATACCTCCGCTGTGCGAATTTTTTCTTTGTCGGGCATAGCCCGCGGCGCGGGCTCAGCCGATGAGCATGGTGTCCACATACACGTCGACGCGCTTGACGGGCACGCCGGTCGCCTTGGAGACTTTGTAGCTTACCTCATTCATTATACTGTTGCACAGGGCGTTGAGATTAACGCCGTGGTCGACGGCGATGTGCAGCTCGAGCGATACGCTGCCGTCCTCGTCGAGGATGGCCTTAACGCCGCGGCTCATGTTTTCACGCCGGAGCTGGAAGATGCCGCCATCCTTGGCCTGGGCGGCCATGGCCTTGACGCCAAAGCAGCTTGTGGCCGCGTCGCCCGCCAGATTTGCAAAGACCTCGTCGTCGATGGTGATGGCTCCCCTAGGATTGTCAATCTTCACCATGGTGCCACTCCTTTCGCTTCGTCCACCGGGCTTGCCGCCCGAATGGCAGTTTACTATTATAATACACCTTGCGCTATATGACAAGTCAAAGTTTTGCGATGAAAATGTTCACAAAATCGTTCGCCGGCCTCTATGTTCAAACTCAATAATAAGCAGCGGCGGCGTTTGCGCATTGTTTGTAAAAATTGGTCTATAGGCCGCGCGGCGTTGCCGGGAATGTGCTTTTGTGATAAACTATAAAGCCGGAGAATACCGCCGCATCAGTGCGTCCGCGCGGCGTCAGGCGGCCTCCCATCCCAGCGCGCCGCGCACGGAACGGATATTCTATGCACTGCTGTTAGCGGCGGCGGCGGCCGCGTATATGCTGTTTACCAGCCAAATGGTACGCAACTATAAGCAGATGCTGGAGCGGTATTATCTGTGGCAGGAGGCGATGGATGTGGAGCTGCTTTCCGTCACCGCGCTGGCGGCGGTTTTCGTCCCAACGCTGCTGAAAAGCCGCCCGGAGGGGCAAAATAATATCGCCTGACATATCGGGCCGCGGATTTCGCGGCCCGATATTTGCGCGGAGAATCTAAATAAGCGCAGGATTGGTCATAACCAGGTGGAGCGTGAGCGTTTCGGCAAAAAAATTTTGAGGACAAACACAAAATTTGTGTGTTTTATGTGCAAATAGCTGTTTACATATTCGCTTCCAAGTGATAAAATTATGACGCTTTTAGAGCGCACTACCCATATCCAATTTACAACGAAATGTGGAGATGAAAGTATGGCGAGAAAACTCAAATCCATGGACGGCAACCAGGCGGCCGCGCACGTTAGCTACGCGTTCACCGAGGTAGCCGCGATCTACCCGATCACCCCGTCCAGCCCGATGGCCGACTACGTTGACCAGTGGGCGGCTGCGGGACAGAAGAACATCTTCGGCACCACCGTCAAGGTGCAGGAGATGCAGGCCGAGAGCGGCGCCGCCGGCGCTGTGCACGGCTCCCTCAACGCCGGCGCCCTGACCACCACCTACACGGCTTCCCAGGGCCTGCTGCTGATGATCCCCAACATGTACAAGATAGCCGGCGAGCTGCTGCCGGGCGTGTTCCACGTCACCGCCCGTACCCTGGCCAGCCACACGCTGAGCATCTTCGGCGACCACCAGGACGTCATGGCCTGCCGTCAGACCGGCTTTGCCATGCTCTGCGAGGGCAACGTGCAGGAGGTCATGGACCTCTCCGCCGTCGCTCACCTGGCCGCCATCAAGGGCCGTGTGCCCTTCCTGAACTTCTTCGACGGCTTCCGCACCAGCCACGAGATCCAGAAGATCGCTGTCTGGGACTACAAGGATCTGGCCTCCATGGTCGATATGAAGGCCGTTGAGGAGTTCCGCGCCCGCGCCCTCAACCCCGAGCATCCCACCATGCGCGGCAGCCACGAGAACGGCGACATCTTCTTCCAGAACCGTGAGGCCTCCAACAAGTACTACGAGGCCGTCCCCGGCATCGTCGAGGACTACATGAAGAAGATAAACCGCAAGCTCGGCACCGACTACCAGCTCTTCAACTACTATGGCGCTCCCGACGCCGACCGCGTCATCGTCGCCATGGGCAGCATCTGCGACGTCACCGAGGAAGTCATCGACTACCTCAACGCCCACGGCCAGAAGGTCGGCCTCATCAAGGTCCGCCTGTACCGTCCCTGGCGCGCCGACAAGATGCTCGCCTGCATCCCCGAGACATGTAAGTCCATCGCGGTCCTCGACCGCACCAAGGAGCCGGGCGCCCTGGGCGAGCCGCTCTACATGGACGTCGTGACCAGCCTCGCCAACGCCGGCCGCACCGACATCAAGGTCATCGGCGGACGCTACGGCCTCGCCAGCAAGGACACTCCTCCTGCCAGCGTGTTCGCCGTCTACAAGGAGCTGGCCAAGGCCAACCCGAAGCGCCAGTTCACCGTCGGCATCGTTGACGACGTCACCCACATGTCCCTGCGTGAGACCAACGCCCCCGACACTTCCCCGAAGGGCACCGTCTCCTGCATGTTCTGGGGCCTCGGCGGCGACGGCACCGTCGGCGCCAACAAGAACTCCATCAAGATTATCGGCGACCACACCGACAAGTACGTCCAGGCCTACTTCCAGTACGACTCCAAAAAGACCGGCGGCGTGACCATCAGCCACCTGCGCTTCGGCGACAAGCCCATCAAGAGCCCGTACTACATCAATAAGGCCGACTTCGTGGCCTGCCACAACCCGAGCTATATCACCAAGGGCTTCAAGATGGCCCAGAAGCTCAAGGCCGGCGGCACCTTCCTCATCAACAGCCAGTGGAGCTTTGAGGAGCTCGAGCACCACCTCGACGCCGACGCCAAGCGCTACATCGCCAAGAACAAGATTAAGCTCGTAATGATAAACGCCATCGACCTGGCCGAGCAGATTGGCATGGGCAAGCGCACCAACACCATCCTGCAGAGCGCCTTCTTCTCCCTTGCCAACGTCATCCCCGAGGCTGACGCCATCAAGTACATGAAGGACGCCGCGACGCACTCCTACCTGAAGAAGGGCCAGGACGTCGTCGACATGAACCACAAGGCCATCGACGCCGGCGCCACCGCCTACAAGGTCGTCGACGTACCCGAGAGCTGGCTCAACGCCGTTGACGAGCGCAAGCCCGCCGAGCTCAGCGGCCGTCCGGCCACCGTCAAGATGGTCACCGAGATACTCGACCCCGTCGGCAAGATGGACGGCGACAGCCTGCCCGTCAGCGCCTTCAAGGCCCACGCCGACGGCACCTTCGAGCTGGGCGCCTCCGCCTACGAGAAGCGCGGCGTCGCCGTGTCTGTCCCCGAGTGGAACAGCGCCACCTGCGTACAGTGCAACCAGTGCGCCTTCGTCTGCCCGCACGCCACCATCCGCGCCTACGCCCTCAGCGAGGACGAGGCCAAGGCCGCTCCCGAGGCCGCCAAGATCGTCCCGATCAAGGCCGGCAAGGGCAAGGGTGAATACTCCTTCGCCATGGCCGTCAGCCCGCTAGACTGCATGGGCTGCGGCGTCTGCACCACCGTCTGCCCGACCAAGAGCCTGACCATGGTGCCCATGGAGAGCCAGCTCGCCCAGCAGGACGTCTGGACCTACATGACCGAGCAGGTTTCCGAGAAGAAGGACATGCAGGACAACACCGTCAAGGGCAGCCAGTTCAAGCAGCCCATGCTCGAGTTCTCCGGCTCCTGCGCCGGCTGCGCCGAGACCAGCTATGCACGTCTCATCACCCAGCTCTTCGGCGACCGCATGATAATCTCCAACGCCACCGGCTGCTCCTCCATCTGGGGCGGACCGGCTGCCACCAGCCCGTACACCGTGAACAAGGAAGGCAAGGGCCCCGCCTGGGTCAACAGCCTGTTCGAGGACAACGCTGAGCACGGCCTCGGCCTGTACCTCGGCCAGAAGAAGATCCGCGACGACCTCGCCGAGCTCGTCAAGAAGGTCGCTGAGAGCGACAACGCCGAGAAGGCCGCTGCCGCCAAGGAATGGCTCGACACCTTCAACGACGGCGAAGCCAACAAGGCTGCCACTGCCAAGCTCGTTGCCGCCCTCGAGAGCGGCGAGAGCTGCGACACCTGCAAGGCCATCCTCGCCAAGAAGGATTACCTCAGCAAGAAGTCCGTCTGGATCATGGGCGGCGACGGCTGGGCCTACGACATCGGCTACGGCGGACTCGACCATGTGCTCGCCTCCGGTGAGGACGTGAACGTCTTCGTCTTTGACACCGAGGTGTACTCCAACACCGGCGGACAGGCCTCCAAGGCCTCCAACATCGGCCAGGTCGCCCAGTTCGCGGCCGCCGGCAAGGAGACCAAGAGCAAGGCCCTCGCCGAGCTGGCCATGACCTACGGCTACGTCTATGTCGCCCAGGTCGCCATGGGCTCCAACCCGGCCCAGACCATCAAGGCCATCGCCGAGGCCGAGGCCTACCACGGCCCGTCCCTCATCATCGGCTACGCCCCCTGCGAGATGCACTCCATCAAGGGCGGCATGACCAACTGCCAGACCGAGATGAAGAAGGCCGTCGACTGCGGCTATTGGAACCTCTTCCGCTTCAACCCGGCTGAGGAGCATCCGTTCACTCTCGACAGCAAGGAGCCCAAGGGCGGCTACCGCGACTTCCTGATGAACGAGGCCCGCTACTCCCGCCTGACCCGCGAGTTCCCGGACCGTGCCGACAAGCTCTTCACCGAGAACGAGGCCAACGCCAAGGCCCGCTACGAGCACCTGCTCAAGCTCAAGGCCATGTTCGACAACTGATAACCCGACTCGGGCTGCAAAGCCCGCCAAACCAAAACACGCCGGTCTTTTGACCGGCGTGTTTTCATCTAGGCATCTGGCTGCGGACGTGCTATAATATAGCCGTCGCGCATTGGCGCGATACAGGCAAACATGACAGAGGTAGAGATATGGAATTTGTTTTCAAAACCAGCGGCTATGACAGCTCGGAGCTGACCGCCCAGGTGAGCCGGGCGCTGGAAGTGCGCACTGAGCTGGAGTCCAGGGCAAAGATGCCGGGAATGTGGAAGGCCATCGACAGGCTGAACGCCTCGGAGCGTGCCGGGGAGGAGGAGCTGGCCCGGCGCCGCAAGCACGGCAAGGTCTACGGCGTACTGCTGCTGATTCTGGGCGTTTTACTGCTTGTGCCGGGCGTAATGGCTCCCGGAGAGATGACACTGCAGCTGATTGCGGGCTGCGTCGGCATCGTCGCCGGTGCGCTGTGCCTGCGCCCGCGCAGCACGCGCAGCAGCAACCTGCAGCGCCAGTTTGAGCGCGCCGCGCGCGAGCTGCTTGGCAAACTGCGCGAAGCACCGGAGACAGATGTGCGTTTCACGGACGAGGGGATGGAGCTCGGCGAAGTGAAGGTGCCGTATTCCGATTTCGGCTGTGTGATTGCCACGGAGGACATCTACCTGCCCGTGTGGGGAAAACAGGCCACCGTCCTGCTGAAGCGTGACCTGGACGGCGACGCGGCGGCATTTGACGAGTTCCTGCGAGGCAAGACCGAGGTCACGGATGCGGAATAGGGCGCGAAAGGCTCACGCCGTGGGGGCGGATGCGATATTCAGGCATGCAAAAGGAGGAGGGCAGATGCCCTCCTCCTTTAATGCGGTACGATGTTCACTTGCCCAGGTAGCTTATCAGCAGCTCCTGGAGCAGCTCGTCCCTGTCGAGACGGCAGATGAGGCTGCGAGCGTTGTTGTAGTTGGTGATATACGTCGGGTCCTCGCTGACAATATATCCTACGAGCTGATTTATCGGATTATAGCCCTTGACCTTCAGAGAGTCATATACCGATGAGAGAATCTCGCGTATCTCGCTGCGCTCATCAATTGCTGTAAACCTCCGTGTGACATCTTCCATGGCCAGAGCCCCCTTACTTGAGTGATGCACTTATTATAACAGAAATTTCGGCCCTGAACATTACGGTTCGATTACAGTTTCTTTAAGCTTTTATTAAGCCCCAAAACCGCCGTCAGCCCAGGCTGTATCCGCCTCGTACAAGGGCCTCTCCCGTGCCTGAGAGCAGGGTGTTGTTGTCAGCCACAAGGTAGAGGTGGTTCGCGCTGAGGATATCCCCGGGATTGATCACACCGCCCGAGGTGGCGTCAATCAGCGTACCCGTGGCCGTCGCCCCGGGCTCCAGGCACAGCACCTCGGTGCCGGTGCTGAGGCTGACGCTTCCGCCGCTGAGGCTGACGCTGTCGAACTCACCGGCGCCGGCGCTGACCTCGCCGACGGCCTCGTCCAGGGCGGAGTCAAACTCGCGCCGGAGCTGCTCGCGCACGTTGTCGAGGTAGCTCATGGCCACGAGCGGGTCGGACTGGGTACCGGCGCTTCCGGCCGCCCAGGCGCCTATGCCGAGGCAGCCCAAAATGAGCGCCGCTGCGAGTATTATGATGAGCTTTTTCTTCATGCTTATGTATCCTCTCTTTTCGTGAAATGGCTTGTCCGGCCGGCCGCACAGGGAGGGCTGAGGCCCTCCCCGGTAAGAGAAATAAGTTCGCCTCACTGCGCAAGGCCGAAGCTCACCGCAATTGCCCC
The DNA here is from genome assembly GCA_900544765.1 of uncultured Eubacteriales bacterium. Lineage (GTDB taxonomy): Bacteria > Bacillota > Clostridia > Oscillospirales > Oscillospiraceae > Scatomorpha > Scatomorpha gallistercoris. The sequence continues at coordinate 176,487 of UQWI01000003.1, read as the reverse complement.
GTTGACCCGGTCCATGGTGGGCGCGTCGAGCTTGCCCATGCGCTCGCGCAGCCGGGACTTGTCGAGCGTGCGTATCTGCTCGAGGAGCACCACGCTGTCACGGCTCAGCCCGTAGTGGCTGGCGGAGAGCTCGATGTGCGTCGGCAGACGGGCCTTGCCGGTCTGAGAAGTTATGGCCGCGGCGATGACCGTAGGGCTGTGGCGGTTGCCGGTGTCGTTTTGTACGATTAGCACAGGACGCAGGCCGCCCTGCTCGCTGCCCACTACCGGGCTCAGGTCGGCGTAATAGATGTCCCCACGGTGTACGGGGTTCGTGTTCAACATATAGTACCACCTGCTTATATTAAGGTGCCCGTTCATATTATATGTACCGGGCGGCGGTTTTGCCCGCTGGTACTATTATCGTGCGGTTTCCCGCGCTTTATTCATTCAAATACACTCTCGGCACGCGAGGAGAGACAGCACACAGCAGCTCGTAGGCGATGGTACCGGCCTTTTCGGCCAGCTCGCCCGCGCCGGGGTCGTCTCCGAATACCGTGACGATGTCGCCGGTGCGCACATCGTCCAGGCCGCTGATGTCCACCATGCACATGTCCATGCAGATGGTGCCGACCTGGCGCACACGGTGACCGTTTATGTTCACGGAGAACCTGCCGGAGAGGCAGCGGAGCAGCCCGTCGGCGTAGCCTATGGGTATCACCGCGAGCGTCATGTCGCGCTCACAGGTGAAGGTGCGGCCGTAGCTTATCGTGTCCCCGGCGTGGTGGTGCGTTATCTCGGCGACGCGAGTCTTTACGCTCATGACCGGTTTCAGATCCAGCCCGCCGCGCTCCGCGCCGGGGTAGAGGCCGTAGAGCAGCAGGCCGGGCCTGACCATGTCGAGACAGGTCTGACGGAAGTTTACCACAGCTCCTGAGTTTGCGCAATGCTTGATGCCGAGACTGCGGCCCGAAATTTCTTCCAGGCGGGCCACGGCCGACTTGAAGAGCTCAAACTGGCCGAGCGTGAAGTCCTCGCCGGGCTCGTCCGACACTGCAAAGTGTGTGAACACGCCCGTCCAGTCGAGGCCCGGCAGGCCGAGCGCCTCGACGGCCTCCGCCATACCGGCCTCGGAGCCGGTGTCGAAGCCCGTGCGGCCCATGCCGGTTTCAAGCTTCAGCTGGCAGCGGAGGGCCTTGCCGGCGCCGGACAGCAGACGGCTCATCTCCCGCGCGGCCTCTATGTCGCCGATGGTCTGCGTACAGCCCAATGAAGCGATGCTTGGGGCCAGAAAAGCCGGGCTGGGAGCCAGTATCAGGATGTCCGCGCCTATGCCGGACTGGCGCAAATCCAGCGCCTCCTCGTAGCAGCTTACGGCTATGTACTCCGCGCCCAGCGCCTCCAGCCTGCGCGCTGTCTGCACCGCGCCGTGGCCGTAGGAGTTGGCCTTGCACAGTCCGGCAAAGCGGCAGTGCTCGGGCAGGACGCGGCGTATCTCTCTGTAGTTTTCCTCCAACCGGGCGAGGTCTATCTCCGCCCAGGTGCGTTTGTCCTCAAATGCCATTTCTATGCCTCGGATATTGTAAATTGCGTTATCTCGCACTGCGACACGGCCTCGCCGCCGAGCAGGAACTCGGCCCAGACGGGATTGCCGTCCGCGCCGAGCCGGAGCGTGATGCTCAGCTCGTCCGTGGCTTCGAGCGAGACGTAGGTGTCGTCGCCTTCGCTCCAGCTGATTGTCTCATAGGCGTCTCTGAGCGCCGAAACGAGCACGGGCAGGGCGGTGATGGGCGTCACATCCTCCGGCGTCTCAAAAGAGAGCACCAGGGAGTCATAGCTCAGCAGGCCCGTCCCCGCGTCAAAGCTCGCCGTGACCCCGGCGAGCTCCGCAGGCTCGAGCACGCTGACAGTGCAGCCCTCGGGGCCGGAGACGCACTCGAGCGTGTAGCTCTCATAGCGCCCGTCCGTTGTCGAAGCGACCTGCGCCGTCATCGTCAGCGACTGCGACGCGTCTATGCGTTCCCGGAGCGCGTCAAGAGAGGCGCCGCCGTTCCCGCAGGCCGAGAGCGCGAAGCACATCGCGCCCGCGATAAGAGCCGTCAGGGCTCTGCGCATGATTCATCTACTCCTCCGTGATGAGCTTCATCGCCTGCGGAAGCGCATCTATGACGTCGGTGACAGTCATGCCGTATTCGCCTTTTTCTTCGGCGGCTATGTCCCCGGCCAGCCCGTGCAGGTACACGGCCAGAGGTACGGCCTTCTCCGCCGGGAACTGGCAGAGCATCGCGCCCATGATACCCGTGAGCGCGTCGCCGCTGCCGCCCCGGGCCAGGCCGGGATTGCCGCTCTGGTTTACATAAGTTATACCGTCCGGGAAGGCCACGACCGTGTTTGCGCCCTTGAGCACCATGATGCAGCGCTTTTCGGCGGCATAGCGGCGCGCGGCCTCGACCCGGCCCAGGGTGAGGTCTCCGCCGAGGTGGCGGGTAAACTCGCCCTCGTGCGGCGTGAGCACCGCCGGCCTTTTGAGCCCGACGAGGGCATCCGGCCCGAGCTGCGAGAGCGCCCACAGCGCGTCGGCATCGAGCACGATCTGCGCTCCGGAGTACTTTCTGGCCAGCGAGCGTACAAGCGTTACCGCGCCTCTGCTGCGCCCGAGGCCGGGGCCTATGGCTATCACGCCGCAGCGCCCGGCGATGGAATCGAAGCGCGGCGTGGTCACGCCCGTGAAGGTGCCGTCCGGCATGTTTACGGGGAGGGGCTCTACCATGGCCTCGTCGTTCTTGACGGCGGCAATCGTGTATATGTCCTGCGGCACCGCGAGGTGCACGAGCCCCGCCCCGCCGCGGACGGCGGCGCGGGAGGCCAGAGTGGGCGCCCCTGAGCAGCCGGTGCTGCCTCCCACTATCAGCAGCCGGCCATAGTCGTGTTTGGAGCTCTCACGCGCCCTCCGGGGCAGGAGGTACGGCGCGTTGATGCGAGCGGTCTTTCTATCCATAGACGTCATTATAACATTTCCGGAAGAATTTCGTCAATTCATTTGACTTCCGGCGGGCGATGTGCTATAAGTATATTCGTATTGAATCCAGATTATCGCTGTGAAAGGGAAAATGTGTGTTCAGGCGCGCATCAGAGAACCGGGGCCGTCGGCTGGAAGCCCCGTGCGCGGCGGCATGCTGTTCGCCCCGGAGCGTCCGGCCAATCACCGGCGGGCCACGGCCCGATACAGCCGTGAGAGTGCGGCGCAGTCGCGCCGAATACGGGTGGTACCGCGGAAGAGAGCCTTTCGTCCTGTTTGGGACGGAAGGATTTTTTTCGCCCTGCATAGGCTCTAAGTTTTCGCAATGGAGGAAGTCAGATGAAAGAACAACTCGAAATGCTCGAGCGCTCGTCCCTTGAGGCCGTGGCGGCCGCGCCTGACATCGCGGCGCTGGACGCGCTGCGCGTGAAGTACCTGGGCAAGAAGGGCGAGCTCACCGTTATTCTGAAGCAGATGGGCAAGCTGTCCGCCGAAGAGCGTCCTGCCATGGGCCAGATGGCCAACAGTGTGCGCGCCAAGCTCGAGGAGGCCATAGACAAGCGCCGCGAGGAGCTTGAAGAGGCCGCGCTGGAAGCAAAGCTCGAGGCCGAGGCCCTGGATGTCACCCTGCCCGGCAAGCGAGTCAAAGGCGGCCACAAGCACCCCATGGACATCGTCATCGACGAGCTCAAGGACATCTTCGTCGGCATGGGCTTCGAGGTCGACGACGGCCCCGAGGTCGAGGAGTCTGTTTACAACTTCGACCGTCTGAACACCGACGAGGGCCACCCCGCCCGCGAGTGGACGGACACCTTCTATCTTGACGAGGAGAGCCGCACGCTCCTGCGCACGCAGACCAGCAACATGGAGCCGCGCATCATGGAGACCCGCGAGATGCCCATTCGTGCCGCCGTGTTCGGCCGCTGCTACCGCAAGGACGAGGTCGACGCGACGCACAGCCCGATGTTCCACCAGATGGAGGGCGTGGTTGTGGATAAGCACATCACCTTCGCCGACCTCAAGGGCCTGCTGCACAGCATGGCTGTACAGATGTACGGCCCGGACACCGTTACCCGCTTCCGCCCGCACCACTTCCCCTTCACCGAGCCGAGCTGCGAGATGGACGTACAGTGCCACAAGTGCGGCGGCAAGGGCTGCCCCACCTGCAAGGGCGAGGGCTGGATAGAGCTCCTGGGCGCGGGCGTCACCAACCCGCACGTCCACGAGATGAGCGGCATAGACACCAGCAAATACTCCGGCCTGGCCTGGGGCATGGGCCTTGAGCGCGCCGCAATGCGCCGCTTCAAGATAGCCGACCTCAGGCTCATGTTCGAGAACGACGTCAGGTTCCTCGAGCAGTTTTAAAGCTACCGGCCGCCCCGCTGCGGCCTGACGGATTGCAACCTAGATTTAAGGCCTGTAAAGGAGTATTTGATATATGAATCTTTCAAGAAAGTGGCTCAACGAGTTCGTAGATGTGAGCCTTGAGGAGAAAAACGACCACGAGTTCGCCGAGGCCATGACCATGTCCGGCAGCAAGGTCGAGGGCACGCACTACATGGGCGAGGGCATAAGCCGCGTCGTCGTCGGCAAGATAGTGCAGATGGACCTGCTCTGGGACGCAGGGGACAGCGGCAAGCACACCCTCTGGAACTGCAAGGTCGACGTGGGCGGCAGCAGGCTGCTCCAGATTGTCACCGGCGCGCAGAACCAGAAGGTCGGCGACCTCGTGCCCGTGGCGCTCGACGGCGCGACCCTGCCCGGCGGCGTGACCATCGGCACCACCACCTTCCACGACGCGCTCAGCGAGGGCATGATGTGCTCCATCAAGGAGCTCGGCCTCACGCTGCACGACTTCCCCTACGCCATTGAGGACGGCCTCTTCATCCTCCAGGAGCCCTGCAAGCCGGGCGACGACATAGTCCCCGTCATAGGCCGCGACGACCACGTCGTGGAGTTCGAGATTACTCCGAACCGCCCCGACTGCCTCTCCGTCATCGGCCTGGCCCGCGAGGCCTCCGTCACCTTCCAGAAGCCGCTCAAGCTCCACGAGCCCGTAGTCAAGGGCAGCGGCGGCGACATCAACGAGCTCGTGAAGGTCGACGTCGAGAACCCCGAGCTCTGCCCGCGTTACACCGCGCGCATGGTGCGCAACATCAAGATAGAGCCCTCGCCGAAGTGGATGCGCGAGCGCATCTCGGCCATGGGCATGCGTCCCATCAACAATATAGTTGACATAACAAACTACGTCATGATGGAGTACGGCCAGCCGATGCACGCCTTCGACTTCTCCTGTGTGGAGGGCGGCCACATCATCGTGCGCACTGCGCGCGAGGGCGAGACCTGCCGCACCCTGGACGGCAACGAGCGCAAGCTGAACACCAGCATGCTCTGCATCTGCGACGAGCACAAGCCCGTTGGCCTGGCCGGCGTCATGGGCGGCGAGAACTCCGAGATAACCGAGGACACCAAGATGGTCCTCTTCGAGAGCGCAAACTTCAACGGTACCAGCATCCGCCGCACCGCCGCCGCGCTGAACATGCGCACCGACGCCTCCGCGCACTACGAGAAGGGATTGGACCCCTATCTGACCATGCAGGCCGTCAACCGCGCCTGCGAGCTGGTCGAGCTGCTGGGTGCGGGCGAGGTCGTGGACGGCATTGTCGACGTGTTCCCGAATCCCCCTGCGCCGCTGGTGCGTGAGCTGGACGTCGACCGCGTCAACTGGATACTCGGCACCGACATCGACGGCGGCACCATGCGCAAGATACTCACCGACCTCGGCTTCAAGCTTGACGGAAACACCGTCACTGTTCCCAGCTGGCGCCTCGATATCGACGCCAAGTACACGCAGAACGACTTCGCCGAAGAGGTTGCCCGCATCTACGGCTTCGACAATATCCCGGCCACGATGATGGAGGACTCCGGCACCAAGTCCGGTGGTTACACCCCCGAGCAGGTGGCCGAACGCACCCTGGGCGAAGTCTGCCGTGCCTGCGGCTATGACGGCATTATCACTTATTCCTTCTACAGCCCCGCCGGCTGGGACATGATACGCCTGCCGGAGAACGACCCGAAGCGTGACCCCATCCGCATCCTGAATCCCCTGGGCGAGGACACCAGCTGCATGCGCACTACTACGCTGCCCAGCATGCTCGAAGTGCTCGCGCGCAACTGGAACTATCGCAACAAGGACGTAAAGCTCTACGAGTTTGCCAAGGTGTATAAGCAGCGCGCCGACGGCCTGGCCGACGAGCCCAAGGTGCTCACGCTGGGCGCTTACGGCGGGGACATGGACTTCTACACCCTCAAGGGCACGGTTGAAGAGCTGCTAGACGCCCTGCGCATCCAGGACGTGGAGTACGTCCCCGTCAAGGACAACCCGAGCTATCACCCCGGCCGCTGCGCCGCAGTTTACGCCGGTGGGAAGTACCTCGGCCTGTTCGGCCAGGTGCACCCGCTGGTCGCCAGGAACTACGGCGTGAATGACGAGCTCTACGCCGCCGAGCTGGACTTCCCGGCCATGTTCGAGAGCCGTACCACCGAGGTCTATTACACCCCGCTGCCGCGCTTCCCGGCCGTCATGCGCGACATCTCCGTCATCTGCGACGACGCGCTCACCGCAGGCGAGCTGGCCAAGTGCATCAAAAAGGCCGGCGGCGACTACCTCAAGAGCGTCGAGGTGTTTGACGTCTACAAGGGCGCGAACATCCCCGAGGGCAAGAAGAGCATCAGCTTCTCCCTGGCCCTGCGCGCTGAGGACCAGACCCTCACCGACAGCCACGCCGACGAGGCCGTTGCGGATATACTCAACGCGCTTGAGGCCGAATACGGCGTCAAGCTCAGATGAGCACCTTACGACAGCGAAAAGCACTTGCGGTTTAGTCCGCAAGTGCTTTTTTATATGCTCTTATATCCCATGCAGCCAGCACACTGAGCGAGGTGTACCGCGCGGTATGTACATGGGACCTGCGCCGTCACCGGTCGCCGCCTCACGCAAAGCGGATATGCAGGGGTGGACATCGGCCCCACTTAGCCGGGCATTGCGTCAGAAATTACGTTGAGAAAGAAAAATAAAAAACTCGAAAAAACTTCTTGACAAATGCCGAAGCTTCTGCTATTATAATCAAGCACCGCGCGGGAGGCCACACCGCCTGGAGCGAATGAAGCTCCACTGCGGCACAGCTTGTCTGGTACTGCCGGGCATTCCAGTGCGCACAACTTTATAAAATAAACGTTTTTCGCAACCTGGGGGTATAGCTCAGCTGGGAGAGCGCTTGAATGGCATTCAAGAGGTCAGCGGTTCGATCCCGCTTATCTCCACCAAAACGTTAGGGAAAAACGTTTTTTAACTCGCCTCATTTTTTGAGGCGAGTTTTTTTATGTATTTTGCGGTACACCTTCCGCTGTTAGCTTACGGCACAGAGATAGAAAGAGTCTATATACCTAGGATAGCTTCGGGGGAAATGCGCTGCTACATAATGATGAGAATTTGCGAACATTTTACTTTTTAGCGTAAAGGCACCTTCTTATAAGAACCGGCACAGCCTGACATGTTGGCAGTGGAGCTTAATAAAGCGGCACTAACGGAAGTTTTTAACTATGAAATTGCAGGTATTCAAGAGCGATTGCCATATCAAAATCTAAAATTGCATCGTTATATTATTAACTTTGTTCTTACCAACGGCATATTTGGCAATATATAGCTAGCGCTTCTGCGGAGCTCATAATTACTATTAAAGCTATATTTTATAAAATATACCAATTCAAATGCTGTTTAAATACAAGTTGGATGCGGAAAGTGCAAAATTAACACACAAAAATTTACGCGACGCAATGATGTTAAATTATTGACATACGCGTGCTGAGGTGGTACAATAAACGGGATAGATATAACAGGCGCTGGGTCGGTGAGGTGGCGTCGGTGGCAGCTTTCAGGATTGAGATTAGGGGAATCGTGCAGGGAGTGGGCTTTCGTCCCTATGTGCACAAGATGGTGGAGAAATATGGACTTTCCGGTTGGATACGGAATACCTCTTACGGGGCCCAACTCGAGCTCGTCGGCTCGCGTGGGGCTCTTTTGCGCTTTTTGGACGACTTAAAAAAGTCTCCGCCGCCTCTGGCCCTCATCGAAGGCGTGAAGTATGCCGATGTGGAAGCCCGCGATTTAAGCGGTTTTCGTATCATAGAGAGCGAGCGCGCGGGGCGCATGGAGACGCTTGTTTCTCCTGATGTCGGAATATGCGCTGACTGTGCGCGGGAGCTGCTTGACCCAAAAGACCGCAGGTATAAATATCCATTTATCAACTGCACCAACTGCGGGCCGAGGTTCACGATCATAAAGTCCGTACCCTATGACCGTGCGAGCACGTCGATGGCGGCCTTCCCGATGTGCGGCGACTGTGCGGCGGAGTTTGCAGACATACGCGACCGGCGCTATCACGCACAGCCGAATTGCTGCCCCGTGTGCGGCCCGAAGTGCTTTTTCCTGGACGGGCGCGGCCTGGCGGTACCGGGCGACGCCATAGAGCTGGCGCGCCGCGCGCTCAGGGCCGGGGAGATAGTGTGCGTGAAGGGGCTGGGAGGCATGCATCTGGCCTGCCTGCCGGAGCCTGAAACGGTGCGCGAGCTGCGCGCGCGCAAGCGCAGGGACGAAAAGCCCTTCGCCGTGATGTGCCGGGATTTGGACTGCGCGCGCGCCATCTGCCGTGTGAGCGCGGACGAGGCGGCGGCGCTGGAGGGGTACAGAAAGCCCATCGTCCTGCTGGAAAAGCGCGACCCCAGCGCTCTGGCGCACCTGAGCGAGAACGCGTGCGTCGGCGTGATGCTGCCGTATACGCCGCTGCACATTTTGCTGATGGGCGGGGACATAGACTGCCTCGTTATGACGAGCGCGAACATATCCGAGACGCCGATCGTCAGTTCCAACGCCGAAGCCCTGGCCGGGCTGGCCGGGGTGGCCGACGGATTTTTACTGCATAACCGTGAGATCGTCACGAAGTGTGACGACTCGCTTATACGCATATATGACGGCCGCGATTACCCGCTGCGGCGCTCGCGCGGGTATGTGCCCTATCCTGTGAGTGTGCCGGTGGAGCACATGCTCCTGGCCTGCGGAGCGGAGCAGAAGGCGTCCTTCTGCCTCTCCAAGCGCTCGCACGCCTTCCCCAGCCAGCACATGGGCGACCTGAAAAACGTCCAGACGCTGGAAAACTGGGAGCGGCAGATAGACCACTTCTCGGCGCTCTACGACATAAAACCGGCGGCAATAGCCTGCGACATGCACCCGGACTATCTCTCCACCGCCTACGCCGAGGAGCGCGCGGAGCGCGACGCCGTGCCGCTGCTGAGGGTGCAGCACCACCACGCGCACATGGCCGCCTGCATGGCGGACAACGGCCTGGTCGGTGACTGCCTCGGCCTCATCTGGGACGGCACCGGCTACGGTTCGGACGGGCGTATCTGGGGCGCCGAGGTGCTTGCCGGAGGGTACAAAGCTTTCAGACGCGTAGGGACCATGCGCCCCGTCGCCCTCGCGGGAGGGGACGCGGCGATTGACGGCATCTGGCGCGTCGGACTGGCGCTGCTGCTCGATTCAGGCCTGGACACCGGCCGCTTTGCCGGAGAGGACGGATACGAGACCGTGTTGAAGATGCTGCAAACCGGCGTCAACTGCCCGGAGAGCTCCGGCATGGGCCGGCTGTTTGACGGCGTCGCGGCAATACTGGACATACGCCGCAAGGCAGGGTACGAGGGGCAGGGCGCGATACTGCTGGAAGCCGCCGCGAACATCGGCGAGGGCGGAGCGTACCCGTACGAGCTGTGCGATGACGCGGAAATGCTCACGCTCGACTGGAGGCCGATCGTCAGGGCGCTCGTATCGGAGCTGGACGGCGGCGTCGAAGTGCCCGTGATAGCGGCAAGGTTTATGAACACACTCATAGGCGCAGCCGCGGAGCAGCTTGCCCGCCTCGCCGCCGCGACCGGCCTTCACCGCGTGGTGCTGTCCGGAGGAGTGTTCCAGAACATGTACATAATGAACCGGCTTCCGGAGCGGCTGCGCGCGCGGGGGCTGGAGGTCTATACACACAGCCGAGTGTCGGCGAACGACGAGGGGATCTCGCTCGGCCAGCTTATGATATTGGAGGCAAACTATGTGCTTGGCGGTGCCGCTGAAGATAGTTGAGATAGACGGGCTTGACGCCGTCGGAGAGGTGGAGGGCCTGCGCCGGAGGATGCGCCTGGACTTCATCAGGGAGCCGAAGGTGGGCGAGTATGTGATAGTCCACGCGGGCTTTGCGATAGAGCGTCTGCCGGAAAAGCAGGCGCTGGAGGACATCGAGGCCTGGGCTGAGGTGCAAAATGCGCTCTGAGGACATCCTGCTCCGGATAAACGCCCTGCCGGCGCAGCGCGTTAAGCTGATGGAGGTCTGCGGCACGCACACGATGAGCATAGCCCGCGCCGGAATAAAGCGGCTGCTGCCCGAGGGCGTGGAGCTGCTCAGCGGGCCAGGCTGCCCGGTGTGCGTGACGCCGGGCGAGGTCATGGACGCGGCGCTGGAGCTGTCCGGGCGTGAGAACGTAACTATCGCGGCCTACGGTGACATGCTCCGCGTTCCGGGTACAAAGTGCGGCGACGACCTGGCTCACCGCCGGGCGCGCGGCGCGGACGTGAGGATAGTGTATTCGCCTATGGACGCGCTGGATATGGCGCGCGCCGAGCCGGAGAGGCAGTTCGTTTTCCTGGGCGTGGGCTTTGAGACCACCGCACCCGGGACGGCGGCGGCCGTGATGGAGGCCCGCCGGAGGGGGACAGGCAATTTCAGCGTGTTCTCCATGCTCAAGCGCGTGGAGCCGGCGCTGCGCGCGCTCATAGCCGCAGATGGCTTTGACGTGGACGGGTTCATCTGCCCGGGACATGTGGCGGTAATAACGGGCGCGGAGGAGTTCGCGTTCCTGCCTGCGGAGTACGGCCTGCCTGCGGCGGTCGCGGGGTTCGAGCCGCAGGACATACTGCTGGCTGTCTGCCACCTGCTGGACATGCTGGCGCGGGGCGAGCCGGCGCTGGTCAACGACTACGGCCGCGCGGTGTCCGGCGGCGGAAACGCGCTGGCCCAGGAGGCCATAGAGCGCGTGTTTACGCCGAGGCGCGACATGTGGCGCGGCCTGGGCGGGATAGAGCGCAGCGGCCTTGCGCTCAGAGACGAATTTGCGGACTTTGACGCCGAGAGGCGCTTTGAAATAACGATACATCCGGCCGTGGAGGCCACGCCCTGCCGCTGCGGCGACGTAATAACCGGACGCATCCACCCGGCGGACTGCCCTATGTTCGAGCGCGTGTGTACGCCCGACGACCCACTGGGACCTTGCATGGTCTCCAGCGAAGGCGCCTGCGCGGCGGCCTACAAGTACATGGAGTGACCCTTATGGACGACATCATAACACTCGATTACGGCAGCGGGGGCAGAAAGACCTCCGCGCTGATAGAGGAGATAATCCTCCCCGCCTTCGGCAACAGCGCACTGAACGCGCTGGGCGACGGAGCGCTCATCCCGGGAGGGGAGCAGCTGGCGTTTTCCACGGACAGCTTTGTGGTGACGCCGCTGGAGTTCCCGGGCGGGGACATAGGCAAGCTGGCCGTGTGCGGCACGGTGAACGACCTCGCCATGTGCGGCGCGCAGCCGATGTATCTGAGCCTGTCGCTCATCATAGAGGAGGGCTTGCCGGCGGAGACGCTGCGCCGGGTCGTGTTCAGCGCCGCGGCGGCGGCCCGCGAGGCCGGGGTGCAGATAGTGACCGGCGACACAAAGGTGGTCGAGCGCGGCAGGGGGGACGGGCTTTACATCAACACGGCCGGTATAGGCATTGTCAAATATCCCGGCCTAGCCCCCGAGGCCATGCGCCCCGGCGACGCGGTGCTGCTCTCCGGCACGGCGGGAGACCACGGCACGGCCGTGATGCTCGCGCGCGGCGAGATGATGGACGGGGAGGTAAAGAGCGACGGCGCGGCCCTGAACGGCCTGGCGGAGGCCGTGCTGGCCTCCGGCGCGAACGTGCGCGTGCTGCGCGACCCGACGCGCGGCGGTGTAGCCACCACGCTCTGCGAGTTCGCCGAGAGCGCTGGGCTGGGCATAGAGCTCAACGAGTGGGACATACCCGTGCGGCGCAGCGTGGCGGCCGCCTGCGCGCTGCTGGGGCTCGACCCGCTGTACAGCGCCAACGAGGGTAAAATGCTGTGCGTCGTGCCGCAGGAGACGGCTCAGACAGCGCTGGACGCGATGAAGTCGCACCCCCTGGGGGCGGACGCCGCAATCATAGGCCGCGTCACCGAGGGCAGGCGCGTCATATTGAATACGCGCACCGGCGGGGCCAGGGTGCTCAGGAAGCTCTCCGGCGCGCAGCTGCCCAGGATATGCTGAGGATAGGGCCGCATATAGCGGCTTGAAACGATATTGCACACTTTAACTAATAAATGAATAGGAGGTCAAAATGCAGGAGTACAAGCAAATTCAGATAACGAAGGGAGAGATAGTCCCAACCGCGCTGCGCATGCGGCATGACGGGCGTCAGCTTGTCATGATACACGCCTTCTGGCAGACGGACGGGCAGCTGCGCATCTCCTGGGACTATGCGGTAGACCCCGCCGTGGAATCCTACTATGTGCTGGGCGAGCAGAGCGTCCCCAGCATAGCGGACGTCTACGACGAGGCCGCGCGCTGGCCGGAGCTGGAGCTAAACGAGCTGCTGGGCATAGACTTCGAGGGCCTTGACACCTCCAAGCGGCTGTTCCTGCCCGAGAACCTGCTGGAGACCCAGGGCAAGGGGCAGATCCTGGTCACGCCCCTCGCCGAGCTGGTGGAAAAGCGCGACGAGAACATCGCCGGAAAGCAGAGAAAGGAGGCCGCGCAATGAGCTATATCGTACCAATAGGCCCCTACCACCCGGCGCTGGAGGAGCCGATACACGCCAAGCTCTACACCGAGGGAGAGGTAATTAAGGACGCCGAGGTCTTTGTCGGCTACAACCACCGCGGAATAGAGAAGCTGTGTACCGAGCGCAACGCCATACAGACGCTGGTGCTGGTAGAGCGCGTGTGCGGCATCTGCTCGCACTCCCACGCGCTGAGCTACGCCCTCGCCGTCGAGGGCGTAAACGGCACGGAGCCGCCCAAGCGCGGGCAGTACATCCGCGTCGTCACCGCCGAGCTGGAGAGGCTGCACTCGCACCTGCTCTGGCTGGGCATAGCCTTCCACATCATCGGCCACGACAGCATGTTTATGCACACCTGGGACGTGCGCGAGAGTATCATGGACGCGCTGGAGAAGCTGTCCGGCAACCGCGTGAACTACTCGATGGTGACCATCGGAGGCGCCAGGCGCGACATTTCCGACGAGCTCCGGCGCGACATCCTCGCCAGGCTCGACAAGTTTGAGCCGGAGCTGGCGCGCATCGTGGACATCTGCATGAACGACAAGACCATCGCCATGCGCACCCAGGGCGTGGGCGTCATGACCACCGAGGACGCCATACGCCTCGGCGCGGTGGGGCCGCACGCCAGGGCCTCGAACGTGAAGATAGACGTGCGCCGCAACGCGCCGTACTGCTGCTACGAGGACTTCGACTTCGACGTACCCGTGTGGCCCAGCTGCGATGTGTTCGCCCGCGTGGTCGTGCGCCTGCTCGAGTGCGTGGAGAGCATAAAGATACTGCGCCAGGCGCTGGACACCCTGCCCGAGGGGCCGATCAACCTGGGCAAGAAGATACCGAAGATAAAAGAGGGTCTGGCTCTCGGCCGCCACGAGGCGCCTCGCGGCGCGCTGAGCTATCTGGTCGTGGGCAACGGAGGTCAGATGAACCAGCGCGTGAGCATACATGTGCCGAGCTTCAAGAACACGCCCACCGTGCCTCACATGCTGCGGGGCAACACCGTGGCCGACGCCGGACTGATAATAGCGAGCATAGACCCGTGCTTCTCCTGCCTGGACAGGTGACATGCACGAGCTGGCTATAATGCAGAACGTCGTGAGCGTGTGCGAGCGGGAGGCCGGAAAGCACGGCTTCACGCGGGTGAAGACCATAGCGCTCGCCGTCGGCGCGGTGAGCGGGATAGTGCCGGAGTGCATGTTCGAGTTCTTCCCCGCCGCCGCGGCCGGCACGGTCGCCGAGGGGGCGAAGCTCACGACCCGCGTCATACCCGCCTCCATAGAGTGTCCGGACTGCGGCTACTCGGGGGAAATTCAGGGCTTTGAGTGCCCGGGCTGCGGCGGAGCCGGATACAGGCTCACGCACGGCCGGGAGTTTTACATCGATTCGATAGAAGTGGAGTAAATAAATAGGAGGTGTCGATTTGGAGACTAAGCGTAAGACGACGTTCGGCGCGTGGCTGGCAACGTTCGTGCTGTGCTACTTCTTCTGGATACTGCTGACGGGCTCGTTCGCGTGGCAGGAGCTGGCCGCAGGGGCTATAGTTTCGGCGGGAGTGGCGCTGTTTTCGGCGCGCTGGTTCGTGCACGAGCATCCGTACTGGTTCTTTGGCAAGCACCTGTTCATCCTCATCTGGTACTGTGTGGCCATCTTCCCCTGGGAGCTGCTCAAGGCCAACTGGGACATGGCCAAGCGCTCGCTCAGCCCCAAGCTGAACATAAACCCGGGGATAGTCAGGGTCCCGGTGGACGTCCCCACCGAGTACGGCAAGACCATGCTGGCCAACTCCATCACTCTCACGCCCGGTACCATCACGATGGACATAGACGAGCGGCAGGGCCGGACCTGGTACTACATCCACTGGATAGACGTGCAGGAGACGGACCGTGAGGCCGCCGGCGACGCCATCAAGGGACGCATGGAAAAATGGGTGAGGAGGATATGGCAATGATCGAGCTTGTTTACTTTGCCATCTTCTATGTGCTGTGCTGCTTCATAGTCATATGGCGGCTGATAAAGGGGCCCTCGGCCCCCGACAGGGTCGTGGCGGGCGACTGCGTGGACGTGCTGACGGACATGGCGCTGGTGCTTGTGGCCATGTACTCCGGGCGCGGCATCTACCTTGACATAGCGATAGTCACCGCCATACTGGGCTTCCTGAGCCAGGTGCTCATCGGCAAGTATCTGGAGGGGACGCTATGAACATCGTGCTCAGAGTTATCATCGACATATTCATCCTCGGCGGCTGCTTCTTCGCCCTGGCCGGCGCGGTGGGTATAGTGCGCATGCCGGACACCTTCTCGCGTATGCAGAGCTCCACCAACATAACCACGCTGGGCGTGCTGCTGACGCTGATAGGCGCGCTGCTGTACTGCATCTTCGTCATGCACAGCTGGGGCAGCGCGGCGAAGGTGGTCGTGATAGGCGTGCTGACCGTGCTGGCCAACCCCGTCGGCGGGCACGCGATAGCTCGCGCGGCCTACAGGATAGGCATCAGGCCGCAGCGCGAGCTGGTCATCGACGACCTGGCAGACCCCGAGGCGTGTGCGGAGCCGGAGACGGAGGCGGGCGAGGAAGCCGCCGCCGGGCTCCCTGCGGTGGAAAAGGAGGGTGAGCAGGCATGATAACCCCGGTATACATCCTCAATACGCTTATCATTCTCGGCATAGTCGTCTGCGCCGTGCTGACCGTGACGGTCAAGCGCACGCTCTCGAGCATCATATGCATGGCCGGCTGCGGCGCCTTCGTCTCGCTGGAGTTCATAATGCTCCAGGCGCCGGACGTGGCCATAGCCGAGGCGGCCGTCGGCGTCGTGCTCACGACGATAATCTTCGTCGTGGCGCTGCGCAAGACCGGCGGAAAGGGGGAGGACGAGAAGTGAAAAAGCTGATAATGGCTATCTCGCTCATAATCATCCTGGGCGTCGGAATCTACTCCGTGGCCTATATGCAGAACAACATCCCCATCACCTACGACGGGCGCGGAACCGACGTGTATGAGCTGCAGCAGAACCCCGAGGACTACGACACGTCGAACCCCGACGGCGTGGCCAGCATCATGGTCCAGGAGAACCTGGCCAAGACCCACGCTGTCAACAACGTCACCGCCATAGTCTTCGACTTCCGAGGCTACGACACCCTGGGCGAGAGCTTCGTCCTGCTCATCGCCATAACCGGCGCGACCGTCATACTCCGGCGCAAGCGCGACAGATGGGAGGGCGGCAAGAAGTGAAAAAGAACTGGAAACGCGATGACCTGATAGTCAGGAGCCTCGCGGACAGCTATCTGCCCATTGCGCTGGTGCTGGGCTTCTACGTCATCCTCCACGGCAACATCAGCCCCGGCGGCGGCTTCCAGGGCGGCGTCCTGGCGGCCAGCGGCGTGCTGCTGCTCTACCTGGGCTACGGCTTCCGAGGCGTGGCCACGGCGCTGAACATGGAGCGCATGCACAAGCTGGAGGCCGTGGGCGCCCTAGCATACGTTCTGTTTGCCATGCTGGGCATCTTCGCCGGATACAACTTCTGCCGCAACATCCTCTGGGACAGCGGCGAGATAGGCGACCTGTGGAGCGCCGGCACTATCTCGCTGATGAACTACTCCGTCGGCTTCAAGGTGCTGACGGGCGTCGGCTTCCTGCTGCTGCTCATCATCGCCCTGCTGGCGACGGGCGAGGACGACGAGCACGACGGCACCATCACCACCACCGAGCATGAGGAAGGGGGCGCGTCCAAATGATGCTGGCCAACTACATAGGCGCTATAGCCCTCATCGTCATAGGCTTCTACGCTATGATAACCAAGCGCGATATCATCAAGATAGTCGTCGGCATGGGCATCGTGGACTACGGCCTGAACCTGATGATAGTCTCCATCGGCTTCAACGAGGGCGGCACCGCACCCATATTCACCTTCGGCGAGCTGACCAGCGGCATGTACTTCGTAGACCCCGTGCCCCAGGCGCTGACGCTGACGAGCATAGTCATAGGCGCCTGCGTGACGGCCATGGCGCTTGCGCTGTGTGTGCGCATCTACAAGGAGTACGGCACGGTCGACTCGCATGAGATAAGGAGGCTGCACGGATGAACTACGACGTCTACATGCACTTCCCCGTGCTGGCCATAATGACGCTGTTTGTCGGCGCCTTCCTTGTGACGCTGGTAGGTAAGCACGAGCGCGCGAGGAACATCATAGCCGGCTGCGCCGTGCTGATAGCCTTCACGCTGCTCGCGCTGCTGGTAAAGCCCGTTATGGTGGACGGCGAGATAATCGTCTACTGGATGGGCAACTGGGAGCCTGTCGAGGGCTACGCCATAGGCATAGCGATAGAGGTCGACGCGTTGAGCCTGTTCTTCGGCCTGCTTGTCACCATCGCCGTGGCCTGCTCCTGCTTCTACTCCTACCAGTACATAAGGCAGGACGACGCCAGGGGCAGCTACTTCACGCTGTACCTGATGCTCTCCGGCGGCGTGCTGGGCATCGTCCTCTCGGGCGACCTCTTCAACATCTACGTCATGCTCGAGGTCATGACCTTCGCTGCGGTCGGCCTGACGGCCTTCCGCACCTGGAACCCTAACGCCAGGGAGGCGGCGTTCAAGTACCTGGTGGTCGGCTCCATAGGCTCCACCTGCGCGCTGCTGGGCACGGCGCTTGTCTACGCGCAGTGCCACACGCTGAACCTGGCTCAGATAAGCGCGATACTCCCCGACAACCTCAACCCCACGACGGTGCTGGCCTTCGCCCTGCTCTTTGCGGGCTTCGGCTGCAAGAGCTTCATGTTCCCGTTCCACCCCATCGCAGCCGACGCGCACGGCGCGGCGCCGAGCAGCGTCTCGGTGCTCATATCCGGCGTGTTCACCAAGACGGGCGTGTACGGCATCATCCGAGTGAGCTACTTCCTGTTCCGCACGATGGGGCTCTCCAGCGTGCAGACAATGGTGGTCTTTATCGGCTGCCTGAGCATGTTCGTGTGCGTGACCATGGCGCTAAACCAGCACGACTTCAAGCGCCTGCTGGCCTTCCACTCAATAAGCCAGATAGGCTATGTCCTCACCAGCCTGGGTCTGTGCACTGCGCTGGGCATCGCGGGCGGACTGTACCACGCCATCAACCATACACTGTTCAAGGGCCTGCTGTTCCTCACCGCCGGCAGCGTGCTGTACGCCACCGGCACCACCTACCTTGAGAACCTCGGCGGCCTGGCGCGGAAGATGCCCAAGACCACGGTACTGTTTTTGATAGGCGCGTTTTCCATAAGCGGCATACCGCCGTTCAACGGCTTCTACTCCAAGTGGCTCATCTACCAGGCCACGTTCGAGAAGGCCGCGGAGACGGGCAGCATAGGCTACGCGCTCGTCACCGTGGTGTGCGTCGTCACCAGCGTGCTCACGCTGGCCAGCTTCATCAAGGTGGGACACAGCGTGTTCTTCGGACAGAGCCGGCCGGAGCTGGCCGACGTGAAGGACCCGCCGCTGGGTATGCGCATACCGATGTGGATACTCGCCGCGCTCTGCCTGCTGACGGGACTGTTCCCGAACCTGATGCTCAACTACATCATCATCCCCGCCACGAACGCTGTGTACAACACCGTGCCGTACATCGACACCGCGATGGGCAGCGGCTACGCCGCCGAACACCTGGCGAGCACGGCCCCGCTCATGGACGGAAGGCTGACCGCGATAGGCGCCTGGCAGCCTATAAGCTGGCTTATCCTGTTCGTCGTGGCGCTGGCCGCGCTGTTCCTCTGCTCGCTCATGGGCCGCTCCAACCGCGCCGCCGGGCAGGAGGGAGACAGCAAGCACGCCGTGTTCTTCGGCGGCGAGCAGGCCGAGTATTCGCACATCTCCGGCGGTGACCTCTTCTGGGGCTTCAAGCACAATCTGAGGCACTACCTGGGCTTCGTGTCGCGCGTACACACGGGCGTGACTAACGACTATGTGCTCTGGGGCGTGACGGCGACGGCCGTTATAATCGCCTACTGCTTCGTGTTCGTACTGTGAGGAGGGCTGACTATGGATATTATTGACATCTTGATTTACGCAGTCAACATCCTCATCTTCCCCGGGCTGCTGTTCACCTGCCTGTTCGGGCTGTGGCTGGCCGGCATAGACCGCAAGGTCGTGGCGCGCATGCAAAAGCGCAAGGGGCCGCCCATAACCCAGCCGGCCTGGGACTTCCTCAAGCTGATGGGCAAGGAGTGCATCGTGCCGGACACGGCCGCGCGCACCACCTTCCTGGCTGCGCCCTGGCTGGGACTGGCGAGCCTCGTCGTGACCGTGCTGTTCATACCCATCGGCGGCTACCAGGCCTTCGGCGTGAACGGCGACACGGTGGTAATACTCTACCTGATGACCATACCCACGCTGGCCATGATACTCGGAGGCAGCGCCTCCGGTTCGCCCTTCGCGGGCGTGGGCTCGTCGCGCACGATGGTCGCCATAATGAGCTACGAGCTCCCGCTGATACTCATTTTTTTGGCCGTCGGCAGAGCCGCCACAGCCGGGATGGGCGTGACCTTCTCGCTGGGACAAATAACCCTGGCGCAGTACCTCCTCGACCCGTTCATCCTCGACTGGAGGCTGATCCCGGCTGCGATAGCCATGCTGCTGGTTGTCCCCTGCGAGGTGGGACAGCAGCCGTTTGACGTGGGCGAGGCCGAGACGGAAATCTGCGAAGGCCCCCTGGTCGAGTACTCGGGCGCCCCGCTGGCGGTGTTCAAGCTCTCGCACGCCGTGAAGATGTTCGTTATGACGGCGCTGTTCTGCGCGCTGTTCCTCGGCGGCATAACGACGGGCATGCTCTGGCTGGACGTCATAATAACGCTGGCGTTCTGCACCGTGGTTACGCTGGTCTGCATGTCGCTGCTGCACGCCATAACGGCGCGCTTCAGGGTCGAGCAGCTCTTCAAATTCTTCTGGACCGTGGTCAGCGGGCTGGCGCTAATAAGCCTGCTGCTGGTCTGGTTCTGCTAGGGAGGGTCGGTATGTTTAAAAAGTTAGTCGACAAGGCGGCCGGCAAGTCGCCCTGGCTCTTCCACATCAACGCGGGAAGCTGCAACGGCTGCGACATAGAGCTTGTCGCCGTGCTCACGCCGCGCTACGACGCCGAGCGGCTGGGCTTCAAGCTGGCAGGCACCCCGCGCCACGCAGACATCGTCGTGGTCAGCGGCCCCGTCACCGTGCAGAGCCTGGATCGCGTCCTGCGCACCATAGAGCAGGTGCCGGAACCGCGCGTCATAGTCACGCTCGGCTCCTGCCCGCGCAGCTGCAACGTGTTCAAGGGCAGCTACTCCGTGGCCGGTCCCCTGGACAAATACGTGCCCATAGACGTCTCCATCGCGGGCTGCGCCCCCAAGCCGGAGGCCATCATCGACGGCCTTGCGCTCGCGGCGAAGATACTCAAAGAGAAAAGGGGGGCGAAGTAAATGCTGCCTTTCATCAAAGAGGCCGTGACGCAGCTCTTCTCCAAGCCCAGCACTGAGAAATACCCCGCGGCTGACGCCCCGGCTCCCGAGGGCTACAGGGGCAGGATCGTCTTTCACGCCGACAAGTGCATCTCCTGCGGCATGTGCGAGCGGGTCTGCGCCGGCGGCGCCATCAGCACCACCGCCGTGGATACGGAGGAGGGGCAGCTCATAACCCGCCGCTTCTTCCTCGGCTCGTGCACCTTCTGCGCCAACTGCGCCGACTTCTGCGTCAAGAACGCCATCGAGCTCACGACCGACTACCACATGGTGGCGCGCGACGAGAGCGAGCTGGTGGTCGAGGGCACCTACCTCAAGAAGAAGCCCGCGCCCAAGAAGCCCGCGGCCCCCGCCGCCGAGTCCTGCCGGGCCGAGCCTGAGGCCCCGGCCGTGCAGCCGCGCGACGACGGCCTGCCCGTCAGTGACCCGAGCAAGTGCGTCTACTGCACCCTCTGCGCCAAGAAGTGCCCCGCCGGAGCCATAACAGTCGACCGCGCCGCCAAGACGTGGACGCTCGACGAGGAGAAGTGCATCGGCTGTGGCACCTGCCACGAGGTTTGCCCCAAGAAGTGTATTATTATGTAAACCAAATTAGAAACGGCGTCGGCAAGGAACGGATCCGAAAAACGAAACAATAATTGGGCAAGAAATTGTTCAAGCAGTATAGAGGGCCTGCTGCCTGTGGATTTCAGGCAGCAGGCCCTTCAGCCTTGCCCTGATGGTATGGGTAGCCAGCGACGGGTCGATGGTATAGGAGGTGCGCCGGATTCGGGACGCGAAGCTTTTCCGCATGTGCCTGTAATCATCCAGACTGAAGAGAAACAGGCCGGAGCGCCTGACTGGAGCCGGCGAGGTTTTAAAGACGGCAGACGGCGTAACAACCGCGTGGTATTCGGGTGGACACTTGGGAAATACCTAAATTTGATATTGCGTTTATTTGCGATATAGAATACAATGCTTTCATGCCATGGAGGTAATTGTATGGGATTGATGTCTGCAAAAACAGCCGGTGAAAAGAGGGACGTTACGCAGCGGTGCGCGTCGGCGTGCGCCGAAGGCAGGACAGCGGCGGGGCGCACGTTTGGCGTGTCGGATGGCGCTCAAAAGCCGGGAGACACGAGCGCCGCCAAAATAGGCGTACCTAAAGTGCGGCCGTTCCTGAAGTGGGCCGGAGGCAAGGGACAGCTGCTGACGGAAATCGAGAAGTATTACCCTTTCGATGATGCAAATGTAACCAGGTACGCGGAGCCGTTTGTAGGCGGCGGGGCCGTGCTTTTCGATATTTTGAGCAAATATGAGCTTGAGGCTGTGTACATCAGCGACATAAATGCTGAGCTAATCAACACTTACCTGGCTGTACGGGACTGCGTCGATGAACTTATTGATCGCCTGGAGAAAATGCAGACTGAGTATCTAAAGATGGACCTGGAAGCAAGGCGAGAAGTTTACATAACTAAAAGAGAGCGTTTCAACTCCATTGCCCTTGAGAAAGGCGTAAATGTTGAGAAGGCGGCGCTGATGATTTTCCTGAATCGCACCTGCTTCAACGGCCTTTACCGCGTTAACCGCAAGGGGCAGTTCAACGTGCCGATCGGCTCATACAAGAACCCTCTTATCTGCGATGGGGATAACCTGCACACTGTTTCTGCGAAGCTGAAAAACGTACAAATAGCCTGCGGCGACTATACAAAGTCTGCTGATTTCATAGACGAGCACACCTTCGTTTACTTTGATCCGCCCTATCGGCCGCTGACGGATACGGCAAATTTCACGTCCTACAGCGAAAGGGAATTTGACGACGGCGAGCAGATTAGGCTGGCAATGTTCTTTGATGAAATGAGTACAAAAGGTGCAAAAGTGGTTTTAAGCAATTCGGACCCCAGGAACGCGGACGAAAACGACAACTTTTTTGATAAGCTATATTCGTCTTATAGAATTGGCAGGGTTTCCGCCTCAAGAATGATTAACTCTAACAGTGCCGCAAGGGGCAAAATAAGCGAATTACTTATATCTAATTTCTAAAAACGTGGATACAGGGGGCTGAAAATGCGCAGAGACTTCAACAAGTGGCTTTCAAGTTTTCGCAACAGCATAGCCGACTACGGCTACTACACTGATTTCGATAAGGTTTACCGCAACATTGACGGAATTAAAATCGAGTTGAATATGCTGAACTCGCTCATCGGCTCCAAGAGCATTGAAGCCGATTTTTGCAGCTTGATAAAGAAGTACCCGGAAGTTATAAAGTGCATTCCGCTGCTTTTAGCGGTGAGGGCCAATGATATATACTGCCAGGATGAAAACGGAGGAGTCCTCTATAAGTTTGACTCTGAGGGCGCTGAGCCGGAGCGGTATTCTTACTTCATGCGGCAAACGGGCCTTTTCGATCTTCTGGAAAACCACATTATAAACAACACAGTCGACTATGCGGCGGGTGTTGAAACCGGGCTGGACTCCAACGGACGCAAGAATCGCGGAGGACACCTCATGGAAGATCTGGTCGAGCGTTTTATCGAAAAAGCGGGATTCATAAGGGATGAAACCTACTTTAAAGAGATGTACATACACCAGATAACGGGAAAGTGGGGTATAGATCTTTCCGCTATTTCCAATCAGGGCAAGATGGAGAAGCGCTTTGACTTTGTTGTCCGGGCACCAAGTATGATTTACGGTATTGAGACGAACTTCTACGGAAGCAGCGGCAGCAAGCTAAACGAGACCGCGCGCAGCTATAAAACGCTGGCTCTCGAAACAGACGGCATCGGCGGCTTTACCTTTGTGTGGTTCACCGACGGCAAAGGCTGGATGAATGCCAGACACAACCTTGAGGAGACCTTTGACGCCATGGAGCACATATACAACATCAAAGATCTTGAGGACGGCATCATTACAAAAGTATTTAGGTGAAGGGGATTGGCGTGGCAAAAAATGTATTCAAATATAGAGCAAATCTAGTACCTTTAGAAATTGAAAACAAAGAGCAGGATGAGTTCAGAAATGATTTGCTGAACATTCCTTACCTTTTGTATGAGGTGGAGCGTGTAAGCACGGGCGAGATAATTGCAATCAATAAGCCCGGAGGCAAGCGTAACTTCGGAAGATTGTCCCGAAACGACTTCATGGTTTTTATTTATAACCCTTATGAAGAAAGCCTGTGGCTGATTAGTCACGGAGAGATAAGCGACGACATAGCTGAAAAGTATGAATACGATAAGGAAAGCGCTGTTTTGCTTATCGAAGCGCTGTACCGTGTCTGCCGTGGGGAAGAGCCGGATTGTGTTCTGAGCAGGATGTGCCTTAGAGATACTGTAGGTATTCCGGTCGAAGCAATTCTCAAGGTATATAAATGGATCTGGGGACAGGAGGACTGCAATTATCCGACTAAGGCCGGCAGATGGTTCTCTATGAATGCACTTCTTGGCAGATTTGGACTTGAGGCAGAGAATTTCAAGTGATGGCAA
Organism: uncultured Eubacteriales bacterium; assembly: GCA_900544765.1. Lineage (GTDB taxonomy): Bacteria > Bacillota > Clostridia > Oscillospirales > Oscillospiraceae > Scatomorpha > Scatomorpha gallistercoris. The sequence continues at coordinate 152,647 of UQWI01000003.1, read as the reverse complement.
AGAGAATTACAAAGTGGGAGCCGGAGAATTTCGAGCTCGAAATGACAACCCATTGGTCTTTCCCCAAACGCGGCGATTGGGCTACGCATGACGCAAAATGGCGGGGGAACTGGTCTCCATACATACCGCGAAATATCCTGCTGCGCTACTCACAGGAGGGGGACTTGGTGCTCGACCAGTTCGCTGGGGGCGGCACTACGCTTGTGGAGGCCAAGCTGCTGAACCGCGATATCATAGGCATTGATGTCAACGACGTCGCGCTTGAGCGATGCAGAGAAAAGAGCTGCTTTGAGCATGATGGAGCTGAGGGTAAAGTTTACATAAGAAAAGGTGACGCCCGAAACCTTGACTTCATTCCGGATGACAGTATTGACCTAATCTGCACGCACCCTCCATACGCCAATATTATCAAGTACAGCGAGGACATTGAAGCGGACTTATCCCGCTTAAAGGTTAAGGATTTTCTGGAGGCGATGAGACCTGTAGCCGCAGAGTGCCGCCGAGTGCTCAAGAAAGGTAAATTTTGCGCCATACTCATGGGCGACACAAGGCAAAAGGGCTGCATGGTTCCCATGTCATTCGAGGTGATGCGCATCTTCCAGGACGCGGGCTTCCAGCTGAAAGAGCTTATAATCAAAGAGCAGCACAACTGTAAGGCGACCGGCTATTGGAAGACCAACAGTGTGAAGTATAACTTCCTGCTGATCGCGCATGAGTATTTGTTTGTGTTTAGGAAGTGAGACCAGAGGGCCGGCTTTAAGGGACGCGCGCGTTCCTGAAATTGCGAAAACGCCGCCGTTTTTGCCTGGACGGCGGTTAGAGCCCGGAATAACGCGCAGCCGTCTGCCGGAGGCCGCGGCCGTGAAATTGCAGCTCAGAAATAGGGAACACCGTGGCCAAGCGCGCTTGGCCACGGTGTTTTTTATTGCCGCTTTCATCAGCTGCGCGGCCGGTATTTGCCTTCACGCCGTGTTTTTCCCATGAACTGGCGTGTGTCAATCCCAGTCCCCGTCATTCAAGCGATCGGCTTTGGTGGGCGCGATGTAAAAGTTGTATATCTGCCGGTACATCTTGGCCGTGGCCTTACTGTCACACAGTATGCGGACGATTTCGGGCAGCTCATGTTCGCGTTGAAAATCGTAGATTACCTTGTAGAGCATGCCGATGACCTGAAAGTTGTTGGAATTCTTCGCGCTCAACTCGAAGCTCGGCAGCTCCAACAGCGTCTGTCCGGCGGATTCGCACGCCGTCAGCTGATTGGTCCACCCCTCGACCAGTTCCGGGACGCGGCCTATGAGCTCGTCAACTTTTCCTGCGCAGGCGGTTTCGGTGACCACGACTTCAATGGTACTCATATAGTTTTCCTCCTTGGTTTCCGCATTGGAAAAGCGGCCTCAGCCGGCCGCGTGCTGTATCTTTGTAAAACGCTTAAAGCTGTAGCCGCAAGTTTGAGCTAATGCTGATATTCACATTTACCGCAGCCATAGCTCACCCTGTTTTATTTCACGGCATATTCAATGTAAACGTTATTGTTTATATTGTCAATACGCTGAGCATCATTTTTCCTGTTCCCTGAAACCCTAATGCTGAGTCGGGTATGCAGGCGCTGGGTGAACGGTGCGCAGATGGACAATATTGCAGGAATTGCTGCCAAAGAATATTAAACCAAAAGTATAGCTGCTATGCAAACAAAGAATGTACTCCAGAGCAAAGCCGTGATGGTTTCCCTCGCTATATGTACAGGCGCGGTCCGTATTATTCTTCGTTCGTTTGCGACGTCAAGTGCTGCGCTAAAAGCTCACAAAGTAAATCGGCAAGGGTACTCCCTTGCCGATTTTTCGTGCGCTCAGCCGTTTACGAACTCGATATTTACATCGCCGTTATTGCAGGTGACATCCAGCGTTTTCTCGCCGCCGGTTTTGCTGTCAGGCAGGGTGCTGCTGCCGCTCTTTATTTCGCTCTGAATAGCGAAGTCGTCATAGCCGCCTATAACCGTGCCGGTAATATCCCCGTTCTTTACGTTCAGCGTCAGGCTGTCCCCTACGCCCAGGTCCACGAAGGTGATGTTGCCTCCGTTGGAGGAAATGCTTATGCTTCCGTTTACGGACAGGGCGGGGAGTGTAACATCCTCGTTCGTCGTGGCCAGGGTGAGGCTGTCCAGCAGGCTGTCGGGTACCTGCAGAGATATCTTGCGGTACTCTGAGGGGGCAGCCATGCCGATGTAGTCCGTCCACGCCTTGTCGCTGGCGCTGTTCATGGTCAGCACGCCGCCGGAGACGGAGACTTCGTAGAACTCCTTGCTGTTTTCATAATACTGGATGTGGATCTGACTGTCATCGGACAGAGACACTTCGATTTCCCGGTCCTGCACGTCAAGGCTTATCTCGCTGACCTGCGTGTCCGGGGTGTAGCTCTTTTCCACAAAGGGTTCGTCACTGCTGGAGCAGCCGGACAGAACGAAAGCGCTTAATAGAATACACAGTACAAGTGAAATGATTTTCTTCATAATAATTCCTCCATGTTGTATGAATCTAACTTATAATTCCAATTCGTAGCGGGATACGGCTCTGCTTGTACCGCCTGCGGGGTGAAAGCCGAAGGGAAGGTACAGCTCTTTCAAATCTTCATCTGCAGCATCCGCTGTTGAGATGACTTTTTTGACGCCCTGAATCTTCAGACCCCTCAGCACATGCGCGAAGGCCTGCTCCTCGAGACCCATGTGCCGGAACCTGTCGTCGAGCATGAAGCGGCAGATGATTGCCGTCTCAGCCTCTTCCTCCGAGCGTTCGTACATAAAAAAGCCAATCAGCGCATTGTTGCTGTAGATTGCGTTGGGGTGCAACTCTGGATTGTATTTCGTTTCCGCTATGGAAATCGCGTTGCAGTAAAGCCGGCACATCGCAGGCGCGCCGGTGCAGCTTTGATACGACGTCAGTTCGCACACGTCCATTATGTTCTGCTCGTCAACCGCTTTAATCCGAATCATGTCCGCACCTCGCGTCTACAGCGTCTTGCGCTTGAGAACCACGAGCCCGGCGAGGGACAGCGCGGCGCTGAGCAGCAGGCAGATGCCGATGTGCAAAAGGGCGTTGGAGTTGAACATGACAAGCCCGAAGAACTGGCCCAGTACGGCGCGCAGCGAGGCAATCGGCGTGAAAACGCTGATAATGGCAACCAGAATTGCATCCGTCAGCCAGCCGTACCAGTGTGCCTGCATGGACAGCAGTACATGGAGAAAGACCATCACAAGCAGCAGGAAGAGCATCTGCTGCAAACCGGCGACGACAATACCGTTTTCCGTCCAGCCGCACACGTCCATCATGTTGATGACGGTTTGCGCCGAATAGGCGGGGTCTATTATTAAATGTATAAGCGTGTTGAGCAGTGAAATGCAGAAGGCCAGCAGGACGTAGCTTATAAGGCAGCCGGCAAAATAGTCCCGCTTGCTCGCCCCCAGGTGCATCAGCTTGGAGAAGTCGTAGAACACGAAGAAGAAGGGGGCGAATACGGCCAGCAGCCAGGTGTAATTTCCGTTGCTCAGCACAGTCTCGCCAGAAGAGGTGGCGCAGACAACCACCAGAGCCGTGACGATGTAGCTTATTCTGTTGCTTGCGAGCAGGCGCTTTATTATCGCAAAAATTGCCGTCATCTTTTCGCACCTCCCTTGTGTCCGACCATTTGGATGAAGAAGTCCTGCAAAGACAGCGGACGGACTTCAATCGACGCGCTCTCCTGCGGCGGGGTGTCGAAGATGCAGCACGTCACAAGCCCGCCGACGGTGTCCTGACCGATGACCTTCAGCCCTCGGGTGGCCGTCTCCACGTCCCGCTGCAAGCCACTGACGCTGAACGCCTTTGTCCCGACGGATTGCAGCGTGTCGAAGAAGCGAATGCTGCCCTTGTCGATGATAATGAGCTTATCGATAGTCTTTGCAATTTCCTCGATGATGTGGGTGGACACGATGATTATGCGCGGGTGCTTTTTAAAGCTCTCCGTGAGCATGTCGTAGAACTCCACGCGCATGATGGCGTCGAAGCCGAGAACCGGCTCATCCAGCAAAATTACCTCCTTGCTGCTCGCCAGGCAGATGATGGTAGAGACCATCGTTTTCATGCCGAGGGAGAGGTGGTTGAACTTCTTCTTCCCGTCCAGCTCGAAGCGCTCCATCATTTCCGAGGCGAAGTCGTAATCGTAGCTGGGGTTCACTTCGGAAGCAATCTTCAGCAGCTTGCGCACCGGGAGGTTGAAGTGCTTGGCAAAGTTCTCGATATAGCTGACGCCCGTATCCAAAGTGGAGGTCGTTATCTCCTTGCCGTCGACCTTGATGCTGCCGGAGGTAATATTCTGATACCCCGCTATGGACTTGAGAAGCGTCGTTTTACCCGCGCCGTTCCTGCCCAGCAGGCAGTAGATGCCCGGCTCGTCGATTGTCAGGGTGATGTTTTTCAGTACGGACGCCTGGCCGTACCGCTTCGTCACCTGGTTCAGCTCTATCATGCAGTCATTCCTCCTAAACTGCGCTGTAATCCATTGATTTCCGCAAGGCTTTATGCTAGAATGAACTATAAACCTTTGTGTAACGCAAAAGTCAATAGGGGAATTTCAGAAATGAAAAAATATTTTTCGGTGGGCGAGGCCGCCAAAGCCGCCCATATGACCAGCGAGGCTCTGCGCCACTATGACCGCATCGGCCTGGTGAAGCCGAGCAAGAAGGACGAGCGGACGAATTACCGTTATTATACAGAACAGGACATCGTGCGCCTGAATACGGTGCACGCTTTGCAGATGATGGATTTGCCCTTGAAAGAGATAAAAAAGGTGCTGGAATACGACGACCTTGAGAAGATTGTGGCATTTTTGGAGCAGGCGGAGAAAAGGGCCGACGAGAAGATGGAGGCGCTGCAATACAGCAAGTCTAAGATACAGCTGGCAAAAGCTGACTACGAGCGGAAGCTGAAGGCCAGGGAGAACCTCTCCGGCACCGCGGTAAAGGAGATACCCGAGCGGGTAATTCTCCTGTCGGACACCCTGGAAGTGCCGACACTGGACAACCTTTGGAACTACCTCGGCAATTTTTACGAAAAGGTCACGCCCGCCTTGAAAGACCAGTTCTATTTTGAGGACATGGCCGGGATATACTCCGAGGACGGCCTGACCCGTCTCTTCGCAGAGTGCGTCAGATACACGGAAGTGGACGGGCTGAGGGTGCTGCCCAAGGGCAGATACCTCTGCGCCAATTGCAGCGAAGAAAACCGGGAAGAGACCCTGCGCGGGCTGGTTCACAGGGTGCAGGTGGAATACGGCGTGGAGCCGAAGTTTACGGTGCAGATTATAGTTGTGTCCGGCATACTGCACTGGAATTATGAGGTGCAGGTTTACACGGGGAAGCAGGGCGGGTAAAGCGCAGTTTCACTCACCCGTCAAAGTGAAGCAAGCATGCAAAAAAGGGCGGCAGAAGTGCCGCCCTTGAATATTGTGTTAAAGCAGGGAATCAATCAGGCCCTGTACATCCGTGAAGAAGCGGGACAGGTGGAAACCGTCCGCAACTGCGTGGTGTATGCTCATCGTGATAGGCATCGTCAGCCTTCCGCCTTCGAGCGCATATTTGCCCCATGTCACCACGGGGGCGAGAAACTTCCCCTCGTCAAACACATGCATGTCAAAGCTCCTGTACCGCAGCCACGGCAGGCAGGAGACGTCGAAGTGGTTTTCCGGCTGGGCCTCTGCAACGGCGCGCAGGTCTTTGTATCTCTCCCGGTCGCTCCGGAAGCGCTCGTGGAACTCAAAAAGGTCGCCGCTGTACTCCGTGACCAGCTTCGTGAATTTCTCGTCCTCGGCGTGGAAATCGGCGTAGCTTGGGGAGATGCAGTCCCATTTTATCAGGTTTCTGGCGGCATCCCAGCCGTATTTAAATTCGTCACGGGAGTTGACAGCCTTGGAGACTACCCATATCATGGCGGGGTAGAATTTCAGGCCGCGCTCTTTCGCAAAACTTACCAGCGGCGTGACGTCTATGTCCGCCGTCAGGCTCATTACAATGCGCATACGCTCTATATAGAACGTGAACAGTTCCGCGCGTTCCCAGCTTTTTAAGTCTACAGTTTTATAGTTCATCTCAATACTCCTTTGCATGCTGTTTGCTTTCCTGTCATGCAAGGCTATTGGGACAGAGTAAAGTCTTTTGCTCCACGCAAGTCTATCCTATCAAGCCCTGCATGGAGCACAATCAAGGCCGAGCTTCACAGTATCACCTCCGTAGTTTGCCTGTATTTTAGCACTATCAGGACTGCAAGTCCAGACTCGAGCCGTTTAAGCACCGCCGAGGCATATCCGCCGCGGCGGTTTTGCTTTTAAACGTTCTGCACCATCTACCGGAGCAGAGCGATGGAAGGTAAGGCTAAAGACTGCTGTTAGGGGCTACAGCTTGAGCGGAAGTGCTCTTGCAATAGGCCGGAAAGTGAAACGAGTACAGGGCTTGGGTTAGCGGAGCGCCATACAGCCGAGAAGGTGCATGTTTCGTTATAGTCCTCGAGCTCTATGGCCCTGAAGCAGGATGGGTCGTTAGGGCGACACAGCTTGGGGAGTATCATGACGGCCTGGTTCGTGGCTACAAGCATTTGCTGGGTTTCAAAGTTAGGCACGACGAAGGCCGGTTCCAGCCCGTGATGGTTCTGCATCTGTTCTACTACTATATGGCTGTAGGTTTGAAGCCCCATACAGTTTTCACGCAGGACAACAAAGGGCTCGTTTCTTATTTCTTCCACCGTTACCGCATCGCGACCGGATAACCGGTGCTTTTCGGAGACATACAGCCTGTATCCGCAGGTAGCTAGTGGTTCAATTATGGCGTCCGGGACAGTTCCATCGCAGAAGTCATAGTACATAGTTACTGCCATAGCTAACTTGCCGGTAGCGTGTTTGAGCTTAAGCTCTGTTGGTGTGGCCGTGCGGAATTCAATACGTGTACTTGGGTATTCCAACATTAGTCTGTCGATAACACTGTATATGTGAGAGCGGTTAAATCCAGGCCAGAGGCCGAGTGAGATATATCCTGATAAGTTTTCAGAAATGCATTTTGCCTTGGAAAGAGAGCGATTGTACAGAGACAGCAGGTGCAGGCTGCTGTCGTAGAAGCTCTTTCCGGCGGGGGTGACAGTGAAGCCGCGTTTACTGCGTTCAAACAACTGAAATCCTAATTCGGCCTCCATTGACGAAATCTGCTGACTTATGGCCGCTTGAGTGACGTAGTTTTCCTGGGCGGCTTTAGTGAAACTATTGAATTTAACAATGTCGACAAAACATTTGATTTTTTCAATGTTCATGCCAGGCACTCCTTGCGTCATAGGATTGGACAACACTATTATAGCATAAGTTTTTGCTTTTAGACGAAAAATCCGCAATATTGCACAATAGAATTTCTTATTATAGAAATTAAATATTCTAATTTGACCAACCGGAAACATGGGATTATTTTATAACCAGAGGAAGCCGAATTAAAAAACCAGGTATAAGTAAGAAAGGGGAACTACAATGGACAAGAAAATTGCAGAGCGAGACAGAAGGATTGCGTTGTTCAACCAATTGATGGAAGAGAAAAAATTGGATGGACTTGTGTTTACTTCGATCGCCCAGCAAGCCAATCAGATGGCGGTCAAATATGCAACAAACTATCCGCTGACTACAAGACGGGATTTTGCATGGATGCCCAAAGGCGGTATGGTTACATTAATTGTGCCTACAGTAGGGCAGCAGTTCCATGCGAGAGCCATGAGCTGGCTGCCTGAAGAAAACGTTGTTTGCGGAGACATGGTAGAGGGAGTAAAGGGATTTATTTCTTCTCTGCATGGAAGTAAGCCGCGTGTAGGACTGTATGAAGCTGCGCAAGTACCGGTGTCCATATACCGTGAGTTGGAATCTTCCGGTGCAGAATTTATAGACATTACAGAGAGACTCACGGAGTTGAGGGCGCCTAAGTCGGAATATGAGCTTGATTTACTGAGAAACGCGTCACGCATTGCTGTGGAGTCCTTCGAGTGGGTGCTCGGCAACCTGCGCCCGGGAGTTACGGAGCAGGAGCTGATAGGCGGGGCAGAGGGCTTCCTGAGAGCGCACGGCTGCGAGGATTCGCTTGTGCTCACACGTTCTGAGAAACCGCATACCTTCATAGCCAGGCCTAAGAATGTGCCTGTCAGGGATGACGGCATGTTCGTGTACTCGTGCGAGGTTGCAGGTCCCGGAGGATACTGGACGCAGCTTGTACGCCCGGTATTTATGAAGAGGGGCTGTGAAAGCGAAGCCTATGAGGTCCTTCAGGTCATACACGAGGCACTGGCGGCGGCAGAAGAGCTGCTCAGGCCCGGATATAGAATCTGCGATGTGGACGAAGCGATTGCAAACGTCGTTAAGAAGCGCGGATGCAGCGCCGGTGTATGGTCAGGACACGGTATGGGCGCCGACCTGGGTGACGGTATCGACATAGGAGAGCCCAATAAAATGGAGCTTGTTCCTAATATGGTGCTTACTCTGCACCCGAGCGTAGTTGGGAAAAATGATGGACTTCTTTATGGAAATACTTATATCGTAACAGAAAATGGGGCTGTGAATCTGACTCCTGATTACTACAGCAATTGTTACCTAGAGGATCTGCTCGATGAACTCAACGCCAAGAAATAGGAGGGAGAGAAATGCCCGGCACAGAAGTAAAAAACAATTATTTGGCTAAGTACATTGTTAAACTCGCTATTGGACTGTTCCTCATATTCGGGTTTGGAATGGTTTGTCCATCATGGGGCGGCATAAGTCGCACAGGCATACAGACCATAGGAATTTTCTTTGGGCTAATTTTCCTCTTGTCCAATTCTGAATTCGGGCTTGTATTGCCGTCGCTTATAGGCTTTATAGCCGTTTTGCTGACAGATATTTATGATCCCACTTCACTTATGGCGGATACCTTCGGCAATTCCACTGTGGTTCAGATCATTTTCGCGTATGTTTTGTGCCAGACCATAATTGACACAGGAGCGGGTGAATTCATATCTAAATGGTTGCTGACACGTAAAGCGTTGAATGGAAGGCCGTATCTTTTCTGCTTTGTGTTTTTGTGCGCATCATGGATAATGGGCGCATTCGCAAAAATAGGCGGCATAGTATTTGTGCTTGCGCTGCTGGATTCTCTCATAGATAACCTGAAATACGACAAAGAGGGTCAATTCAACCGCTGGATGTCTCTGGGATCGTTCGTGGCTGCTGCGGTAGGTATGGCGCTGATACCTTTCCAGGGACTGCCTTTGGTTATATTCGGAGCAATCCTGAGCGCGATGGAGCAGAGCGGCATAGAGCTGAATTATGCGGTCTATATGTTTTCCATAATTGCATTTTCGCTCGCCTTCGTTGCACTTTTCTCAGTAATTATGAAGCTCTGCCATGTGGATGTTGAAAAGCTAAGGCGCTTTGATGCCCGGACTATGATAGGCGGCAGCGGTAAGCTCCATATGACGAGGAAGCAGATAATTGCCTGCATAATCTTCCTGTTTGCTATAGCCTATTCTGTTGTGCTTGCCTTTGTTGATGCCGAGAGCCCCTTTGCCCAGGCTATGGCCACCTTTGACCAGTGTACATGGTTTATACTTGCTCTTGCGATTTTCTTCGTCCTGCGCGAGGACGGCAAGCCGCTGCTAAACGAGGAAAAGACTTTCCGAGGCGGAATTTCCTGGGGAATAGTCCTGGCTGTCTGCATCTTCAATGTAATCGGGTCGATGCTTGCAAATCCTGAGCTTGGTGTGCGCGGCTGGCTGAATTCCGTGCTCGAGCCGGTGTTCTCCGGACTGCCGTTCCCAGTATTTATGCTGCTGATATGCTTTGTGTCGACTATAGCGACGAATCTTTTCGCAAACGCTGCCGTCGGGCTTATAGTTGGCACACTCACGATGCCGTTTGCCATCGCCTACAGCCAGACAATAGGCATTAACCCCACAGTATACGGCGCTGCCGTCACAATGTCAGCCATGTTCTCGTTCATGACCATGGCGGCGGCAGGCTATGTGCCGCTGTTCCTTACCAGGCCATGCATACAGAAAAACCAGAAGTTCCTCTGGGGCGTGGGAGGCAGCACCTGCATAGGCGGCATACTCCTTATGACCATTGTGTTTACCGTACTTGCGTATATACTTTAAAATACGAAGCTTTAGTGAAAAGGAGCCGGGCTCTGCCCGGCTCCTTTTCAGTCCTTGAACCCGCACATCGACGGGTCGGAGCGTATGAAGTTCGTAGTGCTGTAGCTCTCGAGCGCCGGCGGCTCTATTCCCGCCTTGCGGCCCGCCTCCAGGCACTTGAGGTAATAGGCCATGTACCGGCCGAGGGTGCGCATTACGAACACGCCCTCCTCGTCCTGATAGATGTCCTCTCGCTTGGCGCCGTGCACGGCGCAGCAGTAGCGCGAGGGGATGACAGGCATCTCATACATGGTGAAGTAGCGGTTTATCTGGTCGAGAGCGGCCGTGGTGCCGCTCCTGCGCGCGGAGACTACGGCGGCCGCAGGCTTCAGCCTGAAAGCTTCGCTCTTGTTCCCGTGGCGCTCGGAGAAGAAGAGCCTGTCCATAAAGCCCTTGAGGCTGGCGGAGCAGGAGCCGTAGTGGACCGGGGAGCCGAAAACAAAGCCGTCGGCCTCACGGGCGAGCTCCTTGAACTCGTTGACTTTGTCGTCTATGGCGCAGCGGCCGCCGAGCGTGGCGCACTTGCGGCAGCTTATGCAGCCGGTTACAGGCTTTACGCCGAGCCAGTAGATTCCGGCCTCTACGCCGTTTTCGCGCAGTGCCTCGGCCACAAGCTCAAGCGCGGCGTTTGTGCAGCCGCGCTCGTGCGGGCTGCCGTTTACGAGCAGTACTTTCACAGCTGTTACCTCCATTGGAAAATGGGCGGCGCAATATGCGCCGCCCAGCTGGTTCTCAGGTGAACGGGAAAGCGTTCATGTTAGGCTCGGCGAAGGCCTCGGCCTTCATTATCCAGCTGCCCTCGTCGGTCTCGTCGTCGGAGCAGGAGATGTAGAGCTCGCGGGTGCCGGGACGGACGGTGGCGTGGGTGCCGATGAGGTTGCGGCCCTTGTCGCGGTCGGGCATGAGAACCTGGCCGATGGGGAAGCCGTCGCGGTTGAAGATGAGGATGCGTCCCTGGAAGGTCAGGGCGACATAGAGGTTGCCGTCGCCGTCGGTCTCGCAGGAGTCGGGGCCGTGGTAGCCGGTGAAGGCGTAGGGAGTGCTGCTCCAGCCGCCGCCGGTGGGCACACGCAGGAGCCTGCCGCCGTTGTACTCGGTTATCCAGAGCTGCTTCTCGTCCGGCGAGAGGGCAATGCCGTTCGGCGCGGCGAGCTTGTCTGCGAAGGTGGTGACGGTTTTCATGTCCGCATCCATGTGGTACACGGCGCCGATGCGGTTGTAGAGGTCGCCGACAAAGTGGGTGAAGTAGAAGCCGCCGCTCTTGTCGAAGGCGAAGTCGTCGACGTGCACGCCCTCGCACATATAGGCGAGCTCCTTGCCCTCCGGGGAGAGTATGATGATACCGCCGTCGCGGCTGTCAGGCTTGCCGGTGGGGAAGCAGCCGACGAATATGCGCCCGTCGCGGTGCAGCTTGACGCCGAAAGAGCGCACGGTGGGGTCGGTCCAGATTTCCTCTACCTTCTTTGTGGCCATGTCCATGCGGAAAACGCGGCCGATATCCGTGGCGTTGAAGTACATGGTGCTGCCGGTACGGTCGAAAACCACGCCCTCCAGGTGGAAGGGGCGCTTGTCGCTGACCTTCACGAAGCGCTCTGCGGTGACGGTGGGCAGGGAGGCCTCGGCGGGCGGGATGGGGTTGAAGTCGCGCTCGTACTTGTAGTCAAAAACGCTCATTTTGTACTCCTTTCGGTACTGAGGCCCGCTCCGGGAAAACTCGGAGCGGGATAAAACTCACTTCGCGGCGTTGCCGGCGTTGTACTTCTGGCCCTTTACGAGCGCGCCGACGATGGGATGCGGGGTGTAGAGCTCTTCGAGGTAGTGAATCTCCTCGGGGGTGAGCGTGACGTTCAGGCTGGCGACGGCGTCGTCGAGGTGCCAGGGCTCGGTCACGCCGACAATGGGCGCGAACACAGGGTTCTTGCTGCGCACCCAGGCGAGGGAGACCTGCACCATGGGGATGCCGCGCTTGTTGGCGACTTCCTCAATGCGGTTGACGATGGGCTCGTCGAGAGCCTTGGTGGCGGCGTACTTCTCGGCGGTCTTGAAGTCGTTCTCGCTGCGGTTGTGCTTGCTGCCCCAGGGGTGGCAGCAGTAGCCGGAGGCGTTTGGGCTGTACGGGGTGCAGACCACGCCAGCGTCGTCGCAGGCCCAGAGCATCTCGCGCTCGTCCTCGCGGTAGAGCAGGTTGAGGTGGTTCTGCATGGTGATGAAGTTGGCCCAGCCGTGCATCTTGGCGGTCATGTACGCCTTCTCAAACTGCCAGGCGAACATGGCGCTGGCGCCGATGTAGCGGGCCTTGCCGGCCTTAACGACGTCGTTCATGGCCTCCATGGTCTCTTCAATCGGGGTGTCCCAGTCCCAGCGGTGCAGGATGTACACGTCGACGTAGTCGAGCTGCAGGCGCTTGAGGCTGTGGTCTATCTCGCTCATTATAGCCTTGCGGGAGGAGCCGGCGCGGTTCGGGCCGGTGCCCATTTTCTGATTGACCTTGGTCTGGATGACCAGCTCGTCGCGGTCGGGTTTCCAGCGCTTGAGGGCGTTGCCGAGTATCTCCTCGCTGGCGCCGATGGAGTACATGTTCGCGGTGTCAAACCAGTTGAGGCCGAGGTCGAGCGCGTGCTTGACCACCTCGTCGGCCTTGTCCTGGCCGATGAGCCAGGGGCGTCCCCAGCGGTTGAGGTCGCCGAAGCCCATGCATCCGACGCAGATGCCGGGGACGTCGAGCCCGCTCCTGCCGAGCTTCTTGTATTCCACGCTGTTGCCTATCGTAGAGGGCTGGAAGGTTGTAGCTGCAAGTGCCATTTTTGTTCTCTCCTTTGCTTATTATAATGAGTTCTTGATTACATATCAATCGCCGTACTTGCGCTCCACCGGGGTTTTCTTGGGCAGGGTCATGAAGAACAGGCAGCCGATGACGGTGATGACGGTGGCGACTATGCACGCGGCGTTGAAGGAGCCGGTGGAGCGGCGCAGCGCGGCGGTGACCAGCGGCGCGACGACCAGCGGCACGGCAGTGCTGAGGGTGCCCCAGCCGTAGAGGGTGCTGGCGTACTTCTGGCCGAAGAGCTTGCCGAAGATGATGCCGTAGACGGGGGTGCGTCCGCCGTAGCCGATGCAGATAATTATGAAGAGCGCGGCGATGAGCCCGCTGCTGCCGGCAGGGATAAGCGCAAGGCAGCCGACTACGGAGCAGACGCACATGATGAGATAGGTGAGCTTAGGCCCGGCCTTGTCCACCAGCGCGCCGCCGAGGAAGCGGCCGACGGCGCTGCCTATGCCGGTGCAGGAAACTGCGAGGGCTGCGGCGGAGGCGGTGAGCATCTTTTCCTCGGTCACGAACACGGCGACGTAGGAGCTGATGAAGGAATAGGGCCATACCAGCAGGGCGTAGGCCAGGAACACAAACCAGAAGTCGCGGGTGCGCACCGCCTCGCCGACGGTGATGAATTTCTCGTCAGCGGGCTTCGCGGAGGCGGTGGCGGCGACGTAGCCCTTGGGAGTCCAGCCGGCAGGAGGTGCGCTCATGAAGAAGGAGCCGACAAGGCAGACTACGGCGACCATGATGCCGATTATCAGCATCGTGCTGCGCACGCCCATGGAGCCGAGCATGCTGTTGATGAGCGGGGTGAACACGGTGACGGACAGGCCGAAGATGGCCAGGAAGATGCCCATTACCAGGCCGCGCCTGTCGGGGAACCAGGCCGAGGCCGCGAACTGGCCGACCAGGTAGAGTATGCCGACGCCGATGCCCGCCACGCCGCCGTAGGTGATGTACATGAGTATGGGGTTCGTTACATAAGCGGATATGATGAAGAAGCCGCCGAAGCAGACCGTGCCTATGAAGCTCGAGACGCGGGGACCGAACTTGGGCATGAGTATGCCGCCGATGGTGACGCCGAAGACGAAGGTCGCCAGCATGACGTTGCCCATGAGCGCGACGGCGTCGGTGTCCCAGCCGTACTCAGCCGTGATGGGCCCGACCCAGATGCTCATGTGCCATAAAGTAACACACAAGAATTTGATAGACAGCAGCCCTATTCCGTTAAAAAATTTCTTAGACTTAAAGCAAGAAATATGTTATACTAAAAAGTAAATCTTAGAGGAAGGCGGTGAGCAGATGGCGGGAAAAAGTAAATACACTTTTGAGAGTAAAATCCATATATATCGGGCAACCAAACGAATGACTCAACAGGAACTTGCTGATTTGGTTGGTGTGTCCCGCCAGACCATCATGCAGCTTGAACGAAACCGTTACAACCCATCTATGCTCTTGGCATATAGCATTGCGAGGGTGTTTGATGTTACGATTGAAGATTTATTTGATTTTAAGGGGGCATAGAAAATGGAGGATTTCTTCTATTCCTTGCTGTCTAATCGACAGGCAACTTTTGTTAATATGGTTATTGGTGTTCTGCTGTTTATAGCTCTTTTGTTTCTGTTCTTCTGTAAGAGCAGCCGAGATGAACGCGGCAGGAAAATTATTGGAAAAGCGAGTATCGTGGCATTGATCTGTTTTGGTATTTGTGCTACGCTATTCAGCCATTATATGCAGTATATTGCTGTTCAGCAATCATCTGGTGGGGAGGTTCTTGTGCTGAACGCATTTTTAGCTGTAAACGCTATTCAGCTCATTTTCAACATAACAGTAATTGTTGAGATAGTAGGAATACTTATTTTAAGGCACAGAGAGTAATCCGTCACATTGTCAAATACAAGTAGCCGTCTTTGGCGGCTATTTATTTCCACTTTGATGTAAGAAATACTTGACATATAGAACAAAATAATATATACTGTATGCGTGGAAGTGAACGCTTTAAGCAGGAGGTGTCATTATGAAATCAAAAAAAGAAAACGAGGATTTTAACAGGGTGCAAGCCGACCTAAAAGCAAATGGATTCAGAGAAAAAGATGTCACAATTCCGTCTGGAAAGGCAATGGTTTTAGGAATTGTTTATGCACTCCCGTTCGTAATAACTTTGGGCTTATTGTATCGCTTTCTCTTAATTAAAAGAGCGCATTTGTCAGAAGTCGGCGGACTTTCTTTTTACATTATGTTTATAGCCATTATTGCTATCTCAGTTGTGATACATGAGTTGTTGCATGGTATCGGTTGGGCAATTTCAAGCGGTAAAGGCTGGAATGTGGTTCGGTTTAATATCAACGCAATGATGCCAAGTTGTGCTTGTAAGGTGGCATTAAAAAAGAAATCGTACTTAACTGGAGTTTTGGCACCTTTTGTAATATTGGGATTAGGCAGCATACTGTTTGTTTTCGTATATCCTGGCACAGTGTCTTTGCTTACTCTAATGGTTAATTTTATTGCCGCAGGAGCTGATTTGCTTATTGCCGTTAATGTATTAAGAGAAGGCAACTGCTTAATTGCCGACCACCCAACAGAAGCCGGTTATATCGCGTTTTACAAGTCAAATGATGTATGATGTTAAATAGCAAAGCCAGCCGAGCCAGTCAACGGTCAAGATGAACGGCGCGTACCGCGCCGCCGTTGACAGCCCCGCCCGCCTTTGCTGGTAGGCAATCAAGGGGCGACAGCAAGGGGTGCTGCCGCCCCGCACTATTATTCAGAGAGGGGGAATTTCCATGACCGAAGATGAAGCCTACAAAGTGCATATCCAGTACACCTTTAACGCCTTTTGTAAGATCGTCATTCGTCACGCAGCCATAGATAAAATCTTGAATCTGCGCCGGAGGTGGGAACGGGAAGTTTCCCTTGACTATCTGATGAATGAGAAGTTTGTCCAGCTTGCCGAGCCGGAGCAGCTTGAAGAATATCTTTTTAACGCCTGCGGCCAGACCGCTGTTCTATACCATGCGGAGCTTGCCGCCGCCCTTGCCCTTTTGCCGGAGCAGGCACAGGAAGAAATTTTCCGTTACTATTTCCTGCGCCAGCCGCAGCGCGGTATCGGCGCGGTGCTGAACCGCAACATGGGCGGCAGCAAGCTGCTGCGCTCCCTCACCGCCGCAATGAAGCGCACACCGCCAAAACTGAACAGCTGATGTCACACCGCCCGCCGTCAATGCAAGACGGCGGGCGGCTTTTTGCTGGGTTATCAAATTCACTTATAACCCTATCGGATACCCGGGCTTCTCATATCCCAAATTGAGTGTTACAAATATGTCAAGGTGGAGCGATAAATACGGCAAAAACACTCAGGAGGATATGAACATGTACGACAAACTTTTCAGCAAGGGAAAAATAAACGGCTGCGAGCTGCGCAACCGCGTCATAATGTCCCCTATGGACGACTGCCTGGGCCAGGCCTCGGGCGAGATAACGGAGCGCGCGATTGAGTATTACGCCTCCAAGGCCAAGGGCGGCACGGGCCTCGTCGAGGTCGGCTTTGTCGGCGTCATCGGCCCCGAGTACGGCGGCGTCTCCATGTCCGGCCAGTGCTTCCTCAGGGATTTGGACGACCGCCACGCCATGAGCATCCTGGCCGAGCGCGTGCACAGCTACGGCAGCAAGCTGTTTGTACAGCTCAACCATCCGGGCCGCAAATCCAGCCCCAAGTTCAACAAGGGCCACACTCCCATGTCCGCCAGCGCCATGACCCCGCAGCTGGCCGCGAGGGGCTTCGCTCCCTGCCGCGAGATGACCAAGGACGACATAGCGCTCATTGAGGACGCCTTTGCCAACGCCGCCGAGCACGCCTACTGCGCCGGCTGCGACGGTGTGGAGCTCCACTGCGGACACTGGTTCATGTTCCACCAGTTCCTCAGCCCCACTCGCAACTGCCGCACCGACGAGTACGGCGGAAGCATGGAGAACCGCTGCCGCATCATCGTCGAGACCCTGGAGAAGATTCGCAGGAAGGTCCCGGCCAGCTTCCCAATCACCGCCCGCATCCACCTCTACGACGCTGAGGGCATGGAGGGCGAGCCCACGCTCGAGGACATGCTCGAGATAGCGCAGTACCTGGAGAGCAAGGGCATCGACGGCTTCAACTTCTCCGTCGGCGTCGAGGAGCGCACCGGCGCGCCGGATATGCCCTGCGGCTGGCGCAACGAGTACCTCAAGGAGTTCAAGAAGGTCCTGCACGTCCCCATCTACGGCCCCAACGAGGTCAAGACCCCGGAAGAGGCGGAGAAGCTGCTCGAAGAGGGTGTGTGTGATTTCGTCGTCATGGGCCGTCAGCACAGCGCCGACCCCGAGTGGTGCAACAAGGCCAAGAGCGGCCACGCCGAGGACATCCGCCCCTGCATCTCCTGCAACTGGTGCGTACACCGCGTCACCGCCGACCAGGCGCAGATACGCTGCGCGGTGAACCCGCTGCTGGGCCGCGAGGTGGACAACCTCATGCCGCTTGAGAAGGGCGAGGGCACCGTTATCGTCATCGGCGCGGGCCCGGCGGGCATCCAGAGCGCGCTCACGCTCTCCCAGCGCGGCTTCAAGGTGGAACTCTACGACAAGAGGGCCGAGCTCTGCGGCAGCCTGAACCTCGCCAACAAGGCCCCCAACAAGTTCCGCATGGACAACCTCATCCGCTGGTACACCCACACGGTTGAAAAAGACCCCAACATCACTCTGCACCTGAACACCGAGGTAACCGCCGAGATGCTCGACGAGTTCAAGGCCATGAACCCCTACGCGGTCATACTGGCCAGCGGCGGCAAGCCCATAGTCCCGCGCTCCATCCCCGGCGTCGAGAAGGGCTACGCCTGCTTCGACGTGCTCAACGGCGTGGTCAAATTCACCGGCAAGACCGTGGCCGTGGTCGGCGGCGGCATGACCGGCCTGGAGACCGCCGAGCGCCTGGCTGAGGACGGCAACAAGGTCATCATCGTTGAGATGATGCCCATCGTCGGCAACGGCATCTACTTCTATAACGTGCGCCGCACCCGCCGCCAGCTGGAGGCCAAGGGAGCGGAGATAAAGACCAACACCGCGCTCGTCGAGGTGAAGGACGGCTCCATCGTGGTCAAGCCCGTGCAGGAGAACTACATCGGCTCCGGCCTCGAGGGTATCAAGAACATCGCGGGTGTGGCCGACGCCGTCGAAGTCGACGAGCACACCGGCCCCTATGAGATACCCGTTGACGCCACCGTGCTCAGCCTCGGTATCCGTCCCGAGCTCGGCATGCTCGAGGAGCTGGAGAAACGCTTTGAGCGCGTGGTGCACGTCGGCGACTGCACCAACCCCGGCCGCATAGGCGACGCCACCGGCGCGGCTTACCTCGCCGTCAAGAACCTGTGAGCCATGGCCATACGCGAGTTTAGTTACAGCTTCCGCACGGAGATAGTCTTTACCCACCACCTCGCCGACGCTCTGCGCTCGGCTTGTGAGAGCCTCGGCGTGACAAGGGCCTTTGTGGTCACCGACAGCGGCATGACGAAGCACGAGAACTTCGCCGGGCTGCTGCGGGCGCTGGACGAGGCCGAAGTGCCGTATGTCCTGTACGCGGGCGCCATGCCTAACCCGGACGATATCTCCACTGACGCCGCGGCTGCGGCCTTTGACGGCTCAGGCTGCGACGGGGTGATAGGCTTCGGCGGCGGAAGCTCGCTTGACACTGCAAAGGCTGTGGCCGTGCTCGCGGCCAACGGGGGCAAGACCCGCAGCTACTTCGGCGTAAACACCGTGCCGAAGCAGCCCCTGCCGTGCATTGCGATACCTACGACTGCGGGCTCCGGCGCCGACGTGACCTACTTCATGGCCATTGTCGACAGCGAAAAGCAGACCAAGGCGCAGATCCTTGACCCCAAGGCCGCCCCGGATGTGTCCATCATCTATCCGGAGAACCTGCTGGGTATGCCGCAGCGGCTCATCCCTGCCGTGGGCTTCGATTCTCTCACGCACGCGGTGGAGGGATACATAAACGCCAAGGCCAACGCCATAACGGAGAGCATGAGCCTGAAGGCCTTCGAGCTGATGAGCCGCAACCTCGTGCGCTTCTACAACGACAGCTCGGACATAGAGGCCGCGGGCGCGCTGCTGCTGGCGACCAGCATCGGCTGCATGGCCTGTACGACCATCGGCACCGGCGATGCGCACTGCATCACCCGCTCTGTCGGCGGGCGCTTCCACCAGGTGCACCACGGCACGGGCCTCGCCGTCGCGCTGCCTCATGTGCTCAACTTCAACCTCTACGGCAGCACAAGGAAGCTCGCCGACCTCGCCCGGGCTATGGGCCTTGACGTAAACGGCCTGAGCGAGCCGGAGCAGGCAAAGGCCCTCGTGCTCGCAATACAGAAGGTGCGAGACGACCTCGGCCTGCCCAAGAGCTATAAAGAGCTGGGCGTCGAAATGAACGACGAGATTCTCGAAGAGCTCGCCCTCGACTCCAAGGACAAGAGCGAGCACGGCTCGAGCGCCGGAGCCCCGCCGCGCAAGGCCACCATAGACGAGTACAAGCAGCTCATCATGGACGCCTGGAACGGCGTGGAGATAAGCTATTGAACCCGTAAGCGCGTAAACTCCCGGCCCGTACAGGGCCGGGAGACTTTGCGTTTTCGCCGCCGGAGCGGAGCATTATGCCAGACGCTTACAGCGGGTGTCAAAACGGCAATGTACCTTGCGCCGGCGCAGGACTACAATGCCTCCGTCAAAACGGGAGTAATACCTTCTAATAGGAAGTGTTTTGCATGGATACAAGCTCGGAAACCTACATATTTGAAGAAATGCCCATACCCCGCGCAGTGGCAAAGCTGGCTGTGCCCACGGTAATAAGCCAGGTCGTAACCATGATATACAACCTGGCGGACACCTTCTTCATCGGGCAGCTGGCAAATCCCGCAATGTCCGCGGGCGTGTCGCTCGTGAGCCCGTACTTCAACCTGCTAACCGCGCTGGGGAACCTCTTCGGCCTCGGTGGGGGCAGCCTCATATCCCGTATGCTGGGCTCAAAGGACGAAGCCGACGTCAAATATGTCTCGTCCTTCGCACTCTGGGGCGGAATCGCCGCGACGCTCCTCTTCTCCGTGCTCACCTACATTTTCCGGGGACCTATTCTGCGCTTCCTGGGTGCGCTGGACGAGAACATTGTGTACGCGGAGACGTACCTCAACTGGGTCGTTGTCCTCGGCGGAGCGCCGACAATGGTCAGCCTCTCGCTGGGCAACCTGCTGCGCAGCGAGGGCCACGCGCGCGAGGCGAGCATAGGCATGATGTTCGGCGGCATACTCAATGTCATACTCGACCCAATACTCATCTTCCCGCTGCACATGGGCGTGGCGGGAGCGGCCATAGCCACGGCTTTTTCCAATCTGGCAAGTGTGGCTTTCTTTGCTGTAGTTTACATAAGATTGAAAGGACACACCTTCATGTCCTTCCTGCCGAGGTACTTCACCTTCCGCTTCACCAGGCAAATTTTCTCCGTCGGCGTGGCGTCGGCCATATCCACCACGCTGGGCAACGCGGCGACTATGGTGATGATGAACCTGGCCAGCGCCTACGGCACGGTGGCCGAGGCCGCCTACGGCATAGTAAAGCGCATAGACCAGTTCCCGCTCAACGTCTCCATGGGCCTGTGCCAGGGCTTCATGCCGCTCATCGGCTACAACTACGCCTCGGGAGACTATAGGCGCATGCGAGGCGTGGCGTCCTTCTCGTGGAAGGTGTCGCTCATAATTTCCGCCTGCTTTGTGGCGCTGTTTTTCTTCTTCGCCTCGCCTATCGTGCACAGGTTCATACCCGACCCGGAGACCAGCTCCATGGGAGCGGGCTTCCTGCGCGTGGCCTGCCTGAGCGTACCCCTGACGGCTATCAACTTTATGACCAGCTATGCGCTCCAGGCGATGGGCAAGGGCCTGCAGTCCTCACTGATTACACTCTGCCGCCAGGGAGTGCTGTACATCCCGACCATGCTCATCATGGACGCCGCCGTGGGCCTGGACGGCCTAATCTGGGCGCAGCCCATTATCGAAGCGCTGATGCTTCCCATAACCTTCGGCATATATTTCTACACCCTGCGCCACCTGCCGGAACCTGCGTCGCACAGCTGAAGCTGTGTGACGTTTGCTATGCGTTGAAGTTATAGCAGATACAGCAAACGGCATTGTACTTTCAGCGGCTTGAGTTTTACAATATCAGCGTCGGAGAGGTGATGATATTGAAGGGAAGGGCCTTGGCGGCCGCAGCGCTCAGCATCTGCGTGATATTCACTTTGAACGGCTGCGGTGCGCAGGATAACGAAGGAGGCGGCACGATGACCACAGCGAATACTCAAAGCGGTGCGTACACCGCCGGCTCTCGTATAGACGAGGTCATAAACGACCCGGTCTTTGGAGACTACGGGCGGCTGCTCTTTCCCGTGGAACGCGCCTACATGAGCGGCGACACGCTCGGTTCCCTAGGACTCACCTGGTACAGTCACATCGACCCGAATGAGACCGTGGAGATAGTCAACACGCTTCACGAGCGCGCAGCCTCCGGCGGGACGGTGTTCTATGACATCTACACCGACGCAGAGAAAGCTGCTGACCCGGCAAAGGAGGACACCGGCCTCTTTTTCTTCAGGGGCGAGGAGGGAGCACCCTTCGCCGTGTGCAACGCGGGCGGAGCCTTCGCCTACGTCGGGGCGATGCAGGACAGCTTCCCGCACGCGCTGGAGCTCAGCCGCCGGGGCTATAACGCCTTCGCGCTCATCTACCGGCCCGGCGCTCAGACGGCCTGCGAGGACCTGGCCAGAGCCATCAGCTTCATCTTCGCCAACGCTGAAGAGCTGGGCGTGAGCACCGAGTGCTACTCGCTCTGGGGCGGGAGCGCTGGTGCGAGAATGGCGGCCTGGCTCGGCTCCTACGGCCCGGCGGCCTTCGGAGGGGAAGAGCTGCCACGGCCCGGTACGGTCGTCATGCAGTACACCGGCCACAGCGACTACACGCCCGAGGACCCGCCGACCTTCGTCTGCGTCGGTGACAGCGATTGGATAGCAGACTGGCGGGTCATGCAACGGAGGGTGCAGCGCCTGGACGCCCTGGGCATACCCACCGAGTTCCACTGCTATCCGGGCCTGGGCCACGGCTTCGGCCTGGGCACGGGCACGGCCGCCGAGGGCTGGCTCGACGACGCCGTGGCGTTTTGGGAGGCGCAAATGTAAACGCAAGACCCCTTATTTCAACCAAGCCGCACAGCTGCACGCGCCGTGAGGCGCTGTAATGACATCAATTCAGGAGGAATCACTATGAAAAAACTTACAGCACTGCTGCTCGCCCTTGTAATGACCTTCGCTCTGGCCGCCTGCGGCACTGAGACGGTCACCGTGACCGGTACCCCGGAACCCGCTGCCGAACCCACAGCAGAACCCACAGCTGAGCCGACCGCCGAGCCCAGCTCCGAGCCCACTGCTGAATCCACCACCGAACCCACGAGCGTACTCAGTGAGCAGCCCATGAACGGGGACGCCGAGGGAGGGAACACTCTCGTCGTCTACTTCTCCGCGACCGGCAACACTGAGGCCGTCGCGGGATATATAGCCGCCGCCACCGGCGCGGACACCTTCGTCATCGAGCCCGCTCAGCCCTACACCGGCGACGACCTGCGTTGGACGGATGAGAACAGCCGCGTGGTGCAGGAGTACGAGGATGAGAGCCTGCGCGACATAGAGCTCGTCAGCACCGACGTGCCCAACTGGGACAGCTACGACACCGTGTTCATCGGCTACCCCATCTGGTGGGGCATCGCCGCCTGGCCGGTGAGCAGCTTCGTCTCCGCCAACGACTTCAGCGGCAAGACCGTCATCCCCTTCTGCACCAGCTCCAGCTCCGGGCTCGGCCAGAGCGGCACTTTGCTTGAGCAGGCCGCGGGCAGCGGCACCTGGCTTGAGGGCATGCGCTTCCGCTCCAGCGTGAGCGAGAGCGACGTGGCCGAGTGGGTTGAAGGCCTCGGGCTGTAAGGAGTGTTGAGGATGAAAACCATCACACTCGGCAGGGACCTCACTGTAGGCGCCGTGGGCCTGGGCTGCATGGGCTTCTCCCACGCCTACGGCCCGGCGACCGATGAGCGCGAGGCGGCAAAGCTCATACGCGAGGCCTATGACGTGGGCTACCGCTTCTTTGACACCGCCGAGGTCTACGGTACTGCCGACGACCCGCACGTCAACGAGCGCATAGTCGGCGAAGCGCTGCGCGATGTGCGCTCCGACGTGGTGATTGCCAGTAAGTTCGGCCTGCGCTTCGACCTCGAGAGCGGCGTCGTACCCTATCCGCTCATACCGGATTCACGCCCGGAGACGATACGCCGGAGCGTGGAGGGCAGCCTGAAGCGGCTCAAGACGGACCACATCGACCTGTATTTCCAGCACCGAATCGACCCCTCAGTGGAGCCCGAGGCGGTCGCGCAGGTCATGGCAGAGCTCATCAAAGAGGGCAAGATAACGCACTGGGGCATATCCGAGGCCAACGAGGACTACCTGCGCCGCGCGCACGCCGTCTGCCCCGTGACCGCCGTCGAAAACCGCTACTCCATGATGGCCCGGCAGCACGCCGCGCTCTTTCCGGCCTTGAAGGAGCTGGGCGTAGGCTTCGTGGCCTTCTCGCCGATGGCAAACGGCTTTCTGACCGGCGCCTACGGCAAGGGTCAGACCTTCGACGCCAAGACCGACTACCGCGCGGCCATGCCGCAGTTCACCGACGGGGCCGTGGAGAAGAACAGGGCGCTGCTGGAGCTGCTGCGCGACACCGCCGCAAGCCACAACGCCACCCCCGCACAGATTTCGCTTGCGTGGATGATAGACAGGCCGGAGCACATCGTCCCAATCCCCGGCTCGAGAAAGCCCGAGCGCATGCGCGAGAACCTCGCCGCCGGGGAAGTGAACCTCAGCGCCGCAGAGGTGGCGGAGCTGGACGCCGCGCTGGACGGCATGGAGATGTCCGCCGTCTACGGCGGCACCGAGCTGAAGAACGGATGAAAAGCCGCGCTGTGAGAAAGATATTTGCGCTGCTCCTCGTGCTTGCGATGGCTGCGGGCCTGGCTGCCTGTGGAGCGCCGCCGGATGCGGTATCACCTGTTCCCACGCCGGCGGCGGGAGCACGGGAGACCGGAGCTGCTTATGAGGCGGAGGCGCCCGGAACCGGACCGGCGGACGTGTCCAACATCGCCGCGACCGCCGGCGTGCCTCTTATCACGCTCAATAACGGCGTACAGATGCCGCGGTTTGGCCTGGGAACGCAGATACAGAGCCTGGAGAGCGGCGACCTGGGCATCCTGAACCAGACCACACGCGAATCCGTGGCCGCCGCGCTTGAGGCAGGCTACCGTCACCTCGACACCGCGCACGGATACATGAACGAGCGCGGCGTGGCTCAGGGCATCGCAGACAGCGGCGTTCCCAGGGAGGAGATCTGGATAACCGACAAGCTCTGGCCGAGCGAGTACGCCGACGCCTACGGCGCCGTCAACGCGATGCTCGACAGGTTGGGAGTGGAGTACATAGACCTCGTCTATCTCCACCATCCCGCTGGGGACATTGAGACGATCGTCAGCGCCTGGCAGGGGTTTGAGCGGGCGTACCGTGAAGGAAAGATACGCGCCCTGGGCATAAGCAATTTTGACAACCGCATGGACGCCTTCAACGCGATCATGGAGCAGGAGATAAGGCCGCAGGTGATGCAGATAGAGTGCCACCCCTTTGCACAGAGGCTTGAGACGCGGGAGCTTGCGGAGCAATACGGCATACAGGTGGAGTGCTGGTACCCGCTGGGCCACGGCGATCAGCGGCTGCTGAACGAGGGGACACTCGAGGCTATAGCTCAAGCGCATGAGAAAAGCGTTGTCCAAATCATTATACGCTGGCACATACAGGAGGGCTTTTCGGTCATCCCCGGTTCCACGAACCCGGAGCATATACGCGAGAACCTTGACGTGTTCGACTTTGAGCTGAGCGACGAGGAGATGGAGCAGATACGCGCTATGGATCAGGGCGAGGACGGAAGGTATTTCAACATCAACTACGACCTAATGGGCGGGGCGTTCACCAGCCCGCCAAGGGAATGGGACGGGGAATTCTGATTTTGTCAACGTCTCGAAAGCCGGAAAGGAGCAAAGAAATGGTATCCAAGATATATTTCACGCGCGAGATAACGCCGGAGGCTGTCGTCAGGGTGTATGATGCTCTTGGCGCCGAGCTGCCCGGCAGGGTGGCGGTCAAGGTGCACTCTGGCGAAAAGGGCAACCAGTATTTCATGCGCCCGGAGTTCTGGAAACCCGTGGTCGATAAGGTCAACGGCACCATAGTGGAGTGCAACACCGCCTACGGCGACAAGCACCACAACGGCGTGCGCGACAACACGGACAGCCACCTCAAACTCATAGAGGAGCACGGCTGGAACAAGTACTTCAACGTGGACCTGATGGACGCCGAGGGGCCGGACGCGGAGCTGGACATCCCCGACGGCAAGATACTCAAGAAGAACCTCGTGGGCAAAAATATGCTGAACTATGACAGTATGCTCGTCCTGGCCCACTTCAAGGGTCACCCTATGGGCGGCTACGGCGGCGCGCTCAAGCAGCTGTCCATCGGCTGCGCCTCCCGCGCGGGCAAGAGCCTTATCCACTCCGGCGGAAAGAGCGCCGACCACTACGAGGCCTGGGACGTACACGCCAGCAATGTGGTGTTCCCGGAGGCCATGGCCGACGCCGCCGAGAGCGTATGCAAGCATTTCGAGGGGCGGATTGCATTCGTAAACGTCATGAAGAATCTCTCTGTTGACTGCGACTGCTGCTCCGACGCCGAGGCCCCCTGCATGGCGGACATCGGCATCCTCGCCTCGACCGACCCCGTTGCCATCGACCAGGCCTGCATGGATCTGGTCATGAACTCAGACGACCCGGGCAGGGAGCACTTCATGGAGCGTGTGAACTCCCGCAACGGCATCCACACTATTGAGGCCGCCGCAGAGCTCGGCTTTGGCTCCAGGGAGTACGAGCTCATATCCATAGACTGAAAAGGAGAGAGGAACAATGCGTAAGGATTTCGGTTCCAAACCCTGGTTTTATCCCATGCCCGTGCTGGTCATCGCCAGCTATGACGGCGATGGCAAGGCCGACGCCATGACCGCCGCCTGGGGCGGGCTGTACGAAGCCGACATGGTTGAGCTGTGCCTGAGCCACGGCCACAAGACCTTTGACAACATTGTGGAGCGCAAGGCCTTCACCGTTAGCTTTGCCGACAGGGCGCATCTGCGCGAGGCGGACTATGTCGGCCTGGTCAGCGCCCATAACGAGGCGGATAAGCTCTCGAAGGCCGGGCTGCACACCGTGAAGAGCGCCCTCGTAGACGCGCCCGTCATCACAGAACTGCCCATGGCGCTCGAGTGCAAGCTGGTCAAGGTCAACGAGGACGGCAATGTGATAGGCCGCATAGTCAATATCAGCGTGGACGAGTCTGCGCTTGCCGCCGACGGTAAACCGGACGTGGCCAAGCTTGCGCCCATAAGCTACGACGGGGTGCGCAACGAGTACTTCGTCCTGGGCGGAAAAGTTGGCAGCGCCTTCCACGACGGCGCTGCGCTCAAGTGACAAGGAGGAATACCTATGGACAAAGTTACCGTCGGACGCGATTCGATGGGCGCCTTCGCGCCCAAGTTCGCCGAGCTGAACGACGACGTGCTCTTCGGAGAGGTCTGGTCGCGTGAGGCTGAGCTCTCGCCGCGCGACCGCAGCCTCATCACCGTCTCAGCCCTTATGGCGAGCGGCATCCTCGACACCTCGCTGCTGCACCACATCCAGCGCGCCAAGGCCAACGGCGTCACCGCGCAGGAGATGACCGAGGCCTTGACCCAGCTGGCCTTCTACGCGGGCTGGCCAAAGGCCTGGGCCGCCCTGCGCATGGCAAAGGAAGTGTACGGCGATGGGCAGGACTGAGACACGCCCCTACGTCGTCTGCCACATGCTCGCCTCAATTGACGGGCGTATTGACGGCAGCTTATTCGCAGAGCCCGGGTGCGCAGCCGCGAGGAGGGAATATGGCGCGCTCCGCAGCACGTTTGGCTGTACTGCCACGCTCTACGGCACGACCACTGCCATGGAGTTTGCAGGCGGCGAAGCGGGTGAGCTTTCCCGCCCAAAGCAGCTCCTGCCTTACACTGACTATAAGGCCCCGGCCGGGGAGCGCGACTACCTCGTCGCCGTGGACGCGCGCGGACGCATAGGATGGCAGAGCGGCACGTTTTCCCGCCCCGGCAGGCCGGATATGCACGTCGTGGAGCTCCTGACCGAGCAGGCAGCGCCGGAGTATCTTGAGTACCTGCGTGAGCGGGGCATCTCATACATTGTCGCGGGCAAGAGCCGTGTTGACTTTAAGCTGAGGCTGCGCAGGCTGCATGAGCTCTTCGGCATAGACCGGATAATGCTCGCCGGCGGCGGGCTGATAAACGGCGCTCTGCTGGACGCCGGGTGCGTCGATGAACTGAGCGTGGTCGTGGCACCCGTCATAGACGGAGGAGACGGGGCCGTGCTGTTTGACCGCTGCGGCAGCGCCGGGCTGGAGCTCATAGAGAGCCGTCAGCTGAACGGCGGAGGAATGTGGCTGAGATACAGGCTTGACTGACAAAAGGCGGCGGGGAAACCCGCCGCCTTTTCAATGCGGCAGCAACAGGCCGCTGCCTGGTATATTGCGGCAGCGGTGGTGGGCCCACATCTTGCATGCTGCGCATCGTAAGCCCATACGAGCATTGACCGATGGGGGCGAAAGGCCCGTTCAAATTTTCAAAATTCTTTAACGCGCTAAAACATGAATAGAGGCTTGACATATGAACATAACCAAAACGCTGGCGATATGCCTGGAGATTGCGCTTATATTTGCGCTGACAGCCTGCGGCACGGCTCAGCCGGCCTCGACGCCGGAGCAAACCGCCGAAGCGCCCGCAGCGGCCTCAACGCCGGAGCCGGGCGCATACGTCGAAGCCGGGACGGAGACCGAGCGCGGCTTCGTGCTGGACAACGTCCTGCACTCAGCAGAGAGAGACATACACTACAACCTCTACACCCCTGAAAGCTATGACGGGACGGAGCCCTATGCGCTCTTTGTGACGCTCGCGGGTTACGAGGGGCTGTACTTCCAGGGCGTGGGGGCCAACCTGGCGGAGGACTTTGGCTTTGAGGCGCAGAGCTACAACGAGCGCATGCTGGTGCTCGCGCCGCAGCTCAATGACTGGGGTGAGACCTCGACGCGGCAGACGATAGCGCTGGTAGAATACTTCATGTCCGCGTACAACATAGACCCCGCGCGGGTGTACCTGCACGGCATGAGCGGGGGAGGGGGGGACCGCCTCGCTCGTCATGGGCATGCGCCCGGAACTCTTTGCCGCCTGCCTGGTAACCAGCACGCGCTGGGACGGAGACCTGGACGTCCTCGCTGCATCGCGCACGCCGGTCTACATGGCCATCGGCGAGCAGGACAGCTACTACGGGGCGGAGCCGC
Source organism: uncultured Eubacteriales bacterium (assembly GCA_900544765.1). Classification (GTDB taxonomy): domain Bacteria; phylum Bacillota; class Clostridia; order Oscillospirales; family Oscillospiraceae; genus Scatomorpha; species Scatomorpha gallistercoris. The sequence goes on along the minus strand of UQWI01000003.1, from coordinate 124,062 downwards.
TCACGGCTGCGTACAACGAGCTGCGCGCCATCTACGCCTCACAGGGCCTTTCAGACGCGGAGATAGACGAGCTGCTGGTCCTCGACGTGAGGGGCCAGGGCTTCTTCGACTCCTACGGCATCAGCGACCAGCACGCCGGAGGGCAGGCCTTTGCCCACGACAGCGCCGTCATGGGCTGGCTGTTTTCACACACGAAGGAGGCGAGCGTACCTATGGAATACACCGAGCGCCGCCCCGGCAGCTCCGAAACCACAGTTGCGACACCGGACGACTTCCCGGAGGCATACGACTACGGCGACGGGCTTGCGCAGAGCTGGACGGGCGGGATGAACAACCGGCACCTGCCCGAGCCTGAGGGCAACGCTACAGTCCTGAACACCGAGCCGGACACCTCGCGCATCCAGGCGCTCTATCTCTGGGAGGAGGGGAACGTACCGGCGGTGACGGAGTTCTCACCGGACATGGGCGGCTACTTCGACGAATACGGCTTCCGCCCCTACGTCACGGCCATACCCGTGCGCGAGGGCGTGACGCCGCGCGGCGCGGTAGTGCTGCTGGCGGGAGGCGCGTTCATGTTCCGCGGCAATTACACCGACAGCCTGCCCACGGCGGCGCATCTGCGGGAGCTGGGCTTCCAGACATTCATCGTGGACTACCGCCTGCGGCCCTACACGCAGCGTGAGGGCGCTCTGGACGTGGCGCGCGCGGTGCGCTTCATCCGGGCAAACGCGGATGCCTACGGCATAGACCCCGACGACATCGCTGTCATGGGCTACTCGGCGGGCGGCATACAGGCGGGCGAGTTCTTCCAGCACTACGACGAGGACGTGCTGCCCACGGCGCTCGACCCGGACTACGTCCCCGATGAGCTGGACGACGTCACGGCGCACGCCTCGGCGGCGGGGATGATTTATTCCTTCTACGGGCGGCTGAGCGTCGCCAGCATGGATGAGGACGATCTCCTGGCAGGTGAGCTGCCTCCGACCTTCTACTGCTACGGCACACGCGACCCGTTCTACAGCCAGTTCGAGGCGCAGTACGAGCTCATGGCCGGGCTGGGCTGCCCCGTGCGGCGGCTTGTGCTCGAGGGCTGGCCGCACGGCTTCGGCGGAGACGGAGACTGGGTAGAGGACTACGCCGCCTGGCTGGAGAGCGTGTTCGCGGCGAGCTGAGAATGCATACCTGAATCATTGGATTCTGCAAGCATAAAAACCAGAGGGCGCACAAGGCGTTCCCTCTGGTTTTTATATTGATGCCCTCCTGAGGAGCTCCGTATATAAAAATCAATGCGAGACCTCCGCAAAACCTACTACTCTTACACGGCTGCCTTCAATGGTCCCTGACAGGTAATCTCCGTGAATGTGGTCGCCCGGCCGCAAACCCGTCACTCCAGAATCAGATGCGTCAAACATGATAACATCAGGAAGCTTTTTGCTAAGGAGCGATGCACCGTCGTCAGTTACATCGGCAGTTATCCAATCGCCTTCAACTGAGATAATAACTGCGTCAAAGCCAATTTCTCCGCCGGCTCGATCCGTTATCAAAAAAGCTGTTAAAGCAAGCGCGGCAGCGCATACAACGCCAACCAATGTCCATAATAAAGGTTTTCTTTTTCCGTTTTTCATAGCGTGTATCTCCTAATATCTGTAGCTATCGGCCAGGGACATATCAATAGTATCACATGGACGGCAGCGCCGCAACGCCATTTACGCATGCCGGCAGCAAAAGGCGCCCGCTCTCGTCCTGAGAGCGGGCGCTTTTGTTATATTATTCAGTCGTTGAACTTGAAGCCCATAATCATATCTGTCTGGGCGCTCAGGGGGACGTCGAACACGCGCTTGCCGCTGTTGGCCTTTGCGAGCGCGGCGAGGTCGGCCTCGTCGAGCGTGAAGTCGAAAATGTCGAGGTTCTCGGCTATATGAGCCTCGTTTGCGCTGCCGGGGACAGCCGCGAAGCCGGTCTGCAGCTGCCAGCGGAGCAGTACCTGCGCGCCGGTCTTGCCGTGCTTTTCGGCTACCTGCTGCACTTCGGGCAGGCTCAGCTGCGCCTTCCGGCTCACGGTGCCGCCCAGCGGGAACCAGGCTTCGCAGGCTATGCCGCGGCTCCTGAGGTCGGCAGCGTAGGCGTCGGGGGTGAAGGTGATGTGGCGCTCCATCTGGGCGATGTCGGGGGTTATATCTATACTCTCGAAGAAGGTCTTGTACTCGTCGCTGCGCTCGAAGTTGCTGATGCCGATGCTGCGGACCTTGCCGTGGCGGACGGCGCTCTCGAGGCCCTTCCAGCCCGCTTTGACGTCGCCGAGGAAGTGGTGCAGGTAGACGAGGTCGAGGTACTCGGTGCCGAGGCGCTCGAGCGCCCGGTCGACAGCGGCCTCCGCGTCGCCGTACTCGGTGGGCCAAATCTTGGTGGTCAGCCAGATGTCCTCGCGCTTGACGCCGCTCTCCTTTATAGCCTCGCCGACCTCGCGCTCGTTGAGGTAGCCGTGGGCGGCGTCTATGTGCCTGTAACCGGCCTTGAGGGCGGCCAGGACGCAGCGCTTAGCGGTCCCGTCGGCGGCAAGTCCGAAGGTGCCGAAGCCGAGGGCGGGCATTTTTGCCCCGTTGTTGAGGGTGATGTATTCCATGTCTGTCTTCCTTCCTTGAATTAAAGCTTGCGGCCGTGCAGGCCCTGCACGAGCCTGGGGTCGGTGTGGTCGATTATTTCGCTGTGGCCGATGTCGAGGGCGGCTATTTCGGCCATCTCCTCGTCGGTGAGGGAGAAGTCAAAGACGTCGATGTTCTGCTCCATGCGCTCGCGGTGCGTGCTCTTGGGTATCACAACCACGCCGCGCTGCATGTTCCAGCGGAGCGCGACCTGGCCTGCGCCCTTGCCGTACTTCTCGCCAATCTTGGTCAGCACCGGGTGGGTGAAGATGCCATGCTTGCCCTCGGCGAAGGGGGCCCAGGCCATAGGCTGCACGCCGTACTCGCGCATGAGGCTGAGGGCGTTTTCCTGCTGGAAGAAGGGGTGGAGCTCCACCTGGTTGACGGCGGGCAATTCATCTACTGTCTCGCAGAAGTCGGCGAGGCGGTTCGGGTAGAAGTTGCAGACGCCGATGGCTCGTATCCTGCCCTCCTTATAGGCCTCGGTCATGGCGCGCCATGCGCCGATGTAGTCGCCCATGGCCTGGTGGATGAGGTAGAGGTCGAGGTAGTCCACGCCGAGGTTTTCCATCGAGCGGTCTATCGCGGCCTTCGCGCCCTCGTAGCTGGTGTTGGTGACCCAAAGCTTGGTGGAAATAAAGAGGTCGGCGCGGTTCACGCCGCTTTTCGCGATTGCCTTGCCGACGGCGCTCTCGTTGCCGTAGCTCTCGGCGGTGTCGATGAGCCGGTAGCCCGCGCCGATGGCGTCGAGCACCACGCGTTCGCACTCGTCGAGGTCGCGGATCTGAAATACGCCGAAGCCCTCCTGAGGCATCTGAACGCCGTTGCGAAGTGTTACATAGTCCATGATAATCCTCCTTCAGTTGCGTGTCTGGTTGTTTGCGTACACTATATCTTTAAGAGTGACATGCTCGTTCCTGTAGCGGGCCTCGGGATTGACCTCGGGTATCCTGAGGGCGATGGCCCTCTGCGTGCAGGCGTGGGCGCATGCCAGGCAGGCCTGGCAGCTGGTATAATCGAACTGCGCCCGGCCGTCCTCTATCCTTATGCAGCCGCCGGGACACACCCTGGAGCAGACGCCGCAGCCTATGCACCTGTCCGTCGCGTAAACGAGGCCGCTGAGCGTCCCTCCGGGCAGCTTGGCTTCATAGCTGCGCTCGTAATTTGCGTGCAGCTCACGGTCGGTGTCCGTTACCGGCTCTATATACTGACGTCTCGCGGAGATGTCCGCCTTTATTCCGGCGAGCTGTTCATCGACGTGCTTATCCATTGCGCGCTGCTCGTCCATGTCGAAGGTGGGCAGGTAATTGTCAACCATCAGCAGCGTGTGTACATACGCCGGGGTCTTGCCGGATGCGCGGCAGATGTCCAAAACTATGTCGACGGCGTTCGCGTGCCGCGCGCCGTAGGTGGGGATGATGTAGAGGTATGGCGTGTCGAGCTCCACTTCGCGCAGAAAGCGCTGTACCAGCTCCGGCGGGCGGTGGCCGAATATGGGGTACACGACGCCGATCGTCTCGTCGGAGAAGCGCCGCAGGCAGCTGCAGCGCATGGCCTGCGGTATGCTCATGATGTTGGCGTCAAGCTGCCTTGCGGCGTAGAGGCTGTTGCCTGTCGCAGTGAAGTAAAAGACCATTTCGTATCTTCCTCTCTCGTTTTCTGATAAGATAATAGCTCTCTGCGGCGCAAAAGTACAATGCCGTTTGAACAAGTTAGTATGCGTTGAAGTTATACTTGCGCTTGCCTTTGAACGGGCGCCGGGGTATAATGCGGGTGAGGAGGCGACGATATGCTGGAGCTGTACGATTTGGAAAAGCTGGTCACGTTCAAGTCCGAGGGGACGCTGGTCGCGGCGTCGGAGAAGCTGCTCATATCTCAGCCCGCGCTCAGCCGCAGTATGCGCAAGCTTGAGGATGAGATAGGGGTTGAGCTCTTTACCCGCAGCAAAAACCGCATGGAACTCAACGAAAACGGCCTGTTGGCTGCGGAGCTGGCCGAAAAGCTGCTTGGCGAGGCGGCTTCGCTGATTGCGCGCGTCCGGCAGCTGGACCGCTCCCGCCACACGCTGAGCGTGGGCTCCTGTGCGCCTGAGCCGCTATGGGAGCTCGTGGCGGCACTCGGCAGCATCTACCCGGGCATGACGATATCCTCCGGGCTCGCGGAACAGGACGCGCTGCTCTCCGGCGTGCAGGACGAGACGTACTCCCTTGTGGTGTTGACGGGCCATCCTGAGCTGCCCGGGGTGGAGAGCATACCCTTCGGCAGCGAGAAGCTCTGTTTCCTGCTGCCAATGAACCATCCGCTCGCGGGAGAGAAGGAACTGCGCCTGGCGGATTTGAACGGCGAGACTATGCTGCTCCGGCCCAACCTGGGCTTCTGGACAAGGACGCTCGAGAGCCTGCCTGACACGCACTTCCTGGTGCAGCAGGAGGACTACGCCTTTGGCGAGCTGCTGCGCGCGAGCAGCCTGCCCGCCTTCACCACCGACCGCGTCCAGCGCCGCTACGGCGCGACCGAAGGCCGAGTTGCGGTGCCTATCTCGGACCCGGGTACGACGGTGGAGTATTTCGTCGCCTACCGCAGCGCCGAGAAGAAGCGCCTCGCAGCCGCACTGAAACTTATCAGCGCATACACGCACTAGTACTAACCTGTGCCCGAGGGCTCTGCGTTATGCGGCCTGTTTCCTGCAAATCGTCCGGCAGCCCTGCGACAATAAAAAAGACGTCAGACACTCTCGTGTCTGACGTCTTTTTTATCTCCGCCTTTAAACGGCGGGGCGCTTTTTGCTGCGCCTGAGCCAACCGTGACAAATTTGCTGCGGCAGGCAGCAAGCTTTGTGCTTTTCTTCGCCGCTGCAGTTTCTGCGCGGCTCACCACTCCGCAATCTTGACGCAGCCGACGCCGTAGGCGCCGGGGCCGGTGTGGCAGGCCACGGAGAGCGACAGCAGGGCGATATAGCCGTTGAACCTTTCTCCGAAGCGCGCGCGAATCTCCTCGGCCCAGAGTTTGGCCTCGTCGTCCGAGCAGGTGTAGGCTGCGGCGACATACACGCCCTTCTTCCCGGCAAAGCGGGTCTCCAGGTCTTTCTCCACAGCGTCGAGCATCTGCTTTTTCGCGGACTTCATGCCGTGGGCCATGGCGAAGGCATCGAGCTTCTCGCCCTGAATCTGCAGCACGGGCTTGATGCCGAGGACGGTGCCGAAGGCTGCGGCTGCCGCAGTTATGCGCCCGCCCTTCTTCAGATATTTGAGCGTGTCGACCGTGATGTATATGCTGGCCTCGAGTTTGTCGCGCAGCAGCACCTCATTTATCCGGCTTGCGTCCTGCCCGTCGTTCACCATGGAGACGGCGTCGAGAACGCTCTGCCGCTGGGTCGCGGATATGCGCTGGTTGTCAACCACGGTTACCCGGCCGTCATAGTCCTCCGCAAGGGCCTCCGCCGTGGCGCAGGAGCCGCTGAGCGCGCTGGACATGGGTATGTACACAAGCTCGTCGTGGTCCTCCAGGAGCGTGTCCCAGAGGTCCAGGACGGCGCCGGGAGTGGGCTGCGAAGTGCTTATGTCCGCGCCGGCGGCCATTTTAGAATAAAAATCCTCGTGGCTGAGGTTTACGCCCTCGTAAAAGAGCTCTCCGTCTATAAAAAACGGCATCGGCACAAGGTATATGCCGAGCTCTTCCGCCTCGGCAGGAGTTATGCCGCTGTTGCTGTCAGTAACTATTGCAGTCTTTTTCATTTGTCATCCGTATCCCCAATTACGCTAAGGTAACAGCACAATTATAGTTGAAACCAAATAGGAAAGCAACAAAAATTTGAACTGTTTTTGCCACAATGCCAATGCAGCTGTGTGGTTTTCGCGCGATTGTGGTCAAATGGCAAAAAAGAGACGCAAAATCTGAGCACTTTGTCAACAGGGCGCTCACTTGCCCATGCGGGCGATGCTGCCGCGCACCAGGGCGGTAAAGAGCGGAGCGGCCTTGTCTGCGGCCTCCTGGACTTCCTTATGGCTCAGCGGGGTGGGGGAGAGGCCTGCGGCCTTGTTGGACACGCAGCTCACGCCGCACACGCGCATTCCGCAGTGGTTGGCGGCTATGGCCTCCACGGCGGTGGACATGCCGACCGCATCCGTACCCATGACGCCCAGGGCGCGTATCTCGGCCGGGGATTCGTAGCTCGGGCCTGTGAGCTGGCAGTAGACGCCCTCGCGAAGCGGGATGCCGTTCTCGGCGGCGGTGGCGCGGATGATGTCGCAGAGCTCGGGGTTGTAGATGTGTGACATGTCGGGGAAGCGCACGCCCAGCTCGTCGATATTCGGACCCATGAGCGGATTTGGCACGAACACGGCTATGTGGTCGGTTATGAGCATGAGGTCTCCCGCTTCAAAGCCCGGGTTCACGCCGCCGGAGGCATTCGTGAGAAAGAGTATTTCCGCGCCGAGTTCCTTCATAAGCCGCGCGGGGAGCACGACGTCGTCGATGCTGTAGCCCTCGTAGTAGTGGACGCGGCCCTGCATGCAGACGACGTTCACGCCGTCGAGCACGCCGAAGATGAACTTGCCCGCGTGGCCGGGGACGGTGGAGACGGGGAAGCCGGGAATGTCGCTGTACGCCACCTCGCACACTACGTCGAGATTCGCGGCGAAGCCGCCGAGGCCGCTGCCAAGCACCAACGCGACGCGGGGTACAAAATCTGTCCGAGAGCGGACGTAATCCCTGCAAGCTATTATTTTTTCGTAACGTTTGTCCATAATCTATCCTCCATTGTTTGTATAGACGGGGCGCGGGCCCCATGTTCCTGTGAGCTTTTACGCAGCAGCCTGCGGTGTTTGGGATGGATTCATCCCTCCATGACGTGCAGATTCCTGACTGTCTCGTCCTCTATATGCGCCATTATCGAGTAGGCGTGGGGTTCCATGTATTCGCCCTCGGAGTCTGTGAGGCCCTGGAGCCGCAGCTCCTTTATCGCTATGGCGCAGACGGCCTCGATGTCATTGCTTATGCTTACGTCGTCTCGGCGGGTGCTGCCTGAGGCTATGTCCTTCAGATAGGGCAGGGCGCTGTCCATTGCAACCAGGCCTTCTGCTCCGGCGAACTGCCACTTGTAGAAGGGCTCGTAGCGGAAGTTCAGCAGGTACATCATGCTCAGGGCCGCGTTCAGGAACTCGCCCAGTGCCAGGCGCGCGCCGAACACGTCCCCGCGGCGCATCATACGGTAGTAGTTGTACTGTCCCGACTGGGCCATGGTTGCCGCCCTGGCTGCCAGCTTCTTGAGCCGCACGTCCTCCGGGTAGCAGGGCAGCAGTGCGTTCCTGACGGCTGTAAATTCGCCGAGGCCGTCCTCGAACACCTCGCCCGAGGTGCATGTGGCCAGGAAATGCTCCTGTATGCGCACCCACTTCATCAGGGTTTCCGGCGCGCCCGGGCAGCCGATGTAGTAGCTGTAGAAGGACGAAGTTGACATGACCCCGACGCGCTGTGCGCCCGTATGGGTTGGCTTGCGCTCGAAGCCGCGAAATTCGCGGGGCAGGGCGTCGTAAGCGGCCTGGAGCCGTGCGCCGTAGAGCTCGCAGTCCTCGTCGGACAGCCAGATGAGGAAGCCCGGGCCGTAGTCGTGGTCGCGCGAGAATTCGTCGTCGAAGCCGAGGCAGTCGCTGCCCTGGCCGGAGAGGCCCACGGCGGCCCTGGACATGAGCTCTGGAAAGCGGGCCTTGAGCTCGGGTGCGCCCACCTCTTCATAATAGAGCCGGCAAAGCTCGAGCCCTTTCATATCGCATCACCTCAATCTATATATAGTGCTGCGGCCCATCAGGCCACAGCATATTGCACTACTTATTGTCTCTTATCGGCGCGAAAATTGCAAGCACAAAATGCGCAGGATGTGATATAGTATATGGGCTGAACTGACGAAGGCCGTTTCCGGGTTACAAAACGGCGGGGCCAGATTGACGTAACAACCGATGCGTTAACAACCCGGACACAGATAATTTACAATTCGGTAACGATAGGTTCCAATATTGATTTTAGCAGCTTTGCCACTTGACAATCCACCCCAAACACTATATATTGTGATACAGACGCCGGGACCTCCCCAATATGTGTGAATGGGGGGCGGGCAGGCGAGAAGTGACGGGTGGCTCAGGCTGCATGGAGCGGGCGGCTCGGCCTGTGTAAACGGGCGGCTCAGGCAGGCGAGAAGTGACGGGTGGCTCAGGCTGTATGGAACGGGAGGCCTGGTCTGCATGGAGCGGGCGGCTCGGCCTGTGTAAACGGGTGGCTCGGGCAGGCGAGAAGTGACGGGTGGCTCAGGCTGTATGGAACGGGTGGCCTGGTCTGCATGGAGCGGGCGGCTCGGCCTGTGTAAACGGGCGGCTCGCGCAGGTGAGAAGCGGCGGGCAACTCGGGATGCATGGAACGGGAGGCTTGTCAATGCTCGGTCCGGCCATGAGAAACTATAGTTGGGTGCCTGTGGGACTGCGCCCATGTGCGCGTCTTAAGTTTGCCTGCTTGATGCGGGCTGTATGTCTGTTGTGTACAGGCTGGCGGGCCTTTGATGTGCGGCCCGGCGGGCCTGTTTTTATGTCCGGCCGGGCAGCGCGCCTTGCGCGGCCGGGACCTGCTTGAGAGTGGAGGGACCAAAGCGTGTTTATTGCAGGGATGCAGAAGCTGACCCTGCTCGACTATCCGGGCAAAGTGGCCTGCACGGTGTTCACGGCGGGCTGTGATTTGAGATGCCCCTTCTGCCACAACGCCTCTTTGGCGCTGCCGGAGCGGCCCAGGGATTCGATGGAGCTGGACGAGGTGCTTGCATTTTTGAAAAAGCGGCAGGGCATACTTGACGGCGTGGCCGTCACGGGCGGTGAGCCGCTGATGCACCCGGGCATAGCCGGGCTGCTGGGCGAGATAAAGGCGCTGGGCTACAGCGTCAAGCTGGACACCAACGGGACCTTCCCGGAGCGGCTGCGCGAAGTGGTCGAGGCCGGGCTTGCCGACCGCGTGGCGATGGACATCAAGGCCGCGCCGGAGAACTACGGCAAGCTGGTGGGTATACCGGGCTTCGATATCTCCAAAGTGCGCGAGAGCGCAGGCTACCTCATGGGCTGCGGCGTGGACTACGAGTTCCGCACCACGGCGGTCAAGGGCCTTCACACGAGGGCCGACTTCGAGGGCATAGCGCAGTGGATAGCGGGCGCCAGGGAGTATTACATACAGGAATTCAAGGACTCCGGCGACCTCATAGCCGGGGAGGGCCTTGAGGGCTTTACGGAGGCCGAGATGCGTGCGCTCGCGGACATGGTTAGGCCGCTTGTGCCGTCGGTGCAGGTGCGCGGGATATGACGTATACAATCGATTATACATACAGGAGGACAAAAGATGTACAGGGTTAAAAAGAGAGACGGAGAGCTCGTCGATTTCAACATCAACAAGATTAGCGATGCCATAAAGAAGGCCTTTGAGGCCACCGGCACCGAATACAACGACAGCATCATCGACTTCCTCGCTATCAGGGTCACTGCCGACTTCCAGAGCAAAATTGAAAACGAGGCCATAGCCGTGGAGGACATCCAGGACAGCGTCGAGGCCGTGCTCTCCCGCGGCGGCTATGAACATGTCGCCAAGGCCTACATCCTCTACCGCCGCCAGCGCGAGAAGCTGCGCAACATGAAGAACACCTACCTCGACTACAAGAACGTGGTGGACAGCTACCTCGACGCCTCCGACTGGCGCGTCAAGGAGAACAGCACGGTGAACTACTCCGTCGGCGGCCTCATACTCTCCAACTCCGGCGCAATCACCGCCAACTACTGGCTCAGCGAGATATACGACGACGAGATAGCCAACGCCCACAAGAACGCCGACCTCCACCTGCACGACCTCTCCATGCTCACCGGCTACTGCGCGGGCTGGAGCCTCAAGCAGCTCATCCAGGAGGGTCTGGGCGGCATCCCCGGCAAGATAACCTCCTCACCGGCCAGCCACCTCTCCACCCTCTGCAACCAGATGGTCAACTTCCTCGGCATCATGCAGAACGAGTGGGCCGGAGCGCAGGCCTTCTCCAGCTTCGACACCTACCTGGCCCCCTTCGTCAAGGTGGACAACCTCAACTACAAGGAAGTCAAGCAGTGCATCCAGTCTTTTGTCTACGGCGTGAACACCCCGTCTCGCTGGGGCACGCAGGCGCCCTTCTCCAACATCACCCTCGACTGGACCGTGCCCGCCGACCTCAGGGATCAGAAGGCCATCGTCGGCGGCAAGGAGATGGACTTCACCTACGGCGACTGCAAGGCCGAGATGGACATGGTCAACAAGGCCTTCATCGACATCATGATAGAGGGCGACGCCAACGGCCGCGGATTCCAGTACCCCATTCCCACTTACTCCATCACCAAGGACTTCGACTGGTCGCCCACGGAGAACAACAAGCTGCTCTTCGAGATGACCGCCAAGTACGGCACGCCCTACTTCTCCAACTACATCAACTCCGACATGGAGCCCAGCGACGTGCGCAGCATGTGCTGCCGCCTGCGCCTCGACCTGCGCGAGCTGCGCAAGAAGTCCGGCGGCTACTTCGGTTCTGGCGAGAGCACCGGCTCCATCGGCGTCGTCACGCTGAACATGCCGCGCCTGGCCTACCTCTCCAAGGACGAGGACGACTTCGTCCGCCGCCTCGACAAGCTGATGGACATTGCCGCGCGCAGCCTGAAGGTAAAGCGCGACGTCGTCACCAAGCTGATGAACGAGGGCCTCTACCCCTACACCCGCCGCTACCTCGGCACCTTTGAGAACCACTTCTCCACCATCGGCCTCGTCGGCATGAACGAAGCCGGTCTGAACGCCAAGTGGATCCGCGCCGACATGACCCACGAGAGCTGCCAGGAGTTCACCAAGCGCACTCTCAAGCACATGCTCAGCCGCCTCTCCGACTATCAGGAAATGTACGGCGACCTCTACAACCTCGAGGCCACCCCGGCCGAGAGCACCAGCTACCGCCTCGCCAAGCACGACGTGGAGCGCTACCCCGACATAATCACCGCCGCCGAGCCGGGCGGAACCCCCTACTACACCAACAGCTCCCACCTGCCTGTCGGCTACACCGACGACATCTTCGCCGCGCTGGACATCCAGGACGAGCTGCAGACCCTGTACACCTCCGGCACTGTGTTCCACGCCTTCCTGGGCGAGAAGCTGCCCGATTGGCAGGCCGCCGCTTCCCTCGTGCGCAAGATCGCCGAGAACTACAAGCTGCCCTACTACACGCTCAGCCCGACCTACTCTGTCTGCAAGAACGACGGCTACCTCGCCGGCGAGCAGTTCACCTGCCCGCACTGCGGCGAGAGCGCCGAGGTCTACAGCCGCATCACCGGCTACTACCGCCCGGTGCAGAACTGGAACGCCGGTAAGACTCAGGAGTACAAGGAGCGCAAGACCTACGATTTGGGCCACAGCCACCTCGACCCGGTGAAGCACCCTCAGAACGCTGCCTGCGGCTGCGGCGAGGAGCACGACCTGGACAAGCACATCGGCGCCGAGCCTAAGGCCGCTCAGAGCGCCGCAAACAGCGAGAGCGCAAGCCCCGTGCCGGGAGGACACAACCTCCTCTTTACCACGCCGACCTGCCCCAACTGCCGCCTCGCCGTGACCATGCTCGACAAGCAGCACTTCCCATATGAGAAGCTCAACGCCGAGGAGAACGTGGACCTCGCCAAGCAGTTCGGCGTCAAGCAGGCGCCCACGCTGGTCGTCACCACCGACGGCGGTTTCGAGAAGTACGCCGGAGCGGGCGCCATCAAGCAGTACGCCGCGGGCTGTGCCCGCTGACAATGCGAGCCTTCGCCGCGCAGTAGACGACAGCCGCCCGCCCGGTGACGAGCCGGCCTGCGTTAACCACCGCAGACCAGGGCGGCAAAGCTTCCCGCTTAGCAGGTGAGAGCATGACCGAATTTGCCAAAAACGTATACGCAGCCGTGCGGAGCATCCCGCGCGGCTGCGTCATGAGCTATGGGCGCGTGGCGGCGCTTGCAGGAAACCCGCGCGGCGCGCGAGGCGTTGGCTTTTGCCTCCACCGCAACCCGGAGCCGGGCGTCATACCCTGTCACCGCGTCGTGTTTGCCGACGGACGGCTGGCGAGCGCCTTCGCCTTCGGCGGCGAGGGCGTACAGCGCGCGATGCTCGAGGCCGAGGGCGTGGAGTTCCTGCCCGACGGCCGTGTGGACATGGCCAAGTGCGGAATCTGATAGCGGAGGGCGCGCTATGAGCGAGCTGTATGTAGATAACCCGATTGCGTGGAACATAAATCAGAGCATAGACTTTGTAAACCCGGCCCTCGGCATACGCAGGCCGCTTCTTCGCCGTCTCACCTTCGTCAACTATCCCGGCTGGGAAGACGGGCCCTGGACGGAGCAGGCGGAGCGCGACTGGTACAAGAGCGGCGGCTGCCTCCGCTGCGAGGTCTCGCCTGCTGACGAAAACGGGCACAGCCGCGTGCTGAGCTTCATCCAGTGGCACGACACGCCAGACGAGAGCGGCTTCGGTATGGAGGACACGCCGGAAATAGTGCTCTGCAGTACACTGAACGAATGCGGGGAGTTCCTGCACCCCTTCCGGCTGTACGAGCTGAGCTGGTGAGCGGGCCGGTTTCCCGTAGCGCATACGCTCGGCTAAGGGCCGTTGTTCACCTTAAACCGGAGGGCGGGATTTTCAGCCGCAGCCGAGCGGGACGCCGAGGCGCCGCCCGCTGTACGGTGGTGCGCAGCCGCGCCCCTTCGCGCCTGTCCCGACAAGAGTGAATTTTTCTGAAGCCTATGAATAAGCATAAATTGGTATTTAAAAGGAGCAACACCATGCGTTACGACATCATCATCGTCGGCGGAGGCCCGGCGGGGCTTACAGCGGCGATCTACGCCCGCCGTGCCGAGCGAAGCGTGCTGATACTCGAAAAGAACGGATTCGGCGGACAGATCGCACAGTCCCCGAGGGTGGACAATTTCACGGGCATCCCCTCCGTCTCCGGCGCGGAGCTGAGCGACAAGATGCTCAGCCACGCCCTTGAGCTGGGCGTAGAGGTGGATTTGGCCGAGGTCACGGGCGTGGAGCCGGTCGGCGACGGCAGCTTCACCGTCAAGACCGAGGACGGCGAGTACGGCGCGGGCGCGGTCATACTGGCCACCGGCGCGCGTCACCGCAGGCTCGGCGTGGAGCGCGAGGACGAGTTTGCGGGCAGCGGCGTGTGCTACTGCGCCGTCTGCGACGGTGCCTTTTACCCCGGCCATCCCGTAGCCGTGGTCGGCGGCGGCGACACCGCCGTCAGGGACGCGCTGCTGCTGGCCAACACCTGCTCTGAAGTTTACATAATACACCGTCGCACCGACTTCCGCGCAGAGGCCGCCAACGTCGCCGCGCTCAAGAGCAGGGAGAACGTACACCTCGTAATGAACTCTCGCGTGACCGGCCTGCTCGGCGAGGGAGAACTGAGCGGCGTCGAGGTTGAGAACGTGGAGAGCGGCGAGAGGACAACGCTCAATGTCGATGGGCTGTTCGTAGCCATTGGCCACGAGAGCGACAACGAGGCGTTCAGGGGCCTCGCCGAGACGGACGCTGCGGGCTGGTTCACCGCCGGTGAGGACTGCAAGACCGGTACTCCCGGTGTGTTCGTCGCTGGAGACTGCCGCGTCAAGGGCGTGAAGCAGCTAATAACCGCTGCCGGGGACGGCGCGAGCGCCGCGACGGCGGCATGCGAATACCTGAATAAGCGCGCATAAGGCAAGAGTGAAGGCCGGGCGGCATTGCCGCCCGGCCTTTTTTCCGTGTTCAGGGTTCCTTTGCGCCGGTTTCTTCGCCGGAATTAATTGCATCTTCAGTTTCTTCGCTATCGCGCCTGGCCTTATAGCTTTTGTAAACCACGCGGCCCATTTGAAAGCTGGAAATGGTAGCGAGCAGGGCTAACGGGCAAGTTGACATAATCACACTACATCCCGGCTTTTTATTCATACTCAGTTACCGAGCCTTTCGTACACAATCGCCATCTGTTCAGCCGAGGGGGAGAAGGGGAGGCTTATCTCTACAATCTTGCCGGGGTAGCAGAGCGTGTAGCTGTTGCCGCCCATGTCGTAAGCCCGGTCGGCGCCCCAGGGCTCAGGGTCGACGCTCTCGCCGCCGCGCGACAGGGAGCGTTCACAGAAGCCGTACAGGGCGGGGAGCTTTACAAAGGTCGTTGTATATTCGAGGTCGCCTATGTCCTCGCTGCTGTCTGTGTAGTACGACTCACGATACCACTCCCTCACAGAGCTCTGCGCCAGCAGAACGGATTCGCGCTTCGACCAGGACGGCATATAGCCCGGCGTCTCGTGCCCGACCAGTGCTGCAAGAGTGAGCGTTTGGTTAACATAATCTTCTTCGGCGCTGTAGACCTCCTCGCCCAAGTCGTTCGCTGTCGGGGCGGCCGCAGAGTACAGCGCAAAGCATACGGCGAACACAAGCGCCACAGACAGCACCATCGTTTTTGTCTTGGATGAGCCGCGGCGTTTGAACAGCTTTGTAGAAGCGCGCATTATTGCGCTGCCGATGATATATACGCCGAGTATAACGCATATTGTAAAGCGCATGTAGTTGTCTCCGACGATAAACATGCACAGGAGCATCACAGCCAGCGCTGCCAGAGCGAGTATCAGCAGCACACGCAGCGCCTGATACGGGCTTTTGGTCTCAACGCTCTCGCCGTGCGCGGCGGCTTCGCGTGCGCGGGAGCGCCAGCGGTAGTAGCCCACGAGCTCAACCGCGAGCGCTGCTGCGCACAGGGCTGAGCACACCCCTGCCGGGACGCTGTACAGGCCTGAAAGCGCATATACGGGGTCCGTGAACAGCTTGCCCAGCCCCAGAAATGCGAAGACAACACATATGGCAAACAGTATCCAGTACGGCGTGAGCAAGCGGCGCTTTGCCGACTTGTGTATGGTCTCCAGTTCGACGACCGGGTCAGTTTCCAGCGGCGTGGGATTCTCGCGGCTGTTCACGAAGATATTCATTTCAGCGAAGCCTGTGACGTATTCCCAGCCCGCATGCTCGCAGAGCTCGTATAGCTCGCCGAGCCCCGGATTCGGCTCCGGGTCAAAGGCCGAGCCGCTTGGGTAATATGTCACGGCATAGTGCAGCTTCTGCGGCTCCGAGCGGCGGTAGTACCAGAATGAGCTCGTGATGCGCTCGAGCTGCCAGCCCTTTGCGGCCATGGCCTCGAGGTGCGAGGAGATAGCGCTGCGGTCGTAAAAGGAGTAGGTCTCGATGCGGCGTTTTACATCTCTCATGGGCTCGCCTCCCCAAATATTTTCCGGTAGTCTGAGCACTGCGCACTGATGCGCTCGTACTCGTTTCTCAGCGTCTCGCGGCCCAGCTCCGTCAGCACGTAGCTGCGCCGACGCCCCTCGACGCGCGTCTCACAGATGAAGCCCGCGTACACGAACTGCTCCAGGAGGTTGTACAGCGTACCTGAGCCCACCGACACGCGCCCCGCCGTCATGGCGGAGACTGCGTCGAGTATCTCCACGCCGCTGCGCTCGGTATTCAGGCTCAGCAGGACGTAGAACATCTGCTCGGTCAGGGTCTGAAACTTGTTGCGCGGCACTTTTTCACCTTCAATCTCGATATTCGAGTTTCTAAATCCAGTATAATCTCGAATATCGAGTTTGTCAAGCGCAAAATGATATTTCTGTTGCAAGCGCGCGGCGGCTGCGATAAAATAAGCTAAACGAAAGCAAGGAGGCCAAAGCATGAAAGTTGCGC
The DNA here is from genome assembly GCA_900544765.1 of uncultured Eubacteriales bacterium. Taxonomy (GTDB): domain Bacteria; phylum Bacillota; class Clostridia; order Oscillospirales; family Oscillospiraceae; genus Scatomorpha; species Scatomorpha gallistercoris. The sequence goes on along the minus strand of UQWI01000003.1, from coordinate 107,653 downwards.
TTATACAGCTCGCGAGCACGGACGACAAGGAGTACAATCTCGCCCATGCGCGGGACATGATAGCAGAGGCGGCGAAGGGCGGTACGGACATTGTCTGCCTGCCGGAGATGTTCTGCTGCGAGTACCGGAACAAGAGCTTTATCGCCAACCAGGAGCCCTACGGCGGCCCTGCCTGCCGGATGCTGTCCAAGGCCGCTCGTGACAACGGCGTGTGGCTCATCGGCGGCTCTATCCCAGAGAGCGACGGCGGCAAGCTCTACAACACCAGCTTCGTGTTCAACAGGCAGGGCGGGCTTGCGGCGCGCTGCCGCAAGAGCCACCTCTTCGACATAGCCGTCAAGGGCGGGCAGCACTTCAAGGAGAGCGATACCTTCACGCCGGGCGACGAGGTAGTCACCTTTGACACAGAATTCGGCAAGCTCGGGCTTTGTATCTGCTTTGACATGCGCTTCCCCGAGCTGGCGCGCATTATGGCGCTGGACGGGGCCTGGGCGGTGTTCTGCCCGGCGAGCTTCAACATGACCACGGGGCCTGCGCACTGGGAGATTATGTTCCGCTCCCGCGCCGTGGAGAGCCAGGTCTACACCCTCGGCTGCGCCCCGGCCAGGGACGTGGACGGCAGCTACGTCAGCTACTCCAACTCCATCATTGTCCACCCCTGGGGCAACGTTATAGAGCGCGCGGACGCCGAGGAGTGCATACTCCGCGCCGAGATAACGCGCGAGGAGGCGGAGGCCATACGCGAGCAGCTGCCGCTTATGAGCGCCCGACGCACGGACATGTATACGCTGGAGCGCAGGTAAAGAGCAGAAAAAGCTCCCCGTGAGGGGAGCTTTTTCTGTTTACAGGTTCATGGGCGCCGCGCCTTTTTTAAAGTGCAGCTCCTTCATTCCCTCGACTTCGTCGCAGACAGGCTTGAAAGAGCACACGGAGCAGTCCGTGGCCAGGCCGTCCATGATGTGGTTGAGGGTCAGGGTGATTGCGTCCACCTTCTTGGCCGTGGCGGCGAGGTCCTTGCACAGGGCCTTGTCCCCGGTGACGAAGATGATGCACACATGGTCGATGAGCTTGTTCTCCTTATACTTCTTGATAAAGCTGTCCCCGATATTCCGGAAGCTTATGCCTCGCTTGAGCGCCTGCTTGCTGACGCGCACCTGCTCTCGCCCGTTTTCGGGCGAGACGCGCATCATGTAGCCCTGCGGGAACACATGGTACTTCACGAACTCCATATCCCTTATAGTTCGGAAGGCCTCCTGGTCGTCGCCGCTTATCGAGTTGACGTGCAGCAGGACTATGCGCGCAAAGGACGTGTCGGCGCGTATCTCGCCGAGGTCCGGCCCGACGAGCAGAATCTTGTCCTCGGGAACAAGGGAAGCGTCGGTGGTGACGCAGGTGCAGTTGGAGGCGGGCAGGTTGCCGCCGCCGAGCTCAAACGCCGCGTCGCGCGTGAGCACGAGCTCGTTTTGGCCGTTGTCGGCCCAGGCGCGGCCGGCTTCATATGGCCACGCCTTGGGGGACAGGGCGCTTATGCGCTCGGATATCTCGCGTATCGTGCTGTTGTAGAGCTCCATGTCAGAACTGGATGTCCCTCGGCTTGCGGTCGTGGAACTTGTTGAGCACGGTGTAGAGCCAGCCCACAAGCTTCATATCCAGATTCAAGAAGTATATGGTGAAGAGCACGCCTGTTGTGGCAGCCAAAACGCCGATGAGCGTCTTGAAGATTCTGCCGAAAATGCAGCCTTTCTTCATTTAATGACCATTCCTTTCCCGGCCCGGGAGCGCTCAGGCGCCCTTGGCCATGCCTTTCTGACGGGCGTATTCCGCGGCGCCCAGCGCGCCCATGAGCTGCGGGTCGGTCTTGAGGTTGATGACCTTCAGCTTCAGCACATGCTCGATAGCCTGCTTGAGGCCCTCGTTCTTGGCGCAGCCGCCGGTGAGGGTGATGGAGTCGGTCGCGCCGGCCTTCTTAGCCATGACGAAGCAGCGCTTGGCGACGGCCATTTCTATGCCCGCGGCTATCTCGTCGGTGGGCTTGCCCTCGCCGACGAGGGTGATGACCTCGCTCTCGGCGAAAACGGTGCACTGTGCGGTGATGGGGATGACGTTCTTGGCGGAGAGGCTCAGGTTCGAGAACTCCGGAAGGCTCATTTCAAAGGCATTGGCCATGGCCTCAAAGAAGCGGCCGGTGCCCGCGGAGCACTTGTCGTTCATGGCGAAGTTCTTGACGGTGCCGTCAGTGTCTATGCTGATGCCCTTGACGTCCTGTCCGCCGATGTCGATGATGGCGCGGACGTTGGGGTCGGTAACATGCACGCCCATGGCGTGGCAGCTAATCTCGGAAATGTTCTCGTCGGCGAAGGGGACCTTGTTGCGGCCGTAGCCGGTGCCTATGAGGTAGGCGAGGTCTTCGCTGCTGTTGAGCTCGGGGACCTGGTCGATGACTTCCTTCATCGCCACGGTGGCGCTCTGCTCGGAGTTCATCTTGCTTCTTATAGTTGTATTGGCGACCATTTTGCCGGTTTCGTCGAGGATAACGGCCTTCGTGTAGGTCGAGCCAACGTCGCAGCCTCCAAAGTACTTCATTTATTTTATCCTCCAATCAGTCTTGTTATTAAAGGGATTGGTTTGCGTTCCAAATTGCCGCCGGGCAATCAGCGAGCGCGCCTCGCGAAGCATGGCGGGAACTGTTCGCTGATTTACCAGGTGATGTCGTCTTCGAACTCTATCAAGCTCTCGTCGGTGGGTTCGGCCTGGATGATGGCGCGCATGTAGTTGGTCACCTTGGCGCGCATGTCGCGGCGGGAGACGGTGCGCGGGTCCATGAGGTCGTGCTCGACCCAGATGAGGTGCAGTCCGCGCTCGCGGGCCTGCTCGTCGAAGAGGCCCTGCAGACCGGCCATGGTCTTGCAGCAGACGTGCTGGTACATGATGATGAAGTTGGCGTTGAACTGCTCGCAGACCTTCCACAACTCGTCAAGGACGTGGACGTAGCCGCCGTTGGTGTGCTTGCGCATGACCATGCGCTCGTAGAGGCGGGCCAGGTCGCGGATGGCCTCGTCGTGGTCCTCGGTCTCGAGCTGCTTGGTGAAGTTCAGGCTTTCCATCTCCACGAGGACGCCGATGCCCCAGGCGTTGGCCAGCCAGTTGGAGAAGTTCGCGTAGTAGTGGGCCGGGCAGCTCCAGACGACGGCGCGGTACTTCATCGGGTGGCGGTAGGGGTTGCACTTGGCGTCGTAGCTCTTGTACATGAGCTTGCGGACCTTGTAGAAGGTCTTCATTACGCCGGGCTCCAGGCCGCCGTCCATCTCGTAGTTCCACTTGCGGAAGAGCTCGTAGCAGGGGCCGATGAGCTGCGGATACGGAGTGGAGTTCATCTCCCACTTCTCCATCTCCATCTTAGTCTGCTCGTTGAAGCGCTTGATGACGGTGAAGTAGTGGTCCCAATCCCACTTCTCGCCGGTGAGGTCCTCAACCCACTTGATGCAGTGCCACATGTCCTGCGCGCCGCACTCGACGGTGTCCTCGTCGTCGTAGCGGACGGGCAGCGTGAGCGGGTAGGTGGGCAGGCCCAGCTTCTTCAGGCGGCGCTCCTGGAAGCTCGTCGCCATATCGGAGCCGTCGCAGGGGGTGGAAGTGGAGATAAAGCCGAGGCCGCAGTGAGGCAGGGCGTCGACAATGGCGCTGCCGCTCTCGCTGGTCGGCACCGGGCAGGTGTCGGCGGGCAGGCCGTAGCTCTCGACCGCGTCGATGTACGGGATGCAGATGAGCTGGTCGAGCTCGGACACCAGGAACACGGGGATGAGCTGGTAGGGGATACCGATGAGCCCCGGGAAGCCGGCCATCATCTGCGCCATGGTCATCTCGTCGAACAGCAGCATCCTGCTGTTAATCTTCTCGTTGCCGCCTATGCGCTTGTCGGCCATCAGCAGGTTGGCGATGCAGTTCTCGGTGTAGCGGTACACGTCCGCCATGAGCAGGCGGTTCATGGTGACGGCGCGGCCGCGGTATCCGAGGGTGTTGCGGTCAAAGAAGGCCGGGCAGGCCAGATAGGAGCTGAACCAGCGGTACTCAAAGAGTCCGAGCATGATGCTGACCGGGTCGCGCATGACCATCTTTATCATGTCGCGCCAGATGACAAGCCAGTTCTGGAAGTCGCGGGCGGTGGACTCGACGCCCTTCCACTCGCGGCGGGTGAAGGCTATGGAGCCCTTCTGGTAGAGGCGGCCGAGCTGGCGCTCGCCGTTGACCACGCGGTCCCACTTTTCCTTCGCGGGCAGCGCCATGAAGTCGTTGAACTCCTCCTTGACGCGCTGCTTATCCAGCTTCATCTTGTTGACTTGCTTGTCTTTGAAGTCCTTCCAGTCTACCTCGCTGATCAATTCTTTCCAAATCTTGAGGTCGCCGGGCAGGTTCTTCTTGAGCCATTTGATGTTGTTTTTCAGCATCTCACTTGACCTCCTTTCCCTTCTGGATGCGTTTTATCTCAAGGGACTCGACAAAGGCCTGGAAGCGCGTGCGCAGCTGGCCGGAAGTCTTCGCGTTGTACGGACGGTCTATGGTGAGCACGGGGTGCCCGTATTCCTCGAACTGTATGTGGCTGGCCAGGGCGCGCTCGAAGCCCCAGAAATCGCAGAACTTGACGTTTTCGTAGATGATGCCGTCGGCGTCGAACTCACGGGCGAGGCGGTCTGCGGTTTCGCGGCGCTGCTCTATCTTCTCGTTGGACATGAAGCGGGGGCACTCGCTTGTGATGAGATAGTGGCGGCAAATCTGGCGCAGCGCGGGCTCCTCGTCGTTGAGCTCTATGACCTCGCGGCCGGGGAACATGCCGAAGCAGAAACGGTCGAAGCAGATGAAGGCGCCGGCCTCCTCGAGCATGCGGGTGAGGTTGGGGTCGTCCACCTCGGAGCCGACTATGCCGACACGGCAGCGGTACCAGGGCTTCGCATCCGGCTTGCGCTTCTTTATCTCGGCCAGGGTCTCCTGCAGATAGGGGAGTATCAGCTTCTGAGGGCAGCAGTAGGAGACCATGTTGATGATGTGGAACTCGTATCCGGTGATGGGCGGGTTGGGGAGCTTGCGGAGCTCGCTTATCTCGGTCATCACTTTACATACTTCGTTGTGGCGTGCGACGGCCTCGCGCAGGGCGGCGTCGGATATGTCCACGCCGAGCTTCTCGTGCATGGTGTTCAGCACACGGTTCTGCATCTGTATGACGTAGTGGTCGAGAGTGTAATCCGTGTACTTGTAGGGGATGTCCGCGTGAGTGACAAAGAAGTTCGGTTTGTCCACACATTTGAGCAGCTCTATATTCTCCATGCAGCGGTTCATCTGCGCGCAGGCGTCCACGCCGCAGATGCCGTCCAAGAAGTTGTAGCCGCCCTCAATCGCTCTCTCAAGCAGTGCGCGGCAGTACTCGCATGTGTAGTTGGACATGTAGTACGAGGCCACGTCGATGCTGCCCGTATTTGGGGCGCGCATCCTGACAGAGAAGCAATTGTCTACGTTGAGCAGCACCTCGGGCATGTGATAGCAGGTGTAGCCGAGGGCGAGCATGCCTTCCTCCTGAGCCTGGCGCACCAGCTCGTTGTTGGCGTTCTCAAGCAGATTCTCAAAGTAGATTAAATGCTTTAAGTCCTTCAAATGTTCACACCTCTCTTATAAGATCTCTATTTTGCGGAGCGCTTCCCTCACTCCGTAAAGTACTTTGCTGTCCTCGGGCAGGGCGAACACGCTCTTGCCCTGAATGTCGTTGGCCGCCTGGGCCTCGTCCGACTCTATGTACGCGAGTATTTCGACTCCGGGTATCTCGATGTACCGGTTGAGCTCGGGGTTCGTGACGCGGTTTATTATCGCGCCTATCCTGTCGTACATGACCATTTCGTCGGCGACCTGCTTTATAGTCTCGGCGACGTGGGTGCCCTTCCGGCTCTGGTCGGAAATAAGGATCAGGTGGCTGACTTTCTCCATGACGCGGCGCTGTATCTGCTCAATGCCCGCCTCGCCGTCTATGACGACGTAGTCGAAGTCGTGGGCCAGCATGCCGACGACCTCCTTCAGGTAGGCGTTGACGCTGCAATAGCAGCCTTCGTTCTCCGGGCGCCCTATGGCCAGGAAGGAGAAACCGTTTGTATCCACCATCGTGTCGAATATGCGGAAACGCGACTCGTTGAGCATTTCTATGGCCTCGCGCGGGCGGCCGTCCTCGGCGCTCTTTATCACCGCACGGCGTATGTCGTCGAGCGTGCTCGTGACGGTGATGCCAAGAGCGGTAGAGAGGCCGACGGCCGGGTCGGCGTCTATGGCAAGCACTCGGGAACCGGGCCGGTCCTCCGTGATTACCCTGACGATGCTTGCCGCCAGGGACGTCTTGCCCACGCCGCCCTTCCCGGCGAGCGCGACTATCTTGGCATTGCGTTCATTCATACGCAGCCCTCCTCTACATTTTAAAGAGCTTTGGAACGCTTGACAAAAGCTTAGCATACTTTAAGACAATTTACAAGATAAACAGCGAATAATACTAAATATTTTTGTAGATTGTTTCAAATTCCTTAATTACTTTGCGACATATAAGGGGGTTAACGCAGTTTATACGCTTGATTATATGAGCCCCAGGCTGTATAATAAACAAAAAAAGGAGGGATAGCATGCCCCACAACAAAACTCTTCTGCACTTTGGCGAACACGCCGGCGGGCATGAACACGCGCACGAGCACGCCTGCCACCACGAGCACACGCACGAGGGCGCGCCCGAGCTCACGCCGGAGCAGACACTGGCCCTCATGACCTATATGCTCGAGCACAACCGCTCGCACGCCGAAGAGCTGCACAATATTGCGCATGCCCTGGAAAAGCAGGGCAAGCACGAGGCGGCGAACCTGCTGGGCGACGCCGTACACTACTTTGGACACTGCAACGACAAGCTGGAGGAAGCCCTTCAGCTGGTAAAGGAGGAGAATTGACATGTGCCTTTCCGATGCCTTTGAACTCGTCGGAACCGAGCGCAGGCCGCTTATGAACTATGTCTCCGGTATTTCCGTAGAGAACAACACCATAACCCTCACCGACATGCTCGGGGCGAGGAAGATTGTGACGGGCAACCTCAAGAGCGTTGACCTCACCCACAACATAATCCTCATCGAGACTGTGGAAAACGCGCAATGAGCGATACGACGTTTGTATTCCGGTTGAGCTCCTACAACCAGAGCGCCCTGTTGACGCAGGTTAGCCAGGCGCTGGAGGCCCGCAATGTGCTGGTGTCCAGGGCCAAGATGCGCTTGCGCCTGAACAGGGGAAAGGGAGTGTTCAAAGACCGCAGGCCCGGACAGAGGAACCCCTTCGACAAGCAGGCGGCCAAGCTTCTCGAGGGCAAGGACAAGATAAAGGTTTCCGACGACATAAGGATAAGCTTCAACAATGTGGGCATGCGCACGGCGCGCAGCTTCATCCCGTACACGGAGTTCTACTGCGGCTTCGAGACAAAGGATCTGCTGCTGCTGGTCTACGGCCCGCTGGTGACGCTGCTGCAAAAGCGCGACCTAATCGAGGGCGAGCTCGACGAGCTGCGGGCCCTGCTTGAAAAGCAGCTGCCCCTCTTCACGAGTATTGAGAAGCTCAAAAAGCTCTGAGCAAATGCCAAAGGCGGACGTGTATTTACGCCCGCCTTTTTGCTGTGTATGTGTGGATTGCAGTTAGGCCGCCAAAGTGAAAAGGCGGGCAAAAGTAAGAGCCCGCACAAAGAAAGAGGCCGCCCCGGAACTGCGGGGCGGCCTCCCTATGGAATGAGGACAAAATGAAAAAGATGAAACTGTCTCTTGCGAGTATTATGTTACCAAGGATATGTTACACGAAAAACAAGCAAATTGTTACACAAATGTTAAGCGCGCAGGAATTATTTGTTTTGCCGGGAAAAAGCCCGTGCCCGTCGCCTGCTTTTGGCCGTGAAACGGTTTGGCGTGACAAAAAGCGCGGACGGTTTACCATCCGCGCTTTGCGCTATTTTACTACGTCCACGCTGTCTATGCCGAGGCTGCGGAGCAGCACGGTGTGCTCATGCGTGATAAGCTCGCCCATGACCGCAACGGGTATGGCCGGCGGGCAGGATACTGCGGCAGACGCGCTGACACGGCCTGCTGCAAGCGAGGCGGGTACAGACTCGCGTGGAGCGAGCATGGCTTCGCGCGGCGTCAGGACGCGCTCAGAGGCACGAGGCGCCTTCAGGGCGGGGAAGGGGACACCGGGGGCAATTCCGGTCAGGGCCGCTTCGACGCGCCTGTACGCCGCCTCGTCTGTGTCCGGTGTGAACATCATGACCAGGTAGTCGCGGTCGGCAAACTCCGGCTCAACCTTATGGGCGCGCAGCGCGTCCGCCATGTCGTATCCACGCCACCCAAAGCTGTGTGCGGCGACGGTCAGCCGCAGGGGGTCGGATTCGGCGACAGGCAGCCCGGCCTCTGCCAGGAGGTTTTTGAGCGCGCAGAGCTTTTCCACACAAGCGGCCAATTCAGAGCGGTAGGTCGATGAGAGACGGACGTTCATCGCATCTAGAGACTGCATAACGAGGTATGACGGGCTCGATGAGCCGAAAACGCCGAGCGCTTCGCGCGCATCGGACTCAAAATCCCAAGCGCTCTGCCTCGAGACGTGCAGATAGGCGCCGCCTGTGAGCACACCCAGCGTCTTGTGCGCGCTGTCGCAGCACATGTCGGCGCCGAGCGAGAGCGGGTGCGCGTCCTCCGGGAGGAACCTGAGATACGCGCCGTGGGCGTTGTCCACGACGAGCGGGACGCCGTGCGCATGGGCGACGCCGGCCAGGGCGCGCACATCCTGCATTCCGCCGAGATAATCAGGTGTAGTTATGTAAACAGCACACGGCATTTCATCCATGCCGGAGAGCGCTCTCTCGAGCTCTTCGGCCCCGACGGGACAGGAGCACAGCGAGCTCGTTTCCTCGCCGTACAGCCATTCCGGTATCAAGTCCAGCAGCGCGCAGGCGTACATAAAGCTCTTGTGTACATTGCGCGCGGCGAGCACTGTGCGGCTTTTTGAGCGGCGGGAGCAGAGCAGCAGCATGGCTTTTACGCACTGGCTGCTGCCGCCCGTGGAGTAGAACGTCGCGCGCGAGCCGAAGAGCGCCGTGGCGTTGTGCTCGCTCCCGGCAATTATACCGTCGGGGCAGGAGAGGTCGTCGGCTCCGGCTATTTCAGTTATGTCAACTGCTTCGCAGCCTATGGGACCCACTCCCTTGTGGCCCGGCATGTGCAGCCGCGAGATGCCGCCCGCGGCATATTCGCGCACGAAGCGGCAGATAGGCGCGTCCATTACTCGTCGTCCCCGGCGAGCATCGCCTGGTACCATATAGCGCACTCAATGCGCTTTTTGAAGAGCTCGCAGCCGTATTCGTAGACTCCGTTGACGCTGCCCGTGGCATGGTAGCTGTTCGCGGCGCAGCCTCCGGAGCAGTAGAGGCGCGCCCAGCAGTCGCGGCAGGCCTCGCGCGAATAGGCGTTGCAGGCGCGGAACTCGTCCTGAATCTCGGGGTGCTGAATGCCGTCCCAGATGTTGCCGAGGCTGTACTTTTCCTCGCCGACGAACTGGTGGCAGGGGAAGAGCTCGCCCCAGGGCGTGACGGCCATGTATTCGGTGCCGGAGCCGCAGCCGGAGATGCGCTTGTATATGCAGGGGCCGTGCTTGAGGTCAATCATGTAGTGGTAGAAGATGAGCGGACGGCCTTCGCGGGCGCGTTTGAGCATCTCGCGGGCGAGTATCTCGTACTGCTCGTAGAGCACGGGCAAATCTTCCTCGGTCAGCGCGCAGGGGTCGTCGGGAGGGCACACGACGGGCTCCATGCTCAGGCGGTCGAAGCCCAGGTCTGCCATGTGGAAGAGGTCGCGCGTGAAGTCGGTGTTGTAGTGCGTGTATGTGCCGCGCATGTAGTACTCTTTGTCGCCGCGCTTCTGCACAAATCGCTGGAAGTTCGGCACGATGCGCTTGTAGCTGCCGTTTCCGGCCACGTCGACGCGGAAGCGGTCGTTGACCTCGGGCCGTCCGTCCAGCGAGAGCACGACGTTGTGCATTTCGCGGTTGCAGAAGTCCGTGACTTCATCGTCGAGCAGCACGCCGTTGGTCGTCAGCGTGAAGCGGAAGTGCTTGCCCGTCTCGGGCTCGATACTGCGCGCGTAGGCTACGAGCTGCTTGACCACGTCCCAGTTCATCAGCGGTTCGCCGCCGAAGAAGTCGACCTCGAGGTTGGTGCGGTTCCCGCTGCTCTCGACGAGGAAGTCGAGTGCGCGCTTGCCGACCTCGTAGCTCATTATTGCTCTCTCGCCGTGGTACTTGCCCTGGCTGGCGAAGCAGTAGGAGCAGTTGAGATTGCAGGTGTGCGCGACGTGGAGGCACAGCGCCTTGACGACGCCGGCCTGACGCTGTTTGAACTCGCCGGCCATGCCCTCGTATGTATCCGGCGTGTAGAGCTGCTTCGCGTCTACGAGCGCAGCTACATCGGAGATGCACTCGCGCACTTCCTCCACGGTGACATCATCGCGGCCGCCGTAGCGCTCCATGATAACGCGCTCAATCTCACCGGGCGTGCTGTCCGGCCAGAGCTCGATGATGTCGTAGGCCACATCGTCAACCAGATGCACCGCCCCGGAGCAGGTGTCCAGCACTACGCCCTGCCCGTCAAATTTGTACTGATGAACCATATTCTCTCCCCAATTTAGCTGAAGTTTTCTAAAGTGCGCGCATCTCGCACCCTAAACTGAAGTTTTCGTCCACCTTTTTCAAAAGGTGGCGGAGTCCGGAGGCAGCGGCTCCGGTCGCTCGCCGCAGCGAGCGAAATTCTCTATGCCAAAAAGAGATCAGGAAGGGGTGAGGTGGAAACCCTATCAAGGTTTTCCACCTCCGCGCTCCGCAGAGCGCGAAAGCCCCATTAAAAATGCCGCCGAAAACCGGCGGCATTTTTACTTGCCTGTGGCTCAGGCCTTCTTGTTCTCGCAGGGCTGGTTGGCCACGCCGCAGCTGGTCTTGCAGGCGCTCTGGCAGGAGGTCTGGCACTCGCCGCAGCCGCCGTTGACGGCGCTCGCGCAGAGGTTGCGGGTCTCGAGAGTCTTTATCCTTTTCATTTCGATACACTCCTATTTATAAAGTCTAGCCCATAAGGGCGGGATATTACTCCTAAAAGGTTATAGCAACGGGGCGGATTTGTCAAGCATTAATTCACGCGCGGAGGGGGTGTGCCTGCAATACAAATACAGTAAATGCCAAGGCGGCGGCCGTGCGCCCGGCGCTGCGGCGGCAGGGCGGCAAGCGGACGCGCCGCACCCTGCAGGGGAGCAGAGGGCCGAATACGGCGGCGCTTCACGATGTTATGTCAACTTGTTCCCGCCTTGAAAAATTTTTAAGGAAAAAATGAAAAAACTGTTGACAAAACAGCTTGCCTCGGGTATAATTCACTTTGCCTTTTGGCGGCGTAGCTCAGTTGGCCAGAGCATTCGGTTCATACCCGAAGTGTCACCGGTTCGAATCCAGTCGCCGCTACCATTCGGGGCGCCTATGGCGCCCCGAACCTATAAGGCCCGTTGGTCAAGTGGTTAAGACACCGCCCTTTCACGGCGGTAACATGGGTTCGAATCCCGTACGGGTCACCAAAAAATATTCGCCCTCTATGGAGGCTTAGCTCAGCAGGTTAGAGCGCCTGCTTCACACGCAGGAGGTCACTGGTTCGAGTCCAGCAGTCTCCACCACGAAAAAACCCTGTAGCCATGCGGCTTACAGGGCTTTTTTTACTTCTCCGGTACACGCTCAGGTACACACTCGGCATAAGGCGCAAAAGCATCGTCGATATATTTGGCGGCGCGCTGGTCATCACCGTGCTTTTTGTGGCCGTACACGCCCTCGGTGCCCATACTCTTAGAGTGACCCATGAGCATTTTCTTCAAGCCGTCGGGCATTTCGTCGTTGACACTGACGAACGTATGACGCAACTCATACGGGGTAGTACCCTCGGTTATGCCGTGGTAGGCGCAGTAGCCTTTCCAATGGCGATAGTAGTTCTTCTCGCGCATAGGCTCGCCGTCGGCGTCGGGAAATATATAGTCCGAGACTATGCCACGGCGAATTAAGTTGATACGCTGCTGATTGAGTATGTACACTGCCAAATCGCTCAGTTCGCCACTGCGTATGGCATTCTCGTTTTTTCCTGTTGTATGGTCGCCCATAATGTTTATCGCGCCCTTAAGCGAATAGTGTCGGCCCTTGATGTCCTTATGACGGAGGGCAATAAGCTCACCCGGACGAAAGCCCGTTACAACAGCGAATCGGAACGCCCAAATGAAGGCCTCTTCGCGTACACCTCGCCTGAAGCGCGTGGAGCCGTCTGTGAACAGCGTTTTTAGTGCATCGGGTTGCAGGATGCTCTTTTGACTTTTTTTAGCGCCTACAGGTATTCTGAGACCTTCTACGAGGAGGACAGTTTTGCCGTTCATGCGTCCCCACTTGAGAAAGCTGGTGATGCAGGAGCGGACGCCCATCAGAGTCTTCTTGGAGAGCTGTTTTGTTCGGTGTGCCGTGTCAATAACGCGCTGGCAGTCACCGGCTGTGAGCGCAGACATTTTCTTCGAGCCAATGACAGGCTTGATGTACAGGCGGATAAACTGCTCAGTCTGCCTGTACGAAGAGCTGCGCTCACCGTTACGCAACTTGACGTCATCGAGGAACATGTCTAGCAACACGGACACCTTCGCCGTGTCGTCGACCATGCCCTTCTCAAGCCAGGCGTCGGCCTTGCGCTCAGCTTCCAGCTTACCCTTGCGTCCGGGCTTAGATGACACGAACGTTTTACGTTTACCGTTGCACTGGACGTTAATCTGCCACCGCTGGGCAGACTCCACCCAGAACGCTTCTGTATTCCGTTTTGGCATATTGATTTTTTTCTCCTAATTATGATATTATAGGAGGGCAGTAGCGACGCCAATCAATACTGCCCTCGATTTCTCCCCGTTCGGTGTTCCAGCACCGGGCGGGGATTTTTTGTTTGTGTTAGTGCTCACGGATAAACTTGACTATCTCGTCACACTCTTCCTGGCTTATGTCTTTGGCCTCATCATCCAGCAATATGTGGATGCGCAGATCGGTAAGCTGCGAGTATATGTATTTGTAGGCTTCTTGGACTGTCATGGTATATCCCTCATATTTTAGGCATAGTTAAACGGCGATTACCTATACTTTCGAGCCAAGTACGATATTTATCTGAATTTTTCTGTTTGTGTTTATAATATGTTTGAAACGTTTTGGGGAATCCCGCAATTCCAAGTGTTGAGTAATACTCAAACTCTGCCATAGAGAAATTAAGGCCGTTTGTGCAATCATACATCCCTAACGAGAAATTACCGTCCCACTCTTTTATCGTCCTTGTGCTGATACAATTAAAAACGGCCACTTTTGTATTGAAATAAATTCTCAATTTAGGTGGATTCAAGAAGACACATTTGCGGCTGAGTTGCAAATCTAGCGTAGGACATACTAAACGCTCTCCTTGAACAGTCTCAAAATTCTCCGGGATTTCTATTTGATTTGAACCAGTTATTTTTAAGCCAACATAAAACCTCCTAAGTGAATCTTTAAAAACAGAACTATTTTGGCAATCACTAAAATCTAGTTTATAAGAATTTTCAATGTTATTTTTAACACTGAACGGCATGTCATTAGTGTTTGTCCATGCTGCATTTGCGCCACTATTAATACCAACGAATATCCCATGCGGTATAACGCTGTTTCTCTCGTACTCAGCCCTCGCATTATAAGCGCCTATAAAATCAGATAGCATCGCTTTAGACAAGACTGCTTCGTGCATTGCTTTTTTGCGAGTTCGTTCCTCTGCTCGAAACTCGGCACGTACAGATTCCCCAATCTCTGTAAGTTTATATTGATTTGTGTAAATTGATATATAACCATTTGCGATAAGAAATCCTATATCTTCGTGTAGGTTTGGATATCGTTCTCTTACAGGTGTATCAATACTCCATGAAACCGCGCGGTCACCTAAATAATTAATAAGAAAATACTGTTCTTGACGAGTCATTTCTTAATTCTCCATTGAACTACTGATTAAACACGTGCATAAACCCTACTGCAAGCCCCTGCACATGGATTTGTTTACCGGTTACAGTGCATAGCTTGCGATGATGCGGCAGAGCCCAGCGGCGTCGGCGCGGGAGGTGAACTCAAACCTGACTTTGCCGAGGCCGGAGAACCAGAGCTCCAGCTCGCTGTCTATGTCAAAGACGCCGGAGGTCTCGATTGAGAAGGCCTGGATGCGCTTGTACGGCAGGCTTGTGAAGTCGCGGCGCTTGCCGGTTACGCCCTGGATGTTGATGGCGATGACTCGCATGTTGGTGAATACGAGCCCGTCTCGCACGGTCTGGAAGGCGGCTATCGGCTCTTCGCCGTCAATGAGCAGCTGGTCCACTTTGTCGGCATAGTGGTCGTAGTCCACGGGGCGGAGCTTCAGGAAATCGGCGTTTTCAAAGTCTATCATGTACTTCCTCCTTTATTTTATTATTTTATGTTCACGAGTTCATACTGCCTGGTGCCGAAGCCAATCTTCTCGGCGTGCTCCAGGCAGGAACGCCAGTTCGTGGTCGGGAATACATCGGTGAAGTGGTCGTGGTGGCAGTGCTCGGCCTCGCCGAGGGCGCTGTTGGGGATGGGTGTCTGGGCGTTTACGGCGTCAGCGCAGGCTTCGTCGAGCGCGACGGCGTCAAAGCTGGCAAACATACCGACGTTGGGCACGATGGGCGCGTCGTTTTCGGCGTGGCAGTCGCAGTAGGGGCTGACATCTATGACCAGGCAGATGTGGAAGCTGGGCTTGTCCTGGCATACGGCCTTGGCATACTCGGCCATCTTGCAGTTGAGGACGTCGTTGGCCTGGTCGAACGGGGCCTCTATGGCCTTCTTGGGACACACGCCGATGCACCTGCCGCAGCCAACGCATTTGTCCCGGTCTATGGCGCACTTGCCTTCGGTGACGACTGGCGCGCCCTGGGCGCAGTTCTTGATGCAGCGGCCGCAGCCGATGCAGTCGGCCGTGCGTACGAAGGGCTTGCCAGCCGAGTGCATCTCCATCTTGCCCGCGCGGGAGCCGCTGCCCATGCCGAGGTTCTTTATCGCGCCGCCGAAGCCGGTGAGTTCGTGGCCCTTGAAGTGGCTCAGTGAGATTACAACGTCGGCGTCGGCGATGGCGCGGCCAATCTTGGCCTCCTTGACGTACTCGCCGCCCTCGACGGGTATACATACCTCGTCGCTGCCCTTGATGCCGTCGGCTATTATGGTGTGTACGCCCGTCTGGAAGGGATTGAAGCCGTTGGCGTAAGCGCTTTCGAGGTGCTCAAGCCCGTTGCGGCGTCCGCCGACGTAAAGAGTGTTGGAGTCGGTGAGGTAGGGCAGGCCGCCGAGCTGCTTGACGTAGTCGCAGACAACCTTGGCCCAGTTGGGGCGCAGGAAGGCGAGGTTTCCCGGCTCGCCGAAGTTCATCTTCACGGCGGTGAACTTGCCATCGAAGCTTATGCCCTCGAAGCCTGCGGCCTTCATCAGATTGTGCAGCTTCTGCGGGAGATTGGCGCTCTCCGGGCCGGTGCGCATGTCTGAAAAGTATACTTTGGATGCGGTCATGTTATGTCCTCCTTTTTCATATAAGCGGGGGTGGCTGTGAAAGTAAAGTTGAATAATTCTATCACGGAATCGCCCATGCCGCAACAGCCCAAATGCCGTGCGCCGCAAATCCGGCGCAAAGCGTAACTTTCGGGCGGCGACAAATTATAGACTTTTTCCCGGCGCTGTCCACAATATGTAGTGATATTGCAACCTTGTTTTCTATTTTGTAACTATTATGTCTAGTTTGTAACCTTATGTATCTGAATTTTTGCTTGAATCTTACCGAATTAAACATTATCATGTAGTTACGAAATAATATTATGTAACCTAGGAGATGCAAGCGATGTACAAAGCCAGACACGCCAAACCTACAAGACATCGTGTGACACTGCCGATGCTTGTACTTATAGCTGCGCTGTGCGTCGCCATACTCATTTTCCCGACGACTGCCTCAGGCATGGACACCACGCCGGACGCAATCTCCGGCTCCAGGCTCAACCTGGCGCAGGTATCCGGGAACGAGACGTACAGCGTTGTCCCCTCCGCCCAGCACGGCGGCAGCGTGACGCCCACAGTTTCCGACGCTATAGCAGGTAAGACCGTCACTTTCACCGTGGAGCCCGACAAGGGCTTTGAAACCGCGTCCGTCTCCGCAATCACCGCAAACGGCAGCACCTTGGAGGTGAGCCGGGTAAAAGGAGAGACCTACAGCTTCGTGATGCCCGCACAGGGCGTGGTCATTGACGTGGCCTTCCAGTACGCCCGTGCCTGATAAAAACCGCAAAACGCCTCCGGCCATAGGCCGGGGGCGTTTTTTGTGCACATCGTTAAGTTAATATCTAAGATTGACATCGGCCCGCTTCGGCGTTACACTGTACACCACGGGTGTCAAGACACCTGTAAAGTCAATTTGAACGGAACGGTGATATGTATGTCCAAGGTGGGGGCGTTCCTCAAACGCAAAGACATTGAGATTTCACTCAAGCGCTACGGCATAGATGCGCTGGGCGCAATGGCGCAGGGCCTTTTCTGCTCACTGCTGATAGGCACGATACTCAATACGCTCGGCTCGCAGACCGGCGTGGAGATGTTCACCACCGTCGGCGGCTACGCCAGCGCTATGAGCGGCCCGGCGATGGCCGTCGCGATAGGCTGGGCGCTCAAGTGTCCGCCGCTCGTGCTTTTCTCACTCACGGCAGTCGGCTGGTCGTCGAACGAGCTGGGCGGCGCGGGCGGGCCGCTCGCAGTGCTGGTTGTTGCGATAATCGCCGCCGAGCTCGGCAAAGTCGTGAGCAAGGAGACGCCGATAGATATACTCGTGACGCCGCTTGTGACCATCTTCTCCGGCGTGGCGCTTGCGGCGCTGATTGCGCCGCCGATAGGCACCGGCGCGCGCTATGTAGGCAGCCTGATAGAGCTGGCTACGGTGCTGCAGCCCTTCTGGATGGGCATCATCGTCTCCGCCCTCGTTGGCATCGCGCTGACGCTGCCAATATCCTCGGCAGCTATATGCTCGGTGCTCGGACTGACCGGCCTTGCCGGAGGTGCGGCCGTGGCGGGCTGCTGCGCCAACATGGTCGGCTTCGCCGTCATGAGCTTCCGCGAAAACCGCTGGGGAGGCCTGGTGAGCCAGGGTCTGGGCACGAGCATGCTCCAGATGGGCAACATCGTGCGCAACCCGAAGATATGGATACCCGCCATTGTCACGAGCATGATAACCGGCCCGATTGCCACCTGCGTCTTTAAGATGGAGATGAACGGAGACGCGATAAACTCAGGCATGGGTACCTGCGGCCTCTGCGGCCCGCTGGGGGTCTGGACCGGCTGGCTCAATCCGACCGAGGCCGCCGTTGCTAAGGGTGCGGCCGCGATCGACCCCACATGGTTCGACTACCTCGGCCTGGTGCTGATATGCTTCGTGCTGCCCGCCGTGATATGCTGGGCGCTTGGACTGCTCTGCCGCAAGATAGGCTGGATAAAAGAGGGCGACCTCAAGCTCAACTGAGAAAAGCAGCGCCCCCGCTTCGCAGAGAAGCGGGGGCGTTTTTTATGCCAGCTGGCCCGGCAGGCGCAATTTAGTCTTGGGAGGGAAACGCGAGTCGAATTCCTCTACTTCGCTCTCGCTGACATTGTACACGTCGGGGATGACAAAGCGCCCTGTCTTGCCGTAGAGCGCGCCGCAGCGCAGCTCCCGCAGCAGGAAGTGGTTTGAAACCTCTCCCTCGGGCTGCCCGGATTCGCGTATACCCTTGCCGCCGGCCACGACAAAGCCGCACTTGCCGTAGAAGGCAATGTCTCCCTCTATGCACACACAGTCGTATCCCATACCGGCGGCGAGCTCCAGTGAGCGGTCGACCAGGCGCTTGCCCAGGCCGCGCCGCTGATAGGCCGGGTCGATGCTGACGGGGCCGAAGATGAGGCAGGGCATACTGCCGCCGCCGTCGAGCTCTATGCGGGACTTGAAATAAACTATGTGGCCTACAATGCGCTCATCAAGCTCCAGCACCAGGCTCAGCTCCGGGATGAACTCGGCGTCTCCTCGCCCGCGGTGGACTATGTAGTGCTCGCTGCATCCCGGGCTGTAGACGTTCCAGAAGGCCTCACGCGTAAGGTTTTCAACTGCGGCGTAGTCGCGCGCTTCCTCGGGGCGTATTGTGACATCCATTTACTTCTCCTCCAAAAGGCTCTCGGCGTCGCCGGCAAAATCGCAGATGAGCTTGTCGAGCATCGCCAGCAGCCGGGCCGCGCATTCTGATATGCGCTCGTCGGCCTGCTTTTCGCGCAGGGAACGCAGCGCGTCTATGGTGCGCTGGTTCAGGCCCAGCGCGTTGTAGTAGTCGCTCTCGACCGCGCGGCGCGCGCTTTCCGTGTCCGGTGTGTCGAAGCCGAGCAGGAAGTCCGGCGTCGTGCCGAAGTAGCGCGCTATCGCGCAGACCGTGCTCGCGCTGGGAGTGGTGGGAGCGCCGCCCTTGGGCTTGAGGTACTTGCGTATTGCGGGCCGGGAAACGCCTACGGCGTCGGCCAGCTCCTGTATGTTCACCGCCTTGCCCTGTGAGTTGTTCCCGTTCATAAGGTAGGCCAGACGCTTGCGGAAGATGTCGTTCATCGTCTCCTCGCCCGTCTCCGGCACAAAGGTGTCCGCCGCGTCCAGCACCCGCTCGCGCCTCTGCTTGGGCGCTTTGGGCTCCCTGGGCGGCTTCGGCTCTTTGGGTGCGCGCGGCGGCTTCGGCGCCTTCGTTTTGCGGGGCTTTACCTCGACCTTGTCTTCATCCATAATGATAACTCCTGCCGTAACTTTAGTTACGAATATGATAGCACGCATATGGCCGCGTGTCAACGCCTAAGAAAGCGTCTGCAAAAAAATGTTGGAAGCAGTAGATTTCTTCATAAACTTGTGTTATTATGTTCACCACGCGTGAAACATTGCTGCGCTTTTTGCGTCTAATATCGCAGTATATATAGCAAAGGGGCTGTACCCATGAAGTTAAACGGAAATCATCACGGCGGGCACTCCGGCGGCAGCCGGGAGCATTCCCGCAGGGAAGAGGAATATCGCGGCGGGGACTTTTATGAGCTTGAGGACGGCGTCACAAATGAAGCCGTCGAAGAGGCTCGTCCCGTCCGGCGCCCGGACCGGCCCGGACGCAAGCCATCAGGAGGGAAAAAACGCTCCAAGGGCCGCGTGATAGGCGCCGTGTGCGGAGCCATAGTGGCCGTGCTGGCGCTTGCCGTAATAGTGTACGCACTTTGGGAGAAGCCGCCTGAGCGGCAGCAGGGCGGGCTTGTGCAGCCGAGCACGACCACGCCTGTCGAGAGCGCCGATCCAGAGGCCAGCGCCACGCCGGAGCCGACCGAGGATCCCAACGCGGGCGCGCCAGCAAGCCTCGTTGACGGCATGTACACCTTCCTTGTTGTAGGCTTCGACCAGGTGGCCTACCACACCGACACGATTATGGTAGGACGCCTCGACACGGTGAACCACACAATAAACGTCGTCAGTATCCCGCGCGACACGCTGATGAACATCTCCGGAGGCACGAAGAAGATAAACGAGCTCTTCCTGCGCGGCATGAACAACACTGACGGCGACCAGGACGCCAAGCTGCAGGGCGGAATAGACAGGCTCCTTGAGGGCATTACCGACATCCTCGGTTTTACGCCCGACGTATACGCGGCAGTGAATCTCGAGGCCTTCGTTGAGCTGATAAACGCCATCGGCGGCGTTGATTACGACGTACCGGTGGATATGCACTACACCGATCCGACCCAGGATCTGGTGATAGACCTCGACGCCGGCATGCAGCATCTGACCGGAGAAGAGGCCGTAGGCGTGATGCGCTTCCGCTCAGGATATGTTACGGCGGACATAGGCCGCATCGAGACTCAGCAGGACTTCCTCATGAGCATAGCGAGCCAGTTCATCTCCCTCGGCAGCATCCCGCACCTGGCGGAGTTCATAGACATTTTTGAGGAGTATGTCCTCACAAATATGGACACGGCAAACCTCGCGTTCTTCGCGCGTCAGTTCCTGATGTGCTCGAGCGATAATATCACCTTCCAGACCATTCCCGCCAACTACAACGACTCCATCAAGGGCCTGAGCTACGTCTCCATCTACGTCGACGAGTGGATAACTATGATAAACGAGAAGCTCAACCCCTACGACCAGCCTGTCACGGAGAGCAACGTGAACATACTCACGCACTCGTCGACCAGCGGGTTCTACTCCACCACAGGCACCATAGCAGGCGGGGCCGATTCCTTTACGGATTACACCTACCTGCGCGGCTGAACCAATACACGCAAAAGGCGTGCGCTTTAAGCGCACGCCTTTTTGTTTTATTCAGTCCAGCAGCAGCCCGGCTTCGCGCAAATCATGCACGCAGCGCTCATAGCTCGCCTCGTCTGGGCAAAGCAGGGTGTGTATGTGTATGCCGGCTGTGAGCGTCGAGAGCGGGGAGCCGCCGTTTTCGCGCGAGCGGCGCATAAACTCCGCCACGTCATGGCGGCTTTTCAGATGCAGCTCGCCCGTCAGCTGGCCGTATACGGCGTGCTCTATGACTACGTCGAGCACGGTGCAGCCGTTGTCGACCATGATGTCCAGCTCGCGCTCCATGCCATCAAAGCCGTGTACGCAGGCGACGGTGCGCCTGAGCCCCTCCTCGCGCCCGCTGCCGAGGACATAGCCGCGCGGCGTGGCCGTGATATACAGCCCCTGAGCGCGCAGCAGCGCTATGTCGCCGACGACTATCTGGCGGCTGACTCCGAAGCGCTCGCCCAGGGCGGAGGCGGCCACGGGCGCGCCACTGCGCGCGAGCGTCTCGGCTATTGCGCGGCGGCGTCCGGCGGCGTCCATCAGCTGTGGTGCGCCGCGCTGAGCATCTCGTTCTTGATGCCCAGCAGGCGGTCGGAGAGGTCGACGTAGTAGTTGTGCGGGTAGTCAAAGCGCAGTACCTCGGGCCAGAGCGTGGCTATCTCGCGCTTGCAGTAATCCTGAATCTCAGGCAGGGTGGGCAGCTTGTAGACCAGCTCTCCGCCCTTGAATATGGGCACCTGAAGCTCGCGCGCGCGGAAGTTGGTCATGGTTTTCTGCTTCCAGGTCGCATCCGGGTCGCGTATGACCAGGTCCTTGCTGTCGTCGACAACCTCGTCGTGTACGGTGATGTAATCGGCCTCGGCCATGCCAGTATCGCGGCCGTAGAAGCGGTACAGCCGCTTGTAGTGTGGATTGGTTATCTTGCCGACGTTCTCGCTGACCTTGATGCGCGGCACTATCTCGCCGCCCTCCTCGACGGCCACAAGTTTGTATACGCCGTCGAAAACCGGGCTGGTGCGGCTGGTTATGAGCCGCTCGCCGACGCCGAAGGAGTCTATGCACGCGCCCTGGCGCAGCAGCTCTCGGATGAGGTGCTCGTCCAGGCTGTTGGAGCAGGTGATGGTGCACTCCGTCCAGCCGGCCTCGTCAAGCATCTTGCGGGCCTGTCGGGTGAGATAGGCTAGGTCGCCGCTGTCCAGGCGTATGCCGCACTTGGTGATGCCGCGCGGCTTGAGCACCTCGTTGAAGGCGCGTATGGCGTCCGGCACGCCCTGGCGCAGGGTGTCGTAAGTGTCCACCAGCAGCACGGCGTTGGTGGGATAGGTCTCGCAGTAGGACTTGAAGGCCTCGTACTGGCTGGGGAACATCTGCACCCAGGCGTGGGCCATGGTGCCCGCCGCGGGAACGCCGTAGAGCTGGTCGGTGAGCACGCAGGCGGTACCCTTGCAGCCGCCTATGTAGGCCGCGCGCGCGCCGAGTATTGCCGCGTCCGCGCCCTGTGCGCGGCGGGAGCCAAATTCGAGCACAGTCCGGCCGTCGGCCGCGCGCACTACGCGGTTGGCCTTCGTGGCGATGAGGCTCTGGTGGTTGATGGTCAGCAGCAGGAAGGTCTCCAGCAGCTGGGCCTGTATGGCGGGGGCGCGCACGGTTATGACAGGCTCGCGGGGGAACACCGGCGTTCCCTCCGGTACTGCCCAGACGTCGCCCGTGAACTTGAAGCCGCGGAGATAGTCGAGGAAGCCCTCGTCGAAGATGCCGCGCGCGCGCAGATACTCTATGTCCTCTTCATCAAAGTGCAGGTTCTTGATATAATCCACCGCCTGCTCGAGCCCGGCGGCTATGGCGAAGCCGCCCTGGTCGGGCACTGTGCGGTAAAAGAGGTCAAAATAGGTTACGGTGTCCTTCATGCCGCTGACGAAATACCCATTGCCCATTGTGAGCTCGTAGAAATCGCAGAGCATGGTGTAGTTGTGGCTGTATTTTTGCATTTGCGTATCCCCTCTTCGGAGTAGTTGAACTGATTATAAGCTCTTTACATATTTTTTTCAATCCGTTTGGAGGTGTTATAAAATAAACTATCTTGACAGGTGTCAGTACAGCACGCGCTCGAGCAGGCGGACGGCCTCGTCAAGGCGCCCGCCGGAGAGCCCGGCGTAGTTGATGACCAGCACATGCTGCTCTGCGCTCTCCGGGTTGAAGGCGTAGTCGGAGAGGAAGCCGAGCCTCAGCCCCTGCCCGAGCGCGCGAGAGCGTATCTCACTGTCTGACGCGCCGGTGTCGAGCCTCATCAGGAAGTGGGTTCCCGCTCCCGGCTCGCGTATAGACACGCGGGAGGCGAAGGCGCTGTTCGAAAAGGCCTCCAGCACGGCGCAGCGCTTTTCACGGCAGGCCTTGCGCAGACGCGTCAGGTGCCGCTCATAGTAGCCGCCGGAGATGAAGCGGGCCAGCACATGCTGCTCGAGCGTCGGCACTGCGCAGGAGTAGAAGCCGAGCCGGTCCTGCCATTCCCCGGCCAGGCGCTCCGGCAAGACGAGATAGCCCACGCGCATGCCGGGGGATATGGTCTGCGAGAAGGTGTTCATGTATATGACCCTCCCCGCGCGGTCGATGCTAGAGAGCGTGGGCAGCGGCATCGGGGTGAAGCTCAGCTCGCTGTCGTAGTCGTCCTCGATGATGTAGCCGCCTGTGCTCTGCGCCCAGGTGAGCAGCTCCTGGCGGCGCGGCAGCGGCGTGACCAGTCCGGTGGGATACTGGTGTGCGGGGGAGATGTGCAGTACGGCCGCGCCGCCAGAGCGCAGCGCATCCGGTTTCACGCCCTGCTCGTCAAGACCGACGGGGATGCAGTCTATACCGGAACCGACGTAGGCCTGGCGTATTTTGGGGTAGCCCGGGTCCTCGAGCGCAAAGGCGGCGCCGCGGAAGAGCTGCGCCAGCATGAGATACAGGAATTCCGCCCCCGCACCTACGACAACCTGCGAGGCCGAGACGGGCATGCCCTTGTAGCCGCGCAGATAGGCCGCTATGGCGCTGCGCAGCTCGTAGAGCCCGGCGTGCGGTACGCTGCCCAGCAGCGAATCGGGGTCCTCGGAGAGCACGCGCCGAGTCAGCTTCGCCCACACGCCGACGGGGAACAGGGAGGCGTCTACGCGGTTTGAACGCAAATCCAGCCTTGGCCCGGCGGAGGGCGCTTCCGGCACACTGTCCACGACGGGGACACCCTGCGGCGGGGAAATGGGCCTCGCGCAGACAAAATAGCCGCGCCTCGGCACGGCCTCTATGCAGCCCTCGGCCTCCAACAGGCTGTAGGCCGCATCTACCGTGATTACCGACACGCCCAGGTGCTCGGCAAAGCTGCGGCGGCTGGGCAGCCTGCCGCCCACTTCCAGCGCCCCTGACAGGATGTCCGAGCGCAGGCAGCGGTAAAGGTACTCGTATATCGGCGTGTTTCCACGCGCCGTCAAATCATATGTCAGCATGTGCTGCACCTCTGGTATTATTAAAAAAGTTAAAAGTGGATATTTCAATAATACCACAGCTGCCGTAAAATGCAAGCACATCATCCCCTTGGAGGCGAAAAGCATGACACATGAAAACAGCGCGGCGTACAGGACGCGCATATTGGTTATGACGGCCCTGCTGGCGGCGCTCTCCTGCGTTGCCACGCTGGTCATACGCATACCGAGCCCGACGGGCGGATATATGAACCTGGGCGACACCGTGGTACTTCTGGGAGCGTACCTGCTGGGCGGCGCCTATGGCGCGGCGGCGGGCGGAATCGGCCCGGCCCTTGCCGACCTGATAAGCGGCTATACCGCATACGTCCCGGCGACACTGGTTATAAAGGCTCTCATGGCGCTGCTTGCAGCCGCAATATATAGAGCCTCCGGCAAGCATCCCTGGTCGCTCGTCCTGGCGAGCCTGGCTGCAGAGATACTCATGGTGGCCGGGTATTGGCTGTATGACGGCATACTTATGAATTCAATGCTTGGCGCGGCGGCGGGTATACCCTCGAACGTGGTGCAGTCGCTGCTGGGCATAGCGGCCAGCACCGTCCTGGCCCTCGCTCTCAAGGGAGTCAAGCCTGTGCGCGAGTGGTTCCCCAAGCTCTGATACCATTATTAATACCCGATATATCAACCCCCCGGAGTGTGTTAAGCGCTCCGGGGGGTTTTGTTTGTTTGAGAATATTAGTGCCGTCGGGTATCATATTTCCTAAAAGCGGTAAACTAATTCCAGACAAGGAGGCATGAATATGACGCGCACAATCACTGAACAGGCACTGAGCGCCTACCGCGCGGTGCTGGAAGCCGCGGAGCGCTCTGACTCAACCCTGGGGAGCTATATGCGTGACGCTGCCCAATTTGCCGTGTGGCTGGCGGATGGAGAGCTGACGCATAAGGCGGCCTGCGAGTGGAAGCTGACCTTGTTCGAGCAAGGCTACGCCCCGTCTACGGTCAACTGCAAGATAGCGGCAGTCAACGGGCTGTTCGCCTCGATGGGGCGGGACGACTGCAGGATAAAGCCTTTGAGGCGGCAGCGGCAGGTTTTCTGCGACGAGGGCAGGGAGCTCACGCGCGGGGAGTACGCACGCCTGGTGGACACGGCGCGGCGCGGACACAAGGAGCGGTTGGCGCTGCTGATGGAAACCATATGCTCCACGGGCATACGGGTCAGCGAGCTGAAGTTCATCACGCGCGAGAGCGTGCTCGCCGGTGTGGCGCGGATAGCGCTCAAGGGCAAGGTGAGGACGATTATGATTCCGGCCAGGCTCCGCGACAAATTGCTCAAATATGCGGCAAAGCGTCGGATAACTCGGGGAGAGATATTCCTGTCACGCTGCGGCAGGGGCCTGTCCCGCAAGCAGATATGGGCCGAGATGAAATCCCTGTGCGAAAGCGCGGGCGTGTCGCCCGGAAAGGTGTTCCCGCACAACCTGCGGCACCTGTTTGCCCGCTCGTTTTACAACGAGTGCCGCGACGTGGTCAAGCTGGCCGACGTGCTGGGACACAGCTCGCTGGAGACGACGCGCATATACCTGATATCCACGGGCGCGGAGCACCGCGCCGTTTTGGAGCGAATGAGGCTCATATCGTAGGGCAAAAAATAAAAGGACATAATCCGTCTTGTGTCTCGTAAAAGAGGCAAGCAGACAGATACATATCCTTCATAGCTTCCAATTTTATCATTAACGCAGCCGTAAATCAAGCCCTTTATTTAAAAATGAATATGGAAACAGCGCCCGGCGGAGAGAGATTTTTCGACGGACGGATTGCTGCGCCCTTTTTCTACCGGATTCGCCGGCAGCAGGCGTTATAGTACAAATTGAACTGGACACAAGACGGATTGTGTCCGCTTGCGGAAGGGGGATGCCATGCGGAAATCGCTCTATGACTATTGCCGGGAGACCGGTGAAACGGCGCTGCTCGACGAGTGGGCGCGCGACGAGAACGGTTTTGGCCCTGAAAATGTGTCGTATGGGAGCAAGGTGAAGTGCTGGTGGAGGTGCGCCGTGGGCCACCTGTATCAGGCCAGCATTACCAGCCGCACGAACGAGCACACGGGCTGCCCGTACTGTTCAGGCAGAGTGCCGGTGCCGGGCGAGAACGACCTGGCGACGCTCTATCCGCGCCTGGCCGCAGAGTGGGACACGGAGAAGAACGGGGCGTTCACGCCGCGCGACGTCCTGCCTGGCAGCCACCGCTATGCCTGGTGGAAATGCTCCAAGGGCCACAGCTGGCGGGCGGCCGTCAAATCGCGGGTGGCCGGGACTGGCTGCCCGGTCTGCGCCGGACGAGAGCTCAGCCCCGGAGAGAACGACCTCGCCACTGCAAGTCCCCGCCTGGCTACGGAGTGGGACACGGAGAAGAACGGCGCGCTCACACCGCGCGACGTTTTCCCCTCGTCGGGGCGCAAGGTGTGGTGGCGGTGTTCACGGGGGCACGAGTGGTTAGCGCGGGTATCCGCGAGATCTCAGGGCGCGGGGTGTCCGTACTGCTCTGGTAAGCTGGTGATGCCGGGCTTCAACGATCTGGCCTCGATAAAGCCTAAGCTTGCCGCTGAGTGGCACCCGACGCTGAATGCGCCGCTGACGCCGGAGCAGGTCACCGTGTACAGCAACCGCAAGGTGTGGTGGCGGTGCCCGCGCGGCCACGAGTACAAAGCCGTCGTGAGCTCGCGCAGCTCGGCGAACAGCGGCTGCCCCTATTGCGCGAACCGGCTGGTGATGCCGGGCTTCAACGACCTGGCGACGCAGGAGCCGCGTATAGCGCGCGAGTGGGCGCAGGATATGAACGGCGCGCTCACGCCGGAAATGGTCACCACTGGGAGCCGGAAGAAGGTCTGGTGGCGCTGCCCTGAGGGGCACGTCTGGCGGGCGGTTATTTTCACGCGAGCCCGCGGACGGCACAGCGGCTGCCCGGTCTGCGCGGGACGCGTAAAAACCGGCAATCGAAGTACATACACGCGCGTCCCTCGTCCGGACGCCGGAACTAAGATTAAGGAGGAGAACAGAGTATGAAAAAACGCCTTTTGGCGATGCTGCTGGTGCTCATGCTGGTGGTAAGCCTGCTGCCAGTCGGAGCATTGGCGGCAAATGACGCAAGCGCAACAAGTAGCAAGGGGTATTTTGATATTAGCTATCAAAATGATGGCCTATACAAAAGAACCATTAATGTAAACCTTATTATTAATGGTAGTACTATTGATACGATCACTGTTTCAGATGCGATTTTGGGTAGTCAACGCGTTACTATTAGCCTGAATGATCCATTTAGTTCTAAGTATGACATTGAGAACGTGATAACTGATGGATTTGACGTAGCGGCACCTTCTTTATTGGCTGATAGCTACAGTGTGCAAGTTTCCAACATTTCATCCAATGATCCGGCAATTATAAATCTCTATTTGATCGAATACGAAGATCCTGAAGTCAGCGAAGTGATTACCGACCAAGGCGTAACCAGAACTTACCGAATCTACGATGATCAGGTCTACAAGATGCTTTACTCTCAGGGCGTTGATGTCACGGAGGAAACTACAGTAGTCTCTGTAACTCCCTTGTGGGTCCGCTCGTTTGGAACTGAGTCAAATAAGGGACTGATACACGAGAACCTTGAAACGGATTATTGGGACAATTCTTTCACATCAAACAGTGCCGATGTTGATGAAGTTCAGCCCACTAATATAAAGGGGATCTCCATTACATACGACAATGGCAGTGGTGAGGAGACCGTAACTGTTTCATCTGGCGATCTTAAATTCAATGTGTCGGGAATAGCTGGCAGCAGGTATTATGTCATTGAACTAAACGACAATTCCTTCCATATAGTGTATTTTTATAATGAGGAAGGAGCATTAGTTGGTAACGCATATACTTTGTATGCTATTCGTTTTGTAAATCATGGAGAGTCTTTGGAAAGTAAAATGCCCACTGACCCGACTTATCCGGCCACAACGTATGAGTTTGCAGGATGGACATATGGTTATGACGGCGGCAGCCCGTTCTTGGGAACTACGCCTGTAAACGAAGACACTGTTGTTTATGCGCAGAAGACCCTCTCGAGCAATGCGAGCGAGATCCATGTGATGAACAACGACAACTTGCTCAAGAAACGCATACAGGAGCTGTACGGTGAGGCTGACATCGATTGGAATTCGATCAAGATCTCCGTGTATGCAGGAACCGAGCACACAAATCCTGATTACAATCTTAGTCCTAACTCAAATGGATGGCGCGATGAAGATAGTTATTACTTCGTGTACAACTATTTGACTGGAGCTGGGCAGCAGGAAAATGACAGCATATACATAAATGATATAACGCATATTGCTGTCACCGCGAAAGACACGGGTGGTAATGGCCTTGGTGAAGTCATAATTAACAAGGGAGTTTATGATGGCAATTTCGCAGTGTCTACAGGCTCTCAAGGCAGCAGCTATATCATTGAACTGTATATCATTGACAATGGCATCCAACCGCCTGAGCCCGAGCCTGAAGAATATACTTTGACTACCAGTGCCGACGAAAACTCTACTATAGATGATGGTAAGACATACGAATATAGTGAGAATGGAACTATAGAAGTTAAGTTTACGGCGAATAGCGGATATGCGATCGACACGGTAACTGTTGACAATCGGAAGCTGGACGGAGACGAGCTGACTGCTGCAATTGAAAGCGGTTGTGTCGTTGTAGACATGAAGGGCGACCATAGTGTTGAAGTCACCAGTTCAGCAAAAACGTATCGCTTGAGTTACAAGTGGGACAGCAAATACTACGACGAGGCTGAATTGCCGCCGGCTGAAGAACATCAATACGGCGAGACGTTTTCGCTCAGCGATATGTATGAGGTCGGCGACACCATAACCACTGAAAAGTACGTTTACGAGTTCCAGGGTTGGAAATATGGCGGAAAGCTCGTGACCGAGATAACTATGCCCGCCAGCGACATTTTTGTCGAGGGCAAGTGGATAAACAAAGGTGAAGCGCCGAAGTATAAAGTGACGTACGAGTTTAAGGGCGGCGCGCCTAAGAGCTTTACGCCGAACATAGACAACTTTGTCATATTCAAGGACAGCCATTTCCCCGGCAGCATACAGAACGTACCGACTGGTCTGGAAGCGGAATCTGAAGACGGCACATGGACGTTCAATGGGTGGACGAGTGAAGATGTCGAGATTGAGAACGACAAGTTCACGATGCCAGCCGAAGACGTGCACCTGGTAGGCACCTGGACGTTTACCCCAAATGAGCCCGCGGGCTTCGACATCATATATAATGCCGGAAGCGACGATGATGATGTGACGGGTATGCCTGAAAATGTAGAGGGCGTTGAAGTCGGCACGAAACAGACGGTGGCTTCGGCCATCCCTGAGCGCGAAGGCTATATATTCGACGGCTGGACTACCGAAGATGCAACAGTCGAAGATGGAAAGTTCGTGATGCCTGAGAAGGACGTTGTCTTCACAGCGCAGTGGGTGCAGACGAAGGACGTGAATGCGCCATATGCGAGCCGTATCATCTATGTAAATCTGTATGTTGACGGAGTAGAGGCGGACGTCGCCAATCTTGCCGACTACGTGGAGCTGGAGTTTGAGGAAGGCAGAAATGCCACGATAGACGACAGCGGCAGGATAAGGTATGATGTTGAGTTCTACAATTGCCTTGACATAGCGATGACCGCAAAAGCAGGCTATGAGCTTGAAGAGGTAGACGCACACGTGATGTTCGGCCAGAACGGGACTAGCGGCATTACTGTTGACGGCGGCAAAGTTAGCATAGATAATACCCGCGGCGTGAACCGCGACTACAGTGTGGACATATACGTGCGCACTCAGTATGAGGTCAAATTCTACGACGCGAAAGGAAATGAGCTGACGGAGCTCAGTGAGACAGGACTTATAGCTGGTGCAACTGAACGTGAGTCATTTGGAGATCCGAACGAGGCGGTCAATCCTGTCGGACGTACCGGACACTACCATGTGAACTGTGGGTGCAAGAGCACGGCGGAGTGTGAGCACATAGGGTACGTAGACATACACGGCGGGCAGGAAGCGCTCGGCCTTGGCCTCGTCATAAAGCTTGACGATAGCATTTTACTGCCCACACTGCCCGAAGGAGATGATGGCTGGTACCTGAACAATGACGGCGAGGCAATAAGCGGCAGCTATGCCATCAGCGCTGCTGACGACACCAATGGTGATGGCGTGATCGAGTTCTTCGCCAAAGAGCCCGAGCCTGAAACTTACACCATCGAAGTTGAAGTCATCAACGGCACCGCGGAGTTCATGGGCACAAATATAGGGGCCGACAATGAGATAGTTGCCGCTGCTGATGAGGACATCACCATAGCTTTCACACCTGATGAGGGCTATGAGTTTGACTACGTCTATGTGGACGGCGTGTGGAGTGAGCTCGGAGCTGACGGAAAATACACATTTGAAAATGTGTCCGCCAACCACAGCATCAAGGTTGCATACAAGCAAGAATCCGTCCCCGCCACGCCAATCACTCCGCTGCCCACTGAGGGCGACATCGCGGAGCTCATTGACGGCAAGATAATTGTTGACTGCGTGAACGATGACGTCAACCACGCGAACAAGAACTACGGCCTTGTTGACGACGCCCTTATGAACGTCGCGATGACTGACAGCACCACTGTCAAGGTCACGCTCAGCGCCAATGTATATCTGGCTAAGTACAACGATGACGACACAAGCGCCAAGCACAGCCTTGCCGACGGTCAGTCTGAGACTGTGACCATCACTCTCAAGTACGTCGACGACGAGTGGACGCTGCCTGCCGATGCCGGCGAGCTGCCCGCTACCATCAAGGTCGTCTGCGAGACGCCTGTCACGCCCGAGCCGACGCCCGACATCACCGGCTTCACCAAAGAGCTGGTCACGGATCGCCGGGTCTACTGGAACAATGGCATAGCTTACCCCGAGTTCTACCGCGGCGACGTGATCGTTGACGAGGGCGACAGCGTTACCCTTATCTACAAGCTCACTGTCACCGGCACCGAAGGCACCGAGTACACCTTCAGCGACGCTGGGGCCGAAAAGCTCAGCGGCAGTTGGTCGGGCACTCTAGGCGCCGACGGCACTGCGAGCGTATATGTCTCCAAGGCCTTCTCCTGGAAGACTATCCGCAACTCCGACGCCCTCTACAACACGGCCTATGTGTACATCGCCGGTGAGGATGATCCGGTAGAGAGCGACACCGTCAAGATCGACGTCGACATCGACTGGGATTACGATCCCCCGGCGGACGACGATGATGACACCGTCTACGTCCCCAACTGGCTGAACACCACCGACCACTTCGCCTACCTGATAGGCTACGAGGACGGCGAGATCAAGCCCGAGAACAACATCACTCGCGCGGAGGTTGCCACCATCTTCTTCCGTCTGCTGACCGATGATGCGCGCGCCAGGTTCTGGAGCTCCGAGAACGACTACACCGACGTTGCCACCGACAGCTGGTACAACAACGCCATCTCCACGCTCAGCAACATGGGCATCATCAACGGCTACGATGACGGCACCTTCCAGCCCAACGCGTCCATCACCCGCGCCGAGTTCACCGCCATCGCCACGCGCTTCTTCGACTACACCGCCGAGTATGACGGCGCCTTCAACGACGTCGCCTCCGGCAGCTGGTACGCCGACTATGTGCAGGCGGCCGTGGACATGGGCCTCGTCGACGGCTATCCCGACGGCGGCTTCCATCCCAACAGCTACATCACCCGCGCCGAGGCCGTGACCATCGTCAACCGTGTGCTGAACCGCGTCCCGCATGAGGATTACCTCCTCAGCACCCGCGTAATGAACACATGGCCGGACAACGTATACGGCGCCTGGTACTACGCCGACATGCAGGAGGCCACGAACAGCCACGATTACGACTGGATCCGCGTCAGCGGCGAGCGCGTCGAGGAGTGGACCGAGAAGCTCCCCGAGCGCGATTGGGCTGCGCTCGAGCAGCAGTGGAGCACCGCTTACAGCGGTTGAACAGAATTAAAAGCCAATAGCGGAAGCTCCCCGGGAAACCGGGGAGCTTTTTGTATACGCGGTTGCGCCGAGCCGCAAAAGCGGGTATAATCTCTGCGAGAGAGGTGGAATACAATGGAGGAGCGTATAAACGCGAGCGTACTGGACTCTCTGCCGCAGACAGACGAGGCAAAGTGCGGCGCATTGCTGCGCGCGGAGCTGGATTCAAGCCGCGTGAAGCTCGTCGTGCTCGACGACGACCCGACCGGCGTTCAGACAGTACACGATGTCTCGGTCTACACCGACTGGACATATGAGAGCGTGTTCTCCGGCTTCCGGGAGGAGAACAGGCTTTTCTTCATACTCACGAACTCGCGCAGCTTTACGGCGGAACAGACCCGGCGCGTCCACGCGGATATCGCGCGCGCGGCGGCCAGGGCTTCGCGCGAGACGGGGAAGGAATATGTGCTCGTGAGCCGCGGCGATTCCACGCTGCGCGGCCACTATCCGCTGGAGACGGAGACGCTGCGCGCGGTGACCGAGGCGGAACAGGGCGTTAAGATGGACGGCGAGATACTGTGCCCGTTCTTCTTCGAGGGCGGCAGGTACACTCTGGCGGACGCACACTATGTCCGCAGCGGAGAAGAGCTGATACCGGCGGCAAAAACGGAGTTCGCCAGGGACGCCACCTTCGGCTACGCTCACTCCAACCTGCGAGAGTACATCGAGGAAAAGACCGGAGGCGCGTGCCGCGCCTCTGAGGTCGTGAGCATTTCTATAGAAGAGCTGCGTCGCTGCGACATAGACGCAGTGACAGCGAAGCTCTGTGCGGCGCAGGACTACACGCGCTTCGTGGTCAACGCCGCGTCGTATGCCGATGTGAAGCTCTTTGCCGCCGCTGTGTACCGCGCTCTCGCCGCCGGGAAGAGGTTTATATTCAGAACGGCGGCGTCCCTTGTGCGGGAGCTGGGAGGCGTCAGCGCAAGGCCGCTCCTCACGCGCGGGGAGCTCATGGCTGACTGCTGCGGAAACGGCGGCGTCATAGTCGTCGGCTCGCACACGGAAAAGACCACGCGCCAGCTGCAGGAGCTGCGCAAACTGCCCGGCATAGAGTTTGTAGAGTTCAATTCCGACCTCGTGACCGACGAGGCGGCCTTCGCCGCTGAGACGAAGCGAGTGCGTCGCGCGATTGAGACAGCAATACGCTCAGGGCGCACGGCCGCGGCCTACACTTGCCGCCGCGAGCTGGTGATACCCGGTGACACGCCGGAGAGCGCGCTGCTGCGCTCCGTGAAGATTTCCGACGCCGTGCAGTC
This sequence comes from uncultured Eubacteriales bacterium, assembly GCA_900544765.1. Classification (GTDB taxonomy): domain Bacteria; phylum Bacillota; class Clostridia; order Oscillospirales; family Oscillospiraceae; genus Scatomorpha; species Scatomorpha gallistercoris. The sequence continues at coordinate 74,380 of UQWI01000003.1, read as the reverse complement.
GCTGGTGGGCGGGCTCGAGGTACGGCCGGCCTTCGTCCTGGCCAAAGGCGGCATCACCTCCAGCGACGTGGGCACGAAGGCGCTGGGCGTGAAGCGCGCAACAGTCCTGGGGCAGATATGCCCCGGCGTGCCGGTCTGGCGCACGGGCGGAGAGAGCCGCTTCCCGGGTATACCCTACATTATTTTCCCCGGCAACGTGGGTTCGGACGCAACCCTGCGCGAGGCTGTGGAAAAGCTGCTGTGAAAAACCGGCAAGCCTTTTTAGGCTTGCCGGTTTTTGCTTTCTGCAGGACGACTTGCCGTCCCGGCCGCTGCACGCTCAGTCCAGCTTGGTGAAAATCCAGTCGAGGATGTCCCTGTAGACCTCGTCGCGGTTTATCTCGTTGAGTATCTCGTGGCGGGCCCCCTTATAGAACTTGTAGGCCACGTCGGTGAAACCTGCCCTGACGTAGTCGCGGTATATCTTCGCCACCTGCATGCCGTAGCCGCCCACGGGGTCGGCGTCGCCGCTCATGAATATGATGGGCGTGTCGGTGCGCATGCGGTTTATCGTGTCGGAGCGGTTCAGAAGCCCAAGGCCGAACATCATGTCGCGCATCAGGCCGGAGGTGGGGATGAACACGCACAGCGGGTCCGCGGAGTACTTGTCCACAACGGCCTCGTCGCGGCTGAGCCAGTCGAACTGTGTGCGCAGGGGCTCAATGCCCTTGTTGTATGCGCCGAAGGCGAGGTTGTATATAGACTTGCTGCGGTGCATGGGGCCGTTCTTTACCATGTCCGCGTCGCAGGCGAGGCGTCCGGCGGCCACGATGGGCGCTGGCGGCTGGCCGGTGCCGGAGAGTATGACGCCCGTGACCTTGCTCTGCGGGCAGCGGGACAGCCAGGTGCGCACGATGAAGCTGCCCATTGAGTGGCCCAGGATGAAGTAGGGCAGCTCCGGGTACTTCTCATGCGTGCGGCGGCGCAGTTCTTCGACGTCGTCCACAACGTGGTACCAGCCGTCGCTGTCGGCGAAGTAGCCGAGGCGCTCGGGTGAAAGCATACTCTGACCATGGCCGAGGTGGTCGTTGCCCACCACGACGAAGCCTTTCGAGGCCAGGTAGCGCGCGAAGTCCTCATAGCGGCCGATGTACTCGTTTATGCCGTGCGAAATCTGCACGACGCCGTTCAAATCGCAGTCCGGTGTCCACTCGCGCACATGTATGGGCGTTTTGCCCTCGCTGGAGGTGAAATAATACTCGGTTTCAGCTATGTTCGGCATTTGCTTTTGCCTCCTTTTATGGTATTATACCTTTGCATTGATTTTAGACTAATTGTGGCGTCAAGTCAATCTACAAAGGAGAAGCCATGAGTGACATTTTAGTTGTAAAGACCGAGGGCCTCGCGCCCTGGATTGAAAACCGCGGCGGACTGATCACCGGCTGCGGAAACGAGATAATGGACTTCGTCGAGCGCGCGCACGAGTTCCTGCCGCGCCCCGACATGGAGTCGGACCCGTCGTACAGGCAGATTATCCCCTACGTCGCCGTCACGCGGGGCGGCGAGGTGTTTGCCACGCGCCGCCTGAGCGCGGGCGGGGAGGCGCGGCTGCACGGCAAGCTGAGCCTCGGCGTCGGCGGGCACATCGAACGCGTGGACGACGACACGAGCGAGGGCATACTCATGCGCGCGCTCGAGCGCGAAGTGGCCGAAGAGGTTGCCGTGGAGCACATCGTTTCCCTCACGCCGCTCGGCGTCATAAACGAGGAGCACGACGAGGTCGGCCGCGTCCACCTGGGCTTCCTCTTCCGCATGGAGGTCACCGGCGAGGTGGCTGTGCGTGAAACGGACAAGCTCGAGGGCATGTGGCTCAAGATATCCGAGCTGCCGAAGTACTCAGGTGAGATGGAGGGCTGGTCGGTAGTCGCGGCCGAAGCGCTGCTCGGCAGCGGCATCTTCACCCCGGCGGACATACTGCTGCCGCGCGAGGATGTGGACATGTCCAGGTGGAGCTGCGTGGCCTGCGACCAGTTCACCAGCGAGCCTGAGTACTGGCAGGGCGTCGAAGAGCTCGTGGGCGGCGCACCGAGCACCCTGAGGCTCATGCTGCCCGAGGCATATCTCGGCAAAGTGGACGAGGACGCCGAGCAGGCGAAGATATATGGGGCCATGAGAAGTTATGTAAACCAGGGGCTCTTCCGCTGCATCCCTGACTCTTATATATATGTAGAGCGCACTCTGCCGACCGGCAAGGTCAGGCGCGGCCTGGTGGGTAAGCTCGACCTCGAGCGCTACGACTGGGCCGAAGGAACGGCCACGCCAATACGCGCCACTGAGGGGACGGTTGAGTCCCGCCTGCCGCCGAGAGCGGCAATACGCGCCGGGGCTCCGCTTGAGCTGCCGCACATCATGGTGTTTATCAACGACGAGGCGAATACGCTTATACCCTCGGCCAAGGGCGGGGAAGTGCTGTACGACTTTGAGCTGATGTTCGGCGGCGGGCACATCCGCGGAGAGCGTGTGAGCGGGGAGGAGGCAGAGAGGGTGCGCGGCGCGCTCGACGCCCTGCCCGGCGGTATAAAGTACGCCATGGGCGACGGAAACCACTCGCTGGCCGCGGCCAAGCTCTGCTGGGAGCGGCTCAAGCCCGCGCTGAGCGAGGCCGAGCGCGAGACCAATCCCGCGCGCTACGCCCTGGCTGAGATAGTGAACATACACGACGAGGCCGTAGAGTTCAAGCCCATACACAGACTGGTCACCGGCGAGGCCGCCGGGCGCGTGGCCGAGGCCTTCGCTGAGAAGCTGCCGCATGGCGCAGCCAACGGCGTCGGCATAGTCACCGCTCACGGCGAGCGGCATCTGGGCACGTCGCTGGCCCTGGGAGAGCTTGTGGCCTTTACGGACAGGCTTGTGGGCGAGCTGCTCTCCGAGTGCGGCGGCGAGGTCGACTATGTTCACGGCGACGGAGAGTGCGTCTCTCTTGCCCGGGAAAAGTCCGGCGCCGCCATCCTGCTGCCCAGCCTTGACAAAGGCGAGCTCTTCGGCTACATAGCCGGACACGGGGTCTATCCCAAGAAGAGCTTCTCCATAGGCGAGGCGCGCGAGAAGCGCTACTACCTCGAGTGCCGCGCGATAAAATGAGCTGTTTCGGCCGCTTCGGGCGCTCCCGGGGCGGCCGAAACACCCGGATGTGGTGCTGAAAAATTATCACCAAAATTTCTTGCAAAAATTTTTGCAAAAATGCTAAAAAGCCCTTGACAAGCGGCAATTGAGTTGGTATTATATCAAAGCGCCTGTGATAGGGCGCACTATGCGATGAAGCGGGAGATTGCGGCCTTCGGCCGGTAACTTCCGTGGAGTATGTCCGGCGTGTTTGAAGAAAACGCGCGAAATCGGGCGGATGAGCTTTTTTCCGTACACGGGCGTATATCGCCCGACGGAGAGCGGCCGGCCACAAAAGCCGGTCTGTTTTTCGGGCGGGGGCTGATACGCACGGATGCGTGTATGAAAAAATGCTCGCCGTACCACTGGACGCCGGGAGGCGCCTAAGTACGAATTCAGGAGGAAAAAACATGGCAAACAAGAAAATGATCCGCATCAGGCTGAAGGCTTACGACCACCAGCTCATCGACAAGGCCGCCGAGACCATCGTTGAGACCGCGCGCCGTACCGACGCCAAGGTGTCCGGCCCCATCCCCCTGCCCACCAAGAAGGAAGTCGTCACCATCCTTCGCGCCGTCCACAAGTACAAGTACAGCCGTGAGCAGTTCGAGCGCCGCACCCACAAGCGCCTCATCGACATCATGAACCCGACTCAGAAGACCGTCGAGGCCCTGATGAGCGTCGAGGTTCCCGCAGGCGTCGAGATAGAGATAAAGCTCTAAGGCGCAGCAACCAAGTTAACCCGCTTGCCCGCGACTTGCGTGAACGGGCAGGGTCATGTTGGGGCGGACGAATGAGCCGCTTCAACCAATAACCGTTAGGAGGAAATACAATGAAGAAAGCCATCATCGGCAAGAAGGTCGGCATGACGCAGATCTTCGATGAGGCCGGCAAGGTCGTCCCCGTCACTGTTATCGAGGCCGGCCCCTGCGTCGTCGTCCAGAAAAAGACGGCCGACAAGGAAGGCTACGACTCCGTCCAGCTCGGCTTTGACGAAGTCAGCGAGCGTAAGCTCACCAAGCCTGAGCGCGGCCACCTCGCCAAGGCCGGCGCCGGCAACCTGCGCCACCTGCACGAGTTCCGCCTCGAGGACTGCAGCGCCCTGAACGTGGGCGACGTCCTGAAGGCCGACGTGTTCAAAGAGGGCGAGCGCGTCGACGTCACCGGCATCAGCAAGGGCAAGGGCTTCCAGGGCGTCATCAAGCGCCACGGCGCTCACCGCCTCAAGGAGAGCCACGGCACCGGTCCTGTGCACCGCCACGCCGGTTCCATGAACGCCGCTACCGACCCCAGCCGTATTTTCAAGGGCAAGATTGGCGCCGGTCACATGGGCGTTGAGCAGGTAACCGTTCAGAACCTCGACGTCGTCAAGGTCGACCCCGAGCTCAACATGATCGTTGTCCGCGGCGCTATCCCCGGACCCAAGGGCGGCATCGTCTACCTGAAGAACTCCGTCAAGAAGTTCGTCCGCAAGGGCCCCGCCACTCCGACCATCAGCACCAACCCGCAGAAGCGGTCGGCCAGAGGCTAAAGAAAGGAGAGAGTTAAATGCCTAAAGCAGTCATCTACAATATGGCAGGCGACAAGGTCGGCGAATACGCCCTCTCCGAGGCCGTCTTCGGCGTCGAGCCGAACGAGGCCGTCCTGCACGCTTCCGTTAAGAACTATCTCGCCAACCAGCGCCAGGGCACCCAGAGCGCTCTGACCAAGGGCGAGGTCAGCTACACCACCAAAAAGCCCTGGCGTCAGAAGGGCACGGGCCGCGCCCGCGCCGGCTACGCCGGAAGCCCCGTGTGGCGTCACGGCGGCGTCGCCTTCGCTCCGAAGCCGCGCGACTACCGCTACAGCCTCACCAAGAAGACCCGCCGCCTGGCCCTCAAGAGCGCCCTGAGCGACAAGGCCGCCAATGAGGCCGTCCTGGTTGTCGACGGCCTGCACGTCGACACCATCAAGACCAAGCCCTTTGCTGAGTTCCTCGCCAAGATTGGCGCCACCGGCAAGGCCATGGTCATAACCGAGAACGTTGACGAGGCCGTCTTCAAGAGCGCCCGCAACATCCCCGGCGTCTCCGTCACTACCGCTACTATAATCTCCGCTTACGAGATTCTCAACAACAGCGTGCTCGTGGTCGACAAGGCCGCGCTGCAGAAGATCGAGGAGGTGTTCGCCTGATGACTTCCGCTTACGATATCGTCATCCGTCCTATCATCACCGAGCAGTCGATGGAGGACCTGGACATTAAGAAGTACGCCTTTGAAGTTGCAAAGGATGCGAACAAGATCGAGATAAAGAACGCCATCGAAGAGATCTTCGGCGTCACCGTCATCAAGGTCACCACGACCACCGTCAAGGGCAAGGCCAAGCGCACCGGCGCTTATCCTCAGGGCTACACCAAGACCTGGAAAAAGGCCGTTGTGAAGCTCAGCGCGGACTCGAAGAACATAGAAATCTTCGAGAACATGGCGTAAGGGAGGATATAAGAGATGTCTATTAAAACCTACAGGCCCACGACTCCCGCGCGGCGCCAGATGACCGTCTCCGGCTTTGACGGAGTCGACAAGCACGCCAAGCCTGAGCGCAGCCTCATCGAGGTTCGCAAGAAGAACTCCGGCCGCAACAGCTACGGCCGCATCACCGTCCGCCACAAGGGCGGCGGCAACCGCAGGAAGTACCGTGTCATCGACTTCCGCCGCGACAAGCTCGACATGACCGCCACCGTGCTCCGCCTCGAGTACGACCCGAACCGCAGCGCCTTCATTGCCCTCGTCCAGTACGAGGACGGCGAGAAGCGCTACATCCTCGCCCCCGTGGGCATCGGCGCGGGCGACACCGTCCTGTCCAGCGCTTCCGCCGACATCAAGCCGGGCAACTGCCTGCCGCTTGAGAACATCCCCGTCGGCACCGTTATCCACAACATCGAGCTCTACCCCGGCCGCGGCGCCCAGTTCGTCCGCGCCGCAGGCGTGGCCGCCCAGCTCATGGCTAAGGAAGGCGGCATGGCTACCATCCGTATGCCCAGCGGCGAGATGCGCAAGGTCCGCATGGACTGCCGCGCCACCATTGGCCAGGTCGGCAACATCGACCACTCCAACGTCAGCATCGGCAAGGCCGGCCGCAAGCGTCACATGGGCGTCCGTCCGACCGTCCGCGGCTCCGTCATGAACCCGGTTGACCACCCGCACGGCGGCGGCGAAGGCAAGAGCCCGATAGGCCGTCCCGGCCCTGTCACCCCGTGGGGCAAGCCGACCCTGGGTTACAAGACCCGCAAGGCGAAGAACCGCACCAACAAGTTCATCGTCAAGCGCCGCAACGCTAAGTAAGGAGGGTAACGACTAATGAGCAGAAGCATTAAGAAAGGGCCGTTCGCCGCTCCTGAATTGCTCAAGCGCGTCGACGAGCTCAACAAGGCCGGCGAGAAGAAGGTCCTCAAGACCTGGAGCCGTGCCAGCACGATTTTCCCGTCCTTTGTCGGCCACACCATCGCCGTGCACGACGGACGCCGCCACGTCCCCGTCTACATCACCGAGGACATGGTCGGTCACAAGCTGGGCGAGTTCGCGCCCACTCGTACCTTCCGCGGCCACTCCGGCAGCAAGACGGGCAAGTAAGGGGGAGGAAACATGGAAGAGATTAAAACCGCGCGGGCGCAGGCCAAGTTCGTCCGTATCGCTCCCCGCAAGATTCAGATTATCTGCGACATGATTCGCGGCAAGGACGCCGCCTACGCCGCCGCCCTTATGGAGAACACTCCGAAGGCCGGCTGCGAGTACGTCGGCAAGGTGCTCAAGAGCGCCGTCGCCAACGCCGAGAACAACTACGAGATGAATCCCGACAAGCTCTATGTTGAGCAGGCATATGTCGATGCCGGCCCCATCCTCAAGAGGGGTCAGCCGAGGGCCCACGGCCGCATGTACCGTATCAACAAGCGTACCAGCCACATCACCGTCGTCGTGGCTGAGAAGGAATAAGGAGGCGGGAACATGGGACAGAAAGTTAATCCGCACGGCCTTCGCGTCGGCGTCATAAAGAATTGGGATTCCCGCTGGTATGCCCGCAACGACAAGGTCGGCGACCTCATCGTCGAGGACTACAAGATCCGCAACTACCTGAAGAAGACCCTGTACAGCGCCGGTGTCCCCAACATCGAGATAGAGCGCGACAGCAACAAGGTCCGCATCTTCATCCACTGTGCCCGTCCGGGCCAGGTCATCGGCAAGGGCGGCGCCGAGATTGAGCGTCTGCAGGCCACTGTCAGCAAGATGATTGGCAAGCCGGTCGCCCTCTCCATCGTTGAGGTCCGCACCGTCGACACCAACGCCCAGCTCGTCGCCGAGAACATCGCCGGCCAGCTCGAGCGCCGTATCGGCTTCCGCCGCGCTATGAAGAACGCCATCGGCCGCGCCATGCGCATGGGCGCCAAGGGCATCAAGGTCATGTGCGGCGGCCGCCTGGGCGGCGCCGAGATAGCCCGTAGCGAGTGCTACCACGAGGGTACCATACCCCTGCAGACCCTGCGCGCCGACATCGACTACGGCTTCGCCGAGGCCGCTACCACTTACGGCCGCATCGGCGTCAAGGTTTGGATTTACAAGGGTGAGGTCCTCAGCCAGACCCTGCGCACCACTCCGCGCACCATGGACATGAGCAAGCGCGAGGATCGCCGCCGCGATCGCCGCGACGACCGCAGGGGCGGCTACCGCAACCGCCAGGGCGGCGGTTACAACCGCGACAACCGTCAGGGCGGCGGCTTCAACCGCGACAACCGCCAGGGCGGCTACAACCGCGGACCCAGGCCGGCCGGCCAGGCTCCGCGCACCGAGACTAAGGAAGGAGGCAGCAACTGATGCTGATGCCCAAGAGAGTCAAATACCGCAGGGTACAGCGCGGCCGCATGAAGGGCAAAGCTTCCCGCGGCAATGTTGTCAACTACGGTGAGTTCGGGCTCCAGGCTCAGGAGCCTTGCTGGATAACCTCCAACCAGATAGAGGCCGCCCGTATAGCCATGACCCGTTACACCCGTCGTGGCGGCCAGGTCTGGATAAAGATATTCCCCGACAAGCCGGTCACCAAGAAGCCTGCCGAGACCCGCATGGGTTCCGGTAAGGGCTCTCCCGAGTACTGGGTCGCGGTTGTAAAGCCGGGCCGTGTGCTCTTCGAGATAGCCGGCGTGAGCGAGGAAGTTGCGCGCGAGGCCCTGCGTCTCGCCAGCCACAAGCTGCCCTGCAAGACCCGCATAGTCAGCAAGGCGGATTTCGAGAACGGTGGTGAATAAGATGAAGGCAAACGAAATACGTTCCATGTCCGAGACCGAGCTTGAGGCCAAGCTCGCCGAGCTGAAGAAGGATCTGTTCATGCTCCGCATGCAGCACGCCACCAACCATCTTGACAATCCCACCAGGATCAGCGCGACCAGGCGTGACATCGCCCGCGTCAAGACTGTCATCCGCGAGAAGCAGCTTGGGCGCTGAGGAGGTAAGAGACAATGACTGAAGTAAGAACGACTTCCCGCAAGACCCGCGTCGGCAAGGTCGTGTCCGACAAGATGGACAAGACCGTGGTCGTCATTGTTGAAGACCGCGTTGCCCACCCGAGGTATAAGAAGATTATCGGCCGTACCTATCGCCTGAAGGCCCACGACGAGCACAACGAGTGCGGCATCGGCGACAGGGTGCGCGTGATGGAGACCCGCCCCCTTTCCAAGGACAAGCGCTGGCGCGTGGTCGAAATCATTGAGAAGGCCAAGTAAGGAGGCGTCCAAATGATACAGCAGGAAAGTTATCTCAAGGTCGCCGACAACACCGGCGCCAAGGAAATCAAGTGCATACGAGTCCTGGGCGGCTCCAAGCGCAAGTACGCCAGCATCGGCGACGTCATCGTTGCCTCCGTGCGTAAGGCCGCTCCCGGCGGCCAGGTCAAGAAGGGCGACGTCGTCAAGGCTGTCGTCGTCCGCACCGCTCAGGCCGTCCGTCGTGCCGACGGAACCTACGTCCGCTTCGACGAGAACGCCGCCGTCCTCATCAAGGACGACCGCAACCCGACCGGCACGCGTATATTCGGGCCCGTGGCCCGCGAGCTTCGTGACAGGGAGTACATGAAGATCCTGTCCCTCGCTCCCGAAGTCATATGAGGAGGGCGCGAAAGTGAACATTAAAAAGAATGATAAGGTTGTCGTCCTGTCCGGCCGCGATAAGGGCAAGGAGGGCGAAGTCCTGACCGCCATGCCCAAGGAGGGCAAGGTCATCGTCAAGGGCGTTTCCGTTGCTACCAAGCATCAGAAGGCCCGCAAGCAGGGTCAGGAGAGCAGCATAGTCAAGGTCGAGACCCCCATCTACGCCTGCAAGGTCATGGTGGTCTGCCCCAAGTGCAACAAGCCGACCCGCGTCGCCCACAAGGTGAACGAGTCCGGCAAGAAGGTTCGCGTCTGCAAGCACTGCGGCGCCGAGCTGTAAGGAGGGTGAGAGCATGAACCAGATGAAAGAGCTTTACGTCAACGAGGTCGCGCCCGCCCTTATGCAGAAGTTCCAGTACAAGAGCTCCATGCAGATTCCCCGCATCGACAAGATAGTCGTCTCCGTCGGCTGCGGCGACTGCAAGGATAACGCCAAGGCGCTCGATGCCGTTATCAAGGACATTACCGCCATCACCGGCCAGAAGGCCGTCGCCACCGTTGCCCGCAAGAGCGTCGCCAACTTCAAGCTGCGCGAAGGCATGCACGTCGGCGTCAAGGTCACCCTGCGCCACGAGCGCATGTGGGACTTCCTCAACAGGCTGTTCAACGTGGCACTGCCCCGTGTCCGCGACTTCCGCGGCATCAGCCCCGACGCCTTCGACGGCCGCGGCAACTACAGCCTGGGCCTCAAGGAGCAGATAATCTTCCCTGAAATCGACTACGATAAGATAGAGAAGCTGCGCGGTATGAACATCGCCATCTGCACCACCGCCGCCACCGACGAGGAAGCCCGCGAGCTGCTCCGTCTGATGGGCGCCCCGTTCTACACCAACGCGTGAGGGAGGAGTAAATAAGCATGGCTAAGAAATCTATGATTCTCAAGCAGCAGCGCCCGGCGAAGTTCTCCACCCGCCGCTACAACCGCTGCAAGATATGCGGACGCCCCCACGCCTACCTGCGTGACTACGGCATCTGCCGTATCTGCTTCCGTGAGCTGGCTTACAAGGGCCAGATTCCCGGAGTCAAAAAGGCTTCTTGGTAAATTTGCGCCATACATCGTGAGCGTCGGTCGCTGTATACCAATACAGCTTCCCTCCGCGCACATCGTCTGACGAAAATTTCCCTAAGAAGCAAGCGTCCTGGTAATTTTTCGCTATGCTGCGCTTTGCCCAGCGAAAAATTCCTGCAGACGCGGCGTCTTGGTAAATTTCTGCTATGCCGCGCGAGTCGCGCTTGCGGATGATGTTTATGGACGCCAAACCTTAAAGTATGCAACGGCGGGGTAAAACCCGCCCAGCATAGATTGTCCCAGCACGCTGGCGAAAGGCCGCTGCCAATCGGCGCCTACTCACGAGGGCGCCTATTGCCCCGGAACCTCGCCGGCGGATACCGCAAAGGGCGGTAACTCTGAATTTAGGAGGAAAAACAATGCAGATCACAGACCCCATTGCCGATATGCTGACCCGCATCCGCAACGCCGGCAGCGCGAAGCATGAGACCGTGGACGTCCCCGCATCCAAGATGAAGAAGGCTATAGCCGAGATTCTCCTCGAGGAAGGCTATATCCGCTCCTTCCAGCTTATCGATGACGGCACCCAGGGCGTTATCCGCATCACTCTGAAGTACCTTCCCGGTAAGGAAAAGGCTATCACCGGCCTCAAGCGCGTGTCCAAGCCCGGCCTGCGCGTTTACGCCGGCGCCGACGAGCTGCCCCGCGTCCTGCGCGGCCTCGGCATCGCCATCATTTCGACTTCCAAGGGCATCATGACCGACAAGAAGGCCCGCGCGGCCCATGTCGGCGGCGAAGTCCTTGCGTTCGTGTGGTAAGGAGGGCTGAAGAATGTCTAGAATTGGTAGAGAGCCCATCACCGTTCCCGCCGGCGTTGAAGTCACCATCGCTGAGGGCAACGTAGTCACCGTCAAGGGCCCCATGGGCACCATCACTGAGGCCCTGTGCCCCGAGATGGCCATTACCCTCGACAACGGCGTCCTGCACGTCGCCCGTCACGAGGACACCAAGCAGGCCCGCAGCCTTCATGGCCTTACCCGCAGCCTCCTCAACAACATGGTCATTGGCGTCACTCACGGCTTCGAGAAGAAGCTTGAGATAAACGGCGTCGGCTACCGCGCCGAGAAGAAGGGCGAAGAGCTCGTCATGAAGCTCGGCTACAGCCACGACGTTATCGTCAAAGAGACCGCAGACATCAAGATTGACGTCACCGATGCCAACCACATCACCATCAAGGGCATCGACAAGCAGAAGGTCGGCCAGTTTGCCGCCGATGTGCGCAACAAGCGTCCGCCTGAGCCTTACAAGGGCAAGGGCATCAAGTACCTTGACGAGCACATCCGCCGCAAGGAAGGCAAGACCGGTGCGAAATAAGGGGAGGTGCGCTTAAATGATTAAAAGACCGAATACCAAGGCTCAGCGTATTAAGCGCCACCAGCGCGTGCGCGCTAAGATCTCCGGCACTCCGGAGCGTCCTCGCCTGAGCGTTTACAGGAGCGAGAACAACATCTACGCCCAGATTATCGACGACGTGGCCGGCAACACCCTGTGCTCCGCCTCCAGCGTTGAGAAGGGCTTCGAGGGCGGCGGCAACAAGGAAGCCGCCGAGCGCGTGGGCAAGGCTATTGCCGAGCGCGCCATTGCCAAGGGCATTGAAGAAGTGGTCTTTGACCGCGGCGGCTACATCTATCACGGCCGCGTGCAGGCCCTGGCCGACGGCGCCCGCGAGGGCGGCCTGAAGTTCTAAGCGGGAGGAGGAAACGAAATGGCTTACAATAACGACAGGCGTGACAATCGCCGCAATCGCAACGACGAGGGCAGCGAGCTCACCGAAAAGGTAGTTTCCCTCAACCGCGTTTCCAAGACCGTCAAGGGCGGCCGTGTCATGAAGTTCTCGGCGCTGTGCGTCGTGGGCGACGGCAAGGGCCGCGTCGGTTACGGTCTCGGCAAGGCCAGCGAGGTTTCCGAGGCTATCCGCAAGGGCCTCGAGGACGCCAAGAAGCACATCGTCAGCATCACCATGCAGGGTACCACCATTCCCCACGAGGTCATGGGTGAGTTCGGCGCCGGCCGCGTCTACATGATGCCGGCCCCCGAAGGCACCGGCGTTCTGGCCGGCGGCGCTGTCCGTGCGGTCATGGAGTGCGCCGGTATCCGCAACATCCGCGCGAAGTGCCTGCGCTCCAACAACCCCCAGAACGTTGTCGCCGCCACCATGGCGGGCCTCATGAGCCTCAGGAACGCCGAGCAGGTCGCCGCCGTGCGCGGCAAGACCGCCGACGAGATAATCGGTTAAGGAGGTACGCGACAATGGCTAATCTCAAGATTAAGCTCGTCAAGAGCCTCAATGGGCGCCACGACAAGCACATCGCCACCGCCCACTCTCTCGGACTGCGCAAGCCCGGCAACGAGACCGTGCAGCCCGACAATCCCCAGACCCGCGGTAAGATAGCCCAGATTGGCTACCTCCTGCAGGTCACGGAAGAATAAGGAGGGTACGCAATGAAACTCAGCGAACTTTCCCCGGCCGCCGGCAGCACCAAGGTCTGCAAGCGTAAGGGCAGGGGTCACGGCACCGGCAACGGCAAGACTGCTGGCCGCGGCCAGAAGGGCCAGAAGTCCAGGAGCGGCGGCGGCGTCCGTGTCGGATTTGAAGGCGGCCAGATGCCCCTCGCCAGGCGTATCCCGAAGAGAGGCTTCAACAACATCTTTGCCAAGCCCCTGGAGGAGATCAACGTCTCCGCTCTCGAGCGTTTCGATAACGGCGCCGAGGTCGACGCGGCCGCTCTTCTGGCCGCCGGCGTGCTCAGCAAGTGTGAGTACGGCTTCAAGGTCCTGGGCAATGGCAGCCTTACCAAAGCTGTTACCGTTAAGGCTTCCGCCTTTTCCGAATCTGCAAAGTCTAAGATAGAGGCGGTTGGCGGAAAGGCCGAGGTGGTGTAAGGTGCTCAAGACTCTTAGGAACGCGTGGGGGATACTTGAGCTGCGTAAGAAGATACTCTTTACGCTGTTCATAATCCTGATATATAGGCTGGGCAACGCTGTCCCCGTGCCGTATGTCAATACGACTCTCCTTGAGAACTATTTCAACACCGTTAACAACACCATCCTGGGCCTGTGGAACACGATGTCCGGCGGCTCCTTCTCGATGGCAACGATATTCGCGCTGAGCATCCAGCCGTATATCAACGCCTCGATAATCATCCAGCTGCTCACCATAGCCATTCCTCCCCTGGAGCGTCTGGCCAAGGAGGGCGGCGAGGAGGGCCGCAAGAAGCTGGCCTCCATCACCCGTTACACCACGGTCGGCATCGGCCTCGTCATGGGCATCGCCTACTACACCCTGATGAACAACCAGAGCCTGCTGACTTCCGACGGCACCGGCGTCTGGCCCGCCATAGTCATCATCATGACCTTCATGGCCGGCAGCGCGCTCATCATGTGGATGGGCGAGCAGATAACCGAGTTCGGTATCGGCAACGGTATCTCCATCATCCTGTTTGCCAGCATAGTGGCCCGCTTCCCCAGCTCCCTGTGGACCATGGTCACCAACGTCGGCAACGGTTCCCTGGCCTGGTGGGCGCTCCTTCTCCTACTCATCGGCGCGCTTGCTATCATAGTGCTGATAGTCATCGTCAACGATGCGGAGCGCAGGATTCCCGTGCAGTACTCCAAGCGCGTTGTGGGGCGCAAGCTCTACGGCGGCCAGAGCACTCACCTGCCCATGAAGGTCAACATGTCCGGCGTTATGCCGATAATCTTCGCGCAGACCATAGCTTCGCTGCCTGCGACTATCTGCGTCTTCGTCCCCAGCTGGAGAGATTCCTGGGTTATGACCCACATGTTCAACACGGATACCGTCTTTTACGCGGTGCTCTACTTCCTGCTTATAATCGCCTTCAGCTACTTTTACGCCACCATACAGTTCGACCCTGTGGAGATCGCAAACAACCTCAAGAAGAACGGCGGCTTCATCCCCGGCTTCCGCGCCGGCAAGCCGACCAGCGAGTATATCCGCAAGGTCCTCAACAAGATCACCCTTCTGGGCGCGCTCTATCTGGGCATTGTCGCCGTCGTGCCGGTTCTCATCGGCTGCTTCAGCGATGTGCCCGCTCTGGCCGGCATATCTCTCGGCGGTACGTCTATAATCATAGTTGTGGGCGTCGCTATCGAGACTGTCCGTGCCGTTGAGGGGCAGCTGCTAATGCGCAACTACAAGGGCTTCCTTGACTGACCGATCGGAGGCGGACTATGAAGCTTATACTTTTGGGAGCTCCGGGCGCCGGCAAAGGCACCCAGGCCGAGATACTCAGCCGCAAGCTGGGAATCCCCACTATATCTACGGGCAACATCCTGCGGGCAGCCGTCAAGAACGGCACGCCCGTGGGCCTGCAGGCCAAAGCTTACATGGACGCCGGCAAACTTGTTCCCGACGATGTCATTATCGGCATCGTCCGGGAACGGCTCGCAGAGAGCGACTGTGCCGACGGCTACATCCTCGATGGAATGCCAAGGACCATACCTCAGGCCGAGGCTCTGGAGAAGGCTGGCGTCGAAGTAGATTGCGCGCTCAGCATAGAGATACCAGACGAGACGATAGTTGAGCGCATGTCCGGACGCCGTACCTGCCCAAACTGCGGCGCGTCTTACCATGTCGTAAGCGCGCCTCCAAAGAGCGAGGGCAAGTGCGACAACTGCGGCAGCGAGCTCACGGTGCGCCGTGACGACGCGCCGGAGACAGTCAAGGCCAGGCTTGAGGTCTATCACAAGGAGACCGAGCCGCTCAAGGATTTTTATGCCGTGCGCGGCAGGCTCAAGAGCGTCGAAAATCAGCCGACTATCGAGGCCACTACGGCCGAGATAGAAAAAGCTCTGGGGATTTGAGACTATGCCTATAGTAATTAAATCGCCACGCGAGATTGAGCTTATGCGTGTGGCCGGGCGCATCACCGCCGGGGCGAGAACCATCGCCAGGCAGGGTATACGCGACGGAATTACCACCCACGAGCTCGACCGTGAAATTCACAGGTACATCGTCAAGAACGGCGCTTACCCCACTTTCCTGAACTACTCAGGCTTTCCCGGCAACGCCTGCATCTCCGTCAACGACGAGATAATCCACGGCATACCGGGCGGCAGGGTAATACACAACGGCGACATCGTCAGCGTTGACGTCGGAGCCAGGATAAACGGCTTTACCGGCGACTGCGCCGGAACTTACGCCTGCGGCGAGATAAGCGACGAGGCCAAAGACCTAATCGCCGTCACCAGGCAGAGCTTTTTCGAGGGCATCAGGTTTGCCCGCGTGGGATACCGCATCAGCGACATCGGCCACGCCATACAGGAGTATGTCGAAAGCCACGGTTACTCCGTGGTGCGCTCCTACGTCGGACACGGCGTGGGCGCAGAGCTCCACGAGGAGCCCGAAATCCCGAATTACGGCGAACCCGGCCACGGCCCGAGGCTCGTTAAGGGCATGACCCTCGCAATTGAGCCTATGGTGAACGCCGGAACCTGGGACGTGCGCGTCCTGGACAACGATTGGACAGTCGTCACGGCAGACGGCAAGCTCTCGGCTCACTATGAGAACACTATCCTGGTGACCGACGGCGAGCCCGAGATACTGACTATGGCGGACGACATTTGACGAAAACCTGTAGGAGGTCATAACTTGGCAAAAGATGACGTTATTGAGCTGGAGGGCACTGTTGTCGAGTCACTGCCCAACACAATGTTCAACGTGGATATCGGCGGAGGACACATAATCCTCGCCCACATATCCGGCAAGCTCCGTATGAACTTCATCCGCATACTCCCCGGTGACAAGGTCACGGTTCAGATGAGTCCCTACGACCTGACCCGCGGCCGCATTACCTGGAGATCCAAATAAAGGGCGCAGCCGTACGGGCCCCATCCGAACGGCAAGCTCTTAGAAATAGGCACAAGCCTGTAAGCACAAGTCTTCTGATAGGAGGAACTTTAAATGAAAGTCAGGCCTTCCGTCAAGCCCATGTGCGAGAAGTGCAAGATTATCAAGCGCCATGGCAAGGTCATGGTCATCTGCGAGAATCCCAAGCACAAGCAGCGCCAGGGCTGATCTAAGCACCCCAACGAGCTCCCCGGCCGAAAGGCCGTGGTCACTTAACAGCAACCGCCCCGCGAATAACGGAGGCTCCCTCCGGCGGGATTAAGCCTCCGCTATATGAGGCTGCTGCGGAAATCCGCAGGCCTATCGCGGAGAAATCATCGAAAGGAATGATTGCAAAAGATGGCACGTATAGCCGGCGTTGACCTGCCCAAGGACAAGAGGATAGAGATTGGCCTCACCTACGTCTACGGAATTGGCAGAACCAGCGCGAAAAAAATTCTCGAGGCCACCGGTATCAACCCCGACACCCGCGTCAAGGATCTCACCGATGAGGAAGAGGCCAAGATTCGTGAGTGCATAGACCACAACTACGTCGTCGAGGGCGACCTGCGCCGCTCCGTGGCGCTTGACATCAAGCGTCTCACCGAGATCGGCTCCTATCGCGGCCTTCGTCATCGCAAGGGCCTGCCCGTCCGTGGCCAGCGCAGCAAGACCAACGCCCGTACCCGCAAGGGCCCGAAGCGCACTATCGCCAATAAGAAGAAGTAAGGGAGGGATATGTAATGGCAGCACCTAAGAAGAAGGTACGCACTCGCCGCAGAGAGCGTAAGAATATTGAAAAGGGAGCCGTGCATATCAGCTCCAGCTTTAACAACACCATGGTGACTATCACCGACACCAACGGCAACGCCATTTCCTGGGCTTCCGCGGGCGGCATGGGCTTCCGCGGCAGCAAGAAGAGCACTCCTTTCGCGGCTCAGACCGCCGCCGAGACGGCCGCCAAGGCCGCCATGGAGCACGGGCTCAAGACCGTTGAGGTCTTTGTCAAGGGCCCCGGCTCCGGACGTGAGGCCGCTATCCGCGCCCTCCAGACCGCCGGCCTCGAGGTCACGATGATCAAGGACGTCACGCCTATCCCGCACAACGGCTGCCGTCCCCCGAAGCGCCGCCGCGTCTGATAAAGGAGGTAAGAAGAAATGGCAAGATATACCGACGCCGTATGCCGCCTCTGCCGCAGGGAGGGCCAGAAGCTCTTCCTCAAGGGCGACAGGTGCTACACCACTAAGTGCGCCCTCGAGAGCCGCAGCTATCCCCCCGGAATGCACGGCCAGGGCCGCAGCAAGACCAGCGAGTATGGCCAGCAGCTCCGTGAGAAGCAGAAGGCTAAGCGCTACTATGGCCTGCTCGAGAGCCAGTTCCGCAGCTACTTTGATATGGCCGAGCGCCGTCCCGGCCAGACCGGCGAGAACCTGCTCGCCATCTGCGAGAGCCGCCTCGACAACGTCGTCTACCGTCTCGGCTTCGCCATGAGCCGTGCGGAGGCCCGTCAGCTCGTCAACCACGGTCACTTCACCGTGAACGGCCGCAAGGTCAACATCCCCAGCTTCCAGGTCAAGCCCGGCATGGTCATCACCCTGCGCGAGCGCAGCCGCAGCCTCGAAAAGATAAAGGCCAACGTGGAGGCCAATGCCTTCCGTCAGCCCCCCAAGTGGCTTGAGTATGATGCCGCGAACATGATTGCCAAGGTAGTCGCCGTTCCTCAGCGCGAGGACATCGACCTGCCGATAGAGGAGCACTTCATCGTCGAGCTCTATTCTAAATAATCGGTAAACCCTCAATTGGTAAGCTGCAAACCGCGCGCGCCTTTTGACGGGCGCCACAATAAATAAGGAGGGTTAGTTCGCACATGATTGAAATTGAAAAGCCGCGCATCGAGTGCATCGAGACTCCGACGGACGATTCGTATGGCAAGTATGTCATCGAACCGCTGGAGCGCGGCTACGGCACGACTTTGGGCAACTCACTGCGCCGAGTGCTTCTCTCCTCTCTGCCGGGCACGGCGGTTACGAGCATCCGCATCGCCGGTGTCCAGCACGAGTTTACAACCATCCCGGGCGTCAAGGAGGACGTCACCGAGATTGTCCTGAATGTAAAGCGCATCATTGCGCGCCTGCACTGTGACGAGGCCAAGACCGTATACATCGAGGCCTCCGGCGAGTGCGAGGTGACTGCAGGGGACATCAAGGCCGACAGCGACGTTGAGATTCTCAACCCGGAGCTCCACCTGGCCACGCTCGGCCCGGACGCGTCTCTCTCCATGGAGCTTACGCTTGACCACGGCAGGGGCTACGTCACTGCCGACAAGAACAAGGGACCCCAGCAGGTAATCGGCACCATCCCCGTGGATTCGATATACACGCCTGTGCTCAAGGTCAACTATGCCGTGGAGAACACCCGCGTGGGCAACCAGACGGACTTCGATAAGCTTACCCTCGAGGTCTGGACGGACAAGACCATCTCGCCGCGCGACGCCGTGTCGCTGGGCGCTAAGATACTGGTCGACCACTTCACGCTGTTCACCGATTTGTCCGACACTGTCGGAAACCGCTCCACAGTCGTGGAGAAGGTCGAGGCTCAGCGCGACAAGGTGCTTGAGATGACCATAGAGGAGCTGGACCTCAGCGTCCGCAGCTTCAACTGCCTCAAGCGCGCCAACATCAACACCGTCGAAGACCTTATCAACAAGACCCAGGATGAAATGATAAAGGTTCGTAACCTGGGCCGCAAGTCCCTCGAGGAGGTCGAGCACAAGCTCGCCATGATGGGACTGAGCCTGGCCAGCGACGACAACCAGTAAGGAGGAAACCAATATGCCCGGAACCAGGAAGCTCGGCAAGACTACTGACGCGCGTATGGCTATGCTCCGTCAGCAGGTCACGGATCTTCTCGACCGCGGCCGCATGGAGACGACCTTTACCCGTGCTAAGGAGATTCAGTCTCTTGCCGATAAGATGATTACGCTTGGCAAGCAGAAGGACATGGCGTCTTACCGTCAGGCCCTGAGCTTCATCACCCGCGAGGACGTGGCTCACAAGGCTTTCAATGAGCTCGCTGAGAAGTATGCCGACCGCAACGGCGGTTACACCCGCGTCACCCGCATCGGCCCCCGCCGCGGCGATGCCGCCGAGATGGCCGTTATAGAGCTCGTCTGAGCCGTGTACTAAAAGGCCCGTACCAGTCAGGTACGGGCCTTTTTCAGCGCCGTGCACCGTGACGGCTATATGCGCATGGTGCAAGCTCGTGGCGGCGAGCAAAATTTTTTTCCCTGCCTGCGTCTTTTTTGGTATGAACTGCGTCTAATAAGTGCAAGCACAAAGCAAGGCTGTGAGGTGAACTCCATGGACAAAAATACCTACGCCGGGCTGCTGCAAGACGACAGGGCGAGATATTACCGTATCGCCTACTCTTACGTCAAGAATGAGCATGACGCGCTCGATATAGTCGGTGAGGCGGCGTACCACGGTCTGTGTAAGCTGCACACGCTCAAAAGTCCCGAATACTTCCGCACCTGGATGACTCGCATCGTTATGAACTGCGCCATAGACCACATCAGGCGCAGTTCCAGAACGGTCAGCCTGGACGAGGCGCCGGTTGCTGAAAGCTGGGACAGCGGCGAGACCTTCAGGTGTGACGACAACATAGACCTCTACGACGCCCTGGACAGCCTCAGCGAGCGCGACAGGACCTGTATAGTGCTGAGGTTCTTCGAGGAGTACAGCTTCGCAGAGATTGCGAGGGTACTAGAGGAGCCCGAATCCACTGTAAAAGCCCGGGTATACCGTACACTGAAAAGGCTAAGAGTACAGCTCGAGAAAGGAGACTCTTAAAATGAACGCAGGTAGGGAAAAATACGAAAACATAAGCATTCCCGAGGGCCTCGGCGCCGCCATTGACTCCGGTATGCGCAGGGCCAGCCGCCGGCGCGTCCTGAGGGCCGTCAGGCGCACCGCAGCCGGTGCGGCGGCTGCCGTCTGCATTCTCTTCGCGGGCGCGAACATCATGCCCGTCTACAGCTATGCCGCCGACATACCCGTGCTCGGCGACATAGTCCGCGTGTTCCACGTCGGCTCCGGCGGCCAGGTTACCGACGGCGCCCTCGCGCAGGGCGACGCCATGGACGGCAAAGTCGAGATAAGCTTCTCCACCTCCGACGGCGCGCTCACCGGAGCGCCCGCATACAGCGTGGAGCACCTGTATGCGCCGAACCGCATCGTCCTCAACCTCCACGGAGTGCGCGGAGCAGACTTCGACAGCATCCGTGAGAGCTTCCTCAAGAGCGAGGCCGTCAGCGACGTTTACAGGAACATGTACCTCGACGACTCAGCTATAAGCCTCACCGTGGTGCTCAACGATGGCTGGGACTACGAAATCGGCGAGTACGCCGAGCCTGGCACGCTCATCTTCGGGTTCACCGAGGCCGAGCAGGGCGAGGACGAAGTGTACTTCCTGCGCAGCGAGGCCATGCCTTACGGCGAGCAGCTGGGCCTCATGTGCGAACAGTACCACGCCGAGGGCGCGAGCCAGGTCAAGACGGCCGACGGAGAGTACATCGTGGTCATCGGGCAGTATGCCTCTGAGGAAGAGGCGCTCACAGCTCTCGAGGCGCTGAACTCCCAGCACGGCGACACAGGGCTTTATGTGGCCTCGGGAGAGGCAAATGAGGTACCGGAGGCCTAAAGCATGTCTGTGAGCAACAACAAGCGCAGCGGAGGGGCTGCGGTAAAAGTAGTGCTGACCGGTTTTGTGCTGCTGACGATGGCGGCCACCGGTTTCAGCATGTTCTCAGGCTGCGGAGTGGACGACGGGAGTGCGGTTGCTTCCAACCCGCCCCCGGCTGTGAGCAGCACTGAAAGCCCACAGGCGACGCCTCAGCCGTCCCCAAGCACAACACCTGCGCCAGAGCAAACCGAGCCGTCTGCGGCCCCTCAGGCCACTTCTAATCCAAACGCGCAAACAGCCGCCGGCGTCGGCCTCGGCTCATCCGTGACCGTGCCTGAGAGCGAGGCTGTGGACGACAGCTACTTTGCCGACGCGGTGTTCGTAGGAGATTCGCGCACCGAGGGGCTCAAGATGTACTCCGGGCTGGACTCATCGCAGTTTTTCTCCTCGGTAGGTATGGACGTAGACAAGGTGTTTACCGACCAGGTAGTGAGCCTGAACGGTCAGCTTCTGACCGTCGCCCAGGCGCTGGAGCAGGCGAGCTACAGCAAGGTGTACATCATGCTTGGCATGAACGAGCTCGGCTGGGTTTACGAGAGTGTGTTCGCCGACAACTACGCGCGCATCATCGACACGATACGCGAATCGCACCCCGACGCGACTATATATGTGCAGTCCATCCTTCCCGTCAGCCAGTGGAAGGACGGCTCGAACGACATCTACACCAACGCCAACGTGGTGCGCCTGCAGAAGGCGCTCGTGGCAATGTGCGAGGAAAAGGGCGTCAACTACGTCAACGTGGCCGAGGGCATACAGGATGAGCAGGGCTATCTGCCAAGCGAAGCCACCCAGGACGGCGTCCACCTCACGCCCGAGTACTGCCAGCGCTGGATGGATTACCTGAAAACACACACCGCATAAACAGGAGGGACAAGACATGAAACGCATAATAGCCGCTCTGGCGCTTATCACCCTGGCTGTATGCCTGCTGGCGGCCTGCGGCGTGGATACGGCGGATGTGACGCTGCCCCCTTCAAGCAGCCCGGCAGCCAGCCCTGAGGCTGAGCCGACGCCCAGCCCAACGCCGAATCCCGACGCCCAGGTGCTCGCAGAATGCATGTCGCTCATCGGCATGACGGACGAAGAGAGCGCGGACGCCCTGGGAGGCGGGGAGCAGAATATCGCCGCCGACGGCAAAACGCTCATCGGGCGCGTCTACTCCGCCGAGCTCTTCGGCGAGGAAGTCGCCCCCGGCACGACGTACGACGCCGAGGGCGTGGTCAACAGCGTGTCAATATATCTCGGCGGGGCGGACAGCGAGCCCTATGCAGAGGCCCTGACAGCTCTCTACGGCGAGCCGTCGGACGCCAGCGAGGGCCAGAGCGAGTCCGGCAGTACATGGCAGGACTGGAGCGTGGACGGACACACCGTGAGGCTCTATCAGAGCTACGGCCTTTGCTCGCTGGAGGTGCGCTGAAAGCGCGTATAAACGAAAAAGGGGCAGGGAAGGACAATTCCTTCCCTGCCTTATATTTTCCGTGAATTGTAACGCAGGCCGGCACTTATCCCTTGCCTGTTGTGATGAAATCTGGTACACTGTTATACGCGGCATCTCGCCGCCGGGTGGAGATTTGCAGCCCGGCGGGTTCCGCCCGAAGGACAACCCGCCTTGTTATAGTATTCCACGGCCCCGCAACCGTACAGCCGGGTAGCGTATCCAGCAGGACAGAGCGGATTGGGGACTGCCATAATATAGGAGGTTAAACATGAGCAGAGAGAGCCGAAAGCTCAAGAGGCAGCAGCGCAAGGCCGCGTCCAAGGAGAGCTGGGCCCGCAAGAGGAAGGAAGAGCCGGGCGCGTTTTGGACATATTTCATACTGCGCACCATCGTAATCCTGATTCTCATCCGCAGCATCTGGATAGGGCAGTACGACAACGCGATTGTCTGCGTATATGTACTGGTGCTCTACGTCCTGCCGCAGTTTGTGGAGAACAGGATGAACATCGAGATACCGAGTATACTGGAAATCATAATCTTCGTATTCGTGTTCCTGGCGGAGATACTTGGCGAGCTGGAGAGCTTCTTCCTCAAGGTGACTTTTTGGGACACCATGCTGCACACCACGGCCGGCTTCCTGCTTGCGGCGGTGGGCTTTTCGCTTGTGGACCTGCTCAACCGCTCCGAGAAGATAAAGGTCCAGCTGTCGCCGGGCTACCTGGCGCTGGTGGCGTTCTGTTTTTCCATGACCATGGGCGTGCTCTGGGAGTTCTTTGAGTACGGCGCCGACCGCCTGCTCCTCCTTGACATGCAGAAGGACACCGTACTCAGCCAGATTTCCACCGTCGACCTCGACCCCACGCTGAGCAACACACCCGTTGTTGTCAGCGGCATAACCGACATGCTGCTCGAGCTTTCAGACGGCAGCACTTATCGGGTCGGCCTTGGCGGCTACCTGGACATCGGCCTCTACGACACTATGGCCGACCTCTTTGTAAACTTCATAGGCGCCGTTGTGTTCTCGGTGATAGCCTTCTTCGAGACCAGGAGCGAGAAGCACCCGCTCACCACGGCCCTGGCCCTGCACAAGCGCAAAAAGCAGCCGGAGCCCGTCAAAGAGCGGCAGGAATAATGAGATAAACAATGTGTTAAAGCGCAGCCGGATAACCGGCTGCGCTTTTTACTTCTTGTTCGGTTTTCTCTTGATGCTCAGAAGCCCCATAAAATCCACGAAGAGCGAGGTGTCCTCCGGCTCAAACATCACCCATTTTCCGTCGTGGTAAGTACGGGCCTCGTCGTAAATCCTTTGGACCTCCTCGGAGTAGCGCTCCCTGTCCGCTTCAAATTTCGCGCGTTCGCCCTTCCCAAGAATGACCATAAAGCCTATGCAATTCTCCCTGGCGTACAGTGCGCAGAGAGTTTTGCCGCCCCGGCGGTATTTGTACTCGTATGTCCAGGCTTTGCCGCCGGTATTCCACACGCGTTCCATGTCGTAGCTCTCGTCGATTAAAGCGCAGAGCTTGCTCCACACTTCATACAGCTGAGCGCCTGTTAAAGCAGCCATTTGTTCGGCGTTGGGTACAGTGTCAAGCATGATGGCCTCCTATACAGCCGGCTTTCGCCTGCCTTTTTGACCATTGTACCATTCGGCCTCTGAGCGCGCAACGCTTTATTGCACGTTCAGCTCTATGCAGTCTAGCACGGCTTCGACGTCGGCGGTGGTCATAAATGAGGCGTCTACTGTAATTCGGCAGTCGCTGCTTAAATTATGCCCTTCGTCTATGATATATTGGCATTCGGCAAGCACATGCTCGTCTTTGGCGCAAATGAAGAATTCAACGCCCGAGGAGTTCGTGTAGGTGTAGACGCTGTCGTATTCCTCGGCCAGAACATAGTCTGGAAGTACGCTCAGATTTTCTATTCTGCAATCGCCTGTATAGTTAAGCTGGAAGTTTGCGCCCGAATCCTCGGCGAAAACAGCGCAGTAGTATATGCCTTTTAAGTTGTCGCTGCGGTCCTTGATTGTGTAAAAGAGGTAAGGGATGTCCAAAGGGCTGCAGCGCTCCTGAATCCTGCCAAAATCTACGTTGATAAACTCAGCCAGATAATCCGAGAAGTTAAGGGGATTGAAAGATATATACTCCCGCTTGACCGCCTTGCTGCCGGTGTCAAAGACGTCGCGTACCAGGATGTCTCCCTCGCCTGATATGACCTCAAAGTCAGTCCAGTTGTAACCGCCGCACGTAGAGCCGCCGAGATATTCATCATTGTCCCAATTGCGCAGCTTGTTCCAAACGGCGCCGTTTTTTTCATAAAATGAATCCAACGTGCGTCCAATGCCCCAGCCGGGTCCTACGGATTCAATGCCGTAGCCCTGCGGAGCGTCGCCGTTCAAAACGCCGGTATTGGTGAACTGAATACTCGGCGTTTCCCCTGGAGCTAGTGCCTGCTTTCCAACAAAGTATCTCCCATACACCGCGCCCACGCCCGTCACCAGCAGCGCGGCCGCAACCGCCGCGGCGATGAGTACGCCGGGGCGCAGTTTCCGCCGGCGCACAGGCGGGCTGGATGCCTTGAGGCGCGCAAGCAGCCTTCCCTTTGTGCCTTCGCCGGGCTCAATGCTGTCCACGGCGCGTTTTAGTCTGTCCATGTCTACTCCTTTCCCAGCGTGTCCTCGAGCAGCCTGCGGCCCTTTTGCAGCCGCATCTTCACGGCGGAGGGCGTGCGGCCTATCATGCCTGCTATTTCCGATGTGCTGTAGCCCTCCACATAGTGCAGCGTGAGTACCAGGCGGAATTTCTCCGGCAGCGCCATCAGGGCGTCCAGCACAAGGGCGTGCTCATCCGTCGCGCCCAGCTCCGTGAGCTCGTCCATGGATACGCTCGGGTGGCGCTTGGCGCGGCGAAGAGAGTCGCGGCAGCGGTTGGCGGCAACGGTGAGGAGCCAGGAGCGCTCGCTCCCGCGGCTTTCAAATTCCGGCGCGTGCTGCAAATAGCTCAGCAGTGTGTCCTGCACGGCGTCCTCGGCGTCGTGCGTATTTTTGAGCATAACGAGGCAGAGCCGGAACAGCTCGGAGGCGTACTCGTCCACTATGCGTTCAATTTCACCGTCCGGCCGGACAGGCGTGTTGTCCATCTCATCGCCTCCTCGTATATATAACGCGCAGGGAAGGGGAACGGTCAATTCCATAGAAAAAATCCCGCTCCGGACAGGAGCGGGAATGTGGTTTTGGGATACGGCGCGCCGCCTCCGGCTGCAGCCCCTCAGTCCAGAGGGTATTCCCAGCCGAGACCGTGTACTGCCGCCAATGCGGCGGGGCTGCGCGAGCAGGCGAGCAGGGTGTTGGGGGTGTCCGGGTCGTGTTCAGGGCAGTATTCCACGGCAAAGCTGGCCCAGGAGGCGGGGAACTCCACTCCTTCGCCGCCCTTCCTGAACACCGGCGACATGTCCAGGCGGCGCGAATACCAGTCGACAAGGCTCTCTTCGGCGGGCAGTGTGGCCACGATGTCTATCCCCTTACCGTAGGCCTGAGCCCTGAGCGCAAGCGCTATCCTGCCCGCAAGTCCGTGGCCGCGATGGTCCATGTGCGTGGCCATGGCGTAGATGTACGCGCAGCTGTAATTCCCGGCCCTCGGGCCCGTCAGCAGGAAGCCCATGGACAAAATCCGGCCGCCGCGCTCTGCGACAAAGCAGCCGTCGGGGGTGGTCATTTGATCCAGAAAGGCGGAGACAAACGCCTCGCTGTCACGGAATACCGCCTGCCAGAGGGCGGTAATGCCCGCGCGGTCATCCTGCCTCGCGGGCCTGAAAACGTAATCACTCATGTCCGGTCACCTTTGCTGTGTATTTCCTGAGCAGGAACTCGGGCCGGTATTCGAGCTTGGCGGAGCGCAAATTCTCGTGGCCCATGTCATCCTCTCGGTTGAGGTAGACGATGTCCGGATGGTCGGCCAGAATCTGACGGGCAAATTCGCGGCAGACCATCGGGTACGCGCCGGGGATGGAGGCGTAGGCCTTTTCAAAGTGGACGTCGAAGGTGTCGGAGCTGATGACCTCGCCCACGGTGAAGCCCACGCACTGGCCGTCGGCGAAGAGGACTCCGCCCTCCAGGTTCAGCGCATCCCAGCGCATCAGGGCGCGGATGATGGCCCCGTGCTCGTCCTCTAGCCCGTCGGGCGGCGTGTCGAACTCGCGCTGCCAGAATCCCAGCATCTCCATGCAGACAGGGAAGAGCTCGCGCGTCAGGCGACGGAATTCCCAGCTGTGCTCCTTCTCGAAGCGGTTGCAGAAGTTGCGCTTGCCGTGCAGCTTCTTGCCCGCGAAGGTGGCAAGCTTCTCGGCCAGGTAGATGTAGTCGAAGTTGTCCCTGTCCTCGCTGAACTCGAAGAGTCCGGGGTATGCGTCCTCAAGCAAATCCCGGTGCTCGTCCGTAACGCCGCGCAGGCGCAGGCTGCAGCCCGTGTGTGCGCAGAACTCCTCAATGGCGTCGATGGCCGGGTGTATGTCGCCCGAGCCTATGGGGAAGGCGAAAAAGGGCAGATCCTCGTACTTGAGCTTTACCAGCAGCCGGTCCCCGGCGCGGGACAGCTCTTGCTGGTATGCGCTGTCCCAGAGGTAGATGTTGCCGAAGTTGAAGTCGGCGCTGCGTGAGTTCTCAGCGGTGACAAAGCCGTCGACAAAGGCTTTGTCGCCTATTGTCACTCGATGAAATTCGGTCATATGTTTCCTTCCTGAGGTATTAAAGTGCGTCTATAGCGGCGCGGATGCGCTTGAGGTCCTCAAAGGTCTCGGGGCGCTTGTGGGGGTCGCGCAGGAGCGCGGCAGGGTGGTAAAGAGCCATGACCCTGCGGCCGTTTACGTCGAACCACTGCCCGTGCTCGCGGGATATTTTGAAGTCGGAGCGAATGAAGCGCATGGCGGCTATCCTGCCGAGACAGACGATGAGTTTGGGGTCGATGAGCTCCAGCTGGCGGCTGAGCCACTCGGCGCAGGCGCTCTGCTCTTCTGGTAGCGGGTCGCGGTTTTTGGGCGGGCGGCATTTGACCATGTTGGCGATGTACACTTGGCTGCGATCCAGGTATATGAGCTCCAGCATGTCGTCGAGCAGCTTCCCGCCGCGTCCAACAAAGGGCTCACCCTGTAAATCCTCGTTCTCGCCGGGACCCTCGCCTATGAACATCACATCGGCGTGCTCGTTGCCAGTGCCGAATACGACGTTTGTACGCGTCTCGCACAGCTTGCAGCGGCGGCACTCCAGGCATTCGGCCCTCAGCTCTTCCAGTTTACTCATATTTTACCCTCCTTGATGAGCTCCATAAGTTTGCCGCGCTCGTTGTCCTCGGGGTGGTCGATGACATAGTCCAGCGCGCGCCGGAGCGCGTTGCCGACAGCGTCGCCCGTGAGACCCATATCTGCGATGTCCCCGCCCTTGACGGCCAGTGTGTCGAGTGTGCAGCACTCGCCGGAGGCTATCACACTGCGCAGTGCGCGGCTCCTCGGGTGGGCGGCCAGGACAGCCTCCTGCCCGTAGTCGCGCAGCAGCCGTTTCCAGTCGTTTGAGCCGGATTTCATCACCTCTACGGCGGCGGAAGTGGTGTCTATCATGTGCCTGCTGAGCTTCATCGAGCGCAGGAACTCCGCTGTCGAGGCCACGCAGCCGTAGCGCTCCAGGTCGCAGCAGAAATAAGCCCAGCGCGAAGTGAGAGGCAGGGTTTGGAGGAGCTTTCTGCCCTCCACGTCCTGCGGGCGCTTGAGGAAGGCGTCCAGCAGCCCAAAGTCTATTGCGGACCAGATGTACTCCGGGCGGCGGGACTCGAGTATGAGCTCCATCTCGGAGGCCACGCGCTCGGCGGACAGGCTGGCGGCAAACCCGGCACATTCGGCAATTGCGCGCGTCACGTCCCGCTCCCGGCGGAAGCCCAACTGAGCGGTAAAGCGTATGGCCCTTAGCATGCGCAGCGCGTCCTCGGAGAAGCGCTCCCTGGGCTCTCCCACGCAGCGCAATATGTGCTTTTTCAGGTCGTCCTGTCCGCCAAAGGGGTCAATAATGTTTCCGGCTGCGTCCATGGCCATGGCGTTTACAGTGAAGTCGCGGCGGGCCAGGTCCTCCTCCAGGCTGCTGGTGAAGCTGACGCTGTCCGGCCTGCGGTGGTCGCTGTAACTGCCCTCGGTGCGATAGGTTGTCACCTCGCACTTGCCGCCGCCATACAATACTGTGACGGTGCCGTGGCGTATACCCGTGGGTATAGTGCGGCTGAAGATGGCCTCAACGGCCTCGGGTTTCGCGTTCGTGGAGATGTCGTAATCGTTGGGGACGCGGCGCAGCAGTGTGTCACGCACACAGCCGCCCACCATATATGCCTCATATCCCGCATCAGTCAGTCGGTTCATTACAAAAAGTACATATTCTGGCGGCATTTTTCAGCACCTCCGTTTTAAAGCTTGTCTTAGAACGCATAATGTATTATAATCGTTAGAGTGCATATTTGCAAGGCACGCATTTTATCAGCTGGACAGGAGCTATTATGGCAGATTTTCAGGAATACCTTAAGCCCGGGATGAGAGGGCATCTGATAGGCATCGGCGGCGTGAGCATGGCGCCGCTGGCCGAGGTGCTCACCGGCATGGGCCTGGTCATCGACGGCTCGGACATGGCCGAGAGCGAGAAAACGCAGCATCTGCGTTCCCTGGGCATAGATGTGAAGATTGGACACAGCGCCATGAACGTTGCGCCGGACATACAGTTCGTCGTGCGTACCGCCGCAGTACACGATGACAACAGCGAGATTGTCGAGGCCCACGCTAGGGGCATCCCCGTCTTTGAGCGCGCGGAGGCCTGGGGCGCAATCATGTGCGACTACCCCAACGCGCTGTGTATAGCGGGCACCCACGGCAAGACCACCACGACCAGCATGTGCACCCACATACTCATGGCCGCGGAGCGCGACCCGACCGTCATGCTGGGCGGCACGCTGCCCCTGCTGCACGCCGGGCACCGTGTCGGCGGCGGGGACACCATCATACTCGAGAGCTGCGAGTACCGCGACAGTTTCCTGGCCTTCCATCCGACCATCGCCGTCATACTGGACATAGAGGCCGACCACCTCGACTACTTCACCGGCCTGGAGGACGTGGAGGACAGCTTCCGCAAGTTCGCCGCAAAGGTGCCGCCCACCGGCAAGATTGTCGCCAACCTCGACGACCGCAACACGATGGAGACCCTGGCCCCTCTCGGCCGCGAGCTCTTCACCTTCGGCCTCACGGATAAGGCGGACGTCTACGCGCGCAATATCCGCCGCGTCGGCGCGGCCAGTGAGTTCGACATATACTGCCATGGGCGTCTGTTCACAGACGTCACGCTGCATGTGCCAGGCATCCACAACGTCAAGAACGCCCTCGCCGCCACCGCGGCCTGCATCTGCCTGGGCGTGCGGCCCAACGCCGTCAAGTACGGCCTCGCGGGCTTCAGCGGCGCGGGCAGGCGCTTCGAGTTCAAGGGCAAGTTTAACGGCGCGGACATCTACGACGACTATGCCCACCACCCCGGAGAGCTCAAGGCCCTTCTGGACGCGGTGGAGCCGCTTGGCTACAAGCGCACCATCCTGGTGTTCCAGCCGCACACCTATACGCGCACGGCCGCGCTATTCGATGACTTCATAGAGCAGCTGGGCCGCCCCGACGTAACCTACCTCGCGGAGATATACGCCGCCAGGGAGACCAACACGCTCCAGATTTCCTCCGCGGATTTGGCCCGCCAGATTCCGGGCAGCCTCTTCTTCGACAACTTCGGGGAGATAGAGAACAGCCTGCGCGCCACGGCCAGGCCCGGCGACGTCATACTCACCGTCGGCGCCGGAGACGTATACAAGATAGGCGAGGACATTGTAGAATAAACCCGTATGTACAACAGCGCGTCCGCAATGGGCGCGCTGTTTTGCACCAAGTTAAAGTTAATTATTGCCAAGTAAAATATGGCGAAATGTGAGCAATTTCCCCGCCCACAGCTTATCAACAGCTTTCCAACAGGGCGGTGCGCGTTTTCCCCGTAAAGACATCGGATATTACAGCGCCGAGTGACAGGGTTTTCATAAGTGAAGAACCTATAATTTATGTAAACTCTTTACGCACGGAGGAAAGCGTTATGGCGGTCAAGGACAGGGCAGAGCGGGCCGATAGGGTCCATGTGAATCTGGCGGGGGTTTCGGCCCTGGCGATGGGACATTTTCTGGGCGGCTTCCTTATGTCGGCGGGACAGCTCATGGGGAAGCTGGCGCCCTTCGGCGCTGCGGCGGTCGCGGCGGTGCCGGGAGGGCTGAATGGGGCGTCTACGCTCGCGGGAGCGGCGCTGGGCTATCTGGTGACCGGGCCGCTGGAGTGGGGCATACGCTACGCGGCGGGCTGCGTGGTGGTGTTTACGCTGCTGTTCATCTTTCAGGATGCGAAGTGGTCGCGTCTGCCCTGGGCGGCCCCGCTGACGGCGGGGCTGGTCATGGCCGCAACTGGCCTGCTGGGCTGCGCGGCGGCGGGACTTTCACTGCTGGACGAGCTGCCGGGCATCGTGTCCGAGAGCGCGCTGTGCGCCGGAGGGGCTTTTTTCTTCCACGAGGCTCTTTCACCCAGGCGCGCTCTGACGGAGCTGGCCGGCAAAAGGCATGACGCCGCGGTGGCCATCCTTGCGGCCTGCGCGCTGATGAGCCTGGCTCGCATCCAGTTCATGGGCGTTGTGAGCCTTGGGCGCGTACTTGCACTGCTGGTGGTTATGACGGCCTCGCTCAAGGGCGGCTCATTCGCGGGAGCGGCGGCTGGCACGGCCTTCGGCCTGGCGATGGACGCCTCAGCCGGCACGGCGGGGCTCTATACGATGGCGTGGGCCTTCTCGGCGCTGTGCGCCGGTGTGTTTTCCCGCTTCGGACGCCTGGCCTTCCTATCTGTCTTTGTTGTCTCCGACGCCCTGGCGGTTTACGTCTCGGGCCTGGAGCTGGTCAACTGGCCGCCTCTCTTCGAGGCCTTCGCGGCCAGCGTGGTGTTTATGCTCATCCCCTCGGGCGTACTGACTCAGGCGGGCGCACTGGTCACGCCGCTGGCGCCCGGAGTAGGCGAGAGCGGCCTCAGGAAGTACGCCTCAAGGCGGGTGGAGGGCATAGCCCGCGCCTATATGGACGTCTGCGCCGTGGCCCAGAGGGGCGCGGAGTATGTGAACGACAACGATGTGGCGCGCGTGTTCGACCGCGCGGCGGGCGCTGCCTGCGCCAAATGTGCCAAGCGTGGCGAGTGCTGGGTATCAGGCTACATGGAGACGCTGGATGCTCTGAACAGCGCGACGGCGGCGATGAATGAGCGCGGCAGGCTGGAAGAGGGCGACGTGCCCGAGTGGTTCCGAATACGCTGCGTAAACATGCCGGCCTTTGTCGCGGCGGTAAACGGGGAGCTGCGCGCTCTGGCCTACAGGGCGCAGTACCGCGAGCGGCTCAAGGAGGGCCGCGCCGCCGCCTGGGGGCAGTACCGCGACTTTGCCGAGATACTCAGCCAGGTTTCGCACGAGCTGGGCAGCCTGAACGGGGCCGACCCGCTCGCAGAGAGGCGTCTGATGCGCTATCTGCGTACGCTTGACATCGAGGCCGACGCGGCTGTGTTCAGGGATTCCACGGGCCGCCTGCGCGCGGTCATAGAGTCCGGCAGGCTCGGCGCGCTGACGAAGGACCCGTCATGGCTGGACAGGCTCTCGGCGGTGCTGGGCGTCAGGCTGTGCACTCCCTGCGACGGCGCCGAGGGCAGGCTGACGCTGCTGGAGGCGGAACCGCTCTGCGCCAGCGTGGGCATAGCGGCGCTCAAGAAGCCGGGAGAGCGCGTGAGCGGCGACCGGGGGACGTATTTCAAGACCGATGCGGGCGCGCTGTGCGTCATACTCTCCGACGGCATGGGCTCCGGCGAGGACGCGGCGGGGGAGAGCTGTGAGGCCGTCGCCATACTCGAGCGCTTCCTCAGGAGCGGCGTAGACCCGGCCGTGGCGATGAAGATACTCAACAGCGTCATGCTCCTGCGCAACGGTGACGAGTGGGGCTACGCCACGGTGGACCTGATGTACATTGACCTCTTCACGGGCGAAGCCAGCTTCTACAAGTACGGGGCCGCGCCGAGCTATGTGCGCAGTGGTAAGAGCGTGCGGCGCATAGACTGCGAGAGCCTGGCGGCCGGTATGACGGCGGGGGAGGGGGCCAAGCCCGACATGGTGCACATGCACCTGCACCCCGAGAGCGTGGCGGTCATCGCCTCCGACGGGGTGGTTTCCGGAGCTCAGGACGGCTGGCTCAGGAGCATCCTTGCCGATTGCGACGGCCGGGACATGAAGGCCCTGGCCCGCACTGTGCTGCGCAGAGCGTGCGAAGAGATGGGCGAGGGCGACGACATGACCGTGCTCGCCGTGCGTGTGGACGCCAGGGCATGAGCGCGCCGAGGTTGGGGCGCCGGGGTACAGTGCGCGGGACAGCCCGGCGGATAGTCATAGTCCCTCAGCCCGACGGCGGGGCCTTTGAGCAGGCCATATTCATAGTGCGCGGCGAGTGCTCCGTGAGCGAGAGCGAGCTCCTGCGCGAGGCCATGGAGGCCGCGCAGGCAGAGCCGTCCCCGCGCCCTCCCACGCAGCGGCCCGGGCTGCGCTGCAGGTTCCGGCGCGCCGTGCCGTGGCTCATTGCTTTGGCCGTGGTCATTGCCGCGGCAGCGGCGCTGCTACTCGCACTTTGAGCGGCTCATCGTGAACAGAGTGTGAACTTTTTCTTAAGTTGTTGTAACGCGGAGAGGGGCGTGATAATATATTGCTCAAGAAAAGATAGGCTAAAGGCCGGTCCTACGCAGCTGTTGGGCCGGCCTTTCAGCCGGGTGGAGATGTAGAAAATTGCAGGAAATGGACAGAAAGACGTATCTGTTTGAGTCGGCGCCACTGGGCAGGGCGGTGGCCTCGCTGGCCGTACCCACCGTCATCAGCTCGCTGGTCACCGTTATATACAATCTTGCGGACACCTTCTTCGTCAGCCTGCTGAACGACTCGGTACAGAACGCCGCAGTCACCCTGGCCGCACCCGTGATGCTGGCCTTCAACGCGGTGAACAACCTTTTCGGCGTCGGCTCGTCCAGCCTCATGAGCCGGGCTCTGGGCTGCAAGGATTACGACACGGTTGCCAAGAGCAGCGCCTTCGGCTTCTACTGCTCGCTCTTCTGCGGGCTGCTCTTCGGCATCCTGTGCTTCGTGTTCCGCGCCCCGCTGCTCACACTGCTGGGCGCTGACGAGACGACAAGGGCTGCGACGAACGAGTACATGTTCTGGACGGTGTGCCTCGGCGCGGCGCCGACGATATTGAACGTTGTCATGGCCTACCTGGTGCGCTCGGAGGGCAGCGCCGTACACGCAAGCATAGGTACAATGACCGGCTGCATACTCAACATGGCGCTCGACCCCATATTCATCATGCCGTGGGGCTTCGGCATGGGGGCTGCGGGTGCAGGACTGGCGACCTTCATCTCCAACTGTGTCGCCTGCGGATATTTCTTCGTCCTGCTCGCGGTGCGGCGCGGGAAAACCTACGTCTGCGTGAACCCGAAGAAGCTCAGCTTCGAGGGCCGGATAGTCAGGAGCGTCTGCGGCGTCGGCGTGCCTGCGGCGATACAGAATTTGCTGAACGTCACCGGCATGACCTTGCTCAACAACCTGACGCACCCTTACGGTGCGGATGCCATCGCGGCCATGGGCATTTGCCAGAAGCTGGCCCAGGTGCCGATGTATGCGGTCATGGGCTTTTCGCAGGGCGTCATGCCGCTCATCGGCTACAACTTCTCAAGCGGCAATATCAAGCGCATGAAGGACGCCATAAGACTGACGCTGATTATAAGCCTGGCTGTGATGGCGGTTGTCACGGCGGTGTACTGTGCCTTCCCGAGCTTCTTCGTCAGGCTGTTTATGGACAAAGAGGCTGTTGTGGAGTACGGGCGGCACTTCCTCGTGGGACTGACGCTCGCACAGCCGTTTATGTGTATCGACTTCCGCGCTGTGAACGTGTTCCAGGCCACGGGCAAGGGCTCCTACAGCCTTGTGTTTGCCATACTCAGGAAGATAGTGTTTGAGATTCCGGCGCTTATACTGCTGAATATGATCTTCCCGCTGTACGGGCTGGCATACGCTCAGACAGTGGCCGAGCTCCTGCTGGCTATCATCGCCTCCATAGTGCTGAGCAGATATATGCGCCGCCTTGAGGCAAGCCGGGCCGCGTCGAGCGGAGGAAAAGCTTGAATACAACCAATGCGCCGGGCAGCACAGCCCGGCGCATTTGCGTCATTGCGAAAACTTTGCGCTTTGCCCCATAACCACGGTGGGTAAGATAAGCATATCTATATGTGAAAGGGGCGGTGAGTGTGAAAGCGCTGCTGCGCGGCGGCGGGGTGCTTCGCGAGCTGGTGAGGCTTGTCTCTGCGCTTGGCCGGGCGCTGTGCTGGACGGCTCACTGGCTTTGGAAGCGGCCGTTCCGGCAGGTCAAAGCGCGCTGAGGAAAAAATAGAAGAAAAAACTCGCTAAAGGGCCGGATAGCTCTTGACAAACGCGCGTGGAAATGTTAAACTAACAAAGCTTTTGGCGGCGCAGTGCCTGCGCCCGGTGTTCAAAACTGCTTTGTTCCTCTTCGGGCGGCTGGTTTAGAAGGCCTGGCGGCAATTTGGGATAGTGCCCGCGCTGCGGAATAGACGCAGACTGTCTTTGCGGCAGCAGATGTGTATACGCGCCAGTAGCTCAGCAGGATAGAGCAACTGCCTTCTAAGCAGTAGGCCGGGGGTTCGAGTCCCTCCTGGCGTGCCAATGGCAGGCTCCATACAATGGTGGGTGTAGCTCAGTTGGTATGAGCACCGGATTGTGGTTCCGGGTGTCGTGGGTTCGAGCCCCATCTCCCACCCCAGAAAGAGGAGGCCGGCTTCCTGCCGGCCTCTATTCACAGTCGCGGTGGGATGTAGTGTAACGGTAACACACCAGACTTTGACTCTGATATTGTAGGTTCGAGTCCTGCCATCCCAGCCACGTCGTCGGTGCAAAGTCCGCTCGTCTCCGTTTCCGGCATAAGCCGAAGGCTGATGCCGAAAACTGCGCTCGCTTCCTTGCACCTCCTCTCAAAATTGAATCCGGTGGATTCAATTTTGCAGAATTATGTGGGTGGGGAAGCTCAGTCATTACGTCGCGCCTCTTTTCGTTTTTTTGGCAGCGAGGGTGCCAAATTCATTCATTTAATATATGACCCAGTAGCTCAGTAGGCAGAGCACCTGCCTTTTAAGCAGGGTGTCCGGGGTTCGAATCCCCGCTGGGTCACCACGTCGCTGCGGACGACATATCGTTCGCAGCGACTTTTTGCAAAAGTCACTTCTCACTCATTCTGTCGCAGCTCCTTTCAGCTTCAAAACCCATGGTTTTGAAGCTGATTTTTGCTTTTTGGCAAGCGTCACATCGCTTGCCCTGACTTTTATTCATCCTGAAAAAAGTCAGGTCGCGCTCATTCTGCTGCACTTCTTTCCAAAATCGCAACCACGTCGTCGCGGACGACATATCGTTCGCAGCGACTTTTTTACAAAAAGTCATCGCTCGCTCATTCCGTCGCTCCTCCTTTCCAAACCGGACCCGCTCCGCTGGGCTCCGGTTTGGTTTTGGCTGCGAATCTGAAGGACGGCATCTATAGTGCTGCGATGTTCCACATTGTCGCGGACTGCATATCGCCCGCTCATTTCGCACCACTTATCTGAATTCAAAAGATGAGACCGTTGAATTTTACACAACAATGCTTCAATCTTCACTTGTATGCAGGGGAAGTTTCTTGTATAATAAATAACGAACTTTTATTTGGGAGGGACATCCCTTGAGAAAGACAAAGATAATCTGCACGATGGGACCGTCGGTTGACGATGAAGAGAAGCTGCGCGCTTTGATGCTCACCGGCATGGACGCCGCGCGTTTTAACTTTTCCCACGGGACGCATGAGAGCCACCTGGCCACGCTGACGAAGGTAAAACGCGTCAGGGACGAGCTGGGGGCTGCGGTGGCCACCATATTGGACACCAAGGGTCCCGAGATACGAATCAAAACTTTTGAGACGGGGCCCGTAACGCTCGCCGAGGGTGAGTCGTTCACGCTGACTACCCGGGATGTGCCCGGCGACGGCGGGATGGTCTCCGTCACCTACTGCGACCTGCACAAGGAGCTGCACCCCGGCTGCCGCGTCCTCATCGACGACGGCCTCATTGAGCTGCGCGTAGAGGATATCTCCGGACAGGACATCAGGTGCAGCGTGGTCACGGGCGGCCCGCTGTCCAGCAACAAGAGCATCAACATACCCGGAGTGCCGATTCACCTGCCGTCCCTTACGGACAAGGACAGGGAGGATCTGCGCTTCGCTGTCGAACAGGACTTCGACTTCGTGGCGGCCTCCTTTGTGCGCAAGGCCTCGGATGTACAGGACATCCGCGCCTGCCTGAAGGAGTACGGCGGCGAGCACATACGCATAATCTCCAAGATAGAGAACCGTGAGGGCGTCGACAACCTCGCTGAGATAATCGCGGCCAGCGACGGCCTGATGGTCGCCCGCGGCGACCTCGGCGTCGAGATTCCTGCCTATGAGGTGCCCATACTTCAGAAGCGCATGATAAAGGAGACGAGCATGGCAGGCAAGCCGGTTATCACCGCAACGCAGATGCTCGACTCTATGATTCGCAATCCGCGTCCGACCCGCGCGGAGGTGTCTGACGTGGCCAACGCCGTGTTTGACGGCACCAGCTGCGTCATGCTGTCAGGTGAGACAGCTTCGGGCAAGTACCCCCTCGAGGCTGTGCAGACAATGGTGGACACAATAAATGCTGCGGAGCAGGCTACGGATTACTGGGGCCGCTTCCGCCGCTTCGAGTACCAGCCGGGCCGTTCCATAAACGACGCCGTAACCCACACATGCTGCCAGACGGCTATGGACCTGGAGGCCGACGCCATACTCACGCCCACACAGACGGGCCACACGGCGAGGATGATATCCCGCTTCCGCCCGGCCTGTCCCATCGTGGCTCTGACGACCACGGAGCGGGCGCGCAGGCAGCTGGCCGTGTCCTGGGGTGTGAAGCCGCTCCTGGCCGGATACGTCGACTCCACCGACAGGCTCTTCTCCATGTGCGTACAGTGCGCGCTCAGGGAGGGCGCGGTAGAGAGCGGCCAGATGGTTGTCATTACGGCCGGTGTGCCGATAGGGCGCGCGGGCAGCACCAACCTCATAAAAGCGCAAGTGGTATAAAGAGCTTGCCGCCCGGCGCAGCTGCGCCGGGCGGCTTCAACATATGCAGGGGTCGGTATGAACCGGCCCCTTTTAATCATAGCTCAGCCCTCTGGGAAGCGCATCAGCATGGCGGCGGCCTGGGCGCGGGGGACGTGTCCTGGGGCTCGAGCGTGGACTAGGCCACGCCGGTTATCAGGCCCTCGCCGTAGGCCCACTGCATCGCGCTTACCTTGTACTCGCTGATCGACGCGAAGTCGCTGCAGCTGAGGATATTCTTGCTCTCGCCGATGCTCACGTCACATCCCTTGTGTTGTGCGTAGCGTTAGAGCATTGCCGAGAGCTGCCCGCGTGGTAGCCCCTCTGCCTATATAGGCGCATTTCACACAGAAACTCTCGCCCTGAAATAAAAATTATGGCCGCAGCCGGGACCGGAGGGCGCCTCGTGCTTTACGGGACAAAAACCGGCATCACGGCCGTGGCCGTGATGCCGGTAAGAAGAGTGGTTTGGCGGCTTGCTGTGCTGTTGAGCCCTGTTTTTCGGGGATAGGAATATAGCTAAAGGCTTGGCTTTAAGCCTGAAAAGCCCCGTTTTGTGCGGGGCTTTTTACATATACCTGTCCTTCGGCAGCATTGGCAGTATTCTGGCCGCGACGCCTCCGCCGTCTGAGATATCTATCTGCGCGAAGCTCGGCTCGGCGCCCAGGCCTGATGAGCCGGGGTTCACGACGGTCATGCCGGCGGGGTAATCGATGTGCGCGATGTGCGTGTGTCCGTATAGCACGAGCTTTGCGCCGGAGAAGTGCGCGGCGTTCAGGAGCGAGTCCATCGTGCTCTTGACGTAATACCGGTGCCCGTGCGTGGCAAAGACCTTGACCGGCCCGGCGAAGAATTCCAGCGTGTCCTGCTCGCGGCTTGCAAAGTCGCAGTTGCCCGGCACGGCGTAGAGCGGGATGTCGGGGAAGGCCGCGCTCAGCACGCGGCTGTCTCGGATATGGTCGCCGAGGTGGACGAGTATATCCGGGCTTGTGCGGCGCACCGCGTTTTCAAGCAGCTCGGTGCGGCCGTGGGTGTCTGAAAAAACTGCAATGCGCATTTTGCGCACCTCCTGAACGCTCCGGGCATATACTGCCGTGGAGGGGATAGTATGGACATTGAAAAGCTGGCGGGGAAACTGGATACCGGTACGCGCTCCAAGCTCGACGCGCTGTCGCAGACAGCCGAGGCAAAGGCTCTGGGAGAGCTGTTTTCCGACGCTGAGCTCATGCGCGCGGCTCAGTCCGGCGACGAGGCGTCCCTTCGCACAATACTGAAGCGCGTACTCTCCACCGGAGAGGGCAAGCGCCTGGCGCAGATGCTGGGGGACGCGATGAAATGACGCGGAAGGGAGGGGGAGCGGTTGGACGGCCTCGAAGATAAGCTCGGAGCGATACTCTCCGACCCGGAGGCGATGAGTAAAATATCGGATATGGCCAAGTCGCTTTTCGGCGGCGGAGAGGAGGACGGCCACGCCCGCGCGGAAGCGGACGACGAGAACCTGCTGCAGCGGGCGAAGCAGCTACTGCGCGGCAACTCGCTGCGCTCTGATGAGACGGCGCTGCTGGCGGCGCTGCGCCCCTTCCTGTCCGAAGAGCGCCGGGCGCGGCTGGACAGGGCAATAAAAATAGCGCGCCTGGCTTCGCTGGCGCGCCTGGCTGGAGAGTTTGCCGACATCGGGGGTGATGGCGATGTATAACCGCTACCAGGGGAACACGGGACGCTTCATCCGCCTCCCGGAGCCCTTCGAGCAGGAGAGCTCGCCCGCTGAGCAGCCTCGTCCGTCTGGACCTGCGGAGCATGCTGATGTCCAGCAGACGCACGGTCCCGAAAGGACAGAGCGCCCGGAGCAAAGCGCGCCGCGCCCGCCGCAAAACGTCCGTCGCCCGGGGCCGACTCCGTCAAGAAGGCCGCCGCAGGGCGGCG
This sequence comes from uncultured Eubacteriales bacterium, assembly GCA_900544765.1. Classification (GTDB taxonomy): domain Bacteria; phylum Bacillota; class Clostridia; order Oscillospirales; family Oscillospiraceae; genus Scatomorpha; species Scatomorpha gallistercoris. Next base: position 34,738 of record UQWI01000003.1, on the reverse strand, counting down.
GACACATGCGCCCGCCGCAGAACAAAGACGACCCGCTCGGAAAGCTTCTCGGAAACTTCGGCGGCTCCCTCTCGGGACGGCTGTCCAGGCTGGAGACCGAGGATTTGCTCCTGCTCGCAGTCGTATACCTGATGTACCGCGAGAGCGGGGACAAACAGCTGCTGATTGTGCTGGCGGCTCTGCTCCTGTTTTAGCCCGTCACAGGGTAGTCGGGGGGTACAAAAATACTCTCATCGGGAGTGCTCAGCTCAAGGTCCGAGACATACATGCGGTAGATGAGGACGTTGTCCTCATAGGCCTCTGCGCCCATAAGCAGACCGGTGGAGACGGAGACGTAGATTCGGTTTACATAAGTATCTGAGCCGTCTATGTACTCGACATAGATGCACTCTGCGCCAGAATACTGCTGATACCCGGCGGAGAGGATGTCCTCGGCGGGGAGCTCGAGCACGTCCTCATAGGTGAGCGAGCGCATCCAGGGGTCGGCGTTGCCGTCGTATGGCTCGGCGTACAGCTGCGACACGGAGTCGAGCCAGATGTACAGCATGCCGTCTGAGATGAGCACATTGCGCATACTGCCGCCGACAGAGGAGCGGACGCAGGTGCGGCCGTTGGACACCCAGATTTGCAGCACGTTGGAGGTGCTGCCATCGAGCCAGTGATCCTCTATGGTCTCGGTGCAGGAGTAGTTTTCAGCCCGGCTGAGCTCGGCAAGCACGGACTGGACGTTTTCCGGCGTAATCTCGACCACCGTCTGTTCATTGGGCGAGGAGGCCTCTACGCCGCTGTCCTGACCGCCCGTGGGCAGGGCGACGTGCTCTGTTTCGGCGTCCTGACCCATGAAGAACAGCGCGTATACTATGACGGCTGCCGTCAGCACCAGCAGCACTATTATCAGCAGGGTAGAGCGTCGTTTCATATCGGGCTGAACTCCACCGGCGGTGCGGCGCGCAGGCCAAAGCTGAACTCTATGGCGTCCGCTATGCGCTCTGAGGCGCGGCCGTCGCCGTAGGGGTTTACCGCGTGGGCCATACGCTCGTATTTTGCGCTGTCGTCCAGGAGCTCGCGGGCCAGGGCGACAATCTCGTCTGTGTGCGTACCGGCAATTTCGACCGTCCCGGCCTCCACGGCCTCGGGGCGCTCTGTCTCGCTGCGCAGGACGAGTACGGGCTTGCCCAGCGCCGGGGCCTCCTCCTGAATGCCGCCGGAGTCGGTCATGACCATGTAGCTCCGGGCGATCAGGCGGTGCATGTCTACGGCGGAGAGCGGCTCGATGAGCACGATGTTCTCCACGCCGTCAAGCCCGGCGTGCGCCGCGCTGCGCACGGTGGGACTCAGATGCACGGGGTAGACAAAGAGGACGTCGGGGTAGGCAAGGGCTATCTGCCTGACGGCGGCGAAGATGCGCGCCATAGGTTCGCCGTAGTTTTCACGGCGGTGGCAGGTGAGCGTGACGACGCGGCGGCCGGTGAGATTCAGCGCGCACAGCTCTGGCGACTCGAAGCCCTCGCCGTGGGCGGTGTAGCCAAGCGCGTCTATAACCGTGTTCCCGGTGACAAAAATGCCGCCCTCCACGCCCTCGCGGCGCAGGTTTTCGGCGTTGCGCGCGGTTGGGGCGAAGTGCAGCGTACAGAGCTGCCCGGCGAGACGGCGGTTCATCTCCTCGGGATATGGCGACCAGCGGTCGAAGGTGCGCAGCCCGGCCTCAACGTGTCCGCAGCCCGTCTTTGCGTAAAACGCGGCGAGGGCCGCGGCGAAGGTCGTGGTGGTGTCGCCGTGGACGAGCACCAGCTCCGGCCTGGCTTCGCTGAGGACGGAACCCAGGCCGTCGAGAACTTTTGAGGTGATATCGGAGAGGCTCTGCGAGCTTTTCATTATGTTGAGGTCATACTTCGGGCTGATGCCGAATATGTCCAGCACGCTGTCAAGCATCTCGCGGTGCTGCGCCGTGACGCACACGAGGCTCTCTATGCCCTCGCGGCGCGACAACTCCAGCACCAGCGGAGCCATTTTTATGGCCTCGGGGCGCGTGCCGAATATGCTCATGACTTTAAGCTTCGCCATCGTGTTTCTCCTTGTGGTGGAATACGTCGTGCTGCTCCTCCACGCCGTCGAGGTTGGGGTCGACGGGAGGGTGGTACTTGTGCCCGCGCAGCGTCTTTTCGATGTACCAGCCTATCGCCACGGCGGCGAGCGCGGCGACGACTATGAGCCAGGTGCGAAGCGCGCCGTCCGTCGCCAGCACCACGGCGCACAGGCCGAGAATGGCGGAGACGGAGTACAGTATCGCCACGGCTTGCTTCTGGCTCAGGCCCATGTCGATGAGGCGGTGATGCAGGTGGCCGCGGTCGGGGTGCATCGGGCTCTGGCCGCGGAGTATTCGCCTGAAGAAGGAGCAGGTGGTGTCGAAAAGAGGCAGAAACAGCGCCAGTATGGGTACGACAAAGGTCACCAGGGCGTAGGTCTTGAACATGCCCACGACGGAGACCGTGCTGAGGACATATCCAAGCAGCAGCGCGCCTGTGTCGCCCATGAAGATTTTGGCGGGATTCAGGTTGTAGGGCATGAAGCCGAGACAGGCGCCCATAAGGGCGGCCAGCAGCAGCGCCACATTGCCCTCGCTGACAAGCAGCGCCACGACGAACATGGTCACGCTCGCAATTGTGCTCACGCCGACGGCGAGGCCGTCCAGCCCGTCGATGAGGTTGACGCTGTTGGTGATACCGACTATCCAGAGTACGGTGACCGGTATGGAGAGCCAGCCGAGCACGAGCAGCTCGTTGTCCGAGAATATGTTCGGGTTAGAGAAGAACTCTATCACCACGCCGTGAGCCACGGCTATGACCGCGGCGGCGACCTGTACGAGCAGCTTTATCCACGCGCGCAGGTTTACGACGTCGTCTATAGCGCCGCAGGCCACTATCAGGACCGAGCCTATGAGTATCCCGCGCACCTGGCGGGTGATATCTGCAAACAGCACCACGCTCAGCAGGAAGCCGAGGAATATTGCAAGCCCGCCCATGCGCGGTATGGGGTGGTCATGGACGCGGCGTTTGCCGTCGGGAATATCTATAGCGCCGACTTTAGTGGCGAAGGTTTTGACCACCGGTACGGCGGCAAAGCTTATGGCAAAGGCTATGGCGACGGCCAGCAGTATCCGGACCCACAGCTCCAAATTGAGCAACATATATCTGATACACTCCTACAACCAAAGGCCGCTTCCTCGGCGGCGGATATTGGCAATGATGCTGTGCCCGGCCGGGCCGGGCAGACAGGCCGGCGCGCCGCGGGGAAATAATCCCCGCGGATACCGGACGTATACGCCTGGATAGGGCGTTGCCCTGCGCTTATCTGGCAACGAAGCCGAGCTTCTTGTACACCTTGCGCAGGGTGCGGTAGGCGTCGCGGGAGGCCTTCTCGGCGCCCATGCGGTAGACGCTCTCGAGGTAGGCCTTGTCCTTGAGTATGCGGTGTGTCTCCTCCTGGATGGGGCGGAGCATCTCAACGACGGCCTCGCCGACGGCGGTCTTGAACGCGCCGTAGCCCTTGCCGGTGAAGTCGGCCTCAATCTGCTCAAAGCTCTCGCCGGTGGCGGAGGAGTAAATCTGCATGAGGTTGGCGACGCCGGGCTTGTTTTCGGGGTCAAAGCGCACGCAGTTCTCGCTGGTGTCGGAGTCCGTGACGGCGCGTTTGAACTTGCGCATGATGTCCTCGGGCTTTTCGAGCAGGTGGACGCAGCCGTTCGGGTCCTTGTCGGACTTGGACATCTTGCTGGTGGGGTCCTGGAGGCTCATGATGCGCGCGCCCACGCGGGGAATATAGGCCTGGGGAACCTTGAAAGTCTCGCCGTATACGTTGTTGAAGCGGATGGCGACGTCGCGCGTGAGCTCGACGTGCTGCTTCTGGTCGTCGCCGACGGGGACGAAGTCCGCCTGATAGAGCAGGATGTCCGCAGCCATGAGCGCGGGGTAGGTGAACAGGCCGCCGTTTATGTTGTCGGCGTGCTTGGCGCTCTTGTCCTTGAACTGCGTCATGCGGGAGAGCTCGCCGAACATGGTGTAGCAGTTGAGCACCCAGCCGAGCTCCGCGTGGGCAGGGTTGTGGCTCTGGATGAACAGTGTGACCTTGTTCGGGTCCAGGCCGCAGGCGATGTACTGGGCGAGCTGCTCCATGGTGCGGCGGCGCAAATCGGCGGGTACCTGGCGCACAGTGATGGCGTGCATGTCCACGATGCAGTAATAGGCGTTGTAGTCGTCTATCATTTCAACCCAGTTCTTTATGGCGCCCATGTAGGAGCCGAGCGTTAAATCGCCGCTGGGCTGAATGCCCGAGAACATTATCTTTCTTTCGTCGACTTTCTTTTCTTCCATGACTTATATCCTCTTCTAAATTTCAATTCGTAGCGGCCCGGCCGCAAATTTGCAGGGGCGCGAAGCCCGCCGCGCTCGGCGCGATGGACGGGCGGCTGCGGCGCTCCTGCCCAGACGAACGCCCGGGCGGGCATAAAGCCCGCCCTGCGGTGCGTATGAGATTACTTCTTCAGGCCGCACTCTTCGGCGAGCTTGGCGAAGGCGGTCATGCTGCGCTTTATCATGTCGCCGCTGACGCAGTAGGCGAGGCGGACGTAGCCGGGAGTTCCGAAGTTGCTGCCGGGTACGAGCAGCAGGTTGTAGGCCTTGGCCCTGGCTATAAACTCGCGTTCCTCAATGGGGGTCTTGACCCACATGTAGAAGGCACCGGCGGGGTAAGCGCACTCAAAGCCCAGCTCGTGCAGGCCGTTGTAGAGCAACTTGCGGTTGGCGTCGTACTTGTCTATGGCGGTGCTCTCGTTCAGGCAGCGGGCCACGACGAGCTGCATCAGGCTGGGCGCGTTGACGAAACCGAGCATGCGGTTGGCGACCACGGCGGCGTCGAAGATGAGCTGGCCGTCGGCTATCTCGCTGGGAATGACAATGTAGCCGATACGCTCGCCGGGGAGGGACAGGCTCTTCGACCAGGAGTAGCAGACGATGCTGTTGGCGACGCAGTTGGGCATCCAGGGCACCTCGACTCCGTCATAGACCAGCTCGCGGTAGGGCTCGTCCGAGACGGTGTAAATTACGGTACCGTACTCCTTGCCCTTCTCGAGCAGCATGTCGGAGTACTTGCGCAGCAGCTCGGCCGGATAGACGACGCCGGTCGGGTTGTTGGGGTTGTTCAGGATTACGGCCTTGGTCCTGGGGGTGATGGCCTTGGAGATGGCCTCTACGTCGGGGACGAAGCCCTCGCTCTCGCTGGCGGGAACGACCACAACCTTGCCACCGGGGGTGGTGATGTAGTTGTTGTACTCGAAGAAGTACGGGCTGATGCAGATGACCTCGTCGTCCGGATTGAGCAGGGTGTGCATTACGTCGCACAGGCCGCCGGCCGCGCCGACGGTCATGATGATGTTGTTCTCGTCGTATTTGGTGCCGAAGCGCGCGTTGAGCGAGTCGGCGACGGCCTTGCGGACCTCGGGATAACCGGCGTTGGCAGGATAGCCGTGGACATACATCGGGTCCTCGTTGGTGATGATATCTACTATAGCGTTTTTCACGGCCTCCGGGGGAGCAAAGTAGGGGTTGCCGATGGAGAAGTCAAAGACGTTCTCCGCACCGTATTCCTTGGCGAGACGCTTGCCTTCCTCAAACATGGCGCGGATGGCGCTGCCGCCCGCGGCCATTTTGGCCATTCTCTCAGAAATCATTTTCCATTCCTCCTGAATCCAGAATAGATAGTCCACAATTTGGACATAGGGCATATCTGGACGTATTCTATCACATGTTCGATACAAATGCAATGGAACCTTGACAAAGCGGGGCCTTAAATATAATATAGTGGGAGCCAAAAGGCAATACTTTGTCGAGAGGGATAACATTGAAGGACGCAAAATGGTTTGAAGATATGGAGTCGCGCATCCCGCGCGGCGAGGTGCGCACGCGCTTTGCCCCCAGCCCCACGGGCTACATGCACGTCGGCAACCTGCGCACGGCGCTGTACACTTACCTCATCGCCCGCGCGAACAAGGGCAAGTTCATACTGCGCATCGAGGACACCGACCAGGGCCGCCTGGTAGAGGGTGCGGTGGACGTCATCTACCGCACGCTGGCCGAGTGCGGCCTCAGCCACGACGAGGGACCCGACGTCGGAGGCCCCGTCGGCCCGTACATCCAGACGGAGCGGCGCGGCCTGTACATGGAGTACGCCGAGCTGCTGATGGAGCGCGGCCACGCCTACCGCTGCTTTTGCTCCCATACCGAGCACGAGGACAAGCCCGAGGGCGATTTCACCAAGACGGCGGACCCCTGCCGCAGCCTGAGCCGTGAAGAGAGCGACGCGCGCGCTGCTGCCGGTGAGAGCTTCGTTATCCGTCAGCGCATACCCGAGGAGGGCTCCACCACCTTCCGCGACGAGATTTTCGGCGACATCACGGCGCCCAATGCCGATCTGGACGACCAGGTGCTTATGAAGAGCGACGGCCTGCCGACCTACAACTTCGCCAACGTCATCGATGACCACCTGATGGGCATCACCCACGTCGTGCGCGGCACCGAGTACCTGTCCAGCGCGCCGAAGTACAACCTGCTCTACGAGGGCTTCGGCTGGGACGTGCCGACCTACATCCACTGCTCGCCCGTCATGCGCGACGCGCACAACAAGATGAGCAAGCGCCACGGCGACCCGAGCTACGAGGATTTGAAGGAGCAGGGCTACCTCACGAGCGCCATCGTAAACTACGTCGCGCTGCTCGGCTGGTCGCCGCGAGGCGAGCGCGAGGTCTATTCGCTCCATGAGCTCGAGGAGATATTCGACACCAAGGGCCTCAGCAAGAGCCCGGCCATATTTGACATCGAGAAGCTCCGCTGGTTCAACGCCGAGTACATCCGCGCGATGAGCAGCGAGGATTTCGCGCACGTCGCCGAGCCGTATATCCGCCAGGCCGTGAAGAACCCGGACATCGACCCCGCAGCCATAGCCGCGCTGCTCCAGCAGCGCACGGAGGTGCTCACGGACATACCCGGCAAGCTCGGCTTCTTCGACGAGCTGCCCGAGTACGGCGCCGAGCTCTTTGTCAACAAGAAGAGCAAGAGCACGCTCGAGAGCTCGAAGCACTTCCTGGAGCTCTGCCGCACCGCGCTCGAGGGCTGCGAGTGGAACGACGAGGCCATACTCGAGGCCATGAAGGCCATAGCCGAGGCCGAGGGCGTGAAGAACGCCGCAGTCATGTGGCCGGAGCGCATCGCCGTCTCCGGCACGCAGGTCACCCCCGGCGGCGCCGTCGAGATAACCCGCATACTCGGCCGCGACGAAGCCCTGCGCCGTATAGACGCGGCAATAGCAAAACTGGGGTGAGATAATAAAAAACTCCGGCGATACGCCGGAGTTTTTTACATGTTTTTGCTTAAGTCGTAGAGCTCGTGGGGGGCTATGTCCTGGCCGTGCCCCCACTCGATACCGGAACCGCCGGAAACCAGGTGAACCGTGCGGAAGTAGTCCGGATTCCTGAGCTCACCGTACCACGGGCCGCTCATGTACGGGGTGACGTCGAAGAATTTGGTCTCGCCGGTCTCATACCTGAGCCGGAGACGGTGCCCCGGCAGCGGTTCGACAGATATAAGCTTGGGTTGAAGCATGGTTCCCTCCTTACTTGAGCGGGTCGATGCGGAAAAACTGCTCGCCCTGGGACAGCAGGCTCCAGTTGGCCTCGAGTTCCTCGCGGTGGATGTCCATCCAGACCTCAAGCATTTTCAGCTTGTTTTTCGGGAAATTGCTCTCGCCCTCTAGAACCCTGCCGTCGAGTGACACGACAACCTCTGCCCCTGAGTATTCGGCGTGGATGTGCGGGACATTGTGCTTCCCGCCGGTTTCACGGTACATCCTGACGATTATACCGAAGAACATGCTCAGTACCGGCATCTTTATCACCTCAATTTAATTATACCAAGTGTGCGGGATAAAATCAACAATGCGGCTATTCCCAACACCTTACAGCAATATCCGCACCTCCGGTGGTCATACTACCACCGGAGGTGTTTTTCGTGAAGAAATCTGTTGCGTTTACGATATTTGGCATAATGGCCGCAATCATTATCGGCGTGGGCGTCTACGCCTGGACGCTAGACTCGAACCTGAACGGCGAGCGCTCCGTAACTTCGGCGTACAGCTCCGGCGCGGTGAGCCAGTTTACCGGCGCTGTGGCGGAGTTCGACGAGGCGCTGCGCGAAAGCCAGTACGCCACGAACGCCGCGCTTGTGAGCACGCTCTGCGCCAAGGCCGCGGCGAACGCCGCCGGGGCCGTTACCGCGCTCTCCGCAATGCCGTACTCGACGCAGGAGCTGGAGCTGCTTTCGCAGTATTTGAACGGCGCGGGCGACTACGCGCTCTACCTCTCGGGGCAAGCGGCGAAGGGGCGCATGCCGACCGGGGAGGAGCTTGAAAACCTGGCTGCGCTCAGCGAGGCGATAAGCAATATCTCGACGCAGGCCGGCGGCATCTTCGCCGCGCTGGACGCGGGAGACCTGACCATGGACGAATACGGCGCCGTGGGCGCGGACGGCGTCACGGGCACCGTGGGCAGCGAGCTGGCGGCGCTGGACGCCGCCCTCGACGACTTCCCGGAGCTGGACTACGCCGGGCGCTACTCGGCCGCTTCGATGAAGCCGGAGGCGGCGTACACGGCCGGGCTGGAGAGCGTGAGCGAGGACGAAGCGCGCGGGATAGCGGCGCAGTTCCTGGGCGTTGAGCCAGGACAGCTGGAGCCCACCGGGCGCAGCGAGGGCGTGTACGCCGTGTACGGCTTCGTGCAGGAGCTTGAAAACGGCGCGAGGTATATCACGGTGACGGAAAACGGCGGCGTTGTGGCTACGCTGTCCGGCTCGTGCAGCGGCGGGACGGCGGGCGTCAGCTCGGAGAAAGCCGAGGAGACCGCGCTCGCGCTGCTCGGCGGCCTGTTCACGGACAGCTTCGTGACGGTCGAGAGCGTCGAGCGCGCGGGGCTGTACGACCTCACGCTGGCGCCCGAGGCGGACGGCGTGCTGCTCCTGCCGGACAGCATCGAGGTGGAGGTGGACGCCGCGACGGGCGAAGTCTGCTCCTACAACGCGCACAACTATATTATGTACCACACGCAGCGGACAAACCTGGCCGCGGATATAGACGCTGGGGCCGCGAGGGCCGCCGTTCCGTCCTCGCTGAGCGTTGAGGGGGAGCGGCTCGTGCTGGCCCGCTCGGACGGCGGAGTGGAGACATTGTGCTGGGAATTTGCCTGTAAAAATGCCGCCGGTGGGGGAGTGAATGTATTTGTCGACGCAAAAAACGCGCAGCAAGTGAAAATTGAGTTGACGAATTGAACGGAAAAGAGTAATATTATGTTAGCGTTTTATGCGTGTTAAAACGCGTATTTAAGCTTGATTACTCTTCCCAGAACGGAGGGACTCTTATGGGTTTCATTCCTCGTGTCACCTGTCGCCGCTGCGGACGGCAGTATTCCGGGCTGCGCGGACGCTGCCCCTACTGCGGTACCCGGCGCGTTAAGCAGAGCGATCGTGTGCCCGCCACGAGCGGCAGCACCGACCCCGGCACCGGCGCCGGAGAGCGCGCCGCGAACAATGCCCGCTGGCAGCTTGTGTTCGGCGGCATACTTCTGCTCGCCGTCATCCTGGCCGTTGTCGTGCTCGTCAGCATCAGCCTCAACGGCTCAACAGACAGCGGCCCCGTGACCACCGTGCCGCCCGTCAGCAACCTGCCCGCCACGCCGACGCCGTCGCCCACGCCTGTGCCGACGCCGACCCCGACCGTTGACAGCATAGACATATACGTCAACGGAGCGGCCGCTACGGAGTTCGCCATGAACCCGAGCGCGACCTGGGGCAGCGAGACGCAGGTCATCACGCTCAGCATTTACCCGGCGACGACCACCGACCTCTCGCAGTATATTGAGTGGACGAGCAGCGATGAGAGCATCATCACGGTCACGCCCAACGGCACGACCTGCACCCTGACCGTCGTAGGCAACGGCAGCTCGACCATCACCGCCACCCTGTTCGGCGTGAGCGACAGCATCACCGTTTACGGCGCGGGAGTGAACTGATACCCCCGGCTGGTAATTGAATAACCGTTCCGAATTCGCCCGTTTGACCGTTTTTGGTCAAGCGGGCGTTTTTTGAGCCTTTAACCCTCACAAAACAGTTGCCATATCTTGCGGGCTGTGGTAGAATCATTAAAAACGGAAGTTAGCGCAAAGTTGAAATTTGGCGTTTTTGACAAACGTCCTCATGTTACAACCATTCTCGGGGAGGTGTAACAAACTTGTACTATATTTGCAACAGCTGCTGGAACAAAACCGAATATTACTCGTCCCACATACGGGACAACAATTAATTTAGGGAGGTATTTTGAAATGAAAAAACTATTGGCAGTCCTTCTGTCCCTCTGCCTCGTCGTGGGCATGCTGCCCATGATGGCATTTGCAGACGGAGGGGAAATGTCGGAAGGTGATTTTAAGACCGCTGTTTCAAGTGGCGGCACTGTCATATTGACCAACGACATTGCGCTAACGGAAAACGATTTTACAATCAGCAAGGAAGTTACTATAAAATCTGCTGACGGCAATGAATATGCTCTTCGAGGGAGTATTAAAATTGTTGCGCCGGCTGACGAAACTGTCAAGCTTGAAAACGTTGTGCTTGATGCCAATGTTCTCGTCGAAAGCGGCAAGCTTGATTTGACAAACGCTTATGTGACAAATGTTTCAATCTCACTTTATGGTGGAGAGATAACAGGCCTTACGGGTTACGAAAAAGCTTGCTACGCAGGAGACTCAACGGGAAGAGTATATTATACCAACGATATAAGCACCATGGGAGTTGCATATATTGAAGGAACTGATCAGACAAAAACCGTTTATTCTGATTTGAATTCTGCTCTAAATGCTGCAGCCGATGGCAAAACTGTAACCTTGTGTGACAATGTTTCTGGAGACTTTACTGTACCGGCGGGAGTAAAACTAATAGTTCCTGTTGGTGTAACTGTAACAGGTAATGTAAGCCCCAAAGAAAACGTTACTAATAAAGGAACCATTACTGGCTGGACTGTTACAGAGCCCGAGCCTGAACCAGAGCCCGATCCCGAGCCGGTTTACTACACCGTCAAGTTCGACGTGAAGCCGTACTGGGCTAATGTAGTCGTCACTGACAGCGCCGGCAATGCTGTAAATCCTGACAGGAACGGACAGTATTGGCTTGAAGCTGATAAAAATTACACCTACAAAGTTTCAGCATATGGCTTCGGCGCAGTCACGGGCAACATTGATCTGGCAGATGCCGGGGATACTATCGAAGTAACGCTTACCCAGAGCGAGAGGGTTGTAGTCTGGCCGACCAGCCACGGCGATGTCTCTTTTAATTATCTTAGCCACGGATGGGTTGCTGTTTACGTTGACCCCAATAATGGCTATTACCTCGATGACCTGACGATTTACCGCGTTGGCTATGGCGCGATAGACTACGGCACGTGGGACAACGGAGTTTTCTACTTCCGTATGAAGCCCGGTGAGCAGTACATAATCGACGCCGACTTTGCCGCCGCGCCGAGCGAGTACCGCGTGTACGTCGACAGCAGCATCCTGCACGGCGATGTCAGCGTCGACACGGTGTACGCCGAGGAGGGCGAATGGGTTTACATAACTGTTGACCCCGACGTCGGCTACAGGCTCTACAACCTCACCGTAACCCGCCCGAGCGGCAACACGGTCAAGGTTGAGCATGTGCGCGACAACGTGTACCGCTTCTCCATGCCGGGCGTGCGCGTGACCGTCGACGCGGAGTTCATCCGCACGGTGACGCCGTTTACCGACGTGCGCCTGGCCGACTGGTTCTACGAGTACGTCAGCTTCGCGTACAGGTACGGCCTGATGGAGGGCATCAACAGCTACCAGTTCGCGCCTGACGCCACCGCGACCCGCGCCATGGTGGTCCAGATACTCTACCGCATGTCCGGCGAGCCCGCCGTGAGCTACGGCAGCGGCTTCACCGATGTGGCCTCCAACGCCTGGTACGCGGACGCCATCGCCTGGGCCGCCAAGAACAACATCGTCAACGGCACCGGCGCCGCGACCTTTGACCCCAACGCGCCGGTGACCCGCGAGCAGTTTGCGACGATGCTGTACCGCTACGCCAGGTATCGCGGCTTCAACACCTCGCTGACCGCCAACATACTCAGCTACTACGACGTGAACCAGGTCAGCGAATACGCCTTCGAGGCCCTGCAGTGGGCCTGCGCCGAGGGCATAGTCAACGGCACCAGCACCGGTTACCTGACCCCGCAGGGCAACGCCACCCGCGCCCAGCTCGCCGCGATGCTGATGCGCTTCTGCAACGAATATTTTGATTTATGATACCAGCAGCTTGGAGCCGGTTCGCCGTCTCCATATAGGGAATGGGCCGCGTCTCGCGGCCCATTTTCCGCATCCCGGCGAATTTTGAAACGGGCCGTTATATGCGGCCCATTTTTTTCTTCCCTGTGAAACTAAAATGAGTTTAATTCGTCAAAAATACACCAGAGTGCTGAAAAGGCCGCAGGCCTGTAAGCTGCATAACCACTGCGGGGAGGTATACCAATGAAAAAGCTGCTATCCGTACTGCTGGCGCTTGCGCTCATGTGTGCGCTCCTGCCGTCGGCGCTGGCCGATGGGGAGGGGCTGCGGGCTGCTAATATGGACGAGCTCCGCGAGGCGCTGGACGCGGCCTCGGCCGGGGACGTGATAACGCTTGAGCCCGGCGAATACGCGCCGGAGGGCGGAATTTTGACGGTGAGAACGCCCGTCACCCTGCGCGGCGAGGGCGAGGTCAAATTCACCGGCGCGCTGGCCTTTGAGCTGGGAGACGCGGCTCCCGGCTCCACAGCCGGGGTGCAGGGCATAGATTTTGCCGCCGTCGACGGGCGGGACGCCGCCGTCACGCTCAAGAGCGGGAGCAAGTGCGTGCTCAGCGTGCACGACTGCGATTTCAGCGGCTGGCTCTACGGCACGGCAATTGCGCCCGACTGCTCCGGCTGCAAGCTCAGCGTGATAAACTGCGGCTTCGCCGACACCTTCTGCGCCATGAGCGTCAGCGTGGAGAACGGCAACGCCGTGCGCGACTTCACCTTCACCGGCGCGGGGCTCTACGAGTACCGCAAGTATGACGCGGAGCACGACGCCTATTATTACAGCTATGCCTATCGCGGCGGCGTAGCCCCCGGCTTCAACGGTGACTTCACGCCGGAGGGCAGCGCCCGGCCCGTCTGGCCCTGCGTCGCGCGCATCGGCGATAAGTTCTATCCTACGCTGGACGCGGCGCTCCGCGCGGCTGTGAGCGGCGACACGGTGTACGCCATGCTTGACTGCACCACCGGCGGCACGGTCAAGAGCGGCGTCACGCTCGACGTGCGCGAGGGCGTCACGATAGCCGCAGCTATCTCAAACGAGGGCTCGCTGGTCAACCGAGGCAAGATACGTTCCGTGAGCGGCGAGGGCGAGAGCCTGACGCTTGTGCGCGCGCAGTCGGAGCCGGAGGGGCTTGCCGTGCGCGTCACGGACACCGCCGGGCGTGCCTACGAGCCGGACGACTACGGCGATTACTACCTCGCACCCGGGACGTATAGATTCACCTTCTCCGGACGCGGGTATTACACCACGACCGCGGCGCAGGATGTGAGCGCGGCGGAGACGGTGACGGTCACGGCCAAGCCGGACCAGAAGCTGAGCTTTTCCGACGTCGGCAGCGGCGACTGGTTCTACGACGACGTGTTCTCCGTCTACGTCAAAGGCTGGATGGAAGGCGTGAGCGACGTGAGCTTCGCGCCGGACGTTCCCGTTACCCGTGCCATGGCCGTCACGACCATCTGGCGCGTTGCCGGTGAGCCGGATATGCCCGCCTCCGACTGGGGCTACCCCTACGCCGACGTGGACGCCGGGAGCTGGTACGCCGTGCCGGTCTACTGGGCGAGGCTGAATAAAATTGCCGACGGCACGGCGGCCGAGACCTTCGAGCCATCGGCCCAGCTCACGCGCGAGCAGCTCGCCGTCATGCTCTACAGGTTCATGGAGTACTCCAATGACGCCGCGCCCAGCCCGGCAGACGCCCTGGACGGCTTCCCGGACGCCGCTTCCGTCAGCTCCTGGGCGCTCGACGCCATGCGCTGGTGCGCGGAGTACGGCATAATCTCCGGCACCGACGGAGGCAGGCTCGACCCACAGGGTTCCGTGACCCGCGCCCAGCTCGCCGCCATGCTGCTCAGGGCGACGCGGACGATGGGCGGATAATACGGTTTTCCCAAAAACGCGGGGCAAAGGCCCCGCGTTTTTGCCGTTAAGGCGCCGCTTTTGCCTTGCTTTCCACGCCAAAACGTAGTATGATATTGCGCCGGAGGTCGATATATGAGAAACTCAAACTGGAAATTGGCCGCAATCATCGGCCTCGTGGCTGTTGTGATAGTCCTGGCCATCGTGCTGGTGGTCACAGGGCATGACTCCGCGCCCTCGGATGGGCTGCCTGACCCAGACGCGCCCAGCGTGCAGCCCGTAACGGAAGCGCCGGAACCCACCGCAGAGCCGTCCGTGGAGCCCACGGAGAGGGCTGTGCCGGACGAAGTCACGCTGATAGGCGATTCCATCATGGTCGCCGCCGAAGAGGCGCTTTACGAGTACATCCCCGGCTGCGTGGTGAACGCTAAAGAGGGGCGTCAGCTCGTCGAGGCCATGGACATACTGTACGATATGGAAGCCGCCGGTGAGATTCACGACACCGTAGTCATCGGCCTCGGCTCGAACAGCCCCTTCCCGATAGAGGAGGGAGAGCGCGTGCTGGACTTCCTCGGCGAGGACCGGACTATCTACTGGGTTACCTGCTACGGCAGGTACCTGGAGTGGCAGGATGAGACGAACGACCTCATCTGGGAGCTCGACGAGGAATATGACAACCTCCATGTGCTCGATTGGAGCGCCGTCGCACCAGAGCACACGAGCTGGATACGCTCGGACGACGGCATACACCTCACGCCCGACGGCGCGGTGGGCTACGCCCGCTTTGTCGCAGAGGGCATCGGCCTGGATGTGGGGCCGGAACCAACAGACTGATTTTAGGAGTGTAGACATGGGTGCAATGATAACAGTTGACAACCTGAGCGTACAGTTCGGTGGCCAGGTGTTGTTCCAGAACGCCGATTTGCAGTTCACTTCCGGCAACTGCTACGGCATAATAGGCGCCAACGGCGCGGGCAAGAGCACGTTCCTGCGCGTGCTGTCGGGAGAGGTCGAGAGCACTTCGGGCAACGTGTATATAGACCCGAAGGCCCGTATGAGCGTCCTCAAGCAGAACCAGGGCATGTACGACGAGTACAGCGTCATGGACACGGTCATCATGGGCAACAAGCGTCTATATGACATCGGCAAGGAGAAGGACGCCATATACGAAAAGCCGGATTTCACCGACGAGGACGGCATCCGCGCCAGCGAGCTCGAGGAGGAGTTCGCCGAGATGGGCGGCTGGGAGGCCGAGAGCGACGCGGGCAGGATACTCAACGGCCTGGGCGTTGACACGCAGTACCACTACACCCTTATGGCAGATCTCGACGGCAGGCTCAAGGTCAAGGTGCTGCTTGCGCAGGCGCTTTTCGGCAAACCGGACATCGTGCTGCTCGACGAGCCAACGAACAACCTGGATTTGCAGAGCGTCGTGTGGCTCGAGGACTTCCTCATGGACTACGAGGGCACCGTGCTCGTCGTCAGCCACGACCGATACTTCCTCAACAACGTGTGTACACACATCGTCGACATCGACTACGGCAAGATTAAGATGTACGTCGGTAACTACGATTTCTGGTACGAGTCCAGCCAGCTGATGCAGAAGCTCATTAAGGACCAGAACAAGAAGGCCTCGCAGAAGATTGCAGAGCTTGAAGCCTTCATCCGGCGCTTCGCTGCAAACCGCTCCAAGTCCCGTCAGGCGACTTCCCGCCGCAAGCTGCTCGACAAGCTCACCATTGAGGAGCTGCCTGCGTCGAGCAGGCGCTACCCGTGGGTCGGCTTCAAGGCCGCGCGTGAGCCCGGCAAAGACAGGCTTTTCGTAACCGACCTCACCAAGACTGTGGACGGCGTGACCTTGCTCAAGGACGTAAACTTCATCATGAACAAGGGCGATAAGATTGCGGTGATAGGACGCAATGAGCTGGCCGTGACCATGCTCTTCAAGCTGCTCATGGGTGAGGAGGAGCCGGATTCCGGCAACATCAAGTGGGGCGTCTCCACCACTCAGGGCTACATGCCGCGCGACAACAGCGCCTATTTCGAGGGCTGCGAGCTGTCCATCATGGACTGGATGCGCCAGTTCTCCGAGGACAAGCGCGAGAGCTATCTGCGCCAGTTCCTGGGGCGCATGCTCTTCTCCGGCGACGAGGTGTACAAGCCAGTGAACGTCCTCTCGGGCGGCGAGCGCGTGAGGTGCATGATAAGCAAGCTCATGCTCTCCGGCGCGAGCGTGCTGCTGCTCGACCAGCCCACGAACCACCTCGACCTCGAGAGCATCGCGGCGCTGAACAACGGCCTGGCCGCCTTTGAGCACAACGTCATCTTCTCCAGCCACGACCACCAGCTCACGCAGACCGTGGCCAACCGGATAATAGAGATAAACGCCGACGGCTCCATTACGGACCGCATGTGCACCTACGACGAGTATATGCACATCGCCGAGCACGAGCAGGCGGCGGAGTGAAAAAACGCCCCGGCAGGTCCGGGGCGTTTTCGCTTGCAAAAGCGCAGCGTTCTGTTAGAATGCGCTCAGGAGAGGCGGGGTAAAATGCAAAGGGATTACACTGTCACCGCAATAGACGCGCCTCAGACAATGGCGTGTCAGAACACGGGGCGCGGCTGTATGCCCAGAGTACGGGAGCCGACGCATGGGGCCTGATAGGGACGTAATTCGCGTCCGGTTCCTTTTGAGAGGAAGGGCAAGCGATGTGACGCTTGCCAAAAAGCAAAAATCAGCTTCAAAACCATGGGTTTTGAAGCTGAAAGGAGCTGCGACAGAATGAGTGAGAAGTGACTTTTGCAAAAAGTCGCTGCGAACGATATGTCGTCCGCAGCGACGTGGAGCGGGTGAAGGGAATCGAACCCTCGTATCCAGCTTGGAAGGCTGGTGTTCTACCATTGAACTACACCCGCGTGCCATGATAGTTTAACATTTTCAGCGGCGGTTGTCAACGGGTAGTTGAGATAAAATGCTGTTACTGCTCAAGCAGGCTCGTGCCGTAGGAATTGTCCACTGCGCAGAGCCAGCGGCCGCCCACGTTGCGGTACACATATGTCGCGCGGCGCTCGCTGGGATACTCACTGTCCGGCTTCCTGTCGGCGTCCACAAATGTCTGCGAGAGGACGAGCACCGTGTCGCCGGCCTCAAGCATGACCATATTGCCCTGGCGCGGCGACACATAGCCGTTAAAATAACCGGCTATAGCCATGAAAGCCCTCTTTATCTCGTCCTTGCCGTGAGCCTCCTTGCCGGGCCGCACGACCAGCACCGCATCGTCGGTGTAAAACTCCATCAGGTCGTCATAGCGCTGCTCGCGTATCGCATCATCCGCCTGGCCTATAAGCTTTAGTATCGTGTCGCAAACCATGTATGTCACCTTCATATGACTATTATCGTCACTCCGTTATTCGCGCGCTCCAGGTCGCTGTCGCGGCGCAGCTCATCGCATTTCGCGAAGGCCGCGCGGGTGGCCTCGTCAAAGATGGAAAAGCGCTCTCCGGGTATATAGTCCTTTATTCGCCCCTGGCGCTTCATTCGCTCCAGATACGCGCGCACTTCAACCCGTATCTTCCCGCCCTTGCCGTGAGAGCCGTAGCCGTGGACTATCTTGACGCACTTGAGACCGAGACGGCGTGCATTCTCAATCTCAAAGGTCGTGCGCTTGACGGCCTGGCCGGCTGTGGGCATGTCATATTTTATGTTAACTTCACGCAGAGCACTCATATTTGACCTCAAAACGGCGGCTCAGGGGGAAATGAGAACCCCTGAGCCGTATTATTTATTTCTTGCCGTGGTAGAGCTTTTTCGTCTGGTAGTGCGGTTCGCAGGTGAGGTACATGCCCAGACGCTGGAACACGTTCTCGTCAACGCGGGAGAGGATGACGGAAGAGTGCACGTCGCAGCCCGCGAGGGAGGCGAGGGCGTCCATGGCCTTCTCCGCGTTGGGGTCCGTGACGGCGCAGATGGACAGGGCTATGAGCACCTCGTCCGTGTGCAGCCGCGGGTTGTGGTTGCCCATGTGCTCAACCTTCAGATGCTGTATGGGCTCGATGATGCTGGGCGCGATGAGCGTGATGTCGTTCGGTATGCCGCCCAGGTATTTGAGCGCGTTGAGCAGGCAGGCGCTGGAGGCTCCGAGCAGGGAGGAGGTCTTGCCGGTGACTATCTTGCCGTCGGGCATCTCCATGGCCACGGCGGGGGCGCCGGTTTCCTCGGCGCGCTCGAGCGAAGCGGGGACTACAGGCATGGTGTCGGGCTTGACGCCGAGCTGGTTCATAAGCAGTTCTTCCTTGTACACCTCGGTCTGCTCGTTGAGGCCCTGACGGTAGGCGCATGCGGCGTTGAAATAGCGCCGTATCACCTCACGGGTGCTGGCTTCACGGCAGACGGCGTCGTCGGTGATGCAGAATCCAGCCATGTTGACGCCCATGTCCGTGGGGCTCTTGTATGGGCTCTCGCCGTATATGCGTTCGAACATCGCGTTGAGCACCGGGAAGATTTCCACGTCGCGGTTGTAGTTCACGGTGGTTTCACCGTAGTGTTCAAGGTGGAAGGGGTCTATCATGTTCACGTCGTCGAGGTCGGCGGTCGCGGCCTCGTAGGCGAGGTTTACGGGGTGCTTGAGCGGGAGATTCCAGATGGGGAAGGTCTCAAACTTGGCGTATCCGGCCTTTACGCCGCGCTTGTGCTCGTGATAGAGCTGCGAGAGGCAGCAGGCCATCTTGCCGCTGCCGGGGCCGGGAGCGGTGACGACGACGAGGCGGCGGCTCGTCTCTATGTAGTCGTTCTTGCCGAAGCCGTCGTCGGAGACGATAAGCGAAAGGTTTGACGGGTAATCAGGTATCCAGTGCTGCATGTAAACGGGCACCTTCAGCGCCTCGAGCCGCTTGCGGAACACATCCGCCGCAGCCTGGCCGCGGTAGTGCGTGATGCTCACGCTGCCGACATAGAGGCCGATGGAGCGGAAGGCGTCTATCAGGCGGAGCGCGTCCTCGTCGTAGGTGATGCCGAGGTCGCCGCGGCGCTTGGAGCGCTCCATGTCGTCGGCGGAGATTACGATGACTATTTCGGCCTCGTCCTTCATCTCGAGCAGCATCTTGACCTTACTGTCGGGCTGGAAGCCGGGCAGGACGCGGGAGGCGTGGTAGTCGTCGAACAGCTTGCCGCCGAACTCGAGGTAGAGCTTGCCGCCGAAACGGTTTATGCGCTCGCGTATCTTTTCCGACTGGAGACGGACATATTTGTCGTTGTCAAAGCCTATTTTTTTCATGCAAACCCCTCTCTCTTTCTTGACCAACAGTGATATAATACACCATGCGGACGCTGTCGGCAAATAGAATTTTTAAGGGAAATGGCGTTTTCTCTTTTTTTGTTCATAATTGTATGGTATAGTTCTTAGGTTAAAGCATTAGCAAGAGTGGAGGTAAGCCACAATATGGGGATCATGAGCAAGCTTTTTGGTACGCACAGCGACCACGAGTTGAAGAGAATAAACCCTATTGTTAACAAGATAGAGGCGCTGGAGCCGCAGATGCAGGCCCTGTCCGACGAGGAGCTCAAGGCCAAGACCGCGGAGTTCAAGCAGCGCTATGCAGACGGCGAGGATTTGGACGACCTGCTGCCGGAGGCCTTTGCGGCCGTGCGCGAGGCGTCGTGGCGCGTTTTGGGCATGAAGCCCTTCCGAGTCCAGCTCATCGGCGGCATTGTGCTCCATCAGGGCCGCATAGCCGAGATGAAGA
Organism: uncultured Eubacteriales bacterium; assembly: GCA_900544765.1. Classification (GTDB taxonomy): domain Bacteria; phylum Bacillota; class Clostridia; order Oscillospirales; family Oscillospiraceae; genus Scatomorpha; species Scatomorpha gallistercoris. Next base: position 14,697 of record UQWI01000003.1, on the reverse strand, counting down.
CCGGCGAAGGCAAAACCCTTGTCGCCGTCCTGCCTGCCTACCTCAACGCCATCGCGGGCGAGGGCGTGCATATAGTCACCGTCAACGACTACCTGGCCCGGCGTGACAGCGAGTGGATGGGCAAGGTACACCGTTTTATGGGCCTGACCGTCGGCCTCATCGTCCACGGCCTCTCCGCCGAGGAGCGCAAGGCCGCCTACAACGCCGATATCACTTACGGTACGAACAACGAGCTCGGTTTCGACTACTTGCGCGACAACATGGCCATCTACAAGCAGCAGATGGTGCAGCGCGGCCACGCCTTTGCCATCGTCGACGAGGTGGACTCCATACTCATAGACGAGGCCCGCACCCCGCTGATTATATCCGGGCGCGGCGACGAGAGCACGGACATGTACCGCAGGGCCGACGACTTTGTCCGCACGCTAAAGAGGCTGGTCGTGGCCTCGACCGACGACAAGGCCGAGGAGGACGAGGGCATTGACGCCGACTACATAGTCGACGAGAAGGCCAAGACCGCCACGCTCACTGCGCGCGGCACCGCCAAGGCCGAGAGCTATTTCCACCTGGACAACCTCTCCGACCTTGAGAACACCACCCTCGCCCACCACATAAACCAGGCTCTGAAAGCCCACGGCGTTATGAAGCGCGATATAGACTACGTCGTCAAGGACGGCGAGGTCATAATTGTCGACGAGTTCACCGGCCGTCTCATGCTCGGCCGCCGTTACAGCGAGGGCCTGCACCAGGCCATTGAGGCCAAGGAGCACGTCGACGTGCAGCGCGAGAACCGCACGCTGGCCACGATAACCTTCCAGAACTACTTCCGCCTCTACGGCAAGCTGTCCGGCATGACCGGCACCGCGCTCACCGAGGCCGAGGAGTTCCAGACCATCTACGAGCTGGACATAGTGGAGATACCCACGAACAAGCCCGTTGTCCGCAAGGACTGGCCAGACGTCGTCTATAAGAACGAGGAGGGCAAGGACCGCGCAATAATCCGCCAGATAATTGAGTGCCACGAGAAGGGCCAGCCCGTGCTGGTCGGCACTATATCCATAGAGAAGAGCGAGTATCTCTCCAAGCTGCTCAAGAAGGAGGGCATACCCCACAACGTCCTCAACGCGAAGCAGCACGAGAGAGAGGCGGAGATAGTCGCCCAGGCCGGTAAGCTCGGCGCGGTGACCATCGCCACAAACATGGCCGGCCGCGGCACCGACATCATGCTCGGAGGCAACGCGGAATACCTCGCCCGCAACGACCTCAAAAAGGCCGGCTACGACGACAACGTCATAGCCGAGGCCACGGGCTATGCCGACACGGACAATGAGGACGTGCTCGCCGCCCGCAAGCTCTTTGCCGAGAAGATGGCGGAGCACAAGGCCGTAACCGACGCCGAGGCGGAGAAGGTCAGGGAAGTCGGAGGCCTCTTTATCCTCGGCACGGAGCGGCACGAGTCGCGCCGTATAGACAACCAGCTGCGCGGCCGCGCCGGCCGTCAGGGCGACCCGGGCGAGAGCCGCTTCTACCTCGCTATGACCGACGACATCATGCGCCTCTTCGGCAGCGAGCGGGTCATGAGCATGATGGACGCGCTGAAGATAGACGACGACACCCCGCTTGACCAGAAGATGCTCACCAACGCCATAGAGCAGGCGCAGAAAACCGTCGAGAGCCGCAACTTCCAGACCCGTAAGAACGTTCTCGAGTACGACGACGTAATGAACGTGCAGCGCAACGTCATCTACGCCGAGCGCCAGAAGGTGCTCAACGGCGAGGACCTTCAGCCCAGCATCCGCAAGATGATAGAGGAGTTTATCTCCTCCACCATAGCCGACGGCTTCGGCCACGAGCAGCAGCTTGACATCAAGCAGCTCAACGACACGCTTGCGCCCTTCGGCAGGCTGTTCCTGCGCCCGGGCGACATACGCCTGGGTCCCGACGACGTGAAGGGCATGACGGCCGACAAGCTCACCGGACTGGTAGAGGAGAAGGCCTTCGCGTTTTACGAGGCCAAGGAGGCCGAGCTCGGCAACATGCCCAACGGCGTGCCCATCATGCGCGAGCTCGAGCGTGTGGTCATGCTCCGCGTGGTCGACGAGTACTGGATGGACCACCTTGACGCCATGACCGAGCTGCGCCGCGGCATAAATCTGCGCGGCTACGGCAACACAAAGCCCATCGACGCCTACAAGAACGAGGGCTTCGAGATGTTTGAGGCCATGATACGCGGTATCCGCGAGGAGACCGTCCGCCGCCTGTTCATCGTGCGCATCGCGAAGCAGCAGCCCATCGAGCGCAAGAGCGTTGCCACACAGCAGGCCGCGAACGTAGGCGGAGAGCCTCAGAAGAAGCAGCCCATCAAGAAGATAAAGAAGCCCGGACGCAACGACCCCTGCCCCTGCGGCAAGCTTCGTCCGAACGGACTGCCGATGAAGTATAAAGACTGCTGCGGCAAAAACAACTAAGGGCTTGCCTTTTTCGCCCAGGGCCTCATGACGCTCGCTCGAAGTATCTTAATACATCTTCGCTCGCGTCATTTTACCCCGAACGAAAAATCCTGCGCCCTCGGGTAAGGTGCTTTTTCACCAGGGCCTCATGACGCTTGGTCGCAGTATACCAGATACAGCTTCCCTCGCGGCACTTCCCCAGAGACGAGAATACTGCGCCCTCTGGGGAGCGGGAAAAGAGAAAAGCCCTTGTGATACCGGACATAATTCTGCACCATCTGAGGTGCGTGGGAGAAAACCCGGAAAAACGTTGTCAAAAGCAACAGATGGAGGGAAATGCAGCTCCCGGCAAACGCCGGTCGGATATGCTTTTTCAGGAAAACACCGGCGCGGACATCCCGCCCTGCAATCCCTTGAGCGCTCCGGAGCATCCGACGTATGCCGGACAACCCGTCATCCTGAAAGGAGGGAAAACATGCCGGATAGTTTTGCAGAACATGAGGAGAACGGCGTGGTGTACATGACCGCGCCTGTGATAACAGCGCGCCACGCCTTTTCCACGAGGTACGGCGGCGTGTCGTCAGGGGACTTTGCGAGTCTCAACCTGGGCTTCAACCGGGGCGACGACACTGCAAATGTGCTCGAAAATTACCGTCGCCTGGGCGCGGCCGTGGGCATAGATGCGCTTCACGGCGCCTATACGCACCAGGTACACGGGACCGTTGTCCGTCTGGTAGGCGAGGAGGACAGGCGCCATTTGGATGCCGGAAAGGGGCCCGAGTGCGACGGCCTCGTCACCGTGACGCCGGGACTGCCAATCTTCTGCTTTACCGCCGACTGCGTGCCGGTGCTGCTGCACGACCCCGTGCGCGGCGCGGCGGGAGCCGTTCACTGCGGCTGGCGCAGCTCCGTGGGCGATATAATCGGTGAGACGATACGCCTGATGTGCTCTCTCGGCTGCCGGGCGGAAAATATCTGCGCCGCGATAGGCCCGGCCATAGGCTGCGCCGCCTTTGAGACGGACAATGATGTGCCGGACGCGCTGCGCGCCTGGCTGGGCCGGGACGCGGAGGAGTACATATTCACAGGCCGCAAGGCGGGCAAGTTCAACGTCGACTTGCGCGGGGCGCTTGCGCACCGCATGCTCAGCTTGGGCCTGAAGCGCGAGCACATCGCCGTCTCCGGCGAGTGCACGTTTGAAAAGCACGAGAAATACTGGTCTCACCGCTATACTTCCAAGCACGGCGCCCTGAGGGGCAGCCAGTGCGCGGTGATAGAATTGGCCTGACCCGCAGGGCGGCCTCGGTAAACTGCCCGGAGGCGATGTATGAAAAGATACGGTTTTAAATTGATTGCGCTGGTCATGGCGCTCATGCTCTTGCTGACAGCATGCGGCCAGGACGTCCCTGAAGCGGAGGAGAGCGCGCCGGTGGGTCAGCTGCCAGGCCAGGAGCTGGGGATAGGCGACGCGGCTGACGAGGTGTTTACGCTCAATTACAACTCATCTGCCAGTCTCAACCCCTATGCCACCGACGACATAAACAACCTGCTGATTTCCCAGCTGGTCTTTGACAACGTGTTCGAGCTGGACGAGAACTACGAGCTCACAAGCCGCATAATAGAGGAATACAGCGTCTCGTCCAATGGCACTTACTGGACTTTTACAATCAAAGACGGCATACCTATGCACGACGGCAGTACGCTGACTGCATATGACGTGGCGTACTCCATATCCCTAGCACGCAGGACGTCCCGCTACTCCGGACGCTTTATCTCGATGTACGGCGCAAGTGCCTCGGACAACCTTACCTTCCACATCTCTACTACGAAAGCCAACCAGCTCTTGCCCTACCTGCTCACCGTACCGGTTATAAAGGATGGCGCTGCCAACCAGACGCGGCCCGTGGGCACCGGACCGTACATGTACGTCGAGGGTGCAAATTATGTGGAAGCCTTTTCCGGCTACGGCGAGAGCCTTCCTGTGGACAGGGTGTACTTTGCTGAGTATGCTCAGACGGAGAGCCTGATAACCGCATTTGAGGACGGCTATATAGATCTTGTGCTTAACGACACATCCAGCTCGTCAAACCTCGGCTACGGCGGCAACACCGAAACACGCTATTACACCACAACGAACATGCACTATTTCGGCTTCAACATGGCCAACGACCTTGTGAGCAACCCGAGCGTCCGTTACGCCATATCCCTGGCAGTCGACAGGGAGTATGCCGCAGACACGCTGATGCAGGACGGGGCTATAGCCAGCGCACTGCCAGTCTCGCCAATAAGCCCGTTCTACAACGAAACTGTGGCCTCTCAGCTGGATTACAACCTGCAGCAGGCGGCTCTCTATCTGGCGAACGCAGGCGTTTCCGACATGGACAATGACGGCAAGCTGGAATACCTCAGCTACAGCACCATAAGAGATGCGGAGCTGAATATCATAGTTTGCTCCCAGAGCAGCGGCAAGGGCGACGTGTGCAACAAGCTTGCCGAAGACCTGGAGAGCCTGGGCTTTACAGTGAACGTGAGGGAACTCAGCTGGTCCGACTATCAGTCCGCCATAAACCTCTACGACACTGACGCCGACGGAGAGCCCGACGTACCCTTCGACCTCTATTACGCCGAGGTCAAGCTCGGCGGCGACTTCGACCTCAGCAGCCTGCTCTCCGTGGACGGCTCGCTCAACTACGGCCAGATTACCGACGAAAACTACCAGACCTATATAAACTCTTTCCTGGCTGCGGACGACCTCACGCGCGACAACGCCTGCCTGGACATGCTGCGCTATATCGCCACGAACGCGCCCATAATACCCGTTTGCTTCGAGCGTCACGAGGTCATAACCCACAGGAACGTCATTACGGGCATGGAAGTGACGAATACCAACGTGTTTTACAACATAAGCGACTGGACAATCAAATTCTCAGACGAGGGGGACAACTCATGACAGACAGAGAACTTATGGACATCGCAGAGAAGGCCGCCAAGAACTCGTATTCGCCGTATTCGCGCTTTCCGGTAGGCGCCGCGCTCGAGTGCTCCGACGGCACGGTTTTTACCGGCTGCAATGTTGAGAATGCGGCCCTGGGCAGCACCATCTGCGCCGAACGCACAGCCGCCGTCAAGGCGGTCAGCGAGGGCCACACCGACTTCGCACGTATTGCTATTTGGGGAGAGAGCCGGGACTACTGCATGCCCTGCGGCGCCTGCCGCCAGTTCCTCAGCGAGTTCTCCATGGACATCGAGGTGCTCTGCGCCAAGGCCGGAGGCAGATATGTGAGCTATAAACTCCGCGAGCTTTTGCCGCACACGTTCAACTACTAAAGAGGAAGAGGGAAAGATATGAGAAAGAGCAAGGCAATTCGGGTGTTCTGCGCCGTGCTGGCCGCCGCGCTGCTCTGCGCCAGCCTGCCGGTCTACGCCGCAAGCGGCACCGGCCCTATCGATGTGAATTTCACGGACGTTCCGGACGACGCCTGGTATGCTGATTATGTAAACTTGTGCGCCAGCTGGGGTATCATCGACGGCAAGACGGCCACGACCTATTGCCCGGATGACCAGCTCACCCGGGGCGAGTTCATAAAGCTGCTCTGCATGATAGGCGAGCTTGCGCCGCGCAGCATGGACACCAGTACGCACTGGTCCCAGCCCTACTGGCAGGTTGTGAACGACTACGGCGTGCTCTGGGGCCTGGATATTCCATGCACGGCTGAGGCGCTCAACGAGCCAATTACGCGCTATGAGATGAGCGTTATGATAAGCAATCTTACCAGCAACGTTTATTCTGAGAACCCGGTGAGCCTGGACAGCCCGGAAGCCCGCATTGCGGACTACAGCAGCATAACCAGCATGTACCGTGAGAGCGTGCTCCAGGCCTACGGAAAGGGCATACTCGACGGCTTTGATGACGGCGCCTTCCACGGCGACGCCACGCTTACACGCGCCCAGGCTGCGGCTGTGGTTGTCCGTGCGGGTTGGCCGGCGGAGCGCCTTGAGGTGGAGGATGTCGAGGACGTAACTCTGCCTGACACTCCTGACGGCGGCGAGACGACAACAATGGATCCGAGCACATCCTTTGCGAACCGCGCACAGGCCAGCGGAATGATAGACGCATGGGGCAATCCCAACGCAGAGGCCTGTACTATCCTGTTCGGCGATGCTAATAAGACCTACTTTAACGGCAGCGAGTCCAACCTCTCCGACTACATAGTGACCATACAGGTCCGTACCTGGGACATAGACTCCTCCGGCGCCAAGTACACCCGTACCTGGAACCTGCAAGTAAATAAGGCCGTTGCGGACGAGGTCAAGGCCATCTTCGAGGAGATATACAACGACCCCGAGCAGTTCCCCATCCACGCGCTGGGCGGCGCACGCTATACCGACACCATGCGCCACTCCTGGGGCTGCGCCATAGATATCAACCCGGTGGAGAACTTCCAGTGCTACACGAATACCGACCCCTATACCGCCATAACCGGCAGCACCTGCTATAAGTATTCCGACAGCCCGTACTGCATTACGCCGGACAGCAGTGTCGTGCGTGCGTTTGCCAAGTACGGCTGGGGCTGGGGCGGCGGCACGGCCGAAAACGGTTACTCCGGCTGGACCACCACCGCCGACTACATGCACTTTTCCGTGCTTTCCTCCGGCGGCTGATACCGGAAAGGGCAGCCATTCCGCGCGTTATAAAAAACGCGCGGAATGGCGAAAAAAGTGCTTGACAATTTGTCCTGCCTATAGTATACTAATCAAGCCGTCGAGAGAGCGGCTTGATACGGACGATTAGCTCAGCTGGTATGAGCATCCGCTTGACGTGCGGAGGGTCACAGGTTCGAGTCCTGTATCGTCCACCACCCCGGAGCAGCGCTCCGGGGTTTTCTTCTTGCGCGGAAATCTCCGTGCCGGAAGGGGAAAATAGCCTGCGTCCAACACGGAAAGCTTTAAAAGAACGTCCGGGCATGGCAGCATCCCCGCTCGATGAGCGGGGATGCTGCCGTATATATGCGTTCTAACCAAAAGGAAAACGCCGCCTGGTGGGCGGCGTTTTTTTGTCAGACGTTCTGGGGCTTCTTGGAGTTGCACTTGCTGACGAACTTTTCGCTGTTTACGATGAAGCGCTCGTGCGTGCCCTTGCCGACTACTTCGACGTCGTCGTGGGCGGTTATCTCAAAGACCAGGCGGCGGCGGTCAATCTCTATGAGCGTGCTCTCGGCGGTGCAGTTCATACCGACGGGAGTTGCGGCCATGTGCTGGATGTTCAGTGCGGTGCCGACCGTGGTCATGCCGGGCTCCAGATAGGGCGCGACGCTGTCAAGCGTATCCTCTGCTATGCTAAAACTAGGTCAGTTATTAATTAAGGCTGAGCCAAGTAAGATGCTCAACTTCCATTCTGATCAGGATTTAGCTTTGTCACTCTCTTTCTTTTCGTTTGACAAATCACTAATTTCAGTACTTTTTTGCTCTTTTAAACAAAACATCTTGTTTATAGGTATGGCGGCTCAGGTGAGCCGCCATACCTATATATGTGTTAAGAGTGAGTTTACAGATAAGCTTTCCAGCACGAAATACGTCCATTCCACTGCGCTGGTAAATGCAAAGCATAATAACGCAGATGCTGACCGATAACAATTTCATCATTTGAGACAGGTAGGCCTTTATCAAGATCAACGGCGGCTATTGGCTCGGGGCATACAGCGATAACTTCGTCGCCACAACGGAAACGCAGTGTTACACTAGAAATATCAGCACTAAAGACTGTTCCGTTTATAGTTTCGAGTTTTATAATACTGTCGCTCCTGTCAACGACCTTTCCGGTTGCCAATGTGCGAACAGGGATTGTTTTCTCAATAGCTTCACAGACGCAGTTTCCGTTCATTTTAGCAGCAAGTATAGCGCTGCCAAGCATTTTGGCCATGCTTATGCTGCCCAAAACCAGGTTTTCGCTTATCTCTCTAGGAGAGGCAATCCAAGCGCTAAGAGCAGAAACGTTTCCGAAAGCGGCAGATAGATAATGGCACATATTTGCTGCTGCGGCTCCGCTGGTGGCTTGATAGGGATAAATACGCACAACGTTTCCCTTGTCATCACAGAGTACTGCCGGGGAAAATGCTATACCGGCACTTTCAAATAGAGTTACATCTATTCCGGGAACGCCTCGTCCACAGCCATCTGCATCTACCAGTGCCAGATTGCTGTCCAGGCAGCACAATATGGACATTAAGGACGAGATGGCGCCGCAGTCCATTGGCAGGACGGCCTCCAGACGCTTACCAGACATATAAGCAGAATGCTGTATGGAGGTGGCAGCTATTTCGGGTTCATGTAGAAACTTATCTTTCCTGTTTGTTAGGGAAGTGGTTTCATATAACGGAGTTATGGTGAATGCGCTGCCTCCTTCTGAGATGTTCTCCGCGTCTATTAGTTTTACTGAAACAGGTTGGTCCGCCAGCCTTTTAGACAGTATGTCTGTGGCTACTTCCAGGCTTCCGCCTCCACCTGCGCCAAGGAGGGTCTCGCCAGTCAGAATTGCATATATATCTTCTTTATTTAAGATTCTGATCATGTTAAACACTCCTTTAACTTAAAAACGTATAGGGTCGCCATGATAGCCAACGCACTCATAGTAAGGGCGCCATACTTCTACACCTAGCGGTGTTGTCCACCAGTTTTCGTGTACGGGCATTGCCATAACCTGCACGTGCTGCCCTTCCTGAGTGTCAGAGTTTGACAGCGGTGTATAAGTATCGAGGTCTATGATGCAAATTTGGTCGGGAGCTGTAATCAGGACATTCCCGTCTGCATCCTTGGCAACGATGTTTTCATTTTTGAAGGCGACAGTGAATTTGCTGCCGTCATCCAGCGTCAGCTCGTTGTAGCCCCAGTCCCAGCCATCACGGACTTCGAGGGATTTTTTGGTGATCGTGCCTTGGCAGAGTTCACGGCATGGCAGCACGCTGGAAATCATCTCAGCAGGATTGCCGCTGATGGCCTTGGCTTCCATTATTTTTTTACCGACGGTTTCACAAAAAGATAGCATACCATTAGCAAGCTTTGTTTTGACATCATCCTTACTTGCTAGCCAGGTACCGAATGCTGCAATGGGGTAGTTTTGGGTATCTCCGGAGCTGTAACACTGGCAGAAGTTTCTGGCTATGCTTTCAACCATTCTGAAATCCAGGGGGTCATTTAGATAGGCCACAGCCGTATCTCCTTTACAGGTTGCCAGAGCCAAGGGACTAGAGAAGACGCCGTGGCAAGTGAACAACGTGACGTCAAGTCCTGGAACAGCGCGGCCGCAACCGTCGGCATCTACTACTTGCAAACCTTTTTCCATAGCAACCAGCATGGGAGTGAACATATTGAAGCCGCCGGTTTCTCCACTCATAACATACTTCATATTTTTGCCCTCAAAGGCTGCGGCATGCTTCAGAGTCTCATATACATAGAGACCTTCATCTCTAAACGGATGCTGCTTCAAGGCGACCGGTGAGCCCACAGCGGCCACAACGCCTACATAGTATCCATCCTCCATTTCTTCTTGACTAATCATCTCGACAGCAATTTCACGGCGTTTTTCAGCGTCATGCATGCACTTTAAGCCATCCTGAAGAGAACCTCCTCCGCCGGCACCCAGTAGGGTTGCGCCGTAGAGAATATTGATAATATCATTTTTTTTAGTATTCTAGACATTGTACATATCTCCTACTATATTTTATTATGCTGCGTGAATGTGATGGAACTGGCCATGCGCCGCAAACGAACGCATGGCCAGTTGTGGCATTTATCACATATTTAGCTGAGCTTGAAGCGCTCAGGGCGGGGAACAGCCTCCGAAACGTGTACAGAAGCAACTTTCCACTCGTCATTTACCTTGCGCAGGACAGTAGTTCCGCGTATGATTTCAGGAGTTCCATCGGGAAACTCTCCGTCGAATACTGTGAAAAACCAACCGCAATTGCCGTCATAATAACCCTCAGTTTTGCAGTCGAGCGCATGCGCAGGCGGTTTGAACCTTAGGCTTTTAATGCAATCATCCAGGGATTTGTTGACTTCTCCACCGGAATGTACACAGTAAAAGCCTCCGTTTTCATCATCGACACACAGTGCCTGAATTTTGCGAGCGTTTCTTTCGCAGCAGGCGGCCATGATGTCATTTACCATCTGAATCATTTCTGGGGTAGCCTTTGCCATAAGAACATCTCCTTTTCAAATATTTTCAGACAAATTGCAAGCAATTTCTGACCAATTATTCATCGTCGCCGCTTCCAACATAGACCTCTGGATCAACTGTTTCAGGCAGCTTGGATTTGAAAATATAGTAGAATACACAATACACAATGATGCTGACGATTATGGATACAAAAGAGGCACAGAAGGCTTTGAAAAACAGACCGAACAGGGCGCCCACTACCCATGCGGCAACACCAATCCAATTTATACCGGGAATTATGCCAAAGCTTTCGGGCTTGCCACGGCCAATGACCCAATAGTCTGCAATCATAATTCCAGCCAGAGATGGGAATATGGCTGCCAGGAAACTCATAAACGATGAGAAAATATTTAGCACTCCAAATATGGCCAGCACAGTGGAAATGAGTCCTGCAATACCAGTAATCATTGCACGTTTTTTCTCCGGTGCAGCAAAGACACGCACAAGATTTATCCCCATCATATAGAAATTGGTGGTATTGGTAGTCCAAGTTGCCAAAACAAGTGCTAAAACACCCAGAACCGGCATGCCTAGTTTTACAAAGAGTTCTGTTATGTCAGATGTGCCGGCAGTGAGGGACATGACGGCGCCCATGGTCAGCATCAGCAACGCGGCTGGAATGATTCCCAGGAAGGTAGAGCCAAGGGTAGCAAGTCTGGACTTTGAGAAACGAGTGAGATTGGTGGTTGTAAGCGTGCCCATGGCCAACATGCCAATTACTATTGATAGGCCGGATACGAATGACATAGGATTCTCCGGCTGATAGCTGAATAGCGCGTCTATTCCATAGTCCAGTGCAGAACGTGCGGTTGCCCAGATGCAAACTATAATGAGATACGGTACTGCCAAATAGTTGAGAATTTTCATCCATCCGTAGCCATAAACCGCAGTCAATACCATAAGGAATCCCCAGAAGAGGGAATATACCCAAACGGGGAAAATGGTTATACCGAAACTTGCCAACGCAGCATAAAATGCTCCGCCGCATACCGCAACTTGAATACCGGCCTGTACAAACTGCAATATAGAGATTAGCCCGGAGAGAATAAAACGAGAGCCTATTTCGCCAAAAGTCTTGCCTAATAGGACGGGAGCCGGGTAACCAAGGTCAGAAGCTTGCATACCGTTAAGCGTCATCAAAATGGCCTGTGCAAGGAAACCAATGAAAATAACAATAATACTAGTTTTAAGGTCTAGTCCACTGATTAGTGCTGCGCCAATCATTAGGGCAGGAGCACTTATAATCCCGCCAATCCAAATGAATGCCAAGCTTGCCGCAGATTGTTTTTCTTCGGGTCTGACTTTGGTAATTGCTCTGTTATCTGCCATGTTGTTTTCCCCTCTTTCTTAAGTGTTTGTATAGCTTTGCGCGGTTGGCTTTTGAAAATCAGTGTGTCTATTTGTGAAACTGCTCACGGATTAAGCGCTCCTGAAGATCTTGCATGGCTTTAAAGTATTTGGCGCCGCGCTGTGCAGTCGCTCCCGTGGGATCGCCAAGAATTCCGTTGGCAGATAAAGAGGTGATGCCCTCCTTATCCATCTTGGCCATGAGTTCAGGGGACAATGTGCCTATCCATCCTCTTTCAGCACACTCCATGTGAACAAGCTCCGGATTCTTCAGCAGCATCAAAGATGTTTCAAAGTCACAGGAATGGCTGCCGCAAGTACCGCGTGGAAGGCCCTCTTTTCGCTCGCAGGCTGCAATGACTGGGCCAACCTCGGCCATCGTATAGCCCATTGCGAAACGAATATCTGGGTATTTTTCTCGGCTTTCATTAAATACCTGTAGAAGAGTTGGCATATTTCCGCCATGTGTAGATGCCAAAACAACATGAGTAAATCCATGATGTACATATGACGATATGTAGTCCTCTACTATACCCTTAAATACTGAGGGGCGCAGGGATATACTGCCTGGCAAAACCATATGCGGAAGAGAAACTCCGGGACGAATTACCGGTGCTACTAGCGCATTACCAAGGCGCTCTGCCAAATCTATGGCCTCGGCGTAGGCACGCACAGTGTCTGTGCTTTCGGCAAGATGCGGCCCATGCTGTTCCACGGCGCCACCGTAGATGATAACGGTATTGATGCCATTAGCTATAGCTTCTTTGATTTCTGGCCATGTTAATTCTTCCAATAATAGAGTGCGCATGGCATTCAGCTCCTCTCCTTTTATGTGTTGCATATAATTTGTAGGAATTAATAATTCTGATGACACATGCGTCACTGCTTGAGTATATTTTAAACAATTAAAGCGTGAGCTGTCGTTGACTTGCCAGCCGAAATTTTGAGCTTTTATTAGTCTTTTAGGATGAAGTGAGTGTGCATAGATACAACAACTAAGAGCATGGAAATATATGAACTGATAGGGAAATACAAAAAATCTTGAAGTCTTTTTGGCAGAATGATAAAATTATCATGTTATGATTTGAGTAAGTGCATTTTACATTGAGGCAAAACGCGATTGTATAGAAAAACTTTTGAAGCGAGCTACTCCAAGAGTTTGAAATAAAAACGGAGTTAGGAATTGGTGGAGGCGATTGAGCTGTAATTGCTCCCATTAGCGGGCAATGTGAAATCCATAAAGGCGTTTTTACTGAGTGTTTGATAGGAGGGCTTTCAAATGAGTTTTTGTGTGTCAGATATTTTTACATTAGTTCCTCAAAATAATGTGACACTGCTTGCCGGCGAAGAAGGGCTATGTCGTATTATCACTTCAATAGGCATTGCTGATGCGTTTGAAACCCACTATAGAAATCTTTACAGTAAGGAACCATTCTTGCAGGATAAAATAATGGTGTCATGTCTGCTGCCTAATTGGACCACTGAAACTCAATGTGACTGCCTGCACTTTTTGCAGAATGCCGGAGCAAGCGGTTTGATTCTAATTCCTTTGCCTGACCACCCGCAGGGCTTTGAGGAGCCTTTCCTGCGTACTGCTGATGAGTTGAATATTCCCGTTATACTCATGGTACCAGAACGGCAGAAATGGTCTTATAGCGAAGTTATTTACTTGATAATGAAGGGCATATTGAACAAGGATAAACCCAGTTATAAACTCTCGTATGCAGCTTTGATGGAGCTGGCAAACCTTCCGGCCGGTCAGGAACGCGAGCTTGCTATGTTGGAAATACTTTGTAAGAACGCAAGACTTTCGGTTGCATTGCTTGATGGAGGTTTCTCCCCGAAATACCAGGTTTCATATAATAAAGATGGTAATGAAGTTTTTACCAGTGAATTGTTAACAGCTGCCAGAGAGGCAAAAAAAGGTATATATGAGCAGAGAAATAAACAAAGGGCGTTTTTCAGTAATCAGAGAATTTTCCTGGCAAAATCCCAAATTAAGTATTTATTAATTGTATCTGATTCAGGTCCCATAGACCCGGAACAGCAAAGTTGGGTATCTGATGTGGTAAGCTTCTTCTTTGCAGCGTGGGACGGAAGCAAAAGCGGGGAGGACTCATTGGCAGAAGCCATTATGCAGAATAATCAGGTAGAAGCCCAAACTTTGGCAAAATCGCTTCATGTGAACTTGAAGCAGCTTAAAATTGCATACATGTACTTCCCGGGCAAAAACCTTTCGCAGCGAGAAATGGCTGCTCATTTCTTGAAGATAGAGCAGTATTTTTATCAGTTGTCTTTTAAACCAATTATGACGATTTCGGGCCAGGCGATAGTCGTTTTCTTGGAAGCACCGTCTTATCCAATAGATTTTTCTGATTTTACCCGTGTATTTCAAGGCGTCATGGAACAGTTTAACAATGACTTTTTTCTGGTTGCCCACATGCAAGAGAATATAGTCAATGTTGATTTTTGTATGATAACAGAAAATATATACTATGCACGCAAAGTATACCCTCATAAAAGAGTATATACTTTACAGGAGATCCAATTCGTTTACTCATGCGCAGAAGATTTACGCTGTGGGGGAGAGGCGTTCAATAATAACATTGAGCTTATCAGGCTGCAAACTAAGGGGCAGGTCATGACTGATGAGCTGTGGAATACACCTGTCTCTTATACACATCT
>UQWI01000002.1 GCA_900544765.1 uncultured Eubacteriales bacterium | reverse complement strand
AGTTGCGGCGGATCTCCCGAGATACCGTGCTGACGTTTCTGCCGATCAGCCGGGCAATTTCGCGGTAGCTAAGTCCGTCGACGTAATATTTTCGTATACAAGAGCGCTCTTCTATGGTAAGATGATGGTAGTTCATACAGTCCCCTCCTGGTGTCTTGGTTGTGTGGTTACTCCATTCTACCACGTGGGGCTCTGTATGAACTCTTTTATTCCCTTAAAAAGTGTTGCACTTGATAGTATAATTCACCGCGTGAATGCAAAAATGCTCCCCTTCCGGGGAGCATTTTTATTGCCTGTTACCCGCGCAGCATGCGCTTTCTTGCGAAGTTGACCATGCCCTCGTCCATGTCGTTCAGCCGCGTGAGCAGCTTGCCCGCGCCGTAGGCGGAGCAGGAAACCGGGTCGTCGACAACAACGGTGCGTATGCCGGTGTCGCGTTCGACAAGGCGGTCTATGCCGTAGATGAGGCTGCCGCCGCCGGACATTACAATGCCGTTTTGGGATATGTCCGCGACCAGCTCCGGCGGTGTGCGCTCGAGCACCAGGTGTATGGCCTCGAGTATGTCGCGCATGGGCTCGAGCAGGACCTCGGCAAGCTCGCTGGAGCTAATCTTGACGGTCTTGGGCAGGCCGGTGACCAGGTCACGGCCCTTGACCTCCTCGACGCCCACGTCAGGCCTCGGCACGACGCAGCCTATGCTCATCTTGACCTCTTCCGCAGTCTTTTCGCCCACAAGCACGTTGTGACGGCGGCGGATGTAGCGGATTATTGCCTCGTCGAAGGAGGCGCCCGCCGTTTTGATGCTCTCGCACTCGGCCACCCCGCCGAGCGAGACGACAGCGCACTCGGTAGTGCCTCCACCCACGTCGATTATCATCTGGCCGTCAGGCTTCGAGACGTCGAGGCCCGCGCCGTAGGCCGTGGCGACGGCGCTCTCCACGAGATAGACCTTCCGCGCGCCTGCCTCGGTCACCGCGTCGACCACGGCGCGCTCCTCAACGCCGGTGATGCTGCCGGGTACGCAGACGAGCACCCTCGGCTTAAAGAGGCTCAGGCTGGTGACCCTCTTCATCAGCTCGCGCAGCATGGCGACGGTCATGTCGTAGTCGGATATGACTCCGCCGACGATGGGCTGTATTGGCACTATGCTCGCCGGCGTGCGGCCCAGCATCTTCTGCGCCTCCTCGCCCACCTTTACGAGCCTGCCGGAAAACTTGTCTACGGCTACCAAAGCCGGCTCGCGCACCTGTACGCCCTTGCCCCGGGTGTACAGTAGTACGCGCGTGGTGCCCATGTCGAGGGCTATGTCTTTATCAAATATCGGCATAGTTTTACAACCTTTCTGAGCGCTAAAGGACCTCTTTTATATAATAGACAGCGTTATGCTGATTTAATCTAGTGGGCGACCGCAGCGCAGACTACGCCCTCCGCCCCGGCGAGCATCAGCGTCCTGGCGCACTCGCTCAGGGTGGAACCGGTGGTGATGATATCGTCAATCAGCAGTATGCGCTTGCCGCGCACCAGCTCCGAATCTATGACCTCGTAGGCCCCGGATATGTTGGCTCTCCGCTCGTCGGCGGACTCCGTGCCGCTCTGCGGGGCTGTGTTGCGGTTTTTGCGCAGGGTCTCGACAGCCACGTCGTCCAGCTCGAGCGCCGCGGCCAGCGCCAGCAGCATGGCCTGGTCGTAGCCGCGCTCGCGGAGCCGCTTCTCGGACAGCGGCACCCAGGATATGAGGTCGTACTTGCCCGTAAGGCACTCGCGGACGCTCTCGGCTATGAGCCGCCCGAACAGGCGCGAATACACCGTCTTGCCGCCGAACTTGTAGCGCAGCAGGGCCTCGCGCACTTCGTCATCCTTGTACGGCAGCGGCGCGCACATCACGTCCACGAAAGTGCACGGCTCAATGAGAGGCGGGCGCCTGAACGGCAGCGTGTCCGCACAATTCGAGCACATACCGCTCTCGCCCGGGCGCAGCCGCTTGCGGCAAAACGCACATCTCGGCTCAAACAGCAAATCCAGTATACCATCGGCGAGCTTTCCCATGATTTAACCCCTTCCTGTCAGGCTTACCGCTGAGCTTCACTATTCTCCGCTTCACGCAGCCGGATGCGAAGGCCGCTGTAACGCCTGGACTGTATGTGGTTGTCTATCATCTTCTGGGCCTCGTTCTCGTCCCCCGCCGCTATAAGCAGCTCCCTGGCGCGGGTCACGGCGGTGTACAGCACGCCGCGCGTCATCAGGCGGGGCGCGCCGGGCTCTATTGCCAGCACCACGGCCCTGTACTCGCTGCCCTGGCTCTTGTGTACGGTGATGGCCCAGGCGTGCTCGAGCTCTACCAGAGCGTCGAAGCTCATAGCGGCGATGCGCCCGTCAAAGTCCACGGTCAGCGTCTCGTTTTCGGCGTCAATTGCCAGGATGTAGCCGATATCCCCGTTGTATATGCCCGCTCCCGTCTCGACCAGGCCGCCGGATACCGGCTCCTTTCTCCATATCATATCATAGTTGTTGCGAATTTGCATCACCCTGTCGCCCTCTCTGAAGGTGACAGGGCCAAAAATTTTCTCGTTTTTCCCCTTGGACGGCGGATTGAGCACCGCCTGCAGGCGGCGGTTGAGCTCGCCGGTGCCAGCCTCGCCCTTGCGCGTCGGGCTGAGCACCTGTATCTCCTCGCTGGGTATGCCCATCTTCACCGGCAGCCGCACCGAGCAGAGCTCGGCTATCGTCTCCGAGCACTTGACGGGGTCGGACCGCCGCAGGAAGAAAAAGTCGCCCTTGTTCTCGGCCAGGCGCGGGTGGCGCCCGGCGTTTATCTCGTGCGCGTAGGAGACTATGCGGCTCTCCCCGGCCTGGCGGAAAATCTCCGTCAGGCTCACGGCCGGAATCACGCCGCTCTTGAGGATGTCGGCGAACACCCGGCCCGGGCCTACGCTCGGCAGCTGGTCGGCGTCGCCCACAAGTATGAGCCTCGCGTCCTCGGGCATGGCCTGCAGCAGCGCGTCCATAAGTATTATGTCAACCATCGAGCACTCGTCCAGCACGACGGCGCCGCACTTGAGCTTGTTCTCGGCGTCTCGCGCAAACACGACGCGCTCCCCGTTTTCGGAGAAGCCCGCGCCCAGCAGGCGGTGTATTGTGGAGGCCTCGCGGCCGGTGACCTCGCCCATGCGCTTGGCGGCGCGGCCCGTGGGGGCCGTGAGCAGCGTGTCGACGCCCATTGAGTCATATACGGCGAGTATGGCGCGCAGCGACGTGGTTTTGCCCGTACCGGGGCCGCCCGTGAGGGCCATCACCCGGCTGTTGGCCGCGAGCTTGACCGCCTCGCGCTGCTTCGGCGCGTACTTGACGGAGCGGAAGGTCTCCAGCGAGTCGATGAGCTTGTCCACATCCGTCTCAGTCATGGGGACGGAGGCCATCTTCAAGAGGCGCTCGGCCACGCGGGTCTCGGCCTCGTAGAGCTCGGCGAGGTAGGTGACGTCACGCCCGGATAATTCCGTGCGCACTATGTCGCCGCTCTCCGCCAGGGCGTCGACAGCGGCCTTGACCGACTCGAGCTCCACGTCTATGAACTGCGCCGTGGCGGCGCAGAGCTTGTCCGTGGGGATGAAGCAGTGGCCGTTGCCTGAGTTGTGCCTGAGCTCGAAAATTGCCGCGGCGCGCACACGCATCGGGCTGTCATAGCTGCCGCCCATGCCGAGGGCGAGCCTGTCGGCCTCGGCGAAGCTGCCGCCTATGTGCGGGGCGGCGATTATGTACGGGTCCTCCTCGAGGACGGACATGGCCTCCTCGCCGTAGAAACGGTAGAGCCTGACGGCCAGTATAGGCTTGAGCTCGTGCGAGCACAGGAACTCCATCAAACGGCGCAGCAGCGCCTGGCGGCGGAAGTCGCGGCTTATGCGCAGCGCCTTCGCGTCGCCTATCCCGCGCAGGGCGGCGAGCTCATCCGGGTGGTTTTCCAGCACGTCCAGCGTCCTGTCGCCGAACTTGTCGACTATCACGGCTGCGGTGGCGGGGCCTATGCCCTTGACGGCATGACCGGCCAGGTAGGCGTATATGCCCTCCTTTGTGCGGGGCAGGCTGCGCTCGGCGTACTCGCACTTGAACTGCCGGCCGTGGTTCGGGTGGGTAACCCACTGGCCCATGATGTGCAGCTCCTCGCCCGGATATGCCGAAGGCAGCGTGCCGACTACGTTCACCGTCTCCCCGCCCTGCTCCTCCAGGCGGAGCACGGCGTAGCCGTTTTCTTCATTTGTATAGATAACGGAGGCTATCTTGCCGTACAGCTCCTGTAGTTCTTCTTCCTGCACTTAATTCCCTTCCATTAAAAAGCATATGTACTCGTCGTCGCCTGCAAGGGAGCTCGCCACGGCGCGCGTGGCATCGTCCATTCCCAGGTCACGTATCTCTATGTTGCACGGCAGTGTGCCGTTCTCCCTCAGCCATTTGATGGCCGCGACGGCACCCTCAAGCGAGGTATCCGGGCCGTATACGTCCAGCCGCACCGTGAGCTCGGTGCCCTGCCCGGTTCTCACCGGCGTGAGCATCAGCCCGCGCAGTTTCCAGATTAACAGCACAACCAGCGCCGCGGCCGCGGCCGCGCCGAGTATGTTCCACAGCATGTGCGCACCCCCTGTGACATGCTATGCGGGGCGGCCTGTCCGGGTTACCGTTATTCCAGCAGTTTCTTCAGATATTCGCCGGTGGCGCTGCCGGCGCATGCTGCGCAGCCCTCAGGCGTTCCCTCGAACACTATCTCGCCGCCGCCGTCACCGCCCTCTGGGCCGAGGTCTATGATGTGGTCGGCGACCTTGATGACGTCGAGGTTGTGCTCTATGACGACTACCGTGTTGCCCGCGTCGGTGAGCCTGTCGAGTATAGTGATGAGCTTCTGCACGTCGTATGTGTGCAGGCCCGTGGTGGGCTCGTCGAGGACATACACGGTCTGGCCGGTGGAGCGCTTGGAGAGCTCCGTCGCCAGCTTCACGCGCTGTGCCTCGCCGCCGGAGAGCGTCGTACTGCTCTGGCCGAGCTTGACATAGCCGAGGCCGACGTCGCACAGCGTCTGTATGCGGTCGCGTATTTTGGGGATGTTCTCGAAGAAGCCCACGGCCTCCTCGGCGGTCATCTCCAGCACCTCGGAGATGTTCCTGCCCTTGTAGCGGACCTCCAGCGTCTCGCGGTTGTAGCGCTTGCCCTTGCAGACGTCGCAGGGGACGTAGATGTCGGGCAGGAAGTGCATTTCAATTTTGATGAGGCCGTCGCCGGAGCAGGCCTCGCAGCGCCCGCCCTTCACGTTGAAGGAGAAGCGCCCCGGGCCGTAGCCGTGCAGCTTGGCGTCGTTGGTGGACGCAAACAGCTCGCGTATGTCATTGAACACGCCGGTGTAGGTCGCGGGGTTTGAGCGCGGGGTGCGCCCTATGGGGCTCTGGTCTATGCAGATAACCTTGTCCACGTTCTCAAGGCCCTCTATGCCGTCGCACTTGCCGGGACGGACGTGGGCGCGATTCTTCTCCGCGGCCAGGGTCTTATAGAGCACCTCGTTTATGAGGCTTGATTTGCCGGAGCCGGAGACGCCGGTGACGCAGGTCAGCACGCCCAGCGGTATTTGGACGTCTACACCCTTCAAATTGTTCTCGCGGGCGTTATGGATGGTCAAAAATTTTCCGTTCCCGGCGCGGCGCTTAGCCGGCACGGGTATCTTCCTTGCGCCGGAGAGGTACTGGCCGGTCAGGCTTCGCGGCTCGGCCTCAATGTCCTCGACGGTGCCCTGTGCGACGACCTCTCCGCCGTGGACGCCCGCGCCGGGGCCGATGTCCACTATCCAGTCTGCGGCGCGCATGGTGTCCTCGTCGTGCTCGACGACGACCAGCGTGTTGCCCAGATCTCGCAGCTCCTTGAGCGTATTTATGAGCTTGCCGTTGTCGCGCTGGTGCAGGCCTATGCTCGGCTCGTCAAGGATGTACAGCACGCCCATGAGCGAAGAGCCAATCTGCGTCGCCAGCCGTATACGCTGGCTCTCGCCGCCGGAGAGCGTTGCCGCCGCGCGGGAAAGCGTCAGGTATTGCAGGCCCACGCTGGCGAGGAAGTGCAGCCTCGAGCGTATCTCCTTGATTATCATGTCGGCTATCATGCGCTCGCGGGCGCTGAGCTTGTCCGGCAGGGCCTCGATGAACTCCAGCGAGCGCGTGATGGGCATGTCGCAGAAGTCCATGATGGAGAGTCCGCCGACGGTGACGGCCAGGGCCTCCTTTTTCAGGCGCTTGCCGCCGCAGTCCGGGCAGGGGTACTGGCCCATGTACTCCTCGTACTCCTCCCGCATGCTCTGGCTCTGCGTGTCGCGGTAGCGTCGCTCGATGTTGTTCACCAGGCCCTCAAAGGGCTGCTTGAGCACGCCCTTGCCGCGCGCGGTGTCGTACTGCAGCTCCAGCGGCTCCCCGCCCGTGCCGTACATTATCACG
The DNA here is from genome assembly GCA_900544765.1 of uncultured Eubacteriales bacterium. Classification (GTDB taxonomy): domain Bacteria; phylum Bacillota; class Clostridia; order Oscillospirales; family Oscillospiraceae; genus Scatomorpha; species Scatomorpha gallistercoris. The sequence continues at coordinate 249,511 of UQWI01000002.1, read as the reverse complement.
TCCAGGACGTCTTTGGGCAGGTCCTTGATGGGCGTCGTGAGCTTGAAGTGATACTTCTTTGCCAGGGCGTCATAGTACATCTTGGCAATTGTATCGCCCTTCACGCTGCCCCAGCCGGGGGCCTGTATGCCGCCCTCCATTATGGAGAGGTTCTTGTTCCGTATGATGAGCTCGGGGTCCACGCGCACCTGGGTACCCAAGCCGGAGCAGGTCGGACAGGCGCCGTAGGGGCTGTTGAAGGAGAACATGCGCGGCGCAAGCTCCTCGATGGATATGCCGCAGTCCTCGCAGGCGTAATTCTGCGAGAAGAGCTGCTCCTCGCCCGTGGAGACATCGTTGACCAGCACCAGGCCGCCGGAGAGCGAGGCCGCCGTCTCGGCGCTGTCCGTAAGGCGCCTTGCGCTGTCCGCCCTCACGACGATGCGGTCCACGACCACCTCGATATTGTGCTTCTTGTTCTTGTCAAGCGGGATGTCCTCGCTGAGGTCATAGACGGAGCCGTCCACCCGCACGCGGACATAGCCGCCCTTGCGCGCGTCCTCGAACACCTTTGCGTGCTCGCCCTTGCGCGAGCGCACAACGGGCGCGAGTATCTGTATGCGCGTCCCCTCCGGCCAGGCAAGCACCTGGTCGACAATCTGGTCTATGGTCTGCTGGCGTATCTCCTTGCCGCACTTGGGGCAGTGCGGTATGCCTATGCGCGCCCAGAGCAGGCGCAGGTAGTCGTATATCTCCGTGACCGTGCCCACGGTGGAACGCGGGTTGCGGCTGGTGGTCTTTTGGTCTATGCTTATGGCCGGGGAGAGGCCCTCGATGTAGTCCACGTCGGGCTTGTCCATCTGGCCGAGGAACATCCTCGCGTAGCTCGAAAGGCTCTCGACATAGCGCCTCTGCCCTTCGGCATATATGGTGTCAAAGGCCAGCGAGCTCTTGCCGCTGCCGGACAGGCCCGTGAACACCACGAGCTTGTCGCGCGGTATCTCAAGGTCTATGTTCTTGAGGTTGTTCTCCCTCGCGCCCTTTATGAAAATGCTTTCTCTCATTCGTGCAAATATACCTCTTATGCCAATTAGACTCGAACAGCTAATTATACCCCGAAGGCAGGGTTATTGCAACCATATCTTGTGTATGAAGCTCCCTTTCCCGAGAGAGCTTCACGACAGCATTCCCAGGGCGCGCACGGCATTTGAACCTTCCGCCGCATGGTGCGGCGGCTCGCGCCTCACGCGGCCCGGGACAGCAAAAACGCCCCGGCGCATGGCCGCGGCGCAAAAACCAAAAAACGCCCGGCTCGCCGGACGTTTTTTGTGGAGAGAGAGAAATAAGATCAAAAAAATGAGAGGAGACTGGTCGTGTCATGCGTTACACATTTCACAATCCTCATGTATAATACCACCTGCCTCAGGATTTGTAAAGTGGTAAACGCTTATAATTTGTGAAATTATTATTAACAATTTTTTGACACAATAGACAAAACTTCGACAATCATGCTCTCTCACGCCAACAGTCCCCGCACAATGCCGTCAAAATGCAAAAAAGAGCGAAGGAATCCTCCGCTCTTTTATGCGAGTTTTTACATACGCTCTGGGGCGGTCACGCCGAGTATGTCCAGGCACACGGCAAGCGCGCCGCGCACATCGTCGGCCAGCAGCAGGCGGGCGTTCAGCACCTTCTCCTCCTCGCCCTTGATGCGGCAGGAGTTGTAGAAGCGGTGGAAGCGCGCGGCCAGCTCCGTGGCGTAGCGGTTTATGCGGCTCGGGTCGAGGCTGTTGGCGGCGCGCAGCAGCTCGTCCGGCAGCTCGGAGAGCTGCTTTATGAGCTCGCGCTCCTGGGCCGTGGCAAACACGGCCGGGTCTATGCTCTCGGAGCCGGGCACGGCGTGGCCGTCGTCGGCGAGGTTGCGTATGACGGAGCAGATGCGCGCGTGGGCGTACTGGACGTAATAGACCGGGTTCTCGCTGTCCTCGCGCACGGCGAGGCCGAGGTCGAAGTCCATCTGCGTGTCGGCCTTGGCGTTGAAGAACCAGCGCGCGGCGTCGCGCGGCACCTCGTCGAGCAAATCGGTAAGGCTGATGGCCTTGCCGGTGCGCTTGCTCATGCGCACGACCTCGCCGTCGCGCAGGAGCTTCACGAGCTGCATGAGCACTATCTCGAGGCGGTGCTGGCCGTCGAGGTCCAGGGCGTCGAGCGCGCCTTTGAGGCGGGCGACGTGACCATGGTGGTCGGCGCCCCAGATGTTTATGGCGCGGTCAAAATGCCGTACCTCCAGCTTGTTGCGGTGGTAGGCGATGTCGGCGGCGAAGTAAGTATAGATGCCGTTGGCTCGGCGGAGAACGTCGTCCTTGAGGTCGAGCTTTTCTATGTCCTTCTCGCTCTTTCCGGCGGCGCGCAGCTCGTCGCCGAGGATGCGCGAGGTGGCCAGCCAGAGGGCGCCGTCCTTCTCATAGGTGCAGCCGAGCTCGGTGAGCTTGTCCACCGTGGCCTTGACATAGCCGCTCTCGTGCAGGCTGCTCTCGCGGAACCACTCGTCATAGGTGATGCCGTAGCGCTCGAGGTCGGCCTTCATCTTGGGCAGGTTGACGCTGAGCCCGAACTGAGCCATGGCCTCGTGCCGCTCGGCCTCGCTCTTGTCCAGCCAGCCGTCGCCGAACTTCTCGCGGAAGGCCGCGGCGAGGGCTTTTATGTCGTCGCCGTGATAGCCGTCCTCGGGGAACTCAACCGCGTCCTCGCCCAGAATGAGCTGGCGGTAGCGCGCGTCGATGCTGGTGGCGAACTTCTCTATCTGGTTGCCGGCGTCGTTGACGTAGAACTCACGCCAGACGTCTGCGCCCGCGCGGGAAAGCACCTCGGCGAGCGTGTCGCCTAGCACGCCGCCGCGGGCGTTGCCCATGTGCATAGGCCCCGTGGGGTTGGCGGAGACGAACTCCACCATTATCTTCTGTCCTTTGAGCGCGTCGCTGCGGCCGTAATCCGCGCCCTCGCGCTGCACGGCGGCGAGCACGTCGCCGTACCAGGCCGGGCCGAGGCGGAAGTTTATAAAGCCCGGGCCTGCGGCCTCGGCGCCGGTGAACCAGCTGCCCTCGAGCTCCAGGTTTGCGACAAGGGCGTCGGCTATCTTGCGCGGGGCCATGCGCAGCGCCCTGGCACCCGTCATCGCGTGATTGGCGGCGAAGTCGCCGTTGGCCGCGTCCTTGGGTATCTCCACCACGCCGCTGAGCGCGTCCGCCTCGGGCAGCTCGCCCTTGGCGCACGCCTTGGCCTGCGCCGCCGCGAGCAGCGCGTTAATCTGCCTTTTTGCCTCTTCAACCAGATTTGACATCATACACTCCCCCGAGCCTGTTCTCTTACGTTAATCTTGAACTTGTTGCGTCCTACGACCGCGTGGTCGAAGTCCACGATGTAGTCTATTTCCATCTCCCCGCCCTTTTCGCCCAGCGTGGAGCGTATGCTGTGGGTGTCCAGCCCCATCGTGGTGGAGCCGTAGGGCGTGTCGTACAGGAAGGTGTTTTTCGTACCCTGTCGGAAAATCATGCAGCTGGTCAGCGTCCCCTCGCGCGAGAGCACGACCTCGTCGGGCGAGAAGGTGAAGCTGGTCTTTGTCCCCGCCATGCCCGTCAGTTCGCTCTCCATATAGGTCAGCTTGCCGCGCCCGTCCTTGAAGCAGTATTTGCCCTCGGTGACGAGCTCTATGGTGTTGTCCTCGCCCTGCGGCGCATCCTGAGTACCCGTTATAGAAATAATGACGTCTTTCATAACACACTCCGCGTATATAAAAGTAGGCGAGGTATTATACACCAACAAGCGCCGCGTGTAAAGTGCGCGGCGCTATATTTCTATCTCAACTATCCTCCGCCCTAGGCTTACGGCCTCGCGTATGGTGTTGAATGTGCCGCCCCGCTCCCCGCTGAACACAGCGACCAGCAGGCTGGACTGGGCTATCATATAGCTGTTGCGCTCAGCCATGCATGTATAAGTATACCTCTCGCTTATCAGCGTATACCTGTCGCAGCTCTCGAGCAGTCCGGCATAGCGCTCCCGCTCCTGCCTGGACCAGCGGCTGTCCTGATCCGGACACGGCACCGCCGCCTCGAGGAACACGTCCGGGTGCTCCTCCTTGAGCTCCAGCACGGCCTCCGCGAAGTACATGTCGCAGCCGAGGGCCATGCCGCAGATGAAGCGGCGGTAGCCGATTGCGTAGAGGCGGCTTATCGCGCTGTACAGCTCGCGCTTGAGCCTCACGCAGCGCGGGTCGGCCTCGTTGTGCCCCCAGGGCAGCTTTGCCGCACGGTGGCCCGTGAAGCAGCAGGTCTTTTCCGTCGAATACACGCCCTCACCCCGTTTCATCTGCTGTAACTTATATTACCACAGCCGCGTCAAAACAGCAATCGCACCGTCAGCGCGCTCATAATAAAGCCTGTCAAATCGGCGCACAGCGCCGCCGGTACGGCGTAGCGCGTGCGCTTGATCCCGGCCGCGCCGAAGTAGACGGCAATGACGTAGAAGGTCGTCTCCGTGCTGCCGAGCATGACGGAGGCCGTGCGGCCTATGAGTGAGTCCGGCCCGTACTGCGCTATCAAATCGCCCGCCACGGCCAGCGCGCCCGAGCCGCTCACCGGCCTGAGCAGCATAAGCGCCCCTGTCTCCGCCGGTATGCCCAGCAGGCTCAGCGCCGGAGAGATGAGCGAGGTGAACGCGTCCAGCACTCCGCTCGCCCGCAGCATATAAACCGCCGTGAGCAGCGCCACCAGCGGCGGGAAAATCTTCAGCACCACGCGCAGCCCGTCCTTTACCCCGTCCACAACCGCAGAAAACACATCCACGCCCTTGAAGAGCCCGTACAGTGCCGCGGCGGCCATGACGACGGCCGGCAGTATGCCCGCTGCGGCGCTCATTTACGGCTGAATCCCTCGAACAGCTTCGCCGCCAGTACTCCAACCGTCACCGAGGCTATCGAGCTTATCCAGACTGCGGGCAGTATGTCGAAGGGCGCGGCTGAGCCGTTCGCCGCGCGCACCGCCGCCACCGTGGTGGGCAGCAGCTGGATTGAGGCAGTATTTATGACAACGAGCAGACAAAGCTCGCTGCTTGCCACGCCGTTTTTTGCATGTTTCGCCATTCCCCGCGCGGCGCGGATGCCCATAGGCGTCGCCGCATTGCCCAGCCCCAGCAGGTTGGCCGAGACGTTGGCAGAGAGCGCAGAGAGCGTTTCCGGCTCCCGTGAGGCCTTCGGAAACAGCCTCCCGAGCAGCGGCTTCAAAAGCTTTGAAAGGGAGTCCATGAGCCCGGAACGCCGCATGATTTCTAACACTCCGCTCCACAGGCATATCAGTCCGCCGGTGCCAAGTATGAATTCGACCGCCGCTCCCGCGCCTTCCAGAGAAGCCGTGCCTGTTTGTCCAAATCGTCCCGACAACACCCCAAATACCACAGATATCGCAAGGGCTCCGGCCCACAAGCTTGACATTTTTGTACATACCCCCCAATTAATCGCAAAAATTATTGGCACTTTTGGCTGGTGGATATGTATGCCTTATCTGTTGACTTTATGACAATTCTCGTATATAATTTTAAAGTGCCGTATTTAAACGCGCGGCAGATTTGGAGGGAATATTATGAAGTCAACAGGGATCGTAAGGAAAGTCGATGAGCTCGGACGTATCGTCCTGCCCATTGAACTGCGAAGGACTCTGGATATCGCCGAAAAAGACTCTATGGAGATATACATAGAAGGCGACACCATTATCCTTAAGAAGTACCAGCCGGCATGCATTTTCTGTGACAATGCCAGGGATATAGTGACCTATCGCGGCAAAAATGTTTGCTCTGATTGCATACGCATGCTGGAGGAAAAGATCTGACCCCCTGAGGGTGCAAAATTACAAGACGGGACGTGAGGCTTTGGTCTGGCGTCCTTTCTTTATTGTCAGCAGGCGCGGCGCCGGAGAGCTTCCGTCGCCGCGCCTTTTTGTGCGTTAATATTGACTGTAAGCGCCGAAAGCGTTACAATATTACGACATTTCAGTTGCTGTGCGCCAAGGTGGTGCGGGCCTCGTACACGGCGCGGCAGAACGCGTCCATCTCCTCCCCGGTGGTGTAGCGCGAAAGGCCGATGCGCAGCGTGCCGTCTATCACGGCGGCGGGCAAGCCCATTGCCTCGAGCACATGGCTGCGCGCGCCGCGCTTGCAGGCCGAGGAGCGCGAGACGTATATGCCGCGCGCCTCGAGGAAGTTCATCAGTACCTCGCTCCTGTAGCCGGGCAGGGATATGCTGAGTATGTGGGGCGCCCCGCCCCCTATGGTGACAAGGCCGGGGTTTTCACGCCCAAGCCGCTCCGCCGCCATATCCCGCAGCGTGCGCATGCGCTCCTGATACTCGGCGGCGCGCGCAGCGCCTATACGCGCGGCCTCTCCGAAGGCGCAGATGTACGGCACGTTCTCCGTTCCGGCGCGCCTGCCGTCCTCCTGGGCCCCGCCTACAATGAGCGGGCGCAGGCGCACGCCCTTTTTGATGTAGAGGGCGCCTATGCCCTTCGGCGCGTGTATCTTGTGTCCGGAGATGCTTATCAGGTCCGCGCCGAGCGTCCTGGCTTTGAACGGCACCTTCAGGAAGCCCTGCACGGCGTCAGTGTGCAGCAGGGCGTTGGGGTTGGCCTTCTTCAGGAGTTTTGCCATGGACGCGATGTCCGTCACCGCGCCGGTCTCGTTATTCACAAGCATGAGCGAGACGAGCACGGTGTCAGGCCGCAGGGCCGCCTGCAGCTGCTCCGACGTCACGGCTCCGGACTTGTCCGGAGTGAGACGCGTGACTTCGTACCCGCGCCGCTCGAGTTCGTCGAGGCCATGCCGCACGGCGTCGTGCTCTACAGTGGAGCTTATCACATGCCCCCCCTTGCGCGAGACGTACTCCGCGCCGGACCAGAGCGCCCAGTTGTCGCTCTCCGAGCCGCAGGATGTAAAGACGAGCTCGCCGCTATCACAACCCAGGGCGGCGGCGACGCTCTTCCTCGCCGCATCCACCAGCTTCCTGGCCGCACGCCCTTTTGCGTGGGTCGAGCTGGGGTTGCCGTATTCAGCCGTCATGGCGTTCAGCGCGGCCTCGGCCGCCTCCGGGCAGACGCGGGTTGTCGCGGCGTTGTCGAGATATATTTCCACAGTTACACACCTTTCAAGTGAGGTCATCATATGCTGTATATTATAAACACCCTGGGCTGCAAGGTCAACCAGTATGAGACCCAGGCGATGGAGGCCATCCTGCGCTCCCACGGCCACCGCCCCGCCGAAGGCGACGAGACGGCTGACTGCGTAATCGTAAACACCTGCGCCGTCACCGCCGAGAGCGGCCGCAAATCCAGGCAGGCGCTCAGGCGGCTCGAGGGCGAGAACCCCGGCGCTGTGAGCGCCGTCTGCGGCTGCTGGTCGCAGACCGACGAGCGGGCGAAGGCGCTCGCCGACGTGGTCTGGGGCAGCTCCGACCGGCAGGGCTTCGTCGCCGCCGTGGAGAAGGCCGTGTCCGACAGGCAGCGGAACGTACACATCGACGCCCCCTTCGCGCGCAAGGTCATAGAGGACTTACCCGCCGGGGCCTACGAGGGCCACGCCCGGGCCTGGCTCAAGATAGAGGACGGCTGCGCCAACTTCTGCTCCTACTGCATCATACCCTACGCCCGGGGCGGCGTGCGCTCGCTGCCGCTCGGGCGCATAGGCGCCGAGGCCGCTCGCCTGGCCGGAGAGGGCTACCGCGAGATAGTGCTGACCGGTATCGAAGTCGCCTCCTACGGGCGCGACCTGCCGGGCAGGCCCACGCTTGCAGACGCCATTGAGGCGGTCTACGCCGCCGCGCCCGAGGCGCGCATACGCCTCGGCTCCATAGAGCCGACAGTCCTCACCGAGGAGTGGTGTATGCGCATGGCAAAAATACCCACACTCTGCCCCCACTTCCACCTCTCCATGCAGTCCGGCAGCGACGGGGTGCTGGAGCGCATGAAGCGCAAATACACGACGGCGGAGTTTTACGCCGTGTGCGAGCGCCTGCGCCGCTATTTCCCGCACTGCGCGCTGACCACCGACCTCATCACCGGCTTCCCCGGCGAGACGGAGGCGGAGTTTCAGGAGACGCTCGATTTTATACGCAAGTGCGCCTTCGCGGCTATGCACGTTTTCCCCTATTCGCGCCGCCCGGGCACGGCGGCGGACAAGCTGCCGGGCCAGCTCACGCACGCGGTGAAAAATGAACGCGCACACGCCGCGCATGAGGCAGCCCTGGAGATGCAGCGGGAATATTTAGAAAGCTGCGTGGGCACTGTCCAGGCCGTGCTGTTTGAAACCGAGGAAAACGGATACTCAACCGGACACGCGCCAAATTACACAGAAGTCCGTATTGAGGGCGAAAGCCTGCGCGGGCTTGTCAAAATGGTTAAAATTCAGGCAGTCTCTGGGCAAATGCTTGTTGGTACGTCTATTGACGCGGATGGGCCGGAAAAGTTATAATTTATAATTAGTACCCACAAAAAACAATGAAGGGAGCCTGACCTATGGCTGAAAGGGCTTACAATTTCGCGGCAGGCCCGGCGTGTATGCCGGAGCCGGTACTCAAAAAGGCGCAGTCGGAAATGCTCAACTGGCACGGCTGCGGCATGAGCGTGATGGAGATGAGCCACCGCGGCAGTCAGTTTGCGGAGATTCACGCCGAGGCCAAGGAGCGCTTTAAGAGGCTGCTGAATGTGCCGGACACCCACGAGGTCCTTTTCCTTCAGGGCGGCGCGACCAGCCAGTTTGCCGCTATTCCGCTCAACCTCATGGACGGGAAACCGGCCAGCTACGCCGTGACCGGCAATTTCTCCGGCATTGCCGCGCGCGAGGCCGGGAAGTACGGCGATGTACATGTGGCTTATGAGGGCAAGGGCAACAACTATTCCCACATACCCGAACAGGGCGAGCTCAGCATAGCGCAGGGCGACGCCTACTTCCACTACTGCGCCAACAACACCATCTTCGGCACCGCATGGGGCTACGTCCCCGAGACGGGCGGCGTGCCCCTGGTCTGCGACATGTCCAGCGAGATTATGTCCCACCCGGTCGATGTGAGCCGCTATGCCCTCATCTACGCTGGCGCGCAGAAGAACATAGCCCCCGCCGGCCTGACGGTCGTCGTCATCGACAAGAGCTTTGCCGGGCGCGAGGCGGCCGTGACCCCGCAGGTCATGAGCTATCAGAAGATGATAGACAAGGACAGCATGCTCAACACTCCCCCCTGCTGGTGCATCTACATGCTCGGGCTGGTGCTCGAATGGGTTGAGGACCAGGGCGGCGTAGCCGAGATGGACGCCCGCCGCCGCGAACGCTCCAGGCTCGTCTACGAGGTGCTGGACAACTCCAGGCTCTACAAGCCGCACGCGGAGGCCGCCTCCCGCAGTATGATGAACGTGACCTTCCGCACCGGCGACGAGGCCCTGGACAAGGAGTTCTGCGCCGGAGCCGCCAAGCGCGGCCTGCTCAACGTGAAGGGGCACCGTCTCACCGGCGGCATGCGCGTCTCCCTCTACAACGCGATGTCCCTGGACGGCGCGAAGGCCATAGCTGAATATATGAAGGATTTTGAGGTGGAACACCATGTTTAAGATAAAGACGATGAACACAATCTCGCCGCTCGGCACTCAGATTCTTGAGAACCACGGCTGCGAGGTCGGCTCCCAGGTTGAGAACCCGGAGGCCCTGCTCATACGCAGCGCAGACCTGCACCACACCGAGTTCTGGCCCGAGCTGCTCTGCATAGGCCGCGCGGGCGCGGGCGTGAACAACATCCCCATTGAGGACTGCGCGGAGCGCGGCATAGTCGTGTTCAACGCCCCCGGCGCGAACGCCGACGCGACAAAAGAGATGATAATCTTCGACATGCTGCTCGCTTCCCGGGACATGCTCGGCGCAATCGACTGGGTCAAGACGATAGCCGACAAGGGCGACGAGGTCCCGGCCCTGGTCGAGAAGGGCAAGAGCGCCTTCTCCGGCCCCGAGCTCTGCGGCAAGAGCCTGGGCGTCATCGGTCTGGGCGCCATCGGCTCCCTGGTCGCCAACCTTGCGCTCGAGTTCGGCATGACCGTGCGCGGCTACGACCCATATATCTCCATTGAGAGCGCCTGGCGCCTCTCCCGCAACGTCATACACGTCGATTACGTCGAGGACATCTTCCGCACCTGCGACTACATCAGCCTGAACGTGCCCTACAACGACGGCACCCACCACATGATAAACGCCGACGCCCTGGCCATGATGCGCCCCGGCGTGCGTATAATGAACGAGTCCCGCGCCGAGGTTGTGGACGACGACGCCATGATTGCCGCGCTCGAGAGCGGCCGTGTCGGCAAATACGTCACCGATTTCCCGAACGCCAAGCTCATCGGCGTGAAGAACTGCATCACCCTGCCCCACCTGGGCGCCTGCACCCCCGAGAGCGAGGACAAGTGCTCCATCATGGCCGCGCAGGAGATATACGACTACCTCGCCAACGGCAACATAAAGAACTCGGTCAATCTCCCGAACGCCAGCCTCGACCGTCTGGGCGTCTGCCGCCTCTGCGTGCTGCACCGCAACGTGCCGAACAAGATAAACACCATACTCGAGCTCATTTCCGCGCGCAACATCAACATTGAGCACATGATAAACAAGCCGCGCGGCGGCTACGCCTACACGATGATAGACCTCGCCGAAAAGGTAAACGGCGAGATAACCTCCGAGATTCTCAAGGACCCCGACGTCCTGCGCGTGCGCGTCATCTAAAACCTAATGCCAAACAAACAGAGCCGCCTTTTGGCGGCTCTGTTATTTTACCCTGTGCTCTTTGCTATGTCTGCGGCGGCGCGGCGCAGCCCGGCAAGGCGGGCAGCGCGGTTGCGCTCCATGCGTGTGCTCGGTCCCGAGCAGCTTATCGCGGCGATGGCCGCCCCGGAGCGGTCGATGAGCGGCACGGCGAAGCAGGTCAGGCCCTCCTCGCTCTCCTCGTTGTCTATGGCCCAGCCGCGCTCGCGGGTGAGCTCCAGCTCCGCAAACAGCGCCTCCGGCTCGGTTATTGCGTTCGGCGTCGGGCGGTTAAACACCGCCGCCCGGGCGTACTGCTCCCACTGCTCGCGCGATTTGAGCGAGAGCAGCATCTTGCCTGTCGCAGTCTGATGCGCCCAGCGCCGGTCGCCGAGCACCGTGTCCATCTTGAGGTTCAGCCTGCCGAGGGCCTTGTCCACAAACACTATGTGGTACGGCCCGTCCATGATGGCCAGATGCGCCGTCTCCCCCGTCTCATCCGCCAGATGCGTCAGATGCGGGCGCACAAGTCCGGTCAGCACCATGCGGCTCTGCGCCAGCGCGCCGAGCGAAAAGAGCTTTATGCCGAGACGGTACGCGCCCTCCGGCGTGCGCGTGAGGCAGCCCTTGGCCTCGAGGGTATAGAGCATGCGGAAGGCAGCCGTGCGGCTCACGCCCAGCTCCCTGGCAGCCGTGGCCGCGCTGAGCTCCTCGTGCTCAAAATACAGGTTCAAAACGTCCAGCGCGTGGTCGAGCGAGGACAAAATATACTGCGAGCCCGTATCCATATCAAGCCCACCACGCCATCAGGTACTCATCCGCGCCCGTGCTCCCGTCCACGTCCTGCGAGCAGAGCGTGAAGCCCTCACGGTAATAGAACTTGACCGCAGGCCAGTTCTCCGCGTACACGCGCAGCTCCAGGTAGTCGTGCGCCGCCTTGGCCGCGTCCAGCAGCTGCTTCCCCACGCCGCGCGAGCGCTCCGGCTTCGCCACAAACAGCCCGGCGATGTACTCTCCCTCCAGGCCGATGAACCCGGACAGCCTGCCGTCCTCCTCGCAGACATATACCTCGGCCTCCGGCAGCTGTGCCTTGACCGCCTGAAAATTCCCCCGCCAATACTCAGCCGGGATAAAATCGTGCGCGTCCAGGTTGGATGCCAGCCATATCTCCGCCGCGGCGTCCAGGTCCGCGGCCTCCATGCGTCTTATCACGTCGTCCTCCTTGACTTTACGGTCTGGAAGTGTTATTATCCAGCCAGATAGGGTTCGCAAAACGAACATATTGTTATTATAGCGAACATCGCTTGAGCCGTCAAGAGCGGAGTGTTTCGCCATAATAAATGCACAAAACGGACGCAAAATTTTTGTATAAACTGCGAGGAGTGATAAGATGGAAGAGATACGCCTGCACGGCCGCGGCGGCCAGGGCCTGGTAAAAGCCAGCCACATAGTCGTCAGGACCGCTGTTGAAACCGGGCACTACGGGCAGTTCATCCCCTTCTTCGGCGTGGAGCGCAAGGGCTCTCCCGTGTTTGGCTTCCTGCGCCTTAGCGAGGAGCAGATACGCCGCAAGACCCAGGTGTATGAGCCGGATGTGCTCATAATTCTCGATGACACGCTCGTTCACCTGCCCGCCACCTACGCCGGGCTCAAGGAGGGCGGCACCGTGGTCATCAACTCAGTGCACACGCCCGAGGAGCTGGGCATACCGGCCCAGGCAGCGAAGGTAGCCGTTGTCGATGCGACGGGCATCGCGATGGACGAGATTGGCCGCAGCATCCCGAACACGGCCATGCTCGGGGCCTTTGCGAAGGCCACGGGGCTGGTTGATTCGTCAAAGCTCTTTGACAACATCGCCGCCGAGTTCGGCGAAGCGAACCGCGCCGCCGCCATGCGCGCCTACGACGCGGTAAAAATCTGCTAAAGGAGGCGCGGCATGGACAGACACGTTACACCGCTCGGAAACCAGGGCATTTACATACTCGACACGGCGTCCTGGCGCGTCGTGCGCCCGGTTATGGACAAGAACCGCTGCGTAAACTGCGGGCAGTGCCTCGCCTACTGCCCGGTGGGCAGCATCTACGCCGAGGGCAAGGAGATACTCATAAGCTACGACTACTGCAAGGGCTGCGGCATCTGCGCCGCCGAGTGTCCCAAGCACGCAATAACTATGGAGCCGGAGGTGAAGTGAGATGGGCGAAATAAAGGCACTTACAGGCAACAAATGCGCGACAATGGGCGCGGCGCTCTGCCGTCCCGACCTCATAGCCGCCTACCCGATAACCCCGCAGAGCTCGGTTGTCGAGGGGCTCGCCGACCTCGTTTTCTCCGGAGAGCTGGACAGCCGCATGGTGCAGGTTGAGAGCGAGCACAGCGCAATGAGCGTCGTGCAGGGCGCGGCCGCGGCCGGCGGCAGGGTGTTCACCGCCACCAGCGCCCAGGGCCTGGCGCTGATGTACGAGCCGTACTTCCGCATGAGCACGCTGCGCCTGCCGATGGTCATGGCCATAGCCACGCGCGAGATGACCTCGCCCGAGACCATCTGGTCGGGCCAGCAGGACGCGATGAGCGTGCGTGAGGCGGGCTGGATTCAGTGCTTCTGCGAGACGAACCAGGAGATTCTCGATATGATAATCCAGGGCTACATGCTCGCCGAGGATGAGCGCGTGCTCATCCCGGTAAACGTCTGCTACGACGGTTTCTACTCAAGCCACCTCGTTGAGCGCGTGGAGGTGCCCTCGCAGGCAGATGTCGACGCCTTCCTGCCGCCGTACAGCCTGCCCGCAAAGCTTGAGCCCGCGACGCCCCAAGCTCTAGACCCCATGACGCCGGGCGAGCTGCTGATGAAGTACAGGCACGACCACCTGCAGGCAATGCAGGCCGCCCTGCCGGTAATAGACGAAGTTGACGAAAAGTTTGCCGCCGCCTTCGGCCGCTCCTACGGCGGCTGCATAGACACATACAGGCTCGAGGACGCGGACTACGCCCTAGTCACCGTCGGCGGTATGACCGGCACGGCGAGAGACGTGGTGGATGAGCTGCGCGGGCGCGGCGTCAAGATTGGCGTGCTCAAGCTGCGCTTCACCCGTCCCTTCCCCGCGAAGCGTGTGCGCGAGGCCCTTGACCGCGTTAAAGGCTTCGCCGTCGTCGACCGCTCCGTGAGCTTCGGCTGGGACGCCGGCCCGATGTACGTCGAGACCTGCGCCGCGCTGGGCGAAGCGCTCGCGGGCAAGGCGCACTTCTCCGCGATAGGCGGACTGGGCGGAGCGGATATCTCCATGGCGCACATAGTGTCCGCCGCGGAGAAGCTGCTCGCGCTCGACGGCGCCGGACGCGCGGACACGCTCTGGCTGATGGACTAAGGAGGGCATGAAATGAGCTACATGGACATATTGAAAACCGCTCCGCAGGTCATGACCCCGGGCTCTTCCGCCTGCCAGGGCTGCGGCGGCGAGCTGATACTCCGCCGCGTGATGCAGATTGCGGGCAATAACAGCGTTTTCGCCGTACCTCCCGGATGTATGGCCGGAGCAGGCGTCGACGGCTGGAGCTATCAGAACGGCTGCACCGCGCCGATACACATCACGCTGCTGGACAACACGGCGAGCTTCATGTCCGGCGTGAGCGAGATGTACCAGCGCCGCGGCCGCCCCGACGTGAACATCGTCGCAGTCTGCGGCGACGGCGCCACCGCCGACTGCGGCTTCCAGAGCCTCTCAGGTGCGGCCGAGCGCGGCACGAAAATGCTCTACGTCTGCTACGACAACGAGGGCTACATGAACACGGGCTTCCAGCGCTCGAGCACCACCAGCCTCGGCTCCCGCACGAGCACCACGCCCACCGGCGCGGCCATAAACGGCAAAGAGCAGAACGCCAAGTACGTCCCGCTCATCATGGCGATGCACAACATTGAGTACTGCGCCACGGCCAGCCCCAGCAACATGCCCGACTTTGTCGCCAAGGTGCAGCACGGCCTCGAGGCCAGCAAGCGCGGTTTCGCCTACCTGCATGTGTTCTCTCCCTGCCCCACAGGCTGGAGCTTCAAGCCCAATGAGAGCATCGCCGTCGCGCGCCGCGCGGTGGCCTGCAATATGTTCCCGCTCTGGGAATGCGACAAGGGCAGGTACTACATGACCGAGAACCGCAAGCCCATCACGGTCGCCGAGTTCGTGAAGGGCATCGGCAAGTTCAGCAAGCTCAGCGAAGAAGAGCTCGCAGAGCTGCAAAAGACTGCCGACGAGCGTTACGAGCTCATAAAGCGCCTGTGCGGTAAATAATCGCCGAAACAGCAAAAAGCGCCCCGGCGGGGCGCTTTTTCTATGCCTTGCGTTTCGCGTTTTACTTATGTAAACTTACACGCCGAAGTATGCGGCTATCTCCTCCATGCGGGCGCTCTGCTGCACATGGAAGGGACAGCGTGAATCGCAGTGGCCGCAGTGCAGGCAGTCGGAGGCGTGCATGCCGAGGTGGGCGTAGTGGTCGGCGGCGAGCTTGTCCCCCGCCCGCGCGAGGTCGTAATACTTGTTGACCAGGCCCACGTCTATGCCCGCCGGGCAGGGCTGGCAGTGGTTGCAGTAGACGCAGACTCCTTCGGCCTCCGCCGGCGTGAAGGACGCTATGACCGAGTAGTCGCGCTCGGCCTCGTCCGCCTTGAAAAAGCCCAGCAGCCGCTCGAGGTCGCGCCTGTCTCGCACTCCGGGCAGCACGGTCATGACGCCCGGCTTGTCAAGCGCGTATTGCAGGCACTGGTACTCCGTGAGCGCGCGCTTGAAGGGCGAGGTCTTGGCGTTCAGCAGCTGCCCGCCCGCGAAGGGCTTCATTACGGAGATGCCCACGCCCTCGCGTTCACAGCGGCGGTAGAGCTCCGCGCGCTCTGCCACTTCGCCTATGCCGTACTCGCCGCGCTTGTAGTCATATGCGGCGTTTATTGAAAACATCAGGACGTCGAGCAAGCCCATGTCCAGCGCGCGCATTGCCGTGCCGGGCGTGTGGGTGGACATGCCGATGTGCCTGACGGCGCCGGAGCGCTTGAGCGAAAGCAGATAGTCAATCGTGCCCTCGCGCTCTGCCTCGTCCAGGTCTGAAAACTCGTCTATGCAGTGTATGAAGCCCACGTCTATGTAGTCTGTGCCCAGCTGCTTGAGCTGCCAATCCACGCTGCGCTTTATCTCCTCGAGCGAAAGCGTCCAGCCGTAGACGCCGGAGTCGTAGACCGCGCCGAAGTGCACCTGGTAGTACACCTTGCCGCGCTGAGAACCGACGGCCCTGCCGAAGGCCGGGAACGGCACTGCGTCGGCAGCCGCCATGTCGAAGTAGTTCACGCCGTTTTCAATGGCGAGGGACACCGTGGCCTCGGTCTCGTATTCGCCCGTCCCGCCCATAGAGCTGTTGCCCAGGCCGAGGACGCTCACGTCCTCTCCCCCGTGCGGTAGCTTGCGGTATTCCATATTGCCTTCCTCCTTGAGTTTAAGCTCTTAGCCAAGCCGATGATATCACCGTCGCGGCCAAATGGCAAATACCTGCAAAGCATAGTGAGGTATAGTTGAAAGCTATTCCTCGCCGTGGTATAATTTTGTGGCGTCTGAGCGGCCGGGATGCCGCTCCCCGCAGGAATTTTGTTGACTATACCGTCGTGGAAAGGTAAAATATAAGGTATGGAAACATTCAGCATCCCGGGCGGGACCAAGCTCGCCCACGCCTATATTTCCGCCTCAATGAACGAGGAGGCGCGCAACGGCCTCGCCGTCAGGCTGGCCGCGGCCATGCTCTGCGAGGACGGCGCCGCCGCGTACAAGCCCTGCGGTAAATGCCGCGCATGCCGCAAGGTGCTCGAGGGCATACATCCCGACGTGATAACCGTCACCGCCGCCCTGGACAGCCAGGGCCGCAAGAAGCGCGAGATAACCGTCGACCAGGTGCGCTCCGTCGCCGCCTCCGCGCCCGTCATGCCCAACGAGGGCAGCGGCAAGGCCTATATAATCCAGGACGCGGACACCATGAACCTTCAGGCGCAGAACGCGCTGCTCAAGCTGCTTGAGGAGCCGCCGGAGAGCGCGTCGTTCATACTCTGCGCCGCAAACCCGCAGCAGCTTCTGCCGACCGTGCGCTCGCGCTGCGAGCTCATACGCACCAATGCGGACGCGCTCGAGAGCGACGAGGCCGCCTCGGACGCGATGGAGCTGCTGGGCAAACTCGCAGGAGGCTCCAGAGGCGAGCTGCTGCTGTGGTGCACGTCCAACGAGGGGATGGACTCACGCCGCTGCGCCGCAATGCTGCGAGCCGCGAGGGAGAAGCTGGCCGACGTGCTGCTGGGCAAGGCCAAGGTCTCGCTCACGGCCGGGCAGAGCGCGTATCTGGACGCGCTGCTCCGGCGCTGCTCCGAATACCTGCGTCAGAACGTGGGCGTCAAGAGCGTGCTGAGCCTCATCGCCGTGGACGGCATAGCTCAGGAACAGGGCGGCTGATAAGGCTGCGGCCAATGCGCCGCGCCGTCACATTAGAAATGAGGAATTGTATTGTACGAAGACAGCAACGTGACCGAAGTGGTCAGCGTAAAATTCAACGGCCGAGGAAAGGCTTACTACTTTGACGCCAACGGCCTGACAGTAAAACCGGGACAGGACGTCATCGTTGAGACCAGCAAGGGCCTCGAATACGCCCAGTGCGTAGCGGGCAACCACTACGTCTCCAACGAGCAGGTCGTCCCGCCCATCCGCCCCGTCGTGCGCATCGCCACCGACAGCGACAAGCGCGTCCAGGAAATTAACCACAAGCGCGAGCGCGAGGCGCTCGGCATCTGCCGCGAGAAGGTGGCCGCGCACGGCCTTGATATGAAGCTTGTTGACGTCGAGTGCAGCTTCGAGGGCAACAAGATAACCTTCTACTTCACCAGCGACGGGCGCGTGGACTTCCGCGAGCTTGTAAAAGACCTGGCCGGAGTGTTCCGCAGCCGCATCGAGCTCAGGCAGATAGGCGTGCGCGACGAGGCCAAGATGCTCGGCGGCCTCGGCATGTGCGGCCGGGACCTGTGCTGCAGCCGCTTCCTGACCGAGTTCCAGCCCGTCAGCACCAAGATGGCCAAGGTCCAGGGGCTATCGCTCAACCCCACCAAGATTTCCGGCGCCTGCGGCCGCCTAATGTGCTGCCTCAGATATGAGGAGGAGGCCTACGAGTCCCTGGTCAAGGCCGTACCCAAGAACGGCGCCTTTGTTGAGACGCCCGCGGGCTTCGGCAGCGTGACGCAGGTCAACCTCCTGCGCGGCACCGTCAAGGTCAAACTCGACGGCGATGGCGAGACGACTATAAAGACCTACAACGCAGACGAGGTTGCCGCCGTACCCGGCGGACGGCCCAGGAACGGCGAAGCCCCTGCCCACGTCCTGAAGCCGCGTGAGATTGAGCCGGAGCCCGAGGCCCCGGAGACGGATGAGCCCGAAGAGAGGGCCTTCGCCGAGAGCCATACCGAGCCGGAGTCCAAGGCGAATGTGGCCAGCGTGCGCCGCAAGTCCGGACAGAAGCGCAGCTCCGGCCGTCGCAGCGAACGCTCCGTGCGCGACGAAGAGCACAAGCGCGGTGACGGGGAAGAGTTCAGGCGCGAGAGCTCCGGAGAGCGCAGGCGCGAGAACGGGCGGCGGACGGACAAGGTCCGCCCCAGCAAGGCGGAACCCAAAACCGAAGCCAGGGCTGAGGCCAAAGGCGAGGGCGCGCCCCACCGCCCCAGGAGGCGGCGCGGCAGCCGCGGAGGTTCAAAGCGGCGTGAAAACCCGCCGGCACAGAGTGAATAACTGAAAACCGGCCCCTGTACAACGGGGGCCGGTTTTGATTAAAGCAGCAGCCATATCATGAGCGGCATCGTAGCCGCCGAGAGCACTGTGCTGGCGAACACACACTGGCTGGCATAGGCCTCGTCGCGTCCGGCGCGTATTGCCAGGGCCGTGGCTATCATGGCGGTCGGGCAGGCGGCGAGTATCACGCTCACGCCCAGCAGCATCTCGTCGTGGATGAAGAGCCGCAGCACGATCCAGGTCGCCAGCGGCGAGACGATGAGCCTGACGAAGCTGACCACATACACGCGCCAGTCGCTGAGCGCCTGCTTGACGGATATGCTGCCCAGGCTCGCGCCCACGACGAGCATGCTCATCGGCACGGTGCCGCCGCCGATTATATCAAAACACTGCACTATCGGAGACGGCAGCTTGATGCCCGTCATAAAGAAGGCTACCGCGATTATGGTGGCAACCAGCGGAGCCGAAATGGCGCTCTTGACGCTCATGCCCTTTGTACTGCCGTTTATCATGGCGACGCCCATGGTGTAGACCAGCAGGTTGAAGGGGACGTTGGAGAGCGTGGCAACAAGTATGCCCTCGGCGCCGTATATGGACTCTATCACGGGGAAACCGACGAACACGGTGTTCGAAAACGCTATGGCGAAGGCCGCGATGCCGCGCCTGTCGGTCCTCGCGCGTATGAGCTTCGCCGTCAGCAGGCCGAGGGCCGCAGAAATAAACACCAGCGCAAAGAACGCCGCCAAATCCAGGCCCACGTCCGCCAGCGACAGCTCCATGTCCGCCGAGGTCACCGAGTCGAGTATTGTGAACACGAGCAGGACGTTCAGCACGACCTTTGAGCCCGAACGGGTGAACTCAGGCCCGGTGACCCCAATTTTTGTGCAAAAGAAGCCCACTGCCATTATAAAGACTAGTATCCCCATCTGGGTCAGCACGGGCGTCATATCCATATGTAACCACCTCTTGCAACTGTTTTTGAACAAAAATCGCGCCCCGACTTCGTACAGAGCCGGGGCGCACAAGCTTATTAACCCCTATATATGCAGTATTGCCGTCGCCAGGCCCAAATAGATGAGCAGGCTGACCGCGTCCGTTATCGTACTTATCAGCGGGCTGGCCATGACGGCCGGGTCTATGCCTATCTTCTCGGCGACCATGGGCAGCGTACAGCCGACCGCCTTCGCAAATATGACGACAAAGACTATGGTAAGGCTGACGGTGAAGGCCACCATGATGGTCACATCCGGGTTGGCCAGCAGCAGCCTGTCCACAAGCAGCATCTTGACGAAGTTCACGGCGGCAAGCGTCGCTCCGCAGAGCACGGCGACGCGTATCTCTTTCCAGATGACGGCGAGTATGTCCTTGGGCTCCGTGTCGCCTATGGACAGGCTTCGTATAACGGCCGTGGAGCTCTGGGAACCGGAGTTGCCGCCCGTACCCATAAGCATCGGTATAAAACCCGTGAGCACGGCGAACTTGCTCAGCGCGTCCTCGAAGTGGGTTATTATCATGCTCGTGAACGTCGCCGACAGCATGAGGAACATCAGCCAGGGTATACGGCGCTTCCAGAGCTCTCCCACTGTTGCGCGGGAGTACGGGGTGTCCGAAGGCGAGACGCCGCTCATGAGGTCGAAGTCCTCCGTGGTCTCCTCTTCCAGTACGTCGATGACGTCGTCGACGGTGACTATGCCGACCAGCCTGTCCTCCTTGTCCACAACGGGTATGGCCAGGAGGTCGTAGTCTGAGATTCGCTCCGAGGCCTCGCTCCGGTCGTCCGTCGTGCGCACGAATATGACGTTCGAGTCCATGATGTCCTCGATGACGGCATCGTCGTCGTGCAGCAGCAGATCCTTGACCGTTACAACGCCCTCGAGCTTGCGGTGGGCGTTCGTGACATAGCAGACGTAGATTGTCTCCTTGTCCTCGCCCACACGGCGGATGCGCGCGATACTCTCGCGCACGTTCATGTATTTTTTCAAATCTATGAACTCGGCGGTCATTATGCTGCCGGCCGAGTTCTCCGGGTACTTGAGGTACTGGTTTATGAGCGCGCGGGTCTCAGGTGTGGCGGCGCGCATGACACGCTTGACTATATTTGCGGGCAGCTCCTCCATCATGTCCACCGCATCGTCGACGTACATGTCCTCGACTATCTCGGACAGCTCCTTATCGGTGATGGAGTTTATTATCTCCTGCTGCTCCGGCGCGTCCAGTTCCGCGAACACTTCGGCGCCGCGCTCCTTGCTGAGCAGCCGGAATACGGTCATCATCTTCAGCGCGTCGTCCTCGCCCACTTCGGTGAGGAACTCGGCTATGTCGAACTCGTTCATGTCCTCGAGTTCGTTCTGCAGGGACTTCAGCCGCTTGTTTTTCAAAAGCTCCAGCAGCTTTTCCCGACGCTGCTCGTAATTGCGTTCCTCCAAGGATGTCACCCCCCTCGCGCAAAGCCTCTCCGGGGCTTTAACCGCCGCAGCCCTGCCGAAGCGGGCGGCTGTCAGCTTCGCGGCCGCCTGCGGGCTCTGCCCGTCAATGGAGCGAAACAAAACGTGCGCCCTAATCTGCGTCAAACGGCATTGAGGCCCTGCCGGTTAAAGCCCAAATGTATCAAATCCCCATGTAGTCCTTCTGCTCGCTGGTCAGCGAGTCTATCTCCACGCCCATGCTCCTGAGCTTGCGCGAGGCGACGGCCCGGTCTATCTCGCGCGGTACGCGCATCGGCGCGCACTCGAGCTTGCCAGCATGTTTGGCGAGATACTCGGCGCTGAGCGCCTGTATGGCAAAGCTCATGTCCATTATCTCGGCCGGGTGACCGTCGCCGCAGGCGAGGTTCACAAGCCTGCCCTCGCCGAGCACAAAGAGCTCGCGCCCGTCGGGCATGACGTAGCCGGTGATGTTGTGCCTGGCCTCGTACTTGCGCACGGCCATCTTCTCAAGCGCGTCCATGTCTATCTCCACGTTGAAGTGGCCCGCATTGGAGAGTATCGCGCCGTCGCGCATGAGCGCGAAGTGCTCCGCGTTCATGACGTCCCTGCAGCCGGTGACGGAGCAGAATATCTCGCCTATCCCGGACGCCTCGCGCATGGGCATGACCTCGAAGCCGTCCATAACGGCCTCGATGGCGCGCACGGGGTCGGTCTCGGTCACAATGACCTTGGCGCCAAGGCCCTTGGCCCGCATCGCAACGCCCTTGCCGCACCAGCCGTAGCCGCAGACGACGGCCACCTTGCCCGCGACGACGAGGTTGGTCGTGCGCATTATGGCGTCCCAGACGCTCTGGCCCGTGCCGTAGCGGTTGTCGAAGAGGTGCTTGCAGTCGGCGTCGTTGACCTCAACCATAGTGAAGGGCAGCGTCCCCGCTTGATAGAGCTTGCGCAGGCGGTGTATGCCGCTCGTAGTCTCCTCGCAGCCGCCGATGACGTCCGCGCAGAGCTCCGGGAAGTCGGTGCGCATGGTCTCGACCAGGTCTCCGCCGTCGTCGATTATTATATTCGGCCCGTGGGCGAGAACGTTCCGTATGTGGCCGAAGTACTCCTCCTCGCTCACACCGTATTCGGCGTGAACCTCGATACCGCCCGCAGCCAGGGCCGCAGCCACGTCGTCCTGAGTGGAGAGCGGGTTGGAGCCGGTGACATACATCTCGGCGCCTCCGGCGGCCAGTACGCGGCAGAGGTACGCCGTCTTGGCCTCCAGATGCACGCTGAGGGCTATTTTCAGGCCTGCGAAGGGCTTTTCGCGCTCAAAATCGGCCTCAATGCCGCGCAGCACGGGCATATTGCGCTTAACCCAGGCTATTTTCTTCTCGCCGGAAGGGGCGAGTGCTATGTCCTTGATCTCATTCATCGGTCATATCCCCCTAAAATACTGTCACATCTGGATGTGCAACTAAGTTATTCTACCACCACAAGGCGTGTTGTTCAACCCAAATCCGCGTAAAATCCGCACGCCCGGCAAACATAATTTAAAGCCCCCGGACACCGTCCGGGGGCTCATGGGATTATTAGTCCGTTTACTCTTCCTGCTCTGCCGGCTCGCAGGGTATGCCTTCCTCAGTCAGCACTCCGACTATGGAAGCGCGCATGATGTTCCTGATAGGTTTGGTGAACCTTCCCTTGCCGAAGTCCAGGGTCCCTGCGATATTGCTGAGCAGGACGCCGGTTGCCGCCTCCGTCAAAAACTCGCACAGGTAGTCCTCCGTCTCCGGCGTGAGCCTGCGTTTCATTGACTCCTCTGCGGTCTTTATCAGCTGCCTGGTCAGCTCCAGTGTGCTCTTGCGGAAGAAGTTGCCCAGTTCCACGCTGCCGAACGCGTCATAGGCATTCCGCATAAACGCCCTGTTCTTGTCTATGTATTCGACAATGAAGTCCATGGCGCCGTCGTAATCATTTATGAGATAGAGCTGCTTAACGATATTCAGGGCTTCCTCTTCAAATATCCAGCGCAGCAGCGCGTAAATATCTTCAAAGTGATAGTAGAAAGTTTTGCGGTTGACTCCGCAGTCGTTTACTATCTCCGTGACCGTGATTTTGGAAAACGGCTTGGCGCGCATCAGCTTTTTAAGCGACTCTGCCAGGGCCTTCTTTGTCTTCATTGATGCCGCTTGGTACTTCACTGCGCACACCTCCTTGAATAGCATTATACGCCAAGAATAAATCCAAAACAACGGACATAATGCTAACAATCGTCCAATTTTGTCCAAATTTGCTCTTAACAACGGCATAGTTGTCCATACGGGAAAGCACTTTTCCGGCCAGCGGCAGCGCGGGAGGCTCACGCCTCCCGCGCTGTATCCAGCGAGCGCACCAGGCGCTCCAGGCCCGCGGCGAGCTCCCCGGCAAATTCTGCGTCTGCGGCGCCCGTCTCTATAAGCAGCGCGTCGGAGCCCGGCTCCGGGCTTATGCGCGCCGCGCAGTGCCCGGAGCGTATGACTACGCCGTCGTCGAAGCCAGCCGCGCACTCTATGAGGCTCTCGGACACGGCGCGCATGAGCTTTGCCCTGTCCGCGCAGGGCACACGCCGCCGCTGCTTATCCTGCCAGGGCAGCGGCAGCAGCGGCTTCGCCTCCGGCTCCGGCGGAGGCGGAGGCGCATCGGGTATTGAGAGCCTGCCGTCGAGCGCGTCGATGCAGCACTGGTAGTAGGCTCTGGGCGTTCCGACGTCGCACCAGTACCCCTCCGGCAGCGCAGCGTGGATGCGCTCCCCGTTTTTGAGCAGCAGCGGGAAGAGGTCGGCGGCGAAGTCGAACATGGTGTCCGCCGGGACATAGTCCATCGCGTGCGGGGACACGACATATATGCCAGTGCTCACGAGGTTGGACACGACGCGCGGCCAGTCCGGCTTCTCGATAAAACAGCGCACGTCCCCGTCCGGGTCCGTCACGGCCAGGCCGTAGCGCAGCGGCTCCCGGCACTCGTAGAGCGCCACTGTGGCGGCCGCGCCGGAGGCCTCATGTTCCCGCGCAAGCGCGGCTATGTCAAAGTCGCAGGCCGCGTCCCCGCTCATAACCAGGAAGGGCGCGTCGCCCAGCACGTCCATGCAGGCCTTCACAGAGCCCGCAGTACCCAGCGGCTGCGTCTCCAC
Source organism: uncultured Eubacteriales bacterium (assembly GCA_900544765.1). Taxonomy (GTDB): domain Bacteria; phylum Bacillota; class Clostridia; order Oscillospirales; family Oscillospiraceae; genus Scatomorpha; species Scatomorpha gallistercoris. The sequence goes on along the minus strand of UQWI01000002.1, from coordinate 225,356 downwards.
ACGCCAGGTTATATCCACGCCGAAGCGCTCCCCATCGCCGAAATAGTCCATTATCGGCCCGGGATTGTAGCGCAGGGTGGCGCAGATGTCCGTTATTCCGTTTTTGACCAACAGCTCCACGCAGCGCTCCATGAGGGGCCTGCCGAGCAGCGGCACCATCGGTTTGGGCAGGGCTCCGGTGACGGCCTTCAGACGCTTGCCCTCTCCCCCCGCCATAATCACAGCTTTCATGCTCAGTATTCTTTGCAGGCGGACGAGAATTATTGTTGTAAATATGCGCCACATTATGCTATAATATTAAAACTGTAATTATGGGGCATTATCGCTTTCAACTTGACAGTTTTTGTACCAGCCTTACGGGGGAGTGGGTTATATTTGAACAAGAAATTTCAAAGGCTGACGGAGCCCAGCGGCAGGCTGTACCTCTTCGTACTGGTGGCCTTCGCGGCGGCAGCGCTGCTTTTCGGGCAGTACGTCCTGGCTGCGGCGGAGGGAGCCGTGCTGCTCCTGCTCATAATCAGCTCGGTGTTCTCGGCCAGGCGGCGCCGGCGAGAGCTCATGGACTACATCGAGTCCGTCACCTACGACGCGGACACGGCGAAAAACAACACGTTATTGAACTTCCCGCTGCCTATGGCGGTGTTCTCGCTCAACGATTTGCGCGTCATCTGGGCAAACCAGATTTTCTTCAACATGTGCGGTGTCTCCGGCTCGCGCTTTGAGGCCAGGCTGGACACGCTGGTGCCGCAGTTCTCGGCCAAGTGGCTGCTCGAGGGCAAGACTCAGTGCCAGGACCTGCTGGCCATAAACGGCCGCAAGTACCAGATACACGGCAATATCATACGCCCCGGCACCGGCGAGGAGGAGGCCGGGCACGGCTTCATGGGCATAGCCTACTGGGTGGACGTCACCGAGTACGACGACGTGCGCATAAAGTACGAGGAAAGCCGCCCCGTCGTTGGCGTACTCATAATAGACAACTACGATGAGCTCATCCGCAACCAGCCCGACCGCGTGAAGAACGACCTGCGCGACGCCGTCGAGGACGTGATGAACCAGTACTGGGAGGGCCGCGACGCCATTCTGCGCCGCTATGACCGCGACAGGTACTTCGTGGTGTTTGAGGAGCGCCATCTGGACGAAATGCGCTCCGGCAAGTTTGCCCTGCTCGAGCAGGCGCACTCCGTAATCGGCTCGGCCGGCATCCACGCCACACTCTCGCTTGGCCTCGGCCACGACGGCGAGGGCTTCGGCGAGGACTGGCAGTTCGCCACCCTGGCGGCCGAAATGGCGCTGTCCCGAGGCGGCGACCAGGCGGTAATCAAGAACCGCTTGAGCTTTGAGTTCTTCGGCGGGCGCGGCAACGAGGTGGAGACCCGCACCAAGGTCAAGAGCCGTGTCATGGCCAACGCCCTGGCCGAGCTCATCGCCGACTCCTCCCGCGTGTTCGTCATGGGCCACAAGTACGCAGACCTGGACGCCGTAGGCGCGGACGCGGCAATCTGCTGCCTCGCCCGCAAGAAGGGCAAGCTCTGCCGCATAGTCATAGACCCGGAGAAGAACGCGGCCAAGCTGCTCATAGAGCGCCTGCAGAGCGAGCCGGAGTACAAGAACGCCTTCATAACCCCGCAGGAGGCCATGCTGCAGTCCGACGGGCGCAGCCTGCTGGTCGTCGTGGACACCAACCGCCCCGAGCAGGCCGAGGACTCCAACTTCCTCGCCGCCTGCAACCGAGTGGCCGTCATCGACCACCACCGCCGCGCCGCGACCTATATCCAAAACAGCGCGCTCACCTTCTACGAGCCCTACGCCTCCAGCACCTGCGAGCTTCTGAGCGAGGTGCTGCAGGAGGTCTGCGACCCGGAGGACATACTCCGCTGCGAGGCCGAGGCCATGCTCTCCGGCATCGTGCTCGACACCAAGAACTTCACGCTGCGCACCGGCGAGCGCACCTTCGAGGCCGCGGCATTCCTCAGGCGCTGCGGCGCAGACACGGTCGAGGTCAAGAAGCTGCTGCAAAACGACATGAACGACACCGTGGCGCGCTACCGCATCATGCAGAACGCGCAGCTCTACCGCGGCAACATAGCCGTCGCCGCGCCGGAGGCGCCGCAGGACAGGGTTATAATCGCCCAGGCGGCGGACGAGCTGCTGAACATCTCCGGCGTCGAGGTCAGCTTCGTAGTCTCGCCGACCAAGGACGGAGGCGCGAACATCTCCGCCCGGAGCATAGGCGACATCAACGTACAGGTCATCATGGAGAAGCTCGGCGGCGGCGGAAACCGCTCGGCCGCAGCCTGCCAGATACCGAACACGACGCTCCGCGACGCCGTGAACAGCCTCTTCACGGCGATAGACGAGTACCTGGACGGCTGACCGGGAACAAGTTAATCTGCAAGTTAAACCGTGCGCAAAGCCCGCGCCGCCTTATGCCGAACCCATGGCAGCGGCGCAGGCGAGCGCCGCGCCGCGGCTGTGCCGCAACGCCTTCCGAAAGCGGAAGGCCCAGAAGAAAGGATGATATAAATGAAGGTCATATTCAATCAGGACGTCCGTGGACAGGGCAAGAAGGGCGAAATGAAGGAGGTCTCCGACGGCTACGCGCGCAACTACCTGCTGCCGCGCAAGCTCGCCAGCGAGGCCACGCCCGACATGATAAACGCCTTCAAGCTCCGCGAAAAGGCCAAGAAGGCCCAGGCCGCGCGCGAGAAGGCCGCCGCCGAGGAGACCGCGAAGAAGCTAGAGGGCGTCATGGTCACGATAAGCGCCCGCGCCGGGCAGGGCGGCAGGCTCTTCGGCGCCATAACCAGCCAGGAGATAAGCGACGCGCTCAAGGCGCAGCACGGCATAGAGATAGAGAAGAACAAGATTGTGCAGAGCGAGCCCATCAAGGGCTTCGGCTCCTTCGAGGTCAAGGCCAAGCTCGGCTACGAGGTCAGCGGAACCATCAACGTCATGGTCACCGAGCAGAAGTGAGCGTTAGGCAGGTGCGCTGATGGACGAACTACTAGGCCGGCGCGTGCCTTACTCGGCCCAGGCCGAGCAGGCCGTACTCGGCTCCATGCTCATAGACCCCAGGTGCATAGCCGACGTCATCGGCCGAGTGAAGGCCGATGACTTCTACGTCCAGGCCAACCGCGACATATTCGAGACCATCTTCGCCATGTTCTCCTACGGCCAGACCGTGGACCCCGTCACCGTCCTCGACCAGATGAAGGTCCGGGGCGTGCAGAAGGAGAACTCCCCGCAGTACCTCACGGAGCTGATGGAGATAACCCCGACGGCGGCGAACGTGCTCGAATACGCGGCCATAGTGCGTGACCGCGCGCTGCTGCGCGCCCTGGCCCAGGTCGGCGAGGACATCACGAATATGGTTTACGAGGGCTCCGGGCAGGCGGACACGATGCTGGAGAACGCCGAGCGCAAGATATACGCGCTGAGCCGTGACCGCAACACCGGCGGCCTTACGCCCGTTGCCAGCGTCGTACAGCGGGTGTTCGACGCCATCAGCGAAGCCGCCTCGAACGAGAGCGCCATCCCCGGCCTCTCCACCGGCCTGCCGGATCTCGACCACGCCATACTCGGCCTGAACGGCGGCGACTTTGCCCTCATCGCGGCGCGGCCCGGTATGGGCAAGACCAGCATCGCGCTGAACATAGCGCGCTACGTCGGCAAAACCAGCGGCAAGACAGTCGCCGTCTTTTCCCTCGAAATGAGCCGTGAGCAGCTGGTCACCCGCCTCATTTCCGCCGAGGGCCTGGTGGACGGCAAGAAATTGCAGACCGGACGGCTGAGCGACGACGAGTGGCGGCGTGTCGCCGCCGCAGCGGGCGCGCTCTCCGCCACCGACATACGCATAGACGACAACCCCTCCCTCACCGTCGCGGACATGAACGCGCAGTGCCGGAGGATAAAGAACCTCGGCCTCGTGGTCATAGACTACCTGCAGCTGATGCAGTCGGCGGGCAGCGGCAACTCCTGGTCCAACGAGAGCCGCACCCAGGCCGTCAGCGACATCAGCCGCATGATGAAGATAATGGCCAAAGAGCTCAACGTCCCCGTCCTCTGCCTGAGCCAGCTTTCACGAGCCAACACCCAGCGCCAGAACAAGCGCCCGCAGCTGAGCGACCTGCGCGAATCCGGCGCCATAGAGCAGGACGCCGACGTGGTCGTCGCCCTCCACCGCGAGGGCTACTACGACCCCGAGTACGAAAACCCCAACGAGGTCGAGCTGATAATACTCAAAAACCGCCGCGGCGAGACGGGTACGCTCTACATGATGTGGCTGCCCGAGTACACCAGCTTCGTCCCGCTCGACAAGAGGCACGAGGAATGAGCGGTTTTGACTACTCCCTTCTGGGCCGCCGCGTACTCTGCGCCGTCTCCGGCGGAGCGGACAGCATGTATCTGCTGCACCGCTGCCTGGAGGGCGCGGCCGAAAACGGCTTCGGCGTCTGCGCGGCGCACTACAACCACTGCCTGCGCGGCGAAGAGTCGGAGAGGGACGAGGCCTTTGTCCGCAGCGAGTGTGCGCGCCTGGACGTAGAGCTGCGCGTGGGCCGCGGCGACGTGTCCGGATACGCCGCCTCTCACGGCATGGGCACGGAGGAGGCCGCGCGCACGCTGCGCTACGCTTTTTTGGAGCAGGCGGCGGACGAGCTTCTCGCCGACACCATCGCAACCGCCCACAACGCCGACGACAACGCGGAGACGGTGCTCTTCGCCCTCGCGCGTGGAAGCGGCCCGCGCGGCCTCGCCGGCATACCGCCCAGGCGTGGCAGGATAGTCAGGCCCATGCTGGGCGTGACCCGCGCCGAGATAGAGCGCTATCTCGACAGTCACGGCATAGCGCATGTCGAGGACAGCACCAACGCCTCGCTCGACTACTCGCGCAACCGAATCCGGGCCCTCGTCATGCCCGTGCTGCGCGGCATAAACCCCGGCTTTGCCGAAGCCGCCCAGCGCTCAAGCGCGCTGCTGCGCGCGGACGATGAATACCTGGACTCCCTGGCGCGGGATTTCCTGGCCAAGTACCCGCAGGGCAGGGTCAAAGCCTCGGAGCTGGCCGGCGCAGGCTGGAGTGTGGCCTCGCGTGTGGTGCGCATGATGGCGCCCAGGGCGCTGGAATTGCGCCATGTGGAAGCCGTCCTGGCCCTCGCAAAGTCCGGGACAGGCAGCGCGGACGTGCCCGGCGCGCGGTTTTCTGCCGGCAGCGGCCTTATCTACGTCGAGCGCGGCGCGCCGGAACTCGCACAGACGCCGCTGAACATCCCCGGCGTGACGGAGCTGCCCGGGGCCGGGCTGTGCATCACCGCGGAAATTGCTGAAAACGTTTGCGAAATTCACACTTCATTAAACACTTTTTACTTCCAATATGAGAATATCTTGGGGACGGCTTTTATTTCACCGCGCGCTCCGGGCGACAGGATGCGTCCCGTGGGCCGGGGCTGCACCAAGAAGCTCTCAGACTTGATGGCCGAGCGCGGCATACCGCCCGGAGAGCGGGACCGCGTTCCCGTGCTCAGGGACGGGCGCGGGGTGCTGGCCGTCCCGGGCATCGGGCAGGATGAAAGACGTCTGCCGGAGCCGGGCTCCCGCGCGCTGATAGTCCGCGTGCGGACGCACAAAAATATAGAAACCGACTAAAATTTATGCTATAGTGTGGGGGATACTTAAATGAAGCAGGATATAGAGAGAATACTGTTCAGCGAGGAAGAGCTCAAGTCTCGCATCGCCGAGCTGGGCGCACAGCTCACCGAGGACTTTAAGGACAAGAACCCCATCTTCGTCGGCGTGCTCAAGGGCTGCTTTGTGTTCATGGCGGATTTGCTGCGCAACGTGGACATATACTGCACGATGGACTTCATGGCCGTGTCCAGCTACGGCGACGGCATGTCCAGCACCGGCGCTGTCAAGATAAACAAGGACCTCAGCCGCGACATTGCGGGCAGGCACGTCATAATAGTCGAGGACATACTCGACAGCGGCATCACGCTCAGTTACCTGAAGAACTACCTCGGCGTGCGCAAGCCCGCCTCCATAAGCATCGTGACGCTGCTTGACAAGCCCGCTCGCCGCCGCGCCGACATCAAGGCCGACTACGTCGGCTTCGAGGTTGAGGACGCCTTCGTCGTCGGCTACGGCCTCGACTACGCCGAGGAGTACCGCAACCTCCCCTACATCGGCGTACTCAAGAGCGAGGTATACTCCAACAACTGACCAGATATTCAGCAAACGGCCCAGGCCGCTGCTTAAATATTATTTCCCGGGCTTCTCCCCGGCGCGTAAACGCGCGGTAATTGAAATCCATTTTTCCGGGGCAAAGCTCAGGCTTGCGCGAAAACGCGCGGTAATTGAAATCCATTTTTCCGGGGCAAAGCTCCGGCTCGCGCGTAAACGCGCGGTAATTGAAATCCATTTTTCCGGGGCAAAGCTCCGGCTCGCGCGTAAACGCGCGGTAATTGAAATCCATTTTTCCGGAGCAAAGCTCCGGAAAAATACCTATCACGAAGCGGAATGTGCGGCCGCGAGCGGTCGTGCGCGCAGTGCAGTGCTGAACCATCGCGCCTTCAGGCGCGGGGTATCTTGGCACTGAAAGGGCGGAGCCCTTTCAGGCCAGTTTGTTTAAGGAAGTGAAGTTTTTTTGAAACCACAGCGAAACCGGGCCCGAGACATCGGGTTTTATGTGCTGATAATGGTCATCCTCCTGGCCGTAATCTACACCATGCTGACGCCTGCTCAGAAGCAGGATGAGCTGTACTACTCCGACATCGTCGACATGTTCAAGAACGAGCAGGTCGAGAGCTTCGTCGTCGAGGGCTCCACCCTCATAATCACGCCCAGGGGAGCGGCGGAAACCGACCCCGACATCACTTACGACCTGTACGATGTGGGCCTGTTTATAAGCCAGCTCGGCAGCCTGATTGACGAGCAGCACGAGGCCGGCATCATCAGCGAATACGACTACAAGACCGGCTGGGTCGCCCCCTGGTGGCTGAGCATGATACCCTATCTGCTCATCATCGTCGCCTTCTTTGCGCTCTGGTACTACATGATGAACAAGGCCGGCGGCGGAGGCGGAGCGCCCGGCGTGGGCAAGTTCGGCAAGGCCCGCACCCGCCTGGGCAGCGAGGAGCAGAAGAAGGTCACCTTCAAGGACGTCGCAGGCTGCGAGGAGGAAAAGGCCGAGCTCGAGGAAGTCGTCAACTTCCTAAAGAACCCGAAGTCCTACACCGACATGGGCGCGCGCATACCCAAGGGCGTGCTGCTCGTCGGCCCTCCGGGCACCGGCAAGACCCTGCTCGCCAAGGCAGTCGCCGGCGAGGCGGGAGTGCAGTTCCTGTCCATATCCGGCTCCGACTTCGTAGAGCTCTACGTCGGCGTCGGCGCTTCCCGTGTGCGCGATTTGTTCGACCAGGCCAAGAAGGTCGCCCCGGCCATCATCTTCATCGACGAGATAGACGCCGTGGGACGTCAGCGCGGCAGCGGCCTCGGCGGCGGCCACGACGAGCGCGAGCAGACGCTAAACCAGCTGCTCGTTGAGATGGACGGCTTTACCAACAACGAGGGCGTCATAGTCATGGCGGCTACGAACCGCGACGACATCCTCGACAACGCCCTGACCCGCCCGGGCCGCTTCGACAGGCGTGTCTATATCGGTCTGCCGGACATCCGCGGCCGCGAGGCCATACTGCGCGTCCACGCCAAGGGCAAGCCCCTGGCCGATGACGTGAACCTCAACTCCATCGCACGAGGCACCCCCGGCTTCTCCGGCGCGGATCTCGAAAACCTGCTCAACGAGGCGGCGCTCATGGCCGTGTCCAACGGCAAGCGCTTCATCACCTCCTACGAGATAGAGGAGGCCATCCGCAAGGTGGAGATGGGGCCGGAGAAAAAGAGCAAGGTCATGAGCGAGCGCGCCCGCAAGCTCACCGCTTACCACGAGGGCGGCCACGCAGTGGTCAGCGAGTTCCTGGACCACACCGACCCCGTGCACTATATCACCATCATCCCCCGCGGACCGAGCGGCGGCGCGACCTACTTCCGCCCGAAGGAGGATTTGGAGAACTTCCACTCCTACTCCGAGCTCTTTGAGGAGATTGTCGTCTCCCTCGGCGGCCGCGTGAGCGAGCGGCTGTTCCTCGACGATATCTCCACCGGCGCGTCCGGCGATATCCAGCAGGCCACAAACCTGGCCCGCGCCATGGTCACCCAGTTCGGTATGAGCGAGCGCCTCGGCCCCATCAGCTACGACTCCTCCGGGCACAGCATCTTCATCGGCCGCGACTTCGGCACCACGAAGAGCTACTCCGAGGAGACCGCCGCCATCATCGACGAGGAGGTCAAGCGCATCTTTGACGAGGCCAACGCCAGGTGCGAGGCCATACTCCGCGAGCACGCCGACACCCTCAAGGGCGTGGCCGAGTACCTCCTGCAGAACGAGAGCATGGACGGCGAGGACTTCAGCTACTTCTGCCGCCACGGCGAGCTCCCGCCCAAGAAGCCTGAGCCCAAGATGCGCGACAGCTCCATAGAGCCGCCCGCGCGCAAGATAAGCTACACCTTCGACGAGCCCGCTGAGACGCCCGCCATTGAGGGCGAGACCCAGCCCGAGGCCGAGAGCAAGCCCGACAGCGAACCCGAGAACAAACCGGGCGCGGAGACCGAGCCGAAGCCGGAAGGCGAAAACAAGGAATAAACGCAAAGAGGCGGGAGCAATCAGCTCCCGCCTTTGTTATCACGTCCTGAATTTCCGCTTCAGGAACACGGCCAGCGCAATGCCGCCCAACACGAGCACGGCGCCTACTATAAGCCACACCGTCGACACGACGGACACGGGGTTGTTCTGCAGGAAATCCACTATCGGCGTCTCCACGCCGTTGACCCACACTGTCTCGCCGCCGATGTAGCCGTCCATGTTGAGCAGCCCGAGCAGGCTCGACATCGCAAGCTTCGCTGTCACGGCCTGGTACAGCAGGTAGGCCCCTATCACGGCTATAGCGACGCCTGAGAGCCACGCCCAGTGCTTCAGTCCCCGCGTGCGGCTCCGCGCCGCCGTCCCGGCGGAGGATGCGTCGCGGCCCGGGACGAAGGTCCCGGCGTCGTATTCCCTCGCGCCGTTCGTCTCCCCCTCCGGCTCCTCCTCGCTGAGCAGCCAGTCGACGCTTATGCCCAGCGCCGAGGCCAGCGCGGCGAGCTTGCCGGTCTCTGGTACGGACTCGGCCGTCTCCCACTTCGAGATAGCCTGCCTCGAAACGCCCAGCTTATCGGCCAGCGCATCCTGCGAGAGCCCCGCCTTCTTCCGATAGTAGTATATCTTCTCGTGCAGCTTCATGTCGTCCCTCCATGTATGTTTATCATTCCCAACGCCGTTTCCTCAGATACACGGTCAGAGCGATACCGGCGATTACAACGGCAAGGCCAAAAACAGTCACAATCGTGGCCACGATGGTGAGCAGGTTTCCCTCCGTACCCGTCATGCCGTACACATCGCTCAGGAAAGGGTACTCGTCAACCAGCTGCTGGGAGCGTTTGAGCGACGGCAGCGTTATCAGGTTCACCAGCGCGCCGCCGAAAAACACAATTGCCCCGTAACGAATCACATATATGCCCGCGAGCCAGCCCCAGCGCCGCACAAGCAGCCGAATGAGCCCGGGCAGCGTCTCCGCAAGGTCCTCCGGCGTCAGCGGTCTGCCTTCCCCGGCGTCGTATTCCCGCGCGCCGTTCGTCTCCCCCTCCGGCTCGTCCTCGCTGAGCAGCCAGTCGACGCTTATGCCCAGCGCCGAAGCCAGTGCGGCGAGCTTGCCGGTCTCTGGCACGGACTCGGCCGTTTCCCACTTCGAGATAGCCTGCCTCGAAATGCCCAGCTTATCGGCCAGAGCGTCCTGCGAAAGCCCCGCCTTCTTCCTGTAGTAGTATATCTTCTCGTGCAGCTTCATGTCGTCCCTCCCCGCCTTTACTGACACCAGTATACCCGAAGGCAGGTTGCGGCGCAACCACGAGTGGCTTGCAGTTTCGCAACCGGCGGTTGCGGCATACCGGCCGGGCTTTGATAGAATATCTCTTGAGGCGGGCGGCGCACTGTGGTATAATATCTGGGCTTAAATCATCGTCCACTCTGAAAACTAAGGAGATATGATACATGAAACTCGGCATCGTCGGCCTGCCCAACGTCGGCAAGAGCACACTGTTCAACGCGATAACCAACGCGGGCGCGGAGAGCGCAAACTACCCCTTCTGCACCATAGAGCCAAACGTCGGCGTCGTCGCCGTACCGGACGAGCGCCTGGACTTCCTGCGCGACCTGTACTCGCCCAAGAAGTACACCCCCGCCGTCATTGAGTTCGTCGACATAGCCGGTCTCGTAAAGGGCGCGAGCCACGGCGAGGGCCTGGGCAACAAGTTCCTCGAGAACATACGCCGCACGGACGCCATAGTCCATGTCGTCAGGTGCTTCGACGACGAGAACATAATCCACGTCGAGGGCGGCACCGACCCCGCCAGGGACATCGACATCATCAACCTCGAGCTCATCATGGCGGACATGGAGCTCGTGGAGCGCCGCATAGACAAGAGCAAAAAGGCCGCGAAGGGCGGCGACAAAAAGTTCGCCCATGAGGCCGAGGTGTTCGAGGCCCTGCTCGCCCACTTGAACGAGGGCAAGAGCGCGCGCAGCTATGACTGCGGCGACGACGAGCGCGAGATAATCGAGACCGTGGATTTGCTGAGCCTCAAGCCCATTATCTACGCCGCCAACATGGACGAGGAGGGCATAGCCGGCCTCGACGGCAACGCCTACTACCAGGCCGTCAAGGCCATCGCCGACGCCGAGGGCGCCCAGGTGCTGCCCATCTGCGCGCGCACCGAGCAGGAGCTCTGCGAGCTCGACGACGAGGACAGGGCCATGTTCCTCGAGGAGCTGGGCCTCAAGGAGAGCGGCCTTGCGAGGCTAATCAAGTGCTCCTACTCCCTCCTGGGCCTCATCAGCTTCCTCACCTGCGGCAGCGACGAGGTCAGGGCCTGGACCATCACCAGGGGCACCAAGGCCCCCCAGGCCGCCGGAAAGATTCACTCCGACTTCGAGCGCGGCTTCATCCGCGCGGAGATTGTCGCCTTCGACGACCTCAAGGCCTGCGGCAGCATGGCCGCCGCCAAGGAAAAGGGCCTTGTGCGCAGCGAGGGCAAGGACTACGTCATGAAGGACGGCGACGTCACGCTCTTCAGATTCAACGTGTAAGCAAAGGCGGGCTTTTGCCCGCCTCTTGCTTTTGGAACTTTTCCTGACAGGCTGCGTCATAAGCGCAGCTATAAGCACAAAGCGAGGTGTTTCATATGAAAAAGCTCTCTTCAATCGCCCTGGCGCTCGCGCTCACCCTCTCTCTGGGCACGGCCGCGATGGCCGACGGCGTACAGCTCAGCGACGTGAGCGAGGGGCAGTGGTTCTACGAGCCGGTCAGCGAAATGATATCCGCCGGTTACATAGACGGCTACGAGGACGGCACTTTCCGGCCCGACAGGGACGTCTCCGTCGCCGAGTTCGTCACCATGACCGCGCGCTGCCTCGGCCTGGAAACCGGCGAAGAATACGGCCACTGGGCGGGCGTGCAGATGCGCAGCGCCTACGACAACGGCTGGCTCAACGAGCAGGACAGCGCCTGGACGCAGTTCAACAGCCCCGTAAGCCGCCAGCTGGCCGCCAAGATAGTCGCGGTGGCCCTCGGGCTGGAGCTCACCGACAGCATCCCCTACGCGGACCGGGCGGACGTGGGCCAGGACTATGTGCAGTACGTCGGCGCCATGTGCTCCGCCGGGCTTATGGACGGCTTTGAGGACAACACCATCCGCCCAGGCGCCATCCTCACCCGCGCCCAGGCCGCGACGCTCATCTACCGCGCCGCAGGTGCAGCGGATATCGAGCGGGTGACCGCCGCCCCCGACGGCTCCCCCTTTGCACGGCGCATAGACCTCGGCAGCTACGACAACCCGAATTTCAGCGTGACGCTCAGCGGCGGCACGGCCTCGGTTGACATAACTCACGTAGAGCTCTGGACAGACGTCGCTGACCCCAATTCCCCGAACGCCGAGGAAGCTGCCGAGGGAAAGCGCCGCGAGGAGATAACCAAGGCAATGGGCAGGACCAGGGCCGTACCCACCGACAGCCCTGTTACAGCGGTCTATGAACTGCCCTGCACCAGCTGGTTCCCCGGCAGCGACGCCTGGGCCGTGATCGCAACCGAGGACGGTCGCTGGTACATGGTCGATTTGAGCGGCCAGTACAACGGCGGCGTACCGGAGCTCGAGGAGATAACCGGCCTGCGCGGCAGGGACGTCACCGGGCTCAGCTGGTGCACCACCAGCTATGACGACGGCTACGCCGCCTACTCCGGCGCGGACTTCATCGTGGCAGAGCTGGACGGTGTCTCGGAGGCCATCGTCTGGCCGGAGAGCTGAATACAGACAAACCCCCGGGCCGCAAGCCCGGGGGTTTCTATCTCACTTATTCTTCGCCGTCGCGGCCTTCCCTGTCCTCCTGTGCGTTCACACGGTTCAGGCGGCAGAGCACAATGCCGGTGCATATCACGACGGCGTCTATAATCAGCGACGCCCAGAACACCGGGGACGAATACCAATCGGGCGGAATCCAATTTGCCACGACTGTCAGCACAAACGGCAGCAGCAGCGCTGCTATGGCCGTCAATATAATCACGGACTTGTTGATCATACTGTCCCTCCTAAGGCCTCGCGGCGGCGCGGCGGCTCACTTCTTGAAGCTATCCTTGAGCGCGACGGCGCGGTTGAAGATGGGGTGCTCCGGCGTGGAGTCCTTGTCGCGGCAGAAATAGCCCTGGCGCAGGAACTGGAAGTGCATGGGCGCGTCGGGAGAGGCGCACATAGGCTCCACCTTGCAGCCGGTGAGCACCTCGAGGCTGTCCGGGTTCAGGCAGTCGAGGAAGTCCTTGTCGCCCGCGTCGGGGTCGGCGTCGGAGAAGAGGTTGGAGTAGAGCCGCACCTCGGCGTCGGCACAGTTGTTCGCGTCCACCCAGTGGAGCGTGGCGCCCTTGACCTTGCGGCCGTCAGCGGGGTCGCCGCCGCGGCTCATGGGATCGTACTCGGCCAGCACTTCGACCACCTCGCCGTTCTCGTCCTTGACGAAGCCGGCGCAGCGGATGAGATACGCGCCCTTGAGGCGGCACTCGAGCGAGCAGGCCTCGCCGTCCTCGGCCGGGCAGAGGCGCTTGTACTTGGGCGCGCGGTGCTCCATGAAGTCCTCGCGCTCGATGTAGAGGCTGCGGGAGAAGGTGACGGTGCGCGTCCCGGCCTCGGGATCGTTGGGGTTGTTCTCTATCTCCACCGTCTCGCTCCGGTCCTCGGGGTAGTTCACGATGGTGAGCTTGAGCGGGCGCAGTACGGCCATGGCGCGCTGGGCGTGCTGGTTCAAATCCTCGCGCAGGCAGTGCTCGAGCAGGGCGTACTCGACGGTGTTGGGCGTCTTGGCGACGCCGATGCGCTCGCAGAAGTCGCGGATGGAGCGCGCGGTGTAGCCGCGGCGGCGCAGGCCGCAGAGCGTCGGCATGCGCGGGTCGTCCCAGCCGGAGACGTAGTGCTCCTCGACGAGCTTCCTGAGCTTGCGCTTGCTCATGACGGTGTGGTCTATGCCGAGGCGGGCGAACTCTATCTGGCGCGGCTTGCTGGGCACGGAGACGTTGTTCACGACCCAGTCGTAGAGCGGGCGGTGGTCCTCATACTCCAGCGAGCAGAGCGAGTGCGTGATGCCCTCGAGCGCGTCCTGGATGGGGTGGGCGAAGTCGTACATCGGGAAGATGCACCACTTGGTGCCCTGGCGGTGGTGCTCGATGTAACGAATGCGGTAGAGCACGGGGTCGCGCATATTGAAGTTGCCGCTGGCCAAATCTATCTTGGCGCGAAGGGTGTACTTGCCCTCCGGGAACTCGCCGGCGCGCATGCGGCGGAAGAGGTCGAGGTTCTCCTCGACAGGCCTGTCCCTCCATGGGCTGCGGGCCGGGGTGTTCGTGTCGCCGCGGTACTCGCGGAACTGCTCGGGAGTGAGCTCGCAGACATAGGCGAGGCCCTTCCTGATGAGCTCCTCGGCGTACTCATAGGTCTGCTCGAAGTAGTCGGAGCCGTAGAAGAAGCGGTCGCCCCAGTCAAAGCCCAGCCAGTGTATGTCCTCCTGGATGGCGTCGACGTACTCGGTGTCCTCCTTGGCGGGGTTGGTGTCGTCCATGCGGAGGTTGCAGATGCCGCCGAAGCGCTCGGCGGTGCCGAAGTCGATGATAAGCGCCTTGCAGTGGCCGATGTGCAGATAGCCGTTCGGCTCGGGCGGGAAGCGCGTGTGCACCTGTTTGCCCTCAAACCTGCCGCCGGGGGCGATGTCCTCGGCGATGAACTGCTCTATAAAGTTGTAGTTGCGGGATGCTTCGTCCATAGCTTTCACCCTTTGCTTGCGTTTAAGTTACCGAAATATTATAATACATTACATTCTGGTTTACAACGGCAAATTCGCGTTATATAATCATTTATAGCGTTTCAGGCAAAGGAGGCGTACACTTGGACGAAATTTTCGACGTACTGATAATCGGCTCCGGCCCCGCGGGGGTGTCGGCGGCGCTGACAGCGCGGCAGCGCGGCAAGTCCGCGCTGATAATAAGCACCTCGATGGAGGATTCGCCGCTCTACCGCGCGGAGCTTGTGGACAACTACCCCGGCTTCCCGGCCGCCACCGGCGCGCAGCTGGTCGAGGCCTTTACCCGGCACGCAGAGGCGTCCGGCGTCAAATTCGCGCGCGGCCGCGCCCTGGCTGCTGCGGACATGGGCGGCGTATTCGGCGTGAGCGTCGGCTCCGACTTCGTGCAGGGCCGCTCCCTCGTCATAGCGGGAGGCCTGACCCGGGCCAAGCCCTATCCCGGCGAGGCCGAGTACCTCGGCCGCGGCGTGAGCTACTGCGCCACCTGCGACGGCATGCTCTACCGTGGCAAGCGCGTGGCCGTCATCGGGCTCTCGGCCGACGCGCCCGAGGAGGCCGAATACCTGCGCGGCATCGGCTGCGAGGTGGAGTACTTCGACGCACAGCGCGCCAGGCGCTGCGAGATAAGCGGAGGTGAGCGCGTCACCACGCTCAGGGCCGACGGAGCAGACTACGCCGTGGACTGCGTATTCATCTTCCGGCCCGGCGTCGCGCCGGATTCTCTGCTGCCGGGGCTCGAGGTCTCGGGCGGGCACATCAAGGTCGGCGCGGACATGGCCACCAACGTGCCGGGCGTTTTCGCAGCGGGCGACGTCACGGGCGCGCCCTATCAGGTGGCCAAGGCCGTCGGCGAGGGCAACATCGCCGGGCTCTCGGCCTGCAAATATGTGGAGAATCTCTCTAAATAACAGGAGGTAAAACATGATACAGCATCTCACCAAGGACAACTTTGACAGCGTCATAGCCACCGGCAAGGTGGTAGTGGACTTCTGGGCCACCTGGTGCGGCCCCTGCCGCATGCAGGCTCCCATTCTCGAGCAGTTCGACGCCGCCCAGAACGGCGCCGTGACCGTCTGCAAGGTCGACGTGGACGCCGAGCCCCAGCTCGCCGCCCGCTACGGCATCATGAGCATCCCCACCCTGCTCTACTTCAGCGACGGCCAGCTGGTCAACAAGACCGTCGGCGTACAGAGCCTCGCGCAGATAAGCGCCGCAATGGGCGTGTGAGCCGAAGGGCCCCAATATGGGGCCCTCTTTTTTGCGCCTGAGAGGCTGCAAAAATTCTCCCTCCATGCGGCGCCAGGCGGAGATGGCGCAGCCGCCTGTGGCTGCACAGTGCTTTCCTGGCGGCGATAGCGGAAAAAAAGGCGGCCCGGATCACTCCGGACCGCCTCTGATTTTGCACTGAAATAGATGCAATTTTTATCTGTACCAGGCGATAATCTCCGCCAGGTTTTCGGTGCCGACGCAGCTTGCGCCGTGCTGGGTCATCTCGTAAGTGGCCTGCTCGGCCTCGTTGAGCTCCGGCTTGGCGGACAGGCGTCCGGCAATCTCCCTGCACTTGACCTTCATTATGAGCTTCATGGGCCCCTTGAGCTTCGTGATGTCGAAGCCGCCCTGGAGGTAGAACACCGCAACCGAGTCGGGTATCTTCATCGCGGCGCGCAGTCCGGAGGCCATCTCCGGCGTCGGAGGGCTCATGCCCACGCCGGCGACACAGCGCACGCGGTACTTGTGCGCGCACTTCTTGTATCCGACAATGGATCCGGCGAAGAGCCAGCCGAGGTAGATGACCTCGGCGCCCTTATGACACTCTGGCACGTTGCCGAGCTGGTAGCTGGGCATATCCAGGGCCTTGCCGAGCAGCTTGGCGTACTGCTCTGTGTAGCCTGTATTTGAGCTGTAGACTATTATCATCAGTTTTCCCCCTTTGTGCTTGGTATAACGAACTCTGCTACAATTATAACAGGAATCGCGCAAAATGCAAGCACTTTGCGCGATTGTTGCATAATATTTGCGCCGCAAAACGGCTGGTTTTGGTCAAACCGCTCAAAGCGGTTATATCTCGCGGTACATGGCGGGGGCGTCGGCCTTGGAGGCGTGCTCGTCGACGGAGACAACCTCGACGCGGAGCGTACGCTCTCCGAAGGCGACGGTGAGCACGTCGCCGGCCTTGACCTCGGCGCCGGCCTTGACAACCCGGCCGTTTATGGTGACGCGACCTGCGTCGCAGGCCTCATTGGCCACCGTGCGGCGCTTTATAAGCCGCGAAACCTTCAAAAACTTGTCTACACGCATACGCAACCGCCTCAGAAAAGCCTGTAGTCGTAATCCTCGGAGTGCAGCCAGGGCGAGAGCTGTATCATCACGCGGCTGAAAATCTGCGAGGGGGAGAGGCCGAAGTTGTCTTCCGAGCCGAGCGCGGAGTCGGCGGGCCCGGCAGGCACGGTGCAGCAGTAGTGGGAGGTGTCCGGGCCGGTGGTGCTCAGCAGGGAGCCGCCCTGCGCTATGGCGATCGCGGAGGCCAGGCGCAGCCCGTCGGAATCGGAAGTCGCGCTGGAGTCGAAGTACAGTGCGACCATGTCGCCGCGCCTCAGTGCCTTCACCATTATCTTGCCCTCGTCCTCGATGCCCATGAGCAGATTGCACAGCAGCTCCAGGATGAGCTTCGCCGTGAGCTCCGGGTCGACGACGGCGCAGAGGTTTGTACCTAGGCTGTACTCGAGGCTCACGCCACGGCCGACTGCCAGCCCGATAACCGGATCCAGCACGTCGGCCAGGAAGCAGCCCATGTCCAAGGAAACAGGCTTAACCGGCTCGTCGCCCTGGCTCAGGCGGCCGAGCAGCGAGTTGCTGACCAGCGTGCGCTCAATCTTCGAGCTGTTGTGCTTCACGGACTCGAGGCTGCGGCGCAGGGCCCTGTTGTCGGCGCCCTGCAGGGCGTTGTCGGAGGCGATGCGCAAATCGTTAAGATTCGCGCGCACCTGCGCCTCCTCCAGCGGCGAGAGCTGTATATATTTTCCGGGCACGAGCAGGGATACGATGTAGTACATCCGGCAGCCCTCGTACACGTCGGCTCTGACCGTTACGGGGTGGCCGTTCAGGCGCGTGGAGAGCTCCTCCCCCGGCGCAACCGCCATCAGCTCCGGCTCAAAGAGCGTGAAATCGTCCCGGCCGGTGAAATCCCCGACCAGGGCCTTTGCCTTGCCGCTCATAAAAATTATCTTGTGCTCCGATGTGCACACTAACCCTTCGTCGGCGGAGCGGAGCAGCCCCGCTAGGGTATTTCCTAAATCAGTCATGCATACCCCTTAATATTCGGCGCTGTACCGGCGCCTTTTTTACTAATAATATCAGCTTCTGCTACAGAATTCAACGTGTATTTGCAATTTTTTCTGTTTGGCGCGCCGGGCGCGAGCCGTATTACTATGATATGCCGACTGGAGCGCTTTCAGAGACTAAAAAAATTGGCAGGGGCTACAAAACGTATGGAATGTTTAGAATATTGCAAATAGGTATTGAAATTTAGAGAGGAATGTTATAGAATAAACGCGGCCAAAATAAAGCGTACACATCATTTCAAATATGGAGGAATTATCATGATTAAAGTTGGCATCAATGGTTTCGGACGCATCGGCCGCCTGGTCTTCCGTGCCGGCATTGTCCGCGACGACATCGAGATAGTCGCCGTGAACGCCCCGGACAAGAAGCCCGAGCAGATTGCCTATGCCACCAAGTACGACACCGTCCATGGCCGCTTCAACGGCACTGTCGAGGTCGCCGACGGCAACCTCGTCGTCAACGGCAAGACTGTTAAGCTGCTCAACTCCCGCGACCCCCGCGAGCTCGGCTGGGGCGATCTGGGCGTTGACTATGTTCTCGAGTGCACCGGCAAGTTCCTGACCAAGGAAGCCGCCCAGGCCCACCTGGACGCCGGCGCCAAGGTCGTTGTCCTCTCCGGCCCCAGCAAGGACGACACCCCGATGTTCGTCTGCGGCGTCAACCTGGACAAGTACGACCCCAGTATGACCGTCGTCTCCAACGCCTCCTGCACCACCAACTGCCTGGCCCCCCTCGCCAAGGTCATCAACGACAACTTCGGCATCGTCGAGGGCCTCATGACCACCGTGCACGCCGGCACCGCCAGCCAGCAGGTCGTTGACGCCTTCTCCAAGAAGAACTGGCGCCTGAGCCGCAGCTGCTTCGACAACATCATCCCCACCACCACCGGCGCCGCCAAGGCCGTCGGCAAGGTCATCCCCGAGCTGCAGGGCAAGCTGACCGGCATGGCCATGCGTATCCCCAGCGCCGACGTCTCCATCGTCGACCTGACCTGCCGTCTCGAGAAGGGCGCCACCATGGATGAGATATGCGCCGCCGTCAAGGCCACTTCCGAGGGCCCGATGGCCGGTGTCATCGAGTACGTCGACGACGAGGTTGTCTCCAGCGACTTCCGCACCGACGCCCACACCTCCATCTTCGACGCCAAGGCCGGCATCAGCCTGAACCCCAACTTCGTCAAGCTCGTCGCCTGGTACGACAACGAGTGGGGCTTCTCCAACAAGATGCTCGACCTCACCGCCCACATCGATTCCGTCCGCAACAAGTAATCTGCGTATAGCTCAAAGGCCCCGGGAAACCCCGGGGCCTCTTTTCTTTTACCGCCGCCGGGCGGGGACGGGGCGCAACCCGGCGGGTTGCAGGCCACTAGTGTGAAGCTTTCTTTTGTCTTGAAAAAAGAAAGCTCCCCACACCCCGAAAGAAATTCGCTTGGTACCGTATCTTACGACCCCGCGACCACACAGCCTTGTACCGTATCCCACAGGGCAGAACGGATTAGCGGCTGCAAACGGCAACGTCGGCTGCGCCGCCCTTGCCAAAAGCAGCTGCCAAATTTACAAGCAGCACAGCCGAGTTGTACTCACCGCCCAACGTAGCGGTCGCGAAGCGATTTTGTATCTGCCAGAGAAGTACGTTTCTCCTTCCCCATGCAAAGGCATGCCTCTGCATGGGAACCCAAGGCCAAAGAAGGCTTCCCACTTAGTGGATTTGGTAGAGGTAAATGTATATGCTGCCGTCCGGCTTCTGTCCGTATATGCGGACAAGCTCGTCGTTAAACCAGGACACTCCGTTCTCAGAAACGTCAATTGCAGCGCCGCGGTCAAATACCGTGAACTCACCGCTCCCGACGTCTATTACGCCGAGCTCTTCGACGGCGTCATGGCTGTCGCTGAAAAGCACATACATTATTCGAGAGCCGTCGCCGTTCGGATAAAAGCGGGCGCCGTTTGGAAGCTCAAAGCCGTCGACGGGCGTTTTCTCTCCCGTGGCCAAATCCAGTATGGATATGCTGCCGTTCTCCACCCAGACGGCGTAGCGGGTCTCGCTCGCGGCCACACCATAGCTGCCGCTTTGCCTCGCGTTGTATATGGGCACGTTCTTCATCACCGCAGTGAGCTCGCCGCTGCCGGTCTCGTATACCCAGCTTGAGAACGCCTCTTCGCTGTTGGTGTGAAGCAGCAGCGTGTCATTGTCTATAAACGTCCCCAAAATATCGCTTTCGCCGGTCAATTCATCGGCTTTCAGGACAGCGCCCGCGCCGCGGTCGAAGTACAGCGTTTCAATCTGGCCGTTGTTGTCGCAGACTATGAGGGCTTTGGACAAATCCGGGCTCCAGGCGTACCACAGCGGGTTTACAAAGCGCTCCGCTTCCGTCTTACCGATGAGCGCGGTGCTCTCTCCCGTCTCAAGGCTGCAGAGGTAGACCTGCACTCTGTAGTTCGCCCGCTCAGAAATGCCGGCCGGCACGGGAAGCGGTGTTGCTTCGGGAGAGCTTTCGGTTTGGGAGGCAGGGATAGTGGTTTCCTGAGCTTTGCCGCCTCCGACGGGCGTTTCCACATACAGTATTGCCGCATTGCCGTGTTCAGGTGCAGCCTGAACATAATAGTGTATACCGCTCGACTCGTCATAGCCGTTGCTGTATACCATGCATTCTCCGCCGTCAGCGTACCACGAAACCTGACATGTGCAGTCGATGCCATAGGGCGAAAGCAAAAACTCCGTGGTGTACGGCTCTGCTGTGTACTGCGTGAGAGTGTCGCCCTTGGTTTTCCAATAAACGATTGATTCGACGGAACCGTCAGCTCTGTAGTTGGCGTGATTTGGTTGGGGATAGGTGCTTATTGATTGCGTGTCAATATACCAGGCCGTGACGCGATCGCCGATGTCGGTGCCGGTTATCGTGCCGGCGGTGGTTTTACCCGGCGTCTCCTGCGCGGCATCGCTGGTCTCGACGTCGTAGAGGTAGAACACCGCGCCGCCGTCGGCAGCTGTGCCACCTATCTGGATGTACTCGTCGTCGTACCAGGAGAGTATGTCCTCGCTGACGCCTTCCGCGGCCTCGCGGTCAAAGGAGACAAATCCGCCCGATATCAGGTCCAGAACGCCGAGACTAGTCCACCCGTCTTCATAGTTGTAATAAACCAGCTTCGTACCGGCGCTGTTCGCCATAAAGCTGTCGCCGTCATTAAAGGCAAAGCCTTCGACGGGTCTCCGCTCGCCCGTCGTCAGGTCAATGACCTCCGCATGGCGCTCGCTGTCGACGTACACGGCATAATTCCCGGCTATGATTGCTCCGTCTGTGGAGTTCTCCTCGATGTCCCTTATGACGCGCGCCCTGTCCAGCGTCAGGGTTGTTTTGCTCGTGCCGGTGTCATATGCCCAGTATGTGACGGTGTTGTTTTCGTCGTCGCCCTTATACAGCAGCAGAGTCCCATCAGAAGCAAACCAACCCGTGTTTATTTCCTCACCTGCCAGATTTTTGGCGTCTATAAGCGCGCCGCTCTCGAAGTCGAAATACCAGCACTCCCTTGTGCCGAGCAGCACGTCCCCGCAGGTGACAAAGAGTTGCCTGTTTCCTGGGGAAAAGCTGTAGTTGTTTGCAAGCTCGAGTCCGTCCACGCCCGTCCCGGCCAGGAAGTCCTCAACCTCGCCGGTCTCAAGCTGGAGCAGGAAGGGGTATTGTTCGTAGTCGGCCTGTGAACCGCGCGATACATACAGCAGCACGGCGTCAGTGCGTCCGGGTATGGAGGCGGCATACCACGGCACATCCCGGCTGTCATAGACAGTCACCTCGCCGTCATAGACGCAGTAATACACGTCGCCCGAGTATTCCGCGCCGCGCCATGTGACAGAAAAGCTGACTTTCTCCGGCGCATACTCATACGTGCTCAGCGTGTCGCCGTCTATGACCCAGTCGATGAACGCGTCCACACTGCCGTCATCGTTCAGCCGGACTTTCTCGGGGAAGTACACGCCGTCAAAGTCCATGTCTATATACCAGGCCGTGACGCGATCGCCTATCTCCGTCCCGGTCAGGGCTTCGCCGCCGAGCGGCGTCGCGTCAGACGGCACCCTCTCCACTTCGGCTATGTGGAAAAAGCTCAGCACAGCCCGGCGTATCTCGGGGCTGGCGGCCATGGCTATGCCCGTCAGCGAGGCCAGCACGAGCACGGCGGCCAGCGTGCCCACCAGCGCGCGCCTCAGCGGGCGGGCCCTGCGGCGCGGCTGCTGCTCCAGCGCCGCGGCTATACGCCGCTTCATGCCTTCGTCCGGCTCAAAGTAGCCGACGGCCTTGCGGTAATCGTCTCTAGTCATTCTCCGTCCTCCATTTCAAGCTTCAGCATGTCCCGCCCCCGCTTCATGCGCATCTTTACGGCGCTCTGGCTGAGGCCGAGGATGTCCGAAATCTCGGCTACCGAGTAGCCTTCGTAGTAATGCAGGTGAATGGGGGCCTTGTACTTCTCCGGCAGGCGCACAACAGCGTCCGCAACGTCGAAGCTCTCCGGCTCTCTCATGGGGCAGTCGGCCTCGAGCGTCACCGCGCGCTTGCGCCAGAAGCCCTTGAGGCAGTCGCGGCAGAGGTTCACCGTGACGCGCAGGAGCCAGCGCTTCTCGTGCTCGGCGCTCGTGAACTCCGGCGCTTTGCAGAGCAGACGCAGGAACGCCTCCTGCACCACGTCCTCGGCGTCGGCGTGACAGCCCAGGTAGACCATAGCCAGCCGGTAGACCATGGCCGCGTATTCGTCGTATTTGGCGTTGAACTCGCGTGCGCGCGCACTTGCATCTCGCATGTCCCCGCCTCCTTTCACCAATATAACGACGCAGAAGGACGGTAAGTCACAATTTTCTGCCACGGCTGTGCAGGGCTTGCCTGGCGTCTGGAGCAGCAAAAAGGCCGCCCTGTGAGGGGCGGCCCTTCTTTTAGTTTTATACTTCGCCGTCCGAGGCGGCCTCGTCTGATGGAGAGCGGGTCCAGACGCGGCCTATACCATAGATGACGAACACGAGAACGATCGTTGGCAGCGGCCCGAGCACAAAGTCAAACATGAGCTTGAACCCGAAGGTCACGAGCAGAACCGCAGCAGCGATAATGCATATGATGATAAGCCATTTCTGCCAATTCTTCAATTCAAATCAGTCCTCTCAGGAATTGCCGTACTTCTTGAGGCACTCGGGGTGCTCCTTGACGTACTTTCTGTTCTTGATGTTGCCGATGATGATAACCGGGATGACGATGGCAACAAGGGCGAGGTAGCCGTCGTAGCCGTAGGCGTAGGTGATGATGCTGCTGATGCCGACGCGGCTGATGAGCATGCAGACGGCGACCATGATGACACCGATGACAGCCATGCGGATACGCTCGTGGATGTTGACGCGCTGGAAGAACTTCTTGTCTATGCGGAGGATCATCGTGTAGATAAGCGTGACACAGGTGGACACGAAGGCGCAGAACAGCAGTATCGAGTAGGCGACCAGCAGCCAGTCCATGCCGACATTGGAGCAGATGAACTGGTTGGGCAGGGCCCTGGCGCCGGCGGCGTCGATCTCAGGCATCCAGCCGAGGAGCATGAGGCCGGAGAGAGCCAGCATGCCGCCGTTCATGATGCCGCCGAAAATGCCGGCCTTCTTGACGCCCTTCTGGTTCAGGGTTACGGCCGCGGCTATCATGGGCGGGATGGAGACGCACTGGAAGGCGCAGTAGATTATAACGCCCTGCCAAAACGCCTTGCCTGGTGTGACCAGCGGACGGCTGAAAGCTTCCACGACTTCGTCCGGACGGTTGGCGACGCCGATGATTATCATCAGGCCCGCCGTAACTATAATGCCTACGGTAAGCACCGTGGATGCTGCGATTATCAGCTTGACGCCGAAGAGGCACAACAGGATGAGCAGCACGGCGACGAGTATGGTGCTCATCAGGGAGGCGGTCTCTTCCGTTCCGCCGGGGAAATGGAACACGTCGTCAACCAGCAGCGCCGCACCGGAAATTGCTGCCGCAACTGCTGCGAGAATTATAACTATGTAAAAAATCTCGAAGGTAATGCTCAGCCAGGGGTACGGGCTCCACAGCTCGCGGAAAGTATCCGCGTAGTTGTCCAGGCCGCGCAGGCGGGCAAACTTCATTATGGTGTAGATGACATACGCCAGGATGCCCATGGATATGAGCGGGTAAAGCACGGCTGTCCAGCCGTATTGGACGTAGTAGGTGATAACCTGGTTGCCGGTTGCAAAGCCCGCGCCAACGTGGGTGCCGAACCACACGCTCGCAACGGAGAAGCCGGCCGCAAATGTACCCTTGGTCACTGCCGATTTTTCATTGGGGTTTTCAGTCATAAATCTCGGCGCTCCTTCCCATTTTTGTTTTTTGCTCTCTCTACTCTCTAGCTGCTTTGCAGCAACATAAGTGGATTATAGACCGATATTCAAATTGTTTCAATTCACAGGCAATTAATTTTAACAAATTGTAAATATGCTTTCATTTGAAATCAATAATTCGCAATTCTCCCAATTCTGCTCCCATGTCAAACGCTTGTTAAAACTTTCACCCCGATTTTGCACTGCTTGAAGTTGGCTTGTTACAAACTTGTCCATCTTTTTTTGAGTCGATTTGCATTTTCCAAACGCATTTTTTAAGGAACACTATTGTGACTTTTGTGGAAATATTGCATATATCTTGATTTAGCCCTCCCTGTTGTGTTAAAGTTAGATATGAAAAGTAGCTTTAGTAAATGCAAAACCTGCCCGCCTGCATCAAAATTGCACTTAGTTTTGCTTGTTTGGTCGATGATTTGGATGATGATTGCTTCATGAATAGAGAAAAGCTTGAAAATTATCTGGAACAAAATCCCTTCGCCAAGCTGAGCGACGTAGTCACTCAGATATTGTACGACGAGATTGTAGTTCTGGACATTCCCCCAGCCTCCAAGTTGAATATCAATCAGATAGCGACGGACCTCGGCATATCCCGCACGCCGGTCGTGGAGGCCATCAACCGCCTGCAGGCGATAGGCTTCGTGGAGACAAAGCCGCGCACCAGCGGCTTCTATGTCACGGACATGAATTTGCGCGACATGATAGACCTTTATGACGCGCGCACGGCAATAGAGTGCGAGGCGGCGGCGCTGTGCGCCGAAAACGCCTCGCCCGAGGCGATAGCCCAGCTCGACAGCCTGGCCACGGAGTTCAAGAAGGCCGTGCCGAAGCTGGACGGCATACGCCTCAAGGAGACGGACATGCCCTTCCACAAGCTCATAGTGGAGGCCTCCGGCAACAAGTACCTCATACGCAGCTACAACGAGCTGCTGCCGAACCTGAAGATGTACCAGGGCTCCTGGACCAAGTTCATCAACCCCGGCAGCACCAACCCCTGGTCCAGCCAGGTGGTTCACCAGCATGTGGCCATAGTTTCCTCTATAAAGCTCCATATACCAACTCTTGCGCGCCAGACCATGTCGGAGCATATAAAGTCCAGCCTGAACTTCGTCGCCTACTGCGACGACACGGAGGACCCCTTTGCCATATTCAAGCGCAGCCACGACAAGGGCGGCAAGTGATAAAGGGCGCCAAGCGATGTGGGCGGCCAGCGATAAAAGCAGAGCGGAGGAGATTAATATGAAGATAGCTATGATAGGCTCCGGCGCCGCCGGGAGCGTGTTTGCGGCGTATCTGAGGCGCGGCGGCGCCGACATGTACCTTGTGGACAAATACAAGGCCCACATGGACGCCATAGCCGCCGAAGGGCTCACCTTCCGCTGCAAGGGAGAGGAGTGCGTCCTCACCGGTTTCCACACGTCCCCGACAGCGGCGGAGCTGCCCGTCATGGACATAGTAATACTGATGGTCAAGGCCACGCAGACGGACGGCGTAATGCCGGACGTCATGCACTGCGTCGGCGACAAGACCGTGGTCGTCTCACTGCAGAACGGCATCGGCAACGACGAAATACTCATGAAGTACGTCCCCAAGACGCGCATCATGTACGGCGCGGGCGTGATAGGCACGGAGCTGGCCGGGCCCGGCTGCTGCGTCGCCAAGCCGGAGGACGGCGTACAGATGTTCTTCGGCGCGGTGGAAAAGAGCCCCGAGACCGACGCGGCGGGCAAATATCTCGAAGAGTGTTTCGAGGCCGGCGGCTGCCACGCGAGCTTTGAGGACGACGTGCGCGTCCTGCTCTGGAAGAAGGCCGTCACCAACAGCGGCTACAACGCCGTCTGCGCCGTAACGCGCATGCGCCTGCGCTATGCCATGGACAACGAGTGGGGCATGAAGCTGCTGATGAACGTCTGGAAAGAGGGCTGCGCCGTGGCGAAGGCGCTCGGCGTCGGCGACATCTGGCCGCTCATAGAAGGCGACATCGCCAACCTGCGCGAAAACCTGGGCGATTACTACCCCAGCATGGCGCAGGATTCCGTACTCCACCACCGTCAGACGGAGGTCGACGTCCTCAACGGCGCAATCGCCATGTACGGCGAGCGTCTGGGCGTCCCCACCCCCTGCAACAGCGTCCTGGCCGACATCATACGCTGCGTCCAGGACAACTATAATAATCAATACGGGGCAGAGAACGGCTGAGAGAGTTATCTCCGTCTCTGAGAGGAGACGTTTGATAAAAGCATCCATCAACTAGGAGGAAGAGAAATATGAAAATCGCAATGATAGGTTCCGGCGCTGCCGGCAGCGTGTTCGCCAGCTATCTTCGTGCCGGCGGGGCCGATATGACCCTTGTCGACCCGTACAAGGCCCACATGGACGCCGTCCGCGACAACGGCATGAAGTTCACTATCTACCCGGACAAGACCACCGTACTGACCGGTTTTAAGACTGCCTATACCGCCGACGAAATCGGCACCATGGACATTGTCATATTCATGACCAAGGCCAACCAGCTCGAGAGCGCCATCGTAGGCGCCAAGCCCTGCATCGGCCCCGACACCGTCCTCGTCAGCCTCATCAACGGCCTGGGCAACGATGACAAGCTGCTCAAGTACTACCCCGCCTCCCGCTGCATGGTCGGCTCCGGCGTCATCGGCACCGCGCTCGACGGCCCTGGCGGCTGCGTCTCCACCCCGAGCGAGGGCGTCATCATGAACTTCGGCGCGCTCGAGAACAATGAGCTCACCGTCGCCGCCGGCAAGTACATGGAGGACTGCTTCAACAAGGGCGGCTGCGAGGCCGTGTTCCGCGAGGACGTCCTGCCCTTCATCTGGAAGAAGGTCACCGTCAACTGCACCGTCAACACCGTCTGCGCCGTCACCCGCCTGAAGATAGGCTACGTCGAGAACAACCCCTACGGCCAGAAGCTCTTCCACAACATCATCCGTGAGTGCTGCGCCGTCGCCAACGCGAAGGGCATCCCCCTGGACGCCGACGAGTTCATTCGCGTCGACCATCAGCACATCATCGACAACATCAGCGACTACTATCCGAGCATGGCCCAGGATATGCTGTACAAGAAGCTGCGCACCGAGGTCGACACCCTGACCGGCGCCATCAGCGACTACGGCAAGCAGTTCAACATCCCCACCCCGACCTGCGACGTTATCAGCGACATCATCCGCTGCATCCAGGACAACTACGACAACCAGTACGGCGAGAAGAACGGCGCCGTCAACGCCTAATCAGGTATAGACACGGGCAGGAGGGTGCCCGGGCGAAATAAAGGGGGCCGGTTTTCTGCCGATATATCTCCCCGGCCCCTGATAAAAACACATTCACGGAGGCAGCAATGAAAGAGGTAGTCATTCTCATTGGCAACTACGGCTCGGGCAAGACCGAGCTCGCGCTCAACTTCGCTTTCCAGGCCGCAAACGAGGGCAAGAAGGTGGAGCTGCTCGACCTCGACATGGTCAACACCTACTTCCGGCTCACCGACCGCGGGGAGCTGATAAAGTCGAAGGAGATACGCCTCGTCTCGCCCAACTTCGTGAATTCGAGTGTGGAAACTCTCTCGCTGCCCGCCGAGGTGGCGAGCGCCTTCGCCCTGGACTGGGACACCGTCATCTTCGACGTCGGCGGCGACCCTGCGGGCGCCACCGCGCTCGGGCGCTATCACGAGGACTTCATGGCCCTGCCCGAGGGCAGCCTGAAGGTGCTCAACGTCGTCAACACCCGCCGCCCCATGGCGGGTACCAGCGACAAGCTGCTCACCCTCATGGAGGGCATGCAGCGGCACTCCAGGCTCAGAGTCGACGGCTTCGTCAACAACACGAACCTCGCCCGCCTCGCCAGCGCCGACGATCTGCGCGACGGCTACGAGGTCATACGCCAGGCCAGCGAGCGCTCCGGCGTCCCCGTGCTGTACACCTCCGGCCGTCCGGATATCCTCGCCGAGTTCATGGCCGAGGGCCGTGACGAGCGCTTTATCGGCACTCCGATGCCGATCCAAACCTATATGCACCGCGACTGGGAAACTTTCACGAAGGAAGGCCTGTAACGGGCTGTCCGTTTGCAAGCCGCCTAAGTAGAACATACCAGCACGCGCAAAAATAAGCAGGAACCTGAAGCCCAAATATCTTAGAAATGAGGTAGAAGCATGGTAAAGTTCACTATCAACGAAGAGCTGTGCAAGGGCTGCGGACTCTGCGTCCGCGCTTGCCCCAAGAAGATACTGCAGCTCTCCAAGACCAAGCTGAACGCCAAGGGCTACCACCCGGCTGAGATGACCGACGTCTCGGCCTGCATAGCCTGCGCGTCCTGCGCCAGAACGTGTCCCGATGTGGTAATCCGCATCGAGAAGGAATGAGGAGGGAACAGACATGGCATTGACTCTGATGAAGGGCAGCGAAGCCATCGCCGAGGCCGCCATCCGCTGCGGCTGCAGGTACTTCTTCGGCTACCCGATAACCCCGCAGACTGAAATACCCGAGTACATGTCCGAGCGCATGCCCGAGATTGGCGGCTGCTTCCTGCAGGCTGAGAGCGAGGTCGGCGCCATCAACATGGTCTACGGCGCTGCCGGCACCGGCGTGCGCGTCCTCACCAGCTCCTCCTCCCCCGGAGTCTCCCTGAAGCAGGAGGGCATCAGCTACATAGCGGGCGCCCAGCTGCCCTGCGTCATCATGAACGTGATGCGCGGCGGCCCCGGCCTCGGCTCCATCCAGGCCGGCCAGGCGGACTACTTCCAGGCCACCAAGGGCGGCGGCCACGGTGACTACCACCTCGTTGTCTTTGCCCCCGCCTCCGTCCAGGAGAGCATCGACCTTATGAGCGTCGCCTTCGACACCGCCGACAAGTACCAGTGCCCCGTCATGATCGTCGCCGACGGCATGATTTGCCAGATGATGGAGCCCGTCGAGCTGCCCGAGATGCACGAGTACACCGTCGACCTCGAGAAGAAGCCCTGGGCCGCCAACGGCCACGGTTTCTCCAAGAAGGCCGGACGCACCATCATCAACTCCATGTACATCAACACCGAGGACCTCACCGTCCACAACGAGGACCTGCAGGCCATCTACCGCAAGATAGAGGCCAACGAGGTCCGCTACGAGGCCTACAACATGGAGAACGCGGAGATAATTGTCACCGCCTTCGGCACCGTCGCCCGTATAGCCAAGAGCGCCATCGACGAGCTGAAGGAGGAGGGCATCAACATCGGCATGCTGCGTCCCATCACCCTCTGGCCCTTCCCGTACAAGGAGCTGCACGACGCGGGCACCGCACCCGGCGTCAAGGCCGTCCTGGACGTTGAGCTGAACGCGGGCCAGATGCTCGAGGACGTCAAGCTCGCCATGAACGGCGACAACAAGGTCGACTTCTTCGGTCACTACGGCAGCCAGATGCCGACTCCGGAGGAGATCAAAGCCAAGCTGCTCAGCATGAGGGAGGTATTGTAATGGCCGTAGTATTTGAAAAGACCAAGATGCTCACCGATACCGTGTTCCACTACTGCCCCGGCTGCAATCACGGTATAGCGCATCGCCTGGTCGCTGAAAGCATAGAAGAGCTCGGCCTCGAGGACAACGTCATTGGCGTTGCCCCCGTCGGATGCGCCGTGTTCGCTTACGACTACTTCAACTGCGACATGTTTGAGGCCGCGCACGGCCGCGCCCCGGCTGTCGCCACCGGCATCAAGCGTGTCCATCCGGAGACCTGCGTCTTTACCTATCAGGGTGACGGCGACCTAGCCTCCATCGGCACCAACGAGATTGTCCACGCCTGCCACCGCGGCGAGAAGATAACCGTTATATTCATCAACAACGCCATCTACGGCATGACCGGCGGTCAGATGGCCCCGACCACCCTCATCGGCCAGAAGACCACCACCAGCCCCTACGGCCGCAGCGAGGAGTGGAGCGGCTCGCCCATCAAGGTCTGCGAGATGCTCAGCCAGATACCCGACTGCTACTACGCCGAGCGCGTGGCCCTGAACACCACCGCCAACATCATGAAGGCCAAGAAGGCCATCAAGAAGGCCTTCCAGTACCAGATGGACGGCCATGGCCTGAACATCGTCGAGGTCCTCTCCACCTGCCCGACCAACTGGGGCTTCAGCCCGGTCGAGGCTATGAAGTGGCTCGAGGAGAACATGATCCCGTACTACCCGCTGGGTGTCTACAAGGATAAGGGGGCCGAATAAGTTATGAAGGAACAGTGTATATTCGCAGGCTTCGGCGGCCAGGGCATGCTGCTCATAGGCAAGTTCCTCGCCGAGGCGGGCATGGAGAGCGGCAAGCACGTCTCCTGGCTGCCCAGCTATGGCCCCGAGATGCGCGGCGGTACGGCCAACTGCTCCGTCGTCGTCTCCGACAGGCCCGTTGCCAGCCCGCTGATTGCTCAGGCTGACACCATCCTCGCCATGAACAAGCCCTCCCTGCTCAAGTTCCAGAGCGACGTGAAGCCGGGCGGACTGCTGCTCATCAACAGCTCCATCATCGACATCAAGACCGATCGTGACGACGTCGACGCCGTCTACGTCCCCTGCAACGAGATAGCCGAGAGCATCGGCAACCTCAAGGGAGCCAACGTGGTCTTCCTCGGCGCCTACATCGCCAAGAAGCCCGACGTCATCAGCAAGGAAGCCGTCATCAACGCCATGCGCGTTGAGCTCGGCGAGAAGAAGGCCAAGTTCCTCGACGGCAACATCAAGGCCCTCGAGGCCGGCATGGCTTACGTCCAGGAGCACTACGGCGCCTAAACCTATCACAAGCAAAAAAGCACCCCTGCGGGTGCTTTTTTGCTGCCCTGCGCCGGGCGCTGATGTAATAAGGAGAGGCCCCAGGGCCTCTCCTTATTACTGCTATCAGGTATTAGTAAGCAGCCACAGCTGCCCGTCCGGCATAAGCCAGGGTGCGCCGGGCCTCCGCTCAAGCACTTCGCCCGTTGCCAGGTCCCGCACGAGCGTTTCCTCATGGTAGTCTGGATCCTCGTACCATGCCGAGAAATACAGGCGCGTCCCCTGCCGGGCGCACAGCCCCTCATTGCCGCCGACCCGGAACCTGGCCCGCTCCGGCCAGATTGTCTCGAACACATCGTCGCTCGAGTGCCTGACCAGCGTGGGCGGCGAGAGCTTAAGCATGAGGTTATAGCAGTCCTCTATGCTGTCCAGCGCTATCTCCGCAAGCCTGTCCCAGCCGTATCGCCCACAGCCAAAGCGGGAAACCTCTATTTTCCCCTCGGCGAAGTCCACAAGCAGCGTATATATACATCCGTCGTATCCCACCGGGCTGCCCCAATATCTGTGCTCCCCCGCAGGCAGGGACATAACGCTCCCCTCCGGGTAACGTATCAAGACAAGCCTGTTGCCTGTCACCTTGTGTCCGGAGCGGTACAGCTCTTCGGCCTCGAACAGGTCCCCGTTTGCGTAATCGCATCCATAGTACCAGCCGCTTATGCCCTCAACAGGTTCAATGCTGAAAATTCCGTCAGTCCCGATGGTCCTCATCCGGCCCCCGTTTACAGCTCAATGCTCTCGCCCGCGTGCAGGTACTTCACCCGCTCGCCCATGCGCTCCTGGAGACGCGCAAAGCTCCCCAGGCCCGTGCAGTGCCCCGTATAGTACACAGTTCCGGGGCTGGCGAGCAGGTAATCCGCCGTGCCGTCGACGAGTGGTATGTTGATGTCGCTTGTGCCGGGTATCGCCAGGTGCATGCCGCCGATAACGGCGTCGAGCTTACCCCCGGAGAGCTCCAGCGCGCGCCGCATTATGTTGGCTATGCCGCGATGGGCGCAGCCCGCAATAAGGACGCGGCGCTCTCCCTCGGCAATCAGCATGTTCTGCTCGTGGGCAAATTCATCCGGCGTCTCCCCGTCCGCACCCATCAGCACGTCGTTCGCGGGAGAGTGCAGCTCATTTCCCGTAACCCCGGAAAACAGGAGTATTCCCGGACAAATTTCGCACCTCTCGTCCGTTTCAACAATCCGCTTCCCACCTTGGAGCGACGCATCAATTCCAATGTACCGCTTGCCTTCCCCCGGCTTGTTGGAATAGCGCGGGCCGAAGGCGCCTTCCCTCACATAGACCCTGGCGTGCTTGTTTGCCTCGAAAAACGCCCTGATTCCGCCGCCGTGGTCGTGGTGGCCGTGACTTATGACGCAGAACTCGGCCTCTCCTATGTCGATGCCCAGCGCCTTGGCATTGGCCAGGAAGGCGTCGGTCTCTCCCGTGTCGAAAAGGAACTTGTGTCCGCAGGCTTCAATCCAAAGGCTCAGGCCGTGTTCGCTTTTGAAGCCGTCCAGGGCGCAGTTGTCAATAAGGCAGGTTATCTTCATAGTATCTCCTTTTTAATCCGTTGCATGGCTTTTGCCGCCATGCACATTGCGGAAGCCGAACGGCGGCTTTGCAGCCGTCCGGCGCTGCAAAGCCTAATGCAATTTGGCCGGGGCGCTACACGCGCCGTCCTTTTAAAAACCGGTCTCACCGGTCCCCGGCGCGGATAATTGCCTTGACGAAAGGCGAGCTTTCGGGCCTGTCCGCACCGATGGTGTACGCGCTCCTGAGCAGTTTGGCCGCGCTCTCTGCCGAGGCCTCGTCGCGGGCGTGGATGGTGGCCAGGGATTCGCCCTCGCCCACCGCGTCGCCGCGCTTTTTGTGCAGCACCACTCCGACCGCCAGGTCAATCACGCTCTCGGCTGTCTCACGTCCGCCGCCCAGGTGCATGCTCACCAGGCCGACGCCCTCGGCGTCTATATGCCGGACGTATCCGCCCGTTTCACTCGGGACTTCGTACTTGACCGGGGCCTCGGGCAGGAGCGCGGCGTCGTAGACCTCGCTCGCGTCGCCGCCCTGGGCGCGGATGAACTCGGCAAACTTCTCCAGCGCGCTGCCGTCGGCTATGCCGCGCTCGAGCATTTCGCGGGCCTCGGCGTCGTCCGCCGCCGCCCCGGCCTCGGTGAGGATGCAGCCGCCAAGCGTCAGGCACAGCTCCTTCAGCTCGCCGCCGTATTCGCCCTTGAGCAGCGAGAGAGCCTCCTTGACCTCCAGCGCGTTGCCGACAGCGTTCCCGAGCGGCTGGTCCATGTCCGTGATGCAGGCGACCGTCTTTCGCCCGGCGAGCGTGCCTATCTCCACCATCTCCCGCGCGAGGGTGCGCGCGTCCTCCTCAGTTTTCATAAACGCGCCGGAACCGACCTTGACGTCGAGTACAATTACGTCGGCGCCCGCCGCGAGCTTCTTCGACATGATGCTGCTCACGATGAGCGGGATGCTCTGCACCGTGCCGGTCACGTCGCGCAGGGCGTAGAGCTTCTTGTCCGCCGGGTCCAAATCTGCGGTCTGTCCCGCGATGGCAAAGCCCACGTCCTGTACCTGGCGCAGGAACTGCCCGTCCGTCAGGGCGCTTGAAAAGCCCTTGAAGCTCTCCAGCTTGTCCAGGGTGCCGCCGGTGTGGCCGAGGCCGCGGCCCGACATCTTGGCCATGTGTATGCCCTGCGCCGCAACCATCGGCAGCAGCGCGAGCGAGGTCTTGTCGCCGACGCCGCCCGTGGAGTGCTTGTCGGCCTTGACGCCCGTGATGGAGCTCAGGTCCAGCGTCTCTCCGGAGTGCATCATCGCCAGCGTGAGGTCCAGCGTCTCGCGGCGGGTCATCCCTCGCCACACTATGGCCATAAGCAGGGCGCTGGTCTGGTAGTCGGGTATGCTCCCGTCCACGACGCCTTTGATGAAAAACTCTATCTCCTCACGGCTCAGCTCTCCGCCGTCGCGCTTTTTGCCTATTATATCTGTCATCAGCATGGTTTATCCCTCCGCTATCTGGTGTAGTTTTTCTTGAGCCGATTATACCATCCTCAGCGCGGAAATACAACGTATTCCCGGCCGTTTATGCGCTGTACGACGTGCTTTGCCCAGTCCGGCACACGCACGTTCTCGCTCGGCAGGGCCACCAGCAGCCGCTGCCCGTCGAAGCGCGACAGCGTCCCGTCCGGCGAGGCGTACCAGAGCTCGCCGTCGGAGGGAACCGCATCCGGTTCCCCCTGCTCTGCCTGTACCTGTTCCTCCGCCCTCTCCGGCGCGCGCTCCCGCTCCGGCCCACCGCCGGCCTCGGCGGCGTACTCCGGCCGCTCCGGGAACGAGGCCATGCCGCTGCGCGTGAGCTTCCTCGTGAGCGACACGCCGTCTGCGTCCGGCGAAAGCACTCCCAAATAGCCCTCCGCACCGCCGCCGTAGAGCGAGATGCGCTTCACCTCGCCCGTGTACAGCGCCCGGGCCGTGAACAGGGTGTAGGCCCCGCGCTTTTCCGCCGTCACGCTGCCGCACTCCACGCCGTCGAGTATAAGCGGCCATGTTCCTTCCATCTCACCACCCCCTTGCAGAATATGCGGAAGCCTTGCCGGTAATGACCCCGGCGAGATTTTACAAATTCCCGCAATTTAGGCCTTTATTCTTTCGCGGCGTTGTGGTATAGTCTTATCTGTATCACTATGCTTAGTACGGAGGCCGTCATGGACGCAGAGCGCAGGAATGACAGGATTGATTTGATAGAGGGCCGCAACGCGGTCAACGAGGCGATGAGGGCCGGTAGGTCCATCGACAAGCTGTTCGTCGCCCGCGGCACGGGTGACAGCGCCCTGGGCCGCATAATATCCCGCGCGAAGGAGCGCGGCATCGCCGTCGTCACGGTGGACAGGCGCAAGCTCGACGAGATGAGCGTAACCGGCTCGCACCAGGGCGTGATCGCCGTCGCCGCCGTTACCGAGTACGCCTCCGTGGACGACATCTTCGCCCTTGCCGAAGAGCGCAGCGAAGCCCCCTTCATCGTCGTGTGCGACGAGATAAGCGACGTGCACAACCTGGGCGCCGTAATACGCTCGGCCGAGTGCGCGGGCGCGCACGGCGTCATCATACCCAAGCGCCGCAGCGCGGGCCTCACCGCCGTGGTGGACAAGACCAGCGCGGGCGCCGCCGAGTACCTGCCCGTGGCCCGCGTGCCGAACATCCCCGCAGTGCTTCGTGAGCTCAAGGAGCGCGGCGTATGGGTCTACGGCGCGGCCGCCGAGGGCGAAAGCGGCATGTGGCAGACCGACCTCACCGGCCCCATCTGCCTGGTCATCGGCTCTGAGGGCGAGGGCCTGGGCCGTCTGGTGCGCGAGTGCTGTGACGTACTGGTGAGCATACCGATGCGTGGGCGGGTTAGCTCGCTCAACGCCTCCGCCGCCGCAGCTGTACTTATATATGAGGTGCTGCGGCAGCGGCAGTCAGAGGTGTAACATTTGCTGGACATAGATAAGCTGACAACCGAAAACGACGAGTCCCCGAGCCTGGAGAGCATCCTGGCCGAGTACGCGGACTATCCCGACGCCGCGCCCTATGCCTCGCCGGAGCCCGAAGTCTCTCCGGAGAGCAGCATAGACTTTGAGGACGAGGACGGCGGGCTCTACGCGGGCATAGACAGCGATTCTGCCGGGTATGCCTCCCCTCCGGAGCCGGAATACGAGCCCGATTACGAGCGCGAGGCCTACGGCTACACCGGCCGCCTGCGCCGCAGCTTTGAGCGCCTCACCCGCCGCGTGAGCGTCCCCGAGGAGGACGAGTACACGCCCGAGCCCTCCGGAGAGCCGGATTTCGCCGGCGACGACGACGTAAAGGTCT
This sequence comes from uncultured Eubacteriales bacterium, assembly GCA_900544765.1. Lineage (GTDB taxonomy): Bacteria > Bacillota > Clostridia > Oscillospirales > Oscillospiraceae > Scatomorpha > Scatomorpha gallistercoris. Next base: position 189,507 of record UQWI01000002.1, on the reverse strand, counting down.
ATCGTCCGAGCGCACAGCTCCCCGACGGCGACGAGGACGTGAAGGTCTACTCCGCGCCGAAGAAGCGCAGCCTGGACGATGTGGTCGCCGAGGCCGAGCGGCGCAGCTCCGCCTGGAGCGCCCGCTATGACGCCGCCCCTCACAGCTTCAGCGGCAGCGCATATGCCCCCGGCCGCGAGGCCGAGAACATAGCCGGCGGCACCGGATTCGATTACGACGTGCAGGACTACGGCGCAGACGGCCGCGACGCGGAAGCCTACGAAGGCCCGCACGGCTACGACGAAGGCCCGGACGGCGGCATACATGACTATGCGCCGGACGACGGCGTCCGCAATTACGGCGTGGACTCCGACGAGGGCTACGGCTATGCCTCCGAGGACAGCGAGAACGCCCCGCGCCGCGACTACGGCCGCGCCCCGCGCGCCAAGAACCCCGTCCTTGCCCTTCTGGCCGTGCTTGGCGTGAAGCTCGGCAATGCGCAGACCGCAGGCGAGGCAGTCGCCCCCGAGGACGACGAGGACATCGGCGAGGAGCTGCCCGCCAACAAGGCCGCGAAGTACTACGCCGGAAACGTGAACTCCCTGCGTATACGCTTCCGCCTCTCCCTCTTCCCCATGCTGGCCCTGCTGTGGATATCCCTCGGCCTGCCCGCCTTCGGCGCTCTGGGCAGCGACCTGAAGGTCACCAGCCTCGTGTGCCTGGTGCTGGAGCTGACCGTGGTCATGCTCGGCCTGGACGTGTTCACATCAGGTATTATGAGCCTGGTGCGCGGCCGCATAGGCATGTGGTCGCTGGTCTCCCTGGCATGTATAGCCAGCGCGCTCGACGCCGCGATAAGCTACGCCGCGGGTACTGCGGGCTGGGGCACGCCCATGTGCGCTGCCAGCGCGCTCAGCATGGTGTTCGCGCTCTACGGCGCGCTGCTGGAGGCGCGGGCGCTGCGCTTCTCGGCCAAGGCCCGCGAGCTGGCCGAGGACCCGATAACCGTCACCGCAGAGAGCGGCATAGACGGGCGCGATGGCTCCGTGCTCATGAAGTCAAAGGCCAGCCTCGAAGGCTGGCTGCACCGCTGTGAGGAACCCGACGCGGCGGAAAGCGCCTTCTCCGGAGCCGCTCCCTGGCTGGTTGTTGGAAGCTTCCTGCTCTCCCTCGTGGCCACAGGCATCTCCGGCAGCTGGACATATTTCTTCCGCATCCTCGCCGCCACGACCGCCTGCGCGGCCCCCTGCGCGGCCTTCGTGGCCTGCCCCCTGCCCTATTTCCTGCTGGCCCTGCGCGCCTACAGGCGGGGCGCGGCTGTAGCCGGCTGGCCCGGTATGCGCGATATAGGCAGGGCCGTGGGCATGGTTGTGACCGACTCCGACCTCTTCCCCGGCGAGAGCGTGAAAATTCAGTCCATACGCATACTCTCCGGTTCCTCGCCGGAGCGCGTCATAGCCGACGCAGGCAGCGTAGTGATTGCCTCCGGCAGCGTGCTCTCTCCCCTTTTCTCGGAGCTGCTGCGCCGCAACGGCTACGCCATGCGCCGCGTTGAGGACTTCTGCTGCCACGAGGGCGGCGGACTGACGGCCCTCATCGCGGGCGAGGAGGTACTGTGCGGCAGCGCGGCCTTCATGCGCCTGATGGGCATAATGGTCCCGCAGAAGCTCGCCGACCGCAGCGCCGTGTTTGTGGCCATCAGCGGGGTGCTCAGCGGCATCTTCAACATTGAGTACAGCCCCGTGCCCAGCGTCGGCAAGGCGCTTGTCAGCTGCCTGCGCAGCCGCCGCGCGCCTATTTTCGCCGTGCGCGATTTCCTGGTGACCCCGCTCATGCTCCACCGCAAGTACGGTATCCCCACCGACGGTTTCGACTTCCCGCTTTACGCCGTGCGCTACGCCGTCTCCGGCGCCTCACCCTCCGACGAGAGCCGCGCCTGCGCCCTGATGGCCCGCGAAGGCCTGGGCGCTTACATGGAGGTCGCCGGCTGCGGCCGCCGCTGCTACATATCCGCCCAGCTGGGCACCGTGCTGAGCCTCGTCTGCGCCGTCTCCGGCGTACTGCTGGCCTTCGCCCTGTACGCCTTCGGCTCCGGGCTCAGCGTGGCCTGGCTCCTGGCCTACATGGCCGTATTCACCCTGCCCGGCGTCGTCGCGTCCGTAGCCGGTGCGCATTGACACACAACTCAGCCCCCCGAGCGCGTCTTGGGGGGCTTTTTTGAAAGGGGATCGTGCATGGACGCTTCGTTAAAGCGCAAGGCCGGCATCGCCATAGCCGCAGCCGTCATCGCCGCGGCTCTCCTGCTGTGGCTGTTCTGGCCGCTCAGCTTCTCGGCCCGCTACGGCGTCGAGAGCGGCGTCTCAGCCTTTTACACCCGGCTGAGCGTCGAGGATGGGAATATATCCAACGAAAACTACGAGGCCGTACTGACGCCCGGCTCGCCCGAGCTCGAGAAGCTGGGAGAACGGCTCGGTGACGTGAAATTTCACCGCACGCTGCTCACGCCCTTCCGTCAGGCGCATTGGGACCTTGAGGGCGAGCGCCAACTGCAAATCATCGTGGACAGGCGCGGCGGCGGCACGGCCGGAATAGTCCTCACCGACGGCGGCCAGCTCTACATAGACGGCCGAAAATACGACATGGGCCTCTTCTCCGCGGAGAACGAGCGGGAATTGCTTGAGTCTGTCATAGACGGCTTAACATGGTCTCCGGCGGCTTAATGTGACGGATAATCGCGCTGTTTGTCGTTTTGCACAGCCCGCCGCGGCATAAAAATGATTGCTTTTTTAGCTATTGCCAAACCAGCCAAAGTATTATATAATTAGATGGTTGATTTTTGGGAAAACGTTACGTTTCAAATATAAGAAGGAGTGAACCCACACATGAGCTACGCAACAAAAGACATCCGCAACATCGCTCTGCTCGGCCACGGCGGCAATGGCAAGAGCACCCTCGCGGAGAGCATCCTGTTCCTGACCGGCGTCACCGACCGCATGGGCAGCACCGCCTCCGGTAACAGCGTCTCCGACTTCGACGCAGAGGAGATTCGCCGCCAGATAAGCATTTCCCTGTCCACGATGTACACGGACTACCAGAAAACCAAGATAAATATCCTGGACACCCCGGGTTATTTTGACTTCGCCGGCGAGGTTGTCGAGGCCCTGCGCGTCGCCGACACCGGCATCATAGTCGTCTCCGCCAAGGACGGCGTCAACGTCGGCGCCGAGAAGGCCTGGAAGAGCCTCAATGACGCCAACCTGCCCAAGGCCATCTATATCTCCAAGCTCGACGAGGAGCACGCCGACTACTTCACGGCCCTGAACGCCCTGCGCGAGAAGTTCGGCCCAAGCGTCAGCCCGATGGCCGCGCCCATCGTCGAGGGCGGCAAGCCCGTCGGCATTGTCGACATCGTCGCCCGCAAGGCATACAAGTACAACGGCAGCAAGCGCAGCGAGTGCCCCGTCCCCGACAGCATGGCCGACCGCGTTGAGGAGCTCTACAACGAGATCGCCGAGAACGCCGCCGGCACAAGCGAGGAGCTCATGGAGAAGTACCTCGAGACCATGGAGCTCTCCGCCGACGAGATATACGGCGCCCTGACCACCGGCATTGCCGAGGGTGAGATTGTCCCCGTGTTCTGCGGCAGCGCCTCCACCGGCATGGGTACCCTCGAGCTGCTCGACGCCATAAAGAACTTCTTCCCCGCCCCGCACGAGGGCGGCGAGCCTGTCAACGAGTCCGGCCCGGCCCGCGCCATCGTCTACAAGACCATGAGCGACCAGTTCGGCAAGTTCAGCCTCTTCAAGGTCATCTCCGGCAAGGTCACCCCCGACATGACCCTGACCAACGCCCGCTCCGGCGCGCAGGAGAAGCTCGGCCACATCTACTTCATGCAGGGCAAGAAGAACGTCGAGGTCCAGGAGATATCCTGCGGCGACATCGGCGCGGTGAGCAAGCTCTCCGACACCAAGACCGCCGACACCCTCTGCGACGCCAAGGCCGTCGAGGCCGCCCCCGGCATCGAGTTCGCCACCCCCTGCTACTCCATGGCTATCGCGCCCAAGACGAAAGGTCAGGAGGACAAGGTGGCTCAGGGCCTCACCCGCCTCAACGACGAGGACCGCTCCTTCACCATCACCAACAACGCCGAGACCAAGCAGATGGTCATCGCCGGCGCCGGCGACATCCAGCTCGACGTGCTGTGCAACAAGCTGAAGAACAAGTTCGGCGTCGAGGTCGAGCTCAGCCCCGCCCGCGTGGCCTACCGCGAGAAGATTCGCAAGCCGCTCAAGGCCCACGGCCGTCACAAGAAGCAGTCCGGCGGCCACGGCCAGTTCGGCGACGTCTGGATAGAGTTCGAGCCCCAGGAGGAGCAGGAGGACATGATTTTCGCCGAGAACGTCTTCGGCGGCAGCGTCCCGAAGAACTTCTTCCCCGCGGTCGAAAAGGGCCTGCGCGAGTGCTGCACCAAGGGCGTCCTCGCCGGCTACCCCATGGTCTACCTGAAGGCCACCCTCTACGACGGCAGCTACCACCCCGTCGACTCGAGCGAAATGGCGTTCAAGACTGCGGCTTCTCTCGCTTATAAGGAACTTATTAACGCCAGCCCCGTCATACTAGAGCCGATAGGGCTGCTGAAGGTCACCATCCCCGACGCCAACATGGGCGATATCATGAGCGATATCAGCTCCAAGCGCCGCGGCACGGTCATGGGCATGAACGCCGAGGGCGGCATGCAGACCGTCGAAGCCGAGGTGCCGATGGCCGAGATGAGCTCCTACGCCATCGACCTGCGCAGCATGACGCAGGGCCGCGGCAGCTTCACGCTCGAGTTCGTCCGCTACGCGGAGGCCCCCGCCGCCGTGCAGCAGAAGATTATCGACGAGGCCAAGAAGGACGCCGAGGAATAATCCCCTCATAACCCGATGTGCCGTCTCCTTCGTGGGGCGGCACATCCGCCCTTCGGCAAATCCCGGGGCTTTGGCCCCTGCGAAACCAGGAGAACCCATCTTGAAACGCAAAACACAGTCATCATCGGTATTTGTACTCTGGACAGGCGGAATACTCATCTGCCTCGTGGCCGTATTGCTCTCGCTTATACTCTCCAGCTGCGGCACCGGCGACGAAGTGCCCATAACCACCCCCGCGGCTCCGACTGAGTCCGCCGGCGGTACGGGTACTGTAGAACCAGGCAGCGAGACCGGCGATCCCGGCTCTGCTTCCACCGACCCCAACACAGCCGAGCCCACAACCACCAGCGTCGTACTGGGCGAGACTGCCGACGCCGGGCAGGCCTACATAGACCGCCTGACCTTCCTCGGCGACAGCACCACCTACGGGCTCTGGTATTACAGCAATGAGGCCCCGCTGCTCACCGGCGAGCTCGAGAGTGAGCAGGTCTGGACCCCGACCAGCGGCACCCTGGCCCTATTCAATTACGCCACCGCCACCGTGCGCTGCCCGACCCCCGACGGCCCTGAGATTACGATTGCCGAGGCCGCCGCGCTCAAGCAGCCCGAGTATCTGGTCATCACACTCGGCGTGAACGGCGTGGCCTCCATGGATGAGGACTACTTCAAGGAGTGCTACACCGGCGTCATCAACGCCGTGAAGCAGGCCAGCCCGAACACGAAGATAATCTGCAACAGCATCTACCCCGTCGGCCGCAGCTATGCGCAGCTCGACAGCATCAACAACGATAAGATAAACGCCGCCAACGAGTGGATTAAGGAAGTCGCCGCCGAGACCGGTACGCGCTACTCCGACACCTGCTCCGTCCTCAAGGACTCCGAGGGCTGGCTGCGCGACGATTTGCAGAACGGCGACTACATCCACCTCAACGCCCAGGGCTTCACCGAGGTCCTGAACTATCTGCGCACCCACGCCTATCTGTAAGCACAGCAATACCGCACGGAACCGGGAGGCTCGTGAAAGCGGGCCTCCCATTGTGAAAGGGTGATCTTATGAGAAAGCGCGCCGCAATGCTTCTTTTACTCGCGCTCTGCCTGGCTCTGCTGTCCGCCTGCGGCAGCGAGAACACGGTCGATCCCGGTTTTGACTCCGTGGTCTCCGCCATTGAAGGCGCCGTTCCCACTGACGGCATGGCCGAAATGGACGCGAGTTACATCGAGAACATGTTCAAGCTCACAAGCGGCGACTATGAGCAGTGCCTGGTCATGGCCACAAACGTCGGCACTACGATAGACGAGTTCGGGCTCTTCAAGGGCGCGGACGAGGCCCAGACCGAAGCCCTGAGCACAGCGGTAAACGACTATCTCCAGCTGCGCCTCGACGCCTGGATGCCCGAATACCTGCCCGATGAGTTCCCGAAGCTCCAGAACGCAAAGGTCTGGACCACCGGCAATTACGTCTTTTACGCCATCCTCTCCGAGGATGCAAAAACCGCCGCAGGCAGCGCCTTCGAGGGCTGCTTTGAGGCATAATTTGAGGAATAAGACAAGCGCCGCACTCCAATTAAGGGGTGCGGCGCTAATTCTTGTCAAACACACTTTGATGTGCTAAAATACGCACGAGCGAGAGGGGAACGTCTCGACCTCCTTACATAAAGGAGGTGACAACATGACGGTGCAAGAGACGATTATGCTCTTTAACCTGATAGCCGTTGTTATCTTCGGAGTTATTACGGTAACAAAGAAATAACCGCCCCCCAGCAAAGAGAACGGCCATTTCTTCAGGTTACAAATCTTTCGAGGAAGAGCCGTTACCCGGTGCCACGGGTAAGCGCCCCTCTTGCTTTTATTATAGCACCCGCCCTTTCCTGCGTCAAGCGCGGAAAGATTGGGAAATATACGGATATTGGAGGAAGAAATCATGAACACGACACTGTGGAACACTCTCAGCGAGCTAAAGAGCGACAAGTACAGGTGGGTCGACCTCACCCATGAGCTCAGCCCCGAAACCCCGCACTGGTATGGCTTCAAGCCGCTCGAAGGCACGCTGCTCTTCGACTACATGCCCGGTACGCCGGATGACATGATGGCCCCCATGCGCTGCATCCAGTACAGCGTGGCCAGCCAGTACGGCACCCACGTCGACGCCCCGCGCCACTTCCACGAGAAGGGCCGCACAATGGCCGAGATAGGCGTAAACGAGCTGGTATTCCCCCTCGTCGTGATAGACAAGAGCGCCGAGTGCGCCGCCAACCCCGATTTCATGCTCAAAGTTGAGGACATCCAGAAGTGGGAGGAGCAGTACGGCCGCATCCCCGAAGGCGCCTTCGTAGCCTTCCGCAGCGACTGGTACAAGAAGTCCAACCTGGACAACCCCGACGAAAACGGACAGCCCCACTACCCCGGCTGGGACGTCGAGGCCATAAAGTGGCTCGTCGAAAACCGCAGCATCGGCGCCATCGGCCACGAGCCCGCGGACACCGACCCCGCCTCCGTCACCACCAAGGAGGGCGCCTACCCCTACCCCGGCGAGCAGTACATACTCGCCGTCGACCGCTTCCAGATAGAGGTCATGCGCAACCTCGACCAGTGCCCGCCCGTAGGAGGCATCATAGTATGCTCCTTCCCGAAGCTGCGCGACGGCGTCGGCTTCCCCGCCAGGTGCTTCGCAATCGTCCCCAACGAATAATCGCAAAACACACAAAGGGCCGCCCGCAATGGACGGCTCTTTTTTTCGCTAAAAAAGCAAAGCAGGCTATCGACTTTGTACCGTGCTTTGTTGTATAATAGCAGCAGGCCGGTCTCACCGGCGCACGAATGGATAAAGGGGGACGATTATGAGGACATACGAAGTCAAGCGCACCACCGCAGAGACGGACGTGGCCGTCAAGCTCTGCCTGGACGGCGGCGCGTGCAGGGTCTCCACCGGCATAGGTTTTTTCGACCACATGCTCGAGCAGCTCTCACGCCACGGCGGCTTTGGGCTGGAGGTTGAGTGCAGGGGGGATTTGCACGTCGACGGTCACCACAGCGTGGAGGACGTCGGCCTTGCCCTCGGCGAAGCTCTGCGCGGCGCCCTCGGCGGCAAGCGCGGCATCGAGCGCTACGGCAGCGCCCTCATCCCCATGGACGAAGCGCTCATCCTCTGCGCCGTCGACCTCTCGGGCAGACCCTGCCTTCGCTTTGACACCGACATCCCGGCCGCCAGCGTGGGCGGTTTAGATACCGAGCTCGTGCGGGAATTCATGCAGGCGCTGGTGAACACCGGCTGCTTCGCGCTGCACATCCGCCAGCTCGACGGCGTGAACTCACACCACATCATCGAGGGCATGTTCAAGGCCCTCGCCCGTGCGCTGAAGCAGGCCGTGTCCGTCACCGGCGACGCCCTGCCCAGCACCAAGGGGGTGCTCTGATGGTAGCAATTATAGATTACGGCGTCGGCAACTTGTTTTCGCTCAGCCGCTCGCTCACAGCGATAGGCGCGGAAAGCGTGGTAACGAACGACGCTGCCGTGATAGCGGGCGCCAGCCACGTCATACTCCCCGGCGTGGGCGCCTTCGCAGACGCATACGGCAAGCTCTGCGCCTCAGGCATGGACAAGGCCGTTTACGCCGCCGCGGATAGGGGCAAGCCGCTGCTCGGCATATGCCTGGGCATGCAGCTGCTCTTTGAGCGCAGCTTCGAGTACGGCGAGCACCGCGGCCTGGGCCTGCTCAAAGGCGACGTCGTAGCCATGGAAGGCCGGCTCCCGGCTGAGCTCAAGATACCGCACATGGGCTGGAACTCTCTGCACAAGGTAAAGCCGAGCCGCATCCTGGCCAATACCAGGGAGGGCGAATTTGTCTACTTCGTCCACTCTTACTTTGCCTCCGACTGCGACGACAGCCTGGCCGCCACCACCGACTACGGCCAAGACCTCACCGCCGCCGTTGAAAACGGCTGCGTCTGCGGCTGTCAGTTCCACCCGGAGAAGAGCGGGCCCGCCGGGCTCGACATACTGCGCGCCTTCTGCGCTATGGAGGGTTGAGCTTGCTTATTTTCCCAGCTATTGACCTGTATGAGGGCAAGGCCGTGAGGCTCTATAAGGGCGATTATGCACAGATGACGGTGTACAGCACAGACCCCGTGTCCGTGGCGCGAGACTTCGCCGCCGCCGGGGCAAAGCAGATTCACATGGTAGACCTGGAGGGGGCCCGCGACGGCGGGATGCCGAATCTCGCAACGGCGCGAAATATCTGCGAGGCCACGGGCCTCTTTATAGAGCTCGGCGGCGGGATAAGGGACATGTCCGCTCTGCGCGAGGCCTTCTCGGCGGGCGTGGGGCGCGCCATACTCGGCACTGCGGCCGTAAGCGACCCGGCTTTTCTCGAGGCCGCAGCCAGGGAATATCCCGGGAAAATTGCCGCCGGTGCGGACCTGAAGGACGGCGTTGTAGCCGTCAAGGGCTGGCTTGAGAGCTCCGGCGTCACGGCCGACGACTTCTTCCGGCGCATGGAGGAATTCCGCATAGACACGGTCATATGTACCGACATCGCCCGCGACGGAGCGATGCGCGGGGCAAACGCCGCTCTCTACGGCGAGATAATGGCCGCCCACCCCGGCATAAAGCTCATCGCCTCCGGAGGCGTCTCATCCATGGAGGACGTTGCGCGCCTGCGCTCCCTGGGCCTCTACGGGGCCATCATCGGCCGCGCCTACTACACAGGGGACATCAACTTGGCCGAGGCCATTGCCGCAGCGGAGTAAAAGTCTGACGAAAACGCTTGACACACTTTTAAAGCTGTGATAATATACTAGAGCAAATGGCGATGAAGGGGAAAAGTAGCGCCCCACGCCGGCCGCAGAGAGGTTCCGCCTGAGACGGCAATGCCGTCCTGGCTGCAAGCGGAACTGGCTGAGCAGAGCGTGAAATGCGCCCCGGAGCCGAGGACGGAGGAAATGCCGTCCCGTACCGGCCGCGTTAAGGCCGACCCGGTTATCTGCCGGAGAGTGATAAGCGAGAGTGGAACCGCGTGTAACTACGCCTCTCATGCCTTAGGGCATGGGAGGTTTTTTCGTTTGTGCGGTCACTGTTAGGGCCGGGCGCGGCGTCGGGCGCGTATTTCCGCTTTCTCGCTATTCCTCCCGGAAATCTCAAAATTTTTGGAGGAAGAAAAATGTTTAAGGACCTCATGGAGACCGTCGAAGCCTACAAGCAGCGCGACCCCGCCGCGCGCAGCACGCTGGAGATACTGCTCCTGTACCCCGGCATCCGTGCCACTGCCAACCACCGCTTGGCCCACTGGTGCTACGAGCACGAGCACAAATTCCTCGCGCGCTACATCTCACAGCGCACGCGCCACAAGACCGGCATTGAGATACACCCCGGCGCAAAGATTGGCAAGCGCCTCGTCATCGACCACGGTATGGGCATCGTAATCGGCGAGACCACTGAGATTGGCGACGACTGCCTGCTGTATCAGGGCGTTACCCTCGGCGGCACCGGCAAGGAGACCGGCAAGCGCCACCCGACCATCGGCAACAACGTGCTCATCGGCTGCGGCGCAAAGGTGCTCGGCCCCTTCAAGGTCGGCGACAACTCCCGCGTCGCGGCGAACAGCGTTGTACTGCGCGAGATACCCGAAGGCAGTACCGCCGTCGGTTCACCTGCCCGCGTCGTCAAGCAGAACGGCGAAAAGGTAAACTACGTCGAAAAGGTCGAGCAGATACACGTCACCGACCCCCTGGTCCAGGAGGTCGTGGCGCTCAGGAAGGAACTCAACGAACTCAAGGCCGCGCTCGCGGCCGGAGACAATGCAAAGGAGAGGGAAACAGCATGAAGCTCTACAACAGCGCCACGCGCACTAAGGAAGAATTCGTACCCAACCACCCCGACATCGTGAAGATGTACACCTGCGGCCCCACCGTCTACCACTACGCCCACATCGGCAACCTGCGCAGCTACATCATGGAGGACGTGCTCGAGAAATACCTGCGCTACGCCGGCTACAACGTCAAGCGCGTTATGAACATCACCGACGTCGGCCATCTCAGCTCCGACGCCGACACCGGCGAGGACAAGATGCTCAAGGGCGCCAGGCGCGAGCACAAGACCGTCATGGAAATAGCCCAGTTCTACACCGACGCCTTCTTTGACGACTGCGCCAAGCTCAACATCAAGACCCCCGACGTCGTAGAGCGCGCCACCAACTGCATCGACGAGTACATCAAGATAATCTCCAAACTCATGGACACCGGCTACGCCTACTTCGCCGGAGGCAACGTGTACTTCGACACCAGCAAGCTCGAAAAGTACTACGTTTTCAACGACTTCGACGCGGACGATTTGGACGTCGGCGTGCGCGAGGGCGTCGAGGAGGACACCAACAAGCGCAACAAGAACGACTTCGTCCTCTGGTTCACCAAGAGCAAGTTTGAGGACCAGGCCCTCAAGTGGGATTCCCCCTGGGGCGTCGGCTACCCCGGCTGGCACATCGAGTGCTCCGGCATCAGCATGAAGCATCTGGGAGAGGACCTCGATATCCACTGCGGCGGCATAGACAACGCCTTTCCCCACCACACTAACGAAATTGCCCAGTCCGAGAGCTATCTCGGCCACAAATGGTGCAATTATTGGGTACATGTGCACCACTTGAACACCACCAGCGGCAAGATGAGCAAGTCCAGCGGAGAGTTTTTGACTGTCAGTTTGCTCCAGGAGAAGGGCTATGACCCCCTGGCCTACCGCTTCTTCTGCCTGCAGAGCCACTACCGTAAGAACCTCGTGTTCAGCTGGGAAAACCTCGACAACGCCGAGAGCGCCTACGAGAAGCTCGTCAGCCGCATAGCTTCGCTCAAGCCCGAGGACGGCGAGGTAGACGAGGCCGTCCTGGCTGAGCTCAAGGCAAAGTTCACCGACGCGCTGGACAACGATTTGAACACCTCCCTGGCCGTCACCGCGCTCTACGACGCCGTCAAGGCCAAGACCAACGACGCCACCCGCCTCGCCGCCGTGGCCGACTTCGACCGTGTGCTGAGCCTGGGCCTCATTGAAAAGGCCGCAGAGCTGCGCAAGAAGAACGCCGAGCCCGAGGAAGAGCACGACGAACGCATCGAGGGCCTGCTCGCCGAGCGCGCCGCCGCCAAGAAGGCCAAGAACTACGCCGAGGCCGACCGCATCCGCGACATGCTCGCCGCCGAAGGTATCACCATTATCGACACCCCCCAGGGCGCAAAGTGGAGGCGCGCCTGAGCGCTCCGCCAAATTTGCCCGTTTTGTACACATTACGCCGTTTTTTAAAGCAAAACGCCCCGTACCGCACAGCATTCCAGCCATGCGGTACGGGGCGAATTTATTCTCCCGGCGGCTCAGCCCTGGCGTCTGAGCCTGTCTATGCCCTTCTTGAGCGCGGGCAAGATTGCATTCAGGGAGCTGGTCGCTGGCAGCATGCTGCCGGGCAGGTTTATAATCAGGGTGCCGCCGCGCAGCCCGGCTATGCCGCGGGAGAGCATTGCGCTGTCCGAGGTCTTGAGCGCCGCGGCGCGCATCGCCTCGGGTATGCCCGGCGCGACCTTGCTTATTACGGCCTCGGTGGCCTCGGGCGTCACGTCGCGCCTCGAGAAGCCCGTGCCGCCCGCAGTCAGGACCAGACACACGTCCAAGTCATAGCTGCACCGCACCAGCTCGCCCTTGATAATCTCAAACTCGTCGGGTACTACGCGGGTGGTGACAACCTCCCAGCCCTCGTCGGTCAGCATCTTGGCCAGGGCCGGCCCCGTCGTGTCCTCGCGCACACCTCTGGAGCAACGGTCGCTCACCGTCAGTATTGCCGCCGTATACTTCATGTTGACTCCTCCAAATCCGGCCTCTCCGCCGTTTTTTCGCGTGTTTCGTATCCATATCGGCGCGCACATGCTCCGAGGCGCGCCTCACATACAATTCGACATTATTATACCAGCCGTACGGCCTTTCGTAAAGGGCTTAGTCGGGGCTTGTGTGAAATATGACGGCGCTTTTGCGTTTTGCTTGACTGAAGAATTGAGCACAGTTTACAAAATTTTAGCTGCCGTATTGACAAATGCGTCAAACAGGTTTATCATCACGCCATCAAAGAGCAAAGGCGTTCTGAGATTTTTATTTAAAGTCTTGGGACGCCTTCGCTCTTTTTTTGGTTTTCCGCGCAGGCGCCGCGGGGAAAGCCGCGCCAAACTAATCAATTATTCAGCCAAACTAATCAATTATTCAAGAGAAGGAGAGTCTAATCATGGGAAAGTACAGCAAAAAGGACATCATGCGCATTGTCGCCGATGAGGACGTCGAGTTTATCCGCATGCAGTTCACCGATATCTTCGGGCAGCTGAAGAACGTCGCCATCACCGCCAGCCAGTTGGAGAAGGCTCTCAACAACCAGATAATGATAGACGGCAGCTCCATCGAGGGCTTCACCCGCATTCACGAGAGCGACCAGTACCTCTACCCCGACCCCGACAGCTTCACCATCCTGCCCTGGGCCACCGGCGCAGGCCGCACCGCGCGCCTCATCTGCGACGTCTACAATCCCGACGGCACCCCCTTCATCGGCGACCCGCGCGGCGTGCTCAAGCGCGCGCTCAAGAAGGCCGCCGACATGGGCTACACCTTCAACGTTGGCCCCGAGTGCGAGTTCTTCCTGTTTGAGACCGACGAGCACGGCCGGCCGACCACCAAGACCGGCGACGAGGCGGGCTACTTCGACCTCGGCCCCGTCGACCACGGCGAGTTCGTCCGCCGCGACATCTGCCTCGCGCTGGAGGCCATGGGCTTTGAGATAGAGGCCAGCCACCACGAGGTCGCCCACGGCCAGCACGAGATTGACTTCAAATACGCCGACGCGCTGACCGCCGCCGACAATATTATGACCTTCCGCATGACCGTTAAAACCCTCGCTCAGCAGCACGGCCTGCACGCGACCTTCATGCCCAAGCCGGTGTTCGGCATCAACGGCAGCGGCATGCACACGAACATGTCCCTCTTCCACGAGGGCAAGAACGTGTTCTTCGACCCCGACGGCGACAAGCAGCTGAGCGAAAAGGCCTACAGCTTCATCGCCGGCCTGCTCTGCCACGCGCGCGGCATGACCGCCGTCACGAACCCGCTGGTGAACAGCTATAAGCGCCTGGTGCCCGGCTATGAGGCCCCCTGCTACCTCGCCTGGAGCGCGTCCAACCGCAGCGCGCTCATCCGTATCCCCGCCGCCCGCGGCCAGAGCACCCGCGTCGAGCTTCGCAACCCCGACCCGGCCTGCAACCCCTATCTGGCCCTGGCGCTGTGCCTGACCGCCGGTCTCGACGGCATAGAGCGCGGCCTCACTCCCCCGGCGGAGATAACCGAGAACATCTTCGCCATGGACGCCGCGACGCGCCTGGCCAACGGCATAGACAACCTGCCCGGCTCCCTCGAGGAAGCCGTCTGCTCGCTAGAAAGCGACGAGCTCATGGCAGCGGCACTGGGCGAGCACGTATTCCCCCGCTACGTCGAGGGCAAGATGAAGGAGTGGGACGACTACCGTACGCAGGTCACCGACTGGGAGCTTGCGCGCTACATGATAGCTTACTGATATGTGCGCGATAATCGGCTTCACGAAGCGCACCATTTCCCGAGGCCTGGCGCTTGAGGGCTTCAACAAAACCCTCTCGCGCGGCCCGGATATGAGCCGCTTTGTCGAGTGCGGCACGGGCTGGCTCGGCTTCCACCGCCTGGCCATCATGGACCTGGGAGCCAACGGGATGCAGCCCTTCCGCCTCGACGGAGACATGTGCGTCTGCAACGGCGAGCTGTACGGCTTCCGCCCCATAAAGACAGAGCTCGTCGGCATGGGCTACCGCTTCCGCTCGTCCTCCGACTGCGAGATACTGCTGCCTATGTACCGCGAATACGGCACGGATATGTTCAGGATGCTTGACGCCGAGTTCGCCTGCATCATCTACGACTCCCGCGCGAACAAATTCGTCGCCGCGCGCGACCCGCTCGGCATCCGCCCGCTCTACTACGGAGAAATGCCCGCCGGCGGCATGGCTTTCGCCAGCGAGGCGAAGAACCTTGTGGGCATCTGCCCGAAAATTATGCCCTTCCCGCCCGGCTGCTACTGGGACGGCGGCTTCCACCGCTACGCCGACCTCACCACCGCCGCCGAATACTGTCACGACGACGAGGAGACGGCCTGCCGCCACATACGCGAGCTGCTGATACAGGCAGTCGACAAACGGCTCGACTCCGACGCGCCCCTGGGCTTCCTTCTCTCAGGCGGCCTGGATTCCAGCCTTGTGTGCTCCATCGCAACGCGGCTGCTGCAAAAGCCCATCCGCACCTTTGCGATCGGCATGGACACCGACCCCATAGACCTCAAGTACGCGCGGCACTGCGCCGACTTCCTGGGCAGCGAGCACACGGAGGTCACAATGACTCGCGAGGAGGTGCTGGCCTCGCTGGATAGTCTCATCGGCATACTCGGCACCTATGACATCACAACCATACGCGCCAGCCTGGGCATGTACCTGTGCTGCAAGGCCATACATGAGAGCACAGACGTGCGCGTGCTGCTCACCGGCGAAATAAGCGACGAGCTCTTCGGCTACAAGTACACGGATTTCGCCCCCTCCCCGGAGGCCTTCCAGGCCGAGAGCAAGAAGCGTATCGACGAGATACACATGTACGACGTGCTCCGCGCCGACCGCTGCATCAGTGTGAACAGCCTCGAAGCGCGCGTACCCTTCGGAGATATCTTTTTCGTTCAGTACGTTATGAACCTCGACCCGGCGCTCAAGATGAACAGGCACGGCATAGGCAAGTACCTGCTGCGCCACGCCTTCGAGCGCGACGGCTGGCTGCCGCACGACCTGCTCTGGCGGCAGAAGGCCGCCTTCTCCGACGCCGTGGGACACTCCATGGTCGACGACATCAAGGACTACGCCGAAATGAAGTATACCGACGCCGAGTTCGAGGAAAAGCGCAAAAAGTACGCCCATGCACAGCCCTTTACGAAAGAGAGCCTGCTCTACCGCGAGATATTTGAAAAGTACTACCCCGGCCAGTCTCAGATGGTCAAGGACTTCTGGATGCCCAACCGCTCCTGGCCCGGCTGCGACGTCGATGACCCCAGCGCCCGCGTCCTCTCAAACTACGGCGCGAGCGGGGTGTAACTCCGACCCCCGGATTTTTACCGTTCCCAACGCCCACCACCTGCATCCACTCCCCGGCGCGGGCGTGTGCTTCGGTTCTGCACCTGCGTCCGTGCGCGACAGTGGGTGCGGAAACATTCCACAGCCGGTCACACTGCACCTGCACCTGCTCCCCGGCGCGGGCGTGTGCTTTGGTTCTGCACCCGCGCCCGTGCGCGACAGTGGGTGCGGAAGCATTCCACAGCCGGTCACACTGCACCTGCATCCACTCCCCGGCGCGGGCGTGTGCTTCGGTTCTGCACCCGCGCCCGTGCGCGACAGTGGGTGCAGGGACACCCTGCTTTCCACTCTCTTTCTCTTCTCTGCCCGAGTGCGGCTTCACGCCGCCTCGGGCGCTTTTTGCACTCTGAGGTGCCAGAAACTGTGCTTGCCTAATGGGTTGAAACGCGTTAGAATAGGCAATGACCTATAACCAGACATAAGGGGTGCAGATATGCCGGTATTCACCAGAAAAAGCGTCCGGCGCGCGCTTTCGCTCGCCGTCTCTACTATATTAATAATGTCGCTGCTTGCAGCCTGCGGCACGCCGTCTCCCTCTCCGGAGGAGAGCACGGATTCCCTCCTGACCTTCACCGACGATTTAGGGCGCACTGTCACGGCTCCCAAGCAGCCCGAGCGCGTCGCCGCCCTTATCGGTTCCTTCGCCGACGTGTGGTGCCTCGCCGGAGGCAAGGACAGCCTGGTCGCCACGGCAAATGACGCCTGGACGAGCTTCGATCTGGGCCTCGACGACACAGTCGCCAATCTCGGCGCGATAAAGTCCCCCTCTCTCGAAACTCTGCTCGCCGCCGAGCCGGACTTCGTACTGGCAAGCGTGAACACAGGCGCTAACCTCGAGCTGGAGGACGTGCTCGAATCCGCCGGTATACCCGTTGCGTATTTTGACATTCAGGGCTTTGACGACTATCTGAACATGCTGGACATCTGCACCCAGCTCACCGGGAACCGGGAAAACTACGCCACTTACGGCCTCAACGTCCAGAAAGAGATAGACGCCGCCGTGGCCCGCGCCGACGGCAGCGCACCGACCGTGCTTGTCATACGCGCCACCGGCGTGAGCTGCAAGGTCAAGGGCAGCGAAGGCAACGTGCTCGGCGAGATGCTCGCCGGGCTCGGCTGCGTGAACGTGGCGGACTCGGACACCGCCCTGCTTGAGGATTTGAGCCTCGAGGCCATAATCAAGGCAGAGCCGGACTACATCTTCGCCGTGCTCCAGGGCAGCGACCCCACGGACGCCATGGCCACGCTGGAGAGCACGCTGCTGACCAACCCGGCCTGGAGCCAGCTCAAGGCCGTTCAGGACGGGCGCTTCCACACGCTCGAGCACGAACTGTACAATCTCAAACCCAACGCGCGTTGGGGGGAGGCATATGAAAAGCTCGCAGACATCCTCTATCCGTAATCGCCCCTGGCGTCTCTTTGCCGTGCTGGGCGCCGTGACCCTGCTCGCGGCCGTGCTCAGCATGGCGCTCGGCCCCGTGTCCGTCGCGCCATGGGACGTGCTCGCCGCCCTGTTCTCAGGCAGCGACGGCAGCGCCGAGGCGAGGATAGTGCTCTATGCGCGCCTGCCCAGGACGGCGGGATGTATCCTGGCCGGGGCGGCCCTTGCCGTGAGCGGCGCGCTCACGCAGAGCGTGCTGGCCAACCCGCTCGCATCCCCCGGAACCATAGGCGTGAACTCAGGCGCGGGCGTCGCGGCGGCCATCTGCTGCGCCGTCGCGCCCACTTCCCAGGCGCTCGTCCCCATCGCCGCGTTCATAGGCGCGATGGCCGCGACGCTGCTGGTGCTGTTCATAGCCGAGCGCACCGGCGCGGCCAAGATAACGCTCGTTCTCGCGGGCGTGGCCATATCCAACGTGCTCTCCGCAGGTGTGGACGCGGTCGTTACCTTCGCGCCCGACGCGCTCAACGCCTACTCCGACTTCCGCATAGGCTCGCTGGAAAACCTGACGCTCTCAAGGCTCGCCGCCCCGGCCATTGTGACCGGTTCGGCGCTCATCGCCGCCTTTTCTCTCACGAATGAGCTGGACGTGCTCATGCTCGGCAGCGAGACGGCGGAGAGCCTGGGTATGCGCGTCGGCAAGACGCGAATTATCCTGCTGGCAATCAGCGCGGCCCTGGCGGGCGCTGCGGTCAGCTTTGCCGGACTGCTGGGCTTCATCGGGCTCATAGCGCCGCACATAATCCGGCGCTTCACCGGCGACGAGGCGCGGTATCTGCTGCCCGCGAGCGCGCTCGGCGGCGCGGCCCTGCTGCTCGTCTGCGACCTGGCCTCGCGGCTGCTCTTCGCCCCGTACGAGCTGCCTGTAGGCATAACCCTGGCCTTCATCGGCGGCCCCTTCTTCATCTGGCTGCTGCTGCGGCAGAGAAAGGGGCGCATCACATGATAGAACTCAAAGGGCTGCGCGCGGGTTATCACGGCGCCGAGATACTGCGCGGCATCGACCTCACCTTCGCCCCCGGCAAGGTCACGGTCATCTGCGGCCCGAACGGCTGCGGCAAGAGCACGCTGCTCAAGGCGGCGCTCGGCATGATACCGACAACAGGCGGCGAGGTGTATATAGACGGCGACGAGCTCAGCACGCTCACTCGGCGCGAGATAGCGCAGCGCGCGGCATATATGCCGCAGGACCACGGCGTGCCGAGCATCACCGTGCGGCGCATGGCCCTGCACGGCCGCTTCCCCTATCTCAGCTACCCGAGGCGCTACGCCAAGACAGACTACGAGGCGGCAGAGCGCGCGCTCGAGCGCGCCGACGCTCTGTCCATAGCCGACAAGAGCCTGCCCGAGCTCTCCGGCGGGCAGCGCCAGCGCGCGTACCTGGCCATGGCGCTCGCGCAGGAGACTACCAGCGTCCTGATGGACGAGCCCACCGCCTTCCTCGACATACCGCACCAGCTGGCCGTAATGGACACCGCCCGTTCCCTGGCCGAAGAGGGACGCGCCGTCGTACTCGTGCTGCACGACCTGACGCTCGCGCTCAAGCGCGCGGACGCCGTGGCGGTCATGCGCTCAGGAGAGCTGCTCGGCTTCGGCAGCGGCGAGGAGGTATATGAAAGCGGCGCCCTCGGCGAGGCCATGGGCGTGGCAATACGTCGGACGATGACGCCCGACGGCTGGCAATATTATTACGCATGAGGTGAAATTATGGCCCTGTTTCCCATGTTTGTTGAACTTTCCGGCAAGAACGTTCTAATTATCGGCGGCGGCAGCGTCGCCCTTCGCAAGTGCGAAAAGCTTCTGCCCTACGGCGCCGTGATAACGGCGGTCTCCTCGCGCTTCCAGCCGCAGTTTATCTCGCTTGAGGGCGTGAAGCTGCTCTTCCGCCCCTTTGACGACGCCGACGTCGAGGGCCGCGACATGGTCATCGCCGCTACCGACGACCGCGCGCTCAACGAGCACGCCGCCGCCCTCTGCGCAGAGAGGCACATACCCTTCAACTGCGTCGACGACCCGGACAACTGCTCCTTCATCTTCCCCTCCCTCGCCATGCGCGGCAGGCTCAGCGCGGGCTTCTGCACAGGCGGGGCCAGCCCCACGGCCAGCGCATACTTCAGGCAGCAGTTTGAGGACAGCCTTCCCGACGGCCTCGAGGAGATACTCGACTTCATGGCGGAGATACGCCCGCGCATAATCGCCGCCGTACCCGAGCAGCGACGCCGCGCGAGGATATTCGCCTTCCTCTTCAACGCCTGCATAGACGCGGGAGGCGAGCCGGATGAGGACACGGTGCTGTCCATAGTCCCTGAGCTGGGGAGGGATGATTGATGACGGGCCTTGTGAGCCTTGTCGGCGCGGGCTGCGCCGCCGGGCTGCTGACCGTGCTGGGCTCAGAGCGTCTGGCCGAGTGCGACGCCGTCGTCTACGACGACCTGATAGACCAGGACATACTCGCGCTCGCTTCGCACGCCGAGCTCATATACATGGGCAAGCGCTCGGGCAAGCACTCCGCCCGCCAGGATGAAATCTGTGCCGAGCTCATCCGTCTGGCCCGGGATGGCAAGCGCGTTGTGCGTCTCAAGGGCGGCGACCCGTACATCTTCGGACGGGGCGGCGAGGAAATGCTCGCCCTGGCCGAGGCCGGTATCCCCTGCGAGGAGATACCCGGCGTCAGCAGCGCCTACGCCGTCCCGGCGCTGGCCGGTATCCCGCTGACGCACCGCGGGCTCAGCCGCGGCTTCACCGTAGTCACTGCGCACACCCGTGACTCCGACACCGAGCTGCCGGAGTACTTCGACAGCCTGGCGAAGGCCCCCGGCACCATCGTGATACTCATGGGCCTGGGCCGCCTCTCGCAGATTGCCGCACACCTGGTGAGCCACGGCATGGACGCCGCGACTCCCTGCGCCGTGGTCTCCGCCGGGTCCTCAAAGCACGACTACTGCATCCGAGGCACTCTCGCGGACATAGCCGTGCGCGCGGAGTCCGCCGAGGCCCCGGCCGTCATTGTCGTAGGCAAGTGCGCCGCGCTGGACCTGGGAAGCGGCGGCCTGCCGCTCTCCGGCAAGCGCATCGGCCTGACCGGCACGCCCCGTATGAACGCCAAGCTCGCGCGCGAGCTGCGCGCTCTGGGCGCGGAGAGCTTCACCGCCTGCGAGCTCGAGATATCCCCCCTGCCCGAGGCCGACGACCTGCCGGTTGACTGCGGCTGTCTGGTGTTCACCAGCTCCGTGGGCGTAGAGCTGTACTTTGAGCGTCTCGAGCGCTCCGGCCGCGATGTGCGCGCCCTGGCGGGGGTGAAGCTCGCCGCCGTGGGCAAGGCCACTGCCGCCGCGCTGAGCAGGCGTGCCCTGCGCGCGGACTTCGTCCCCGCCGAGCAGACCACCGCCGCCCTGGCCAGGCTGCTGCTTGAAGAGCTGCCCGAGGGCGGGAGCGTCGCAATTTACCGCTCCGACAAGGGCGAAAAGTCTTTCGCCGAGGCACTATCCGAGAAGTTCTCCGTCCGCGATATACGGGCCTACACCGCCGCGCCCGGCGAGTACGCCGCGTCACGCGAGGAGCTTGAGAGCGCGGACGCCTTCACCTTCACCAGCGCCGCCGGGGCGCGCGCGGCCCTTGAACGCTGCTCGCCCCTGCCGGAGGGCGCGCTGCTCGCGGCGCTCGGCAACCCGACCGCCAGGGCGCTCACGGGACTGGACAACCGCGTCGCAATCGCCGCCGAGCCCAGCGCCCGCTCTCTCGCCGAGGCTGTGGCCGACGCGCTGAGCGCTGAGGCTTGACTTTAAAAGAATGATGTGATAGTATCCTCTAGGTTCATCTGAGGATGTACAAACCGAAGTTTGTGCGCCGGATAAGATGCCGCATATGCGTGTTTGCCGGAGGCAGCAGCCCGCGCGGGCTCTGCCGCTGAAAGCGGGCGCGCCGGCGGTCTTGTCCGGCGTTTGTTTTGTGATATAAATTCCCGGAGGTAGATGAAAATGGACTTTCTCACAGGCAGCCCAGGCCCGCTCTACCGTAGGTACCTCACAGCCTCGGTAGGCAGCGCGCTCGTGGTCAGCATATACTCGTTCGTAGACACTCTCGCCGTGGGCCAGAGCGTGG
The DNA here is from genome assembly GCA_900544765.1 of uncultured Eubacteriales bacterium. GTDB lineage: Bacteria > Bacillota > Clostridia > Oscillospirales > Oscillospiraceae > Scatomorpha > Scatomorpha gallistercoris. The sequence continues at coordinate 167,880 of UQWI01000002.1, read as the reverse complement.
GACCGCTCGGCAGCGCCGCTATCGCGGCCATAAACCCGATATTCGGCATGATGACCTTCCTCGCCATCCTCTGCGGCATCGGAGGCAGCGTCCTTATGACGAACGCGAAGGCGCGCGGGCGCACGGAGCAGGGCGACGCCTACTTCACCGCGTCGCTGCTGCTGGCGGCAATCGTGACGGCTGTATGCTGGGCGGCGCTGTTCATCTGGAACGAGCCCATACTTCGCTTCTTCGGGGCGACGGACGAAACCCTGCCCTACGTCAAGGACTACGCCATCTGGATAATCCGCTTCTTCCCCCTGTTCATACTGCCCAACTTCCTCAGCGCATTCATCAGGAACGACGGAGCGCCCGGCCTCGCCATGGGCGCTGTCATATCCGGCGGACTGCTTAACGTGTTCGGCGACTGGTTCCTGTGCTTCCCCATGGACATGGGCATGTCCGGCGCGGCCATCGCCACCGTGTCGGGTACGGCGCTGCAGTGCGTAATAATGTCCAGCCACTTCTTCAGCAAGCGCTGCCACCTGCGCATCGTGAAGCCCTATGTGCTCGGCAAGGCGCTGGGCAAAATACTCTCTCTGGGCTTCGGCTCGAGCGTGCTCGACCTCGGCACCGTCGTGCTGAACGTGCTGATAAACGCGCAGATAAACCGCTACGGCACACTCGAGGCCCTGTCCGTCTACGGCGTCGTGAGCACCATTTCCTGCCTGTTCCAGGCCATCTTCTGCGGCGTGGGTCAGGCCATACAGCCGCTGGTCTCCGCCAACCACGGCGCAAAAGCGCCGGAGCGCGTGCGCGCATTCCTGCGCTACGGGCTTCTGACCTCGGCGGTTATGGGCCTGTGCTTCACGCTCATAGGCGAGCTGCTTCCCAGGCAGATAACGGCCCTCTTCGTCGCCGCGACCCCCGAAGTCCTCGACGCTGCGCCGCAGGTCGTGCGGCTCTACTTCCCCATGTTCCTCTTCCTGGGCATAAACATCACGGCGACCTACTACCTGCAGTCGGTGAGGCGCGGACGGGCCTCGCTCATCGTGTCGATACTGCGCAGCATCGTGCTCTCAGGGGCGCTCCTGCTGCTCCTGCCGGCCGTGCTGCCCGCTGAGCGCGCCCTGTCCGGCGTCCTGCTCTCCCTGCCGGTGAGCGAACTCATCACAATGTGCGCTGCAATGGTGCTGCTGAAGAGCGCCGTTCGCCGCGACAGAATTAACATTTCCTAAAAACAATATTAATGCCTGTCGAACATTTTGTTGCTATATTTCGCATGCAAAGGCGAAATATAGCAACAAAGAGCTACATTTGACCGTTGTAAACGGCCCGGCTCGAGCGTAAGATTTTAACGTGGAAAGCTCCACGGAAAGGACAGGTATTTATGGCAAACAAGACATTTGCAGAGAGCGCGCAGGCCTTCGCCGTCAAACAGGCGCTCAAAATGCTGAAGCAGCCACCCGAGGAGTGTATACCCAAGCTCATAGACTGGGCGCAGAAGTTTGACACTTCCGGGGTGCTCACAAGCCAGATAGGCGGCGTCAAGGCCGTGCTGGACGACCCTAACTGGTCACGCTTCATCAAGTCCCTCTGGGACGACATAGACGAAGGCGTGCGCCTGAAAATATTTGAGAATTTCATCGTGAACAGCGCGCTTATCGGCATGGCCCGCCAGGAGAAGGTGAGGCAGGAACACGGCTGCAGCGTACCCTGGGCCATACTCATGGACCCGACCAGCGCCTGCAATCTCCACTGCACCGGCTGCTGGGCCGCCGAATACGGCAACAAGCTCAACCTCACATACGAGGAAATGGACGACATTGTCAATCAGGCCAACGAGATGGGCACCTACATGTTCCTCTTCACCGGCGGCGAGCCCATGGTGCGCAAGAAGGACATCATCCGTCTCTGCGAGGCGCACAACGACTGCGTGTTCTCCGCCTTCACCAACGGCACGCTCATAGACGAGGAGTTCGCGCAGGAAATGCTCCGCGTGAAGAACTTCATCCCCGCCATCAGCGTCGAGGGCTTCGAGGAGGCCACCGACGACCGCCGCGGCCACGGCACCTACGCCGCCGTCGTGCGCGCAATGGAGATACTCAAGCGCAACAAGCTCCCCTTCGGCATAAGCTGCTGCTACACCAGCAGGAACTATGAGGTCATCGGCAGCGACGAGTACTTCGACGACATGATAGCCAAGGGCGCAAAGTTCGCGTGGTTCTTCACCTATATGCCCATCGGCAAGAACGCGGTGCCGGAGCTGATGGTCACGGCCGAGCAGCGCGCGTATATGTACCGCAAGATACGCGAGTTCCGCCACACGAAGCCGCTCTTCACCATGGACTTCTGGAACGACGGCGAGTATGTCGGCGGCTGCATCGCGGGCGGCAGGAGCTACTGCCACATCAACGCCGCAGGCGACATCGAACCCTGCGCCTTCATCCACTACTCAGACAGCAACATCCGCGAAAAGACGCTCCTCGAGGCCTACAAGTCCCCGCTCTTCATGGCCTACCACAGAAACCAGCCCTTCAACTGCAACCATCTGCGGCCCTGCCCGCTGCTGGACAACCCCGGCGCCCTGGCCGGCATGGTGCACGAGTCCGGCGCGAAGAGCACGGACGTCGAGGCTCCCGAGGACGTCGACGAGCTGACCGCCAAGTGCGTCGACAAGGCCGAAAAGTGGGCCGTCAAATCCGCAGAACTCTGGCGCGAAAGCGGCCACGAAATATAACGGAAAAGGCCCCTTTCGGGGCCTTTTCTATATAAACGCAGCTGTTAACGCCAGGCTTACGGTGGAAAACAATGCTTTCCGTGCAGGCGTCCCCGCAGCTGCACGCCGCTTAAGCGGAGCTTTCAGCTTCAACGCTCTGGCCAAGAAGTGCGGGAAATGCTATAATAGGCGCATAACAAAAAGAAAGCGGGGTCTGGTATGAAATACGACTTCACATCCATCATTGACCGGCGCGGAATGGACGCCGTAGCCGTGGACGGCATCGGCGGATACCACTGGGGTACCGAGCCCGACGCGCCCCGCGAGGGCTTCGACGCCATCCCCATGTGGGTGGCGGATATGAACTTCGCCACGGTGCCCACCATCCCCGAGGCGATAATAGAGCGCGCAAAGCATCCGCTCTACGGCTATTTTGCGCCGAGGCAGGAGTATTACGACTCCATCATACGCTGGCATGAGACGCGAAACGGCGTGACCGGCCTGAGCGCCGAGCACATCGGCTACGAAAACGGCGTCCTCGGCGGCGTCATCAGCGCGCTGAACGTCATCTGCTCGCGCGGGGACAACGTGCTCATACACTCTCCCACCTACGTTGGCTTCACCGGCTCGCTGAACAACAACGGCTACCACATGGTGCACAGCCCGCTCCTTCGAGACGCTGAGGGCATCTGGCGCATGGACTTTGAGGACATGGAACGCAAAATTGTGGAGAACCGCATCCACGCCGCCGTGTTCTGCTCGCCGCACAACCCGACCGGCCGCGTGTGGGAGCGCTGGGAACTCGAGCGCTTCATGGAGCTGTGCGCGAAGTACGACGTCTACGTCGTCTCCGACGAGATATGGTCGGACATCATCCTCGCCGGGTACAAGCACATACCGACGCAGTCCGTCAGCGAGGACGCCAGGGAGCGCACGGTCGCGCTCTACGCGCCGAGTAAGACCTTCAACCTCGCCGGGCTAATCGGCAGCTACCACATAATCTACAACCGCTGGCTGCGCGAGCGCGTGGAGAAGGAGTCCAGCCTGGCCCACTACAACGACATGAACGTCCTGAGCATGCACGCGCTGATAGGCGCGTACAAGCCCGAGGGCTACGAGTGGGTGGACGAATTGCTGCATGTGCTGACCGCAAATGCCGACTACGCCTGCGGCTATATATCCTCCCGCTTCGACGGCGTCAGCTTATCCAGACCTCAGGGGACGTACATGCTCTTCCTCGACTGCACCGGCTGGTGCGCAGAGCACGGCAAGGACATAGGCGAGCTCATCAAGGCCGGATGGGACGTGGGCGTGGCCTGGCAGGACGGCCGCGCCTTCAACGGCGAGTGCCACATCCGCATGAACCTCGCCCTGCCCATGAGCCGCGTCCAGGAGGCCTTTGCCCGCCTGGACAGGTACGTTTTCAACGCATGAAAAAAGAGGGCCGGTTTATCCGGCCCTCTGGCTTATATGGCGGCAAGCGCGTCCTTTATCTTCTGCTTCTCCTCGGCGGAGACCTTGCTGTCCGGGACCATCTTGAACACGGCCTCGATGGTCTTGCCCTTCACCAGCTTGACCATGGGGCTCTTCAAGATATTCGGGTTGATGGCGTTGAGTGTGTCGCAGGCCTTAGGATTGGCGAGCAGTTCCTTGACTGTGACCTTGCTGATATCCATGTTGAGTCTCCCTTCATTTTCACGCCCGGCTTGCGCCGCAGCTAAGTTGTTAACATTCTAACACATATCCGTCGCCTTTTCAATAGGATTTGACGGTAAATACGCCGTTTGATATAATTCAAATTGTTGAATTTTTCTGAAATGATTGCGCATTTACCCCCTCGAGGGTATGATGTAATTGTGCGCCGCAGCTTGTGGCCCTATAAACATATTCGCAGGTGAGCCATGCTTAGAATCATAACCGGCCGCGCGGGCGCCGGAAAGACCGCGAAAATAATGGAGGAGATACGCTCCTGCGCGGAGCAGGGTCTCGGCGGGAGGATACTGCTCGTCCCCGAGCAGTACAGCCACGAGGCCGAGCGCGAGCTCGCCCGGGTCGTGGGGTCTCGTCTTGCCCTGTATGCAGAGGTGCTGTCGTTCACCGGCATAGCACGCCGCGTTGACGCTCAGCTCGGCCCCGGAGCGCGCACCGCTCTGTCCAAGGGCGCAAGGCTGCTGTGCATGTCGCTGGCGCTCGACGGCGTGTACACACGCCTGCGTTTCTACGCCCGCGCGCGGCGCTCGCCGGAGCTGCAGCTGAAGCTGCTCGAGGCCATAGACGAGCTCTCCGCCGCCGAGCTGGACGGGGAGGCTCTCGAGGGTGCAGCCGGTAAGTTGCCCGCATCCCTGGGCGGCAAGCTGCGGGATCTGGCGCTCATCATGGAGGCGTATTCCGCCGCCGTCGGCAGCGAGCGCACGGACTCCGCCGACCGCCTCAGCCTGCTGGCCAAGCGCCTGCCGCAGAGCGACATAGCGCGCGGCGGCGCGGTGTACATAGACGGCTTCACAGACTTCACCGCCCAGGAAAAACGCATCGTTTTCGAGCTCATGCGCCGGGCCGACGTGACGGTCTGCCTGACGCTCGACAGCGTGGAGTACGGCAGCGAGCTCTTCGACATCACGCGCTCCACCGCCCGCGCCCTGCTGCGCTTCGCCCGCGAGGAGGGGATACCTTCGCGCGTCGAGGAGCTTGAAGCGCCGCTGAGCTCACCCATGGACGTCCTGGCCGAAAACCTGCTCGCCTACCCCGCCCGCAGCTTCGACGCATGCGGCAGGATAAGCCTGCACCGTGCCTCCACGCTCTCCGAGGAGTGCGAGTTTGCCGCCGCCGAGGCCCTCCGCCTCGCCCGCTCCGGCTGCCGCTGGCGTGATATAGCCGTGGCCGTGCGCGGCTTCGAGGACTACCGCCCCTCGCTCAGCGCGGCCTTTGAGCGCTTCGGCGTGCCGCTCTTCACGGCCAGGCAGGTTGACATAACTCAAAAGCCCCTGCCCACGCTCATATCTTCCGCATATGAGATTGTCTCCGGCGGCTGGGAGGCCTCGGACGTGTTCGCCTATCTGCGCAGCGGCCTGGCCGGCCTGACAAGCGGGGAGTGCGACGAGCTCGAGAACTACTGCTTCACCTGGAGCATAGACGCCAGGCGCTGGCACTCCGAGCGCGGCTGGGGCATGCACCCGGACGGCTACCGCAGCGAATTTGACGACGCGGCCCGTGCCAGGCTTGAGCGCGTCAACGAGCTGCGCCGCCGCGCCTCGGAGCCGCTGCTGGCCTTTGAGCGCGAGAGCGCTGCGGCGCACACTGCGCGCGAGCACTGCCGCGCGCTCGCCGCCCTGTTTGAGCGTCTGGAGCTCGCCCGCCGCCTGGCGGAGCGAGCAGACGGGCTGGAGCGCTCCAGCCGCCGCCAGGCCGCCGCCGAATACGCCCGCATCTGGGACGCCGCCGTCGACGCGCTCGAGCAGTGCTCCGCCGTGCTCGGCGATATGGATATGGACACGCAGACTTTCGGACGCAGCTACCTGCTCACACTCTCGCAGTACAACGTGGGCGTCATACCCGTGTCGCTCGACATGGTCACCGCGGGCGACATGGACCGCATGCGCCGCCGCCACATAAAGCACCTCATAATCCTCGGCGCGTCGGACGACCGCCTGCCCGCGCCCGAGGGCGAGCACGGGGTGTTCACCTCCGACGAGCGCCGCACGCTCTCCGAGGCGGGCCTTTCACTGGATGCGGGCGAGGCCGAGCTCTGGCGCGAGTACACGCTAATCTACAACACGGTCTCCCTGCCCTCCGAAACACTGAGCATTTGCGCCCCCGCCTGGGGCTCCGACGGGCAGGAGCTGGAGCCGAGCTTCCTCATCTATCGCGCGAAGGGGCTCTTCAATCTGGAGATTGAGGGCGTATCTCGCGGCGGCACGCTGCTCGAGAGCGAGAACACCGCCCTCACCCTGGCCGCCTCCACTGTAAGCGGCGGCACGGGCGAAGCAGAGCGCGCCGCGCGCGCGTACTTTGAGCGCCATGACGCCCGGCGGCTCAAGCGTGTAGAGGATGCGGCCGCAGTCACGCGCGGGCGACTCTCGCGTGAAAGGGCGCTTGAGCTCTACGGCAAGGATTTGCGTCTGGCCGCTTCCCGCGTTGAGCGCTTTGCAAGCTGCCGCTTCTCGTACTTCATGACCTACGGCCTGAAGGCAAAGCCCCGCGTCCGCGCCCAGTTCAAGGCCCCGGAGGCCGGTTCCTTCGTGCACTATGTGCTGCAGCATGTCGCCGCCTCCGCCCCGGCGGGCGGCCTGGCCGAGATTGACGACGCCGCGCTCGCCGCTTCTGCGCGCGAGTTCGCCGCGCGCTATTTAGACGAGGAGCTCGGCGGGCGCGAGGGCAAGAGCGCCCGCTTCGTGTACCTCTACGAGCGCCTTGCGCAGAGCGTGGAGCGCATAGTCCTCGACATGGCCGAAGAATTGCGCTGTTCCGATTTCCAGCCGCTTGAGTTTGAGCTGGATTTGGGCCGTGCAGCGCCCGGAGCCGCGCTGAGCCTCGACGGCGGGGGCAGCGTCCGTGCTGCCGGTATCGCCGACCGGGTCGACGGCTGGGTCCATGACGGCCGGCTCTATCTGCGCGTTGTGGACTACAAGACCGGGCGCAAGAGCTTTTCGCTCGGCGACGTGTACTACGGCCTCGGTATGCAGATGCTGCTCTATCTCTTCACGCTCACCGGACATGACGGCGGACGCGGCGGCATGGAGCGCGTACCCGCAGGCGTGCTGTACATTCCCGCGCGCGACCCGATAGTCAACGCGGACGCGGATATGAGCGACGAAGAGATAGCCAAGAAACGGCGCGAGGGCCTCGTGCGCAGCGGCCTGCTGCTCGACGACGCCGAAGTGCTGCACGCCATGGAGCGCGGGGATTCGCCGGTGCGCATACCCGTGAAGTGGAAGGACGGCGTGCCCACCGGCTCCGCCCTGGCCAGCGCTGAGCACCTCGGCCTGCTCGCCCGCCGTGTGGAGGACACCCTGCGCGCCATCGCCGGGGAAATACACTCGGGCAGCATACAGGCCGACCCCTGTTACAGGAGCGCGCGTGACAACGCCTGCCTCTGGTGCGATTACGCCCACGCCTGCCGCTTCGCCGACGGAGAAAACGGCGACCGCCGCCGCTACCTGCCCTCCCTCAAGGCGGAGCGGGTGTGGGAGCTCTTGGAAGGAGATGAAACAGATGGCTGAGTTCAAGCCGACGCCGGGCCAGGCCCTGGCCATATCCGACAGGGGTGGGGAAATACTCGTCTCCGCCGCCGCGGGCAGCGGCAAGACCCGGGTGCTGATAGAGCGCCTTATGGGCTGCATACTGGACGCGGAGCACCCCGCCGACGTGGACAGCTTCCTCATCATCACCTTCACCCGCGCCGCCGCCGAGCAGCTGCGCGGCAAGATTGGCGAACACCTCTCCGAGCTGGCCGCCGGGGCCGAGGGCGAAACCGCCGCGCGCCTTCGCAGGCAGCGCGCGCTGCTGCGCCGCGCGCAAATCTGCACCATCGACAGCTTCTGCGTCTCGCTTCTGCGCGAGAACGCCGCCCTGCTGGGCCTTGACCCAGGTTTCGGCCTGGCCGACGAGCAGCGCGCGGCGCAGCTGAAGTCCGCCGCGCTCGAGGCAGTGCTCGAGGAGGCCTACGAGCGCGCGGAGCCGGGCTTCATCGCCCTGGCGGACAGCGTCGGCGCAGGCCGTGACGACTCCCGCCTGGAAAAGCTCGTGCTCTCGCTGCACACGAAGCTGCTCTCGCACGCCCGGCCCAAGCAGTGGGCCGAGGGACAAAAGCACGCCTTCGGGGAGCTGCCCGCAGACGCCGCCGAGACCGTCTGGGGACGAGAGCTGGTAGACGGCGCGGCGGGCGAGCTCAGGTACTGGCGCGGCGTCATGCGCTCGCTGCTGGATGAAGTCTCGTCCAGCCCCGCCGCAGAGAAGGCCTACGGCGCTTCGCTCTGGGACACCGTGTCCTCGCTGGACGCGGCTCTTGAGGCCGCCGAGCGCGGCTGGGACGCCCTGCGCGCGGCCTTCCCGATAAACTTCCCGCGTCTGAAGGCGCTGAAGGGTGAGGACGAGCTCAAGGAGCTGGTCAAGGCCCGGCGCGACGCCTGCAAAAAGGCGGCCGCAAAGCTGCAGCGAGACTTCTCCGCCGAGAGCAGCGAGCTGCTTCGGGATCTCGCCGCCTCATCCGGGGCCATGGCCGCGCTGCTGGATCTCGCCCTTGCCTTCGACGAAGAGTACATAAGGCGCAAGCGCCGCCGCTCCCTCATAGACTTCTCCGACGCGGAGCACCTGGCGGCGGAGCTGCTGTGCGACGAGCGCGGAGAGCCGAGCGACTTTGCGCTCGAGCTCTCCAGACGCTTCACCGAGGTCATGGTCGACGAGTACCAGGACGTGTCGCGCGTGCAGGAGGAGATAGTCCGCGCCGTGTCCCTCGGCGGGCGCAGGCTCTTCATGGTCGGCGACGTCAAGCAGAGCATATACCGCTTCCGCCTGGCCGACCCCACCATCTTCCTCGAAAAATACGAGCGATTTGCCGACGCCCCCGCCCCCGAGGGCGAGCCGCGCCGCGTCTTTCTGCGCGAGAGCTTCCGCTCCCGGCCGGAGGTCGTCGCGGCGGTTAACAGCGTGTTTACCTGCCTGATGAGCCGCGGTCTGGGCGAGCTCGACTACGACGAAAACGCCCGGCTCATCGCCGCCCTGCCCTACACCGGCTCCGTACCCGTACCCGAGCTCGTCGCCCTCGCCTCTCCCGGAGCCGAGGAGGACGCGGAGCGCCCCGACAAAGTCGCCGCCGAGGCCAGATACGCCGCGTCGCGCATGCGCGCCCTGGTCGAGTCCGGGACCATGCTCACCTCGCCCGGCGGGGAGCGACCGATGAACTACGGCGACATCGCCGTGCTGCTGCGCTCTGCGAATGTGACAGGCGGCATCTGGCGTCGCGAGCTGGCCGGGATGGGCATACCGGTGGAGTCGGGACAGTCCGGCGGCTTCTTTGAGTCGCCGGAGATTGAGGTCATGCTCTCGCTGCTCTCGCTAATAGACAATCCGCGTCAGGACGTGCAGCTGGTGAGCGTGCTGCGCTCTGCCCTCTTCGGCTTTGCGCCCGACGAGCTGACGGCCATACGCCTCGCCCTGCCGGACGGCGAGCTCTGGGACGCGCTGAACGCCCGCGCCGAAGCCGACGGAAAGTGCCGCAGCTTCGCAGAGCTCATAGCCTCACTGCGGGACTTCGCCCTGGAGAGCGAGCTGACCGAGCTCATCGCCGAGATATACCGCCGCCTGGACTGCTGCGCCGTCTGCGCCGCGCTCAGCGACGGCCGGGCCAAGTACGAACGGCTGCAGCGGCTCTTCGAGCTCGCGCACGAGTTTGAAAGCGGCGCGTGGCGCGGCCTGAGGCGCTTCAACGAGTGGGTCGCGCAGATGCGCGAAAACGGGCGCGAGCCTGCGATGCCCGCCGGCGAGAGCACCGGCCGGGTGCGCATAATGAGCATACACCAGTCGAAGGGGCTTGAGTTCCCCGTGGTGTTCATAGGAGATATGGCCCGCCGGTTCAACGAGGCCGATTTGCAGCCCGCCGTGCTCGTACACCCCGAGCTCGGCCTGGGGCCCAAGGTGACCGACGCCGCGCGCGGCATAGAATATCCCACGCTGGCCCGCCGCGCCGTGGCCCACAGGCTGCGCCGTGAGCAGCTCAGCGAGGAGCTCCGGCTGCTTTACGTCGCCATGACAAGGGCTCGCGAGCGGCTCATCATGCTCTGCTCCCTGCCCGACCCTGAAAAGACGGCGGCCAGGCTCTCGCCCTGTGCGGAAAGCCCGATGAACGCCGAGGCTCTGGCCGGCATGCGCAGCTTCGCCGAGTGGCTTATCACCGCCGCCCTGGCGGATTGCGGGCGCACCATGAGCTTCATCGCCGCTCCGGAGCAGGCTGAAGCCGTTCCCGGGAAGGGGACGCGCTCATCCGTCAAGCCCGACGGAGACGAGGCGCCGCCGCCCGAGCTGGAGGCAAAATTCTCCTGGCGCTATCCGCACCCCGAGGCCGTCTCCCTTCCAAGCAAGGTCACGGCGACGGAGCTCAAGAGCCTGCCGGAGCCCGACCCGGAGAGCGCCGAGCTGATAGAGCGCGCCGTCCGTCCCTTCCGCATGCCCGATCTGGCCGGGGACGAGCGCTCGCTCACCGCCGCAGAACGCGGCACCGCCACCCACCTCGCGCTCAGGTACATAGACCTCGCGCAGATACGCACGGAGCAGGACGCGCGCGAGGCCGTAAACGCCCTCGTGCTCACTGGGCGGCTGTCGCAGCGGGAAGCCGGGGCCGTAAACCCGCACGGCATCTACGCCCTCGCTTCAAGCGAGCTGGGGCGGCGCATAGTCGGCGCGGAGAAGCTCTGGCGCGAGTTTTCCTTTGCGCTGCTGCGCCCGGCGGAGGAGATTTTCCACGGCGGCGGCAGCGACGAAATACTTCTCCAGGGCGTGGTGGACTGCTGCTTTGTCGAAAACGGCAGGCTCGTGGTGGTAGACTACAAGACCGACCGCATCCCCGCCTCAGCGGCGGAGGAGCGCGCGGAGCGCTACCGCTCCCAGCTGGAGAGCTACGCCTGGGCGATGGAGCGCATAACCGGCCTGCCCGTTGCGGAGCGCTTGGTCTGGTTCCTCTCCCCGGGATGCCGGGCGGAGCTGTAGGCGTAATTTTCACGGTTTGGTTGACATGTACAACCGTCTGTAATATACTTAATAATGCAGGGCATATGGCCGAGGAAACAGCGAATTTAAATACCGCATGCACAGAATATCAAACTTCGGCCTAAGTCCTTCACAACACAACGACAAGGTGGTTTTTGTATGTCCGGCAACATTGCTGAAAGGATTGACGCCCTGCTGAAAGAGCGCGGGATAACCGGCGCCAAAATGAGCACAGATCTGGGCATGAGCCGCAGCTTCATGACCGAGCTCCGCAAGGGCCGCGCCAAGGGCGTAACCGCCGACACTGCGGCGCGCATTGCAAAGTATCTCGGCGTATCAACCGACTATCTGCTCGGCGAGGACACCAACAGCCGCTTCAACGACCCCGTGGAGCGGGAATTGGCAGGATATCTCGAGGAGCTGCGCGCGCGTCCCGACAAGCGCATGCTCTTCTCCGTGACTAAGAACGCCACGAAGGAGCAGATAGAGGCCATAGTGCATATGATTGAAGAGCTGCAGGCCAGCAAATGAAGCTCATAGAAGGCGTCGACTATTGGGTGAGGCAGGTGGAGTTCCCCAACATGGGCTCTCCGAGCGTCGTTGCCTCCAACGGCGACGGCACCTTTACCATCTACCTGAACACCTGCTTCTCCCCCGAGACGCGCGCGGAGGGCCTGCGCCACGAGCTGGCACATCTGAGCGGGGACCACTTCTACCGCGACGAGCTCGAGCTTGGAGCCATCGAGGACGCCGCCGACGGGCTGCGCCGTATACCGGCCGCTGCGGACGGCAGCGCGCAGCTGCCGCCGGGCTGCGTTCCGTTTTACACGGACACCGGCGACTTCCTGGCGCATTTCCTGCGCGGGGCTTCGCCCGATACCCTGCGCAGCCTGCGAGAGGCTGGCCTGCTCCCCTGCGAGGCCGGGGACGCCTCGCACTAAAAGCAAATTCCCAAGGAGTGAGACATTGGATTACAGAGCCGTAGGAGTGTTTGACTCCGGCGTAGGCGGGCTGAGCGCGGTGCGCGTACTGCGCCGTATTCTGCCCGGCGAGAACATAGTATACCTTGCGGACACTGCCAACGTGCCTTACGGCGGACGCAGCGTCGAAGAGCTTCGCCGCCTCGCGTCGGCGTCCACGCGCAGGCTCATGGCCGAGGGCGTCAAGGCCATATTGGTGGCCTGCGGCACCGTCAGCTCAAACTGCCTGGAAGTCGTAGGCGAGGTGTCCGCGCTGCCGTACTGCGGGGTTGTGCTTCCAACTGCGCGCATGGCGGCCGAAACCACGAAAAACGGGCGCGTCGGCGTGCTCTCCACGGAGGCCACGGCGCGCTCCGGCGCTTTCTCCCGAGCCATTTCGGCCCTTGCCCCAGGCACGGCCGTCCTGGAAACCGGCACCGGCCTGCTCGTGCCGCTGGCTGAGTCCGGCCGCACGGATTACTCCGACGCCGGTGTGCGCGAGGCCGTCAGGACCTCGCTCTCGCCCCTGCTCGGCAGCGGAATCGACACGCTCGTGCTGGGCTGTACGCACTTTCCCCTGCTCGCCGGCGCCATCGGCGAAGCCGCAGGGCCGGGTGTAGAGCTGGTAAACTCCGGCGCCGCCGGGGCGATGGAGTGCGCCCGCCTGCTAGAGGGCGGAGGCCTGCTCTGCGGCCGGGACAGCGGCGGGACACTGCGCTGCCTGGTCTCGGGCGACGAGGCGAAGTTTGCGCGCGACGCCAAACTGTTTCTGCCCGATGAAGCGGCAATACGCGTCGAAAGGGCTTGACAGGCGCAAATAATGCGGTAATATGTTAGCGTGCTACTGAATTAGTAGACTAAAGCGAGGTAAGCGCTATGGACAACATACTGACCCGCGAGGAGAGGTTCGTGCACAGCTTCCGCTCCCTCTGCTCGGAATACGGGTACCGTCCCTACAGGATGAGCAAGTTTGAAGAATACGACCTCTACGCCGGGAACCGCAGCTTCCTGCCCGCCGGCGGGGTTATAACCTTTACGGATACCAACGGGCGCCTTATGGCGCTCAAGCCCGACGTCACGCTCTCCATAGCGAAGAGCATGACGCCGCGCCCCGGGGAGCCCGTGCGCGTCTACTATGACGAGAGCGTATACCGCGCGCCGGACAGGCAGCTGGGCTTCCAGGAGATAACGCAGGCCGGGCTTGAGTACTTGGGCGACGTGGACTACTACGCCATGGGCGAGGTGGTCACGCTCGCGGCCCGCAGCCTGGACGCCATCGACAACGGCTATGTGCTGGACATAACGCACATGGGCTTTGTCACCGGGCTGATAGACGCGCTCGGCCTGGGCGACCAGCCCCGGGCGGAGTTGCTCCGCGCGACAGGCATGCGCAACGCCCACGGCATACGCGACATCTGCTCGCAGGCGGGGGCCGCCGGGGCGCCGGCGCAGCGTCTCTGCCGGGTCGCCTCGCTGTACGGGCCTGTGCGTGAGACGATAGCCGAGCTGCGCAGCATGTCTGTCAACAGCGCCACGGAGCGCGCGCTTGCGGAGCTGGACAAGCTCGCCGGCGTACTCGAGAGTTTCGGCGTGCTCGACAGGATAAGCCTCGACTTGTCCATCACGAGCGACATGGAGTACTACAACGGCCTGCTCTTCAAGGGCTATGTGCCCGGCGTACCCTCCGCCGTGCTCTCCGGCGGGCGCTATGACAGCCTGCTCGCCAAGCTCGGCAAGAGCGGAGGCGCAATCGGCTTTGCGCTCTACCTCAACCTGCTTGAGCGCCTGCTCGAGCCCTCGGGGCCAGAGTACGACGCCGACGTACTGCTCCTGACAGGGCAGCACACCCCGCCCGCAGCGGTGGCCGCAGCGGTGCGGAAGATGACTTCCGGCGGCGAGAGCGTGCTGGTGCAGCGATGGCCCGGCGCGGCGCGCTGCCGCAGGACAGTACACATAGACTCCGAAGGGAGGCTCGACTGACATGGCCGACACACTGGACATCGCCCTGCCGAAGGGCAGGCTGGGTGAAAAAGTAGTCGCCCTGCTGGGCGAGAGCGGCATGGGCTGCGCCAATCTCGACGAGGACAGCCGCAAGCTGGTGCTGGAAAACGACGACGGCTCGCTCCGCTTCTTCTGGGTAAAGCCCGCCGACGTACCCATTTACGTCGAGCGCGGCGCGGCGGACGCCGGCGTCGCGGGCAAGGACGTGCTTGTCGAGCACGGCGCCGACGTCTACGAGCTGCTTGACCTCGGGCTCGGCAAATGCCGCATGTGCGTGGCGGGATACCAGGGCGCTCTCGAGCGCGGCGGGGTGCTCCGCGTGGCGACCAAGTTCCCCAACATAGCGACGCGGCACTTCCAGAGCCGCGGCCGCGCGATAGATATAATCAAGCTCAACGGCTCCATAGAGCTCGCGCCCATCCTCGGCCTGGCAGACGTCATCGTAGACATCGTCGAAACCGGCACGACGCTCCGCGAGAACGACCTGGAGGTCCTGGAGGAGATAATGCCCATCAGCGCCAGGCTCATCGTGAACAAGGCCGCGTTCCGCTTCAAGCACAAACGCGTGGACGGCCTGGTGTCCGCCCTCACCGAGATACTGGAAGGAGAGATATGACATGCTGAAGATATACAAACGCGGAGAGGCCCCGGACGCCGAGCTGGTGCGCCGCGAAGCCTCCGGCGCGGACGTGTCCGGCATTGTGGCCGGAATAATCGCCGACGTGCGCGCAAACGGCGACGCCGCCCTCATGAAGTACAACGCGAAGTTTGACTCCGCCGAGGGCGTTGCGCTTGAGGTCACGGCCGAAGAGATGGACGCCGCGCTCTCCAGGGCAGACGCCGGGCTCGTCGAGGTCATGCGCCTTGCCGCCGAGAACATCCGCGCCTTCCACGAAAAGCAGCTCAGCCACGGCTACATCATGTCCGGCAAGAACGGCTCGCTGCTCGGCCAGCGCGTCATACCGCTCCGCCGCGTGGGCCTGTACGTCCCCGGAGGCACTGCGGCCTATCCCAGCAGCGTGCTCATGAACTGCATACCCGCGAAGATAGCGGGCGTGGACGAGATAGTCATGACCACCCCGGCCAGCGGCGGCGCGGTGAGCGACGTCATCCTCGCCGCGGCAAAGATAGCGGGCGTCGACCGCGTGTTCCGCGTGGGCGGAGCCCAGGCCGTGGCCGCACTGGCCTACGGCACGGAGACCATACCGCAGGTGGACAAGATAGTCGGCCCCGGCAACGCCTTTGTCGCCGAGGCAAAGCGGCAGGTGTTCGGCCAGGTGGCGATAGACATGATAGCCGGGCCGAGCGAGATTCTCGTAGTCTCCGACGGCAAGTCGGACCCCGCGTGGCTCGCCGCAGATTTGCTCAGCCAGGCCGAGCACGACAAGCTCGCAACGGCCATCCTGATAACCGACTCCATGCCTCTGGCCGAGGCCGTACAGGCAGAGGTGGAGCGGCAGCTCTCCGTACTTCCGCGCGAAGAGATAGCCCGCGCGGCCGTCGAGGCAAACGGCAAGATTATCGTCGTCTCTACGCTCGACGAGGCCGTGGAGATGGCCAACGCCGTCGCGCCGGAGCACCTGGAGCTCGCGGTGGACTCCCCCTTCGACTTCCTGCCCAGGGTGCGCAACGCCGGCAGCGTCTTTCTGGGCCGCTACTGCCCCGAGCCGCTCGGCGACTACCTCTCCGGCACCAACCACACCCTGCCCACGATGGGTACGGCGCGTTTTTCCAGCCCGCTCGGCGTAGAGGACTTCGTAAAGCGCTCCTACTTCAGCTACTACACCGCCGAAGCGCTGGAGGCCGTCGCCGACGCCGCGGCCCTATTTGCCGACGCCGAGGGTCTGCACGGCCACGCCGTCAGCGCCACCGCCCGCCGGACAGGGGGCGAGGCCGAATGAGCCGCTACATGAACAGCCGCTACGCCGCGCTGGACGCCTATGTCCCCGGCGAGCAGCCAAAGGGTGAGTTCATCAAGCTCAACGCCAACGAGAGCCCCTATCCGCCCAGCCCCGGCGTCCTAGAGGCGCTCCGCTCCGCGGACGGCACGGCTCTGAACATGTACCCCGACGCGGCCTGCCGCGCCCTCGACGCCGCCCTAGCCGGGGCCTTGGGCGTGACGCCGGACAACATCGTCTGTGCAAACGGCTCGGACGACATACTGAACTTCTGCTTCATGGCCTACGGCGAGCGCGGCGCGCTCTTTCCGGAGATAACCTACGGCTTCTACGAGGTTTTCTGCGCCCTGCACGGCATAGATGAAAGGCGCGCGCCCATGCACGAGGGCTTCACGCTCGAGCCCGAGGACTTCTTCGACGCGCACCGGCTGGTTGTCATCGCAAACCCCAACGCCCAGACGGGCGTGGAGCTGCCGCAGGACGCGATTGAGGCCGTTGTGCGGCGCAACGCGGACAGCGTGGTCGTCGTGGACGAGGCCTACGTCGCCTTCGGCGGCCAGAGCGCGCTGCCGCTCACCAAGAAGTACCCTAACGTCATAGTCGTGCGCACCTTCTCCAAGTCCCGCTCCATGGCGGGCGTGCGCCTCGGCTTTGCCGTGGGCAGCGCGGGGCTCATCGAAGATTTGCGGCGGCTGAAGTTCTCCACCAACCCCTACAGCGTCAACCGCGCGGCCCTCGCCGCAGGCGTCGCAGCCGTCAGGGACAGCGCCTACTATGAGGCCAACTGCGCGCTCATATCCGCCGAGCGGGAGCGCTTCGCCGCTGCGCTCAGGGCGCGGGGCTGGTACCTCACCGGCTCAAAGGCCAACTTCGTGCTCGCCAGGCCGCCGAGGGGCGAGGCCGGGGACATAGCCGCAGCGCTGAAGGAGCGCGGCATACTCGTGCGCTACCTGGGCGGGGCCCTGTCCGAATACCTGCGCATCACGATAGGCACCGCCGGGCAGATGGATAAGCTGCTCGCGGCGCTCGACAGCATAGACTAGGAGGCTGCCATGATACAAAAGCGCATCATCCCCTGCCTTGACGTCAGGGACGGCCGAGTAGTGAAGGGCGTGAATTTCCAGGGGCTGAGGGACGTCTCCTCGCCCGTCGGCCTGGCCACCTGGTACTCCGAAAACGGGGCGGATGAGCTCGTATTCTACGACATCACCGCCTCCGCCGAAGGCCGGGGCATCTTCACCGGCATCCTGCGCGAGACGGCGGAGAAGGTCTTTATACCGCTCACGGTCGGCGGGGGCATAAGCTCTCTCGACGACTTTGACCGCGTGCTCAAGGCCGGGGCGGACAAGGTCAGCGTGAACTCCGCCGCTATACGCGACCCCGAGCTCATCGCGCGCGCCGCCCAGCGCTACGGCAACCAGTGCGTTGTGCTGAGCGTGGACATCAAGCGGGAAAACGGCGAGTTCATGGTCTACGCCAAGGGCGGCCGCGAGGCCACCGGCATGCGCGCGCTCGACTGGATAGCGCAGGGCGTGTCTCTCGGCGCGGGAGAGGTGGTCGTGAACAGCATGGACACGGACGGCGTCGGCCACGGCTTCGACCTGGATATGACCGAGGCCGTCGTGCGCGCGGTACCCGTGCCGGTCATCGCCTCCGGCGGCGCCGGGTGCATCGAGGACTTCGTAGAGCTCTTCAGGCGCGTACCGCAGGTCAGCGGCGGTCTGGCCGCGACCATCTTCCACTTCGGCGCCGTGCAGATACCGGAGCTCAAGAGCGAATTGCGCAAAAACGGCATATTTGTGAGGTCATAGCATGGAAAACGTCATAGACAAGCTCAAATTCAACTCCCACGGCCTGATACCCGCCGTCGTCATCGACGCGGACAGCGGCAGGCTGCTTATGGTGGCCTACATGAACCGCGAGAGCCTGGAGATAACGCTCCGCGAGGGCTGCACCTGCTTCTGGAGCCGCAGCCGCCAGGAGCTCTGGCGCAAGGGCGAAACCAGCGGCAACCGCCAGAAGGTCGTCAGCATCACCGCCGACTGCGACTACGACACGCTCGAGGTCAAGGTGCACAAGCTCGGCCCCGCCTGCCACACCGGCGCGGAGAGCTGCTTCTTCAACGAGCTCAAGGCGAGCGAGGAGCCCGAGCCCTTCTCCATCCAGGGCCTCTACGAGCTGCTGCTCGACCGCAAGGCCGCGAAGCCCGAGGGCAGCTACACCAGCTACCTCTTTGAAAAGGGCCTCGACAAGATACTCAAGAAGGTCGGCGAGGAGAGCACCGAGGTCATAATCGCGGCCCACGCGCGCGACAAGCGCGAGACCGTCTACGAGCTGGCCGACCTCGCCTATCACGCGCTGGTGCTTATGGCGGAGCTGGGCATCACCCCCGACGAGGTGCGCTCCGAGCTCGCCGGCCGCCACATAATAGACCACAAGGTCAAGCAGGAGAAGATGACCTGAAAAAAGCGGGCAGGACGAAAAGTCCTGTCCGCTGTATTATTCAATGACACGTCGCCCAACGTGAGGGGTGCAACCCGGCGGGTTGCGAACCCTCTGTGGGGGCATTTCTTTTGGTCTTGTTCAAAAGAAATGTCCCCACACCCCCAAAGAGAAATCCGCTTGCTACCGTATCCCACGACCCTGCAACCACACAGCCAGGTACCGTATCCTACAGGGCAGAACGGACATGCGTTTCCGCGCAACCCAGCTCGGCAGACGCTTGCAACGTGGGCATACGTTGCAGCGACGATGTTATGTTGCAGCACATTCCACGCAAGGGACGTTGAGGACGTCGCCCGACGTGAGGGGTGCAACCCGGCGGGTTGCGGACCCATTCCACCCCATTTCTTTGCTCTTGCCCAAAGAAACGGGGTGGAGCCCCAAAGGAAAAGCGCTTTGGTGCGTGTCCAACGTACCCACCGTATTACCCAACGTCAGCGTGACTAGAACGTGGTCATCCCGTAGTCAGAGGGTATTTGTGCATCGCCGACCGCGGACTCGCTTCGCGTACCGCTGACGGGTGGTGAGTACAACTTGGCTGTGCCGCATGAAGATTCAGCAGCTGCTTTTGGCAAGGTCGGCGCAGCCGAGCTATACTTTCGCAGTTGCTAATCCGTTCTGCCCTGTGGGATACGGTACCCGGCTGTGTGGTTGCTGGGTCGTGGGATACGGTAGCAAGCGGTTTTCCTTTCGGGGTCTGGGACGCTTTCTTTGAACAAGACCAAAGAAAGCGCCCCAGGAGTGCAGCAGCCGCCCTCGGCTGCACCCATCACGTCGGGCGACGTGGCAAAGCGCCCCAGGAGTGCAGCAGCCGCCCTCGGCTGCACCCATCACGTCGGGCGACGTGGCATTGCTCTTATCTGTGGTTATACGCGTCGATGCCCTCGGCGAGGACGCGCATTGCGCGCACGAGGTCGTCGTGCTTGAGGACGTAGGCCAGGCGGGCCTCGTCGATGCCCTTGCCGGGTGTGGTGTAGAAGCCCTCGCCCGGGGTTATCATAACCGTGTCGCCGCTGGCGGAGAAGTGCTCCAGCATCCAAATCTGGAAGGCGTCGGTGCTGTCCACGGGCAGCTTCGCCATCAGGTAAAAGGCGCCCTCGGGTTTGCGGCAGACGACGCCGGGTATCTGCATAAGCATCTCGTAGGCGGTGTCGCGGCGGCGGCGGTATTCCGCCTTGACCGAGGCGAAGTAGTCGCTGCCCACGCTGTAGAGCGCGGCCGCGCCCACCTGGTCGAGCGTCGGGCAGCAGAGCCTGCCCTGGCAGACCTTCATGGCCTCGCTGAGGAAGCCGGCGTTGCGGGAGATGACCGCGCCGATGCGCGCGCCGCAGGCGGAGAAGCGCTTGGAGACGGAGTCAATGACAATGACGTTCTCGGCGGCCTCGGGGAACTCAAGCATGCTCGCCATCTGCTCGCCGTCATAGCTGAACTCGCGGTACACCTCGTCCGCCACCAGGAAGAGGCCGCGCTCATGGGCAAGCTCCGCGAGCATCTTCATCTCCGCGCGGGTGAGCACCGCGCCGGTCGGGTTGCCGGGGTTGGTTATCATGATTGCGCGGGTGTGCTCGTTGATGAGGGCCTCTATCTTCTCGCGCCTGGCGTAGTGGTAGCCCTCCTCCGGAGTGGTCGGGATGGGGCAGGTTTTGCCTCCGGCGAGCGTGACAAAGGTGGAGTAGTTCGGGTAGTACGGCTCGGGGACGATTATCTCGTCGCCCTCGTCGAGGATAGTGCTCATGGTCATCCAGAGCGCCTCGCTGCCGCCGTTGGTGGCGAGGATATTGGCCTTGGATATGTCGGTCTGGCCTATGCGGTTGTAATAATTGCGCACGGCCTCCAGATACTCGGCCACGCCGTCGCTGGGCGCGTACTCGAGCACGGGGGCGGCAAAGCCGCGCACCGCCTCGAAGAACTCACGAGGCGTCTCGATGTCCGGCTGCCCTATGTTCAGCGGGAAGATTCTCATCCCGCGCGCCTTGGCCGCGTCGGCGTATGGGGCGTACTTGCGCATGGGGGAAAGCTCGCAGCGCTCAATTTTGGACGAAAACTTCATTCTTCTCTCTCCTTTATCCATAGGAATAAAGTTTATTATACTCCAATCCGCGCATGTGCGCAATACCCCCCGCAAAGGCGCAGCTTCGGGAACCCGCGAAGTGCAGTTTTGGGAACCCGCGAAGTGCAGTTTTGGGAACCCGCGAAGTGCATTCTGCACTTCGTGGGTTCCCGAATCCGCTCATATCCCGCGCTGCGGCGGCATATGCTGTGGCGAGGTGGTGAGACATGGATATCAAGGCCCTGGCAGGGCGTATCAGGTCTTTCGCGCGCACCCATCGCGCGCTTGTCAGCGGGGCGGCATTCATACTGGCCGTGGCGCTCATACTCACGGTGGTGAACGCCCCGGCGGTCGTCGGCGCTTCGGCCACGGAGCGGAGCCTGCCCATATACAGCGTCGAGCGGGACGGCAAATACGTCGCGCTGAGCTTCGACGCCGCCTGGGGCAACGAGGACACGCAGCAGCTAATCGACATACTCGGGAAATACAACGTCAAGGCCACGTTCTTCATCGTGGGCCAGTGGGTGGACAAATACCCTGAGAGCGTCATGCAGCTGCATGAGGCCGGTATGGAAGTGATGAACCACTCGGACACGCACGCGCACTTCGCCAAGCTCTCGCGCGACGAGATAGCCGCCGAGGTCAACGCCTGCAGCGACAAGATAGAGGCCCTGACCGGCGTCCGGCCCACGCTCTTCCGCTGCCCTTACGGCGAGTACGACGACCACGTCATCGACACCGTGAACGCGCTCGGCGTCACGGCCGTGCAGTGGGACGTGGACAGTCTGGACTGGAAGGGATTGTCCGCCGATGAGATAACCCGGCGCGTGACCGAAAATGTCGAGCCCGGCAGCATCGTGCTCTTCCACAACGCGGCGGAGCACACGCCCGAGGCCCTGCCCGCCATCATCGAATCCCTGCTGGCCGACGGCTACACAATCGTGCCTATAGGCGAGCTGCTGCTGAGCGGCGACTACGAAATCGACCACACGGGCAGGCAGTACAGGGCCGAGGCGTAAAAATATCCCCCCGGAAACCGGGGGGACTTGCTTGCGACGAAGCGCAGCTTCGGGAACCCGCGAAGTGCAGAATGCACTTCGTGGGAAAGGAGGAGCGACGAAGCGACTGAGCTTTCCCGCTTGCGGGGAAGCGAAGGATGCGCAGTCCGCGACGACGCGCTTATTCAATCACAATGCTGCGGTTGTCGGGGACCAGCTCCGGCCTCTTCGGCAGGGTCAGCGTGAGGACGCCGTCGGTGTAATTCGCCTTGATGCCGCTGGTGTCAATGCCGGACACGTCGAAGCTGCGCTCGAAGCTGCCGAAGCGGCGCTCACGGCGGATGCAGCCGCTCTTGTTGTCCTCGTGCTCGCTGCGGCGCTCGGCCTTGATGGTCAGGCGGTCGTTCTCGAGGTCAATCCTGATGTCGTCCTTCTTGAAGCCGGGCAGGTCGGCCTCGAGCACAAAGCTGTCGCCCTTGTCGGTGATGTCCGTGCGAAGCTCCATCGGCGCGTTGTTGGTGCCGAAGAATTCGCTGAACAGGTTGAAGGGGTCGTAAACGCTCCTGCGGGTGGAATAAGGTGTAAGTTCAAACATGATTAAAACCTCCATGTAATTATATACGATTTAGTTTTCGCAGATTCTCGATGCTTCATTCACATCTCTCGTCTGTTTACGTATATAAAATACAACGCAGATTTTAATAAATCATGAACTATCTATGTACAAACTGTAAAGATTAGCACTCGCCATCGACGAGTGCTAATACTTTTAAGCTCTATCCGATTCAGATGGCCGTGGGTACGGCGTCGGGCTCTATCGGGCAGACATAGCCGCCCCTGGTGCGCTTTTCGAACTCAGCGCGGGCCTCGGCGAGGGTGTCGGGGGCATCCATCAGCTCTATCGCCGCGCAGGCGAGCACCTTGGCCGCGTTGATGAGGCCCTTGTGGCCGAGGCTGGTACCTCCGCAGCTGACGTTCTGCCAGGAGTGCCCGGCGGCGCCGAAGGCGAAGGTGACGCAGTGCACCTGAGCGGCAGGGGTCTGCCAGCTCACGTCGCCCACATCCGTGCTGCCTGCCACGAAGCCGGCGGAGTGGTACTCGGGCATGATGAAGCCGCACAGCGAATCTGCAAGGCCGTGAGTGCGCTCTGTTACCTCAGCGGCGATGTCGGCGTCCATACCCGCCGCAATACCGGGCGCTGTGCCGACGTCGTAGGTCTTGCGCACGGCCTCGGCGAGGGCCTTCTCCCCGGCGCTGTACTCGGGCAGGCCGACCTCGTTGAAGATGCGGTAGAGCAGCTTTTCAAGCGTGTAGTTCGGCACGAGCTCGGCGGTGCCGTCGATAAACTGGCGGTCAAAGCTCGTCTCGGTCATGAGTGCGGCGCCCTGGGCAATCTTGTCCACGCGGGCGAGGAGCTTCACGCTGTCCCGCACCTTGTTGGCGCGCACCATGTACAGCACGCTGGCCTCGCTCTGCACGACGTTGGGCGAGACGCCGCCCGCGTCGATGATGGCGTAGTGGACGCGGCAGTCGCTGGTCATGTGCTCGCGCAGGTACTGTGCGCCGGTGTTCATCAGCTCGACGGCGTCGAGCGCACTGCGGCCGTTCTCGGGGTCGCCCGCCGCGTGGGCGGAGACGCCGTGGAACCTGTAGAGCACCTGGATGCTGGAGTTGTTCGTACCGGTGACGACCTCGTTCACGTCGCTCGGGTGCCAGGTGAGGGCGCAGTCGAGCTCCTTCCACAGCCCCTCGCGGGCCATGAAGGCCTTGCCCGCGCCGCCCTCTTCACCGGGGCAGCCGTAGAAGATTACCGTGCCGCTGCGGCCGGTCTTTTCGAGGAAGTCCTTGACGGCAAAGGCCGCGCCCAGCGCGCCCGCGCCGAGCATGTTGTGGCCGCAGCCGTGTCCGGGTCCGCCCTCGACAAGCGGAGAGTGCTCAGCGCAGCCGGCGGCCTGGCTGAGGCCGGAGAGGGCGTCGAACTCGCCCAGGATGCCGATTACCGGCCTGCCGGAGCCGTACCTGCCGCAGAAGGCGGTCTCCACGCCGGCGAGGCCCTCCGTGACCTCGAAGCCGTGCTTACGCAGGGTGTCGCAGTAGAGCTTTGCGCTCTCGAACTCCTTGAGGCTGAGCTCGGGCCTGGCCCAGACGGCGTCCGAAACGCCGGTAAAAATACCGGCGTTTTCGTCTATATACTTTATGGCGTTCTTCTGATAGTCGTTCATATCAATACCTTGCTGAGGAAGTCCTGGAGCCTGGGGCTCTGGGGGTTGTCGAAGATGCGGTCGGGCGCACCCTGCTCGACCAGCTTGCCGTCGGCGAGGAACAGGATGCGGCTGCCGACCTCGCGGGCAAAGTGCATCTCGTGCGTGACGACGACCATGGTCATGCCCTCCTGGGCGAGCTGCTTCATGACGTCGAGCACCTCGCCGACCATCTCGGGGTCGAGGGCGCTGGTGGGCTCGTCAAAGAGCATGACGTCGGGGTCCATGCACAGTGCGCGGACGATTGCCACACGCTGCTGCTGGCCGCCGGAGAGCTGGATGGGATAGGCGTCCGCGCGGTCGCCGAGGCCTACGCGCTCGAGCAGCTTGAGCGCCTTCGCGCGGGCTTCGTCCTCCTTGAGCCTGCCCAGCTGCACGGGGGCGAGAATCATGTTCTCGATGACCGTCTTGTGCGGGAAGAGGTTGAACTGCTGGAACACCATGCCCATCTTCTGGCGCACGACGTTGATGTCTATCTTCTTGCCGCGGACTTTCTGCGGCTTTCCGTCCGGGCCGGTCTCCATCTTGTCAGGCTCGCGCTTCTTGGTGATGTCCACGCCCTCGAAGAACACGGCGCCCTCGGTGGGCTCCTCGAGCAGGTTCAGCGAGCGCAGCAGGGTGCTCTTGCCGCCGCCGGAGGGGCCGATGATGACGACGACCTCGCCCTGGTGTATATCCACGTCCACGCCGTCCAGGGCCTTGATGGCGCCCTTGTTGTAGTGCTTCTTCAGGCCGCGAACGCTGATGAGGGCGTTGGTATCCGCCGGGTGCTCGGCGAGGTAGGCCTCGGTGGGTGTGAGCCTGCGCTCTTTTTTATCGCTTGTCGCCACGGCGCATCCTCCTTTCAAAGTAGGCAATTATCTTGGAGGTCGGGAAGCACAGGCAGAAGTAGAGCAGCGTGGCTATTACCAGCGGCTCCGCTATCGCCCAGGCCGAGCCGCGCACCACGGTGACGGCGTACATGATGTCCTGGACGCCGATGGTGTAGGTGATGGACGACTCCTTGATTATAGTGACAAACTCGTTGGCTATAGCCGGCAGGATGTTCTTTATAGCCTGCGGCAGCACTATGAGCCGCATCGTCTTGCCCTTTGGCAGGCCGAGCGAGCGTGCCGCCTCCGTCTGGCCGAGGGCCACGCCCTCTATGCCGCCGCGGATAATCTCGGACAGGTAGCCGCCGGAGTTGAGGGCCAGGGCCACCACGCCGGGGATGAAGCGGTCGGAGGTGACGCCGGAGATGATGTTGAAGTAGGGCACGTCTATGTAGCTGAACACCACATAGTAGATGATGAACAGCTGTACCAGCATAGGCGTGGAGCGCACGAACTCAACATACACCGCCGCAATAAAGCGCAGCGGGTTGAACTTGGCTATTACCCGGAACGTGGCATGGAGCCTGTCCCCCTGAACCGGAAGCCTCTCGAGGAAGGCGAAGGGACGGAAGTTGGAAAGGCGCATCAGCGCCAGTATCATTGCAATAATAAAACCGAAGATGACGGTCAGCGCCGAGAGCAGAAGTGTGCAGATAAGCCCCTGTTCAAAGAGGTTCCAGTACTTCAGCGTTGTTTCAAATCTCTCCGGTGTTAAAAGCTGGCCCACAAGGCACGCTCCTTTCAGAATAGGCTAAGGGCAGTCAATATCCCCCGCGCGGTGCGCGGGGGATATTTTAAACGTTTTCAGGGAGCTTCTCAGCTCGCGAGTCCGCCCTCGGCAGTCCACTCGGCCTGCTCGCCCTCGGCGAGGGTGACAGCCTCAGCGACGAACTCGTCCATCTTGCCGCTCTCAATAGCGTCGGCAATGATGAGGTTTACGGCAGCCAGCCAGGCGGCGTCGCCTTCCTGGACGGCAACTGCGGAGCCCTCGGTGTCGTACTCGACTTCCCAGGCAATCATGAGGTCGGGGTACTGCTTGACGTAGCTCTCGGCCACGACGGTCTCAATGAAGGCGCCCTCGAGGTGGCCGGAGACGAGCTCGGCGACAATGTCGGTCACCTTGGTGAGGCCCATGATGTTGGCGTTGGGGGTGTTCTCCATGGCCAGGTCGTACTGGATGGAGCCGAGCTGGGCGCCGACGGACAGGCCGTCAAAGTCCTCGTAGCTGGTGTACTTCTCGGCGTCGGCAGCGCGGATGACGAAGCTCTGGCCGCCCATGTAGTAGAGGTCGCTGAAGTCGGCGGAATCCTCACGCTCGGGGTCGGGGGAGAAGCCCGCGAGGCCGAGGTCGATGTTGCCGGTCATGAGCTCGCCGATGATGCCGTTGAAGTCCATGGGCACGACGTTGAGCTCAACGCCGATGGCGTCGGCTATGTACTGGGCCAGGGCCATATCGAAGCCGGCCAGCTGGGGCTCGCCGTCAACCAGAGCGTAGAACTCGTAGGGGGCGAAGTCGGGGCTGGTGCCGACGGTGAGCTTGCCGTCAACGGCGAAGTCGAGGTCGGGGATTATCTCCTCGAGGCTCATGCCCTCGTAGGGGTTCTCGGTGGCGGCGGCGCTGGGCTCAGCGCTCGGCTCGGTGCTGGCTCCGGTGGTGGGCTCGCTGCTGGGTTCGGTGGTGTCGGTGCCGCAGGCGGCAAGGGCGAATACCATCACGAGCGCGAGAAGCAGTGCAACAAACTTCTTCATTTCGTGTATTCCTCTTTCCATACAGTTTCATTCTTTACCGGGATTTAACCCGGTGACGAAATAATAACACTGCGGAGATTGTTTGTCAACCTCCACAGTGAAAATTTATGCATTAATTTTGCCTTTCCAAGCCTTTATAAGCCGTTGATATGCACAATATTCTGCATATTATCTAAAATATACATTTTCAAGCCCGCTTCAGCCGCCCCAGGAGGGCGAAGAGGGCGAAGGCGATGATGTTGACGCACACCACGCTTGCGCCGCTGGGCGTCTCCAGCGCGTAGCTGGCGGTCATGCCGAGCACAAAGCACACGACGGAGAACACAGCCGAGCAGATTGTGACGGAGCGGAACGAGCGGAACACGCGCATTGCCGCGAGCGGTGGGAAGATTATGAGGCTGGATATGAGCAGCGCGCCCATCATGCGCATGCCGAGCACGACGGTCACGGCGGTAAGCACGGCGAGCAGGGTGTTGTACGCCCCGGCCCTGGCCCCGGTGGCCTTTGCGAAGGTCTCGTCGAAGGTCACGGCGAAGATGCGCGGGTAGAGCAGCGTGAAGCACAATATGACGGCGGCGCAGAGTACAACGCTGAGGACGGCGTCGGCGCGCGAGACGGTCAGGATGGAGCCGAACATGTAGTTCGACACGTTGGTGTTCACGCCGCTGGTGAGAGATATTACAAGCACGCCTATGGCGAGGGCCCCGCTGGATATGAGCGCCACGGCGGCGTCGCCCTTTATTGCGCTGCGCGTCTGCGAGATACGCAGGAGTACCACCGCGGCCACGACCACCACCGGCACAGCCACGGCCAGCGGCGCGAGGCCCAGTGCGCTGGCAACCGCCAGGGCTCCGAAGCCGACGTGGCTGAGCCCGTCGCCTATCATTGAATAGCGCTTGAGCACCAGCGAGGTGCCGAGCAGCGCCGAGCACAGAGAGACGAGCACGCCGACCAGCATCGCCCGGGCCAGGAAGGAGTAGCTCAGCATTTCAAGGATTATCACTGCTTCTCCCCTCCCCTGAGTATCTTTGCGGCCTCGGAGCGCGCGTAGTCGTGGGCGCTGCCGAAGTAGAGCTGCTTGTGTCCCAGCTGCAGGATGTGCGTGGCGTAGCGCAGCGCGGCGTTCACGTCGTGCGACACCATGACGACGGTCACGCCGTCGCAGAGGTTTATGAGCTTGAGCAGGTTGTACATCTCACCCATCGCCACGGGGTCAAGCCCCGCGACGGGCTCATCCAGAAGCAGCAGCCTGCTCGTGGCGCAGAGCGCGCGCGCAAGCAGGACCCGCTGCTGCTGGCCGCCGGACAGCTCCTGGTAGCAGCGCTTCTTGAAGTCCAGCATGCCCATCCGCTCCAGGTTGCGCTCGGCCTCGGCCCTGTCTGCCTTTGAGTAGAAGAAGCGCCGCCCGAGGGAGTTGAGCCTGCCCGAGAGCACGACCTCGAACACGCCGGCCGGGAAATCGCGCTGCATGTCCGTCTGCTGCGGGAGATAGCCTATCTCGTTTGGCTTGAGGCCGTCGCCGAAGCTTATCGTGCCGGAGCTGGGATCCTTGAGGCCGAGCAGGCCGCGCATGAGCGTACTCTTTCCGGAGCCGTTCTCGCCGACTATGCAGAGGTAGTCGCCCGCATTCACGGAAAAGCTCACGCCCTCCAGCACGGTGCCGCCCGAGTAGGCAAACGACAGGTTTTCGCACTTTATCAGCGCCATCAGGCCAACGCCTCCTTTAACACTTCTGTATTTTCCCACATGAGCTCCAGGTAACTCACGCCGTCGTTGAACTGCGCACGGGTGACGTTGTGGCAGGCGTTGAACTGCCGCTTCACCGCCCCCGTCTCGTCGCAGACTATGTCGCACATGTCCTCGTTGGCCAGCTCCACATGGAACACGACGGGGATCGCCTCCTCGCGCACCTTGTCGATGATGAAGGCCACGGTGGCCGCGCTCGGCTCCGCGTCCTCGCTGCATCCGGGGAAGGCCGCGTAGTATTTGAGCCCGTAGGCGCGCGCAAAGTACAGCAGCGGGAAGCGGTCGGCGAAGATAAGCGTGTCCCGCGAGCCGCGAGCCACTATGTCCGTGAAAGCCGCGTCCAGCTTGTCCAGCTCGGCGCTGTACCCCGCCAGGTTTGCCTCGTACTCAGCCGCATTTCCGGGGTCGGCTTCGCTGAGCGCCGAGGCTATCTTCTCACAGATGAGCTTTGCGTTGCGCGGGCTTGTCCAGACGTGCTCGTCGTACTCGGCCTCGTGGCCGTGGTCGTGGCTCTCATGGGCGTCCCCGCCCTCCATGCCCTCGACCGTCTCCTCCTCGAGCAGCTCGACGCAGTCCATAAGCGTGACGGCATAGACGTCCCCGCCGACGCTCTCAAGCACGTCCGTCACCCAGGCGTCGCTCTC
Organism: uncultured Eubacteriales bacterium; assembly: GCA_900544765.1. Taxonomy (GTDB): domain Bacteria; phylum Bacillota; class Clostridia; order Oscillospirales; family Oscillospiraceae; genus Scatomorpha; species Scatomorpha gallistercoris. The sequence continues at coordinate 138,805 of UQWI01000002.1, read as the reverse complement.
GCCGCCGACGTATATGAAAACGTCCGCGTTCTGTATCTCGAGTATGTCCTTGGGCGTGGGCTCATAGGAGTGCGCCTCGCCGCCCGGGGGCAGCAGCATCGTGACGGAGCCGCAGTCCCCCACGAGCTGCCGCGCGAAGTCGTAAGGCGCAAACACCGTCGTCACAACGGAGACGCCTTCAGCGCCCGTGTCTGCTCCCGGCGCGGCGCAGGCGGCAAGCGCAAGCGCCAGGGCGGCAACTATTATAGAAGTAAGCAATCGTTTCATATTTTCTCCATATACGAAAAAACGGCGGCCCCATGGCCGCCCAGCCGCCGCGCGGCTTCGGGTTTATCCTTTACAATACTAAATTACGCGCCCGGAATTGTCAAGCCCAATTCCGCCCGCGAGTTAAATATGTATAACCGCTGTATCCGGTCCACAGCTTCGCATCTCCCGCCGTTAAAAATGAATAATCCGCCGCCCATCCCGCAGGAACACGAAGCCCATAATCGCGGCGCAAAAGCAGCAGCAAACGCATAACAGCTTCAAAACCCATGGTTTTGAAGCTGAAAGGAGCAGCGGAGTGAGCGCGAAACAGCCTCTGCGTCCAATTAACAAAACCTAAGCCTTTGGCTTCGGTTTTGAAAGGAAGGGCAGCAAAGCGAGCGCGACAAATAGAAAAACAGTTTCAAAACCCATGGTTTTGAAGCTGAAAGGAGGAGCAGCGGAGTGAGCGAAAGGCAACCTCTGAGTCCAATTAACAAAACCGAAGCCTTTGGCTTCGGTTTTGAAAGGAAGGGCAGCAAAACGAGCGCGACAAATAGAAAAACAGTTTCAAAACCCATGGTTTTGAAACTGAAAGGAGGAGCAGCGGAGTGAGCGCGAGACGACGATTGTTCTGAAAGAAAAATCGTCGTCGCAAGCGATATGAAGCTTGCGACGACGTGGCAGCGGGAGAAGGATTCGAACCCTCACATACGGAGTCAGAGTCCGCTGTGCTACCTTTACACAATCCCGCTAGGTGCAGATAGTATTATACACGCTTTTTTGCGCTTGTCAAGACAATTTTTCGCTTTTTTCTAAAACCCGCCCGGCCTCCCGCCCCGCCCGTGAGCGGGGCGGGAGGTCCTTCAGCTTCACATACCGCAGGCCTTGCGCAGGGCGTCCACCCTGTCGGTGCGCTCCCAGGCGACGCCGAGGTCCTCGCGGCCCATGTGGCCGTAAGCGGCCAGGGCGCGGTACTGAGGCTTCTTGAGCCCCAGGTCTCGGATGATGGCGGTCGGGCGCAGGTCGAACACCTTGCTCACGGCCTCCTCAAGGACGTGGTCGCCCACCGTGCCGGTGCCGAAGGTGGTGACGTTCACGCTGACCGGGTTGGCGACGCCGATGGCATAGGCTATCTGCACCTGGCAGCGCTTCGCCAGACCGGCGGCGACGATGTTCTTGGCCACATAGCGCGCGGCGTAGGTGGCGCTGCGGTCAACCTTCGTGGGGTCCTTGCCGGAGAAGCAGCCGCCGCCGTGGGGCGCGCTGCCGCCGTAGGTGTCGACGATTATCTTGCGTCCGGTGAGGCCGGAGTCGGCGGCGGGGCCGCCCTTGACGAAGCGGCCGGTCGGGTTGACATAATACTTTATATCGCCCTTGTCGAGCTCGGCGGGGATGGTCGGCTTGATGACGTACTCTATCATGTCGGCGCGTATCTGCTCGAGCGCGACGTTCTCGTCGTGCTGGGTGGAAACGACGACGGTGTCGACACGCACGGGCCTGTTGTTCTCGTCATACTCGACGGTGACCTGGGTCTTGCCGTCGGGACGCAGGTAGGTCAGCAGGCCGCTCTTGCGAACCTCGGTGAGCCTACGGGCCATCTTGTGCGCGAGGGAGATGGCCAGCGGCATGAGCTCGGGGGTCTCGTCGCAGGCGTAGCCGAACATCATGCCCTGGTCGCCGGCGCCGTTGGTGAGGTCGTCGCCGCTCTCGCCCTCTTTGAGCTCGAGGGACTTGTTGACGCCCATGGCGATGTCTCCGCTCTGCTCGTCAATGGCCGTGAGCACGGCGCAGGTGTTGCAGTCGAAGCCGTAGGCCGCATCGTCGTAGCCGATGCCCTTGAGGACGCCGCGCGCGATGTGAGGTATGTCGACGTAGCAGTTGGTGGATATCTCGCCCATGATATAGACCATGCCGGTGGTGGCGGTGCACTCGCAGGCGACGTGGCCGTCGGGGTCCTGCTCGAGGATGGCGTCGAGGACGGCGTCGGAAATCTGGTCGCAGACCTTGTCGGGATGTCCCTCGGTCACGGACTCGGAAGTAAACAGATAGTGTGCCATTTTATATCTCCTTTTTAATAATTTGCGTCTCGTGTGCTTTATCAAGCGCCGTTATAACCGTACACCGCTCAGGTTAAGGAAGCGTTAGCGAATTATTTGCAGCATGCTGCTCTATACGGATTTCGGCGAGAACAGAGCGGAAGCTGCGAAAAAGCCGCCGGCAGGCGCCGGCGGCTCATTAGTTGAGTTGTCCTCATCTTCCGATTAAACACCGCCGGATTTGGCACCTTGCTCATGCAGGTTGCCGGGCTTCACAGGGCCGGTCCCTCCGCCACTCTTGATAAGGCTGATTCAATTGTTAGCGTAAGTATTATACTCCTGGGCGGCGATTTGTCAATACTCCAAGTTTGAATTTTGTCCTGAATATGTGTTCAAAATTTCTCCGCCAATGCCGCGGCTTGCTCAAGGCCGTCGGTCTTGGCGATGTCGCCGACCTTCAGGACGCCGGGCACGAGCACCTCGCCCACCATATTCCACTTCAGCAGGGCCGCGCTGCGCTCCAGCGGAATGCGCACGCCGTCGAGCACGGTCGTGTCCCCCTCCTCGCAGCAGGCGATGAGCGCGCAGTCCTTTCCGGCCACGGGCTTGCCCGCTATACAGAAGGAGTAGAGCTTGTCGATGACGCACTTTATCTGGCTCGGCCAGCTGTACCAGTAGATGGGCGTGGAGAATACCACGGCGTCGGCCTCGAGTATAGACGGCGCGATGTCGTTGAAGCCGTCGTCGAAGGTACATGCCTTGCCCGTGCTGAAGCAGGTCTCGCAGGCGCGGCAGCCGCCAAGCTTCATGTTCGCGGCGTCAAAACGCTTCACACTGTGTCCCTTCGCCTCTGCGGCCTTGACAAAGGCCTCGGTCATGGCGGCACTGTTACCGTCGCGGCGCGGCGAACCGGTTATGACTACAATCTTTTTCATGTTTGTACCTCCCGGAATTGACTATTGGGTTTGTTGACGCTATAATCATAATATGAACCCGCAAAAAATCAAGTACGCACATTTAAGTGCAATACTATCCTGGAGGAAAGCGTAATGGACGACAGCTGCATATCCGGCGAGAACCTGGGCCAAACCGGCTTCAGCTATACGCTCTCGCTGATTAACGGCAAGTACAAGATGACCATACTCTACACGCTCATGCGCTTCGGCGTGGTGCGCTTCAATGAGATGAAGAAGTACATAGGCACCATATCCTACAAGACGCTCTCCGCAACGCTCAAAGAGCTGGAGTGCGACCGGCTCGTCCACCGCGAGGAATATCCGCAGATACCGCCCAAGGTGGAGTACAGCCTCACGGAGCGCGGCCGCTCGCTCATCCCCATCCTGGACGCGATGTGCGACTGGGGCGAGGAGCACAGGCTGTGAGCATAAAAATCAAAGGCCCGCCGGCATATGCCGGCGGGCCTTTGCCGCGCCTAGCCCACGACAGGCATAGACCAGTTCACGCGCGTGTACGACGCTATCATTGCGGCGTAGTCGCTCTGACAGGAGGCGAAGTCCTTCTTCTTTATGGACTCGTATATGCTGTAATGTATGTCGCGGTGGCGGTCCAGGCGGAAGTTCCTGACCATCTCCGGCACCCATTTGCTCACGCAGAAGAGCATGTACTCGTAGATGGGCTCACGCGCCACGGCGAAGGAATAGCTGTAGAGCGGGTTGTGCGACATGCGCACCACCTGTTCGTGGAAGGCCAGGTCCGCATCCGCCACGCGGCGGCACCAGACGTCGTGCTCCACGCCGTCCGTCTCCATCCACACCCTGCGGTGCTCCAGCGCAAGACGCTCCAGCTCGGCCAAATCCTCCTCGGTCGCCCGCTCGCAGGCCAGGCGCGCACACTCTATCTCCATGTGGTTGCGGAACTCCGTGACGTTCTTCATCATATCGCTCTGCGCATAGAACTTCGACGCCATGCGCAGATAGTTTTCAAAGTCGAACTCAATGACATGCGTACCTGAACCCGAGCGCGTCTCAACTATGCCGAGCGCGTTGAGCTTTTGCATGGCCACACGGACGGTGAGTCTGTTGACGCCGTAGCGCTCGGCCAGCTCCCCCTCGCTGGGCAGGCGGTCGCCTACCTTCCATAAGCCGGAGCTTATCTGTGACTGCAGCGTCTCAAACACCTGGTCGGACGCCGATATCCTCTTTATCTTGCTGTCATCCGCCATGTATTCATCGTCCTTTCTAGCTTGCTGTAATTATATAATACGCACGCCGGGTTTGCAAGTCTTAAGTTCATCATATCTGACAAAATATTATCATTATTTTTCAGCATATACAAGCATTTTGCTCTTGACTTTTATGTAACTTAGCTATATTATCGTATTGAGCTATACACCTGGCGAACAGGCTTTAAGAAGCCAATACCATCTGAAAGGGTGAGAACATGGCAAAAAATCTGATGACTGGCAACGAGGCTATAGCGCGAGGCCTGTATGAGGCCGGCGTGGCTTTTGCCAGCGCATATCCCGGTACGCCGAGTACCGAGATAATGGAAAACGTTGCCGAAAACTACAAAGACACCATAACCTGCGAATGGGCGCCAAACGAGAAGGTGGCCTTTGAGGCCGCCGTCGGCGCCAGCATTGTCGGCGGAAGGAGCTTCGCCGCGATGAAGCACGTCGGCCTCAACGTCGCGGCCGACCCGCTGCTGACCTTCGCCTACACCGGAGTCAACGGCGGCATGTGCTTTGTCTCCGCCGACGACCCGGGCCTGCACTCCAGCCAGAACGAGCAGGACAACCGCTACTACGCCCGCATGGGCAAGATTGCCATGCTCGAGCCCTCCGACTCCCAGGAGGCCAAGGACATGGCGGCGTTCGGCTACGAGCTGAGCGAGCAGTTCGACACGCCCGTTATGATTCGCACCACCACGCGCGTGAACCACTCGAAGAGCCTCGTCGAATTCGGCGAGCCCAAGGCGCCCGCGAAGCGCGAGTATGTGAAGAACCGCGCGAAGTTCGACCCCGTCCCGGCCATGGCCGCAGGCATGCACGTCCGCGTCGAAGAGCGCTGGGCCAAGCTCAAGGCCTACACCGAGGAGTGTCCCTTCAACCGTGAGGAGTGGCACACCGACGAGGTCGGCATAGTCGCCAGCGGCATCGGCTATCAGTACGCGCGCGAGACCTTCGGCGACAAGGCCAGCTACTACAAGTGCGGCATGACCAGCCCCCTGCCCGTCGAGAGCATCCGCGCCTTTGCCAAGAAGGTCAAGAAGCTCTATGTGGTAGAGGAGCTCGAGCCCTACATGGAGGACCAGCTGCACGCCGCCGGAATCGAGTGCGTCGGCAAGGAGCTCATCCCCAACATAGGCGAGCTGAACCCCGACATAGTCCGCAAGGCCCTCACCGGCGAGGAGGCCAAGGTCTTTGACTACGACAAGGGCGTCGTCCCCGGCCGTCCTCCCATGCTCTGCGCCGGCTGCCCGCACGTCGGCCTCTTCTACGAGCTGGGCAAGATGAAGAACGTCATCGCCATCGGCGACATCGGCTGCTACGCGCTCTCCGGCAACCCGCCGCTGAACGCCAAGGACTTCGCGCTCTGCATGGGCGCGGGCTTCTCCATGGCGCACGGCGCGGCGAAGATTATGGAGAAGTTCGGAGACGACACCAAGGTCGTCGGCGTCGTGGGCGACTCCACCTTCTTCCACACCGGCATGAACAGCATGCTCGACGCGGCGTACAACCACTCCAACGTCACCCTCATCGTCGTCGACAACCGCATCACCGGCATGACCGGCCACCAGGACAACCCCGGCAGCGGCTACACCATCACCGGCGAGCACGCTTTCCCGGCCGACATTGAGGGCGTCGCCCGCAGCTTCGGCATCACCGACATACATAAGGTCAACCCCATGGACCTCACGGCCACTCGCGAGGCGCTGAAGGCCGCGCTCGACTTCAAGGGCCCCAGCCTCGTGATAACGCGCTGGCCCTGCGTGCTCAAGCGCAAGGTCCCCGAGGACAGCGAGTTTGCCATAGACCGCACGCCGTTTGTGGTCGACCATGACGAGTGCATCGGCTGCAAGTCCTGCATGCGCCTCGGCTGCCCGGCGATAAGCTACGACAACGAAAAGCGGAAGGCGACCATAGATGCGACCGCCTGCATGGGCTGCGGCGTCTGCTCTCAGGTCTGCCCGAAAAAGGCTATCAGCAGAAAGGTGGGTGCCTGATGAGCGAAGTTAAAAATGTCGTTCTCTGCGGCGTCGGAGGACAGGGCACGATACTTGCCAGCCGGATACTCTCCTACGCCCTCATAGAGGCCGGCTATGACGTCAAGATGAGCGAGATACACGGCATGAGCCAGCGCGGCGGCTCCGTCACCACGCAGGTCCGCTACGGAGACAAGGTCTACTCGCCGATAATCGGCAAGGGCAGCGCCGACGTACTCGTCTCCTTTGAGAAGATGGAGGCCCTGCGCTACCTCTCCGACCTCAAGACCGAAGGCGGCGTGTGCATAATAAACGACTATGCCATCCAGTCCCTGCCCACTCTGCAGGGCATGGCCAAATACCCCGAGGACTGCATAGACCGCGTCAAGGCCCTGGTACCCGACACGCGCGTCATCGAGGCGACAAAGATTGCCGAGGACCTCGGCAACGGCAAGGCCGCCAACGTGGTGCTGCTGGGCGCGACCGTCGCCGCGCTCGGCCTTACCGAGCTGGACTGGGACGCCGCTCTCGTTGCGAACGTCAAGCCCAAATTCCTGGACATGAACCGCGAGGCCTTCAAGGCCGGACTTGCGGTAAAATAAGACCCAGCCGAGTGAAGAAGGAGGCCCCTCGGGGCCTCCTTCTTCGTTTACGCGGGCCATCGGCTGATTTCCGGAATCAAACCCCGCCGCTCCGCATAGGCTTATTCCCGTTCCCCTTACGAGCCGCGATATATCTTGCCAAACAACCAGTGAGTGAAGGGCGCGGCGGCGAAAAAGTTCCAGAAGAACGCCATCGGGAAATTCTTCAGCACCGTGCCTATCCATATTGCCGGGAGCTCCGTCCAGCTCCGCCCGCCCAGCGCCACGCTGAAAAGCAGCGCAGCCGCAAGGCTCATGCTGGGGCACATCACCGCCACCGTCCCGGCCTGGCGCAGCAGCCGGCAGAAGTATGGGTTGTCCCGCGCCTCGGCGCAGTGCCTGCGCGCAAAGGCCGCGCCGCACCTGTTTCCATACAGGCCGGACACCAGCAGCACTATCAGGCCCATGTACGCCGTCTCCATCAGCGCGGGCAGGAAAACGGCGTTGGTCATGCTGCTGAGCCCGCCTCCGCCCAGGTGGAAGCCCTGGTTATATGCCGTGTTGTACACCTCCATGCCTATCGCCATGGCATAGGACATGATGAGCCCGAATACGAAGCCCTGTTTTTTGCTCTTTATCATATTTCATCCTCCCTGCCGCGCGTAAAAAAATAAAGCGCACAGCGCCAAAAGGCGCCGTACGCTTTGCTTTCCGCTACACGGCACCTATTTTTTATCACATTTGCAGTGAAAAAGTCAAGTGTATAATTGCAATATTGTTGACAATTGACCCCGGATATTGTATGATACATTTGGTTTATCAGGTACGTTCTCAACACATGTAACGGAGGTTTTACCGCATGAAGAGAAACACCAAAGTCGGCATTGTGACCTCGGGCGGAGACTGCCAGGGCCTCAACGCCGCCATACGCGGCGTGGGCAAGGCGCTGTTCCAGTATGTGCCCAACGTCGAGATATACGGCATGTACGACGGCTACAAAGGCCTCATCGAGGGCGACTACAAGTTCATGGAGAAGAAGGACTTCTCCGGCATACTGACCGAGGGCGGCACCATACTAGGCACCTCGCGCCAGAGATACATCCCCGGCAAAGCCATAGTGGACGACGAGGGCAACGACCTCATGCCCGCCATGCTTGACACATATAACCGCCTGAATCTCGACTGCCTGGTCGTCATGGGCGGAAACGGCACTCAGAAGAGCGCGAAGCTGCTCTCCGACGCCGGCATGAACATCGTCACCCTGCCCAAGACCATCGACAACGACATCTGGGGTACGGACACCACCTTCGGCTTCCAGAGCGCCGTGGACATCGGCACAAACGTCATCGACTACATACACTCCACCGCGAGCAGCCATTCGCGCGTGTTCCTGGTCGAGCTCATGGGGCGCGACGCCGGCTGGCTCACCCTGAACGCCGGCATAGCCTCGGGCGCAGACATCATCCTCATCCCCGAGATACCCTACAACATCGAGAAGGTGGCCAGGGCCATTGAGGACCGCCGCCGCAGCGGCCGCAACTTCAGCATCATCGCCGTCGCCGAGGGCGCCGTCAGCGACACCGACGCCGTTATGAGCGAGGAGGAGCGCCGCCACGCGAAGGAGCAGAGCCGCCACTCCACGATATCCTACCGCATAGCCAGCGAGCTGGAGGACATGACCGGCCAGGAGACCCGCGTCACCGTGCCCGGCCACTACCAGAGGGGCGGTCCCCCCTGCCCCTACGACCGCGTGCTCGCCACGCAGTTCGGTACGGCCGCGGCCCAGCTCATTATGGAGAAGAAGTACAACACCATGGTCGGCATCCGCGACGGACGCATCGTCTCCGTCCCGCTCGAGGACGCCGCCAGCCGCACCAAGTTCCTGCCCGTCGACCACCCGCTCATCCAGGTTGCCCGCGACGTGGGCATCAGCTTTGGCGATTGAATACGACGCAAACCGGGGCGCACATGCGCCCCGGTATTTTTTTGCCGCGTTGCATCTTAGCGTGAAATGCGTCTTTTATGGTGTGGGGGACGTCTAATATACAGGCGCAGTAATTCTTCACAATTCGTCCAAACTTATGATGCAAATTTGATGCAACCGTGAGCTATGCTTTTGTCAGTGGAAAGAGAGGAGGTCACGACATGAAACGCACAGCGGCATTTCTCGCAGCTTTGGCCCTGGCACTCTCCCTTACAGCCTGCGGCTCTAGGCAGGCTGAAGATGCTTCTCTGCCGGTGAACGGGATGACGGACCGTTTGCCCAGGACAGTCGTGTCTCTTTGAATTCCGCGCTTCTCCCTGCCATGATACCGGAAACCAGGCCGCGCCCTCACGGGCGCGGTTTGGCTTTTTCGCACGGAAAATACAGCTAAAAATCAATTTTCCACTTGCGCTGCGGCAGGTATTGTGCTACAATACCATCTGCGCCTTGTAACCATGCAGAGCATACTCAAGGCAGCTTACGAAGAGGTGAACGACATGAAGGAAGGCATCCATCCCAAGTATTATCAGACCACTATAAAGTGCGCCTGCGGCAACGTTATTTCCACCGGCTCCACCCGCGAAAACATCACCGTTGAAATCTGCTCCAAGTGCCACCCGTTCTACACCGGCAAGCAGAAGCTGGTCGACACCAGCGGCCGTGTTGATAAGTTCAACAAGAAGTACGGCATCAAGTAAGGTGTATAATGTCATTGCCCGACGTATCCGCGCCGGGCAATTTTTATTATCCTATCTCAAGAGGTTATAGAATTTGAACGACACCACTAAGAAGAAAGAGCGCGCTGTGCTCGCCGGTCTCGCCGCGAACAGCATGGACTTAAGCGAGCGCTCCACCGAAGAGAGCATGGAGGAGCTCGCCTCCCTGGTCGAGACGGCGGGCGGCGAAGTTGTCGGCTCCCTGCTCCAGCAGCGCGCCGCGCCCGACCCGCGCAGCTTTATCGGCGGCGGAAAGGTCGCCGAGCTCAAGGAGCTGATAGCCAACGCGGAGTGCGACCTGGCCGTATTCGACAACGAGCTCACGCCCAGCCAGATGCGTGTGCTTGGCGAAGAGCTGGGCGTGCGTGTGCTGGACCGCAGCGGCCTCATCCTCGACATCTTCGCCCAGAGGGCGCGCACGCGCGAAGGCAAGCTCCAGGTTGAGCTTGCGCAGTACGAGTACCTCCTGCCCCGCCTGACCGGCATGTGGACGCACCTGGTGCGTCAGACGGCCTCCGGCGGCAGCTCCCCCATAGGTACGCGCGGCCCCGGCGAGACCCAGCTTGAGACCGACCGCCGCCACATCCGCCGCCGCATCCAGAAACTGCGCGAGGAGCTCGAGCAGGTGCGGAAGGTGCGCTCGGTACAGCGGCGCCGCCGCGAGAGAAACGCCATGCCCGTCGTAGCCATCGTCGGCTACACGAACGCGGGCAAGAGCACGCTTTTGAACCTGCTGACCGGCAGCGATATTCAGGCCAACGACCGCCTCTTCGACACGCTGGACACCACGACCCGCCGTCTGAAGCTGGACGAGGCCCAGGAGGTACTGCTGTCCGATACAGTCGGCTTTATACGGAAACTGCCCCACCATCTGGTCGAGTCCTTCAAGGCCACGCTCGAGGAGCTGCAGTACGCCGACGTCCTGCTCCACGTCGCGGACATCTCCAGCCCCGATCTCAAGGAGCAGATAGACGTGGTGGACGACCTCATTGAGCGGCTCGGCGCGGGCAAAACGCCGCGCATCATGGTCTACAACAAGTGCGACAAGTACCTCGGCGAGCTGCCCCACGGCGAGAACATCGTCTGCATATCCGCGCGTACCGGCGAGGGGGCGCGCACGCTTGTGGAGAAGATAGCCGAAATACTCGGCCGCCAGAGCCGCCGAGTACACATTGATTTGCCCTACGCCAAGAGCGGCATACTCGACATCCTGCGCCGCGAGGCGGCCGTCCTCGACGTGGAGTACACCGAAACCGGCGTTGAGGCCGACGTCGTGGTCAAGCCCGAGCTCTGGGGCCTTGTGCGCCAATATGCAGCCGTGGAAGAAGAATAGCGCTGAAATTGTGAGGGGCAAATGCGCCGACGAGCGCCCGCGCAAAGCCCTGAAGCTGTAAAAAACGCCTGGCTTAAAGCCAGGCGTTTTTCAGTTTTCCACGACCCCGTGCGCGGCCAACCACTCACGCGCGCCGCACGCACACCGCATGGTGTTCCCGTGCTCTGCGGCGTAGCGGTAATTCTCCGCCGCGGCGGCCTCGTCGCCCATCGCGTCATAACAGCGCGCCATCGCGGACGCCCTCTGCACGCGCGCCGCCTCCAACGGCAGGGCTGTTTCTTCAGCTGCTCGATCGCCCCGGCGTAGTCCCCCGTGAGGAAGAGCCGGTTGGTTTCGACGGCATATTTGTGTTTTCCCAGCCCCTTCAGCCGCGCTGCAATCTCCTCAAAGCGCTCGAGGTCGCCGCTGTAGAGCGCCTCGCAGTAGTCGATGTACTGAACCGCGCTGCGGTAGCTGCCGCGCTTTCCCTGAGACCACCCGCTTTCCATGTATTCACGCGCCTCGACGTGCAGAGCAGGTCGATATACTGGTCTTCGAGCAGGTACATCATGCCGCGCCGGAATACGTGCCCCCGGCCGCATTCAATCCCGCGGCGCTGCGCCGCGAGGCAGAACTCCTCGTCGCAATCGCGGTGAAGCGGCCGGAGCATTTTCTGCGCCCTGCGAAGGATAAGCACGAGTCCCGCGATCAGTACAAGCAGCACGGCCAGGCCAATCCAGACCGCGCTCATGTACGGCCTCTCGTCCAGCCAGCCGTAAAAGGTCACCGTGAAAAACAGCGCGTCCGTCTCGTAGGTGAAGGGGTTGCCGAGTATCAGGCACAGCAGCCAGAAGACTACGGCGGTGGATATGACGGAGCCGAGCACCACAAAGATGAGCTCCTTCCACCACGTTCCGTAGTATTTTCCGACCATTTTCTCAATTCTCCGCCCGTCCATACCCTGTACGCCTCCCCGCAAACTCAGGATACCACACCGCGCCCGCCTGGCAAGCGAAAGCGCCCGGCTAAAACCGCGAGCTTTTCTCATTACCCGTCTGCACGGCCCAGCTGCGGGCGCATGCGGCGGAGGATGACGAAGGCCATTACTCCGGCGAGAAGGCTCGTACCCGGGAAGTTCAGCCATATACCGGTCAGGCCCAGCGGCCAGAGGGACGCTATGAGTATGAGCGGAAAAACGAGTGCGGTTGAAACGGATATGAGCGAGGCGGCAAGCGGCTTCTCTATGGCGAGCATATAGCTCTGCGTTGCAAAGGAGAACCAGCGAGTAATATATGTCAGCGCGAAGATACGCAGCGCGCCCGCACTCATGTCCAGCACGCCCGGCGTGGGGTCCGAGACGAACAAAGAGGTCAGGAACTCAGGCACCAGGAATATGAGCGCCGCAGAGGCCAGGGAGACCACCGAGCTCGCAGTAAAGCAGCAGCGCTCAATGGCGCGCACACGGCTAAAGCTCTCGGCTCCCCAGTTGAAGCCGACGGCAGGCTGCAGCGAATCGCACATGCCGTAGAGCAGCGGCTGAACAAAGCCGTCGACGTACATGAGGATGCCGTATACCGACACCGCTGTCTCTCCGCCCATGCGCACCAGAATAGCGTTCATAACTATGCTGGTGATGCGGCCGGCTATGTTGTTTAAAAAGTTCGGGCTGCCGCAGGAGACTATCTGCCTTATCGTTGCAAGCTCAAAGCGCGGCCTTGTGAAATGCAGCAGGGCATGGCCGCGCAGGAAGGGCACGAAAGCGATAAGCGCGCACACCGCCATGCCGAGACATGTGGCCAGCGCCGCGCCCCAGATGCCGAAGCCCAGCACCCCGAGGAACAGGTATTCAAGCCCTGCGCTCAGCACGCTCATCAGCACATTCAGCCACATGCTGCCCCGTATATAGCCGCATATACGCAGGTAGTTGTCCATGGCGAACACTACGGTCGTCACGGGCGAGCAGAGCGCATACACGCGCAGGTACTGCGCGGCGAAAAGGGCGAACTGCCCGTCCGCACCCATAAGGCCCATCAGGGCCGGAGCGCCTGCGTAAAGCATGGCGCCCGTGACAACACCGGCCAGGAGGATGAGCAGCACGGCGCAGGTAAATATGTTGTCCGCCTCTCGCTTCCTGCCCTTGCCCAGGTTCACCGAGATAGGCACGGCGGAGCCCACGCCTATGAGGTCCGCAAGGGCGAAATTTATTATTACAAAGGGCATGGCCAGATTTAGCGCCGCGAAGGCAGTCTCGTGCAGGAATTGGCCCACAAATATTCCGTCCAGCAGCTGATAGAGCGCAGACGCAAGCATGCTCACAGCGCCGGGGATTGCCGCTATAAAAAAGAGCTTCACCGGCGGGGTCTTTGCAAAAAGCTCCGTCGAATTTCCGTTCATTTAATCTGTCCTTTCTTCTCGCCGCATATTGCGCGAAAGCGCCCGGTTATCATTACAATAACCGGGCGCACCCGTCATCTTATCCGACCGTGTGTATTGCGATACACAATCCTCCGATGATGCACTTTTGTTTATGAAAGCATTCTAACCTATACGGCTATATAAGTCAACCGCCGGCTTGCGAAAAAAGAGGGCCCGTGCGGGCCCTCTTTTCAAATAAACTGCTCAAGCATTTTTACCACCTGTCCCACAGTGCGGACATTGGCGGTCTTGTCGTCCGTAAGGGCGATATCATAGTGCTCCTCGAGGCTCATTACCAGCTCGACGAGGTCGAGGGAATCGGCGCCGAGGTCGTCGATTATATCGGTCTCCGGGGTGATAATGCTCTCATCTACTTCGAGCTGCTCCGCGAGGACCTTTCTGACGGTTTCAAACAAGTGGACTACCTCCAATCAGCTCCACTCACGGCTCTGCGGACGGGTGTTCTGCTGCCGGGCCGGACGCTCGTAGGAAACTACCACACGGCGGTTAGGCTCGGTGCCCGTGGAGCTGGTGGACACGCCCTCGTAATTCTGCAGGGCGGTGTGTATAACGTGCCGCTCATAGGAATTCATCGGCTCCAAGGCCATGGAGCGCTTGTACTTTACGACCTTTGCGGCCATTTTCTCGGCCAGGCGCACGAGGCTCTCCTCGCGCTTGGCGCGGTAGCTCTCAGCGTCGACACTGATGTGGCAGCGCTTCTCGCTGCCGCGGTTGACGGCGTAATTGGTGAGGTGCTGGATGGCGTCGAGGGTCTCGCCGCGGCGGCCTATGACGGCGCCCATGCCCGGGCCGGAGAGCTCGACGAGCAGTCCGCCGCCTTCACGGTCGCTGATGGTTATCTCTGCCTGGACGCCCATGCGCTCAAGCAGGCCGCGCAGGAAGCTCTCGGCGGCGGCCTTCACGCCATCGGTGTACTTGGGCTCGGCCGGAGCCGCGCTTTTGACCTCGGCGGCGCTCTCCTTCGGCTCTGCGGGCTTTGCAGGGGTAGGCTCCGCCACGGGGGCGGCCTTGACCTCGGGCTCGTCGGGGACTTCGTATTCCACGCGGATCACCGCGGGGGAAGCGCCTATGCCGAGGAAGCCGCTCTTTGCCCGCTCTACTATTTCGACGGAGACGTCGTCGCGCTCCAGTCCCAGCTCAGCGAGGGCAGCCGCAAGGGCCTCATCCTCTGTCTTAGCGGATTTCTCAAGATATTTTTTCATTTCACATTCTCCTGCTGCTCTCCGTCTGCCGCCTCGTCAGCGTTGGTGTCAACCGGGGTCTCGGCAGCGGAGGCATCTTCTACGGCGTCGGGGTCTATGGAATCCACGCCTTCGCTCGCCTGGGCGGCGGCGATTGTGGCCTCTTCGGCCTCCTCCGGGTTCTCATAGCGGTCCTCGACATATGCCCTGCCACGGGCAAAGCGGCGGTTGCCGACCTGCGAAGCGGGCTTCTCCTCCTCCGTTATACCAAGGCGCTCGCGGCGCGCGGCCTTCTCCGCCCTGTCGGCGGCAGCCCGGCGCTCGGCGTCGGCCTGGGCGGCCTGGGCCTGCTGCTTTTTCTTGCTGGTGTTTTTGTTGACTGTCGTGGCGTTCATGGCGCGCAGGCGCTCGGTCTCCTGCCGCTTGCGCTCCAGCTCTTCCTCACGCGCCCGCTCCTTGGCGTTGAACTCCTCGTCCTCCTTGGCCATCTGCTTCTTGTACAGGAGCGTAAGCCCGGTTTCACGGATGATGCCGGTGAGGCTGTTCATAATCCAGTAGACGCACAGGGCGGCAGGCATGACGTAGCCTATCCAGAGGCTCATGAGAGGCATGATAATCATCATGGTCTTCATGCTGGAGGCGTTGGCCTGCTGCTGCTGAGTGGTGCCTACCTGCGGGTTTATCTTACGGCTGATGTACATGGAGAGGTAGCTCAGGCCGGTGGATATGAGCGGGAGCATAAAGAGGCCTATGACTACCCATGTTCCGGCGGAGAAATCAAAGTCCCAGAACTTCCAGTTCGGGGTCTGCGAAAGGTCGAGGCCAAGGAAGCTGTAGTCCATCTGGACGAGCTTGTCCGACAGGCCGGAGAACTGGTCGAAGTGCTCGCTTATGAACTTGGACTGGTAAATCTGCTCATAGAAAGTGTTGTTGCTGGTGGTGTAGTTGCTCATGCTGTAGCCCAGGTTCACCAGCTGTTCATAGATGGCTCCGCCCGGCGCGAGCAGCTCGTCGGCAACGCCCATCATAATGGTGATGGGCTTGACCACGGCGCGGTAGAGCGCGAGCAGTATGGGGAAGGGCAGCAGGCTCCAGAGGCAGCCGCCAAGCGGGCTGACGTGGTTCTCCCTGTAGAGGCGAGCCATCTCCTCATTGAGCTTTTGCGGGTTACCCTCGTGCTTCTTCTGCAGCTCCATCATGCGGGGCTGCAGTCGGGACATGCGCATCATGCTCTTCTTGCTCTTCGCCATGAAGGGCAGGAGCACCAGCGCAACGACGATGGCGAAAAGGATTATGGCCCAGCCGAAGTTGTCCGTCAGCTCATAGAGCCGCATCATCAGCCAGCCAAAGGGTGTTGCTATTGCATCAAGCATTTTCTCTTAGCTCCTCGGTGAGTTGTCCCGGACGCTGGCCCGGGCGTTGCGCGGGGTTTTATGGCACGGGGTCGTAGAACTCGTGCTCGCCGAAGTGCAGCGGGTGGCAGCGGCAGATGCGTTTCAGTGCCAGCCAGCCGCCCTTGACGGCGCCGTATTTCTCTATGGCCTCGAGCGCGTATTCCGAGCAGGTGGGTATGAACCGGCAGCATGGCGGAGTGAGCGGGGAAATGTTCTTCCTGTAAAAGCGTACAAGTGCGAGCATGAGCTTTTTCAAGTCTCTTTCGTCTCCTCCCTGAGTATGCCGAGTCCGGCGCAGGCGCGCAGGAATTCGCGCTCCAAACGCCGGTAATCAGCAGCGACGCTCCTGTTCCTGGCCACGACGACTATGTCGAAGCCGGCTCGCAGAGAGTGCTCATTCAACCTGTATATCTCGCGCAGGCGGCGGCGTACCTTGTTGCGCACGACGGCGCAGCCGAGCTTCTTTGAGACCGTGAAGCCGACGCGGCTGCCGGGCGAGTTGTTGCGCCTTGCATAGACCACAAGGCATGGCTCCGCCGCGCTCCTGCCTTTCCGGTAGGCGCGACGGAAATCGTAGTTCATTTTAAGCGGAAGCGTAAACTCCAAGTGCTGCCTTCTTCAGCTTGCGCGGATGTCTCCGCGGCCCGGCTCAGTAGGAGAGCTTAGCCCTGCCCTTGGCGCGGCGGCGGGCGAGAACCTTGCGGCCGTTGCGGGTGGCCATGCGTTTGCGGAAGCCGTGCTCCTTTTTGCGCTGACGCTTCTTGGGCTGATAAGTGCGAACCATTTTTCAGTCATCCTTTCGGTTTTTACTCAACAAGCGGTTTTATCCGCCGTAGTTGGTTATTTAACGCGGGTTCCCTGCGCCGTCATACTGCTCAGGGAAAACCCTCCGCCACAGTCTGGCAGAGGGTAATTATATTATATCTCCGGGCCTGATGTCAACCTATTTCTTTTGCTTTCAGCACTCGGAGGCGCTGTTTTTGTCGTTTTTGCCGTCCTCACCCAGGTACTCCTCGGTGACCTCTACGAAATTTTCCTCCCCGCCGCTGTCCTGGCCCATGTCCTCGAGCCCGTCGTCGGCTTCCTCCTCCGGCTCTTCCGGCGCCAGTCCTTCGGCTTCAAGCGCGCCGGGGAAGCGCGCGTCTATCTCCTCGGCCGGACGAAGGTTGGCCGTCATGAGCAGGCCGATGTACAGCTGCATCACAGCCAGCGCGAATACCATGACCTGGAGCGCAAACAGGCGCTCGTCAGGCAATGTCACGAAGCAGCTGAACGCTCCGAACTCACAGAGGAATATCGCGGCGAAAGGCCTCGGTCTGCCGTAGGCGTGACCGGCGACGTAATAGAAGGCGAGCAGTGAAACGCTCAGCGCGATTATCTCCGGCGCATAGCTCCAGACGACGCCGGTGGCGGCGTCCTGCCTGTAGCTCACCACGAGCCAGAAGCAGCAGCAGGCCACGGGCAGGGCGCTGGCCAGGCACAGACCGGCCTCAAGCCCGCTTCCCTTGGGCGACGGCTTCCCGCAGGCCCCGGCGAGGCCCATGAAGCCGCCTGCGGCCATGAGGCCCAGCAGCGCCAATACGCGCAGCAGTCCCGAAAACTGCTCTCCCTCCGCCGTAATGAGCAGCATCACGCAGCCTGCGGCCATCACGAGCGTTATGACGAGCGCTATAATCAGGGCCCAGCGCCGGTTCCCTGCGGTGGCAAGGCCGTACTCAGGCGGCGAGGCCAGCCCCATCTTGCTCTTGAAGTAGACGGTGAATCCTATAAGCGCCGCCAGCGCTGCGATATACATCAGTATAAGTACTATGCCCGACCAGCTCCCGGGCTTGTACAGCCCGTTCTCCTCGAAGGCGGACATGCCCTGTATCCAGCGGCAGAATATGCCGAAGGCGCCGGACACACAGGCGGTACAGGTTAGAGTAAGCGCGTTTTTACGCATATGTCCGAACACGTCCCAATAGAATTCTATGAGGCCGCATGGGCGCTCACTGTGCTATTTTATACCCATGCCGTGCTTCAAGTCAACAGGAAAGAGTGATAGCTTTGAGGACTATATCCGCCGTCGGGCTGCTCTGCCTTGCCGCGGCCCTGGCAATAGCGCTGCTGTCGGCCTCCCCCGCCCGGACGGACGGCGGCGTGGACAGTGCGCCCGATACCGGCGAATATGAATATGCAGGGGCGGACGAGGACATACTCTTCACCGCCAGCAGCGGCGGAGAGCTGGTTGAAACCAGTATGGCGGACTGGCTGCCCGGCGCCGTGGCGGGCGAGATGCCGGCGAACTTTGAGGCCGAGGCCCTGAAGGCGCAGGCCGTCGCGGCGCGCACCTACATACTCTACCTCATGTCCACGACGAAGGCCGCTCACCCGGACGCCGACGTCTGCGACGACCCGGGCTGCTGCAAGGCCCATTTGACGGACGAGCAGATGCGCTCGAACTGGGGCGAGGATTACGAGGCCAACTACGCGAAGGTGCTCGACGCCGTGCGCTCCACCGACGGACAGTATCTGGCCTGGGACGGCGCGCCCATCGAGGCCGTGTTCCACTCCTCCAGCGCCGGAATGACCGAGGACGCGGCCGAGGTCTGGAGCGCGAGGCCCTACCTCGTGAGCGTGGACTCGCCCGAGACGAGCGAAAACGTGCCGAACTATGTCACGAGCGTCGCCGTCCCAGCCGCGGATTTCTCCGCCAAAGTGCTGGAGGCCTACCCGGAGGCGCAGCTCTCCGGAGAGCCCGCGTTCTGGCTCGGGGAAATAACTTTCGACGAGAGCGGCCGCGTGGACGGCGCGGAAATAGGCGGCGTCACCATACCCGGCACCGAGCTGCGGACCATGTTCGAACTGCGCAGCACGGCCTTCACGCTCGATTACACCGGCTCGGACTTCCTCTTTACCGTCACCGGCTACGGCCACGGCGTGGGCATGAGCCAGTACGGGGCGAACGTCATGGCCCAGAACGGCTCTGACTACGGGGAAATTCTCGCCCACTACTACCCCGGGACGGAGCTGGTGAGCTAAAAATAGGGAAGGCGCAGGCCTTCCCTGTTTTTATTTGTGCTTGTTGAGCTCGGCGCGGGCCTCGCAGTAGAGGCAGCGGTAGGTGTGGCTCTCGCGGTCAGAGAGGAAAAACACCTGGTCAAGCCCCGGCTCCACCGTGGTGATGCACCTGGGGTTGCGGCACTTGAGCACGTTCACTATGCGCTCGGGCAGAGTGAAGTGGCGCTTCTCCACGAGCTTGCCGTCGCGGATGACGTTTATGGTCGCATCCGGGTCGACGAAGCCGATGACGCCGAGGTCTATGTCCTCGGGCGAGTCTATCTTTATGATGTCCTTGCGCCCCAGCTTGGCGCTTGGGGCGTTTTTGATGATGGCCACCGTACAGTCCATGTCGCCGAGGCGCAGCAGGCGGTAGAGCTCCATCGCGCCGCCGGCGCGGATGTGGTCGATGACCAGGCCGTTCTTTATGGAGTCGATGTTCATTTCCCAGCCTCCTCGAGCAGCATCAGTATGAGGGCCATACGCACAAACTTGCCGTAGAGCGCCTGGCGGAAATAGCAGGCGCGCTTATCCGAGTCTATGGCCGTGTCAATCTCGTTCACGCGCGGCAGCGGGTGCAGGATGGCGAGGTCCTCCTTCGCCCCGGCGAGCTTGTCGGGGGTGAGGATGTAGCTGTCTTTGAGCCTGAGGTAGTCCTCCTCGTTGAAGAAGCGCTCGCGCTGCACGCGGGTCATGTATAGCACGTCCAGCTCGGGCAGCACGGCGGCTAGGTCGCGCTCTTCACGCACCCTGCCCTCCGGCATGCCCTGACGGACATATCCGGGCAGGCGCAGCTCCTCCGGGGATATGCACACGAAGTTTACGCCCTCGCAGCGCAGGAGCGCAGCTATGAGCGAGTGTACCGTGCGGCCGAACTTGAGGTCGCCGCACAGGCCTATCGTGAAGTTGTCGAGGCCGCCCTTTTCGCGGCGTATAGTCATGAGGTCGGTGAGCGTCTGCGTGGGGTGGTTGTGTCCGCCGTCGCCCGCGTTGATAATGGGCACGGTGGAGTGCAGCGCAGCGGCGAGCGGCGCGCCCTCCTTGGGGTGACGCATGGCGATTATGTCGGCGTAGCAGCCGACGACGCGCACCGTGTCCGCCACGCTCTCGCCCTTGCTGGCCGAAGAGCTGGCCGCCTCGGAGAAGCCGAGCACCTTGCCGCCCAGCTCCATCATCGCGGCCTCGAAGCTCAGGCGCGTGCGGGTAGAGGGCTCGAAGAACAGCGTGGCGAGCTTCTTATAGCGGCAGGCCTCGCGGTAATCTTCGGGGTGGGCAAATATGTCGTCGGCCCTGTCAAGCAGGGAGATTATCTCGACCTGGGTCAGGTCGCGTATGTCTATCAGGTGCCTCATTTGAGCGCCTCCTGCCAGCTTCCGTCGTCGGGGTTGTCGCGGAAGGCCATCAGCGCCGGGATATAACTCCTCGGGAACGCTCCGTCCTCGGCCGCAGAGTGGACGACCTCGTCGAAGTTCGTAAGGCACACGGCGCGCACGGAGTGCTCGGCCAAGCGTTTTTTGCCCTTTTCCATGCCGTAGGTGAAGAGCGCCGCTATGCCCAGGACCTCCGCCCCGGCCTCACGCAGGGCCTCCACGGCCTCGAGCGCGCTGCCGCCGGTGGAAATCAAATCCTCTACCACTACGACTTTATCGCCGGGGACGAGCCTGCCCTCGATGCGGTTCTGGCGTCCGTGGTCCTTGTTTCCGGAGCGGACATAGCCCATCGGCAGGCCGAGGAGGTGGGCGGCTATGGCGGCGTGGGCTATACCCGCCGTGGCCGTACCCATGAGCACTTCGGCCTCGGGGAACTCGCGGGAAATCATGTCCGCAAGCGCCTGCTCCACGTTTGCGCGCACCTCGGGCGCGGTGAGGATGAGGCGGTTGTCGCAGTAAATGGGGCTCTTGATGCCGCTGGCCCAGGTGAAGGGCTCGTCAGGGCGGAGGAACACCGCGCCTATGCTCAGCAGAGCGCGGGAGGCGTCGAACTTGTCCATCACATATCACCTCCGCAGAATTCGGCGCGGGCGCGCTTCCAGGCCGCGACGGGGTCATCGGCTCCGGTTATGGGACGGCCCATGACGATGTAGTCGCTTCCCAGCTCACGGGCGCGCTCCGGCGTAGTCACGCGCACCTGGTCGCCTCGCTCCCCGCCGGCAAAGCGCACGCCGGGGGTAACGGTGAGGAAGCCCTCGCCGCAGTGCTCGTGCACGACCGGGCTCTCCAGCGGAGAGCAGACCACGCCGTCGAGCCCGGCGGACTTGGCGTTCTTCGCATAGGCGATGCAGGTGTCGGAGAGCGGGGTGTCAATCAGCAGCTCGC
This sequence comes from uncultured Eubacteriales bacterium, assembly GCA_900544765.1. Lineage (GTDB taxonomy): Bacteria > Bacillota > Clostridia > Oscillospirales > Oscillospiraceae > Scatomorpha > Scatomorpha gallistercoris. The sequence goes on along the minus strand of UQWI01000002.1, from coordinate 117,398 downwards.
GGCGCAGCACATCCTCGCTCGTGGAAGTGAGGATGGTTACGGCTATGAGCTTCGTGTGCCTCTCGCCGTTTTCGTCGGTCAGGCCCTCGGCTGCGGCGCGCATCATGTCTCCGCCGCCAAAGGCGTGCAAATTAATTATGTCAACCTCGAGCGGGCGGAGCGAGCGCATCGCGCCGCGCACGGTGTTGGGGATGTCGCAGAGCTTGAGGTCGAGGAAGATACTGTGCCCGCGCTCCTTCAGCTCACGCACAACCTGCGGCCCCTCTGCGTAGAAGAGCTCCATGCCTATTTTTATATAGGGCCTCTCGTCGCCGAAGCGCTCCAGGAAGGCCATGACGCTGCCCTTGTCAGGCATGTCGCAGGCCACTATGACGTCTTTACCCATTGTGTGCTCCTCCTATTATGTCAACCAAATTCTTTATTCCGTACTTCTCCATCTCCGCCGGCAGGGCGTCGATAATTTCCTTTGACGCGAACGGGTTTGCAAGGTTGGCCGCCCCGACGCCCACCGCCGTCGCCCCGGCGAGCATCATTTCCAGCACGTCGCGCGCGCTGCGCACTCCGCCCATGCCGATTATCGGTATCTTGACGGCTTCGTAGACCTGCCACACCATGCGCACGGCAATCGGGAACACCGCTCCTCCCGAGAGGCCGCCCGTCACATTGGCGAGCACGGGGCGGCGCGTCGCGGGGTCGATGCGCATGGCGAGGACGGTGTTGATGAGCGAGAGGCCGTCGGCCCCGGCGTCCTCACACGCGCGGGCAATAGTGACGATGTCCGTGACGTTGGGCGTCAGCTTGACTATGACCGGCTTCCTGACCACGCTCTTGACCTCGCGCGTCAGCATTGCGGCGCTCTCGGCCGAGGTGCCGAAGCCCATACCTCCGCCGTGCACGTTCGGGCAGCTGACGTTCAGTTCCAGCCAGCCCACCTGCTCGCAGTTGTCGAACAGCTCCGCGACGGAGACGTACTCCCCTACAGAGAAACCGCAGACGTTTGCCACAACTTTCTTGTTGAAAACCTTGGCCAGCTCCGGCAGCTCTGAGTGTATGACGTCCTCCACGCCGGGGTTTTGCAGGCCTATGCTGTTGAGCATGCCGGCGGGCGCATCGGCAATTCTGGGCGCGGCGTTGCCGAAGCGCGGGTATGCTGTGGTACCCTTGATTGAAAACGTACCCAGGCAGTTTATGTCATAAAACTGCGCGAACTCCCGGCCGTAGCCGAAGGTGCCGGAGGCGGGGATGATGGGGTTGTCCAGCTCCTTGCCGCAGAGCGTGACGCGCGTGTTCACCATATCAGCTCCCCCTTCCTGAATACCGGCCCGTCCTTGCAGACGCGCCTGGGGCCATCCTGCGTCTCTACCGTGCAGCCCATGCAGGCCCCGAAGCCGCAGCCCATGCGCGCCTCCAGCGAGAACTGCGCGCCGGTTTTGGCCTCGCGGTCGATTATTTGCAACATCGGGACGGCGCCGCAGGCGTAGACGTAGCTGTAGTCGAAGCCGTCCAGCGCATCCGTAACCACTCCGCAGCGGCCCGCGCTTCCGTCGGCCGTGTACAGCACGATCTCGGCGCCGAGCGCGGCGAAGTCCCCGGCGTAAAAGCTCTCCCCGGCGCTGTTGAAGCCCAGGGCCGCGATGGGGCTCGCCCCGCGCTCTATGAGCTCGCGGCAGGCCATGTACAGCGCGGGTACGCCGCTCCCGCCGCCGATGAGCAGCGGGCGCTCCCCGGCGCAGTCCAGGTCGAAGCCGTTGCCCAGCCCGGTCAGGATGTCGAGCTTGGAGCCCACGGGCATCGCCGTAAGCACAGCCGTACCCTCGCCGCGCACGCGCACCGCCAGGGTCAGCGAGTCGCCGCAGGCGTCCGCTACCGAGAATGGACGGCGCAGGAAGTAGCCGGGTACCTGCACCTCGGCAAACATGCCGGGCCTTGTCACGGCGGAGGCGTCCCCGGCGAAGCTTAGCCTGTGGAAGCCGGGTATCAGCTCTTCGTTCTTTATCAGTGTAAAAATGCCTTTTTTCATGTCAGTCTATCGTAGATATGGAGATGGTTATCTCCTCGAGCACATCGAGCAGGCCGCGCACGGTGTCGAGGCTTGTAAAGATGCTCACGTTGTTTTCAACGGCGCAGCGGCGTATCTCGTAGCCGTCGGAGTGGCCGGATGTCGAGCTCACGTCGCGGGTGTTGATGACGTAGCTCACATAGCCGCGGCGGATGGAGTCGAGTATCTCCTCGCTGCCCTCGCTTATCTTTTTCTTTACGCGGGTGCGGATACCGTGGCTCTTGAGGAACTTCGCCGTGCCTTCTGTGGCCTCGATGTTGAAGCCGAGGTCGTAGAAGCGGCGGATGAGCGGCAGGGCCTCGGCCTTGTCGCAGTCGGCGATGGTGACGAGGACGGTGCCGGAGTTCGTGACGCGCATGCCGGAGGCCTGCAGGGCCTTGTAGAGCGCGCGGTTGATGGTCTTGTCTATGCCGATGGCCTCGCCGGTGGACTTCATTTCGGGCGAGAGGTACGCGTCCAGCCCGGCAAGCTTGGAGAAGCTGAAGGCCGGGGCCTTGACGAAGCTCTTCTCCCTGTCCGGCGGGCAGAGCTCGGTTATGCCCTGCTCCGGCAGCGTCACGCCCAGCATGGCGAGGGTGCCTATGTCGGCGAGGCTGTAGCCCGTAGCCTTGGATATAAAGGGCACCGTGCGGGAGGAGCGCGGGTTGACCTCGATGATAAACACGTCGTCGTTCTTGTCAACGATGAACTGGATGTTGTAGAGGCCGACGATGCCTATGGCGAGGCCGAGGCGGCGGGTGTAGTCGAGTATGGTCTCCCTCACCTTGGCGGAGAGGTTGTAGGGCGGGTAGACGCTGATGGAGTCGCCGGAGTGGACGCCCGTGCGCTCGACGTGCTCCATGATGCCGGGGACGAACACGTTCACGCCGTCGCAGACCGCGTCCACCTCGCACTCGCGCCCGGAGATGTAGCGGTCGACGAGCACGGGCTGCTTCTCGTCTATGCGCACCGCGTTCTCGAGATAGAAGCGCAGGGCCTCCTCGTCCGCGACTATCTGCATCGCCCTGCCGCCGAGCACGAAGCTTGGGCGCACAAGCACTGGGTAGCCTATCTGCTTCGCGGCCTCGGCTCCCGCGTCCACGCTGGTGACGGCGCGGCCCTCGGGCTGCGGGATGTGTTCTGCGAGCAGCAGCTTTTCAAAGCTGTCGCGGTTCTCGGCGCGCTCTATGGCCGCGCAGTCGGTGCCTATGAGCTTCACGCCGCGCTCCATCAGAGGCTCGGCCAGGTTGATGGCTGTCTGGCCGCCCAGCGTGGCGATGACCCCCAGGGGGTTCTCGAGCTCAATGACGTTCATGACGTCCTCAACGGTCAGCGGCTCGAAATACAGCTTGTCGCTGGTGGTGTAGTCGGTGGAGACCGTCTCGGGGTTGTTGTTGATGATTATGGCCTCGTAGCCATGCTCGCGGATGGTCTTTACCGCGTGGACGGTGGAGTAGTCGAACTCCACGCCCTGGCCGATGCGGATGGGTCCCGCGCCGAGCACGACAACCTTGGGCCTGTCGGAGACTACGCTCTCGTTCTCCTCCTCGTAGGTGGAGTAGAAGTAGGGGACATAGCTCTCAAACTCGCTGGCGCAGGTGTCTATCATCTTGTAGACGGGCCGCACGCCGAGCTCGCGGCGCTTTTCCGCCACGTCCTGCTCCGAGCACTTCCAGAGGTGCGCAAGGTGCCGGTCGGAAAAGCCCATGCGCTTGGCGCGCAGGAGGTTTTCGCGCGTGATGGGTTCGTCCTTTATCTCGCGCTCGAGCTCGACGATGTTGTGTATCTTGTCGAGGAAGAGCATGTCGATGCCCGTGATGTTGCAGATGCGGTTGTAGTCCACGCCGAGCCACATGAGCTGGGCAATGGCGAAGATGCGGTCGTCCGTGCCGTCTTTGATGTAATCGAGCAGCTCGTCGACGGGCATGTGGTGGAATTTGGGCAGGTAGAGGTGGTACGCGCCTATCTCAAGCGAGCGTACGGCCTTCAGCAGGCTCTCCTCAATCGTGCGGCCCACGGCCATGACCTCGCCGGTGGCCTTCATCTGCGTGCCGAGCTTGTTGCTTGCGCCCGCAAACTTGTCAAAGGCAAAGCGGGGCATCTTTGTGACAACGTAGTCGAGCGTCGGCTCGAAGCTGGCCGGGGTGTTCGCAAGCATAATCTCGTTGAGGCGCAGACCGGCGGCTATCTTGGCGCTCACGCGGGCGATGGGGTAACCGGTCGCCTTGCTGGCAAGGGCGGAGGAACGGCTCACGCGGGGGTTGACCTCGATGAGGAAGTACTGGAAGCTCTCCGGGTCGAGCGCAAACTGCACGTTGCAGCCGCCCTCGACGCCCAGGGCGCGGATTATCTTGAGCGCGCTGTCGCGGAGCATCTGGTACTCGCGGTTGGTCAGCGTCTGGCTGGGCGCGACGACAATACTGTCGCCGGTGTGGATGCCGACGGGGTCGATGTTCTCCATGTTGCAGACCGCGATGGCCGTGTCGGCGGCGTCGCGCATGACCTCGTACTCAATCTCCTTGTAGCCTCGGATGCTCTTTTCGACCAGCACCTGGTGTACAGGCGAGACAGCCAGCGCGTGCTTGGCGAGCTCGCGCAGCTCGGTTTCATCGTCGGCGAAGCCGCCGCCAGTGCCTCCGAGGGTGAATGCCGGGCGGAGTACGACGGGGTAGCCTATGCGGGAAGCGGCCTCGACGCAGGCTTCGAGCGTCTCTGCGGTCTCACTGGGGAGCACCGGCTCGCCCAGGCTCTCGCACAGCTCCTTGAACTTCTCGCGGTCCTCGGCCAGCTCTATGCTGTCGACGCTGGTACCCAGCACCTCGACGCGGCACTCGGCGAGCACGCCCTGCCTCTGCAGCTCGACGGCGAGGTTCAGCCCGGTCTGGCCGCCTATGCCGGGGACAATGGCGTCGGGGCGCTCGTAGCGTATGATGCGCGCGACATACTCGGCGGTCAGCGGTTCCATGTACACCTTGTCGGCGACGGTGGTGTCGGTCATAATAGTCGCGGGGTTGGAGTTGGCAAGCACTACCTCGTAGCCCTCCTCGCGCAGCGCGAGGCAGGCCTGGGTCCCGGCGTAGTCGAACTCGGCGGCCTGGCCAATGACGATGGGGCCGGAGCCTATGACGAGTATCTTGTGTATATCTGTGCGTTTCGGCATTTAGCTCACTCTCCCTTCCCAAGCATTGCTACGAAGCGGTCGAACAGATAGGCGCTGTCCTGCGGGCCCGGCTTGCTCTCCGGGTGGTACTGCACGGAGAAGATGGTCCCGTCCGCGCTTCGCAGCCCTTCAACCGTGTTGTCCAGCAGGTTTACATGCGTGACCTCGAGCCCCGTACCCGCGAGCGAATCCGGGTCCACGGCGTAGCTGTGGTTCTGGCTGGTCATCTCTATGTGGCCCGTGGCGAGCTCGCGCACAGGGTGGTTGCCGCCGCGGTGGCCGAATTTGAGCTTGTAGGTCCTGGCCCCATGGGCGAGGGCTATCATCTGGTGGCCCAGGCAGATGCCCATGATGGGATACCTGCCGCGCAGGGCGCGCACGGTCTCGACGACCTCCGGCACGTCCTCCGGATCGCCGGGGCCGTTTGACAGCAGTATGCCGTCCGGCTTCATAAAGTCTATCTCCTCGGCCGTGGTGTTGTAGGGCACAACCGTGACGTTGCAGCCGCGGGCATTGAGCGCCTTGACCATGCCCAGCTTGATGCCGCAGTCGACGGCCACGACGGTGTACTTGTGGTTCGACGTGCGCGAATACCATCGCTTGGCGCAGCTCACGCGGCTCACCTGGTCGTGGCGCAGCTCGGTTTCGGCCAGCAGCTCCATGGCCGCCTCGATGGGCATATCCGCGCTGCAAATCAGGCCCTTCTGGCTGCCCGCAGAGCGTATCTCGCGCGTCAGGCGGCGGGTGTCCACGCCGGCGAGCCCGGGAATATTGTACTCCTGCATCAGCTCGCCGAGCGTCTTTGTATAGCGGAAGTTGGACGGGTTGTCGTTGTAGTCGCGGACAATGAGCGCGCCGATGGTAGGCGTCTTGGTCTCATAGTCCTCGTCGGTGATGCCGTAGTTGCCTATGATGGGGTAGGTCATGCACACCGCCTGGTCGGTGTACGACGGGTCGGAGACTATTTCCTGATAGCCCGCCATGGACGTGTTGAACACGACCTCGCAGACGCTGTCCCTGTCGGAGCCGAAGCCCTCGCCATAGTACTCGCTGCCGCTGGCCAAAACCAGCTTCCTTGCCTTTACGCTCTCCATACTGTCCTCCCTGCACAAACTGTCATTAAGCATTTGCCGCGCACTCTCCAGCCCTCAAAGGGCGTGGCCCGGCCCATTGACGCGAACTCCGAAGAATCTATCGTGTACTCCGTGTCTATATCAAAAACCGCCAGATTTGCCGGTTTTCCCACCTCTATCTCCCCTCCCGGGATGCCGAAGCGCTTCGCCGGGGCAGAGCTCATGAGCTCTACTAGCTTTTCAAGCGTGACGACACCCTTTTCAACCAGGCCCGTGAACAGCACGGGGAAGGCGCACTCCAAGCCCGCAACGCCCATAGGGCTCTTTTCAAGCCCTCGCGATTTCTCCTCCGGGGTGTGAGGCGCGTGGTCGGTGGCAATCATGCCTATCGTGCCGTCGAGCAGGCCCTCTATGAGCGCATCCCTGTCCGCGCGCTCTCTAAGCGGCGGGTTCATCTTGAAACGCCCGTCCTCCTGCAGGTCCTCCTCCGTCAGCAGCAGATAGTGCGGGGCGGTCTCGGCGGTGACGTTCACGCCGCGTGCCCTGGCCTCTCTAACGAGACGGACGGACTCCTTCGTAGAGACGTGGCAGACGTGGAAGGCGCAGCTGGTCTCCTCGGCGAGACGTATGTCCCGCTCCACCTCCCGCCACTCGCTCTCGGAGCAGATGCCCCGGTGGCCGTGAGCGCGGGCATAGGCCCCGTCGTGAATGTATCCCCCCCTCAGGAGCGAGTCCACCTCGCAGTGCGCGGCGAGGAGCTTGCCCGTCGCAGCGACGGCGCGCATGCACTCCCTCATCATGTCCTCGTCCTGCACGCCGCGCCCATCATCGGAGTAGGCGACGGCGGCGTCCGCCATAGCGGATATGTCCGCCATCTCGAGCCCGCGCTCGCCCACGGTCAGCGAGCCGTAGGGATACACGCGCACCTTTGCCCCCCGGCGTATGGCCTCGAGCTCAACAGCGAGGTGCTCCGCGCTGTCAGGCACGGGGTTCAGATTCGGCATGGCGCAGACGGCGGTGTAACCGCCTCTGGCGGCAGCGGCCGTGCCTGTCTCCATTGTCTCTTTAAAAGAAAAGCCCGGCTCTCGAAGATGAACATGAACATCAACAAGACCGGGAACAACAATACCACTATAATTAAAAACAGGAACCCCGCTATTGGGAACGACAGCGGGCTCAACTCGGGAAACAATACCGCCCTGGACCTCCACGTCGGAGGGAACAAAACGCCCGTCAATGAACACATTGCAGCCCTTGATGAGCATATCGTCCATATTGGCCCTCCTTTCAAATCTTCACGAGCCTAAGCGCACTAAAAGCCCGTCGTCGCGGGCTCATTTCGACGTATTATATCAGAGCGCACAGGGCTTGTCAAGAGCTGATAGCGCGCCCGGCGGCAAAAAGGCCGCCTTGCGGCGGCCTTTTTCCAGGGGCATTGTTTATTTCGCAACGGCGTCCTTGAGGGCCTTGCCGGCCTTGAACTGCGGGGTGCGGGAAGCGGGGATGGTTATCTCCTCGCGGGTGCGGGGATTGCGGCCGACGCGCTCGGCGCGGGTCTTTACATCGAAGCTGCCGAAGCCCACGAGGGCGACCTTGCCGCCGGCGACGAGTTCCTCGGTGATGGCGTCAAAGGTGGCGGTGACGGCCTTTTCGGCGTCCTTTTTGCTGATTCCGGACTTTTCCGCAACAGCGGCTATGAGTTCAGCCTTGTTCATTGGTATTCCTCCTGGATTTTCTGATAAATTATAATGTATGTGAAACCCGCAGGCAAGCGGATAACTCATCAGTCAAACTGCACCGGGACGGGCTCCTTGCCCTCCAGGTCGCGGCGGCCCTGCTGATATATCTCCTCCATCTGGCCGAGGGACATGTCCTCAAGCCGCATGCCCTTTTCCGCTGCGTGCTCCTCGAGGTATTTGAAGCGGCGGATAAACTTGGCGCAGGCCGAGTGCATAAGCTCCTCGCTGTCGAGCTTGTAGAAGCGGGCGACGTTTACTGCGGAGAAGAGCACGTCGCCGAGTTCTTCCTTAATATTCTCAATATCCCCGGCGTCTATACCCTCCTGCAGCTCCCCGACCTCTTCGCGGAGCTTATCCATAGCGCCGGAGACCTCCGGCCAGTCAAAGCCGACCTTCGCGGCCTTGTTCTGTATCTTCTCGGAGCGCATCAGGCCGGGCAGGCCGCGCGGTATGCCGTCCATGGCGCTGGCAACGCTCTGCTGGCCGCGGTCGGCGCGCTTTATGGCGTCCCAGTTGGCGAGCACCTCGTCGGGCGTGTCCGCCTTCACGTCGGCAAAGACGTGCGGGTGGCGGTGGACAAGCTTTTTGACGGCCTCGTCGGAAACGTCGTCAAGGTCGAAGCCGCCGCGCTCCTTCTCGATGCTCGCGTGGAAGATAACCTGCATCAGCAGGTCGCCCAGCTCTTCGCGCAGGTGCTCCATGCTGCCCTCGTCTATGGCGTCGCAGACCTCGTAGGCCTCTTCGACGGCATTGCGCTTGAGGCTCTCGTGCGTCTGCTTGATATCCCAGGGGCAGCCGCCGGGGGAACGCAGCACGTCTATGATGTGAATAAAGTCATTCAGGTCGTACTTGTCCTTGTAGGTCCAGTCTACCATATATCCCACTCCTTATCGAATGTGCAGAATGCGCGCGAGCTTTTCTCCCTTGGGTATGAGCTTCATGTCCTCGTAGGTGATGGCGCGCAGGGCCACGACCAGCACGAAGTACACGACTACGGCGACGCCGATGGCAGCGACCATAGCTATGGCCATATGCAGCCCGCCCTCGCCGAGGAAGCGGTAGCAAAGGCCGTAGACGGCCCAGGCGCTGAGCCCCATCGCCGCGCAGGCGATGGCCGGGCGCAGCAGTATACGGCCCAGGGAGGGCCGCTCCGGCAGACGGCGGCACATGAAGATGTAGTTCATTACACACATAACCACATAGCAGCTCAGCGTGCCTATGGGAGCGCCGATGATGTTTATGTCGGGGTTTGCAACCAACACCCAGTTCACCGCGACCTTGACCACACCGCCGACCAGCATGGAGTAGATGGGGTACTTTTCGTTTCCGCCCGCCTGCAGTATGGCGTTCATCATCAGCGCCATACAGACAAAGAAGCTGGCTATGCCCATTATGGTCAGCAGCAGTCCGCCTGAGGCGTGGCTGTCGGGGTACACCGTGTTCATGATAGGGTCTGCAAGCACGCTCAGGCCCACGCCCATGGGCAGGGCGATGACGGCGGCGATGCGCATCGAGTTCTCAGCGATGCGGCTCGCGTCGCCGCGGTGGCGCAGGGCCATTGCGGCCGCGATTGCGGGTACGACGGAGATGGTCAGCGGGGTTATGAAGCTCGCGGGCAGGTTATAGAGCGTCTGCGCCTTGCCGTAGACGCCGTAGAGCACCGTGGCCTCCTGGTAAGTGAAGCCGGCGGCGTCCTGCAGCCTGCCCATGCACAGCCCGGAGTCAACCAGGTTGATGAGCGAGAGCACGCTGGAGCCCAGGGTGATGGGTATACCTATGCGCAGCAGGGTGCGGAGCACTTTGCCGCGGCTCTCCGGCGCGTCGGAGCCGCGCTCGCCGGAGGCGTAGCGGCGGCGCTTGTAGATAAACATGTAGGCCAGCGCGACCAGGCTGCCCACCGTGACGCCGAAGATGGCTCCGGCGGAAGCCGTCGGCAGGCTGTATCCGGCGGAGGTGAGGTACCAGGCGAGGGCCAGGCCCGCTATGACCTTGGCCAGCACTTCGAGCACCTGGCCGACAGTGGTAGGGGTCATGTTCTCATGCCCCTGGCAGTAGCCGCGGTAGGCGCTGGTCAGGCAGACCAGCAGCACGGCCGGAGAGAGGACAAAGATGCTCCTGGAGGCCTCAATGTCGTTGAGCGAGTCGGCGAGCTGGCTCGGGAAGAGGGCCATGGCCAGGGTGCACGCCACGCCGAGGACGAAGAATGTCCACCAGGCCACCGAAAATATGCGCCTGACCTGGTTCGGGCGGTTCATCGTGTTGGCCTCGCTTATCATGCGCGAGAGCGCCACGGGCAGGCCCGCGGTGGCCAGGGTAAGGAACACGCTGTATATATTGTAGGCCACGAGGAAGTGGGCGTAGCCTTCGTCGCCAAGTATGTTGCCCAGCGGAATCTTGTAAATCGCGCCGAGTATCTTCATTATGACGACGCCGGCGGCCAGTATCGCCGCGCCGTGGAGATAGTTCTGCTTTTTGGGTTCGGCCAAGTTCTTCTCTCCTCCTAACTGAGTCCAGGCGGCATCGACTGCATACTCTACACTAAAATTATGAAAAAATCAAGTAAATATGCCGCTTGTCAGGGCCACGGCCGCTGATTTGTGCATAATAGAGACGATTCCGGAGCGCTTTTGTTTCCCAGCGGCCGCCCGGTATACCCTCACCCGGTATATCTAGCGGACGGTTCACAATCTGCTTTCAGCCCGCGCTGCATTGTGATATAATATGCCCGCGCCGGGCTTGGACAGTCCCGGGCTGTGCGCCGGCCGCCTCCCGGCCATCACTCTCGCAAAACTCACGGAGGAGAAAATGGAATTCCTGGCCCTGCTCTACATATTAGTTTACATAATATCCGGCTTCCTTGTCGCCCGGCGCGTCCTGCCTGAAGGCGGGGTAGGCGGTACGGCCCTCGGCCTGGCGGCCGGTCTGGCTATGCTTATGTGGCTGCCGGCGCTGTTTTCGTTTGTGCTGGGCTTCACGGTACTGAGCCAGCTGCTCGCCGTCGCGCTTTGCGCCCTTATCGGGCTGTTTGCGGCGCTATTCCGCCGCACCCGGACAAGGCTCAGCCGTCCCGGGCGCTTCAAGCCCGATTGGCGCGCCGTCACAGTCTGTGCGCCGCTGGTGCTGCTCATCTGGGTGCTGATGTTCAATCACATAATAACGCCCGACTCGGACGGCTCGCTCCACTCCGGCCAGAGCACCTTCGGCGACATGTGCATGCACCTGGGTTTCATCACGAGCATATCCGTGCAGCAGACCTTCCCGCCCGAGTATTCAATCATGCCCGGAGCCGATGTCGGATATCCCTTCCTCTGCGACAGCGTGAGCTCAACTTTCTATACGCTCGGCTGCTCCCTGCGCTTCTCCGCCCTGCTGCCCATGTTCTACGCCGCCGCGGCGGTGGTCGTGGGAGTGTACTGGCTCTTCGAGACCTGGCTGGGCCGGGGCAAGGCCTCCGTGCTGGCAACGTACCTCTTCTTCATCGGCGGCGGCTTTGGCTTTGCATACCTCTTCGACCTCTGGAAAGTGAACGGCGCGGAGAACTGGAGCGAGCTCATGCACGGCTTCTACGAGACGCCGACCAATCAGACCTCTCTGGGCCTGCGCTGGGTGAACCCTATTGCGGACATGCTTGTGCCGCAGCGGGCTACTCTCTTCGGCTGGGCGCTGCTCTTCCCGGCGCTCGCGCTGCTCTACCGCGCGTCTATAGGGCGCGAAACGCGGCTCTTCCTTCCGCTGGGGGCGCTGGCCGGCTGCATGCCGCTCGTACACACGCACAGTTTCCTGGCCCTCGGCGTCATATCCCTCTTCCTGCTCTGCGCCGAATATGCGCGCCAGTTCCGCCGCCCGGAGCCGGGTTGGCGGCGGCGCCTGCTCTCCTTCGCCGGATACGGCCTGCTCGCGGTAATCATAGCCGCGCCGCAGCTCGTGGCCTTCACCTTCCGCCAGGCCGGGAGCGGCGGGTTCCTGCGCCTGCACTGGAACTGGGCCAACGAGCTCGACTCCTGGCTCTGGTTCTATATAAAAAACCTGGGCCTGATATTTATCCTGCTGCTCCCCGCCTTCATCTGCGCACGCCGCGAGAGCAAGCTCTTCTACGGCGGGGCATTGCTGCTGTGGGCCATAAGTGAATTTGTGGTCTTTCAGCCGAACACATATGACAACAACAAGCTGCTGTTCGTCTGGTTCGCGCTCAGCTGCGGCCTGGTCTCCGAATACGCCTGCGGCATATGGGACCGGCTGAGCTCCGGCGCGGACAAGCCGAGGCGCTTATCTAATGCAGCGCTGGCATTTATCTGCGCCTTCGCGGTGTTCACCTCCGGAGCGCTCACGCTTGCGCGCGAGTATGTCTCCGGCGATCACCTGGGCCTGTCAGGGTTTGTGGAGAGCGGCTATCAGGTGGTCGGCGCAGAGCAGGTTGAGCTCGCAGAGTATATAAACACAAACACGCCCGCCGACGCGGTGTTCATGACGGCCACCAACCACAACAATGCCGTGGCCATGCTCACAGGCAGGAGCATAGTCTGCGGCTCGCCGAGCTTCCTCTACTACCACGGCCTGGATTACTCCACGCGCGAGCTCGACCTGACCTTAGCCTACGAGCAGCCTGAATCGAACTTCAAGCGGGTCTCGGCGGCCTACTCGGTGGACTACGTCCTCATCAGCTCCTACGAGCGCGGCAGCTACGACATCGACGAGGAGTGGTTTGCGGCAAATCTCGAATGCGTGTTTGAAAACCCCGAGTGCCGCCTGTACGCCGTTAAATAAAAAGGCCGGCGGGCAGCGCCGCCGGCCTTTTTACTCATTTTATGATTTTGACGTATCCCTCTTTGCGCACCGCAGGTGCGGGCGCTTCGCCGTCGGGATAGCCCAGGATGCAGTAGCCTACTCCTTCCCAGTCGCCCTCGACGCCCCATTTGTGCAGGAGCTCACGGCCCTCGGGCAGGTCGAAGGTCTCTTTCGCGCGGTTGATCCAGCAGGAGCCGAGCCCCAGCGCGTGGGCGGCGTTGAACATGTTGCCCAGGACAAGGGAGGCGTCCTGTACGCCGTTGCGGTTTCCGGACTGCGCCAGCACAAGCACGGCCGTCGGCGCGCCGTAGAAGGGGTCGCTCTTCGTGCCCATTATCTGGGCGTTGAGCGCGCTCAGGCGCTTTAGGTCGGCCTCGTCCTGTACGGCGATTATCAGAGGGGACTGCTTGCCCATGGCGGTCGGCGCGTAGGTGCCGGCCTTCAGCACGGCTTCGAGTTCCGCGTCCGTTATCTGTTCCGGTTTATACTTGCGTACGCTGCGGCGCGTCAGCAAGCTCTCATAAGCTGTGTTCATAACTTGCACCTCCATGCAATTTGTACGCTCATTTTACACCGTCCGGCACATTTTCGCAATAGGATTGACGAGCGCCGCCGCCGGATGATATCATCTTTTCGAGGTGTTCAAAATGCTTCCGTTCGAGATAATTTGCGAGCTGCCGCGCGGCGTCCGGGCCGACTTCGCCATCGGTGTGAACGACGACGAATGCTCGCCGTATATTGAGCGGGGCGGCCTCGCCTACATAAGCCGCGGCGGGGCGCTCTACGACGGCGACGTGGGGCTTTTTATGCTCTCGCGCGGCGTGTTTATACGCCAATACTGCGAGGACTGGGCCGGGAACTCTCACTTTCTCACGCTCAACCGCGCCCTGCGCCGTCTGGACATGATGATACCCGCCGGTGCCCTGCCCTCGGCCTACCTCATAGGCCATGTCGTGAACCTTGGCCCCATACCCCTGCCGGAGAGATAAAAAAGCTGCGGCCCCGAAGGGCCGCCAGCCTCACTTTTTCCAGGCGCGGTACACCCTGAAGATGAAGTACACGTCTATGAGCCCGTCCGCAATGAGCAGCGCGCCGAACATTATCATAATGCTGTTCACCGCCACGAACGGCCTGGTCACCAGCATTACGCCGAAGATCATAATAATCGCCGCAACGCAGGCAATCAGCCCCCAGCCGTTGAAGCCGCTGCGCCTGAGCTCCAGGGCGCGGCCCAGCTTCCCGGCGCCGTCAATCAGCAGCACTACGCCGAAGAGCAGCGGTATTATGGACAGCACTACGGTCGGAGCTATCAGGCAGAAAACACCCAGTGCCGCGAAGGCTATGCCTATCGGCAGGTTCAGGCGGGAAGAGTCCACGTCCCTGCTGCGCAGGAAATACATCAGCAGCGTGAACGCGCCGTAGGCGAGCGCGCATATGCCTATGCCGGAGCATATGAGCGTCGCGCTCATGTCCGGGTTGAGCGCGAGCAGCACGCCAATCACGATGTACGCCACGGCCGTAACCAGCTCGCGTATGATTTCTTTTGTATCCATAACGTCCTCCAATTGTCATAAGTATTCCCGCTTTGGACGGGCGCCTGCGCCGGTACGGCCCAAAGCCGGCCTGGCAAAACAATGCGCGAGGCGCATTGTGTCCCATGTACACCATTTGGCGCTATTATACCATCCCGGGGACATGAAAGCAATTACCATCCACCCTTTGCGCGACCCAGATTATTTTAATGGGAGGCTCTACTATGCAGATAACCTGGCACGGATACGCCTGCTTTGAAATCAGCTCAGGCGGCTACACTCTCCTGCTCGACCCATACAGGGCCGGGACGCTCGCGGGATTTCCCGAGCTTGACGTCACCGCAGACGAGGTGCTGTGCAGCCACGGCCACGACGGCCACGGCGCAGCAGACGCGGTGAAGCTCAGGCGCAGCGGCGTCCCGTCCCCCTTCGAGGTGGAGACGATGGAGACCGGCCACGACGTACTCGGCGGCCGCCTGCGCGGGATAAACCTGGTACACATCATCCGCGGCGAGGGCATGAAAATAGTCCACCTCGGCGACCTCGGATGCCGTCTGACGCCGGAGCAGGCGGAGCTTGCCGCCGACGCCGACGCGCTGATGATTCCGATAGGCGGCATACTCACAATAGAGCCCTACGCCGCCTTTGAGCTCTGCCGCCTGCTCACGCCCCGTCTTGTGCTGCCGATGCACTACAACGTCGGCGGCGGCAGCCGCAGATTGAGGCACAGTGAGGAGTTCACCAGCCTCTTCGAGCCCGGCGAGGTGGCGTATTCAAACACGAACAAGCTCACGCTCACCGCAGAGAACGACGCCGGGGCGCTGGTGCTTATGCTCAAGTCTCCCTGGGGTAAGCTGTGATGGAGACCGTCCTGCTCGTTCTCGAAATCATAGGCACCGCCGCCTTTGCGGTCTCCGGCGCCTTTGTCGGCGTGCGCCGCGACATGGACGTGTTCGGCGTCATCATTCTCGGCCTGACCACAGCCGTAGGCGGCGGCATTATACGCGACCTGATACTCGGCATCACGCCCCCGCGCACTTTTCTGCATCCCATATACGCCACGATAGCCATCTCTGCGAGCATCATAGTGTTCCTCATAGCGCGCCGGGGCTTCACGGAGAAAACCACCGGCCCCTACGGCGCGGCTATGCTCGTCATGGACAGCCTGGGCCTCGGGGCCTTCACAGTCTCCGCCATCGGCACCGCCGTGGAGCAGAACGCGGACTACAACGCCTTCCTGCTCGTGTTCGTCGGCGTGGTCACCGGCGTCGGCGGCGGCGTGCTGCGCGACGTGCTCGCAGGGCTGACGCCGTACATCTTCCGCAAGCACGTCTATGCCAGCGCGTCGATACTCGGCGCTGTGCTCTGCGTCGTGCTGATGCCGTACACCGGCGACGCCTGGGCCATAGCCATCGGCATGGCCGCCGTCGTGATAACCCGTCTGCTGAGCGCATACTTCCGCTGGAACCTGCCGCACGCGGCTCTCGGCGTGGACGAAAAGGAGGAGTAAAGTGTGAAATATGTGAGAAGCGGGGACAAAATAATCGCCAGCCTCGAGCGGGGCGAAGAGCTCTGCGGCACGCTGAAAACGCTCGCCGCGAAGGAGGATATAAAGTTTGCCCTCGTGCGCGCCCACGGCTCGTGCGCGCGCGTGACGCTGGGCAGCTATGACAAAAAGAGCGGAGGATTGTCCGTCTGGTCATATAACGACGCCTGGGACTACGAGCTCGCCTCAGTCACCGGAGAGCTCCTCGGCGGCGAGACGCCGGAGCTGAACCTCCACGCCGTGATTGGCAGCGTCCTGAAGTACGATGAGTACGGTTCCAGCTTTTATGACCGCAACCCCGGCCTCACTTACGCCGGGACGCTGGAGAGCGCCGAGGCGGGCGCGGGCATCACCGCCGTGCTCGAGCTTCTGGACATTGACGCGCGCCTAGCCGACGTGCCGCGCCCGGAAAAGGTCGGCCTTCTCGATAGGATAAGCGCGGCCTTAACCGATACGGATATGGATTCCCCCTCCTACAAGCGGCTCGAGCTCGAATAAGCGCGGAAAACTTTACATTATCCCACTTGCCATCTTGGGCGCAACGTGATAATATAACAATTCCGCCCGCGGAAAAGTTTTTTACGGAGGGAATCACGTTGTATTACGCCGTTGCCGGTTCTGCCGCGGTAATTATAGCAGTGATGCTCGCGGTGAACGGCGAGCTGACCGCCGTCTCCGGTGAGACGCAGACCACATTTATAATACACGTTGTGGGACTCGCCTGCTGTACGCTCGCCGCGCTCATAAAGCGCGAAAACCCCTTCAAGCTGGCAAAGGGCGTACCTTTTGCGATTCTGCTCGGCGGGGTCATAAACTATTTCACTACGCTCTTCAACACGATGGCGGTGGGCCGCATAAGCGTGACAGCCATTCTGGCGCTCAGCCTGCTGGGACAGGCCGTCACCAGCCTCATAATAGACTGCTTCGGCCTCTTCGGGATGCCGAAAAGGAAGCTCGGCATACTCGAGCTCTGCGGGCTGGCCGTAACCGGCGCGGGCATAGTGCTCCTGCTGGGCGGCTCGGGCAGCGCGCCGCTCGTACCCGTGGCGGTGAGTATACTCTCCGGTACCTGCTGCGTCTGTACGCGCCAGGTGACGGCGCAGCTCTCCGAGCGCACCAGCCTGCTTACAGGCACCTGGTTCAGCTACTTCACGGGACTTATCGTCTCCGTCGCGGCCCTCGGAGCCGCCGCTCTCATAGGCCAGGACGTCTCCTTCGGAGGCTTTGATATGCGTGTCTGGCCCTATTTCGGCGGCGCGCTCGGCGCCCTGGCCGTCTTTCTGCAGAGCATCTGCGTAAAGCACATGAGCTCCGTCGCCATGACCCTCGTCATGTTCGCCGGGCAGGTGTTCGGCGGCGCTGTCATCGACGCCGTGTTCTACGCCGAGTTCAGCCCGGAGACGCTCCTCGGCGGCGCGCTGGCCTTCGCCGGGCTGGTGCTCAACACGCTCAGCGCCAGGTGTCAGGCCGCGAAAAGGCGCTGACGGCGCTCACTTCCCGAAGGACGCGCCCTCTATCCTCTCACGCAGGAGCTCCAGCGCCCGGTCGGCGTACTTCTCGTCAATGGTCTTGGCCTCGCACAGCTCGTCGGCCCCATTGCACAGCACCAGCCAGAAGGTGTCCGTGTGCACAACTTTCCCGCAGGTGCGCGAGGCGCACAGCATCGCGCGCTTGAACACATGGTCCACGCGCTCGAAGGGCACGCAGATGTGCTTCAAGCCGCTGCGGTAGTAGAAGGCCAGCCTCCCCACCCGGTAGGGCCCGACCTTGTCTGCCCCGGCATAGTCCTCGAATACGGCCTCGCCGTCGACGCGTCCCCCTTCCGGCGTGAACAGCTTTACGGCTTTAATCTCACTCATTTTATCCACCTCGCTAATAATAAGAATCATTCTTATTTTAAGAAACTATATCATATTTATTTCGTCAATGCAAGGCGAAAAACTCATTTGCCGCGATGCGGCGCTCAGAAACCGGGGGAGCAAATGAAAAAGATAATCTCAGCGTTTTTTGACAGGCAATTTCTGAAGTTCTGCCTTGTGGGCATAGCAAACACCATTGTGGGCACGGCGGTCATGTACGGGCTCTACAACCTGGCGGGCTGCGGCTACTGGTTCTCGTCGGCGATGAACTATGTAGTCGGCAGCGTGGTGAGCTATTTCCTGAACAAGTATTTCACCTTCAAGAGCCGCTCGCAGAGCTGGAAGGAAATTGCGCGTTTCGTGATAAACATCGCGGTGTGCTACCTCATCGCCTACGGCCTTGCCCAGCCGCTTGTGGGCGTTATGTTCAGCGGCCTGAGCGAGACGGCCAGCGACAATGTGGCTATGCTGGCAGGCATGTGCATTTTCACCGCTCTCAACTACCTGGGCCAGCGCTTCTTCACCTTCAAGAACGTCAACGGCGGAAGCGGCGAAAACGCCGGGAAATAACAAAAAATCCTTGACAAGCTTGTCGAGGCCTGATATTATATTTGAGCGCTCCAAAGACAGCAGGCGGCCAATGAGGCGGCTCGCGGGAAATTGGGAGCACGGCTTTGTGAAATTCGACGCACAGCCCGGTCGGCAAATTCCGTATCAGGCGGCGCCAAGCTTTATGGAGCGGTGTTTACAAGCTTTTCGCGGCGCTTCAGGCGGCGGAAGTCCTGCCGAGGATGGCTCTACTTTTGACAGCTTTCTGCCTCCGTGTCCTTGGATACGGAGGTTTATTTTTGGGCGCGAAGATACTTTCGGAGGTGAAACAAGAAGCAATGCCGAACGCAAAGATCCTCAGTGAGAAGAAGGCCATAGTCGAAGCCCTCGCCGAGCGTTTCCAGAACGCCAGCGCCGGTGTCATCGTTGACTATCGCGGCATCACCGTCGCGGAGGACACTCAGCTGCGCCGCGAGCTGGTGCAGAATGAGGTCGAATACAGCGTCGTCAAGAACACGCTGACCCGCTTCGCGCTCGAGAAGGCAGGCATTCAGGGCCTTGACGATGTGCTCAACGGCACCACTTCCCTGGCTACCAGCGCCGGAGACCCGATTGCCCCCATCCGCATCATCAGCGACTACTCCAAGAAGATGGGCGACCGCTTCAACATCAAGGCCGCGTTCATGGACGGCAAGGTTCTGGACGCCGGTGAGATTGAAGAAATCGCCGCGCTGCCCAGCAAGGACGCGCTGTACGCGAAGGTCCTGGGCACCATGCTCGCCCCCATCACCAGCCTGGCCGTTGTTCTGGGCCAGATAGTCGAGAAGAATGGCGGCTCCGTCGAGTCCGCCGCCGAGGAGGCCGCCCCCGCGGAAGAGGCCCCCGCCGCCGAGTAATCGGCCCAAACAAGCGCCAAGATGCGCTGCACGCCGCGAGCGTGCGTATGCAAGCGGCAAAAGCCGCAATGAATTCTGATTAACAGGAGGAAATTATAATGGCCAGCGAAAAAGTTACCGCCATGATCGAGGAGATCAAGGCTCTGTCCGTTCTCGAGCTGAGCGAGCTCGTACACGCCCTTGAGGAGACCTTCGGTGTCTCTGCCGCCGCCGTCGCCGCCCCCGCTGCCGGCGCTGCCGCCGCCGCCCCCGCTGAGGAGGAGAAGACCGAGTTCGACGTCGTCATGAAGAGCTTCGGCGCCGAGAAGATCAAGGTCATCAAGGAAGTCCGCGCCATCACCGGCCTGGGCCTCGCCGAGGCGAAGGCTCTCGTCGAGAAGGTTCCCACCAAGGTCAAGGAAGGCGTCTCCAAGGACGAGGCCGAGGCCCTCAAGAAGCAGCTCGAGGCCGTCGGCGCCGAGGTCGAGCTTGCCTAATTGCGCTTGAACTAAAAAAGAGGACGTGGTTTCACGTCCTCTTTTCTTTTTACGCGAGCTGGTATTCTATATCGTTCACCACCACCGAGCGCACGTTTTCAAGCTCCGGCGTAACGGCGAGCAGATAGGTCGCCACATCCTCAACGCTGCCCTCGCCGGGCTCAGACGCCGTGCCGAGTGTATAGAGGGTACGGTCAACTGCGTTGGCCTCGTCGATTATCACGAGCTCACTGCCGTCGGCCATGCGCAGGGCGGCATAGTCTATCGCGTCTACCGCTGTGTCGCCGGTGTCAAGTTCCACGCGCAGACCGGCCAGGGAGAGCGTTACGGCCCCGTCGCCGCTGCTAACGCTGGGCATGGCTTTAGGCTCTGGCAGCGTTACTGACAGCACCGCCCCATCCTCGCCGTGCTGATACATGCCGAGCGTCAGCGCGCCGCCCGCTGAGTAATCCTCATACGCTATGAGCGCGGCCTCAATGTAGTACACGTTTTTGGTCGAGCGCCCCGTATCGAGGTAGTACGGGCCGGTGAAGGCCGCGTCCCCCGCAGCATCCAGCACGTCGAACCAGCACTCGCCGTCGCCGTTGGCGTATATGTCGGCCAGCAATGTCCAACTCATGCCGGGCTGATTCTGGTATTCCGGCAGGAGCTCGGCGACCTTGAACGGCATTTTGCCGTCGCCCTTGAGGTTCTCCAGGCGCAGGCTCGCCATGCCGGTGCGCGAACTGCTGTCGAAGAGCACGCTGTCCACCGTCAGGCGCCAGTCGGCGTTTTCGGCGACCGGCTCGGCCGGCTGCTGCACATATCCGCCGACGGCCTCGCCGCCGTCCCCGGGGAAGAGCAGCGGGAAGAGTCCGCCGCCCGCCGCAAGGGCCGTGCCGCCCAGGCAGAGCGCCGCGGCCAGGGCTATGGCGGCCACCTTCCCCGCCGTCATGCGGCGGCGCCTCTTCTCAGGCAGCGCGGCCAGGGTCTCGCGCACGCGCTCGTCGAACTCCTCTGTCACATTGGGGAAAAAGTCTCTGTTCATCATGCGTAGCACGCTCCTTCCAGTTCTTCGCGGAGTATTTCGCGCGCCCTCCGCAGACGGGTCTTGACCGTGCCCTCCGGTAAGCGCAGCATGGCGGCTATTTCCGCCGTTTTAAAGCCCTCTATGTAGTGCAGCACAACGGGCAGACGGTATTTCTCATCCAGGCCCATGACGGCCTCGTATAGCTCGCCTCCGCCCTCCGGCGCGACCTCGCCCTCGGCGATTTCCGCCTCAAGCGGGGCGTATCTCGCGCGCTGCCGCAATATGGCGCGGCACTCGTTTATCAAAATGCGCGTCAGCCAGGTCTTGAAATACGCCGGGTCCCTGAGCGTATGCAGCCGCTCCCACGCGCGCAGCAGCGCGTTTTGCGCCGCGTCGGCGCAGTCCGCCTCGCTGCCGAGCATGGACTTGGCTACGCGGTACAGCGTGTTCTCGTATTCCAGGACTGCACGGGTAAACTCTTCTCTGTCCATAGGCATTGTCCTTTCTTAAGCCGGCTTTCACTAATTAGATGCTTTGGCCCGGCGTTTGGTTTCCCTGCGCAAAAGTTTTTGCACAGCGGGACGAGCTGTGGTAGAATGGTAAAAAAATCTCCATGGAGGCCGACATGACACAAGACGAGATACTCAGCACGATTACTAAGCAGCGCGAGTTCTTCGCTTCCGGCGTGACGCTGGACAGGACCTACCGCGAGACGGCCCTGGCCATGCTCTACGACGCGGTGCAGTCCCACGAGGATGAGATTGCCGACGCATTGCGCGAGGACCTGGGCAAGTGCGCCTATGAGAGCTACCTATGTGAGACCGGCATGGTACTCTCGGCCATCAGCTACCTGCGGAAGAATCTGCGCCGCCTCATGCGCCCGAGACGCACTATGGCGGGCTTTGCCCAGTTCCCCGGCCACGGCGAGCTCCGGCGCATGCCATACGGCACAGCGCTCATCATCGCGCCCTGGAACTACCCCATACTGCTCTCGCTGGAGCCCCTGGCGGCCGCTATCGCCGCCGGCAACACCGTGGTGCTCAAGCCCGCCGCCTCCGCCGCTTCCACCAGCCGCGTTATCTCTAAGCTCATCGGCGAGTGTTTCTCCGAGGACTACGTCTGCGTTGTCACAGGCTCGCGCGAGGAAAACGGCTTTCTGCTCGGCGAGCGCTGGGACAAGATTTTCTTCACCGGCAGCGCCGCCACGGGCCGCCGCGTCATGGCCGCCGCCGCGGAGCACCTGACGCCCGTAACGCTCGAGCTCGGCGGCAAGAGCCCGGTCATCGTGGACGGGAGCGCCGACATCTGCCTCGCGGCGAAACGCATCGCGTTCGGCAAACTGCTCAACTGCGGCCAGACCTGCGTGGCTCCCGACTATGTGCTCTGCGACGCTAAGGTACATGACGAGCTGACAGAGGCCCTGTGCCGCGAATTTGCCGCGCAGTGCCCCGACGCGCTGAACAATTCAGACTACTGCCGTATGATAAACGAGCGGCATTTCCGGCGTGTACTCTCGCTGATAGACCCCGGCAAGGCCGTTTGCGGAGGCGCCTTCGACGCGAATACGCTCAAAATTGAGCCCACGGTGCTCGACGGAGTCACCCCCGGCGACGCGGTGATGGGCGAGGAAATCTTCGGCCCCGTACTGCCCGTGCTGAGCTACGGCACGCTGGACGAAGCCATAGCCTTCGTGGAATCCCGGCCGAGGCCGCTCGCCCTCTATCTCTTCACCGGCAGCCGCGACGTAAAGCGCGCCGTACTCTCCCGCTGCCGCTTCGGCGGCGGCTGCGTCAACGACACCATCATGCACCTCACCACCCACTCCCTGCCCTTCGGCGGCGTGGGTGAGAGCGGCATCGGCTCCTACCACGGGCGCTACGGCTTCGAGGCGTTCTCACATCTGGAAGGGGTGCTCCACCGT
Organism: uncultured Eubacteriales bacterium; assembly: GCA_900544765.1. Classification (GTDB taxonomy): domain Bacteria; phylum Bacillota; class Clostridia; order Oscillospirales; family Oscillospiraceae; genus Scatomorpha; species Scatomorpha gallistercoris. The sequence goes on along the minus strand of UQWI01000002.1, from coordinate 94,815 downwards.
GGCACCGGCATGGACCCCGCAGTGCGCTACCGGCCCTACAGTGAAAAGAAGCTCGGCATGATAAAGAAGCTCATGCGATAAAAGGAAAAGGCCCGTCCGGCGAAAGCCGGCGGGCCAATTGCGTTCAGGGCTCTATTGTTATCCGCTGCCCGTCCTCGGAGACGGCGACTTCCAGCCCGAAAACGTCCGTGAACACGCTCGAGTCCACGCAGGTCTGGAAATAGCTCATCGTGCGAGCGGCCTTCATGCTCTTTTCCGTGCCGTCGCTGCCGAGCCAGGTGACGGTGTACTCCGGCGAAGTGTCGTCGTGGATGCTGTAGGTCCGGCCGTAGAGCGTCACGGTGGTGAGGCCCGGCACCCATTCCACGGTGCCGCCCAGGTACTCCACGGTGTCGCGCAGGGGCAGCAGCCAGTTCCCGCTGTCGCCCGGGAAGGCGGGCGAAGTCATGCGCTGCCCGCCAACGTACACCTCCGGCCTGCCTTCGCCGTAGAAGTACACCTGCAGGCCGTCCACGCCGTATAGCCCGACGGACTCCAGGTACTTCTCATAGAAGTAGTCGTCGGAGAAGGCCTTGGAGTGCGTGTACTCCATGTCGTAGTCCATGCAGTAGTAAAGCACGCCCGTGCTTTTCGCCTCCTCGGCATACTGCTGATTTAGCTTCTCAACTTCGTGGTTGTCCCAGCAGATGGCAAAGAGCGGTATGCGCAGCAGCAGTACGGCCAGGGCGGCGGCGTAGAGCCCCGCCACATGGAGCGTGGGGTTTATGCGTCCCAGGCACCGGCTGAGCATGACGGCGGCCGCGGCCAGGCAGTAGAGATAAAACGGCAGGAGTATGCGCTCGCCGGAGCTGTTCGTGGGCAGCATGACGCAGACAGAGCTCACCGCCAGCAGCACGAACAGCGCCTCCACCCGCTTCCCCGCGCATATGAGCGCCAGTGCGTAAAGCACGAGGCAGATGAATATAATCAGGTACAGCCAGGTGCGGACGTCTCCGGTAAAGTAGGACGCGGCCAGGCTGAGCGCGGCCGGTATCAGGCAGAGTATCGCCGGAGCCTTCCCGCGCCTGGTGTTCCATAGCGTCAGGGCGATTGCGGCGAACAGCAGCACCAGCAGCACCGCGTTGGGCCTGCCCGCGCCGAGCAGCTCCGTCTGGCTCTCGAAGCCGTCCCAGAGCGAATCCAGGAGCGTTGCCGCGCTCTCAGTGTCGGTCTCCGTCGCAAAGCGCTTTTCTGTGGCCGGGGACAGGAAGATGGTCAGGACTCCCAGAGCGCCCGTCGCCGCACACAGCAGCGGGTACACAAGCTTGCCCCTGTTTGTAAACAGGCACACGGCGCAGTAGTAAAGCGCCGCGAGGATGAAAATTATGCCGCTCTGCTCCGTCGTCGCCCCGCAGGCGAAGCCGCAGGCAAGGCAGGCGGGAGCCATCCACCAGCGGTGGAGCCTGTCGCGGGTGGCGCGCTGCATAAGGGCCACGGCGCCTGATATCATGGCCGTGGGCAGGACGTAGTTGCAGAATGCGGATATCCAGAGTAGGCTGCGGGTGAGCATCGTGTGCGACATTGCCAGCACGCCGACGCCGAAGAGCAGCGCCGCGCTCACCCAGGAGCGCTTTTCAAGCCCGGCCGAGTACGAGGCCGCGCATGGAACGGCCAGGCAGAGCGCCGTGCCCAGCAGGGTGAAGAGCCAGTTGCCACAGTGCAGTATGAGCTGCGCAACGAAATGTACCAGCATACGCCCGTTGAACTCGTTGTAGTGGTAGGCCATCTTGTCAAAGTACGCGGCAAAGCCGTCGTCCATAAAGGTGGAGTACCAGTAGTCGTCGGAGCTGTAGACGGTTATAAGCATAAGGAATGCGAGCGCCAGGTAGACCGCTGCCGCAGGCAAGAATGCCGCGAATCTTCCGGCGCCCGCCCTATTTTGTTCGTTCATCTGTTTACCTCTCTATCGCGCGCCGGCGTCCGGCGCCGTGCCCGTCCGGGCGAAAGTCAAATGCCATTATAAGTGCGCCGGGCCGGCTTGTCAATCGCTATCGCACTCGGAACCGCAAATATGTGGCGGGCAATGAAACTTTTGCAGGCCCCGCATCGTCTTTGCGTGTACGCCCGCACAGGGCGTACCGAAAGGAGAGATAGATATGAACATCTTTAAGCGCAAGCGCATACGCGCAGCGGCCGCTGCGGCCGCCGCGCTCTCCCTCAGCCTGCTTCTTGCAGCCTGCGGCGCAGCAGCCCCCGCTCCGTCCGCCCCCTTGTCCACAAGCCCCGCCGCAGAAAGTCCGGCTGCAGGCTCCCCCCCGGCCGAAAGCACAGCCGGCACAGCCGGTGACGCAGCGTTTACTCCGGGGACATGGCTCTCGGACAAGGGTCAGTATTATTTCTTTGACGAAAACGGCAAAACCGGCCGCACTTCCAGCCTCTCCGACGGGACCGGCGCAGGCTTCGAGTACAGCGTCAGCGGAGGAGAAGCCGATTTCTCCATAGGCGGCGCAGGCAGCAGCTCCAAGTGCACGGTCAGCCGCGACGAAGATTCCATAACGCTTGAGTGGGCCGACGGCGTCAAAGAGCAGCTCAGCTTCGTTTCGGAGCTCGGCTCCGACGAGTTCAAGTTCTATACGAACGACGAGCTCGCCTCAATGGCCCTGAGCTATTACAAATCCAACAGCGGCGAGCCCTCCGACGGGCTGCTCTCCGCCGCCGAGGCCAATTCCGACGGCAGCGTAACCGTACAAATATACCGCAGCCTCGGCGACCACAACAGCACCGCAGAGTGGTACACCCTGGACCGCATAACCGCCTCCGGCACAGACAGCGCCGGGAACGCGGTTGAGCTGGCCTGACGTTATGCAAAGCAAGGGCCCGGACAACTCCGGGCCCCTATTCGCACTTGTGCGCCGCCGCAAAGCGGCGTATAATCTGTTTATCATCTATGTGAGGACGGTAACACATGAGAGCCTACGAACGACTTATAAAATACGCCCAGGTACACACGACCAGCGCAGAGGACGTGGAGGCTTCGCCTACCACTGAGCGCCAATTCAACCTCGCCAACATGCTCTGCGAGGAGCTGCGCACGCTCGGCGTCGAGGACGCCTTCGTCAGCGGCAAATGCTGCGTCTACGGTCACATCCCCGCCACGCCCGGCCACGAGGGCAAGCCCACGCTCGGCCTTATAGCGCACATGGACACCTCGCCGGACATGTCCGGCGAAAACGTCAGGCCCCGCCTGATACCCAACTACGACGGCGGCGACGTGGAGCTCGGCCACGGCCGCACGCTGAGCGTCTCGCAGTTCCCGCACCTTGCCGGGCTCGCCGGGCGCACGCTCATAGTCGCGGGCGGCGACACCCTGCTCGGCGCGGACGACAAGGCCGGCATCGCCGAGATAATGACGCTCATAGAGCAGCTGCAGGCAAGCGGCGAGCCCCACGCCCGTCTGGCCGTCTGCTTCACCCCGGACGAGGAGGTCGGGCGCGGCACCGAGGGCTTCGACATGGAGCTCTTCGGCGCGGACACGGCCTATACGGTAGACGGCGGGCCCGAGGGCGAGATAACCTGTGAAAACTTCAACGCCAGCTCCGCCGAGGTGGACTTCAAGGGCGTGAACGTACACACGGGCTCGGCCAAGGGCATCATGGTCAACGCGGCGCTCGTCGCCATGGAGTTCAACTCCATGCTGCCCGCAGGCGACATTCCCCGGCTCACCGAGGAGCGCGAGGGCTTTTATCACCTGATGAGCGTGAACGGCGACTGCGCCGAGGCCTGCTCAAAGTACCTGCTGCGCGACCACGACGCGGCCAAGCTGGCCATGCGCGGAGAGCTCATGCTCCACGCGGCCAAGTGCCTCAACGAGAAGTACGGCGAGGACACCGTCACGGTCAAGCTCCACAACGGCTACCGGAACATGCTGGACAAGATTTTGCCCGACCACGCCGGGCTCATAGAGAACGCAAAGCTCGCCGCGAAGCAAGCCGGTGTAGAGCCCTTTATGTGCGTGACACGCGGCGGCACCGACGGGGCCATACTGTCCTGGGAGGGCCTGCCCTGCCCAAATCTGGGCACCGGCGGCTACGCCTTCCACGGCCCATACGAGCACATCACGGTCGAGGGCATGGACAAGTGCGTCGAGATACTGCGCAACATTGTCGCGCTCAACGCCTGATTAAAGCGTACTCAGGAAGGCCTCGAGCTCTGCGTTCCACTTCTCCGGGTACTCGTAGAACATCAGGTGTCCGCCCATTACGCAGGTCCTGTAGCCCGGCAGCTGCGTCTCCACAAAGGGACGCGCGACATCCTGCCAGTGCTCGGCGATGAACATCATGCACGGCAGGTTTTTGCCCACATACTGCGCTGTCTCCAGGTAGTTCGAGAAGATGGCGTCGCAGAAGAGCGCTCTGGCTATCCAGTACGGCGTACGCCCGGAGATGTCCAGGATGCAGCTGAGCTCCTGCGGCGTCATCTCGTGCTCTATCATCACGCCCGCGGCGTACTCGCTGAAGAACTCGCGCGTGCCCTCGGGCGTCACAAGGCTCTGAGAAGCCACGGCGGAGAGCTCCTCTATCGTACCCTCCGTCCACCATGCGGGGTCGGGCGAGAGCGGCAGCGGCGACATGTCTATAAACACGGCCGCGCGCAGCTTTTCCCTGCCGAACTGCTGTATATAGCTCCAGGCATCCAGGTTTCCGGTGCTCCAGCCTATGAGCACCGCGTCCTCCAGGCCTAGCCCTCCCATCAGTGCGGCGAGGTCACGTCCATGCGTCAGGTAGTCGTTGCCGTCGACGGTTTTGGCGGAATAGCCCTGCCCGCGCGGGTCGATTGCGATGACGCGGTAATTCTTCGAGAAGTGCTCTATCTGGGCCTTGAAAATCTCTCCGGAGAAGGTCAGCCCGGGTATGAAAACCAGCGGTTTCCCCTCCCCCTGTTCCCAGTAGTGGAGCTCCACTCCCGGCAGCACGCTGAAATACTTGCTCTCGGCATACTCTTTTGCCATAGTCCTGCCTCCTTTGTAAGTCTCGGGCGCAGCCCGTTGTGGACATGATATCACAGCCCGGCCGCGGCTTCCAGAAATTTTTGCTGACACGCAAACAGCCCCCGCACACGCGGGGGCTGTTTGCGTTATTTTAGAAGAACGAGTGGGCGCTCAGCCAGTCCTCGGCCTCTTTCAGCGCGGCGGGCACGTCGCGGCCCGGCATGATTCCATAGCATTTGCCGCAGTGGGTACACTCGCTCACCGGCCGGCTCCTGTCGCGCAGGTTGCCGTAATAGTTGAGCTCGCTGGAGAAGGTCACGTCCCGCTCCTGCAGCGCCTCGTTATAGTAGCGCAGCAGCGCGGCGACAGGTATGCCCTCGGGACAGACGTCCCCGTACTTTTCGGGCTCGGTCAGCTCGAACTTCATCTTTGCGTCGAGCATGGCGGCGGCGCGCCTGAGCAGTTCGAACTCCTCGCCGGTGAGCGGGGCGAAGTCCTTCAGGCAGCGGACGTTCTGCTCCACCTGCCGGACATCCGACATACCGCTCAGCACGGTCAGTACACCGTCGAGGCCGGCGTCGAAGAGCAGCGACCAGTCGACGCTCGTGCGCTCCGGATTGGCCTCGCGCAGTAAACTTTCAACATCCTCCGGCAGGCTCGCCAAAGTGCCTCCCTTGACGCCCTCCATGACGACCACCTGTTTGCCGTGGCGGCGTATGGTCTCGTAGCAGCGGCGCGCCTGGACGCTCGCGTGCTCCCAGTCCAGGTAATTGAGCGCAATCTGCACGAATTCCACCTCCGGGTGTTCGCTGAGTATGCGCTCGAGTACATCTGCGCTGTCGTGGAAGGAGAAGCCGATGTGGCGTATCTTCCCCTCGGCCTTCCAGCGCTTCATGTAGTCGAACATGCGGCACTCGGCCACAATGCCGTCATAGCGCGCTGCATTGAGGTTGTGCAGCAGATAGTAGTCAAAATAATCGACGCCGGACTTCGCGCGGCTGTCGTTAAATATGGCCTCGACCTGACCCTCCTCCGTGATTGCGAAAGTAGGCAGCTTGCTGGCCAGGCAGAAGCTGTCGCGCGGGTAACGCTCAACCAGCGCCTGCCTTATCGCAGGCTCGCTCATTCCGTTGTGGTAGACGTAGCTCGTGTCAAAGTATGTGCATCCTCCTTTCAGGAAGATATCGACCATCCTGCACACCTGCTCCATGTCTATGTGCTCCGGGTTTCCGTCAGTAGTGGGCAGGCGCATAAGGCCGAAGCCCAGCTTTTTGTCAACTGTTGCCATCGTGCAGCCTCCTAACTTTTATACGCAGATTGTACCTCAACGCGCGTTGACACGGAATTCCCATTAAGGCTATAATGTATTTACTAAAGGTAAATGCTAAATGGGGTGCATGCATGTACGACAGGTTTTTGCCCGCCTTCATAGCGGTGGCCGAGTGCGGCTCGCTCACATCCGCCGCGGATAGGCTTTTCCTCACGCCGTCAGCTGTAATGAAGCAGATGAACGCCCTGGAACAGCGGCTGGGCGTCAAGCTGCTGGTACGCGGCAGCCACGGCGTGCAGCTGACCGAGGCCGGTAAATACGTCTACGCAGAGGCCGGGAAGGCAATCTCCCAGGGTGAAGCGGTTATGAAACGGGCGAGGGACATTGAACATGGCAGCGAGAAAATCATACGCATAGGCTCGTCCTTTCTCAATCCCGGCCAGGTCCTGATAGACCTGTGGGACATTCTCCGCCACGACGGCGAGAATTTCAGCTTCAAGATAATACCGTACAGCGACGAGCGTGGGCATATTCTGTCCGTCGTCGCTTCGCTTGGCTCCGGCATGGACTTCATGGTAGGCGTGTTCGGCTCGCGCCGGATGCAGCAGCTCGCCGGCTTCTGCCCGCTCGGCAGCTATTCGCTCTGCGTCGCCGTACCCAAGAATCACCGCCTGGCGGGCAGGCAGCGTCTTGAAATAGAGGACATGTACGGCGAGAGCTTAATCATTGTCCGCGACGGGGATGCAATTGACCTGTGCGCACTGCGGGAAGCTCTTCAGCTCAGACACCCGCAAATAAAGCTCGTGGAGACGGATTATTTCTACGATATGGAGACCTTCAACCTCTGCGAGCTCACCGGTTCCCTGCTGCTGACCTTCAACGAGTGGCGCGGCGTACACCCCGCGCTGGTGACAATACCCGTGAACTGGCCCTTCACTGTCCCCTACGGCCTGCTGTATTCTAGGGACATATCCGGCGCCGCCGCCTGTTTCCTGGACATCATCAGGCGGCGAATGGCGGGGGAAAACAAATAAGGCGGAGAGCTTTCTGCTCTCCGCCCTATTTGTTTTCTGCCTCAGTACGCGGCGATGCCGCCGTCGGCGCGCGGCTCGGTCGCGCCGCACAGCACGCCGTCCTCGTCGCGCCAGATTATCTGTCCCCGTCCGAAGGTCACGCTGTCGCCCGCTGCAAGCTCGTGGCCGCGTTCGCCGAGCGCGCAGGCGAGGCCCTTGGGATAATCGTCCTCCAGCTCCACGCGCTTTCCTCCTGTCCACTGCCAGCGCGGCGCATCGAGAGCCTCCTGCGGGTTCATGCCCAGGTCCAGCAGGTTTATCATGGCCTGCACATGGCCCTGCGGCTGCATGAATGCGCCCATCACGCCGAAGGGGCCTACGGCGCGGCCGTTTTTGGTGAGGAAGCCGGGGATTATCGTGTGATAGGGCCGCTTGCCCGGGGCCAGGCAGTTGGCCGAGGCCGGGTCCAGGCTGAAGTTGCAGCCTCGGTCGTGAAGAGCAATGCCCGTTCCAGGCACGACCACCCCGGAGCCGAAATTGTTATAGTTGGACTGTATCCAGCTGACCATATTGCCGTCGCGGTCGGCGGTGCAGAAATACACCGTGCCGCCGCAGTTGGGGCTGCCCGGCATGGGCTCGAGCGCTTCCCGGCCTATGAGGGCGCGTCGGCGGTCCAGATATTCCGGGGAGAGCAGCTGCTCCGCCGTGCAGGTCATATAGCGCCTGTCGGCTATGTAGTGCTTCCCGTCGGCATATGCCAGCTTCATCGCCTCTATGGCGCGGTGCACGCTCTCCGTACCCCCGTCAAGGCGCTCGAAGCCAGAGAGTATGCCCAGTGTCATGAGCACAACAATTCCGTGGCCGTTCGGAGGCAGCTCCCAGACGCGGTAGCCCCGGTAGTCGACGGACATGGGCTCGACCCACTCTGGCTGATAGGCCGCGAGGTCGTCATATCTGAGCCACCCGCCGCTGCGCCGGCTCCAATCGTCTATCCTGCGCGCCAGCTCGCCGCGATAAAAGCTCTCGCAGTCCGTGGAGGCCAGCTCACGCAGCGTCTGACCGAGCTCCGGCAGCTTCACAATCTGACCGGCGCGCGGCGCCTTGCCGTCTACTGTAAACGTATCGAACCAGGGCGCAATTTCCGTCTCGCCGCGCAGCGGCCGGAAGGTGGCGTAGTCGTCCGCCCAGAGCCTAGACACCACAGGCGCGACCGGGTAGCCATCTTCGGCGTAGCTGATTGCGCTGGTGAACAGCTCGGCAAATGGCAAACGCCCGAACCGGCGGCTGGCCTCGGCCCATGCGGCGGGGATACCCGGCACGTTCACACCGTACCAACCCTGTGCGGGTACTTTGCCGAAGCGCTCGCGCAAGAAATCCGCGTCGGCCAAAGCCGGGGCAGGGCCTGAGCTGTTCAGGCCGTAGAGCCGCCCATCCATCCAAATCTGGGCGAAGGCGTCGCCGCCGACGCCGTTCGACGTCGGCTCCACCACGGTGAGAGCCGCCGCTGTGGCCACAGCAGCGTCTACGGCGTTTCCGCCGCGCCTGAGCACGTCGAGACCGGCCTGGGCCGCCAGAGGCTGGCTGGAGCACACCATGCCGTTTTTTGCAAATATAACCCTCCGCTGCGAGCGCAGGCGGTATGCAGTGGTATCAAAAGGAAATGGCATCGTCCTCCACCTCACTCATCAAGGAATTCCAGCCTGAGCACATCGGGCCGCGAATAGTGCCCGCATGGGTCGAACTCCATGCGGCTGGCCGGGACGGCGTCCATGTCCAGTTCCGCGTAAGCAATGCCCTCGCAGTCCCAAAGCGGCTCCGTAACATAGTGGCCGTGGGGGTCGACTATGCAGCTCCCGCCCCGGCAGACCGTCTCCGGCAGGGCCTCAACGGCGGCGCGCTCATGCAGCCATTCCGGGTACATGTCCCGCGTGAAGTACATATCGCAGTTTATGAAGTAGCAGCGGCCTTCGAGCGCTATGTGGCGTATCGTGGACTGCCACTCCTCGTTGTCATTCGTGTTGGGCGAGATATATAGCGCCACACCCTTCTGATAGAGCGCGGCACGGGCGAGCGGCATATAGCTCTCCCAGCATATCATGCTGCCCATGACGCCCCATGGCGTATCCGCCGTGGGGAAATAACCCCTGTCCGCGTCGCCCCAGACCACGCGCTCGGAACCGGTGGGCTTCAGCTTGCGGTGGCAGGACTGCACCTCCCCCTCCGGAGTGATAAACACGTTTGAGTTGTAGAGCGTACCCGTGACCGCATCCCGCTCGGATATGCCTATGCTTACCCACACGCCGTTGGCCTTCGCCCGGGAGCAGAGCAGGGCCGTCTCCGGGCCGGGGACGAGTATGGAGTTGGCGGCGTAGCGAGCCCAGTCCGGACGCGCAGCCTCGTCGCGGCGCCCCACGGAAAAGCCGAAGTTCAGTCCGTAGGGATAACCCGGTATGAACAGCTCGGGGAACACTATCAGTTTTGCGCCGTGCGCAGCGGCCTCATCGATTAGCCGCGCAGCTTTTTCCGTGCAGGCCGCGGCGTCAAACATGACTGGTGCAGACTGCACAACGGCAATGCTGCAAAATTTCTCGAAATCCCTCATTTTATCGCCTCCCGGGATATTTTAGCATAACAAATTTGTGAGCGCAAGACCGCGTACCGGGCTTGATTGTGCACTCCGCCCAGGGCAAACGGATTGATAGCAAAACAGGAGCTGTACGCCGCCGTCCCCCGTGACGGCGGCGCCTTCTCACAACAGATGTGCCGCTTAACTGCATTACTGCGTAAAGGAGCTTAATATGTTACGTCCGGCCCGTCCTGGGCTTCGGCATAACAGCGCTTTTCCCGTACAACTCCCGCCTAGCGTATACACCGGGCTGAGGCGATGGAGCGCGCTTCCTCCGGCACTGCTTCCCGGGGCGCCCATCGTCCCGGCTGCGCTCATGCTCTTCCACCCCGGCTTGAACGGGCTCGGCCATATACACAGTCTTTATGCCGCTTGTCTGCGCAGCGGCCAACGCCGCCTGGGCTGTTTTCTCCAAAATCAAGGCAGGCGGAATAGAGGATAAAAAAGCGTCTCCATATGGAGGCGCTTTTATTTCGCCCTTGACAATTTAGTCGACATACTGTAGACTGTAATCGCAGGCGACAAGATGTAGACCAAAGGAGATATGACACATGGGCGAATTTACACTCGGCGCGATGGAGTCGCGCTTTGCGGACATGATATGGGCGCGGGAGCCGGTTAGCTCCACGGAGCTGGTAAAGCTCGCCGCGCAGGAGCTGGGCTGGAAGAAGTCGACCACATACACGGTGCTCAAGCGGCTGTCGGAACGCGGGCTGTTCGTGAACGATGGCGGGACGGTGCGTGCGCTCATCTCCCGCGCGGACTATTATGCGCAGCGAAGCGAGCGCTTTGTGGACGAGAGCTTTTCCGGCTCTCTGCCCGCGTTCCTGGCCGCGTTCACCTCGCGCAAGCAACTGACGGACAAGGAGATAGATGAGCTGCAATCACTTATCGACAATATGAGGGGGTGACTGCGTGGACTTTTTCATGTACGAGCTACTACCGGCGCTGCTGAACATGAGCCTGACGGCGAGCGTGATTATACTAGTTGTACTGGCGGCGAGGCTGCTCTTAAAGCGCGCTCCGCGTGCCTTCTCCTATGCGCTCTGGGCGGTCGTGCTCTTCCGGCTGCTCTGCCCAGTTTCGTTTGCGTCGGACGTATCGTTTCTCGACGCTGTGGACGCGCCCGCGGAGTTCGCGCCGTCCGGGCAGATAAGCGTGATAAGCTACGTCCCCACGGACATAGTGCATAACCCTGAGCCGAGCGTACAGCTCCCCGTGCCTGCGCTCAACGAGGCGATAAACCCTAATCTGCCGCAGGGCACAGAGCAGACTGTTGCGGACCCGCTGGAGGCCCCGGTCAGTATGCTCACCTTCCTGTGGACGCTTGTGGCAGCGTTCCTGCTGCTCCGCGGGCTGGTGCTGTACCTCGACCTCAGGATGCGGCTCTGGCGCTCGCCGAAGCTGTCCGGCCGGGTCTACGCCGCTAAAGGTATCGACACCGCCTTCGTTGCGGGCATTCTGCGGCCGAAAATATATCTGCCCGAAGGTCTGGGCGAACGCGAGAGCGAGTGCGTCCTGGCCCACGAGCGCAGCCATATCCGGCGCGGCGACCACATAATAAAGCCGCTGGCGTATATGGCGCTGTGCCTGCACTGGTTCAACCCGCTCGTGTGGCTGGCCTGGGTGCTGGCGATGCGCGACATGGAGTCCAGCTGCGACGAAGCGGCAATAAAGCGCCTGGGTACGGACTCCCGCGCCGACTACGCGCAGGCGCTGCTGAACCTGGCCACTGGCCGCCGCGTCGGCTTCAACGCCGCGCTGGCCTTCGGAAACGACACCAAACGCAGGATAAAGGAGGTTGCGAAATTGAAACCGGCAAAGAAATGGGCGAGCGTCCTCGCCGCGCTCCTCGCCGTCGTAATCATCGCTGGCTGCGCCGCGAATCCGGCGGGGGCGGCGGGATCCGGCGGCGGCAAGGGCGAATATGCGGACATAAACGAGTATGTGGAGTCACTTGTCGGCGAGACGGTCATGTACCGGAACGCGGACGGCGGCATGACCGAGGGTTCCGTGCTCGACTCCGAAGTATACATCCTCAGGGCGGCGCAGCTCACCGGGCTTGTCCCCGACGCAAAGCTCGAGAGCTTCTGCTACAGCATTTACTATCAGCTCGACGTCGAGCCGGGCGAGCTTGTGCACGAGGACGGGCAGTGGAGCCTGGACGGCGGCTGGTACTGCTTTGACCCGAATCGCCACGCCTACGCACTGAGCTACGCCGACGGCAGCTGCGACGTGCTGTACGACACGAAGTACGAATATGACGGCAGCACAACCGACGCCGCGCGCCTCTACGCCTGGTACGTCAACGACTACGGCGGCACGCCGCCCGACGACGTCTCGCAGATAGCCGGGCTCGGCGCGAGCGGCGAGTATGCCGGGCTGGACGCGTACTTCAACGCGCAGGGCGGCGAGGATTCGATACGCTATGAAACCGTCTACGGAGGGACGGCAGAGGCAAATGTTCTTGCGAGCATCGTCTATCGTGAGAAGCGCGGCGAAATAAGCGGGCTTGACGCGGACGGCAAGCTCGAGGCCTGGGTCTACGTCCCCTATTACCAGCTCGACACCGAAGCGCGCCACATCTCGCTCGCGTCAGGCAGCATGTCCCACGAGGGCTGGTACAACTTCGACGGCGGAAACCTGCTGTTTGCCCTGCGCTACCCGGACGGGAGCTGCAGCGTCCTGCGCGACGAACCCTTAAACGACAGCATACTCACATACCCCCTGGCCGTCGACGCGCTATGGGACTGGTATGTCACGGAAAACAACATTTCCCTGCCCCTGACAACGCTCGACTGGGGTGAGGAGCTGGGCATCGGCACATGCACTGCGTCACTAATCTGCGGCGACGGCTGGTACGCCTACTGCCCGTCCTCCGGGTGGCTGTCGCAGACTACTGCCGGAGGACGTGAACTCAGCTGCAGCTCCGCTCTTGCGTCCGGCGAGAGCTTCAGCGTGGAGCGCGAAGATAATGCCCTCGAGGCCTCGGACAAGGTTGTTGAATACGGGAGGCTGTCGACCCGCACTCGCGTCGTCCCCGACGGAAACTCGGCGTACACCGTCACCGGCACCTGGAACACCGCAGACGCACAGGAAGCCGCGCTGGTCAACCGCATGGTAGACACCTTCGGCGTCGGCGAAGCCTATGCCCACGCCACGCCCGCGGTTGGTCTGAGCGCATACGGCGGACTGTCCGCCTCCACAATCTCCTCCGAGCTCAGGGGCGATGGCTGGCGGATAATAGCTTACGGCTCCAAGCTTTGGAATCACACAGATGACGGCGGTCTGCCGCGTCTCGAAGCGAAAAGCGGGAGCGGCGCTTATCTGGAGCTCCACCCGGCAAACGGCGCCGCCGGATACACGGGCATAGTGAACGACAGCGGCATATACTCCATGAGCCGCACGGTTACGGTAGGCGGGCAGCTCCTCGAGCTCCGCGCCGCGTGGCCTGAGGAAGTGAACAGCACGGAGGGCATAGCGCTCCTGGGCTCCTTTGACAGCTTTTCGGTCTCGTGACGCCAAATAAACAAAAACAGGGAGGGCTTCCCCTCCCTGCACAGCAAAAAAGAAGGCCCTTGCGGGCCTTCTTTTTATACACGCTGTACGCTTACTTTATGAGCTTCGCGACTTCCTCGGCGAGGTCGTCCTGGCGCTTCTCGATGCCTTCACCCTTCTCGAAGCGGATGTAGCCGTTCACCTTGATGGTGGTGCCCAGCTCCTTGGCAACGTTGGCGACGTGCTGCTCGACAGAGACCTTGTCGTCCTTGACGAAGGGCTGCTGCAGCAGGCATATCTCGCTGAAGTACTTGTTCAGGCCGCCCATGACTATCTTCTCGATGATAGCGTCGGGCTTCTTGGCGTTCTTCGGGTCCTCCTTGGCCTGGAGGAGACGGACGCGCTTCTCGTTCTCGATGAACTCCTCGCTGACCTGGCTCTTGTCCAGGAACTGGGGGTTCAGAGCCGCGACCTGCATGGCGAGGTCCTTGCCCAGCTCGACGACCTTCTCGTTAGCCTCAAAGCCCTCGCCCACGGTGAGGTTCATGAGCACGGCGATACGGCCGCCCATGTGGACGTAGGGGATATTCACGCCGTCGGCGTAGCGTCCGAAGCGGCGGACCTTGATGTTCTCGCCGATGACGAGGACCTTCTCATTCTGCTCCTCGAGGACGGTCTTGTCGCTGTCGGGGTACTTGCAGGCGAACAGGGCGTCGAGGTCGGCGGGGTCCTCCTTGGCGACAACCTGGGCGACCTTCTTGACATAGTCGACGAAGAGGTCGTTCTTGGCGACGAAGTCGCTCTCGGCGTTGACCTCGACAATGGCGCCGACGCCGCACTCGGGGCAAACCCAGGCGTAAGCCATGCCCTCGGCGGCTATGCGGCCGGCCTTCTTCTGCGCGGCGGCGAGGCCCTTCTCACGCAGCCACTCGATGGCCTTGTCCATGTCGCCGTCGGAGGCGGCAAGGGCCTTCTTGCAGTCCATCATGCCGACGCCGGTGGCCTCGCGGAGGTTCTTAACATCTGCAGCGGTAAAAGCCATATTAGTTATCTTCCTTCCGTAGAATATATCGGTGTTTCGGAAAAATTGTTTGCTCACATGGACTTATTCGACGGATGCAGCCGTGCTCACGGGCGAGAATTTTTTTCGCAGGGCAAGGCGCTCAGGCGCAGTCGGGCTTTGTGCCCGTCAAGGCTGAGCAACGCAGCCCTGTGGGAAAAAGGCCGTCCGTGTGCGCGGGGGTGTCCGTTGATTAAGTCCTACCGAATTACTCGGCGTCCTCGGCGGTCTCTTCGACCTTGGCCTCCTCGGCGGCGGCCTCATCGGCGCCCTGACGTCCCTCCTGCACCGCGTTGGCGATAGTGGAGCTGATCAGCTTGATGGCGCGGATGGCGTCGTCGTTGGCGGGGATGACGTAGTCGACCTCATCGGGGTCGCAGTTGGTATCGACGATGGCGATGATGGGGATGTGCAGCTTGCGGGCCTCGGCAATGGCGTTGTGCTCCTTGCGGGAGTCAACGATGAACAGGGCGCCGGGCAGGCGCTTCATGTCCTTGACGCCGCCGAGATACTTCTCGAGCTTGGCCATCTCGCCCATGAGCTTCATGACTTCCTTCTTGGGCAGCATGTCGAAGGTGCCGTCCTCCTGCATGCGCTTGAGCTGGGCCAGACGGTCGATACGGGTGCGCATGGTCTTGAAGTTGGTGAGCATACCGCCCAGCCAACGGGCGTTGACGTAGTACTGGCCGACGCGCTCGGCCTCTTCCTTTATGGCCTCGGCGGCCTGCTTCTTGGTGCCGACGAACAGGATGTTCTGGCCGTTGGCGGCGAGCTCGCGCACAAAGTTGTACGCCTCCTCGAGCTTCTTAACGGTCTTCTGCAGGTCGATGATGTATATACCGTTGCGCTCGCAATAGATATACTCGGCCATCTTGGGGTTCCAGCGGCGGGTCTGGTGACCGAAGTGCACGCCGGCCTCCAGAAGCTGCTTCATGGATACTACTGCCATTTTTGTTTCCTCCTTTATTTTGTTATTACCTCCGGAGAGAGTCATCTCCCCACGACCCAGCGAAGGCGTCGCAGCCGTCGCCACCGGGTCGGGAATCGTCTCCCCGTGTGTAATGTCGATATATTATAGCAAAAGCTCCCGCTGATTGCAAGGACTTTTTGCGTTATTTTCAGGTAAAATGTGTATAAGCGCGCGGCGGCTCAGGGCGTGTACATTATCATATGCAGCAGGCAGCGCTCGCCGGTGGGATTGGCGTAGCCGTGCTCCGTGTCCGCCGCGAAGCGCAGGCTCTCTCCCCGGCGCAGTACGGCGCTCCAGCCGCAGGCGCTCACCTCTAGCGAGCCCTCAAAAACGGTTATGAACTCCGTCGTCCCCCTCGGGTGCGCCTCGCTTGTCCAGCTGCTGCTCGGGTCGAGCTCCATTATGTAGACGGCGAAGCGACGCCGCTCCCCGTCGGGGAAGACAGAGTAGTTGCGGACTCGTCCACCGTCCTCGAGAATCGGCTGCACGTCCTCCGTCCGCACGACGGCAAAGTCCTGACTCGGCCGCGCGATGAGCTCGTCGAACGGTACGCCCATGCCGTTCGATACCTTCCAGAGCGTCGTTAGCGTGGGGTTCCCTTCACCGCGCTCTATCCGCGCGAGCATGCTCTTGCTCACTCCGCAGCGCCGCGACAGCTCGTCCAGACTGAAATGCATCGCGGCGCGCAGGCGCTTCAGATTCCCGGCCACCACTATGTTCATATCGTCCATGCCATCAGCCCCTTGACAATATAATGCACATTCTGTATCATTTAGTATACAGACGTCCTGATACCGAGTATATCACAACTTGTTCGCAAAGGAAAGGAGACCAGCATGAAATTTGACTTCAACGAGCGCATAGACCGCTCCCGCAGCATCTCCATAAAGTGGTCGCCCCAGCAGCTCAGGCGGATGTACGGCGAGGAGGACATAATTCCCATGGGAATAGCGGACATGGATCTGAAAACGGCGCCCTGCGTCTCGGAGGCGATTCAGGCACGGGCCGCGCACGAGACCTACGGCTACGGCTATGCGTCCGAGGAGTTCCTCGCCTCCAGCGCCGAATGGCAGCGCCTGCGCCACGGCTGGGCGGTTGACCCGGAGTGGATAACCTACACGCCCGGCGTCAACATGGCGCTTGTCTGCGCGGTCGAGATGTTCACGGCCCCGGGCGACGGCGTCATCATCCAGACCCCGGTGTACTACCCATATTTCGACTATGTCCGCAGCACCGGCAGGCGCATCGACGCCAGCCCGCTCGTAAACCGTTCCGGCAGATACGAGATGAATTATGACGAGCTGGAAAAACTCGCCCGGCGGCCCGACACGAAACTTATGCTCCTGTGCAGCCCGCACAACCCCGTGGGCCGCGTATGGAGCCGCGAGGAGCTTGAGCGCGCGGGGCGCATATGCATTGACAACGGCGTAATGCTCGCAGTTGATGAGATACACTCCGACCTCGTCTTTTCTCCGAACCGGCACGTGCCTTTCGCGTCCATCAGCGAGGAGTTCGCCCACAGCTGCATCGTATGCACCTCACCGTCCAAGACGTTCAACCTCGCGGGATTGCTCGTGTCGGACATAATCATACCCGACGCGCGCCTGCGCGAGGCGTTCCGTGCAAAGATGTCGCCGTATTATCTCTGGCCCGGCAACTTCGGGGCGGCGGCGCAGATTGCTGCCTATACGCACGGCGGAGAGTGGCTCGACGCACTGCTGTGCTTTCTCGGCGAAAACGCAAAGTATATGGACGGATTCATACGCGAACACATGCCGCTCGTGTACTTCTGTCCGCCCGAGGGAACGTATCTGGCGTGGCTGGATTTCCGCGCGCTCGGTATGAGCGGGGACGAGCTGTGGAGCTTTATGCTGCATGAGGCCCGCGTCGCGACCGACAACGGACCGATGTTCGGCACAGGCACGGAGGGCGACGGATTCCAGCGGCTCAACTTTGCCTGCCCGCGCCCGCAGCTCGAAGAAGCCCTGACCCGCATATGCTCAGCCCTACGGCGCAAAGGATTCTGATCCGCTGCCACATCCCGTGGTGTCCCTTAAGAGGGTGAAGCAAGAGCGCCCTTCTCCATATTGTGTAAACCGGCATCTGTCATCGGAGCTCACACGAAGAAAATGACACAAGCGCTTGCTCAGTATATCAGCGGGCGCTTCTCGCGGCGGCGGCGCGGCGGGGCCTCGGGCAGCTCCACAAGGATTATGTCGTCGCCGAGGCGGGATATGCAGTTCCAGGGTATGACGTAGTCGTCGTCGCGCCCGAGCAGCCCGCCCGCGCGTCCTGCGCCCGGGACAATCAGCGCGCATATCTGCCCGCTGCATGGGTCGAACTCCGCGTCGCAGACATAACCCAGGCGCGCGCCGCTCTTCAAGTCTATGACCTCCTTGCTGCGCAGCTCGGAAAACAGGCAGCCCATGCGCATCACCTCGTATCAGCGTATGCCGCCTGGGCGCGCTTTATGCCAGCGTACAATCGTAAAAGTGAATCACGCCCATGCGCAGCAGCAGCGCGAGCTTGAGGCGCTTCAGCCGCGGCAGCACCCGGAAGCTCTCCGGCAGGGTTTTCAGGCTCCTGACACCGCCCACTCCCTCCCACCGGCGCACAGCCGGCGCGCCGGGCAGGAACGAGCGCAGCCCGGCCCTGCGCGAGAAGCGCGCGAGCGCCCGGCCGTTGCCGTCAAACAGGCAGCGCGCCCCGGGAAACATGCGGGCAAGCCCGGATAGCAGCGCGCGCACATCCTCCGGCTCCAGGTGGCAGAGCAGGCCTGACATCACTATGCACACGCCCCGCGAGGCGTCGACGCCCGAGAGCGGCGACAAGTCCCTGACGTCGCACTCGACATAGCGCTCGCGCTCTCCGGGCGGCAGGAGCTCGCGCCGCAGCGCCATCGCCTCCGGCCGGTCGGCGTATATCATCGCACACCGCCCGTTGTCCGCCAGCCTGAGCACGGTGTCCAACCCGCATCCCAGGTCTATGAGCGCGGCGTCCGGGTGCACGGCCAGAAAATCTCGCAGGCAGTTTGCGCTCAGGGTCTGGCGCAGCGCGTAGAGCAGCGGCTCGCTCCGGCGCGCGACGGAGAAATCCGCCCGGATACGGGCGATGAGCTCTTCGTCTGCCCCGCCCACGCCGAGCTCAGGGTACAGCACCCGGCACTGCGCCCGGCACCACAGCGGTATAGCGAGCGAGTCCAGCGGCAGCGCGTCGGGGAATATAATGTCAGCCACGCCGCCTTACCTCCCTAAGCGTCTGCATATTCATCATGTCATATGTGCGGACGTAGTCCTCGGGCCGCAGGCCGCGCCGTATACATTCCAGGAACACCCTCGCGCAGCAGAGCGCGTCGCTCCCGGCGTCGTGGTGCATGAGGCTGATATCCAGCGCATGCGAGAGCGTGTCCAGCTTGTGGTTTGGGAGCTCCGGGAAGGCGCGCCTAGCCATTCGCACCGTGTCTATGTACTCCGCTCGCGGCCGCCAGTCTATTTCGTAGTCACGCAGGCAGCGGGCCAACACGCCCATGTCGAAGGGCGCGTTGTGCGCCACAAGCACGTCCCCGCCGAAAGCCTCCTCGAGCTCGCTGCGCCAGAGCCCGGCGAAGCAGGGTGAGGCGTTCGTGGCCTCGGGCGTGATGCCGTGTATCTGGATGTTGAACCAGGAGTAGTCGCACTCCGGGTCTATGAGGCGCGTGAAGCCGCCGGTTATCTCCCCGTCCTCCACGACAGTCACGCCTATCTGGCACATACGGTTGTTAAATGAGTTCGGCGTCTCCGTGTCGAACACGACGTAGCGCGGCATAGTCTGCTCCTTCCTCGCAGTTAAAGCGCAGCCGGAGACCGAGGTCTCCGGCGCGTATCATTTCCATCTCAGGGTTTTCAGGCGTTCTTTGAGCTCCGGCGATATGCGCCGGGACTCAACGCACTTCTGTATGGTCTTGTTGTGCACCCACCGGCTGAGCCGCCGCTCATATATGTACGGCAGCGCGCTCTCGGGCTGCTTCGCCGCCGCGGTGGCGAAGTACCAAGCTACCATCATGTCGATGTAGTACTCCCCGCAGCAGCACCCGGCGGCCAGCTCTAGCTGTCCGGCATCGAAGCCCTCGTCGAGGTAGAAGCCCAGCAGCACGCCCAGTCCGAAGCGCACTGTGTACGTCCGCCCGCTCGAAAGCCAGGCGCGGACCTCATCCATCAGCCCCTCGGGCCGGGTCTTGAACGCGCGCGGCGAGAGGATGTCGCAGGTGGCCCAGTTGTCTACGTGTGGCAGGAAGGCCTCCAGCGCCGCGAGGGCGGCGTCATAGCTGCGCATTTCGTTTATGAGCAGGCCGTGCAGGTTGTTCTCGTCGTAATAACCGTGCGGCAGCTCAGCCATGAATTGTTCCGCCTCGGCGGTACCCCTGAGCTCGCGCGCAAGCTTCCTCAACGCTGGTGTGCGTACACCGAGTACCCTTTCGGGCGCCACCCCGGGGATGAGGCCGAGCTGAAAGGCGGCGTACTCTCCGTCCGCGAGGGAGCGGAGCCTGTCAAATACGGTCTCACTTTGCACGTTTACCGCTCCTTTTCTTCCTGGCGCGGCGGGCGGCGCGTATCTGCTTCATGCCCTGGCGCGTTATCACCACGGTCGGCGCCTTGCGGTTCGCGGTGTTCCAGTTCTCGAGCGCGAAGAATATTACGGCCTCGCCCACGAGGGCGAAGAAGGCCCACAGCGCCCAGTTGTCGTCCAGCAAGTGGATGAACAGGAAGTCCGTCACGCAGACCCAGTAGAAGAGCGTGGTGACCGTGACGAAGAAGTAGTTGAACGCGCCCAGCAGGCTAAGGCGTTCGGGGTACTTGTTCATCGTATAGCGGTTGAAAAACAGCGGTATGTCCGTGTGGATAACGCTGTTCCAGCCGATGTACTCCGGCACGAAGCGCCGGGCAACGCGCGGGTTCTTTATAGTGATGTAGGCCTTTATCCTGTCGTCAGGCGTCCACCAGGAGCTGTTGCGGGCAATCGTGTAGCCGCAGAGCCAGGGCGGCACGGTTACAAACAGCACCCAGATGAGCGCCCCGCCGAGGGCCATGCCTATACCCCGCAGCAGCAGCATAAATGCAGCCATATAGTTCCTCCATTTTGCGGCCTGCGCCGCCTATTGCTTCCAGTTTTAAAGTTCACTTGGTGAGGGCAAATCCACGCGCCTCGTCTATCCAGCCCATGAGCTCCTCGTCTACCTCCTCCGGCGACGATACTATGACGTGGTGCGTCCATCGGCCCGGGTACGGCTCGCTCGCGGCGAAGATGCGCGCAGAGCACAGCTCGCGTCCAAGGCCGAAGCTGACGATGATGAACACGTCGGGACAGCGCCTGCCCATGCGCCGTGTGGAGACGAAGGCGAAGCCGTAACGCGCCTTGAAAGTTATCTGCGTCTTTGCGACGCGGATATCCACGTCCGGCCAGAGCCCCAGGATTTTTTCCCGCAGCGCGGCGTAAATAGGCAGGGCCTCGCCGTACCCGGAAAAGAACAGCAGTTCGTCTTGCGTCATGCTCTCACCTCTCAGGCTATTGTGCCGCAAAACGCGCCTTCTGTCAAGTGCGGCGCTTTCCACGCCGGGCATTTTCAGCGCCGTGCCGCGCCGCCGGGTACAGCCCTCGCCGCGCCCGTAAAAATTTCCGGCCTCAGAAAAGGCCGTAAGCCGTCGCGGCTGTGCGGGGAGCTTGAAAAGCGCATGCGCCCATGATATAATGTCCCGGCGGGAGCTGAGCTTCCCGCCTGGTGAGTATTTACCGTATGCAAAACTGCTTGCATGCGGCTTTATTTTGCTCAGGCAAACTTTCAGGCGGAGGGATGGTAATGTCCAGGCTGTCATCGGAGCACTGGGGCGGCATAGCGCGCGAGCTTGTCAGCTTCAGCCTGCCGCTCATACTCAGCGGCGTGCTGCAGCAGCTCTACAACTGGGTCGACGCCTTCATTGTCGGCCACGTCGAGGGCCAGCTCGCCATGGGCTCGGTCGGAGCGACAACCACCAGCGTAAACCTCTTCGTCACCGTCATAACCGGCTTCACTCTCGGCCTCAACGTCCTTATGGCCCAGCGCCACGGTGCGGGCGAAACACACAAGGTCGCCAAAACGCTCTCGCTCTTCGCGCTCATCCTGGGCGGTGCCTTCCTCGTAATCGCCGTACCCGGCTACTTTTTCGCCGGAGAGCTGCTGGTGCTGCTGGACACCACGCAGGACATGCTGCCGCTCTCCACGCAGTACCTGTCCGTCATATTCCTGGGTATGCCCTTTCTGGCCGTTTACAACACATATTCCGCCGCGCTCCGCGCACTGGGAGACAGCCGCGCGCCGTTTTTGTCCGTGCTGGTGTCCTCGCTCGTCAACATTGCGCTAGACATAATGCTCGTGGCCATAATACCCTGGGGCGTTCGCGGCGCTGCCATAGCCACCGTGTTTTCCCAGGCGGCTATGACCGTTTTCATCATAGCCTACGCCGCGAAGATGCACCCGGAGCTGCGCTTTGTCCGCCCGGTTAAGGCGGACCTGCCGCTTTTAAAAGAGGGCATGCTCTACGGAGTGCCGCCCATGCTGCAATCGAGCATAGGCGCGGCGGGCAGCCTGTTTTTGCAGCGCTTCATGAACAGCTTCGGCACCGACACCGTCACGGCCATCACCACGGCTTACCGCGTTGACACCATCATCCTGCTGCCCATCATAAACCTCGGCTCGGCCATCTCCACGCTCACCGCGCACAGCCACGGCGCCGGTGATGACGCGCGCGCACGGCGCATACTCTACGCGGGCGCGGTGCTCATGACGGGCGTCTCGCTCCTGCTGACGGGCATCATCATCCCGACGGGCGGCTGGCTCATATCCATCTTCGGCGCAGGCGAGACGGTTGTCGGCATAGGCGAGGACTTCTTCGGCGGCATTGCTCCCTTCTACGTCGTCTACGGCCTCGCCCTGGCCGTCAGGGGCAGCCTGGAGGGCTTCGGCGACCTCATATATTCAAGCGCCGTAAGCGTTGCCGCCCTCGCCGTGCGCATAGGCGCGTCCTACGCCATGAAGCCGGTGTTCGAGGCTCTCACCATCGCCTACGCCGAGGCGCTCAGCTGGGCGCTGATGCTGGCGCTCTATGCTCTGCGGTTCATAGTGAAAAGGAGAAAATAGCGCGCCTGCGGCCGCATAGCTGAGCTCCGCCCACCTAGAAAAGCTCTGCCCGGACATGTCCGGCCGCCCCAAACGCTGCGCACAAAGAAAAGCGGGTTTTTGCCCGCTTTTTTCTTGACTTTCGGCCGGAGCACAGCTATCATATGCCTGCAAAAAGAGCTTTCCTACGGAGGTGTGCCGTGTACTCCCTTCTGCTTGCTATAATCTACCTGGCGTTCATAAGTCTCGGCCTGCCCGACGCACTGCTCGGCTCGGCCTGGCCGAGCATGTATGTGCAGTTCGGCGTACCCGTCTCATACGCGGGCGCGATATCCATGATAATCGCCGTCGGGACGGTGGTCTCCGCCCTGATGAGCGACGCGCTCACGCGCAGGCTCGGCACCGGCAGGGTCACGGCCATCAGCGTACTGCTCACGGCTGCGGCGCTCTTCGGCTTCTCCGTAAGCAGCTCGTTCTGGATGCTCTGCCTCTGGGCCGTACCCTACGGCATAGGCGCTGGCTGCGTGGACGCCGCGCTGAACAACTTTGTCGCCCTGCATTACGCGAGCCGTCACATGAGCTGGCTGCACTGCATGTGGGGCATCGGCGCCTCCGTCGGCCCGTACGTCATGGGCTATGCCCTCTCCGGCGGACACGGCTGGCCCGCCGGCTACAGGTACATAGCCGTTATCCAGGCCGCCCTGACCGTGATACTGCTGCTGAGCCTGCCCATGTGGAAGAAGGGCGTCCAGGCCGCGCAGGATGGGGACGCACGCAGCGAGCGCCCCGGCTTCCGCGCGCTTATCAGGACGCCGGGCGCCAAGTCCATCATGCTGGCCTTCTTCTGCTACAGCGCCATAGAGAACACCTCCGGCCTCTGGGCCAGCAGTTTTCTGGTGCTGCACCACGGCATAAGCGAGGAGCTAGCCGCCCGCTTCGCCAGCCTGTTCTACATCGGCATAACCGCCGGACGTGCGCTCTGCGGTTTTATCACGGCGAAGCTCAGCGACACGAGTATGATAAGGCTCGGCCAGGGCGTGCTGTTTCTGGGCGCCGCACTGCTCATCGTTCCGGTGGACGAGGCCGCGCTTGCGGGCCTGGTGCTTATCGGCCTGGGCTGCGCGCCAATCTACCCGAGCATCATACACTCCACGCCGGAGCACTTCGGCGCGTCCCGCTCCCAGGCCATGATTGGCCTCGAGATGGCCAGCGCCTACACCGGGACCACGCTCATGCCTCCGCTCTTCGGGCTCATCGCCAACCACATCGGCGTGGGGCTCCTGCCCTGCTTCCTGCTGGTATTCTGGCTTATAATGCTCCTGGCCCATGAGCGCGTGGTAAAGGCCTGCAAGAGATAAACAAGCGCCGGTTTTCCCGGCTTTTATGTGCGAAAAGGCAGGGCTTTTGCCCTGCCTTTTAGCTCACTCCACCGCGCCACCAGAGACAAACTCCAGGGTGAAGGCGAAGTCATAGACGTGCGACTCGCCGAACAGTTCCGGCTCGTCGAAACCAATCTGCGGTATGTACTGTGTGTGCGAATTGCCTTCGGTGCCGGATATCAGCATCAGGGCCACCGGCGCATCGGTGTGCGCCTCAGTGCTCTCGGCAAGCGAGGACACGCCCCAGGCGACGCTTGCCGCGTCCTCCGTGAGCACAGTCGGGTCATGCCTCATGGTGCCGCTGCCCATCTGGCAGGCGTACTCGAAGCTCATCGTTTCGAGGTCAAAGCGCACGGCGATGCGTCCTGTGCCCTCCCCTACGCTCATACTCGCCGAATCCGACGAGCGCCGCTGCCAGGCCCCGTCCTCGAGCTGCCAAAGCGTCACCGCAACGTACTGCGTCCCGCTGGGAACCGCAAAGTCGTACAGGCTCCAGCCATCTGCGTCCTCTCCGAACAGGTCCAGCAACGCCATTTCCGACTCAGTCAGCTCAGCCGGATATACGAGGGCGTCTGCCACGGGCTGCGGCGTCGCCGTCTCATACACCGACGGGTAGGTTGAAACCGGCTGCGGCGTTTCGGATACTATGGGCGGCGGCGTCTCCGTGGCATTGTTCCATCCGAACAGCCCGCAGCCGCTCAGCAGCAGCGCGAGGGCGAGCGGCACGGCCAGCGCGGCAAGGCGTTTCTTCATCCCTATCAACTCCTTTACCACATTATAAAGCCGCGCCGCCCGCCGGGCAAGGCACTTAAAGGATTCTTAAACTAAACTTAAGTTTTCAGCCCTGCAGACCGTTGGCCTGGCGCTCCATGTTCTCTACCACGACGTCGAAAACGTCGCCGAGCGTGGCGCAATACTCCAGCACGCGCCAGGGGACGTTGGTGTGGAAGTGCAGCTTCACGAGGTCGTCGCCGCCCGCAACGAGCAGGCAGTCGCCGGGAATGTTGTCCTGTATGTAGTCGTGTATGACGTCCTCGTCGAGGTTCTCGCCCTCGAGCAGAAGCTGGGTGTCGTATTTGTATTCCATGGTTAGTCGCTCCTTTCGTGCTATATGATAGCGCCAAAGGCCGCAAAATACAAGCCATATCAAAACAGGCCGCTCCGGAGCAGCATATTCTTTGAGCAATTTGGCGGATTTTTCTTGCTTCACCCCCCCAATATGATATAATGAGCACAAACGGCACGAGGAGGAACGCTTATGAAAAAGGCTTTTGCAATGATGCTCGCGCTGTTGCTGGCCGTTCTCACCGGCTGCGGCGCAGCGGGGACTGCACCTCCCTCCCCCGAGCCCACTCCGGCGCCCACTCCGCCGGTGCAGGAGTACGAGGAGAGCGACCCCATAACCGTCACCGTCACTCCCGTGGAGCTTTCCGAGGAGGAGCAGGAAATCTCCTACCTGTCCTCGCGCATCGGCGACGAGGTACACATGTACGAGCTGGAGGCGGAGGGCGAAATCACGGGCGCGGTGGCGCGGGTGTTCAGCCTGGAGGACGGCGCCTGGGTACACTGCACGGCGGGCTTTACCTTTGACCTGGCAGATGGCCGGTTCTCCGTCGTGTCCTCAGGGCTGTCAGACGGCGCCACGGTGAATTTCACCACCCCATCCGGCGTCCTCAGCAGCGCCGGAGCCCCGGGTTTTGAGCCTCCCGACGCTGGCTTCTACCTCTACGGCGCGCTGGGGCGGAGCGTCACCGCGCAGACCGGGCAGAACATCCCCGTCGCCGTCCAGGTCTTTGGCACCTACGACCCGGAGACGGACAGCGGAGAAGTCGTCAGCGCCGACCCCGAGGGCTTCTATAATTCGGAGATTTTCGAGGGCATGGACGGCGTGTATGTGCTGTGCCTGTGCTTCCTGAGCGAAGAAAACCCACCGCTTGCGCAATGACAAACACCCCGGGACAACTGTCCCGGGGTTCGTTATCTCTCGTCTGTCAGGCCGAGCAGATAGTCCACGCTTGTGTGGTAGAATTTTGCCAGGGCGATGAGCACCTGGGTGGGTATGTCGTTCTCTCCGGTCTCGTATTTGGAATAGCCCGTCTGCGACATACCCAGATATTTGGCCACCTGCTTCTGCGTGAGGTCCGCGTCCTCACGCAAGTCCCGAAGTCTTCTATACATAGGAATCCCTCCGGGTGCAGTATGGCATAACCTGAAACAGGTTATTGACTTTTAACCTGTTTCAGGTTAGATTTGTTTCTGGGGGTGTGTCTATGCCTGACTACAAAGAGATGTATCTCACGCTGATGAGAGCTGTAGAAGGCGCGCTTAACTTACTCATAGACGCACAGCAAAAATGTGAGCAAATGTATATTGAGGACAAAGAATCTGAGTCTGACGCTGAGGCTTTGGAAGAATAAAAACAGCTCCCCGTGAAAATCACGGGGAGCTGTTTTCACCTTATCCCGCTCTATTACATCAGCTTGCGGAACAGCGCGGTCAGGTCTTCCACGCTGGTGTCCTTGGGGTTGCCGGGACGGCAGGCGTCATCATAGGCGCTCTGGGCGAGGAAGGGCAGGTCCTCTTCCTTCAGGGCCTCGAGCTTGCTGGGAATGCCGACGTCCTCGCTGAGCTTGCGCACAGCGTTGATGGCCGCGGCGCGGTACTCGTCCTGGCTCATGGAGTCGACGCCCTCAACGCCCATGGCGCGGGCTATCTCACGGTAGCGCTCGCCGGTGCAGTCGGCGTTGTACTCCATGACGATGGGCAGCATCATGGCGCAGGCGACGCCGTGCGGGGTGTCGTAGACGGCGCCCAGGGTGTGGGCCATGCTGTGGGCGATGCCGAGGCCGACGTTGGAGAAGCCCATACCGGCGATGTACTGGCCGAGCGCCATGCCCTCACGGCCCTCGGGGGTGCCGGCGACGGCGCCGCGCAGGTTCTTGGCTATGAGCTCGATGGCCTTCAGGTGGAACATGTCGGTCATTTCCCAGGCGGCCTTGGTGGTGTAGCCCTCGATGGCGTGGGTCAGGGCGTCCATACCGGTGCTGGCGGTGAGGCCGCGGGGCATGGAGCTCATCATTTCGGGGTCGACAACGGCGCAGACGGGCATGTCGTGGGCGTCGACGCAGACAAACTTACGGCGCTTCTCAACGTCGGTGATGACGTAGTTGATGGTGACCTCGGCGGCGGTACCGGCGGTGGTGGGTACGGCGATGATGGGCGCGCAGGGGTTCTTGGTGGGCGCGGTGCCCTCGAGGGAACGCACGTCGGCGAACTCGGGGTTGGTGATGATGATGCCGATGGCCTTGGCGGTGTCCATCGGGCTGCCGCCGCCTATGGCGATGATGTAGTCGGCCCCGGCGGCCTTGTAGGCCTCGACACCGGCCTGGACGTTCTCTATGGTCGGGTTGGCCTTGATGTCGGAGAATATCTCGTAGGGCAGGCCCTCAGCGTCGAGGCCGTCGGTAACATTGGCGACCACGCCGTGCTTGAGGATGCTCGGGCCGCAGACGACGAGCGCCTTCTTGTAGCCGCGGGCCTTGACCTCGCCCGGAATTTCGCGGACAGCGCCCGCGCCGTGATAGGAAGTCTGGTTGAGCATGATACGGTTGGACATCTTTGGTTCCTCCTGAAATATAGTGAATTTTTTGACTATCAATGTTATGCCCCGCCGCCGGGCCGATATGCCGCAGCGGGTGCGCGCTTTTCTGCACGGGTCAATTATATCACGCCCGGGCGGCAAGTAAAGTGACAGGCTTGGCGATGTGTCACCCAAAGTTCATAAATTGCTCAGACAATCCGCGCAAAGCTGTGTTATACTGCCACTTGCGCAGCAGCTCTCAGCGGGTTATACTGTATGAGAACTTTTTCCCGGCGGCTTCGTCATATAGCCGTGGCCCACCGCGCAGAAAGGAAGAAACCCAATGCACAAGGAAAAGCCCTCGTCAGGGGCTTCTAAAAATATATCCGGCACGCTCAGAAAACACGCCAAGCGCTTCATACAGGGCATGCTTATCGGCCTCGGAGCCGTGCTGCCCGGCATATCCGGCGGCGTGCTCTGCGTCATTTTCGGCATATACCAGCCTGTCATGGAGCTGCTGAGCAGCCCGTTCAAAAACTTCAAGACACATATACCCAAGCTCATACCCGTACTGCTCGGCGCGGCCGTCGGCTTCCTGGGCGTGGCCAAACTGCTGGGTTTCCTGCTGAACAAGTACCCCGGCCCATCTGTCTGCGTATTTGTGGGGCTGATAGCGGGCATGCTGCCCTCCCTGTTCCGCGAGGCGGGTGAGAAGGGACGCAGCCGCACCTCGTACATCTCCATGACAGCCGCCTTTGTGATAGTGCTCGCGCTGCTGCTCGGCCTGAACAGCCTGTCGGTGAAGATAGAGCCCAACTTCGGCTGGTATCTGTTCTGCGGCTTCTGCCTAGCCCTGAGCGTAATCGCTCCAGGCATGAGCTTCTCCACGCTGCTTATGCCGCTCGGCCTGTACACGCCCTTCGTCTCCGGCCTCGGCTCGCTGGATTTCGGCGTGATAATCCCCGGCGTGATTGGCGCTGTAGTCACCGTGGTCTGCCTCGCGCGGGCGGTGAACTACCTGTTCAAGCGCTGGTACTCCACGGCCTTCCACGCGATAATCGGCGTGGTCGTCGCCGCCACCATCGTCATCATCCCCTTCGGCAGCTTTGCGGAAAGCACCGCCTCCTGCGTTACAAACCTAGTCTGCCTCGCGTTTGGTGTCGCCGCAGCCCTGCTGCTCAGCCGCTTTAACGCAAAGCACTCCGCGTGAGTTGGAATATAAACACGAAAAAGCGCCCTCTCGGGCGCTTTTTTCAATTTATAGTTACGCTCGGCGTGTATCCCTCGATATACTGCGGGTCGATGGCCGGGACGCAGTACCAGGTAAAGGCCGCGAGGCCGTCGAGCGCTTCAATCACGCTCTCGTTTTCTTCCCTGAGCCAGAAGCGGTAGTAAGGTACGAAGTATTCGTCGTACTCGTTCGCCTCGTATATAAGCTCAACGCCCACAATGTCGTCGCCGCTGAGCGTCTCGAGCGTATCCGGCAGTTCTCCGCCGTTTAAGAGCAGCTCGCGCGCCTCATCGACGGAGATAAGCGGGTAGTCGCCCACCTTCTGCGAGAGGTCGCGGCGGTAGAGCCGGATGCCGCCGAGACCGCCGTCCTCGCTCGGAGAGAGCTCCGCGCTCCGGAGGTTGTAGTTCACGACCGTTTCAGCACCGTCCGCTCCGGCGTCGTAGACGCATACGGAGTAGCCGCGCTCCCCGTTATAATTCACACTCCCGCCGCTCACAGACACCTGCTGGTTATCGAAGCCCAGCAAAACGGCAAAGAGCTCGGACACGCTCTCGCCCGCAGCGGCGCACTGCTCCGGCGACGCGCTGTCGAAGTCCACGGGCAGCTCTACGGGCGTTTTGAAGCGGATGCTGGCAGTCAGGCTCGCATCCACGCTGATGTACTCCTCGTCACTCTCCGCCGTTATCGAGCTTAGGTAGTCCACGCCCTCCTCAGTCCCCGGAAGTGTGTTCTCATACACCTCCGAAACCTCAAACCCGTCTGCGTCATAGCCGAGCGCGGAGATTACCTCGTCGAGCAGCGCGTACATGGCCTCACTGTCGGCGTTCAGCGGGACGCGGTTTTGCTCATAGGATGCGTGATGCACCGCGTTTGCGTACACCGGCAGCGTCGTGAGGCCCATGTCCTCGCTCCAAGGATTGCCGCACAGGTACTCGGAGAAGTCGTCCGCGTACATTGCGACGACGCCCAGGCTTCCGTAATTGTCGCTCAGGATGTCCAGCACCGGCAGATTGGGGTCGACTGTCGGCACTGCGGGGCTGTTCTCAGCGGCGAAGCGCGCCACGGCGTACACGGCGAGCGCAAGGCAGGCCGCGGCCGCGAGCGCTTTGGAAAGGTAGTGCCGCTTCCTTGCCCGTGGACGGCGATAGGCCTCGGCCTCGTCTACATATTTCAAATCTATCCCGCCGAGGGCCTCGGAAAAGTTCTCCTTCTTCATACATACACCTCCTGTTCGGCCAGGTATTTTTTAAGCCGCCTGCGCAGCCGCGTAAGGCGCACATTGACCGCCTTCTCACTGAGTCCCGTGCGCCTGGAGATGTCCCTGAGGCTGTCCGAAAACCAGTAGCGGCGCAGGAAAATGACGCGGTTTTCTTCGCTGAGCGTATCCAGGAAGCGTTCAATCTCGCGCGTGAGCTCCTTGGCCTCCAGCTCGTCGCCGACGTTCCCCGGCGCGGGGAGGACGCCCTCCAGCTCTTCGAGGGCCAGGGCGTAATTTCCGCCGCGCTTTATCGCGTTGTCCCGCCTGCGGCGCGACAGGGCCGCGTTGCGCACGACGCGGCAGACCCAGGCCGAGAGCCTCTCGGGCCGCTCCGGCGGAATTGCGTTCCAAGCGCCGAGGTAGGCGTCGTTGACGCACTCGTCTGCGTCCTCGCGGCTGGCGAGTATGTTGTAAGCCAGAGCGTGGAAAATCGCGCCGTACTTTGCATCCAGCTCTACGATAGCCTGCTCGGAGCGGGTGAAGAACAGGTCGAGTATATCCCAATCGTCCATTGCGCACCTCCTTTGTCCCTTCACCTATATACTAGCATTTTCCGGGCATATGCTACAAGCCAAAGCGAAAAAACGCAAAAAGGCGCGCACTCATAGAGTGCGCGCCTTAAACGCTGAGTCACTGTCACAGCCGCTCGATGTCGGCAATCAGCTGCTCCACGTCGGCTTCCTTCGTCGCCCAGCTGGTGCAGAAGCGCACAGCCGTGTGCGTCTCGTCCACCTTGCCCCAGTGGCTGAAGCTGTACTTTTCCGCGAGCTTCTCAAGGCAGGCGTCGGGGACGATGGGGAACTGCTGGTTCGTGGGCGAATCGTAATAGAGCGGCCAGCCCTTGGCCTCAAAGGCCGCGCGGAGCTTCATCGCCAGCTCCACCTCGCGCTTCGCCGTGCGTTCATAGAGGCCGTCCTTCATCAGCGTGCCGAATTGCACGCCGAGCAGTCGTCCCTTCGCGAACATGCCGCCGCGCTGCTTGATAATATAGCGGAAGTCCTTGGCTATAGCCGGGTTCATGATGACCACAGCCTCGCCGAAGAGCGCGCCGAGCTTGGTGCCGCCGATGTAGAACACGTCGGTCAGGCGCGCAAGGTCTGGGAGCGTCACGTCGCTGCTCACGAGCGCGGTACCCAGGCGCGCGCCGTCTACGAACAGGATTAGGCCCTTCTCGCGGCAAACGCGGCTGAGCTCTTCAAGCTCGGCGAGGGAGTAGACTGTGCCGTTCTCGGTCGGCTGGGAGATGTACACCAGCGCGGGCTGCGCCATGTGCTCGTGCGTGGCGTCGGACCAGTGGCCCTCGACGCACTCGCACACCTGCGCTGCGCTTATTTTGCCGTCGGCGCTCGGGAGAGTGATGACCTTGTGGCCCGAAGCCTCGATGCTGCCGGTCTCGTGGACTGCTATGTGTCCCGTCTCTGCGGCGATAGCGGCCTGATGCGGGCGGAGTGCGGCGGCAATGACAATCAAGTTCGCCTGTGTACCGCCGACCAGGAACTGGACATAGGCCTCGGGCGCGGCGCACTTTTCACGGATAAGCCTGCGGGCCTCCTCGCAGTATTCGTCCTCGCCGTAACCGGGGGTCTGCGCGTAGTTGCTGTCACTCAGCGCCTGCATCACTTCGGGCAGCGCGCCTTCAAGGTAATCGCTCTCAAAACGTATCATTTACACGGCCTCCACGTTTATCTTGTCGTCCGCAGCAGTGAGGTGAACGCCCTTCAGGTTGCCGTGACGCTGGTCGACTATGACGGACGCCACCGCGTCCTCGATGTCCTTCTGTATGGTGCGGCGCAGGTTACGAGCGCCGTAGGTCAGGCTGTAGCTCTTCTTGACCAGGTAGTCGAGCACGCTGTCATCCCAGGAGAACTCCATGCCCTTGTCGCGCATGAGGTCGCGCACCTCGCTGAGCATGAGCTCGGCTATGCTCTTGAAGTTGTCCTCGGTGAGCTTGTTGAAGCAGATTATCTCGTCCACGCGGTTGATGAACTCGGGGCGCAGGAAGTCGCCCAGCGCCTTCATGGCGCGGTCGCGATCCTTGTCCGTGGCGCTGCCGACGAAGCCGAGGGATCCGCTCTTGGTGTTGCTGCCCGCGTTGGTGGTCATGATGATGACCGTGTTCTCGAAGTTCACGGTGCGGCCCTGGGCGTCGGTGATGCGGCCGTCGTCGAGAATTTGCAGCAGGATGTTCATGACGTCCGGATGGGCCTTTTCAATCTCGTCGAAGAGGACGACGGAGTACGGCCTGCGGCGAATCTTCTCGGTCAGCTGCCCGGCCTCGTCGTAGCCGACATATCCCGGGGGCGAGCCGATGATGCGCGAGACGGAGAACTTCTCCATGAACTCCGACATATCCAGCCTGATAAGGCTCTCGGGAGAATTAAAGAGGTCGGCGGCGAGGCGCTTGACGAGCTCGGTCTTGCCGACGCCGGTGCCGCCCACGAAGATAAAGCTCACGGGCTTGCGCTTGGCCTGCAGGCCCACGCGGGAGCGCTTTATGGCCGCGCAGACGGCGTCAATGGCCTCATTCTGGCCCACGATGTGCTCGCGCAGGCGGTCGCCGAGCTTGCTAAGGCGGTCATACTCGTCCTCGGTTATGGAGCTGGCGGGTATTTTCGTCCACAGCTCGATGACGCGCGCGAGGTTCTCACGCGTGAGCACAGGCTCGTGCGACTTGAGCTGGTTAATCTCGTCGGTGAGCTGCATGACCGTTGTCCTGATAACGGCCAGGCGCTCGTAGTGCTCCTCCTGCGTGTCGGCAAGCAATATCTCGCGCTCGCGGTTGAGGTCGTCTATTTCCTTCTGGGCGACGTCTATTCGCGCAAGGCTCTGGTCCTTCAAATTGACGTCAGAGCAGGCCTCGTCTATGAGGTCTATGGCCTTGTCGGGCAGGTAGCGGTCGGTGATATACCGCTCGCTGAGCAGCACCGCCTCGCGGCACATCTCGGGTGGTATGCGCACCTGGTGGCACTCCTCGTAGTAGTGGGCGATGCCCTCGAGTATCTTGACGCTGTCCTCGATGCTCGGCTCGGCCACGGTCACGGGCTGGAAGCGGCGCTCGAGCGCGGCATCCTTCTCGATGTGCTTGCGGTACTCGGTGAAGGTGGTCGCGCCGATGACCTGTATCTCGCCCCTGGAGAGCGCGGGCTTGAGGATATTGGCGGCGTTCATGCTGCCCTCGGCGTCGCCCGCGCCGACTATGTTGTGCACCTCGTCGATGACGAGGATGATGTTGCCGGTCTTGCGTATCTCCTCGATGAGTCCCTTCATGCGGCTCTCGAACTGGCCGCGGAACTGCGTTCCGGCCACCAGCGCTGTGAGGTCGAGCAGATAGACCTCCTTGTCGCGCAGTTTGTACGGCACGTTGCCGCTGGCGATGCGCTGCGCCAGGCCCTCGGCGATGGCCGTCTTGCCGACGCCCGGCTCGCCGATGAGGCAGGGGTTGTTCTTCTGGCGGCGGTTGAGAATTTGTATGACGCGCTCAAGCTCCTCCTCGCGGCCAATCATGGCGTCGAGCTTGCCCTGCCTCGCCCTCTCGGTGAGATCGATGCAGTAGTTGTCGAGGAACTTGCGCTTCGGGCGCTGGGGCGGGGCGCTCTGCGGAGTCGGGCCGCCCTGGCTGCCCTGGCTCGACGAGCTCTGGACGGGCAGGTCGCTGTCCTGGCGCTGCGGGTTCCCCATCTGGCCCATGAGCCTGTTCAGGAAGGGGAAGGTCGCGGTCTTGCCCTCATCGTCGGAATCCGAGTCCGTATTTTCGATATCCATCAGGCCCTCGGCGTTGCCGAGCGCCTCCATCATCTCATTGGTCAGGCCGTCAAGCTCGTCGTCGCTGAGGCCCATCTTGTTTATCACGTCGTCCACCGGCTTTATGTGCAGCTCGCGGGCGCACTTCAGGCAGAGGCCCTCGTTGTGGGATTCCCCGTTCGGATCCATGCGTGTTATAAATATTACCGCCACATTCTTCTTGCAGCGCGAGCAAAGAGTAGGTTGCATAGTAAAATCTCCTGTTTATCTCGAAAATTCCATTGCTGTCCAAGGAAAAGAAAAATTAGCACTCCATTTATACGAGTGCTAATTTATCACTAAGTCCTCAAAATGTCAACACTGCCGAAGTGAAATTGACAGTTTGTTCATATATAACCTTCCCTGCAGGCACCTGGGGCGCCCGGGCCCTTTTCCGGCTCCGGGCGCCGTCCGGCCTGTCAGATACCCACGCCTGCCGTGAGCAGGTCGATTGCTATGAAAAATTTGGCGAGCAGGGTCTTGCCCAATGTGTCCACGCCGATTACCAGGCCCAGGAAGCGCAGCGCCCAGCAGATAAGTATGCAGTAGCATATGCCGTTTATGAAGCCCATGGCCGCTCCTCCCGCGTCGTTCAGGACGTCCATATTTGGTATCCTGTACGAGAGGTTCGGTATGTTCGCTATGGCCATAAGCGCTATCAGGAAGATGAGGAACATGAGCACCACGCCCGCGACGTAGGCCGCGCGCTCGCAGAAAACCTCGACTATGGCCTCGCTTATCTGCACTTCATTGGCGTCGGCGTACTCCTCGGCCTCGGTGGCCATCTGGTCTGCCGCGTCGTCGTAGATGCCCACGGTGGTGTAGCAGGTGTAGCAGAACTCGTGCCGCAGCTGGCTGTCCCCGGCAAGGATATCCTCATAGCTCAAATCCGTGTTGTCCAGCCTCATCTGCTCGAGCACCGTGTCGTCCATCTGGCCCTCGATGTAGCCGCTGACGAACGGGCGCAGCACAGGTACGACGTCGTATGAGAACGCGCCAGAGACCAGCACGGCCCCGTACAGCGCCACCACGATGCCAAGCAGGTTCGCTATGCCTATGATAAAGCCCTTTCTGTATCCCGACCAGACGCAGATAATCAGTATGGCCAACAACACGAGATCTATGACTATATGCACGGCCCTGTCCTCCTTTTAATCTGGGCTGCGCGGCAGCATCTCCCCCGTGAGCCCGTCTATGTATATCTCTCCGTCGCCGCCGAAAGCGCAAAGCACAGCGGTGTCCGTCCATTCCAAATCGTACTGCGGCCCGTCCAGCGGCGTGCGCCAGGCCGGGGACATGTCCGGCAGCGAATACGCCGAAACGTAAAACCCGTCCCTCTCCGGCGAAAGCAGAGCCAGCACAGTCCCGCGCCCGCCTATGACGGCTGCGATGGGCCTGTTCCCAGGCGAGAGCTCCAGCTTCACTCCGGGCGTTGCAAAGATTTCCGCCTTCACCTCTCCGCCGTCCTCAACAAGGGCCGAGACGGCCCCCGTGTCCGAGCCGAACACGCCGAGGAGCTGCCCCTCCGCCTTCTCGAGCCTGGCCCCGCCAGCGCCGAGGAAGGCGATGTTCCCTCCCGGCTCCCAGGCGACAGCCGTCTCTCCCGAGGACGTCAGGTAACGCTCCGGGTAGTCAAACTCCACGGCGGAGAGCACCTCCCCGTCGCCGGAGAGCAGCTCTGCATTTTCTGACGAAAACCGCGCGTAAGAGTTCCCCACAGCGGTATAGTTTCCGGAAATTACCGCGTTATCCGGCGCGAGCGTACCGGCGTACCAGACCAGGCAAAGCACTGCCAGCAGCATAACGCAGAAGGCCACGGTTTTCGTTCTCGCGCGCACGGCGCTCTTCATGGGCGACACCTCTCAGCTGAGCATCAGCCGCCCGACTTCTCCTTCGTACCAGACCCTGTTCAAATACAAGCCCTGCGGGGGCATCGTCGGCCCCGTCAGGCGCCTGTCCCGCGTCTCCAGCAGCGCCGGTATCTCGTCCGGCGAGAGCTTGCCGTGGGAGGCGTAAACCATGGTGCCAACTATGGCGCGCACCATGTTGTACAGGAAGCCGTCGGCGCAGACGGCCACCTTTATCTCGTCGCCGAGCTTCTCCGCCCGGCACCAGTATATTGTCCGCACCGTCGTTTTTGTCTCGGTGCCGACGCTGCGCACGGCAGCGAAGTCGTGCGTCCCCTCGAAGGCCGACGCCGCCGCCTGCATACGCCCTATGTCCAGCGGCGCGGGGTAGAAGCACACGCGCTTTTGCAGGAAGGGGTCGCGGATGCGCGTGTTCATTATCCTGTAGACGTACTCTTTTTTTATGCAGCTCAGTATGGCGTTGAAGTCATCCGGGGCCTCTACAGCGCCGAGCACGGCGATGTCGTCCGGCAGGCGCGTGTTCACCGCGAGCGGGATTCGCTCCACGGGGATGCGGCTGTCGGTGCGGAAATTGGCGCAGTAGTTGAGCGCGTGTACGCCCGCGTCCGTGCGCCCGCAGCCGGTGACCTTCACCGGGTGGCCGCAGACCTTTGAGAGCGCCTTTTCCACCGTCGCGGCGACGGAGACGTCGTATTTCTGCACCTGCCAGCCGTGGTAGGCGCTGCCGTCATAGCGGAGCTTTAGCGCGATGTTCCTCATATCCCGTACACGTTCATGGCTATCATGCCGCCGAGGACTATGGCCCCGGCCAGGAAGGCGAGATAATCGCGCCGCGCCATGTGCAGTGAATTCATGCGCGTCCTGCCCTCGCCGCCGTGGTAGCAGCGGCTCTCCATGGCGACGGCGAGCTCATCCGCGCGGCGGAAGCTCGAGACAAACAGCGGCACGAGCAGCGGCAGCAGCGCCTTCGCCCTCTCGGTAATCTTGCCGGTGGAGAAGTCGGCGCCTCGCGCCTTCTGCGCGGACATTATCTTGTCCGTCTCCTCTATCAGAGTGGGTATGAACCTGAGCGCCATGCTCATTATCATGCTCATCTCGTGTACGGGCACCTTTATCTTCTTGAGCGGGTTGAGCAGCATCTCCAGCCCGTCCGTCAGCGCGATAGGGCTGGTGGTGTACGTCAGCAGGAAGGTGCCGGTGATAAGCAGCATTATGCGCACGACCATGAGGAAGGCGCGCTTGATGCCCTCGGTGGTGATGGTGAATATCCACCAGTCGAAAAGCACCGTGCCGCCCTTGGTATAAAAGAGGTTGAGTATACCGGTGAAAACGATGATGAATATAAGCGGTTTCAGGCCCTTGAGTATGCTCTTGAGCCTGATGGTCGAGAGCTTGACGCAGCCCGCTGTGACGAGGAACATGAACGCGTAGCTTATCCAATCCACCGCCAGGAACAGGGCCACAATGAACACTATGACCAGTAACAGCTTCGTGCGAGGGTCGAGCCTGTGTATCACGGTGTTGCCCGGGAAGTACTGGCCGAGGGTTATGTCCTTAAGCATCGGCCCGTCCCCCCTTCCTGAGCGGTACAAGCGCGGCCCTGAGCTGCTCAAGCGTGTATATGGAGCCTGGCAGCTCCACGCCGCGCTCACGCAGCGCCTGGGCTATGGCCGCGGCCTGCGGCACGTCGAGGCCCATGGATGTGAGCTCCGCCGGGCGCGAGAACACCTCGTCGGGCGTGCCGTCCATGGCTATGCCGCCCTCGTGGAACACGACCAGGCGGTCGGCTATCCTCGCGGCGTCGTCCATGCTGTGCGTGACGAGCAGCACGGTGGAACCGGTCTCGGCGCGGTAGTCCAGGATGTTCTTTATTATGCCCTCGCAGCCGGCGGGGTCAAGGCCCGCCGTGGGCTCGTCGAGTATGAGCACCTTCGGACGCATGGCGATGACGCCGGCGATGGCTATGCGGCGCTTCTGTCCGCCGGAGAGCTCGAGCGGGCTGCGCTCGAAGAGCTCTTCGCTGATGCCGACGAAGCCCGCCGCCTCGCGCACGCGCTCGTCAATTTCGCTCTCCGGAAGTTTCATGTTCTTCGGGCCGAAGGCGATGTCCTTGTACACCGTCTCCTCGAAGAGCTGATACTCCGGGTATTGGAAAACGAGGCCGACCTTGAAGCGCACGTCGCGCGTGGCCTCTTTGGTGGCGAAGATGTCCTCCCCATCGCAATAGACGCGGCCGCTCGTGGGCGCGAGCAGTCCGTTCATGTGCTGCATGAAAGTGCTCTTGCCGGAGCCTGTGTGTCCGATGACGGCCACGAGCTCGCCGGGGTGAAACTCGACGTTTATGTTGTGTATGGCCGTCTTTTCAAACGGCGTACCCACGCTGTAAGTGTGGGTGAGGTTTTCTACTTTTATGACAGCGTCCATTGGCGCAGCATCCTTTTCCTTATCTCAATGCGGCCGCCACGGCGTCCGCGCACTCGTCTACCGTGAGCGCGGAGAGCGGCAGGCCCCAACCGTCTTTGTCCAGCTCGTATATCAGCTCCGTGGTTGCGGGGACGCTGAGCCCCTCGCTCCTGAGCAATTCAACCTGGGAGAACACGTCCCTCGGCGTGCC
This sequence comes from uncultured Eubacteriales bacterium, assembly GCA_900544765.1. Taxonomy (GTDB): domain Bacteria; phylum Bacillota; class Clostridia; order Oscillospirales; family Oscillospiraceae; genus Scatomorpha; species Scatomorpha gallistercoris. The sequence continues at coordinate 56,570 of UQWI01000002.1, read as the reverse complement.
GTCGGCAACTATACGCCCCTCGCTCATCACGACGAGCCTGTCCGCGCCGACGCACTCCGACATGTGGTGGGTTATGAGCACGACCGTTATGCCCTGCTCGCGGCAGAGCTTTGTGACGGTCGCGATGACCTCGCGGCGTCCCACGGGGTCGAGCATGGCCGTGGGCTCATCGAGGACTATGCACCTCGGGCGCATGGCCAGCACGCCCGCTATTGCCACGCGCTGTTTCTGCCCGCCGGAGAGGAGGTGCGGCGCATGCATGCGGTACTCATACATGCCGACCGCCTTGAGGGCGTCGTCCACGCGCCGGCGTATTTCGCCGGGCTCTACGCCGAGGTTTTCCGGCGCGAAGGCCACGTCGTCCTCGACGACGTTGGCGACAATCTGGTTGTCCGGGTTCTGGAACACCAGGCCCACGGTCGCGCGCACCTGCAGAAGCTTGTCCTCATGCGTAGTGTCTATACCGTCGACAAGCACGCGGCCCTCTCCCGGCAGGAGTATGCCGTTGAAGAGCTTGGCCATCGTGCTCTTGCCCGAGCCGTTGTGGCCGAGTACCGCGACGAAGGTTCCCTCTTCTATCTCCATGTTGACGCCGTGAAGGGTCTCTTTTTCTTCGCCCTGATATGTGAAATGCAGGTTTTCTGTCTTGATTATCGGCATGGCTTACCTCCCGCTCTCCCAGCGGCAGGCCGCGCCCGCCGGCAGGCAGAGCCCCGACGCCGTGACGGGCAGGCCGAGCTCTTCGCTCTCGCTCCGGCCGCCGAAGCGCCGCGTGAATATGCTCTCGCTGATATAGGTCAGCACCGAGGGCGCTAGGCCCGTAGTGTAGGAATTGATGATGACGAACAGCGGGTCGTCGCTGAGCACGCCCGCAGTTAGGCTGACAAAGTCCCAGAGGCTGTCCTCGAGCTTCCAGACCTCGCCTCCCGGCCCGCGTCCATAGCTCGGCGGGTCCATGATAATTGCGTCGTAGCGGCGGCCGCGCCTTATCTCGCGCTCTACGAACTTGGCGCAGTCGTCGACTATCCAGCGCACGGGCCTGTCCGCCACGCCGGAAGCCGCGGCGTTTTCCTTCGCCCAGGCGACCATGCCCTTGGCCGCGTCGACGTGGCAGACGCTCGCGCCTGCAGCGAGGGCCGCCACCGTGGCCGCGCCCGTATAGGCAAAGAGGTTCAGTACGCTTATCTCCCGCCCGGCGGAGCGTATCTTGCGCATGATGAAGTCCCAGTTTGAGGCCTGCTCCGGGAAAATGCCCGTGTGCTTGAAGTTCATGGGCTTTACGTTGAAGCGCAGGTCCCCGTAGCTTATCTGCCAGCTGGCGGGGAGGCTGTGCTTGTCCCAGGCCCCGCCGCCTGAGTGGGAACGGGCGTAGCGCCCGTCGCACTCCTGCCAGCGCCTGTCGCGCCGCGCGGTGTGCCATATTGCCTGGGGGTCGGGCCGCACAAGGGTATAATTCCCCCATCGCTCCAGCTTTTCGCCGTTTGAGCAGTCTATAAGCTCATAATCCCGCCACTTGTCGGAAATCCACATGCCGCGCTCCTTGAATCGTTTAGTATCTTTTTATTATAACATAGGCATTCGCCAGAGGTCAATCAAATTGCCCTGCGTCCCGGCTTTCAAGAGCCGAAGCGCAGCAGCGAGGTGGTGCTCACCATGGCCGCAGACGCCTCTCCCGAATTCACGGCGTCCAGCAGTGCCTGAAGGCCGCCGGTGAGCCGCTTTATCTGCGAGAAGCGTTCCATAAGCTTCTCGTTGGCGGCAAGAATGTCCATGTACTTCTGCTCGGTCGTGATGGCCAGGCTGCCGCCGTTCAGGCCGCGCAGGCTCTTTGCGCCGGTGTCGGCGCGTGTGACGATGACTATCTCATCGGTCAGGTACGGCGTGAGCACCGCTACCTGCGTATCCTCCGTGTCCAGCGTCAGGCCGCCCCAGGCGCAGTCAACGTTGCCGCTGGAGAGCTCTACATAGGCGTTCTCGGCCTTTATGGCGATAAACTGCACTTCCCAGCCCAGGCGTGAGCACACGGCGCGCGCCAGGTCTACGTCAAATCCCTTGAATTCCCCGTTCTCCTGATAGCTGAGCGGATAGGCGTCTGGGTCGGCGCCTACAATCAGTGTGCGCTGCGGTATGCCTGAAAACTGGCTGAGAGCGCCGGAGCGCGCGGTGAAGTGAGTGTTGTTCTGCGTGAACCACTGCCCCGCTATGCTGTTTACCGTGCCGTCGGCCGCCAGCTCCTGCAGGGCCGCCTCGACATAGTATCGGACATAGTCGTCGGTGCGGAAGCCTATGGCGTAGCTCTGCTCGCCGAGCGTTTCCACTATACGGTAACTGCCCATTATCTCCCCGCACGCCGCCATTGGCAGCATGAGGCAGAGCGCCAGCGCCACCGCCAGTATCTTCTTTGCCCGCTTCAAGAGCCGCACCCCTTTCGCAAAATTGCGCGTGTCATGCTACCTGATGACACGCGCAATAATGATACGTTAATTCGCCCTAATATTCAATAGTAAATTTGTAAAAAATAATGCTTTTACGCGCCTTATTTGCCGTAACTGCTGAGGAACTTCCTCGTGCGCTCCATCTGCGGGTCGGATATGACCTCCGGGCCGCCCTGCTCGACTATGAAACCGTCGTCCATAAATATGACGCGGTCGGAGACGTCGTGGGCGAAGCCCATCTCGTGCGTGACGATTATCATGGTCGTGTGCTTCTCGGCCAGAGAGCGTATGACACGCAGCACCTCGCCGGTGAGCTCGGGGTCGAGCGCACTGGTGGGCTCGTCAAAGCAGAGTATGTCCGGGTGCATGGCCAGGGCGCGGGCTATGGCCACGCGCTGCTGCTGCCCGCCGGAGAGCTGGTGCGGATAGTGCCCGGCGCGCTCGGTGAGGCCCATGGCGGCGAGGTATTCGCGGCCCTCAGCCTCGATGGCGGCGTTTATCTCCTTCTTCCTGGCCTTGTAGTCCGGCTGCTCCTTTGCCAGCAGCTCGGGCGCGAGCGTGACGTTCTGCAGCGCCGTGTACTGCGGGAAGAGGTTGAAGCTCTGGAACACCAGGCCGAAGTGCAGGCGCTTGCGGCGCACGTCGGCCTCCCGGCGGGTTGCCGGGTCGGCGGCGTCAAAGAGCAGCTCCCCGTTTACGCTTATGCTGCCGCTGTCCGGAGTCTCAAGAAAGTTGAGGCATCTGAGCAGCGTGGTCTTTCCGGAGCCGGAGGAGCCGATTATGCTCAGCGCCTGGCCCTTTTCCAGGGTGAAGCTGATGTCGTTCAAGACCTTTGTCCTGTCGAAGTGCTTTTCAAGGTTCTTTACTTCAAGTACGCTCATACTTCCACCCCCTTATCTGAAGAATTCAAGCTTTTTCTCAAGCCTGCCGAGCAGGAAGGACACGACGCCGTTGAACACGAGGTAGTACACGCCCGTAAAGAACAGCGGCCAGAGCAGGCCGGAGTAGCCGTGCGAGCCCTTGAGGAAGGCAAATCCTGCCCAGATGACCTCCTGATAGGAGATTATGCGCGCGAGCGAGGTGTCCTTGACCAGCGTGATTATCTCGTTGGACATGGGCGGGACGATGCGCTTTATCATCTGCAAAAGCGTGACCTTGAAGAAGATCTGCCCCTTGGTCATGCCGAGCACCTGCCCGGCCTCCTGCTGGCCGATGGGCACGCCCTGGATGCCGCCGCGGTAGATCTCGGAGAAGTAGCAGGCGTAGTTGACTATAAACATGACCGAGGCCGCGGCGAAGCGCCCCTCGGGGAAGCTCCAGGGGTTGTTGGGGAAGATATAGCCGGGTATGTAGAAGATGATGTAGAGCTGCAGCATAAGCGGCGTGCCGCGTATCACCCACACCACGAAACGGCACAGGAGCGAGACGGGCCGGAACTCAAGCAGAACCTTTGACCAGCGTGCGCTGCTCTTGACCAGGGCTCTGGCCTTGTCCTCGGTGAGCTGCTGTCCGTCCAGCACAAGCTCGCCGCCCTCGTCCAGCATACGGGCCACGCGCTGGCTGAGCGCGAGCTTCCTGCGGCCTATGGCGCCCAGAGGCGCCCAGCGGTTCATGGAGCCGAAGCAGATTATGAGGCCCAGCGGTATGGAGCCGACAAGCGTCACGAAAAAGAGCTTCAGCGTCTGGAGGAAGCCTTCGTTCAGGGCGGATATTACGGTTTGGAATTCGGTCATCGGCGTTTTTCTCTCCTGTCCGCGCCAAAAGCAGAGAACGCAGTGCGTTCTCTGCTCCAGGCTCTTAAGCTGTTGATTTTGTTCCGGCGGTTACTGGGCGATCAGCGCGGCGGAAACGCCGTACTGGTCGGCCAGCTCCTGCATGGTGCCGTCGGCATAGATCTCGGAGAAGAAGGCGTTGAGCTCGGCGGCAAGGTCGCTGCCCTGGCGGAAGCCGACGCCGTACTCCTCGGTGTTGAGGCTGATGGTGTAGGTCAGCTCGGCGAAGTTGGTGCCCTCGCCCACCATGGCGGAGGCCATGAGGCTGTCGATGATGGCGGCGTCGCAGGTGCCGGACTCAACCTCGAGCACTGCGGTGGCCTGGTCGGTGACCGGGGTGTAGCTGAAGCCGTTCTCAATGGCCATCTGCTCGCCGGCGGAGCCGCTCTCGACCGCGAACTGCAGGCCGGACATGCTCTCGGCGTCGGCGTAATTCTCGGCCTCGGCGCTCGGCAGGATGACGACCTGGGCGTTGTTCAGGTAGGCGTTGGAGCACTCCATGGAGGCGAGCACCTCGTCGGTGAGGGTCATGCCGTTCCAGACGACGTCGATGGTGCGGCCGTCAAGCTCCATGACCTTGCTCTCCCAGTCGATGAGCTGGAACTGGACCTCGACGCCGAGACGCTCGGCGAAGAGCTTGGCGAGGTCGGCGTCGAAGCCTATCCACTCGCCGTCAGCGTTCTGGTAGTCCATGGGCTCAAACTCGGTGATGCCGACTATGAGCGTGCCCTTTTCCTTGACATAGGCCATGTCGCTCTCGGCGGTATCGCCGCCCTCGCTGGGTACGGAGCTGGGCTCAGCGGAGGCGCCCGTGGTGGGCTCGCTGCTGGGTTCGCCGGAGTCCGTGCCGCAGGCGGCGAGGGCAAATACCATGACCAGCGCAAGCATAAGTGCAAGAAGCTTTTTCATTTTCATTTAGTCCCCTTTGTCTCTGACTTACAGCGCCGTGCTATCTGCACGACGTGCTAATATATTACCACATTATCGAAATAAAGCAAGTGTTTTTTTGAAACTCGCCAAAGAAATTTTTCGCGTGCTTGATTTGGCGCGGCTTCTGACGTATAATCTCGGCATGAAAACTTACGATGCCGGACAATGTGATATAGTTGTAATAGGCGCGGGCCACGCGGGGATTGAGGCCGCGCTGGCCGCCGCACGGCTGGGCTGTTCCACCGTGTGCTTCGCCATAAACCTGGACAGCGTGGGCAACATGCCCTGCAACCCGGCCATAGGCGGCACTGGCAAAGGCCACCTAGTGCGCGAGCTGGACGCGCTCGGCGGCGAGATGGCGAAGGCCGCCGACTCGGCCTGCATACAGTACCGGATGCTCAACCGCGGCAAGGGCCCGGCGGTTTACTCGCTGCGCGCCCAGGCCGACCGGAGACGCTACCAGGAAGTGATGAAGCTCGCGCTCGAGCGGCAGGAAAACCTGCGTCTCATACAGGCCGAAGCCGTAGAGATAGGCGTCGAGGACGGAGCCGTGGCCTATGTGACCACCGCCACCGGCGCGCTCTGGCGCTGCCGCGCCGTTATAGTCTGCTCAGGCACCTACCTCCGCGGGCGCACTATAACCGGCGAGGTGCTGCGGGATTCAGGCCCCGACGGCCTCGCGGCGAGCATCGCGCTCTCCGACAGCCTGGCGAAGCTGGGCGTGCCGCTCCGCCGGTTCAAGACCGGCACCCCGCCGCGCGTGAACGCGCGCAGCGTGGACTTTGACAAGATGGAGGCGCAGGAGGGCGACGCCGAGCCGGAGCCCTTCTCCTTTGCAACGGAGCATGCGCCGGTGAACCGCGCGAAGTGCTACCTCACCTACACCAACGAGCGCACGCACGAGATTATCCGCGAGAACCTGGAGCGCAGCCCTCTCTACTCCGGCGTCATCACCGGCACCGGGCCGCGTTACTGCCCTAGCATAGAGACCAAGGTCATGACCTTCCCCGACAAGCCGCGCCACCAGCTCTTCATAGAGCCTATGGGCCTGAACACGCTCGAGCTCTATGTACAGGGCTTTTCCAGCTCCATGCCCGAAGAGGTGCAGGTTGAAATGCTGCACACCATTCCCGGGCTGGAGCGCGCGGAGATAACCCGCCCCGCCTACGCCATCGAGTACGACTGCGCAGACCCGCTCGCCCTCTATCCCACGCTCGAGTTCAAGGATATCCCCGGCCTCTACGGCGCGGGACAGTTCAACGGCTCCTCGGGCTACGAGGAGGCCGCCGTGCAGGGCTTCATGGCCGGAGTGAACGCCGCGCTGAAGCTCCGCGGCAAGCCCCCCTTCGTGCTCAGCCGCAGCGAGGCGTACATCGGCGCGCTCATAGACGACCTCGTGACGCGCGGCACCAACGAGCCCTACCGCATGATGACCTCGCGCAGCGAGTACCGCCTCATACTCCGTCAGGACAACGCCGACGAGCGCCTGACCAAGTACGGCCACGCCCTGGGCCTCGTGAGCGACGCTCAGTACGAGGCGGTCAGGGCCAAGTACGCCGCCGTGGACGCGGAGCTCTCCCGCCTCGAGCGCACGCACCTCGCGCCGACGCCTGAGCTGGCGGCGCTCCTCACGGAGCTGGGCACCACGCCGCCGGCCAGCGGAGTGAGCCTCGCGGCGCTGATACGCCGCCCGCGCGTGGGATATGAAAACTTGCGTGATTTTGACGCCGAACGCCCGGATTTACCGAAAAGTGTGGTAGAGCAGGTGGAAATCAGGCTCAAATACGAGGGTTATATCAAGCGCCAGCTCAAGCAGGTTGAGGACTTCAAGCGCATGGAGGACAAGCCCCTGCCCGAGGGCATAGACTACTTTGCCGTGCCCGGGCTTCGCACGGAGGCCAGGCAAAAGCTCTCCGCCGTGCGGCCTGAGAGCTTCGGGCGCGCGGGGCGCATCTCCGGCGTCTCGCCCGCAGACATGGCCGCGCTGGCGATGTACATCGGGAGGCACGGGACATGAGGCCGCGCGTGGTTTTGGGCTTTTCCGGCGGCGTGGACAGCGCCGTCACGGCGAAGCTGCTGACGATGCAGGGCTGGGACGTGCGCTGCGTCTACCTCGAGACCGGCTCCGGCGAGGGAGGCTACGCGCGTGAGAGCGCGGAGCGCATGGGGCTTCCCTTTGAGCTTACAGACGCCCGCTCCGCCCTTGAGAGCGAGGTCTGCGCGCCCTTTGAGGCGGCGTACCTCGCCGGTGCGACGCCCAGCCCATGCGTACTGTGCAACCGCCGCGTAAAGCTGAAGCTGCTCTGCGAGGCAGCAGACGCCCTGGGCATCGAGAGCATCGCCACCGGGCACTACGCCGCGTCGAGGGCGGGCGCCATTTTCCGGGGCCGTCCCGAAAACGACCAGAGCTACATGCTCTGTATGATAACGCGCGAGGAGGCGCGGCGGCTTGTGCTGCCGCTTGGAGGGTATGTAAAGCGCGAGGTCCGCGCGCTGGCAGCCCAGTTTGGTCTCATTCAGGCCGACAAGCCCGACAGCATGGAGATATGCTTCATAAAGGACGGGGACTTCGCCGCGTGGATAGAGGCGCGTGGGAGAGCGCCCGGCCCCGGAGCGCTCATCTACAAGGGCGAGCGCGTGGGCACCCACGGAGGCTGCCACCGCTATACGCTCGGGCAGCGGCGCGGGCTCGGCTTTGCCGCCGGGAAGCGTGTGTTCGTGAGCGAGATACGCCCGGAGGCGAACGAGGTCGTCCTCTCCGACGGCGATGGGCTGTACATGACCCATATAACGACCGGCGAGGCAAACTGGCTGATAACGCCGCCCAGGTACGAGTTCCGCTGCCGCGTGCGCGTGCGGCACTCGCGCTCTCTCGCGGACGCCACGGCGCTGGCCATGCCCGACGGTACGCTGGACATCACTTTTGACGCCCCGGTGCGGGCTCCCTGCCCCGGCCAGGCCGCAGCGCTGTATTCCGGCGAAATGCTCATAGCGGGCGGCATAATTAAATAAAGTAAGCGCCCGTGCCAGACGGCACGGGCGCTGTATTTATCTCTCTTCTCTGAAGTAGGAAAGTCCCAGGTGGGCAGGCGGCTGATTCTCGCGGCTCTTCTTGAGGGACACGATTATCAGCACGGCGATTGTGACGAGGTAGGGCAGCATCTTGTAGAGCTCCTTGACGGCGAGGTTCGTACCCGAGGGTATGAACAGGTAGAGAATGTAAAGCCCGCCGAAGAGGATACTGGCCAGGACTCCGACCGCCGGACGCCACATGGTGAAAATGACAAGGGCTATGGCGAGCCAGCCGCGGTCGCCGAAGGCGTCGTTCGACCAGATGCCGCTGGCGTAGTCCATGACGTAGTAGAGGCCGCCGAGGCCGGCTATCATGCAGCCTATGCAGGTCGCCCTGTACTTGTACATCGTGACATTTATGCCGGCGGCGTCGGCCGTGGCCGGATCCTCGCCCACGGCGCGCAGGTTCAGGCCGCTGCGTGTGCGCTTGAGGAAGTACGAGCATATGAGCGCTATAATTATCGCTATATAGGTCAGCGCGCCGTAGCTGAGGAAGAGGTCGCCAAACCAGCCGAGGTTTTCGGCGAAGGGCAGGCTCGTCTTGAAGTACGAGCTCGTAGCCGAGAGCGCGATGCTGGGCACCTCGCTGTCGGTCAGCCTTATGAGCGAGCCGCCGAAGAAGTTGCCGAAGCCGACGCCGAAGGTGGTCATGGCGAGGCCGGTGACGTTCTGGTTGGCCCTGAGCGTGACGGTCAGGAAGCAGTAGAGCAGGCCCATGAGCAGGCTGCCGAACAGGCAGCAGAGCACGGGTATGCCGACGGCGAGGAAGCCGTTCATTTCAGCGCCGCTGTTTTCATACATGAACGAGCCGATGACGCCGCAGATGGCGCCGACGTACATGACGCCGGGCAGGCCGAGGTTGAGGTTGCCGGACTTCTGGGTGAGCGTCTCGCCCGTGCTGCCGAGCATGAGCGGCACGCCCTGCGCGACGGCCCTGGGGAAGAAGGCTATAAAGTCAAACATTTTCCGCCGCCTCCTTTGCCGCATGTCCACGGAAGTGGAGCTGATAGGTGATAAAGAACTCGCAGCCGATAATAAAGAACAGGATTATACCCGTGAGGATGTCGCCGAAGGCCTCGTTGAGGCCGAAGTCCGTGGCTATCTCGCTCGCTCCCCTGTCGAGGAACACGAGGAGGAAGCTGGTCAGCACCATAAAAACGGGGCTGAACTTGGCGAGCCAGGACACCATGACGGCGGTAAAGCCGCGATTGTCGGAGAGCGTAGTGGTTATTGTGTGGTCGGTACCGGCCACCAGCAGGAAGCCGGCCAGGCCGCAGAGCGCGCCGGATATGATCATGGTGCGCATAATGACACGCTCGACCTTGATTCCGACGTAGCGCGCGGTGCGCTCGCTCTCGCCCACGACGGCTATCTCATAGCCGTGCTTGGTGTACTTCAGGTAGACGTACATGGCCACGGTCAGCAGCGCGACGATGAGCACGTTCAGCATGTAACGGTTGCTGCCTATCATAGGCAGCCAGCCCGCCTGCGTCTGCTGGTTTATTATGCCGACCTTGCCGCTTCCGGCCGGTGACTCCCAGACGATGATAAAGAAGGCCACGAGCTGGATGGCTACGTAGTTCATCATGAGGGTGAACAAAGTCTCGTTCGTGTTCCACTTGGCCTTGAAGAAGGCCGGGATAAGGCCCCACACGGCTCCGCCCAGGAGGCTGGCGCAGAGCATCACGATGATGAGCAGCCAGTTGGGTATCGTGTCGCCCAGGACTATCATGCAGGCCGCCGTGGCGAGGCAGCCGGCCAGTATCTGGCCCTCGCCGCCTATGTTCCAAAAGCGCATTTTAAACGCGGGCGTGACGGCCAGCGAGACGCACAGCAGTATGGCGGTGTTCTGCAGGGTGACCCAGATTCGGCGTGAGGTGCCGAAGGTGCCGTTGAACATAGAACCGTAGAGCGCTATCGGGTTTTCACCGGTGAGCAGAGCGGATATCACGCCGCAGACGACCAGGGCCAGGACAATAGCTATGCCGCGTATGGCCCAGGCCTTGTACCAGGGCAGGGACGAGCGGCGTGAAATGTGTACAAGCGGTACGCGCGCCTTTTTATTCATCCTCGCCACCTCCCAGCTTTGTCATCATCAGGCCCACCTTGCGCTTCGTAGCGCCGCGTCCGGGTATCAGCCCGCTGAGCTTGCCGCCGCAGAGCACGAGTATGCGGTCGGCCAGCTCCAGCAGCACGTCCAAATCCTCGCCGACGTAGACGACGGCGACCCCGCGCTCCTTCTGTTTATTTATCAGGTCGTAGATAGTGTACGACGAGTTTATGTCCAGGCCGCGCACGGCGTATGCGGTCAGCAGGACTGTCGGCGCGCTGGATATCTCGCGGCCGACGAGCACCTTCTGCACGTTGCCGCCGGAGAGGCGGCGCACCGGCGTCTCTATGCTGGGCGTGTTGACGTCCAGCTCTTTGACCACGCGCTCTGCCAGCTGGTGCGGGCTCTTCCTGTCGGTGAAGAAGCCCCGGCCGCGGCGGAAGGAGCGGAGCATCATGTTCTCGCTGAGGTCCATGTCGCCGACGAGGCCCATGCCGAGCCTGTCCTCGGGCACGAAGGAGAGGGAAATGCCCATGTCGCTGATGTCGCGCGGGTCCTTGCCGATGAGCTCCTCCTCTTCGCCTGTCTCAGGGTCTATGTAGGTTATGGAGCCGCCCTCGGCGCGGTGCAGACCCGCTATGGCCTCCAGGAGCTCCTTCTGGCCGCTGCCGGATATGCCGGCCACGCCCAGTATCTCACCCGAGTAGGCGGTGAAGGACAGGTCGTCTATCTTGGTGACGCCGTCCTCGTCCTGCACTGTGAGGTGCTTGACCTCGAGGCGGCGCTGCGGGTCCTTCGGCTCGGGGCGCTCGATGTTAAGCACGACGGGGCGGCCGACCATCATGTTGGTCATTTCACCCGCGTTGGTCTTTTTCGTCGGCATGTCGCCGACGAAGTGGCCGTGGCGGAGTATCGCCACGCGGTCGGAGAGCTCCTCCACCTCGTGCAGCTTGTGCGTGATTATGACTATGGCCTTGCCGTCGTCGCGCATGTTGCGCAGTATGGCGAAGAGCTTGTCCGTCTCCTGCGGAGTCAGCACCGCCGTCGGCTCGTCGAGGATGAGGATGTCCGCGCCGCGATACAGAACCTTGATTATCTCGACGGTCTGCTTCTGTGAAACGGACATGTCGTAAATCTTCTGCATCGGGTCAATCTCGAAGCCGTAGCGCTCGCTTATCTCCTTGACCTTGGCGGCCACGCTCTTAATGTCCAGCCGCCCCTTGCCGGGCAGGCCGAGGATGATGTTCTCCGCCGCCGTGAGCACGTCCACCAACTTGAAGTGCTGGTGTATCATGCCTATACCGAGGTCAAAGGCGTCCTTGGGCGAGCGTATTACGACCTCGCGCCCGTCGACGAATATCTGACCCTCGTCGGGGAAATAGATGCCGGAGAGCATGTTCATGAGCGTGGTCTTGCCGCTGCCGTTCTCACCAAGCAGGGCAAGTATCTCTCCCTTGTAGATGTCGAGCCACACCTTGTCGTTGGCCTTGACCGGGCCGAAGGTCTTGGTGATGTCGCGCATCTGCACCGCTGCAACTTTGCTGTCCAAGGGCGTACCTCCTGTAAATATGCTGCGTGCTTACCGCACACGCCGGTGAATCCGCTCCCGCGCGGGAACTCTGTAAAAAGGCTTCAAAGGACAGCGTAGTGGCAAAAGAGTCGCTGCGCTGTCCTTTGCCGGCAAGCCCCGGAGGGCTTGCCGGTGCGTGTTTGACGGGTTATCAGCCGTAGTTGACGTCCAGCAGGGTGATGCCGTCTATCTGCAGGGTGAAGTACGGGGCGCTGCGGAACTCGCTCTCGGCGAAGTAGCCGTCCACGATGGCCTCGGTATCGCCCTCGTTGTTCTCATCGGTGTCGACGTCGGCCATGAAGGTGGTCACGGTCTCGCCCTCGACGGTGAAGGTGCTGGTGTCGAAGACGTGCAGCGTGCCGGCCTCGAGGGCGGCCATGGCCTCGTCAATGGCCTCCTGGGTGCCCTCGGCGACGTTGGCGCCCAGCTCGGTCAGCACGACGGAGCCGGTCTCGAGGGTGCCGGTCCAGTCGGCGGCGATCTCCTCACCGTTGAGGACGCAGTTGATGGCGTACAGGTAGTACGGGGTCCAGTCGATGCGGCTGGAGATGAGGTAGGTCTCGGGGCAGGCGCTGGCGGTGGAGCCGTTATAGCTGACGTTGGGGACGCCGGCATCCTCGCAGGCGCTGGGGGCGCCCATGGAGTCGGCGTGCTGGCTGATGAGGACGCAGCCGTTGTTGATGAGGTTGTTGGCGGCCTCACGCTCGGCGGTCTCGTCGTACCAGGAGCCGGTAAAGGTGACGTCCATGGTCACGCTGGGGCAGACGCTCTTGGCGCCCAGATAGAAGCTGGTGTAGCCGGAGAGCACCTCGGCGTAGGTGTAGGCGCCGACGTAGCCCATCTTGGCCTCGTCCTCGGTGATCTCACCGTTGGCAATCATCTCGTTGAGCTTCATGCCGGCGACGATACCGGCGAGGTAGCGGCCTTCGTAAATGGAGGCGAAAGCGTTGTGGTAGTTAGCGAGGCCGTCAGTGTGGGCGCGGGTGCCGGTGGAGTGGCAGAACTGCACGTCGGAGAACTCCTGGGCGGCCTGGATCATGAAGGGCTCGTGGCCGAAGCTGTCGGCAAAGATGATGTCGCAGCCGTCGTCGGCGAGCTCAGCCGCGGCGTCGTAGCACTCCTGTCCCTCGGGGACGTTGGTGCGGAAGACGTACTGGTCCTCGGTCAGGCCCAGCTCTTCGATGGCGGCGTTGGCGGCGTTGATGAAGTTGAGGTCGTAGGTGGAGTTCTCATCGTGCAGGAATATAAAGCCTACCTTGAGGTCCTCCTTGGCGATACCGTTACCGGTGGCGGGCTCGCCGCTGGTCTCGGCGTTGGGGTCGGCGCTGGTGCTGGGCTCGTTGTCGCTGCCGCAGGCGGCGAGGGCAAAGACCATCACGAGAGCCATGAGAAGCGCAAGAAACTTCTTCATTTTCGTTCCTCCATAGTGTTTTTTGATTATCTTAAAACCTCTCGGTTTAAGACCAATAGAAAAAGCCCTCTCGGGCGAACGTCTCCGCCGGAAGAGGGCGCGAAGCCTCCTCACCGATAGTCCGGCCTTCTCGGGGCCGGGTAGAGACGCCGGGGCCATATCCCCCGGTATATATCGCTGAAGCTACTGTGTGTGATTGTCGTCTGTCAGGCGTCAGCAGAACTCTATGCCGCCGTCGTCGGACATGCTCTTTATGCGGGCGAGGCTCTCGACCTTTACGCCGCGGGAGCGGATGCGCTCGCCGCCGGGCTGGAAGGCCTTCTCTATGCAGATACCCGCGCCTACAACCTCCGCGCCCGCCTCCAGGCAGAGCGTGATGAGCCCGTCGAGCGCCGCGCCGTTGGCGAGGAAGTCGTCCACTATGAGGACGCGGTCGCCAGCGCCGAGGTACTTCTTGCTCACGAGGATTGTGTTCTCAACGTGGTGCGTGAAGGAGTACACACGGCTTGTCCAAAACTCTCCCGAGAGGTTGGACGTGCGGTTCTTCTTGGCAAATAAAACAGGGCAGCCGAAAGCCAGGCCTGCAAAGCAGGCCGGTCCGATGCCCGATGCCTCAATCGTAAGTATCTTGTTGACGCCCATGCCGTCGAACAGGCGGTGGAACTCCTCGCCCATCGCGGTCAGGAGCTGAGGGTCCATCTGGTGGTTCAGAAAGCCGTCCACCTTGAGTATACCGCCGGGCAGAATCTCCCCGTCGGTCATTATGCGCTGTTCGAGAAGCTGCAAGGACGCTCACCCCAATCGCAAAATCAGAAAATTACCTGAATGTGTGAAATGTTAACGCAACGTTAACACAATAGATTCTACATCATAAACGCCGTTTTGCGCAACTGTGTTTTCGACTAATATCGTGCATATTCGCCGCGCTTATTTAGTGCTAAATCACCTCTCGCGGACAAATTAATCAACTATTGGAAGGGCATGGCAGGCGGGGATTTACAAAGCGCCGCGCTTGAGATACAATAGTTCCAGTTTTGAATCAAGGAGGCGCCGAAATGGCCGACTACATGAAGGACACCTACTGCCGGGCGCGCGGCAACCTGCTCGCCCTCGCGGACAAATTTGGGCTCGGCAAACTGGCCGGGATAGCTTCCGGCGTACCGGACCTGGCCTACACTCTCGCCATGCTGCTCAAGGACGGACGCGTACCCAGACACGCCAAGCTGAAGCTGGGCATCGCCGCGGCATACATGGCCATGCCGCTCGACGTCCTGCCCCTGTCCGGCCTGGACGACGCCTACGTCGGGATGGTCGCGCTCGCAGGCGTCATGGACGACATCGGCGAGGACGTGCTCTGCGAGTACTGGCCCGGAGATACGGCGCAGCTGCGCAGGTTCAAGGCCCTGATGAGCTCCCTCAACGAGAGCTTCGGCGCGGGCGCTGTCCGCCGCCTGGGCAAAAAGCTCGGCATAAGCGTGGAGGTGAAGCTGTCGTGAAATTCTCGCTTCTGCCCTATTCCCGCCCGGATTTTGAGGCCGCGAAGCAGTTCTATACCGGCGCTGCAGAGCGGCTGAAGGCCGCCGTAAGCTTTGAGCAGGCCGAGAGCGTGTTTTTGGAGGTTGAAAAGTTCTCCGACAGCTTCGACACTCTCTGCACCATCGCCAACATCCGTCACGACATCGACACGCGCGACAGGTTCTACGACGCCGAGGTCGCATATATAGACGAGCACTCCCCAGAGCTGGAGGAATACTCCAAGGGCTTCACCGCAGCGATGCTCGCCTCCCCCTTCCGGCCGCAGTTTGAGGAAAAGTACAACCGCATGATGTTCGTTAACGCCCAGCTCGACGTGCGCGCCTTCTCCCCTGAAATTGTGCCGGAGCTCCAGCGCGAGAACGCCCTGACAACGGAGTACTCCAAACTCCTCGCCTCGGCGCAGATTCCCTTCGAGGGAGAGACCTACACGCTCTCGCAGCTGACGCCCATCAAGCAGGACACGGACCCAGTGCGCCGCGCCGCCGCCTGGAAGGCCGAGGACGAGTGGTACTCGGCAAACGCCGCCAGGCTCGACGAGCTCTACGCCGCCCTGGTAGAGCTGCGCACCGCAATGGGGCGCAAGCTCGGCTACGGCAACTTCATTCCGCTCGGATACGACCGCATGACCCGCAACTGCTACGCGAAGGCGGACGTCGAGCGCTTCCGCGCCGCCGTGCGCGAGCACATCGTCCCCATTGCCTGCAGGGTGTACGAGACCGTGGCAAAGCGCCTGGGCAAGAGCCTGCCCATGGGTTACGCCGACTGCGCGATGTGGTTTTCAGACGGCAACGCCACGCCCGTGGGTACGGCGGAGGACATTCTCGCCGCCGGGCGGCGCTTCTACCATGAGCTGAGCGGCGAGACCGCCGAGTTCATAGATTTCATGCTCGACAACGAAATGATGGACGTCCTCTCAAAGCCGGGCAAGGCCGGAGGCGGCTACTGCACCACCCTGCCCGAGTACAAGTCGCCCTTCATCTTCGCCAACTTCAACGGCACGAGCGGCGACGTCGAGGTCATAACTCACGAAGCGGGGCACGCCTTTGCCTCCTACCTGGCCCGCAGCATCCTTCCCGCTTCCAGCCGCTGGCCGACGCTGGAGGCCTGCGAGGTGCACTCGATGAGCATGGAGTTCTTCGCCGAGGGCTGGGCCGAGAGCTTCTTCGGCGCAGACGCGGACAAGTTCCGCTGGCAGCACCTGGCCGACGCCCTGACCTTCATCCCCTACGGCACCCTGGTAGACCATTTCCAGCACGAGTGCTACGAGCACCCCGAGTTCAGCCCCGCCGAGCGCAACGAGTGCTGGCTGAAGCTCCAGCGCGTGTACATGCCCTGGCTCAAGCCCGAGGAAGAGCTTGCTTTCTACTCCTCCGGCCGCGCATGGCAGCGCCAGAGGCACATATATATAGACCCCTTCTACTATATAGATTACTGCCTGGCTCAGACCGTGTCCCTCGAGTTCTGGGCCCTGCTCCGGCACGACCGCAGCGAGGCCTGGGGCAAGTACATGGCCTACACCCGCCCGGCGGGCACGCTGAGCTTCCGCGAGCTGCTCAGGCAGGCCGGGCTCGGCGACCCCTTTGACGGCGGCACGCTGAAATCCGTCGCCGAGGAGGCCGCGCGCTGGCTCGACGGACACAGCGCATGACAAAAAGTGTCCCGGGATTTAAACCCCGGGACACCGTGTAATCTGCGGCCTGTGCCGCCCGCATTCAGCAAACCTTGACTATCCAGCCGCGCGTGTCGGGCACCTTGCCCCACTGTATGCCGGTGAGCTCGTCGTAGAGCCTCTGGGTCAGTTCGCCTATCTTGTTGTCGTTTATGACGTGCTCGACGTCCTTGTAGGCCAGCACGCCCATAGGCGAGACGACGGCCGCGGTACCGACGCCCCAAGCCTCCTCGAGCGCGCCGCTCTCGGCCGCCTCTATGAGCTCGTCGACGGAGATTTCGCGCTCCTCGACCTCGTAGCCCCAGTCCTTGAGCACCTCTATGCAGCTCTTGCGCGTAATGCCCGGCAGGACGGTGCCTCCGGAGATATCCGGCGTGACGACCTTGCCGTTAATCTTGAACATGACGTTCATCGCGCCGACCTCTTCGATGTACTTCATATGTACGCCATCGAGCCAAAGCACCTGGGCGAAGCCCTTCTTCTCGGCCTCCTCGCCGGCGCGCATGCTCGCCGCGTAGTTGCCGCCGCACTTCGCATAGCCCGTGCCGCCGCGCACCGCGCGCACGTCGCGGCTCTCAATCATTATGCGCACCGGGTCTATGCCGCCGGCGTAATAGCTTCCGGAGGGCGAAGCTATGATGCAGAACAGGTAGTGGTGGCCCGCGTGTACGCCGAGCTGCGCGTCCGTGGCGATTATGAAGGGGCGCAGATAGAGGCTGGTGCCGTACTCGTGCGGGACCCAGCTCTCGTCCACTGTGACCAAAGTCTTGAGCGCCTCGAGGTAGACGTCCTCGGGCACGGGCGGGATGCACATGCGCAGGGCCGAGTTGTTCATGCGCTTGATGTTCTCTGTCGGGCGGAAGAGCTGCACCGTGCCGTCGGCGGTGCGGTAGGCCTTCAGGCCCTCGAAGATTTCCTGGGCGTAGTGCAGCACGTTGGCGCAGGGCATAAGCTCAATCGGGCCGTAGGGTACGATTCGCGGGGAATGCCAGCCTTCGCCGGCGTCATAGTTCATAAGGAACATGTGGTCGGAAAACACCTTGCCGAACCCCAGCTCGCTGCTGGGCGTTTTCGCCTTGGGGGCGGTCGTTTTGGTTATAGCTATCTTCTCCATCCTTTTTTGCCTTCTTTCCCTCAAAGTACAGGCCCCAACGGCGGGCCGCCTGTTTATATGTTATCACATTTTGTGCTTGTTGCATAGCACATTTTGCCGCATTCCGAGATATTTGTAAAAAATCACGCAGCCACTCCCAGTTTATTGTGAAAGGAGCCCATAGTATGCCTGTAAATGTCTGCATTGCGAGGTGTGACGACTACTCTGCGGACAGCGTCGCCGCCGCTTTTGACCGGGTGCTCGAGCCTCTGGGCGGCATTGACTGGGCCCAGCCCGGCATGACCGTGGCAATCAAGACCAACCTCGTCTCGCGCATGAGCCCGGACACAGCCGCCGTGACGCATCCGTCTCTGCTCGCCGAGCTCACACGCCGCCTCACAGCGCGGGGCGCCCGGGTGATTGTCGGCGACAGCCCCGGCGGGCCGTACACCGCCGCCTGGGTGCACTCCGTCTACAACGGGACTCTGATGGAGGCCGTGGTCAAGGCCGGCGGCGAGCTCAACCAGGACTTCGGCGCCGAAGAGGTCAGATTTCCCGAAGGCGTAAAGGCCAGGGCGTTCACTTACACCTCCTGGCTTTCAAGGGCCGACGCCATCATAGACTTCGCCAAGCTCAAGACCCACGGAATGGCGGGCATGACCTGCGCCGTCAAAAACTTTTTCGGCACGATTCCCGGCACCAGGAAGCCGGAAATGCACTACATGTACCCGAATACGGCGGATTTCTGCTCCATGCTGGTAGACCTCGCGCTATACAACAAGCCGCGCCTTACGCTCGTTGACGCGGTGGACTGTATGGAGGGCAACGGCCCGACCCAGGGTACGCTCCGCCACATGGGCGCGCTGCTCGCCGCCGACACGCCCTTCAACGCCGACCTCGTCTGCGCCCACCTGATAGGCATGGACGCCAACGACGCACCCACAGTGGCCGAATCCATCCGCCGCGGCCTTTGCCCCGCAGACTGGCGCGAGCTCGAGATAGACGGGGACCCGGACATTTTCGCCCTGCCGGACTTTGAGAAACTCCCGATAAGCTCCAAAATCGACTTCACAAACAAGCTGCCCGTGGTCGGCGCGCTGCTGCGGCGCGGCTTCGGCACGGGGCCGAAGATAGACCGCTCAAAGTGCGTCGGCTGCGGCAAGTGCGCGGAAGTCTGCCCGGCCGGGGCGGCGCACGTCGAGCACGGCAAGGCGGCCATCGACGCCAAAAAGTGCATACGCTGCTTCTGCTGCCAGGAGTTCTGCCCAAAGGGCGCGGTGAGCGTACACCGCCCGCTTCTGGCGCGGCTGCTCTCGCGCTGAGGTGCGGACATGAGAATCTGGCCGCCTCCCCCTGAGGACAGACGCTTCAATGCCTCGCACAGCATCCTGATAATCGTAGCCGCCGTGATGGTTGCGGTGGTGCTGGGTACGCTCGCCGTGATGCTGCTGCACTTGGGCACGGCCGCGCTGACGGCGCTCACCTTCGTCATCACAGCGGCGTGCATAGCCGCCGCGCTGCGTCTGGGCAAACGCTCGCGCCGTGCCACGCTGATATTCTGCACCGACCGGAGCCGTCGGCTCTACTTCATCGACGCGAACAATTACACGCGCTTTGCGCACAACCTCTCCGGCTATGAATCCATGCAGGACACGGCGCTCGCCACAGTCAGGGAGCTTTGCGCCCCCGGCGGCCTGCTGGAGCGGCGGCTCGCCGAGCCCGGCGGCCTTGACGGCCTGGCTCCCGAGATAGTCTCCGTCGAAAGGCTCATGCCGCGGCACGACGGGTGGTCGGCGCGCTGCCGCGTGCGCTACCCGAACGGCGGGGTGGCCGCGGCCCGTATACCCGTGCTGCACGGCATTCCCGACGAGGACGAGCTGATAAGCGAGTTCGAGCGGCATCTGGTAAGCGAGCTTTAGCCTTGCGCGCCATGTCAAAGCGTGCTAAAATATGCGCTATGGATACAAAGCTGGAAAAACTAAAGAGGATTGCCGCCGTGAACGACGTCTCCGGCTTCGGCAAGTGCTCGCTTACCGTCGCACTGCCGGTTGTGTCGGCCTCAGGGGTGGAGTGCGCCTGCATCCCCACCGCTCTGCTGAGCACGCACACGGGCGAATTCACCGGCTGGACGCGCCGCGACCTCACCGACCAGATGCTGCCCATAGCGCGGCACTGGGCCTCGCTGGGCCTGGAGTTTGACGGCATTTACTCCGGTTACCTCGCCTCTCCCGAGCAGGCGCTCATTCTCGAGGAGGTCATCGGCACAATAGCGGGCCCGGAAACGCTCGTCATCTGCGACCCGGCGATGGCCGACAACGGCGAGTATTACGCGGGCTTTGACGACGGCATGACGCAGGCCTTCCGGCGCCTTTGCGCCCGCGCGGACGTGATAACGCCCAACGTCACCGAGGCCGCGCTGCTCTCCGGCGTCGAATACCGCGCCGCTCCGCACTCGAAGGTCTACATTTCACGCCTGTTTACCGGGCTGGAAAAGCACGCCGGGCGCTACGTCGCTATCACCGGCGTACACCCCGCCGACGGCGTCATCGGCACCGTAGTGCGCGACCGCGCAACCGGTGAAGAGCGCAGCGCCATGAGCAAGGCCTACCCCGGCATGTTCTACGGCACGGGCGACATCTTCGCCTCGGCCATGGCCGCGCTGCTGGTGCGCGGGGCCGGCATAGGCGATGCGCTCGAGGCCGCAAGCGCGCTCGTGCGCGAAAGCATAGAGCGGACTTACCTGCGCAACACGCCGCGTCCCTACGGCGTCGACTTTGAGGGCGCACTGCCCAATTACGTCAGGCGCGTGGGCGAGATATTTGGAGCCTAGCAACATATACATATTGTGAGCATAAGTTTTGTGCGGAGAGCCGAAAAGAAGGCCTCCGCACTTGTTTTTGCCTTTTTCCGGAACCTCTCGTAAAGCTCCCGCGTCTGACATGTATCCGGTACATGAAAGGAGAAGCAACATGAAGCGCGCAATCCCGATTGTGCTCGCCCTGCTCATTCTCTCCGCCTGCGGCGCTCCGGCGGCGGAGCCAAACCCTGCCTCCACGCCGACGCCCGCCCTTGACGAGCACGAAACGATGGAGTATATAGCCGGGCCGAGCGACGAGGGCTACACCTTTTCCACCGAGCACGTCAGCATCACCATACCCGAATACATCTCGCCCGTCGTGGCAATCGGCAGCGGCATACCGCACTTCTACGAGAACAGCTCTGCCTGGACGCTTTACTACACGCCGCCGGAATATGAGGGCTTCGGCACGCAGATATGCTCCATCGTCGAAGTTCCGCGTGGGGATTTCTTCAACCCGGACAGGTTCTACAACCAATCGATGACCTCGGTAGAGGTCGTGGGTGCCGACAGCGCCAGCTTCTACGTCATGGTAGACCCCATCGGCGGCATCGAGATAGGGCACGAGGAGTACGACGAGTACGACGCGCTCAGCAGGGCCATGAACGGTCGGTTCTTCATGCTCCATCTCACGCCCGCTGAGTCCGACGATTTGCCAACGCTCGCCTATCAGGACCTCCTTACATCCGCAAACGAGCTCGACGGACAGGGAGATAGGACCTTCACCTGGGCTGAGGCCGCAATCTGGGCCTTTGACCTGCTCTCGGCGCATAACAAAGACAACAGCTACCCGCTCAACCGCGGCGCCTACGCAGGCACCGGCGCGGAGAAGGCCATAGCGTATCTCGACAGCTACGGCATGCTCTACGGCTATGAAGAGGGCTTCCTCCCGCCCGACAAGCCCTTCACGCGCGCAGACTTCGCCCAATTGCTGCAGCGCATGCAGCTGGCGCGCCGCCAGCTTATCCCGTACCCGGGTTGGCTCGGAGACCCCGTCGAGGCCGCTGATTTGGACGAGACGCACTGGGCGTATGACGTGGTGAACCGCGCGTTCCAGGACGGCTGGCTCGAGATGACGGACGGTAAGATACGTCCCGACGACCCCATCACCGCCGCCGAAATGGCCCGCGCGCTCCGCGCCGCCCAGCCCGTGCTGAACGCACAACACTAGGAGAGGAGGACGCCGTCCTCCTCTCTGCCTTTTGGGGCCGGGCGTCATCGCCGCCCGGGCAGGAGTGCGCAGAAGCGGCAAAAGTCCCCGGGGCGCAGTCCGTCCCGGGGAGCGCTTTATTCCATTTGCAGCGGTATGTGCAGCTCGCTCCCGCCAGATAGGAGCGTGAGCGCCGGTCGGTATGTTCCCTTGATGTCCAGGGTGTAGTCCACGCGGGCGCCGTCTATGCAGGTGTACTCGCCATGCCGCAGAGCGTACCGAGTGTGTTGTTTAAGAGGTCGTCCATGTCGAAGATGCCGAGCCGGGTCACATATTGAAGCGTCTCTGCCAGCAGCGAGGCGAACGCCCCGAGGGCTATGACATGGAAGCGCTTCCTGCTCTCTCCAAGGGCAGCGCGAACAGGAAGCCGAATGGCAGGAAAATGAGTATGTTCATCAGCTCGCCGGTAAAGGCGTGGGCGCTGTAGCTCTTAGCGAGCATTCTGTAGCCATAGAACAGCTCAAAATTCGCCGCCGCTCCCAGCACCAGGGCGGGTAAAAGCATGGGCATGTATTTTCGGAGCATATCCAGGAACGTGTACATATCTTTTCTCTTCCACGCGACAGTCAAGCCGTCTGTTTTCTGACGTGCAAATCCGGCGAACGCTCTTTGGGCAGCGCCCGCATACCGAAGCGGATTACGGCTGATATCCGCGCGTGGGAAGCGGCTTGCGCCGTCCTTCTCGCCGCCGTCGGGTTCACGGCGCAAAAACGCCCGGCCAAGCCGGGCGTTCATTATTTCACAGCCATGTCGTAGAGCTCGTTTTTCTTGAAGCCTGTGACCTCGGCCGCCATACGGCAGGCCTCCTTCAGGCTCCTGCCCTGTGCGCGGTACTCGTTCACAAGCTCCAGCGCGCTCTCGGCGGTGTACTGCTCGCCGCTGTCCTCGGGCGCGCCCTCTATGACCAGTACGAACTCGCCTCGCGGCGGGTTCTCCTCTCCGTACATCTCCGCCGCCTCGCCGAGCGTGGTGCGTATGACCTCCTCGTGCAGCTTCGTCATCTCCCGGCAGAGCGCTATGCGCCGCTCCGGGCCGAAGGCGTCGCGCAAATCAACGAGCGTCTTTACAAGCTTGTGCGGGGCCTCGTAGAAGAGCATGGTCCGCTTTTCTCCGCGGAGCGAATCCAGGTGCTCACGTCGGCTTTTGCCCGAAGTGGACAGGAATCCCTCAAAGCAAAAGCGGCCGCTCGGCAGTGCGCTGAGCGCAAGCGCGCTCACGGCGGCGCTCGGCCCCGGCACGACGGTTATCTCCACCCCCGCCTCGGCGCATCTGACGGCCAGGTCCTCGCCCGGGTCGGATATGCTGGGCATGCCCGCGTCCGTGACCAGCGCGCAGTTCTCCCCTGCAAGTATGCGCTCGAGTATGCGCTCGCCGGAGCGCTTGGCGTTGTGCTCGTAGTAGCTGACAAGCGGGCGGCGTATGTCGAAGTGGTTCAGCAGCTTGAGCGTGACACGCGTGTCCTCGGCGGCGATGAAGTCCGCCTCCTCCAGCGCGCGCAGAGCCCGCGGCGACATGTCGCCCAAGTTGCCTATGGGTGTGCCGACAAGGGTAAGTTTTCCCGCCATGTTCAGTCCTCCAAATGATAGATGCGCCTGGCCTCGGCGCTGTCGGCGCCGTCCGGCGTGTGAAGCAGCAGCGCGGGCTCAACGGTCAGGCCCGGCGCACCGAAGCGCACCGCCTCACAGAGCACGAGCCCCGGGGCGCTGTCGGCGCTGTGCTGCACCAGGCGCAGACGCTTGGGTTCAAGCCGCTTTCCCGCGAGCACGGCAAATATCTCCGCCAGGCGCTCCGCGCGGTGTACGAAGGCGAAGCGTCCGCCCTGCTTCAAGCTGCGCGCAGCGGCCGCGCAGACCTCCGCGAAGGTGCACCCGCCCTCGCTTCGCGCCATGGCGCGGCGGGCGTCCGAGGCCTGTTTCCCGCTGTTCGCCGCGAAATACGGCGGATTGCAGACGACGAGGGAACACGAATTCGCCGGCGGCAGGCAGGATGCGTCCCGCAGGTCCCCGCAAACCACGCCGGCCTCCAGGCCGTTCGCGGCGAAGTTGTCCCTAGCGCGGGCGGCAGCGCGTGAATCTATCTCCACGGCCTCCAGGCGTACGCCGGGCTCCCTCACAAGCAGCAGCAGGGATATGATGCCTGCGCCGCAGCCGAGCTCCAGCACGCGCATGCCCGGCTTCACGCGGACGAAGTCCGCGAGCAGCACGCTGTCCGTCGTGACGGGGAAGGCGTCCCCGCCCTCGTATTCGGGCCCTCCGGGCCACAGCTTCACGAGAACACCTCCTACAATAAAGCTTCATGCGCCGCAGCCGTCGCAAAACGACACGAATGGCAGCGCATGAAGCTTTGCATATCCGGGCCATCCGGGCCAGGGCTCATGTTCCAGGGCGCGCGGAAACAAACCCGCACATGCGGGGTAAGCTTCTTTCAAGGCAGGCATTGCCCACCTGGTATTTTGCCCCAAAAGGCTGCGCCTTTTGGGGCAAAATACGCTCTTCCGAGGCAGGACCCCGGAAGCTTTTACTGCTCCTCGATGGCCTCGACAGGGCAGTTGGCAGCGCAGGTACCGCAGGAGATGCACTTGTCCTGGTCGATGACGTACTTGTCGTCGCCCATGTCGATAGCCTCAACAGGACAGTTGGCGGCGCAGGTGCCGCAGGCAACACAGTTGTCATTGATGACGTAAGCCATGAATCTTACCTCCGTTCTCTTGTGTTTTACATCGGCTGTCTATCCGAATGTACGGATGTATTTTAACACATAGCGCGGTAAATGCAACCATTAATTTCGCCGCGCTCAATCTGCCGCGGACTTATTTGTCCGATTTGGAGAGTCCGCTCAGAGCACCAGGCCGTACTTCTCCGCGAGCGGAAGGAGCTCGTCGTCGCCGAGCCCGCCGGAGTAGAGCGCTCGGCCCTGATAGGCCCTCAGCGCCGCCTCAAGCGCGGCGGCGTCATCGCTGACTATTGCCAGCGGGCGCTTGACCGCATACTGGCAGTCGGCAAAGGCCTCCGCGTCGGCGAGGCTGTCCACGCGCACGGCGATTATCTCCGCGCCCTCGTCCTGGGCGTCCTCTATGTCGTCGGCGAGGCTGTCGCCGCAGTCGAAGGGCTCGGGAATCTCCACGTCCGGCGCGAGCAGGAAGGCCTCCTTCTCGCTGGCGCAGGGGAGCCTTCCGCCGAAATCCGGCGCATTCTCAGCGGGCGTCACGCCCTCGAGCGCGCTCCTGAGCGCAGAGATATGGCTCTCGTCCGTGCCGCAGCAGCCGCCGAAGAAGGCCACCCCGGCCTCAGAGAACGCGCGCGCCGTGGCCGCAAACTCGTCCGGAGGGCAGTCGTAGACGGTCCTCCCGTCGACAACCTCAGGCAGTCCGGCGTTCGGCTTTGCAAGCAGCGGTATCTCCGCCCAGGGGCGCAGGCGTTCAATCTGCGCAAGTATGTCGCGCGGGCCGACGGAGCAGTTGAGCCCGAAGGCGTCCGCGCCCATGCCCTGCATGACCACAAGCGCCGCGGCAGCGTCAGTGCCGGTGAGCGTCTTGCCGTGTTCGTCGCAGGTGAAGCTCACAAGGGCGGGCTTTTTGCTCACAGAGCGCACCGCGAGCAGGGCCGCGCGCGCCTCCGGCAGGGTCATCATCGTCTCAATGGCGAAGAGGTCGACGCCCGCCTCTTCGAGTGCGGCGGCCTGCTCGGCATATATTTCCACGAGCTCTTCAAAGCTCGCAGTGCCGAGCGGGGCGAGGAACAGCCCCGTGGGTGCGATGTCCCCGGCTACGAGCGCTCGCCCCGCCGCAGCCTCCTTGGATATGGCCGCGAGGCGCAGGTTGTAGTCGCGCACGGAGTTAAATATGCCCGCCCCCTCGAGCTTGACGCGGTTCGCGCCGAAGGTGGGCGTGTAGATTATGCCGCTGCCCGCATCGACGTATCTGCGCTGTATGTCCAGCATCGCCTCGGGGTGCTCCAGCACCCAGGCCTCGGCGCATCCGCCGCCGGTGAAGCCTCTCTTTTGCAGCTCGGTGCCGGTAGCGCCGTCCAATATCACGGGGTAGTACAGTTGCATGGTCAGTCCTCCTCTTCGTCGTCGTAAAAGGCCATCGCGTCCACAAAGGCGTCGGAAAACTCCGCGCTGCCCGAGAGCTCCATGTAGCCGCAGCGTGCGCGTATTTCAAGCAGGCTGTCAAAGCCACCAGGCGTACACAGTGCGCGATGCGCCCCGTCGAGCGACGCGTTGCCGACGGCGCGGGTCTTGTCCGCCAGCTCCGGCGGGATGAGCCCTATCGCGGCAGCGCTTTGTATATTCAGCCTCGTGCCGAAGCCCCCGGCGAGATACACCTCGTCTATGTCCTGAGCCGTGACGCCCGCGCGCTTCATGAGCAGCTCCACGCCTGCGCGCACGGCCGCCTTTGCCAGCTGCAGCTTGCGTATGTCCGCGGCCCTGAGCTTCACACCGGGCGCAACGGTGAAGGACAGGTTGCCCTTCTTGTTTATCGAGACCGTCTCGCGCAGGCCCTTCGGCAGCTCGTCCGGCTCCAGGAGCCGCCCCGTGCCGTCCACGACGCCGCTTCTGAGCATTTCGGCCAGCGCGTCGACTATGCCCGTGCCGCAGATGCCTTTCGGGTAACCGCCGCCGATGACCACATACCAGAACTCGCCCTGCGCAAAGCGCACAGCGCTGATGGCGCCTGGCACCGAGCGCATGCCGCAGCTTATCTCCGCGCCTTCAAATGCCGGGCCGCAGGCCACGGAACAGCTTATGAGCCCGTCCTTGCCGCCCAGTACCAGTTCTCCGTTCGTACCTATGTCCATAAGCAGGCGCACGCCGCTCTTTTCAGACATGCCCGTGGCGTATACCGCCGCCGCAGTGTCGCCTCCGACGTAACCGGAGACGCAGGGCGCGAGGCGGATTTTTGCGTTTGGGAAGGCCTCGTCGCGCAGCTCGCCGCCGTCGGTGAAGTACGTCTCCGGCGTGTACGGCGCACGGCCTATGCTTTCGGGCGGGATTCCGGCAAAAATGTGCTCCATAGTCGTGTTGCCCGCGCAGAGTATCTCGGTTATTTCCTCGTGCGCAACGTTGGCGTCGCCGCAGGCGATGGAGATGAGTTCCCGCGCCTGATTGCGCACCAGCGCCGTTAGCTTTTCAAGCCCGCCGGGTTTGGAGGCGTGTTTGATGCGGCTGACAACGTCAGCGCCGTAGGGCGCCTGAGCGTTCCACGCACTGGCCGAGGCGAGCGTCTCGCCGCTTGCGCGGTCGATTATGCGCACGGCGAGGGTCGTCGTGCCTATGTCCAGCGCGGCGGCGTAACCGCTGAGCGTACCCGCGCCTGCGATTGCAGAACCCTCGAGCTGAATCTCGCCGCCGGAGGCGGAGTCGGGCGCTATCACGACGCGCTCGCCCACGTCGGACGCGAGTATACGGCAGGCGTTCACCCGCTCGCGCGTGCCGTCGGGCGAGACTAGCGTGACGGCGCATTTGCCGCACTTGCCCTGCCCGCCGCAGGGCGCGGCTATGTCGAAGGACTCGGCGCTCAGGACGTCCAGGAGCGTCACGCCCGGCTCGTATTCAAGTTTGATGTCTCCGCTCTCGGAGCGCACGGTGACGGTTGACACCGCGGCCTCACCACCTTATAATCAATGTATTACCAATATACTATTTTTTGCAGGCGCGGTCAAGCGCGCTGGAGGAGTGGGTGCAGGGGAATGGCCCCCTGCATGCCCGCCGTGTAGGGCGCACCGCATAAGGTGCGCCGGGGGACGTGCAACCACTGGAGCAGTTGCGACCACCTGTGGGGATGCTTTCTTTGCGCTTGGCCAAAGAAAGCACCCCCACACCCCCGAAAGGAAAGCCGCTTGGGGTGCCAGACCGACGTTTACCGGCTGTTACATGGCCACAGCGTAACCGAACGTGGTCATCCCTTCGTCGTATACGTTCTTGTGCACCGCCGACCGTGGTTCTCGGCCTTACGGCCGGCCGCTGCCGGGTGGTAGTCGGTGGGTATTATTGCTGCAACGTACCGTCACGACTTGCAGGGGAGGTGGCCCGCAGAGCGGGTCGGAGGGGGCAATTCTGCACCCATGTTGCCGGAACTAACTACTCACGTTGAAAGGTGGCGTTTGAATGCCCGAGCTAACCGCTCTTGCCCTGGACATAGGTTTCGAGTGCGCCTCGGAGTTCGACGCGGGCAAGCTGACGTTTTCGCCGGAGGTGCGCGGGATGTGCGCCTCCGGGCGCTGCAAGCGCTACGGGAAGTGCTGGAGCTGTCCCCCCGCCTGCGGTACGATCGAGGCGCTTGAGGCACGCGCCGGGAAGTTCTCGCGCTGCGTGCTGGTGCAGACGGTGTCCAAGTTGGACGGCGACTTCGACGTGGAGGGCCTGAGGGCCGCCGAAGCGCTCCACAAGCGCCGCTTCGACACGCTCACCAGGCAGGCACGCCTGATTACACGCGGAGATTGCCTGCCCATGGGCGCGGGCTCCTGCACCCGCTGTGTAAAGTGCACATATCCCGACAAGCCATGCCGCCATCCCGACAAGCTCTGGCCGAGTATGGAGGCCTACGGCATACTCGTGTCCAGCGCATGCAAAAGCGCCGGGCTCGATTACTATCACGGCCCGGCAACGATAACGTATTCATCCTGCATACTTATAAATTAGGGGGTCAAACCATGTCAACGCCAAGAGAAATCTTCCTCGAAATGCTCAAGCCCGACGGCAGGCCGGAGCGCATACTCGACCAGTACGAAGCCCTAGCTATGATGACGGGCGACCCCATCAACCGCTACCTGCGCGGCAACCGCGTGCGCGGCACTACGAGCGTGGACCACTGGGGCACGACGATACTCTTCCCGGCCGACGCACCCGGCCCCATGCCGGACACCAGCGAGGAGAAGAAAGTGCTCCACGACATAACCCGCTGGCGCGAGTTCGTCTACGCCCCGGACATAGAGGCCAACTGCTCCGAGGGCTGGGAGGACACGCTCGCCAAGGCCGACGCCCTGCGAGGCGAAAAGCTAATCGCGGGCTTCATGGGCACGGGCATGTTCGAGCAGTGCCACTTCCTCATGGGCTTTGAGGACACGCTCTCCAACCTCTATGAGCACCCGGACGAGATGCACGAGCTCATCGACTACATCTGCGACTACCGCATGCGCTATGTGAAGCTGCTAATAGACAAGCTGCACCCCGACGTCATCTTTTCCCACGACGACTGGGGTACCAAGGACGCGCTCTTTATGAAGCCCGAGATGTGGCGCGAGTTCTACAAGGAGCCGTACCGCAAATTCTACGGCTACATCCGCTCTCGCGGCGTCATCTCCATCCACCACGGCGACGCCTACCTCGCCGACATAATCGAGGATATGGCCGAGATAGGCATACAGTGCTGGCAGGGCGTCCTGCCCGAGAACAACATCCCGGCGCTTCAGGAGCACCTTCAGGGCCGCATGATACTCATGGGCGGCATCGGCGCGGCGATAGATCGCGCGGACGCCTCTGAGGCTGAAATCAGGACGTATGTGCGCGCCGCGCTCGAGGCCAACACACCCGGCGGGCACTACATACCCAGTATCACCTACGGCCTGCCAGGCGCGGTATATCCCCAGGTTGACGCCGCGATTGACGCAGAGATAGCCGCGTGGAACAGCGAGGTGCATCTGCCCACCGGCCGTGCGGGCATTGTCCGCCGCGGCGCGCCTCGCACCGCCCGGGAGAGCGTCCCCGTGCAGGAAAACGCCGAGAGCGGCGGCGAAAGCCTGGACAAGATAGCCGACGCGCTGCGCCGCGGCCGCCGCAAACGCGTGCTGGAGCTGGTCGACGCCGCCCTTGCCGACGGCAAGGAGGCGCAGAGCGTGCTCGACGCGCTGGTGCGCGGCATGCAGCTTCTGGGCGACGACTTCAGCGCCGGACGCGCCTTCGTTCCGGAAATGCTGGTCGCGGCGAGGGCCATGAATTCCGCCACCGACAAGCTCAAGCCACTGCTCGCTTCGTCCGAACGTAAGAGCGCCGGGCGCGTGTGCATCGGCACAGTGCGCGGCGACATGCACGACATCGGCAAGAACCTCGTCAAAATAATGATGGAGGGCAGCGGCATAGAGGTTGTCGACCTGGGTGTGGACGTCTCCGCCGAGCAATTTGTAGAGACCGCCGTCAAAGAGCACTGCGGGGTAATCGCATGCTCCGCCCTGCTCACAACCACAATGGACGAGATGCGCCGCGTCGTAGAGCTGGCCGGCGAGCGCGGGATACGCGGCTCGGTCAAAGTCATGATAGGCGGCGCGCCGATAACCCAGGCCTACTGCGACGAGATAGGCGCCGACTGCTACACACCCGACGCGGGCCAGGCCGCTCAGGCCGCGCTGAAGCTTCTCGCATAAGCGGTAAGTTCGCTCCGCGTTTTTTGCAGGCATCCCCTTTTACGCAGATTACAAAGCGTGAAAGGGGATGCTTTATGTCAGTCGCCGCAAAAAGCGGGGAGACGCCGGGCCTGTGCCGTCAAAAGGTTATCTTCCTGCCGTAGTAGGCGGAGAGCTCGCCCGGATTTGCAGCCAGCAGGGCCGCAGCCTTCGCCGTGTCGATGGCGCTGCCTCCGCCGAAGCCGATGACGACGTCGCAGTCGGTGGCTTTGAGCGCGTTTGCCGCCTCGGTCATGGTCACGTCGGTGGGGTTGGGCTTGACCTTGGCGAAAGTCTCGTAGGCGAAGCCGATGGAGTCCATCGCAGCGAGCATCTCGCCCCAGATGGGCAGGGACGCCACGCCGGGGTCCGTTATAATCATGGCTTTGCTTACGCCAAGCACCTTGCGGGCCTCGGCCAAGCCTTCGGCGAGGTCGTTATTAAACATCGTGCGCACAGTGGAAAAATAGCTGAAGTCATTCATAGTTGCCTCCTTGCAGCACAGAAAAATGGTCTGTCTGCCGCCGCCCGGAGAGCAGGGCCTGCTGAGTGTCACCGCAGAAAAGTTCTTTCTCGTTCACCGCGACAGACCGAAGCGCCTCGAGGGTACAACTTTTGACAAAAACGGCGACATGTACTTCACCAGCAACTACACCGGGCGTGTCTACAAGCTCGACATGAATACGCTTGAACTCATGGTCGTATGGGAGGACGCCGACACCCGCCCTGCCAGCGTCAAACTCCACCGTGACGGCAGAATGTTCATACCCTGCCTTGCGGGCAGAAAGAGCGGCCGACTTATTATGGCCGACCCTGACGGCAAGACCATGGACGTGCTCGTCGAGGGCTGCGACATAGACGACGTAGCCTTTGACGCCGAAGGCTGCATGTACTATACCCAGTTTTTCGGCACCGTGTACAACCCCACCGGCGCAGTGTACCGCTTCGCTCCCGACATGAAGGAGCAGGAGTGCTTTATTCCCCATCTGTGCGGACCCAACGGCATAGCCTTCTCGACGGACTACAGTGTCATATGGTTGACGGAGTTCACCGCAGGGCGCGTACTGCGCATACCAATGAACAACCTCGGGCTCGGCACCGTCGTCTATCACACCACCGGGTACTTCGGTCCCGACTCCTGCGAGGTCGACTCGGACGACAACCTGTATGTCTGCTTGTTCAACCAGGGCCGCGTCGTTATCCTCAACCGCGACGGCTATCCCTGCGGCCAGATTCTCATGCCGAACCGTGAAGTCGGCCATAATCTCTGCGGCGCCCACGCCGCGGTCAGGCCGGGCACCCGCGACTGCTATATTGCCTGTTCCGACGACAACGGTAACGAGGGCAGCTGGATAATGAAGGCCCCTGCCTTTGCCGAAGGCTGTCGTACGGCCTTCAGCCTAACCTGACAACACCTGTAATAAATGGATGGGGCATGTGCTCCTGCCCTGCGGTGCCGCGCGGCTCTGCCGGCATGTTGGGCGTGACTCACGCCGGCCAGCCCTTCCGTCTCACTTGCAGGCTAAAGTATTCAGCCCCTTCCCGTTGGCTCTTTCCTTCCTCAATCATTACCTTGATTCCTGGCAGCAGTTCTTGTACATGCGTATAATTTCTTTTTTCATAGTAATTCCCCCTGATGTAGCGCTTTCCTACATCAGGGGGAATTTGTCTAATGTCAGTTTTTACTGGTTCGGCGCATTCACAACCGGATGGGATTTTTTATTTCTTCACGGCGGTGTCGTCGCTGGTGAGGTAGTTTAACAGCGCAACCAGGCCCCAAATTGCAATTATTACTACGAATATGCCTATCATGCCTTTGAGCATGATGCCAAGGCAGGTCAGAATCAAAGCCGTATCCATTACTTTACCTCCTTACAGCACCTGTTCAACCAACGTGATAATGAGGCCGCCGGCAATAACGGAAGCTATCTGTCCGCTGACATTTGCGCCTGCGGCGTGCATCAGCAAGAAGTTGTTCGGATCCTCTTCCCTGCCTAGCTTGTGCACCATGCGGGAGGCCATCGGGAAGGCGGAGATGCCCGCCGCGCCGACCATCGGGTTTATCTTCTTCTTGGAGAACAGGTTCAGGAACTTGGCGAAAAACACGCCGCCCACGGTGTCAAACACGAAGCCGACAAGGCCGAGAACCAGGATGAGCAGCGTATTCCAGGTCACGAACAGCTCCGCCTTCATGCGGAAAGCGACGGAGAGGCCAAGCAGCAGCGTTATGAGATTGGCCAGCTCGTGCTGGGCGCTCTGGCTCAGGCTGTCAAGCACGCCGCACTCGCGGATGAGGTTTCCGAACATGAGGAAGCCGATGAGCTCCGCGCTCTTCGGGGCGACAGTGCCCGCAATTATGGTGACGAAGATTGGGAATAGCAGACGCGTGGTCTTGCTCACATTGCTGGGCGAGTACTCCATGCGGATGAGGCGCTCTTTCTTCGTCGTTATGGCCTTGATTATAGGCGGCTGTATTATCGGCACAAGGGCCATGTACGAATACGCCGCGACCATTATCGCGCCCTGATATGTACTCTGGAAATAGTTCGCAACATAGATGCTGGTGGGGCCGTCCGCAGCGGGGATAATCGCCACGGAGGCGGCGTCTTTCAGGTCAAAGCCGAGCACAACGGCGATTACCAGCGTAAAGAAAATGCCAAACTGGGCTGCCGCGCCGAAGAGGAACATCTTCGGATTGCTCAGCAGCGGGCCGAAATCTATCATCGCGCCGATACCTATGAACAGCAGCAGCGGGAAAAGCTCGCTGGCTATACCGGCGTTGAACAGCGTCTCTATGGCCTCGGTGCTGACGAAGGGCAGGTTGACAAGTATGGCGCCGAAGCCCATGGGAAGCAGGAGCGACGGCTCCATGCCCTTCTTTATTGCCAGATATATCAGCACCAGGCCGATAACTATCATCAGCAGCTGCTGCCAGGTGAAGTTTGCTACGTTGGAAAACAAGTCAAGGAACATCTGCATTATCTACATACCTCCACGTTTACTCCTGCCGCGCGCACCGCGGCGGTGCGTAATTCCCGCCGTGATCACGGCCGCGGGCCGCGCTCAGCCTATTACGACCAGCGGCGCGCCGCTGTCCACGACTGCGCCCGTGTTCACGAGGACCTGCTTTACTGTGCAGTCCCTGGGCGCGAGAATCTCGTTTTCCATCTTCATAGCTTCGAGCACCAGCAGCACCTGCCCGGACTTGACAGCCTGTCCTGCGCTTACGGCAATGCTCAGCACGGAACCGGGCAGCGGGGAGTTGACGGTCTCGCCGTCCGCCGTCGGAGCAGCGGCCGCCGGAGCCGGGGCGGGGGCGGCTGCCGGTGCAGGAGCCGCCGGAGCAGCGGCCGGAGCAGTTTTTGGGGCGTCCTTCTCGCTTACTATGGCGGCATCACACACATCCACGTCCACCTCGTAAACTTTGTCGCCCAGCGTCACAACATATATCATTTTTCTTTTACCTCCTTGATGGAATGGAAGCGCAGCTGAGCGGGCGGCTTACCAATAGCGTTGGCAGTTATGGCCATTACTATCGCCGCATCCCGCTCCGAGATACCATCGAGCTCGAGCTCGTCGTCCCCTGCGGGTACGGTTGCCGTCCGGGCGGGCGCGTTCTGCTGCGCCGCCGGCTGAGTCTCGGGCGCAGCCGTTTCCGTCGTGGCTGCCGCCTGTGACAGCGCTTTCAGGCGGCGTTTTTTGCGCACCAGCGCGACTATAACAACTACGAGGAGGATTGCCAGGGCGACTACTATGGAGCCGTCGCCGCCGGTTTGGCCCACGGCCGACGCGGCCACGAGCCCTTGCAGATTTAACATCGTTTAATCACCTCACGATACTTTACGGGCCGCTCCGCATTTGACGGCGCGGCCCGCTGCGCGATTGGCACTGTTCACGCTTCGAGGGTCTTGATAAAGCTCCTCGGGTCGGTTATACGCCCCGTAAGGGCGGAGACTGCGATGGTCGCAGGGCTGCCCAGGAAGATTTTGCTGGAGGCCGGGCCCATACGTCCGAGGAAATTGCGGTTGTTTGTGGCCAGTATCACCTGGTTCTCACCGACCACTCCGCCGCCGCGGCCCTGGCACAGGCTGCAATACGGCTGGGTCACCATTGCGCCCGCCTCGGCGAAAATCTGGATATATCCGGCCTCAATGGCGGCTTTGTATATGTCCTTCGTGGCGCAAGTGACTATGAACTTCACGTTGTTGGGGACGTGATGGCCCTTGAGTATCTTTGCGGCCACCGCCATGTCCTCAAGGCGGCCGTTCGTGCAGCTGCCGAGGAAGATCTGGTCGACTGGGGTGCCCTCATATTCCGTGACCGGGTGGACGTTGTCCACAAACTGCGGCACGGAGAGATTCGGCACGAAGTCCTCGGCCTTGTAGTGCAGGACGCGCTCGTAGCACTCATCCGGGCCGACGGTCATCCACTCGACGTCCTTCGGATCGACGCCGCTGTACTCGCAGGTCTTGGCGTCCGGCGCAAAGAGTCCGACCTTGGCTCCGCACTCGACGGCCATATTGGAGATGCACAGCCTCGAATCTATGCTCATCTCGTCTACCGTGCTGCCGCAGAACTCGAGGCTGCGGTAGGTACCGCCGTTGGCAGTGAGGTCGCCCAGGACGCGCAGGATTATGTCCTTGCTCATCACGCCCTCGGGCAGGTGTCCGTCTATCTGTATCTTTATGGCGGAGGGCACTCGTATCCACATCTCGCCGCGGCCGAGCGCCGCAGCCATCTCGGTATATCCGACGCCGGTGGAGAAGCAGCCCACGGCGCCGTAGGTGGTGGTGTGGCTGTCGGTAACGAATATGACGCTGCCGGGTTTGGCGTAGCGGCGCTCGGGGATGAGCTGGTGGCCTATGCCCTCGCCTATCAGGTGCGTGCCGAACTTGTACTCGTCCACGAGCTTGCAGCCGTAGCGATAGCTCTCAGGGTCGTCGAACATGACGCAGGGCATCTGATGATCGTCTATGGCGCCTGCGGTCTCCGGGTGCGCGACCTTCGTATATCCCATGGCCTTGAGCTTCTTATAGACCGGCGTGAAATACACGTCCAGGACGAAGAGGCGGTCGGGGCGGGCCATGACTATGTCGCCCGGGCGCAGGGACGCGCTGTGCGTGTTGCGCATGAGTATCTTCTCGGCCAGCGTGTGCTCACCAACGCACTCAGGCTCCGGGGGCAGAGGCCTGCGCTCGGGCAGCTTGCCCTCGGCGGCCAGAGCGTTCTCCTTCTCGCAGGTCTGGACAAGGCCGCCGTTTTCAACTATCTCAAGCAGGTTGTCGGGTATCTTGGGTATCGGGAAGCGTTCGCCGCCGAACTCGACGCACAGGTTCTCGAGGTCCACGGTGACGGTGTCCCCGTCCTTGACGTGCTTATAGAGCTCGTCGTTTTCCAGCAGGAGCATGCCGTTATTGTAGCTGTTGCGGAAGAAGATGCGCGCAAAGCTCGGCGCTATCACGCAGCGTATGCCGGCATTTTTCATGGCCTCCGGGGCCATTTCACGAGATGAGCCGCAGCCGAAGTTCGGCCCGGCGACTATGATGTCCCCACGGCGGAGCTGAGCCGCGAGGTCAGGGTACAGAGGCTCAAAGACGTGCTTTATCATCTCGTCCATGGGCAGGCCGATGTACTGGGTGGGGATTATGATGTCGGTGTCTATGTCCTTGCGCATCGTCCACACGCGGCCGCTGAATACTTTTTCCATGCTCTTACCTCCTCAAGCCTCGTCGGGACAGATGTATCCGGCTATGGCGCTGGCCATGGCCGTGGCGGCGCTGCACAGATAGGTGGGCACGTCGCCCTCGCCGTTGCAGTTTGGGCAGGGCCTGCTGCCGGCGCTGAGCACGACGTCCTTGCCGTCGGCCAGGCCCTGGCTCCTGCCGTAGCAGGCTGAGCAGCCCTGGTTCATCACCAGCACTCCCGCGTCCAGGAATCGGGCAATCAGGCCCTCATTTGCCGCGGCAATAAAGTCCTTGGTAGTCGCAAAGGCCACCATTGCGCGCACGGAGCGGGCGACACGCCTGCCGCGTATGACCGAAGCCGCAGCGCGTATGTCCTCAATCCTGCCCTGTGAGCAGCCCCCTATGAACACGTTCGTGACTGCAGTGCCGGAGCACTCGGCAGCAGGCACGGCCCGGGTGAAGTCATTCGGTCCGGCCGCCATTGGCACGACGTCGCCGAGCTGCAGGCTGCAATCCGCGCTGTCCGCTGTTCCGCTGACTGCGGTGAGGCATCCGCACTCGCTCAAGAGCTGCATGAAGGCGGCCTTATCCGAGGCGCTCCAGCTCGCTGCGGCGCTGTCAACCAGCAGCGTCCTGCCCTTCGCGCCTGCGAGCATCGGCAGCGCCGCCAGGACGGCGTCCTTGCCGTTTGCGCGCCCACGCAGCTCTCCTGTCACCTTCAGCGTGAAGGTTTCCGGCACCGCGACCTCAATCTCACCGCTCTCGACGGCGCTCTTCATCTCGTCCGCGGTGAGAGAGACGGCGAAGGCTCCCGCCGAAGCAAATATGCTGCCGAATTTCCCGCAGCAGGCTACGAGCTGCCCGGGCTGCACATATTTGTCCAGCATAAGCTGGTACGAAACACCGTAGCCGTTGAAGAGCTCGCAGCCGTTTTCCCCGGCGTACTCTATCAGCAGCCGCTGCAAATCTGCCGATTTCTCGCTGCCGCACGGGGTCTCATGGTCGATGAACACCTTTACCTTCTGCGGCTCGGCGGGATGCACCCCGCCGAGCCGTCCGGGCAGCGCATGCTCCCCGTCCGTCACTACGAACCAGTCGGGCTTCAGACGGATGGTTTCGCCCGGACGGCTTGACATGAATTCGCTCAAAGGATTCATAATTGGCACCTCCGATATTTAACGCTGCGAGAGCTCCAAGTATTTGTTGTAGCGCTCGGCGCTGTTCTTCCTTGCGGCCTCCATGAGCGCGTCGGCCTGGTCGGGGAAAGTCCTCTTCAGTGAGGCATAGCGCACCTCGCCCATGAGGAAGTCGTCAAGCGGCACGCTGGGCGCTTTGCTGTCGAGGATGAAGGGGTTCTTGCCCTCCTCCTTCAGCTCCGGCTTGTAGCGGAACAGGAACCAGTAGCCGCTGTCTACGGCGAGCTTGGCCTCGGCCTGGGAATAGCCCATGCCCTTAACTATTCCGTGATTGATGCAGGGCGCGTAGGCCACTATGAGCGACGGGCCGTGGTGCTCCTCGGCCTCACGGATGGCTGTGATGGTCTGCGCCGGGTTCGCGCCGAGAGCCACGGAGGCCACATACACGTTGCCGTACTCGGCGGCCAGCATGGCCAGGTCCTTTTTCACGGTCTTTTTGCCGGAGGCCGCGAACTGGGCCACCGCGCCAATCGGCGTGGCCTTGGAGGCCTGTCCGCCGGTATTGGAGTAGACTTCAGTGTCGACAACGAGGATGTTCACGTCTATCCCGGAGGCCAGGACGTGGTCAAGGCCGCCGTAGCCTATGTCGTAGGCCCAGCCGTCGCCGCCGTACATCCACATGCTCTTGCGCACCAGATGCTCCTCGTTGTCCCTGATGTAATCCACCAGCTCTCCGGTCTCGCCGGTCTTTTCAATCGCGTCTATCACATTGTCGGCCAGTGCACGGGCGTTCTTGTCGTCGTCAAAGCCCTCGAGCCAGGCGTTGAGCGCAGTGCGCAGCGCCTCGTCGCCGGTCTGTCCGGCCAGGGCGCGGGCATTTTCCGCGAGGCGGGCGCGCTGCTGCTGCATGCTCAGGCACATTCCAAGGCTGTACTCCGCGTTGTTCTCAAACAGCGAATTCGACAGCGCAGGGCCATGCCCGCGGCTGTTTGTGGTGTATGGGAAGCTCGGCGTGGAGAAGCCCCAGGCCTGGGTGCACCCAGTGGCGTTTGCGACTATCATGCGGTCGCCGTAGAGCTGGGTCATCAGCTTCATGTAGGCGGTCTCCCCGCAGCCCGCGCAGGCGCCGGAGAACTCGAGCAGCGGCTGCTCGTACTGGCTGCCCTTGACGGAGAACTTGTCCATCGGGTTGGGCTTCTCGGAAAGGCTGAGGCTGTAATCCCAGTTGTCCTGCTGCGGGAGCTGTCCGGCTATCGGCTTCATCTCAAGGGCCTTGGCGGGGCAGGCGGTCACGCAGGTGCTGCATCCCGTGCAGTCGAGCACATCCACCTGTATGCGGTAGCGCAGGCCCTCGAAGGCCTTGCCCTTGGCCTCGTTGGTCACATAGCTCTCGGGGGCGGCGGCCGCTTCGTCAGCGTTGAGCAGGAAGGGCCTGACAGCCGCGTGCGGGCAGTAGAGGGAGCAGAGGTTGCAGCCGATGCACTTGGAGGCGTCCCATTCAGGGACGTAGGCGGCAAAGCCGCGCTTCTCATATTTGGACGTTCCCACAGGGACGGTGCCGTCCGCGCTGTCCTTCCACACGCTGACCGGCAGCTGGTCGCCGCGCTGTCCGTTGACGGCGCTCATAACCGTGGAGACGAACTCCGGGACACCGCCCATCTCCGCCGCAGGCTCGTCGGCCAGCTGCGCCCAGGACTCGGGGACGGTTATCTCGTGCATGGCGGACACGCCCTCGTCCACCGCGGCGTAGTTCATGCTGAGGACCTTCTCGCCCTTGGCCCCGTAGGTCTTGGTTATGGCGTCCTTCATATATTTTACCGCCTCGTCAATGGGCAGGACGCCGGAGAGCCTGAAGAACGCGGCCTGGAGCACGGTGTTGGTGCGGTTGCCGAGGCCTATTTTGTGCGCTATTTCCGTGGCGTCTATGGTGTAGAAGCGGATGCGTCGTTCGGCCAGGATACGCTTTACTTTGTTCGGCAGCTCACGCTCTAGCTGCTCGTCCGTCCAAACCGTGTTCAGCAGGAAGGTTCCGCCCTCCTTTATCTCGTTTACAATATCGTATTTCTTGATGTAGCTCTCGTTGTGGCAGGCCACGAAATCGGCCATGGTCACATAGTAGGTAGAGAGTATGGGCGTGTGGCCGAAGCGAAGGTGGCTCTTTGTGACGCCGCCGGACTTCTTCGTGTCGTATTCAAAATAGGCCTGCACATACTGGTCGGTGTTGTCGCCGATTATTTTTATGGAGTTCTTGTTGGCGCCTACCGTCCCGTCGGAGCCCAGGCCCCAGAATTTGCAGCTTATTATGCTCTTGTCCGCCGTGACTATATTCTCGCCGACCGGCAGGGAGCGGAAGGTCAGGTCGTCGATGATGCCGACGGTGAAGTGATTCTTCCTTTCGCCGGACATGTTGTCGTACACGGCCTTCATCATCGCCGGCGTCGTGTCCTTGCTGGATATTCCGTAGCGGCCGCCGAGCAGCAGCGGGCGGTTTTCGAGGTTGACTATGGCCCCCGCGATGTCCTCGTAGAGCGGGTCGCCGTTGGCGCCCGCCTCCTTGGTGCGGTCGAGCGCCGTGAGCACCTTACATGTCTCGGGCAGGGCCGCAAGCAGGTGCTTGACGCTGAAGGGACGGTAGAGGTGCACCTGTATCAGGCCGGTCCTGCGCCCCTGGGCGTTGAGATAGTCCACGACTTCCTTCAGGCAGTCGCAGACGCTGCCAATTGCCGCGACGACGTACTCCGCGTCGGGCGCGCCATAGTAGTTGAAGAGCTTGTAGTCGCGTCCGGTCAGCTTGCTCATCTCGCCCATGTAGTACTCCACTATGCCGGGCAGGGCGTCGTAATAGGGGTTCACGGCCTCGCGGCTCTGGAAGTAGGTGTCCGGGTTCTGCACTATGGAGCGCATCACCGGGCGCTCGCTGTTGAGCGAGTTTTTGCGGAAGGCGTGCAGCGCGTCGTAGTCGACGAGCTTGGCCAGGTCCGCATAGTCCAGCACGTCTATTTTCTGTATCTCGTGGCTGGTGCGGAAGCCGTCGAAGAAGTGCATAAACGGCACGCGGCCCTTTATCGCGGACAGGTGGGCCACGGCGGCGAGATCCATGCACTCCTGTACGCTGGAGGAGGCGAGCTGCGCCACACCGGTCTGGCGGCAGGCCATGACGTCCTGATGGTCGCCGAAAATGGAGAAGCTGGCAGTGCCGAGGGTGCGCGCGGCGACGTGCAGTACTCCGGGCTGGAGCTGGCCCGCTATCCTGTACAGCGGCGGTATCATAAGCGCCAGGCCCTGGGACGCGGTGTATGTGGTGGTGAGGCTGCCGCACTCGAGGCTGCCCTGCATAGCGCCGCAGGCTCCGGCCTCGCTCTGCATCTCAACGAGACGCACAGGCTGGCCGAAAATGTTCTTCATGCCGTTAGCGGCCCAGGTGTCCACATGCTCGGCCATAGGGCTCGAAGGCGTAATGGGATAAATTGTTGCGACCTCGGTAAACGCATAACTGGCGTAAGCCGCAGCCTCGTTTCCGTCCATGGTCTTTTTCTTTGCCACGATAGTATACCTCCTAAAATGACATCATATCTTCTCATCTCTCTAAGAAGCGGATGCTTAATCCCTTAATCCTACATGTCATTATATTAATTTCAATTCTCGTCAATGTCAATCTTTTTCTGCGCAATTCTTAGTTTCAGCAATATTGCTCAAAAATAAGGCTTATATTTGTCTAATATCACAGCATCTACAAAATCCGACGTGTGTTTTTGTGAGTTTCGTCATAATAAATTATTCACAATTTAGTTGACAATCGTGTTCAGCACTGCTACAATCGCCTTAGTTGATTAAGCGTTTAAGTACAGAGCGGCCTCAGAACGGCCGCCGTACGCGCTAAGACTTCAACGGGAGGAGAGCTGATATGCAGAAGCTTGACAGCAAATACACAGCCGAGCAGATGGACGAGTATCTCAACTACCGCGCTCCGGCCAGGCCCGTGCGCTTTTGCAGCGTCGACCTTCGGGACGGGCAGCAGTCCCTGATCGCCACGCGCATGAGCACTCAGGACGTTGTAAGCGTGATAGGCAAGATGGACAAGGTCGGCTTCGACAGCATTGAGATGTGGGGCGGCGCCACCTTTGACTCGGCGCTGCGCTTTTTGGGCGAGAACCCCTTCGACCGCCTGCGCCTGGCCAAGAAGGCCGCGCCCAACACACCTCTGCGCATGCTGCTGCGCGGGCAGAACATAGTAGGATACCGCCAGTACGCGGACGACATCGTGCGCCGCTTTGTGGACGCGGCCGCCGGCGCGGGCCTCGACATTTTCCTTATATTCGACGGCCTTATGGACACGCGCAACTGCGCCACCGCCATGGACGCCGCGCTTAAGGCGGGCAAAACGGTCGAATGCAATCTGCTGTACACCACCAGCCCGGCGCACAATGACGGGCTATACTGCGACGTGGCCAAGCGCTTCGTCGACATGGGCGCCAGCGCCATCCACCTTGAGGATATGGCGGGCATGAAGAACCCCGTCGAGACC
This sequence comes from uncultured Eubacteriales bacterium, assembly GCA_900544765.1. GTDB lineage: Bacteria > Bacillota > Clostridia > Oscillospirales > Oscillospiraceae > Scatomorpha > Scatomorpha gallistercoris. The sequence continues at coordinate 15,242 of UQWI01000002.1, read as the reverse complement.
TTCATGACCATCCGCGCGCTCAAGAAGGCCGTAGACGTCCCCATACACTTCCACGCCCACAGCACCGGCGGCATGGCCGATCTGTGCTATTGGGAGGCGGTCCGCGCCGGAGCTGACGTAATAGACACGGACTTCTCCGCCTTCTGCCTGGGCACCGCCCATCCGCCGCTCGAGAGCATGCTGATAGCTCTCTCGTCAACGCCTTACGCCGCAGAAATGGACATGGGCTTGATTGCCGACATAAACAACGACCTTTTGGCCATCAAGGAAAAGTATAAGCAGTACCAGAGCAAGTTCACCGGTGTCGACACCTCCGTTTTGCAGCACCAGATACCCGGCGGCATGCTCTCCAACATGGAGAACCAGCTCAAGGAAATGCACGCCTACGACCGCCTGCAGGATGTGCTGAACGAGGTCTCCAAGGTGCACGAGGAGTTCGGTTATCCCCCGCTCGGCACCCCGTTCAGCCAGATAGTAGGCACCCAGGCTACCATGAACGTCATCCAGGGGGAAAGATACAAAATAGTCCCGAAAGAGAGCAGAGCCTACATGCGCGGCGAATACGGCCAGTTCCCAGCCCCGGTAGACGCCGATATCCAGCGCAAGATAATAGGCGACGGCGAGCCCATAACCTGCCGCCCCGCCGACCTCATCGAGCCCGAGTGGGACAAGATGAAGGCCGAAATCGGCGAGCTGGCCGAAACGGACGAGGAAGTGCTGATGTACGCCATGTTCCCCGCCGTGGCCAAGCCCTATCTTGAAAAAAGGCACGCCGGAAACCCGACGCGCGTGAAATACACAATCGAAAGGAAGGAATAAAACATGAAACAGACAGACCCTGTACAGATTGAAAAATCTCAGGAAATCATGGCGGAGCTGAGCGAAATACGCGGAGGCGGGCTGCTCCCGTTCCACCGCAAGCTGGCCAACGACCCGCAGCTGCTCAGCGCCTTCAAGAACCTTTTTGTGTCCTGCAACCGCGGCGATAACCTCATCCCCAAGAAGTACCGCGAGCTCATGATAATGATGCTCGGCTGCACCCGCGGCGTTGAGACCACTATTATCGTCCATGGCAAGAAGGCCGTAGAGGAGGGCGCCTCGATTCAGGAGGTCGGCGAAGCCCTGCGTCTTTGCATGATGATCTGCGGTGTGTCGGCCGTCATCCCCGCCGCCGGTCTGTTTGAGGAACTCGAAGAGAAGGCTGAGTAAGCCTCTCTGAGAAAAATAAAAGTAAAAGTAGAGGAGAAAAGAAAATGAGTTCTGATACTACCAAATCGCGCCTCGACTCCTTTAAGAGCCTGGAGTTTATGGGTATACCCATAGGCATGTTCGCCATAATATGTGCGATACTGTGGATAAGCATGGGCTTCGGCTGGCTTGAGCCCAACTACTTCTCTCTTTTTGCCTTCCTGCTCTCCGTCGCCCTGCCCCTGCGCTGGATAGGCGACCACACTCCCTTCCTCGGCAAGTACGTCGGCTTCGGTCCCCTGCTCACCATCTTCGCGCCGTCTGTGCTTGTGCTTATCGGTTACATCACCCCGGAGATGCAGCAGAGCTTCACCGAGCTGCGCGACAACGTCCTGAACCCGACCAATATAGCCATGCTCATGTGCGGCTCCGTCCTCGGCAGGCTTGACCGCAAGCTGCTCCTGAAGGCCATATTCCGTTACATCCCCGTGCTGCTTCTCTCCCTTGGCACCACCATCGGCGTCGCCTTTCTCATCGGCCCGCTGCTTGGCTATGACCTGTTCAACTCTCTTGTCGTATACGCCTTCCCGATATTCTCCGGCGGCTCCAGCGGCCCGCTGGTCAGCATCCCCGCCATGCTCAACGAGGCCGGTATTGACGGCGACGCGCTTATCGGCGTCATGGTCGCTGCCATGTCCCTCGCCAACATCGAGGCCATAGTCCTCTCCGGACTGCTGGACACTCTCGGACGCATCAAGCCGAGCTGGACCGGCAACGGCAACCTCGTCCGCACCGGCTCCCAGATTGAGGTAAACACCGAACACGCCAAGTTCGACGGCAAGATAAGCTCTCTGCTCTGCGGCATACTGTTCGGCGCCGTGCTGTTCGCCTTCGCCAACATCATCGCCTACCTGACCAGCCCCTTCATCAACCTCAACTACATCGTCTGGCTGATTCTGCTCTGCATCATTCTCAAGGCTGTCAACATCATTCCGCAGTACTTGATTGACCGTCTGGCCTGGGCTTCCGACCTCGTAACCGGCGTGTTCCTGCCCGCAATGATGGTCAACGTCGGCATCACCGCCATAGACCTCACAGAGCTGGCCGGAGCCATGAGCTTCCAGTTTGTACTGATGGTCACCTGCACCATCCTGACCTTCGTCATCGCCGCCGGTATCTTCGGCCGCCTCTTCGGCCTGTACCCCATCGAGAGCGCCATCTCCGTCGGCTGCTGCTCCTGCGACATCGGCGGCACCGGCGACCTTGTCAACTGCCAGGTCTCCAAGCGCATGGACCTCTTCCCCTTCGCCAGCATCTCCACCCGTCTCGGCGGCGCCCTCGCCCTGCTCGTACTCGGCATGCTGCTTCCGCTGCTCACCTGATAACAGGTGCAGCACTGTAATTGTCCACCCTTTTTCATTTCTGTCCTGTCCGCCGCCCTGCGCGGCAGGCAGGACAGCCTGACCTCATTGACGAAAGAAGGTTGCCATTATGCCTGCAGCTATGCTTGATAACGGAGTGAGCGTCCGCTGGTTTAACACCGCCGGCTTTGAAATGATACTGCCGGGCGGCGCGCACCTCCTGGTCGACCCCTGGCTGGACAGCTCAGACATCTACCCCTTCCCCCTCGAAAAGGTTGAGCGCGCCGACTATGTCCTGCTCTCTCATGTACATTTCGACCACTCTCAGGATATATCGGCGCTGCTCGCCAAATTCCCCAAGGCCCGCCTCTTCGTGGGCGATCTCTCCGTCGACGCGCTCTGCGCTCAGCAGCACGTCAGCCTGACCAATGTCTACCGGGTCCGTCCCGGCGAGGAGTACGAGTTTGACGACGTCAAAATAAACGTCTACGCCGGACGCCACACCGAAAACGCGAAAGGCGTGTACCGCCCGGAGAAGTTTGCGGAAAACGTCGACAGCCTGGACAGCATCACCGGCTGGTACGGCTCATTGGAGCTGCAAAACTACCTTATCACCGCTGCCGACGGTACGCGCATCCTTGTCTGGGCCGGCCAGACTACACCCGACCAGAAGTACCGCTTCGCCGGGCTGAAGCCCGACGTCGCCTTCATGCACCTGAGCCCAAAGCAGGACCCAGAGGTCTTTGCCGAGCTCGTCAGGGCCATAGGCGCGAAAGTGGTCATACCACACCACTACGACATGACCGGGCCGCTCTTCAACAGCAAGCCCGAGCTTCTCGACCTCATGCTCCCGCCCGAGGCCAAGGCCGCCTACGTCGTAGACGGCAAGTTCAGTACCGAGGCCTTCGTGGGCCGGTACGCCAAAATTCTAAAAGAGCGCGTCCCCACCTCTGCCATGCTGCAGATTGAACATCACAAGTGGTATCACTTCGGCCTGGCGTGGACGGCGCTGGAATGACATTTTTTGCTTAATACAACACACTCACACTCTTTCATTCCTAGTTTGGCAAAGCACGGGCTGCGGAGTAATCCGCAGCCTGTGCTGGTATATGCGCCTCAAAGCTTTGGTTGACTCTGCGGGCCGGGCGGTGTATCATTGCAGGTAGAGTTTGAAAGTTCTGTCATTTGCTTCGCAAGGAGGGCCTATGGCAACCATTTACGATATCGCCAACCTGTGCCGCACTTCGATTGCCACAGTCTCCTACGTCCTGAACGGGCGCGGGGACGAGCACCGCATATCCAAGGCCACGCAGGAGAAAGTGCTCTCAGTGGCAGAGAGCCTCAATTATCGCCCCAACACCTCAGCCAAGCGCCTGAGCAGCGACAGCGCCCATCAGCTCAGCATCGCGCTCTTCTGGCCAAACTATTACTTCGAGCAAGCGCTTATATCCGCCCTGCGCGCCGTAAACGAGGTCACTAAGCTGTTTTCTGAGCCCGCTGAGATAAACCTGCAGTTCTACGAGCCGGACACGCTGGTCGAAAAGCAGAATATACTCTCTTCGCAGCTCTACAACGGCATAATTATAGCCGGCGCATCCAACGCCGACCTGCAGTTTTTGGCCCAGCCCCTCGGCCCCGTCCCCACGGTGCTGCTCAACCGCCGTGTAGAAGAATATCCATATGTGACGATAGACCACGCCGCCGCCGGACGGCTCGCGTGCGATATTGTCGCAAGCTGCTCGCCCGGCTCCGTTGCTACAATTTGGGAAAGGCAGTACCACGTCGCAACGAACACCAGGCGCGACGCCTTCCTCAAGCGCTGGGATGAGCTGGGCCTTGGGGCTGAAAACAACCAGTATTTCTGCGCCGCCGACGCCGAGGCCGGCTACTCCCTCGGCATAAAGTTAATACAAAAACGGCAGGTGCCGCGGGCCATTTTCTGCAACCAGGAGGAGATTGCGCGCGGGCTGCTGGCCGCCCTTGTCGAGTTCGGCGTCGCCGTCGGCACGGACACCTACCTGCTGACCACAAACACAGGTCCCGACAGCCTGAGCCGCTTCACATCCCCCAGCATGACGACGATAGACTTGCGCATGCAGGCCGTCGCCGCAGAGACGCTCAAGCTCTGCTTCAACCTGATTTCACGCCGCGCAGACCCAAAAACGCACATGGTTATACAGCCGGAAGTTACTTTTCGGGACTCTTTTCCCGAGCTGGCCCAACGTATCTGAAAGCCGGTTTCCTAACCTGCGCAGGTAAAATATTGGCATAATTTCTGTGTGTAACAGAGAAATTTGCTCTCCCTTCACCAAAACCTTCTGTGTGAAATGCAGAAAAGGCAAGAATCCACTTGACAATTCGCGCCACAGGGTGCTAAAGTGCAAACACATTCACGAAAGGAGCCGCGAACATGTTTGAACGTTTCTTCAACCGCAATAACGCCTGTAACTCCACCCGCGGCTTCTCTGCCGAGGGCACTCAGCGCGTCTGCGCCTGCTGCGCCGCCCAGAGCGAAAATATGAACAGCCTGCTTAGCCTGGACACTGCCCTTGCAGTGTCCATTTTCGTTGCCCTGAGCCTGGCCCTGATAATTATACGCCTCATTAGCGTGCTGGTACTTATATGCGTACTGGTATGCATAATAGCCGTACTTTCCGTAGTAATTATTCTCGTCAGGACACCACAACGGCCTCGTTTGGTATCGGCAAGCTGATTTGATGTGTATACTTCAAACCGGTCCCGACCAGCAGGTCGGGACCGGTTTTTTGTATAAAAACGGATATTCACAGGAGGACAACATGAAAAAGTATCTCGCACTTGCAATGGCGCTCGTAATGTGCCTTGCCCTCTTCTCCGGCTGCGGCCAGGAGAACGGCTCCACCGAATCCGCCGCGCCCGCGGAGAGCGGCGCTCCGGCCGAGAGCGGCGAACCCGCCGCCGACGGCGCCGCCTTCAAGTTCGGCGGCGTAGGCCCGCTGACCGGCGAAAACGCCATCTACGGCACCGCAGTTATGAACGGCATCCAGATTGCCGTCGACGAGATTAACGCCGCAGGCGGCATCAACGGATATCAGGTTGAGTTCAGCTTCGAGGACGACGTGTCCGACGGCGAGACCTCCGTCAACGCCTACAACAAGCTCATGGACGACGGTATGCAGATACTGGTCGGCCCCGTCACCACCGGCCCCGCCATCAGCGTATCCGCCGAGGTCTACAACGACCGCGTCTTCGCCCTGACCCCTAGCGCCTCCTCCCCCGACGTCGTCGCGGGCAAGGACAACATGTTCCAGATGTGCTTCTCCGACCCCAACCAGGGCTCCGGCGCGGCCACCTACATGGGCGCCAATATGCCTGACGCCAAGGTCGCCGTCATCTACCGCAACGACGACGCGTACTCCCAGGGCATCCGCGACACCTTCGTCGCCGAGGCCGAAAACCAGAGCATTGAGATAGTTTACGAGGGCACCTTCACCGGCGACACCCAGGCCGATTTCTCCGTCCAGCTCACCGCCGCCCAGGCCGCCGGCGCAGACGTCGTGTTCCTGCCCATCTACTATCAGCCCGCCTCCGTCATTCTCTCCCAGGCCAACGCCATGGGCTATGAGCCGACCTTCTTCGGCGTGGACGGCATGGACGGCATCCTGACCATGCCCAACTTCGACCTCAGCCTCGCCGAGGGCGTCATGGTCCTGACCCCCTTCTCCGCGGACGCGACCGATGAAAAGACCGTCAACTTCGTCGCCGAGTACAACGAGCGCTTCGGCGAGACCCCGAACCAGTTCGCCGCCGACGGCTACGACTGCGTCTACGCCCTCAAGCAGGCTCTCGAGGCCGCCGGGTGCACTCCCGACATGAGCACCGAGGACATCTGCAGCGCCATGATTGAGCAGTTCACAACCATGACCTTCGACGGCCTGACCGGCTCCGGCATGACCTGGTCCACCTCCGGCGAAGTCAGCAAGCTGCCTCTGGCGGTCGTCATCCAGGACGGCGTGTACGTCTCCGCCGAGAACGCCGCCGAGTAAGAAACACATGAAGGCATTGGGGAGGGTTCTTCCCTCCCCGGTGCGCAAATCGATACCATGTAGGGCGCACCAATCCCGGTGCGCCAAAAGCGCGCCGTGGTCGGTGTGTCCTACAGACTATACTTTCAACGGGGTGGGAAGTTTGGAATTCCTTTCGTATCTCATAAGCGGCGTGAGCCTCGGAAGCGTTTACGCCATAATCGCCCTGGGCTATACAATGGTTTACGGCATTGCAAAGATGCTCAACTTCGCCCACGGCGACGTCATCATGGTCGGCGGCTACATATCCCTGCTCGCCATGACTAACCTGGGTCTGCCCTGGCCTATAGCCGTGCTGCTGGCGATGCTCGTCTGCACCGTGCTCGGCGTGGTAATCGAGGGTCTGGCCTACCGGCCTCTGCGCAGCGCGCCCAGCCTCGCCGTGCTCATCACAGCCATCGGCGTGAGCTATTTCCTGCAGAATGCGGCGCAGCTGCTCTGGGGAGCCAGTCCCCGCTCGTACACGCCGATAATCTCCGGCTCACTGAGCTTGGGCTCACTCAGCATCTCCTATGTGTCCCTGCTGACCATAGCGATGTGCATAATCATCATGGCGGGCCTCACGGCCTTCACCAGCAAGAGCAAGATGGGCAAGGCCATGAGGGCCTGCTCCGAGGACAAGGGCGCGGCCCAGCTCATGGGCATAAACGTCAACAGGACCATATCGCTGACCTTTGCCATCGGCAGTGCGCTCGCGGCCATTGCCGGAGTGCTGCTCTGCTCCTTCAACACCTCGCTGATGCCCACGACCGGCTCCATGCCCGGTATTAAGGCCTTCACTGCTGCGGTGTTCGGCGGCATCGGTTCCATACCCGGCGCGTTTTTGGGCGGCATCCTGCTGGGCGTCATCGAAGCCCTGGCCAAGGCGTATATCTCGACGCAGCTGGCCAACTCCATCGTGTTCGCCGTGCTGATAATCATGCTGTTGGTGCGCCCGGCGGGCCTGCTCGGCAAGTATGTGCCGGAGAAAGTTTGAGGTGGACGCTATGAGCAAACGCAACAAACCCAGCGCCGCAGCTCCCAGGATAAGCAAAGCGGCCAAAATAGACTACGCAACCTATCTCGGCGTCATCCTCGCCTTCGCCGTCGTCACCCTTCTCGGCAGCCAGGGCATGCTAAGCCGTTCCTTCCAGGGGCAGCTCGTACCCATCTGCTGCTACATAGTCATGGCCATATCCCTGAACCTGACCGTCGGCGTCCTCGGCGAGCTGAGCCTCGGCCACGCGGGCTTTATGAGCGTAGGCGCCTTCTCCGGAATCATCGCGGCCATGAGCCTGCAGGCGTCCATCCCCTCCGACGCCGTGCGGCTCGTCATCGCGCTCATTGTGGGCGCCGCCTGCGCCGCTGTCGCCGGGCTCATCGTCGGCGTACCCGTGCTGCGCCTGCGCGGCGACTACCTCGCCATCGTCACCCTGGCCTTCGGCGAGATAATCAAGGAGCTCATAAACTGCCTCATCGTCGGCCACGACGAGAACGGCCTGCACATAATCTTCAACTTTGACGGCAGCAAGACCGCCAACGACCTCGGCCTTACCGAGAACGGCATAGCCATAATCAAGGGCGCGCAGGGCGCGACGGGTACAGACACGATTGCCGGCTTCACAGCGGGCTTCATCCTCATCATGGTAACGCTCGTAATCGTGCTCAACCTGGTGCGCAGCCGCTCCGGCCGCGCCATCATGGCCCTCCGGGACAACCGTATCGCCGCAGAGAGCGTGGGCATCAACGTCACCAAGTACAAGCTGATGGCCTTCGTCACCAGCGCCGCCCTGGCCGGGGCCGCCGGCGCGCTCTACGGCCTCAATTTCTCCAACCTCGCCGCCACAAAGTTCAACTTCAACACCTCGATACTCATCCTCGTGTTCGTCGTGCTCGGCGGTCTGGGCAAGATATGGGGCAGCATAATCGCCGCGACCGTCCTGACCATACTGCCCGAGGCCCTGCGCGGCTTCGACGACTACAGGATGTTGGTCTACGCCATCGTGCTCATCCTGGTAATGCTGGCCACAAACAGCCCGCAGTTCAGGGCCGTCTTTTCGCGCAGCGCCGACGGCTTGAAGGGCATATTCGCCTGCAGGGGCAAGAAAGGGGGCACGGCAAATGGCTAAGGTCAAATCCAAGATTGAAAGCCCGCTCGTGAACATGCCGAGCGACGCTTATATACCAGAGCGCGACCTCGACAAGCTTCCGGTGCTGGAAGCCCGGCACCTGGGCATAGACTTCGGAGGCCTCACCGCCGTGGACGACTTCAACCTCACCATAGGCCGCACGGAGATAGCAGGCCTCATCGGGCCCAACGGCGCGGGCAAGACTACGGTGTTCAACCTGCTAACGAAGGTGTATCAGCCCACACGCGGCACTATAATGATAGACGGCAAGGACACCGCCGGGATGAACACCGTGCAGGTGAACAAGCTCGGCGTGGCGCGCACCTTCCAGAACATCAGGCTCTTCTCCAACCTCTCGGTCGAGGACAACGTCAAGCTCGGCATGCACAACCAGATAAAGTACGGCTACTTCAGCGGCATCCTCCGCCTGCCCTCCTACTGGAAGCAGGAGCGCATAGCCCACGAGCGCGCCATGGAGCTGCTCAGCATTTTCGACATGCAGGACTTGGCGAACGCCAAGGCGGGCTCCCTCCCTTACGGCGCACAGCGCCGCCTGGAGATAGTCCGCGCGCTCGGCACGAACCCCAGCCTGCTGCTGCTCGACGAGCCCGCCGCAGGTATGAACCCCAGCGAGACGGCCGAGCTCATGGAAAACATCATCAAGATACGCGACACCTTCCAGATAGCCATCATGCTCATCGAGCACGACATGAACCTCGTCATGGGAATATGCGAGGGAATATGCGTGCTGAACTTCGGCAAGGTCATAGCCAAGGGTACCCCGGAGGATATACAGTCCAACCCCGTGGTAATCGAGGCCTACCTGGGCCGCAAAAAGGAGGCGTGAGCCGTGGGCGAAATACTCAGGGTAGATAATATAAATGTATACTACGGCGCCATCCACGCCATCAAGGGCATATCCTTCCACGTCGACGAGGGCGAGATAGTCACGCTGATAGGCGCGAACGGGGCCGGCAAGAGCACCACGCTGCAGACCATATCCGGCCTGCTGCGCTCTAAGACGGGCTGCATAGAGTTCTGCGGCGAAAACATCTCCCGCCTGCAGCCGCACAAGATAGTTGAGCGCGGCCTGGCGCAAGTCCCCGAAGGGCGGCGCATCTTCCTGCAGATGACCGTGCAGGAGAACCTGGACATGGGTGCCTATACCCAGGGCGGCAGCGGCGTCGACGCCGAGCTTGAGAAGGTGTTCGCGCAGTTCCCGCGCCTTAAAGAACGCCGCAAGCAGATAGCGGGAACGCTCTCCGGCGGTGAGCAGCAGATGCTGGCCATGGGACGCGCGCTGATGAGCAAGCCCAAGCTGCTGATGCTCGACGAGCCCTCCATGGGTCTCGCGCCCATACTTGTCGAGCAGATATTCGAGATAATCCAAAAGCTGCACGACGCCGGTACGACCATACTGCTTGTCGAGCAAAACGCACAGATGGCCCTGTCCGTGGCCGACCGTGCCTACGTCATGGAGACCGGCAACATCACCCTCAGCGGTACGGGCAGGGAGCTCGCCGAGAGCGACCAGGTACGCAAGGCGTATCTCGGCGGCTGACAGCTAAACACACACGGCAAAGCGGCCGCGCACGTTCTGCGCGGCCGCTTTTGTTTTTATATTGTATGCTATTCCTCCGCCGGTATGTCCAGCTGGTCGAAACGGGACAGGCGTATGAGGTCGCTGCCCTCAAGGTCTGTGAGACGGTAGCTGTCGCTATCGGCTATGAGCAGACGATCGCCCCACTGCTCGACATTGCCGGAGAATTTCCCCATCAGCTCGCCGTCGCGGTCATAAAGCGTGTAGTCCACCCAGAACCCGAGACCGTCCTCGCTTGAAACATAGTCGGTCACGGCCGGGAGCGACCAGGCCGTACCGTACAACTGCCAAGTCCAGTTTGCTATCCCGTCTATACGCGCGAGCTCGTTCCCGTCGAGGTCGGTAAGCAGGGTCACGCCGTCATGTCCAATCAGGATGCGGTCGCCGTTTATGTCGGGATAGAAAAACTCTCCGGCCCAGTCGGGCACCGTGAAGGTGTGCGTCTCCCCGCTGTCCGTGTTTATGGTCACGGCGCCGTCAGAGACGGTGTAGGTGCCGCCATCGTAGCGCATGGTCTCGCCGTCATATACCACGTTGAACACATCTGGCGCGGTATCAAGCAGCTCGCCTGTCCTGAGGTCGACGTAGTCGTATCTGTTCTCTCCCCCTGTGCCCCAGTGCATAAATCTCATGTATTCGCCCTCGACACTGACGATTTCCCAGTAGAAATGGCTTGGTTCCAGGCCCTCTATGGGCAACTCGTCCGCCCTCCAGCGGAAGAGCTCGGAGCCGTCCTCGGCGGAGACCATAACGACGTCGCCATCCGTATCGAAAAATAGAGCGCCGAGCGTGCTGGTGCATATTTTGTCGGTGTATATCTGCCCCGTGTACCAGGAGCCGTCTATGGCGGCGAGGCCATAGCGGTCGTCGTGCCTTGGCGTCCACTCGTCCACTATCGGAGCATCGTTCGGCACGGCTGTGCGGAGCACGAGCGCGCTTCCCCCGTCTGTGGCGCTCACATCTGCGTACACCGGATCGGTGATGATGACGCCGTCGCGGGTTGTGAGCCCGTAGTACCAGCTTGTACCCACATAATGATGCGACATTTCGCCGCCGATGTACGGCACAAGCTCGCCGTAATCGTCCGAGGGTATCAGCTCGTCAGTATACCCCTCATACCAGCGCTTGGCCACATTCTCCGGCTTGGGCGTGAGCGCGTCCCAGTGCACTGCAACCTCCCCGCCGGAGCTGCCAGGCGTAGGCGAAGGCTCCGCCTCCGGCGCGCCGCAGGCCGTGAGCAGCAGCGCAAACGCGAGCAAAAGCGCTATTCTGCCTGCTTTCATCTCAGCCCACCCCGTTCACCGCGACATAGCCCTGCATATCCACTAGCTTCTGCCCGTCGGGGCCGAGTATCCAGTCGAAGAGCACGCGAGTCATTGAGTTCTCGGGCTCGGCTGCGTCAATGGCGACGTAGTAGGGGTTGAGGAAGGGGTACTCGCCGGAGCGGATGGTCTCGGCGTCAGGCTCCACGCCGTCCACCTTCAGCAGCTTGAGCCCGTCGGCCATCTGCATATCGTGAGCATAGTAGTAGACGGTGTAGCCTATGGCGTTGGCGCTGTTGTCGTACTCCTTGACGGCAGATATGAGCGTACCCATCTCGCCGACCATACCGCCCTCCGGCGGGTCTATCATTTCCGTCCCGTCCATGACCAGCTTCTCCATCAGCACCTGGCTACCGGACTCGGCGTTGCGCTGGAAGGCGACTATCTCCGCGTCCTCGCCGCCTACCTCGCTCCAGTTCGTTATCTCTCCGGTGTAGATGCCCCTCAGCTGCTCAAGCGTGAGCGACTCCACCGGGTTGCCCGCGTTGACCATGAACACGAGCGCGTCCATGGCAAAGGGCTCCATCTTGATCTCGAAGCCCGCGTCCTTCATCTCGCCGAACACGGTCTCGTTGGGCTCCGCCGCGATGACAAGGTCGCGGTTCCCCCGCATCAGCTCGCGGTATGACTCCGTCGTGCGCGAGAAGTTTATGAGGTCGGACACCTCGTCCTCGCTCTCTCCCAGCAGCACGGCGGCGATGGCCGTTCCCAGCGGAGCTGTAGATGTGGAGCCGTCAAGGCGCGGGAAGTTCTCCCGCGTGAAGCTCACCTGGTTGGCATCCGGCGTGGGTGAGGGCTGGGCCTCCGGCGCGCCGCACGCCGCCAGCAGCGCAAAGGCCAGAGCCAGCGCTGCACACATAAGCTTGCGTCTCATTTTTTGCACCTCCATTTAATTTTTCCCGTTACAAGTAAGACGTGCCGGGCCGGGAAAGGTTCCGTGGGGTGAAAAACAAAAATATAGGGCGGAAACCCGCCCTATATTTTCCCGTTATCAGGCCCTTCCCGCCTGAGCTTTTGCAATATCACCTCGTCGGCCGGGCAGAAGTCGTAGCCGTCTATCTCCTCCGGGCTTATCCAGCGGATGTCGTTGTGCTCAAGTTTCTGCGGCGTGCCTGAAGCTATCTCCGCGTTGAAGAGCGTGAGGTGGACGGTGAGGTCCGGATACTCGTGCGTGACCTCCATGAACGCCTCGCCCACCCCAACGGTGACGCCAAGCTCCTCCCGGCATTCGCGCACGAGCGCGTCGGCCTTCGTCTCGCCCGGCTCCACCTTGCCGCCGACAAATTCCCACAGCAGGCCCCTCGCCTTACCGGCGGGTCTCTGGCAAATCATAAATTTCCCGCGCTCCCAAATGAGCGCCGCCACTACTTCGGTCATGCTATCCCCCGTTTCACAGTCTATGTTTGTATTGTATCACACGCGCCTCGCTTACGCCAGCAGCCGGATTTCGCGCTTGCATATTCCGCCGCCGGATGGTATGATAAACTCAACCGAATATGTCAGATCAGTTGCGAGGGAGCCGAAAGGCTGAAAACGGTTCACGCCGGACCTCTTGACCTGTCGGTTAATGCCGGCACGGGAGCAATTCCGTGCCGGTTTGCGCTTTTTTGAGCCCCCGTACCGGTACGGAGGCTTTCGTTTTGCCGGCGTAGTTCAAAAAAAGGAGGAAAATTTTATGAACTTCGACGCCGCTATTTTTGATTTGGACGGCACGCTGCTCGACACGATGTCCGTGTGGGACGGCATACTTGCCGCACCGCTCGCCGCCCGCGGCCTGCCCTGCCCGCGCGACTACGTCGTGCGCGTCCACTCGCTCAGCTTCGCCGAGGCCGCAGAGTACACCGTCTCGCGCTTCGGGCTGCAGGAGTCCCCCGAGCGTCTGCTTGACGAGTGGGATGCGCTCTCGCTGGACGAGTACGCGAACAGGGCCGCACTGCTGCCGGGCGCGCGCGAATATTTGTCCCGGCTGCGCACGCTCGGCGTCAGGCTGGCCGTGGCGACAAGTCTGCCGGAGCGCCTGTATGTCCCCTGCCTGCAGCGGCTGGGGCTCACGGGCAGCTTCGACGCGTTCTGCTCAACCGACGAAACCCACCGCGGCAAGTTCGAGCCGGACGTGTTTCTTCTCGCCGCGAGGCGGCTGGGCGTCGAGCCATCGCGCTGCCTCGTGCTGGACGACAGCCGCGAGGCTTTAAGCAGCGCGTCCCGCGCCGGGATGCAGATATACGACGCCTCGCACGGGCTGGAAGGCGCGCCGCTGACCGGTGAGCTGATGGATTTGTACGATGCCGGACGAGTCCCGACAGGCGAAACGCTGCGCCGTGGCGACCCTGTCCCGCCCGGGCGCTATCACCTCTCCGTCAGCGGCTGGATACGCGACGGGCAGGGACGCGTGCTGCTGACGAGGCGGGCCGAGGGCAAAAAGTATCCCCTGCTCTGGGAACCTACCGGCGGGCATGTGCTCGCGGGAGAGGACAGCCTGACGGCGATATTGCGTGAGATTCACGAAGAGCTGGGCCTGTGCCTGGACGGCAGGCGCGCCAGCCTGATACACAGTGTCCGGCGTGAACGTGATTTTTACGACGCCTGGATGTTCCCCGCACCGGAGCCTTTGCCGGAGCTGACGCTGCAGCGCGAGGAAGTGTGCGATGCGAAGTGGGTGACGCCGGGAGAGCTTCTGGTCATGCAGGCCCGAAGTGAGCTTCATCCGTTACTCAACTACTGCGACAAAATAGACAGTTTGGATTGCTGATGTCTGCTGCCGGCCATTGTCATCTGGTCCGGCGGCATATTTTTATAAAAAATTTCAAAATCAGCAGTATACTTACTGTCCAAATTCGCAAATCTTTTCTATTCTATAGTGCGGAGGGATTTTTATGTCATATACCTTAGAAGTTGGTAAAAACATGGCATGACTTCACAAAGAGAGGGGAATTTCGCGGGGACTTCTCAGCTCCTTGGCCGGGGCCAACACCACCTCGCTCAAGGACCTTGAGAACAGCGCGTCCTGTGCCGCAGCAGATGAATATTGCGCGGCGCCGGGCGTTCGGCTCCAGTTCTACTTTTGTATTCCATTGGACCCGAAAAGGTCATGGAGATGGTTAATAACTACAAACCTAAGCGCGATTAATCATTTCAAGGGGTGTAAGAGCATGGACAGCATAAGTGTACGGGTATACGGGATATTGCACGACCTTGGCATTACGCCAAACTACGCCGGGTACTTTCAGACAATGCGTGCAGTTGAGATGTGCGCGTCTGAACCGGAACGACTGACTTTGATAACCAAGTTGGTGTATGCCGAGGTTGGAAAGCAGTACGGTGTAAAATGGTCAACGGTGGAACGTAATATCCGAACCGTGGCCACTGCGGCGTGGACGCACAATCCGGAGGCCATGGAGGAGCTTATGGGCTGCAAGCTAATCTCGCGTCCGCACTCATCCAAGTTTGTGGCGGCGCTCACCATGAAGGTGCTCTCCGAAACCGCCGGAGCAGTCCCAATGCGGGAAGCTCTGTAAGCGGCGGGGATATGCGGCGCAAGCCGCAAAGCAGGGTTTGGGGAAGGCACTCCCCAACAAGTTTCCCGCGAGGGGCAAAACCGC
>UQWI01000001.1 GCA_900544765.1 uncultured Eubacteriales bacterium | reverse complement strand
TTATCAGGCTGCAAACTAAGGGGCAGGTCATGACTGATGAGCTGTGGAATACACTTGCTGTATACCTGCTTGACGCTGATGGGAAAAATGAGCAAGCAGCTGGGTATCTGTTTATACATATAAGCACACTCAAGTACAGGCTTAAGCGAATACAAGAGTGTTTGGGCCACAGCATTCACAAAATGCCTGAGGTATATAACTTATATAAAGCTTTGGCGATTATGCGTTTGACTGCTTAAACCAACGAGAGATAAAACCAGAGTCTATTTGAGCTTGAGTTTTCATTAATATTTGCGCATCAAAGAAGGCCTTGAAACTAAGACGTTTCAAGGCCTTCTTCTTTATACCTGATAAACATGCAGCGTTGTGGAGAGCATAAATACGGGGACATTACCTTTAAAAGTGAGTAAAACACGATGCTTCTGTTGTCAAAACGATATAATGCACAATTTCAATAAATATGTTTAGTCAAAATGCGTGAAATTATGTATAATTGGTCAATTTGCCTAACGAAAAATCGATTTATTTATGCACTGATACGATGCGCAAACAAAGGTCCGCTTGCTATAATCGTGACAGAAACAAGGTGTGATATTCGAAAGCCGGCGCGAAACACAATAAATTAATCTATCTTTGAGAGAGGTGAAGCCATGAAACATCTTTACGCTGCGAACGTGATTCATGTTATGGATAAAGACAATATACCGGCCATAACTATCGGCGCAGGTGAGACTATAGCAGTGGAAACAGCCAAACCCGGCATACCCGATGAAACGTTCACCAAGGACTATTCCGTTGAGCCATATCCTAAGCGGATACTCTCTATAACCGGACCAATTTATGTGGAGGGTGCGGAGCCTGGAGATATCCTGAGTGTGAAGATAGAGGATATAAGGCTGGATGACGCAGGCAAAATGTGGATGGGACAGTGGATGGGGATACTTATGAATGAGGTCGACCACTGCTACATGAGAAAGGTGAGGGTGGAGAACAACAGTGTTGTTTTCAGCGATACTCTTTCTTTCCCAACCAGGCCGATGATTGGCACGCTGGGTGTTGCCCCGTCGGGCGACCCTGTGGACTGCCTTGTGCCTGGAACCCACGGCGCAAATATGGACTCACTTAGTGTCACTACAGGGAACACTTTGTATCTTCAGGTAAATGTGCCTGGTGCGCTGCTCGCCGTTGGAGACGTCCATGCAGCCATGGGATATGGAGAAGTGCTTGGAACGGGCATTGAGATAGGCAGCACGGTAGTGATGACGGTTGACGTCATTAAAGGACGGAACCTCAGCTGCCCGACTGTGGAGACAGACGGCAGTTTTGAGCTGATTGTTTCCGGACACGAGCTGTCCGAGGCGTGCATAGCCGTGACCCGCAAGGCTATTGATTTTGTGGTTGAGCACAACGGATGCAGTTTCGATGAGGCATATGCGCTTGTGGGCCAGACGGCTGACCTGAAGGTGTGCCAGGTTGTGAACCCTGTCGGTACGGTCTCTATGGAAATTCCTAAAATTGTTTTGAAAAACAAAGAGCTTTGACAAAATAAGAGGGGAGTTAAAGTCATGGAATACGGATTAATAACCGGACCGTGGTCCGGCATACCCAATCTGCTTCTTACAGCCGGATTCGGCCTGATAGTAATAATTATAGGCGCCATATTGGCGGACCGCATGGGCAAGAAATATGCTCCGTTTATAATGGTTGGCCTTATGGCCGGCCTGCAGATAATGGTCTCCTTCACGTCGTCCAAGGACTGCACTTTGACCATAGCAGGTCAGGAGTTCTACATCATAGCCGGCTCTCTCATGTACCCGATACTCGCATGTGGTGAGGACTATATAAACGAGTTTTACGGCAGGGAGATAGCCAAATCTTCAGTTACATGCCAGTTCATAGTTCGTGCGCTCTCAACAGTATACCTAATCTGGCTGATTTACCTGCCGTGCCCCGCCGGAAGCGAGGACAACTATGTTTGGTTCAAGACCCTTATGGGCGTTGTACCCCGCGTTACTATTGCCAGCATTATCGCTACCTATATTGGAGGCCTGCTCAACGTACACCTATTTGCAAAGATAAAGAACAAAACCGGCACGGGCAAACTGTGGCTGAGGACGCTGGTTTCCACCAGCGTGGGACTTGTTGCCAACGCTATTATATTTACGGTGCTTGCCTTTGCGGGTACTAAGAGCCTTGCCGCCATGGTTCAGATGGTCATCATTTCGGTCGTTGTACGCCTTGCTACGGGCCTGCTCGAGCTGATATTCCTGTATTTCATGAAGTGGCTGCAGCGAGTCGGCGTTATCCTCAAGGATGCTGAGACCATCACGATTACCCCGACGTGCATCAGTGACAAGCAGAGCTGAACAGCTCCACAATGATAGTGCGCAACACAAGCTGAGGGGATACTCTCAGCTTGTGTTGCTGTTCTTCTGTTGTGCGCATTGAGAGTTATGCTTTTTAGCTGAACATCACCTTAGCCTATATTATTGGAGGTAGATAATTTGACGCCCTACACAGTCGAACATTTATTGGAAGAAAAAGCGCTTGCCGGCATAAATCTGGTTGCGGGACATGATGGAAGAACTAAGGAGATAACGAACGTAAATATCATAGATAACCCGGATACCTATGACTGGTTGTCCCAGGGGGATTTCATACTCAGTACGGGGTATATCTTTAAAGATGACAAGGATTTGCAGCGGCGAATTGTGAGGGAATTGGCCGACATCGGCTGCGCAGGTCTTGGAATAAAGACTAAACGCTACCTCGATAGCATACCGGCAGGTATGATTGAGGAAGCAGAGAATTTGGGTTTTCCCCTTGTAGAAATACCGTATCAATACGCGCTTTCTACACTTTCCAACATTATAAATAACGCTATCTTCAAGCGGGAAGATACTAAGCTGAAAAAAATAATACACATACACAACACAATAACTCAATGTGCATTGGAGGGCGGGGGCCTTGAGAAAATAGTTCGCCTTGTGAGCGTGTTAATCCATAACCCGTTGATAATAGTCGACAGCAAATGGAGGCTCCTTGCGTACTCTGATTTGCCGGAAAACCCAGTGCCTCTTAAATCAAACCTGTATTTGAAGAGCCGGGAGAGGGTGTTCTCAAGAAGTTTCATAAAAGAGCTGCCCGTTGAGTTCGATGAGTTTACGAAGTCTGTAAAACGCCGCTACCCGGATGTGAACGGCAACGTTGTCTGCCGTATTATGCCGGTCGTGGCGGACAAGTCTATATATGGCTATCTGGTGGTCTGGGAAACTGTATGCAAAATGTCCAGCCTCGAATATATGGCGCTGGAGAGCTGCAGTACGACGGTTGCGCTTGAGCGCATGAAGGCCAGGCAGATAGAAGAGATTAAGCACCATCTGCGTCAGGATTTCTTTGATGACCTGATTCAAGGCAAGATAGAATCCGTAAACGCTGCAAGCAGCTTGGCGGAGATACATTACATGGACGTGCGAAAGAAGTACGTCTGCATGCTCACCAAGGTGTATAGGCCCGAGCTGGATTCCAAAAAGGAAGAGGGCAGAACGGGAGAAAGGGAGTCTTTTAACCAGCTCAAAGAGAGGCTGATAGGTGTTATCGAGGACGTTTCCTATGAAAAAAAGAGGGAAACGGTGTCGATTCACAGGGGCAACCTGATAATAACTTTTATCCGTGTGCACAACTCGGAGATGGACGGAAAGATGTCGATGCTGCTCTCGGACTTCGTGGATTCAATATACGATGCGCTTACTTCGTCTCACGAGGTTTACGGCGTACGGATAGCTGTAGGGAAGCCGAGTGAAGAATTCCTTGAAATCTCCAAAAGCTACATGCAGGCGAAGGAGGCGCTGCGCATTGCGGAGCAGATAGAGTCATCCGAGCATGCCAGCTACTATGAGGAGCTGATGGTGTACAGGCTTATAAACTCTGTTGAGTCGAAAGAATATCTGTACGAGTTCTGCTCCAGCGTACTTGGAAAATTGTATGACTATGACGAACAGAACAAAACCAATCTCGTGGAGACGTTGGAGCAGTATTTCCAGTGCAACTCCAACATCAGCACGGCCGCGAAAAGGATGTATCTGCACCGCAACACTTTTATTTATAGAATCGAAAAAATAAAGGGCATATTGGGCTCGGAGCTGAAGGACCCGGAGGAAATGCTCGAGCTGCAAATGGGACTTCACATTATGAAAGTCCTGAAAACAATGCCGAGAGAGTATACCGACAGGGCCAGGACAAGCTCGGAAACGGAGGACTGAAGTCCGGAACTGTGTGATTGGAAGCGTAAATATATGTATTCGTACAAAGTGCACAATGACGGCCGGAGGTTTTTGGATTAGCCTCCGGTGACTTAGCCGGGCTGAAATGGGATACTTTTCTCAGAGAGGTGAAAGGAAGGATGCTCCTGATTTTGGACTGTGCCGAGCGAGCAAATGCGCTTCTGACTCCGGGCGCTACGGGTTTTGTCCATTCAGTATATCGCTCCACGGTCAATATAGAAATAAATGGAGAGTTATTGGCCCTGCAGCCCGAGGATGTTCCGAGAACTCCGATATCTCTTACGGTGGATTTGACACCGGACGGCTTTTCCCGTTTGCAGCTGCAAAGAGGAGACGTGGTTTCGTTTGACGGCATATTGCATGCTGGCAGGTATTTGCTGGACGCCGGCAGGGCGGAAAGATGGGATCCGCATTTGAACTGCCGAAGGCCGGAGGGCGTGCGCGCGCTTAGTGAACTTTTGCCTGTGCTCAGACTGGAGCTGATTAGAAATTCTCACAGCAGCTGCTTCGTGGAGGCGGCTTTGCACATGCCGGTTGCGGAGAGTGTTTCGGAATGCCATAGGCTATCCCATAGATACGCAAACTGTTTTTACGGGAGGGCTCTGGAGTGCGACTGGAGGGGCGCTGCGGAGCAGTGTGCAGGACTTATAGGCCTGGGCCAAGGACTTACCCCGGCGGGGGACGATTTCAATGTGGGCGTCATTGCTGCCCTGTACGCCGCGCGTGGTGAAAAGGCCGCCGACGATTTTCGAGAGCTTCTTTCGCGCGAAATACTGGAGCGGTTTCACTCCACCACAGATGTAAGCGCGGCTTTCCTGAAGTCGGCGGTATATGGAGAGTTTAGCGAGACTGTGCTTGGGCTGTTTGAGACGGGAAGGCCAAAGGAAGAAGTGGCAGGAGCTGTAAGACGGGCAATGTCGGTCGGGCACTCCTCCGGAGCGGATTCCATGTGCGGCCTGCTTACAGCCGGTGAAGCAATTGTTAGAGTTACAGATGGTTGTCAATGAATATGAAAATTGGAGGGTTACCAAATGGTTTCTTACAATGAAGTCAGGCCAAATGCGTACTACGATTCCGTCACTTTGATGCTGTTTTCCAGTAATCTGTCAAATATGGACGGTGTTAAAGAGGCCGCAGTTATGATGGGCACCGAGCACAACAAGTCCCTTATGATCAACTCAGGTGTGCTCAGCCCCGAGGACGCTGCCAAGGTGTCTGCCAATGACCTGGTCATAGGCATTATTGCAGACGGTCAGGAGACGGTTGACGCCGCGCTCGCAGTGTTGGCCGAGCAATTTGAAAACAAGGAGCTCAGCGCCGCAGGGGAGGAGCACCTGCGCGCCAAAACTATGGATTCCGCCGTGAAAAAGCTTGGGGAGCCGAACTTCGCCATTGTTTCACTGCCGGGCAAATATGCTGGCGGCGAGGCCATGAAGGCCATGGAAAACGGCATGCACGTGCTGCTGTTCTCGGACAACGTCAGTCTTGAGAAGGAAATCGAGCTGAAGGACTATGCGCTTGAACATGACCTGCTGATGATGGGGCCGGACTGCGGTACTGCCATCATTAACGGCGTGGCCCTGGGATTTGCAAACGTGGTGTGTCAGGGCAGCATAGGCGTAGTCGCGGCGGCGGGCACCGGCCTGCAGGAGGCGACCGTGGTAATAGACAGACTGGGCGGCGGCATTTCGCAGGCCCTTGGCACCGGAGGCAGAGACGTCAAAGAAGCGGTGGGAGGCAAGATGATGCTTCAGGCCCTGGAGGCGCTTAAAAATGACCCAGGCACCCGTGTTATAGGCATAATTTCCAAGCCACCTGCGGAAAGCGTGCTCCGCGAGATAATTGAGTCGCTGAAAGACACGGATAAGCCTGTGGTGGCCTGCTTCATGGGGGCCGACAAGTCGTGCTTTGACGGCACCGGAATAATACCGGCCGGAAACTTGGAAGAGGCGGCGGCTTACATGGTGGATCTCGAAAAGGGTAAAGAAATAGGCGCTGACGAAACAGGGAAGTCCGGCAAAGATATGGACGAGCTGGTATCCAAGGCCGTGGCTGCGCTCAAACCGGGACAGAAATATATAAGGGGCCTATACTCCGGCGGTACTCTCTGCTATGAGGCGATGATTCTGCTCAAGGACGCTGTAGGTGAGGTCAATTCGAACATAGCTCTGGATGAGGAGTACATGCTTAAAAATGTCGAGGAGAGCGTAGGCAACACCTTGCTCGATATGGGAGACGACTATTTTACCGACGGTATGCCTCACCCGATGATAGATGTGCGGCTGAGAGTTGAGCGCATAAAAAAGGAGGCGCTCGACCCGGAGACGGCCGTTATGCTCTTCGACTGTGTGCTTGGATACGGCTGCCACGAGGACCCCGCCGGAGCCCTGGCCAACGCAGTGACTGAGGCCCGTATACTCGCCGGAGACAGAAACATTGTATTTGTTGCCTCCGTGTGCGGCACCGATAACGACATTCAGAAGCGCTCCGAGCAGGAAGATAAGCTCAGGTCCGCCGGCGTCATAGTCATGCCCAGCAACGCACAGGCTTCCCGTGCGGCGGCACGCATTCTGTCCGCCATCTCTTGAAAGGAGAAAATGTCATGTTGACAGTAAACGAACTTTTCCATACCCAGCTCAAGGTTGTAAATGTCGGACTTGAGAGCTTTTACGAGGCCATGCTAGACCAGAACGTACCGGTCTGCCATATAGACTGGAAGCCGCCTGCGGGAGGAGACCCCAGGCTGATAGAGATACTCGAAAAGCTAAGTAAGTAGGTGCAGCGGACATGAATCACATTGATTTAGCGAATCTGGAAGCCTTCGAGCGCATGAATGCCGCAGAGCCGGAGCTCGTTGACGTGGTGTATGCCAAAGATGTGCTGCCGGGCATTGACAAGAGAACTATAGGGCACGCAGGCCCGCCGCTTGCCTGGGAGGACATGTGCGGCCCAATGAAAGGGGCTGTTCTGGGCGCAGCGGTATACGAGGGAATGTCCGAAACCCTGGAAGAGGCCGAGAAAATGGTTCAGGCCGGTGAAATTAAGTTCGTCAGCGACCACAGCATGGGCTGTGTAGGGCCGATGACCGGCATGATAACCTACTCCATGCCGCTTTGGAAAGTCGTAAATACTAAGTTCGGCAATGTGGCCTACAGCACATTCAATGAAGGTCTGGGCAAGGTGATGCGTTTCGGCGCAAACGGGCCCGGGGTTATCGAGCGGCTGAAGTGGATGGAGAACACCCTCGGCCCCGCTATGAAGGCGACGCTGGAGGTGACCGGCCCAATTTCGCTGAAGGTCATGATTACAAAGGCGCTGGCGATGGGCGACGAGATGCACCAGAGGAACATAGCCGCATCTGCTCTGTTTGTGCGGGAGATAGGTCCCGCTTTGGCCAGGGTCGTGGCAGATAGGGCCGACCTTGAGCGGATAATGAGTTTCATATCCGGTAACGACCAGTTCTTCTTAAACCTGGCTATGGCCGCTGGCAAGGCCACCATGGACCCCGTAAAAAACATAGAGCACTGCTCCGTTGTCACGGCCATGAGCCGAAACGGCACCAACTTCGGCATAAAGGTGAGCGCTCTGGGCGACCGGTGGTTTGAGGCCCCCGTCCTTATGCCTAAGGGCCTGTATTTCCCGGGTTACTCTGAAAAGGATGCAAATCCCGACATGGGCGACAGTGCCATATGCGAGACATTCGGCATTGGCGGCTTCGCAATGGGCTCTTCCCCGGCGGTGGTCCGCTTCGTTGGAGCGCGTTCTGTGCAAGAGGCAATAAACTACTCCCGCGATATGCAGGAGATTACCGTTGGGCTAAATCAGACTTACCTGATGCCGACGATGGATTTCGTGGGGACCGCTACAGGAATAGACATACGCAAGGTTGTGGAGACCGGCATCTTGCCCGTCATCAACACGGGAATGGCACACAAGGAGCCGGGCATAGGCCAGGTGGGCGCAGGCATAGTAAATGCGCCGATGGACTGCTTCATAAAGGCCCTATACGCTTTCGCCGAATATGAGGGCGTGTGAAAGGGCCCGTCCAGGAGGGAGGAAAACATATGAAGGAGCTAGTGCGCGCGGCCAATGAAAAGGCGGTTGTAAAGCTTAAAAACGCCCAGCCGGTGTGGGTTGACGTCCGCCCGGCGCATGAGGTGTTGGGAATAGACAAGTACACCCTGCTTCACGCGGGACCGCCCATAGCTTGGAAGGATATGTGCGGCCCCATGCGCGGGGCTGTCATCGGCGTGCTCAAATATGAAGGGCTGGCCGCGTCCGACAGCGAGGCAGCGGAACTTGCAGACTCGGGCAGAATTAGCTTTGCTCCGTGCCACAGCAGGGGAGCAGTAGGCCCAATGACGGGCATAACCTCGTACTCGATGCCGCTCATCTGCGTTAAAAACGAGGAGAACGGCAATTATGCCTACAGCACTTTTAATGAAGGCACCGGCGACGTAATAAGATTCGGCGCATATTCGGAGCACACGGTCGAGCGGCTTAAATGGATAGAATCGGTGCTTGCACCGGCTATGAAGAAAACGGTCCGGGCAATGGGCGGCGTCAATCTGAAGGTGCTGATAGCGCAGGCCCTGCTTATGGGAGACGAGCTGCATATGCGCAACAACGCCTCCACCGACGTGTTCATAAAGACGATAATTAGCGCATTGGTGGATGTCACGGACAACAAAGAGCGCCTCAAGGAGATAGTACATTTCCTCACAACGAATAACGACCAGTTTTTCCTGAACTTCGCTATGGCGGCCAACAAGTCGGCGGCAGATTCGGCTCACGGCATCGAATACTCCACGATGGTCACGGCAATCGCCCGCAACGGCGTGGAAATAGGAATACGGGTGAGTTCTCTTGGCGACAGGTGGTTTACGGCGCCGGCCGCAGAGGTCAAGGGACTGTATTTTTCCGGATTCAGCGAGAAGGATGCAAACCGTGATATAGGTGACAGCGCCATAATGGAAACGGGAGGTGTAGGGGGATTCGCTATAGCCTCTGCGCCTGCGATAGTCCGCTTCCTGGGTGCCGGCAGCTATAAGGACGCCCTGAACAACACCATGGACATGTATGAGATAGCTATATCTGAGAGCGAACAGTACTGTATGCCAAACCTCGACTTCCGAGGCACGCCGATAGGTATAGATATAGCTAAAGTCGTAGAGAGCGGAATAACCCCGCTCATAAACACGGCTATAGTCAGCAAGGAGGCCGGAGTCGGTATGATAGGCGCAGGTATATCGAGCGCGCCCATTGAGATGTTCCAGAAGGCGCTGTACGGCTACGCAGACAAGTACGAGCTCTGATGCTGTATGTCCATTCTCATCAAAAACGTAGCGTATTTGCTGCCAGATTGCAGCTCTTGGGGGCGTGGTGACATTCTGCTAGAAGGCAATATCATAGCAGGCATAGGCAACCCGACTCGGGAGGTGGATGCCAATGAGACGATAGACGCATCCGGAAAACTGGCGCTGCCCGGGTTCATAAACGCCCATGCGCATTCCTACACGAGTTATCTTAAAGGCAGTGTAGACTGCATGCCGCTTGACATTTACATGCTTTACGCAATCGCAGGCGGTTCCTTCAGGACACCTAGGGAAATATACGTCTGCACGCTGATTTCCGCCCTGGAAATGCTGAAAAGCGGCACGACTTGCGTGGTGGACCACTTTTCACAGAGACCGGTGCTCACGCCCGAGGGGATAGAGGCTGCTGCAAGCGCGTACGAAAAAATAGGTATGCGAGCCAATCTGGCGCTCATGTTTGCCGACCTGGACTTCCTTGATACACTGCCGGCCGATGAAACAGAGCTGCCGGAGCGGGGGAGTGCCCGGCGAGCGGCTCAAAGTCCCGAGAAGTTCGCATCGGTAGTGGAAGAGGCATACCGGGACTGTTCCGGGAAGAACGGGCTGGTGCGGGTCATGCTGGGGACGGATGGCCCGCAGCGCTGCTCGGACAAGTTGCTGCAGATTACTGGCGAGCTGGAGAGAAAGTACGCTATGGGCTGGCAGACACATGCCCTGGAGTCCAAAACCCAGGCCGTGTTTTCAAAGCAGAAATATGGATATGGGTTGATAGAGCATCTGAACGAAATGGGCTTGCTCAACGGCCGGCTGTCTCTAGTGCATGCTGTGTGGCTCTCCGAGCGCGAGATAGGCCTGTGCGCAGAAAACGGAGTGAGCGTTGTGCACTGCCCTGGTTCAAACCTGCATCTGGGGAGCGGCTTGGCCCCTTTGGGCATGTATAGGGACTGTGGAGTGAACATCGCAATTGGAAGCGACGGCGTTAACTGCGGAGGAGCCTCTATGCCGGAGCAGCTGCGTCTCGCGGCGCGACTGAGCCGCATATCTGAGCTTGACTATGAGCGATGGATAACGGCTTCCGACGTGCTGCATATGGCCTATACAGGCGGGGCCGGCGCTGCGCTGCGAGATGATATCGGCAGGCTGGAAGTGGGAGCACGGGCAGACTTGTTCCTGGTTGACAGATGCAGCCCGATTTGTCAGCCCGGAGGGAATTTGAGCCGCAGTTTGGTGTACAACTGGAACGGCGGCGGAGTGGACACGGTGTTTGTAGACGGCAGGAAGGTAATTGAAAACGGGCGAAGCCTGATTGTCAACGAGGGAGAGCTTTATGCCGAAGCGGAGGAAATCTACGAACGCCTTTCATCAAGCCTTGCGCCTCGCTTCGCTGAAGCCGGAGTCCAAGCAGAGCACCTGAGACGCATGTATATGAGAGTTATGTCCGAGCCGTGGGAGGTAAACAGGTTAGGATATTGAGAGTTTCAGCAATTGAGGGATAGAAGTGACGATACCTGTAAATATCTTTATGTGGATAGCTGCGGCGCTGCCTATAGCGCTGCTGCTAGTCCTGATGGTGGCGGCCAACTGGCCTGCAGCGAAAGCGGCTCCAATTGCGCTGGCAGTTGCTGCCGTGGTAGCACTGACGGTATACCGCACGGATGTGGTGACCGTCGGTCTGGAGGCGCTGAAAGGCCTATGGAGCGCCTTCGTCATACTGCTGGTTGTTTGGCCGGCCATAATAATTTACGAAATTACCAATGAGGCGAAGGCGTTTGATGCACTGAAGGCCGGCATAAAGAAGATGAGCGCAAACGAGCTCATACAAATGATGGCCTTGGGATGGATATTCCCCAGCTTCCTGCAGGGAATAACCGGTTTTGGCGTGGCGGTTGCAGTTGGCGCGCCGCTCCTCTGCGGGATAGGCGTTAAGCCGCTGTATGCAGTAATAATCGTACTGCTGGGCCACTCTTGGGGTGCGACGTTCGGAACCCTGGCCTTGGCGTGGCAGGCGCTTATCACCCAGAGCGGCATAAGTGACGGGAGCATGATGCTGCAAACCGCTATGTGGGCGGGAATATTTATCTGGTTTTATAACTTCGTGGGAGGTATGTGCCTCTGCTGGTTCTACGGCAAATTGAAGGGCGTTAAAGAAGGATTGCCGGTTGTGTTGCTGCTGAGCACAATACAGGGCGGAGGCCAGCTCGTGCTCGGGCAGATAAACCAGACCCTGGCCTGCTTCCTCCCAACCTGCATTGCGCTGGTAACCGCATTGCTGTTGGGACGGACAGAAAGATACGGTAGAGCGTGGGCAATTCCGGACAGCGCCATAATGGAGCGCAAACCGGAGAAAGAGCAGGCAGCGGAAATTAAAATGGGCGTCAATCAGGCGTTCCTTCCGTACTATGTACTCACGGCTGTAACACTTTTTTGCCTTCTTATTCCACCGGTTAAATCGTTTCTGGAGCAGCTCCAGATAGGCTTCGCTTTCCCGGAGCGGGTAACGGGGTACGTATATGTTACACCGGCAGTGGACAGCTACTCGCCTCTTGCTCCGTTGACATATCCGGGAACTTTCCTGACAATCTCGTGTGTGGTCGGATATGTGTATTTCAAGAAAAAAGGTTACATATCCAAAGGCGGATTTAAACGCGTCATGTCCAGGGCCGTAAAAAAGACGGTGCCCTCATCAATTGCTGTGGTAGGGTTCATCGTCACCTCGAAGGTGATGAGCTGCAGCGGTCAGGTATCTGTGCTGGCGCAGGGGATAGTAGGAGTGCTTGGCACCGGCTATGCGTTCTTTGCTCCTATAGTTGGGCTGCTGGGCGCGTTTATGACGTCGAGCAATATGGCCTCAAATATACTGTTTGCCGAGTTCCAGATGACTACTTCGGAACTGCTGGGATTGAGCGTCCCGGCGATACTCGGGGCACAGACGGCAGGAGGGGCGATAGGCAGCGCTATATGTCCAGGGAACATCGTGCTGGGTACATCCACCATGGGGCTCACAGGACAGGAGGGATCCGTGTTGAGGCGCGTCCTGCCCATAACCATTGCTTGCGCGGCCGTATGCGGGGCAATACTGCTTTTATATGTACTGGTTTTATAGCTTATACAGGAATTTAGGAGGGCAACATGAAGCAAACAGTCGTCATTGCCATTGGAGGCAATGCGATTACTAAAAACGGCCAGAAGGGTACAGTCGAGGAGCAGATTCAAAATATACGAGATTGCTGCGACCCTATACTGGACCTTGTCCAGGCCGGATATCACATAGTTTTGACGCACGGAAACGGCCCGCAGGTCGGTTCTATAATAATACAGAATGAAGTCGCACAGGATGTGATACCCGTAAATCCGCTTGATGTCTGCGGCGCGCAGACGCAGGGCAGCCTGGGATACATGATTTCCCAAGAACTGTATAACCGGATGAAGGAGCGGAGCATTGAGAAAGAGGTAACCACAATTGTTACCCGGGTCATTGTCGACAGGAACGATGCGAATTTCCAGCACCCGACCAAGCCTGTGGGCCCGTTTTACACTCGAGAAGAGGCCGAGCAGCTTGCAAACGACGGCCTTACTATGGTCGAGGACAGCGGACGCGGGTATCGCCGCGTCGTTCCAACGCCGAGACCGATAGAGATTGTCGAGCACGAGGCCATAAGCGAGCTGCTTAATTCCGGTTTCCTGGTAATTGCCGCGGGCGGGGGCGGAATCCCCGTCGTAAACGAAGGCGGGAGGCTGTCGGGAGTGGAGGCGGTCATAGACAAAGACCTGGCTTCCGCACTGATAGCAGAGGAGATAGGCGCCGACATACTCATGATACTTACTGGCGTGGAAAAAGTTGCGCTTGACTATGGGAAGCCCACTCAACGGGATATTGACAGCATGACTGTGGCGGAGGCTCGTGAATACATGGCGGAGGGACAGTTCCCGGCCGGAAGCATGGGGCCGAAAATAGATGCAGTTTGCGGCTTCGTGGAGAAGTCGGGCGGGGAGGCCATAATAACTTCGCTCGACCGTATGAAAGATGCGATTGAGAGAAAGACGGGCACGCGGGTAACGCCGTGAATTAGCCTCCATATGTGGCTCCGACATGGCTCAACGGTGTTCGCTATGGGCTGAAACGGCCATAATAATCAAGAGCGGTATTTTAATAAAACTAAGGAGGAAATGACTTATGATGGACGTAAACGTTTACAGAGTACCGATGGCGGGGCCGGACGACGTGTCCGAGCTGGAGAAGCTAATTGACAACGGCACCGTAGACCCGTTCGACATCTCCGCAATAATAGCGCAGACTGAAGGCGACGGATACTCGCGTGGATATGCAGCGCTCTCGTTTGAGCTTATGCTCTCCGTAAAAATGAACATGACCCGCGAGCAGGTGGCAAAGCGCATACCTATGCTGATGATAGGGCTTACCGGCGGCCTGATGAGCCCACACTACACCGTATTCACGCGCAAGGAAGTGGACGCGCCTGAAAACAGTGAAAAACGTCTCGCTCTTGGTATAAAGATTACGCGGGTGCTCCTTCCCGAGGAGTACGGCACCGCCGTACAGGTGAGGCTCGTGGCACAGGCTGTCAAAGAAGCCATGGCCGAGGCCGGGATAACCGATATAGCTGATGTCCACTGCGTGGAAGTAAAATGCCCCAATCTGACTGCTGCTAGGCTCGCCGACGCACAGAGCCGCGGCAAAACCTGCTGCAGCACCAACTTCGCCGAAGCTGGTTCAAAGTCCAAGGGCGCATCCGCCCTGGGTGTGGCGCTCGGCCTGGGCGAGATAAAAGACGAGGATGTCACCGACGAGGCCATATGCAGCAATTGGAACCTGTATTCCAATGTCGCGTCTACTTCGGCCGGCAACGAGCAGGTGGCCTGCAAGGTCATAGTTATAGGCAACTCTACCAAGTCTGTGAGCAAGTACAGGATTGGCTCCGGAGTTATGAAGGACACGCTTGACGTCGATGGTGCAAAGGCCGCCTTCAAAGCCGCAGGACTCAAGTTCGACGAGGTTATACCGCAGTCCGAGCGTGAGCGCATTGCGACCGTGTTCATTAATGCCGGGGCCGACGCCATGGGTTCCATCCGTGGGCGCAGGACTACAATGAAGTCCGATTATCTGTCCGGGTATCAGGGCATATTCGCAAAAGCCGTAATCAACGCCATTGTGGGCTCTATGATTGGCGATACTATGATACTTGCCTCCGCTGGATATGAGCACCAAGGGCCTCTTGGCGCCAACCTCGTTGCTGCGATAGTTGAGGCGTAAGCGGAATGTACGATATCCTTATACGAAGAGCAAATGTAGACGGCAGGATAACTGATATAGGCATCTCGGACGGAACTGTCACGGCCATGGCAGAGACGCTTTTGGGCCCGGCAGAGCTTGAGTTTGACGCGGCAGGAAGGGTCGCTGTCCCGGGGCTGGTCGACTGCCACCTGCATATGGACAAGGCGCTGCTCAACGAGCGAGCCGCTTATGTCGACGGCGATGGCGGGGCCAAAGGGGCCTTGACGAGAGGGGAAAAGGCTAAATTTACCGTTGAAGATATCACGGAGCGTGCAGAGAGAATAATTAAGAGAGAAATACGCTCCGGTGCAATTGCCGTGCGCACCAATGTCGACGTAGACGCCATTGTGAAGCTCAAGGGCGTTGAGGCGATGCTTGCACTCAGAGAAAAATATCGCGGGATACTAGACATACAGGTGGCGGCGTTTTCGCAGGAAGGCATATTCTCTGACGGAGAGACGGAAAAGCTTTTGCCGGAGTCGCTGGAAATGGGTGCGGACCTCATCGGAGGACACACGATTACCTGCGGTGAAGGCGAGAGGCATATAGACTATATCCTTCAGCTTGCAAAGCGCTACGGCGTGGATGCGGATTTCCACTTGGACGAGTCGGGTAAGCGTGAGAACTACCTTTTGCCATATACGGTAGATAAAGCGCTGAAAATGGGCTTGGAGGGGCGTGTAAACGCCATACACATGTGTACTTTGGCGGTGCTTACACCGGAAGAGCGCAAGAGGGCAATAGAGTTGCTTTCAGAGGGCGGATTTGCTGCCACGATAGCTCCAACGGCAATTTCTACACGCAGGATAGCGCCCGTAAAAGAACTGGTTGGCGGCGGTATCACCGTAGGCCTGGGCTCCGACAACATTCGAGACTTTTTTAATCCGCTTGGCAGCGGTGACGTTAAGCAGGTTGCGCTGCTCCTGAGCTATATCCAGCGTTTCTTTACCGATGAAGAGGTCGACTCTGTGTGGGAAATGCTCACTTGCGGAGGGGCAAGGCTGCTCAGGCTTGAAGAATATGGAATTAGCGAATCCGCAGCTGCAAACGTCACAGTATTTGACGCCGCCACACCCAGGGAAGTGCTGGCCTATCAGGCGCAGCCCGTGCTGATTGTGCGTTCCGGCAAGGTCATAGAGCAGTGAGAATGTCCGGAGCTCGTGCCCGAACACGCATGGTTTCATTCATAGGGTGCGGTTCAGGCCTATTACAGTGATATTCATGTCCGGCAAACGGCGCTTGCCGTTCGGATGACTTTGGAGAGCGTCGGCCGAACGGAAGCTTTGAGCAAAAATCCGGGCATGGCAGCATCCCCGCTCGATGAGCGGGGATGCTGCCGTATATATGCGTTCTAACCAAAAGGAAAACGCCGCCTGGTGGGCGGCGTTTTTTTGTCAGACGTTCTGGGGCTTCTTGGAGTTGCACTTGCTGACGAACTTTTCGCTGTTTACGATGAAGCGCTCGTGCGTGCCCTTGCCGACTACTTCGACGTCGTCGTGGGCGGTTATCTCAAAGACCAGGCGGCGGCGGTCAATCTCTATGAGCGTGCTCTCGGCGGTGCAGTTCATACCGACGGGAGTTGCGGCCATGTGCTGGATGTTCAGTGCGGTGCCGACCGTGGTCATGCCGGGCTCCAGATAGGGCGCGACGCTGTCCTTCGCGGCGTTCTCCATGAGAGCCACGAGCCTGGGGGTGCTCATGACGTCGACTCCTCCGGAGCCGACTGCCTTGGCGGTGTCCTGCTCTGTAACTACGCAGCTCGCGCTGCCCATTATGCCCAGTTCAAGCGGCATGTGTTTGTCCTCCTTGGATTTCCTTATCTATTTGCTTAGCCGCGGTGCGCGGTTTCAGCCGTTCAAGAGGGCGGCGGCGGCGCTGCCCAGAGTGGTGGCCTCGTCGGCGGTATGTATGACGCAGTGACGGCCCAGTATGGCGCGTGTGAAGCTGTCCAGGTACCGGTTGAGCTCCGTCGAGAACGCGAGGCTGTGGCGTATAACGGAGCCGTCCGCACAGACGCAGGCGGGCCGCGCCTCGTCGCGGCCCTTGCCGGTGTAGACCAGGATGGCCGAGATGTTCGCGCAGACGTATCTGGCCGCGCGCTCGAATATAGCACGGCAGAGATCGCGCACGAGCTTGGCGTCGTGCTTGCCGAACTCGTCCGGGACCTCGCCCATGGCGAGCTTGTCGGCCTGGGCGCTGCTCAGCGCATCAAGCGCCAGAAGCTTTTCGGCTCCGGCGGGGGTGAGGAGGCCCTCGCCGGCGGCGGCGCGCAGCGTGAGGCGGCAGAGCTCGCCGAGGTAGGCGCCGGAGACCATCTTCTCGAAGAGGTGGTCCCTGGGATTGTTGGTCGCGGCGTCGAGCTCCAGGTCGAAGTCGCCGGAGGGACAGCCGTCGAAGCAGCCGCTCTCCAGATTTACGAACATACTTTGCCCGGCGGGCAGGCCCAGCTTGCCGATGGCCCCGGTGTCAAGCTCGCAGCAGGTGTTCAGACCGGTGCCGACAACCAGGCCTATGAGGCTGTCATAGCCCTCCGTGCCCAGCAGCCCGGCGCCCGAAAGTGCGACGGCGGTGGTGTCGTTGACGAGCACTACAGGGACTTCCGAAGCGCCCAG
Source organism: uncultured Eubacteriales bacterium (assembly GCA_900544765.1). Lineage (GTDB taxonomy): Bacteria > Bacillota > Clostridia > Oscillospirales > Oscillospiraceae > Scatomorpha > Scatomorpha gallistercoris. The sequence continues at coordinate 369,002 of UQWI01000001.1, read as the reverse complement.
ACGGCGCAGCGCGTCCTTCAGATCGGCACAGAGCAGACGCCCTTCGTAGCCGCTCAAATCCACACCCTTGCTCATGTGAATAACCCTGCCGTCGCGCTCTGGAGTTATCTCTGCACGGTAGGAGAAGCAAAAGCCAACTCCCTCGGCCCTGTCGCTGACTTCGAGCAGCTTGCGGGCGGAGAAATCTATGAACTCGTCCCAGGTGGCCGGACGCTCGGAGCCCGGCATGGGTGCTCGTTCAACTCGCTCTATCTCGGCACCGCCCTCCGCGAAAAGCACCTGCGAGGCGCGGAAATTTGTCCCGCCGGCGTCTATGACCGCCGCGCGGCGTCCCGGCTCGACTACGCCGGAGCCTAGATATGTGGGTATCATGTCGAGAGAGCACTTCTCGCCGGACAGGCCGCGCTCCATTTCACTGACGAAAGCCGTCACCAACTCGGCAAGCGGCATGCGCTCGGGCTGCATGCCATGCGCGGCAAGGAACTGTCTCGCTTTCTCAGAATACTGCATGTCTATCGACCTCTATCCGATTTTATACCTCTGCCCTGGGCTCTTTGGAGACGGACTGCACGACGCCCTCCGCCAAACCGGCCAGGCCCTGAATCTCGCTGGGGATAATTATCTTGGTGGCCTTGCCGTCCGCAGCGGCCGCAAAGGCCTCGAGGGCGCGGATGCGTATGACCTGGTCGCTCGGCGCGGCCTCGTTCATGAGCTTGATGGAGTCGGCGGTGGCCCTCTGGACAGCGAGGATGGCCTCGGCCTTACCCTCGGCCTCGAGAATCTGCGCCTGCTTCTTGGCCTCGGCGCGGAGTATTGCGCTCTGGTTTTCGCCTTCAGCGGTAAGTATAGCGGCCTTCTTCTCGCCTTCGGCGCGGAGTATGGCTTCGCGGCGCTCACGCTCAGCCTTCATCTGCTTCTCCATTGCGTTCTGGATGTCCTTGGGCGGGAGTATGTTCTTGAGCTCCACGCGGTTGACCTTTATGCCCCAGGGGTCGGTGGCCTCGTCGAGGATGGCGCGCATTTTGGTGTTGATGACGTCTCGGCTGGTGAGGCACTGGTCGAGCTCCAGCTCGCCTATGATGTTACGCAGCGTGGTTGCGGAGAGGTTCTCAATGGCGACGAGCGGACGGTCGATGCCGTAGGTGTAGAGCATGGGGTCGGTAATCTGGAAGTACACGACCGAGTCTATCTGCATGGTGACGTTGTCCTTCGTGATGACGGGCTGCGGCTGGAAATCCGCGACCTGCTCCTTCAGCGAGACGACCTTTGCTACACGCTCAATAAAAGGTATTTTGAAGTGGAGACCCACGTTCCAAGTCGCGTGGTAGGCGCCCAGGCGCTCGATGATGTACGCCTTTGACTGCTGCACTATGCGGATGCAGCGGACAAGGATAAATACAACGACCAGGACGAGTAATCCGATTACAACTAAGGTCACTACTGGCGGCATAATATTTCCTCCTCTTTTATAAACAAACGTTTATTTAATGCCTCTTGTCGGAGAGGCAGGGTGCGCTCAGGCAGGGTCTACGATGAGCTTGACGCCCTCGATGCGCTTCACTATTACTATGGCGTCTTTGGATATGCCCATGCCGCTCTCACTGCGGGCGGTCCACTCCTTGCCGTCGAGCTTGACGGCGCCCGTACCGGCTATGTTGTCAATCGCCTCGGTGACCACGCCCTCGGCGCCGACCACCCTGTCGGCGTTCGTAGCCACCTTGCGGCTGTTGAGATACTTTAATGCCAGCGGCCGCGTCAGCCACAGGCTGAGCAGGCTGACCGCCAAAAACCAGAGTGCCTGGAGCCATATCTGCGCTCCGAACAGCGCAGCTATCAGCGCGGCGAGCGCGCCGAGCGCGAACCAGATACAGGTGAGGCCCGCCGTTGCGGCCTCTATAATAAGGAGCAGCACCATGAGCGCCAGCCACACTATGGACATGTTCTGTACTATAAGTTCAAGCATAAAAAGCTCCTTTCCCAAAGGCTCGGCTTGTTGATACCATTCTATAATAAAACTCACGCATTGGCAATAGAAATATGCCTATCACCAATAATTATGAATTTTTCGTCAAAAGACCAAATATGCTCTTTACTTTTATGCGCTAAGCATATAAAATGTGAAAGCAGTAATCATACTTTAAATTACGAGGTGTGTAATGAACAAACAGAACAAGAAGCCCAGGCGCGACGAAATGTATGAGGCGATACTCACGCTGAAGACCGTTGAGGAGTGCAAGAGGTTTTTTGACGACCTGTGTACCGTGACGGAGCTGCAGGCCATGGAGCAGCGCTATCAGGTGGCTGTCTACTTGAGCCAGGGCATGATCTACAACGAGATTCTCGAAAAGACCGGCGCGTCCAGCGCAACCATATCCCGCGTCAACCGCAGCCTGCAATACGGTGCGGACGGCTATGAAGTCGCCTTTGAGCGCCTCAAGGCGGCGGGCAAGTTCGGCGTGGAGCCGCAGGAAGAGGAATGAGCGCATACGATGCGCTCGCGCCCTGGTACGACGCCCTGACGGGCGACGTGCCCTATGAGGAATACGCCGACTTCTACGAGAAGCTGTTCCGCGACGACGGAGGCGAGTTCAAGCTGCTGCTGGACCTGTGCTGCGGGACGGGGACGCTCTCGCTCATCATGGCCGGGCGCGGCTACGACATGATAGCCGCCGACGGCAGCGAGGAGATGCTCATGTGCGCCCGCGAGAAGGCCTGCTCTTCAGGCGGGCCCATGCCGCTCTTCATCTGCCAGAGTGCCGGAGAGCTTGACCTCTACGGCACGGTGGACGCGGCGTATTCCTCGCTCGACTCGCTGAGCTACGTTCCGACCAGGGAGCTCGACGAGTGTTTCAGGCGGCTGCGGCTGTTTATACGCCCGGGAGGTCTGCTGATATTTGACCTGCGCACTCCGGAGTTTCTGCGCTCCATGGACGGGAGCGTATCCGTGGACGAGACGGACGACGTGTTCTGCGTCTGGCGCGGCAGGTTCGATGAGCGCCGCGGCGCGCTCAAGTACGGCATGGACATCTTCTCGCGCGTCAGGGGCGACACGTACCGGCATGCAAACGAGGAACACACAGAATATGCGCACAGCACCGAGGCCGTGATGGACATGCTGTCCAGACACGGCTTTGTGAACGTGCGGGAGCGCCCGGACGGGCCTATGGCCGGGCCGGAGCGCGTTTTTATCGAGGCAGCAAGAGGAGAGTAGACCTGGTATATGGACGAAATAGTAAGGACTATGACCACGGACGGATTTGTGAAGATATCCGCCGTCACGGCGCGCGGCATCGTGGAGCGCGCCCGGGAAATACACGACCTGAGCCCGACGGCCAGCGCGGCGCTGGGGCGCACGCTCTGCGGCGCGAGCATGCTCGGCGAGCTCATGAAGGAGGAGGACGCCAGCCTGACTATCCGCGTGAACGGCGGCGGCCCCGTCGGCAGCGTGATTGCCGTGTCGGATTCCGGCGGCAATGTGCGCGGCTATGTCACCGAGCCTCATGCGGACCTGCCCACCAGGGCGGACGGAAAGCTGGATGTGGGCGGACTGGTCGGCCGTGACGGCATGCTGACCGTCAGCCGTGATCTGGGCCTCAAGGAGCCCTATGTAGGCTCCACGGAGCTTGTGACGGGCGAGATAGCCGAGGACCTGGCGCAGTACATGGTGGAGAGCGAGCAGATACCTTCCGCCGTCGGCCTGGGCGTGCTGGTGGACACGGACAGGAGCATCAAGGCCGCGGGCGGCTTCATAGTGCAGCTCATGCCCGGCGCGCCGGAGGAGCTCATCACGAAGCTCGAGGACAACATTTTCATCATGGACCAGCTGACCACGGTGCTCAGCGAGGACGGCATCGACGCCGTTATAGACCAGGTGCTCGCCGGGCTCGAGCACGAGACGGTGGAGCGCAAGCCCGTGGAGTACCGCTGCAGCTGCTCGCGTGAGCGCGTGGCCGACGCGCTGCGCAGCGTGGGCGCGGGTGAGCTGCGGAACATGGCGGCAGAGGGCCGAGACACGGAGGTCAGCTGCCAGTTCTGCGACAAGGTTTATAAGTTTACGCCGGAAGAGCTTTTGGCCCTGGCGGAGTGAGGCCGAAGGGGCGGGCGAAGGCCTGCCCCAGGCCTATGCGAAAAAACAAGAAAATTTTTTGAAAAAACTTATTGACAATTGGAGGGGGGTATCGTATAATAAGCAAGCCGCGAATCCGGGAGCATAGCTCAGCCGGTTAGAGCACTTGCCTTACAAGCAAGGGGTCACTGGTTCGAGTCCAGTTGTTCCCACCATTTTTCCAAAGCGGCTGGAAATTGAAGATTTGCCTCGGTAGCTCAGTTGGTAGAGCAGCGGACTGAAAATCCGCGTGTCGCCAGTTCGACTCTGGCCTGAGGCACCATTTGCGGGCATAGCTCATTTGGCAGAGCGCCACCTTGCCAAGGTGGAGGTAGCGAGTTCGAATCTCGTTGCCCGCTCCAGAACTGTTGCAGATAGCCGCGAACAGCGGCTATCTTGCTAACGGGGTCCCGCACAGGGGCACGCCTCCTCGGAGGATGCAGATTTTCGCCTCCCGATGCAAAAACAAAAATGAAAGCGCGCTTTCATTTTTGAGAGGAGCGTATTGCGGAAGGTGGAGATCTTGACCCTCCCGACACAGGGGCAAGATCGGAACCTTGAGCAATGCAGCGACGACGGCGCCATAGCCAAGTGGTAAGGCAGGGGACTGCAAATCCCCGATTCTCCGGTTCAAATCCGGATGGCGCCTCCAGAATAACGGAGCAAGCGTTAGCGCTTGCTCCGTTTTGTTTTAAAAAGCCCGGGCGAGAGTGCCCGGGCTTTCGGCTTAGAAGAACTTTTTGCGCTTGAAGTATATTATCTCGAGCACGACCACGACGGCGGCGACGGCTATGACGGCCAGGTAGCCGTAGCGCCAGTGCAGCTCGGGCATGTCGAAATTCATGCCGTACCAGCCGGTCAGCAGCGTCAGAGGCAGGAAGATCGTCGTCACAATGGTCAGGATGCCCATGACCCTGTTCTGCGTGGCGGCCTGGCGGGCCTGATACAGCTCGCGCAGATGCACCGTACCCTCACGCAGCTGCTGTACGTCGTTGTGCAGCCGTTCGGCGCTCATCGTGAAGTGTTCCCAGCCCTCGCGCTCAACGCTGCCCTGGCCGAGCAGCTCGCCCATCGCCGAGAGCTGCTCGTAGTACGAGGCGAACTCCGAGAGCTTCCTGCGGTAGTCCGTGAGCTGGACGAGGAAGTCGGCTGGGTCGGCGTCGCGGATCAGTGCGTCCTCGAGCCGGTCGAGTTCCTGCTCCATGTGCGAGAGATAGAGCACGTCGCCGTCCGTGAGCAGCGACAATAGCCGCAGCAGCAGTACATCCGGCGCCGACGTGTCGTGTGCCAGCCCGGACTGGCGCACAAGCTGACGCAGCCGCCCGCTGTCCTCGATGAGCAGCAGCTCGCCGCCGGAGATGCTGAAGCCGAAGGAGAGCCGCCCGGCGCGCTCGCCGCTCTTTTGCGGGACACGCACCGTGCCTATAGTGCTCTTACCGTAGCGCTCGGCCTTGCAGTAGCGTATCGAGCCGAGCCAGTGCAGCAGCTCGTGGCCGTGCTCAAAGCCCGCGTGCGCGTCACGAAACTCCGCCGCGCTGATGATGTTTATCGCCCTGATGGGGGCCGAGTTGTTCGACATGGCAGTCTACCCCTCAATATCTGTTTGCCAACATTATAGCATTGCTTGAGCGCCGTTCAACACCTGTGAGCAATATTTTACGCAAAAAGTACCGCTCGGACGCAAAACACGGTGCGATTAACCAAATCTTTACCGCGAATTAACATTACTATTGACAAACCGAGTCGGTTTACGGTAAGCTGTTTCATGTAACATATCATGGGGGGTGTTCCGGTATTGCCGGCAATGGATGTTAGCTTCGGGCATTTTATGCAGCAGATGGGCTCGGACCCGGCGCTGCTTATAACCACACTGCTCACAATAGGCGTTATTTTCGTAAATGGCTGGACTGACGCGCCCAACGCGATCGCAACGTGCATTAGCACACGCTGCATGGGCGTGCGTCCGGCTATTCTCATGAGCGCCATCTTCAACTTCCTTGGCGTCTTTATCATGACGCACATCAACAGCTCCGTCGCGTTCACGATAAGCAATATGGTGGACTTCGGCGGCAACTCGCAGGAGGCGCTGATAGCGCTGTGTGCGGCGCTGTTTTCCATCGTGGTGTACTCCACGGGCGCGAGCTTCCTCGGCATACCGACGAGCGAGAGCCACAGCCTCATCGCGGGCCTGACCGGCGCTGCCATAGCCATACACAACGGCCTCGGCGGCATCAACTTCGACGAGTGGGCCAAGGTGCTCTACGGCCTGGTGCTCAGCCTCGCGCTGGGCTTCGGCTCCGGCTGGGTTTTCTGCAAGCTCGTTACGCTGATTTTTGACCGGGCCGACAGGCGAAGGACGCAGGGCTTCTTCAAGTGGGCGCAGATAGCGGGCGCGGCGGCGATGAGCTTCATGCACGGCGCGCAGGACGGCCAGAAGTTTATCGGCGTGCTGTTTTTGGGTCTGGCCTTCTGCAACGGCCAGAGCGACGTGGGCGCGCTGTCTATACCCGTGTGGCTGATGCTGCTCTGCTCGCTGGTCATGGGCCTGGGCACGAGTGTCGGCGGTGAGAAGATAATAAAGAGCGTCGGCATGGACATGGTAAAGCTGGAGAAATACCAGGGCTTCAGCGCCGACTTGTCCGCGGCCTTCTGCCTGCTGCTCTCCAGCGTGTTCGGTATACCAGTCAGCACCACGCACACCAAGACCAGCGCCATCATGGGCGTCGGCGCGGTGAAGCGTATATCCGCTATAAACTTCGGCGTCGTGCGGGACATGGTGCTCACCTGGGTGTTCACCTTCCCGGGCTGCGGCCTTATCAGCTTCCTGGTGGCCAAGGCGTTTATCTCTATCTGGGGCATTTGACGCGCACTTACATACAATATTACGGGGGTAAAGATAATGTCTAAGAAGCAGGATGAGTTTTTCTTCAACAATTTCATAGACTGCGCGGATTACGCCTGCAGGGCGGCGCACATGCTCGAAGAGGTCATGGACAACTTTGACCCCGAGAGCCTGCCGAGGCGAATCGACGAAATGCACGAGCTCGAGCACAGCGCCGACGAGTGCAAGCACAAGATGATAGACCAGCTGGCCAAGGCCTTTATCACGCCGATAGAGCGCGAGGACATAATAGAGCTGTCGCACTGCATCGACAACATAACCGACAAGATAGAGGACGTGTTCCTGCGCCTCTACACGAACAACATCCGCAAGATGCATCCGGACGCCGTGGACATGGCCAAGGTTGTCATCCACTGCTGCGAGAGCGTGAAGGAAATGCTCGTCGAGTTCCCGAACTTCAAGCGCTCCAAGACGCTCAAGGACCACATCATCCGTATAAACACGATGGAGGAGGAGGCCGACCGCCGCTTTATCAGCTGCATGGCGGCGCTGCACCGCTCCGGCGCGGACGCGCTCGAGATAATCGCCTGGCGCGAGGTGTACAAGTACCTCGAGAACTGCGCCGACGCCTGCGAGAACGTCGCAGACGTGGTCGAGGGCGTTATAATGGACAACACCTGATAAACAGACAGCACAAAACCCCCGGACTTTCGTCCGGGGGTTTTCTTTTTTTGTTGTTATTTGTTAGGAAAGCTCACCATCTGGGCTGCAAGTGATGGTAACAGTGAGCGCTTTATCAATTACAGGTGCATTAAATACAACTCTGGCTATTGCCTGATTTCCGCTGCAATAAGACTGGCCGGAATCAAAACGCCAATCATCAGCGTAAACGTGGTAATTATAGGTGGCTTTTGTGGCTTCGGCACTGGCGCCATCATATTGGAAAGTAGCGTTTAGAGTGACAGAAGCCATCATCTCATCGCTGGAATTATAAAGATAACCTGTTCTACTGCCCTTGACGACACGAGTCTCATTTACACTGTTGGGCTGAATGACTGCTTCTTGTTCAAGAGTATACACAATGTAATAGCCGTCATCCAAATATATAATGTCATCGTCCGCAAAAGCAGTTGCAGATAGGCAAGAGAACAATGCAACTAGAGCTCAAAGCAAAGAAATTACTTTTTTCATTTTTAAGCCTCGATTAATGGATAGTCGTCAGCAACAATTATTTCATCAGAAATTGCGTAATAATCAGCTGTGACATTGCTAACGTACAGCATGTACGATGCCAATGTCACAACGAGCACTGCCGCGATAACGCCAAATGTTACGGCGACGCGTTTCGAGAAAGACCTTGCGGAATAGGCCTCAGTTTCGCCCACAGAGCTTTGCAGCTCCGCGGCAACCTGAGAGGGGGTACCGAATGTGCTTATCAGGTCGTCGTAACTGGGCTCGTCACCCAGCTCGATAAGCTCGCTGCGCAGGCCCTGAATTAACTCGTCCTTGGTCTTGGACCCGGCACAGAGTTTCCTGCGAACGCACTTGAGATAGCTCTCAACCGTCCTGCTCATCGGCATAGCCCCCCATCAAGCCGTCAAAGACAAACGAAATCGTGTAGTACTCCTTCAATGTCTTTTTGAAATACGCCGTGCCTTCCGGCGTTATGGCGTAGTAGGTCCTTGCGCGGCCGCCCACCACTTCCGTCCTGTCCTCCTTGATGTACCCCTGTTCTATCAGACGGTACAGCACGGGGTAAAGGATAGAAATAGTGTATTTCCCGTCGCTGCGCTTTTTCATTTCCTGCGTGATTTCATAGCCGTACATGGGCTTTTCACCAAGCAGTCTGAGCACAACAAGCGGGCTGGTTGCGCGCTTATAAAACGCTTCAAAACTGTGTCCACTGTTTTCTTTAGTCATTGCAACAACCTCTAGGTAAAAGATACCACAACGCTATGATGAAGTCAATAGTATTTTCAAAGTTTTTTTATATTCTTTGCAATATAAGCTGCTTAAGAAAAATAAAGGGTATGCAGAATAAATTTGAAATTTCTATTGACAATAGCAATAACATATTGTAATGTAATATACAGATAAGCAAAACCAACAAAGGGGTGATGCCTATACGCGCGGAAATTTAGAAATTTGACTGGACAGCTATAGGGGAATCTGGTAAAATCAGAAAGGAGAAAAAGAAATGAAGAAAAAACTCATAAGCCTGCTCCTGGTTTTCGCCATGTGCTTGTCCCTCGGAACAGTGGCGTTAGCGGACTCGGAAGATGAAACATTGTTGCTTCCAACATCTGTTACAGATGAAATATTCGCTGTTTACTCAAGCGAAGTAGAGTTGGTTGAGAGTATTTATAATGAAAGTATTACGGAACTGACGCCATATACTTATAAAATGCTTCAAACAGAGGCAACAAGGTTTATAAATAATGAAAACTATAAGTTTTCGGAGTTTATGACAGAACTTGCAGTAAAACATTTTGAAGCTAGCCAAAGTATGGCACGGTATATGCCTGGTAATGCAACAATAACAGTCATTCAGCCTTATGGCCCTCTAAAGGGGGACTATGGCGGAATGGTTTCAGAAGAATCATCAGTGACAGAAACTTTTAATATGGATATTCAAATATCTAGAGACTTCAAAGGCTTTACATTGAGTGCGGGCGTTTCTGGGGAAGTTAGTGTTACAGTCAATGGCCCAAACCCGTATGAAACTCTAACAGATGGCACTGACGCTACACATAGGCTTGCGTTTGCTGTTATGAGCGGAACTATTATCGATTATGAATATGACCTGATTGATTCTTGGACTGGAAATCCAGTTGGACGTTTTTCAGAGACAAGAATTGTAGACGTGGCTACCGCACCATTTACCACCTTGATGAATTATAATGGTTCATTTTTTAAAGTTCAGAAGCTAAATTCTAATACATTCTACGCAGGGTATGGACTGACAAACCTTGAAGATGCAATTGAGGAACATCCCGAATATTTTGTGGATTGAATTTTACTAAGATATAAAGTGTATTGATTCTTCAATCCAGGAAGGTGAAAGCTTTGAAAAAGGTATCTGTACTTATTCTGGCGATGCTACTGCTTCTGGCTTTGCCGGCCTGCGGCCGGGAAGTGGCTCTGACTGAGGACGAGCTCGCGGGGATATTTGAACAGTACCCGGAGGAGTTAGAGTATATGGAGCAGATGCTGGATATTGAAATATCCAGCATAGATGAGAGCACGTTCCGCGATATGCAGCGCATAGCCACTACATACATGGGCTCGATGCCCGAGCTGGATATCTCGGGCCTGATTACAGATTTGTCCGTGATGCGGTTCGAGCGAGGCGCGGAGTGACAAATACCCCGCTGATTGCGTTTACATCCTCAAGGATGCGTTCGCAAATGCGGGCGGCAGGCAAAACTGAGAGGTGAGATGAATGCGCCGATGGCAGGTGATAATACTCGTGCTCGTGCTTGTGCTTGTCACGGCCATCGGCGCGTTTTCGGATTGGTGGAACGGTTGGCGGGTCAGCGACGAGCTCCCGCCGGAGCTGGATAATGGCAGTATATATGCCGAACGGCTATTCACCGGCGAGACTGTGAGCTTCTCCGGAGGGAACTTTACCCCGGAGGCTTACACTTATCTGGACAACGTGGGCCGCGGTATAAAGCTTGTAATAGAGATTTTCACCAATAACAGCTGGTATGGCGACAGACCGCTTTTGGTACCGGAGCCGCGTATATCCAAGGTGGGAATTGAGGCTGCGCTCGATGAAAACATGGGCCTGTCCTACGATTTCGCTCATGATTTGGATGAGAGAGGAAGAATATCTGTCCCTGTGACGGAGCAGGACTATGTGAACGGCAGGGATGCGGTTATAAAAGAACTTTGGCTGTCCAGCTCATATGATTTTGAGCCTGGTGAAAGCGCAGCTGTAGTCGGTCGGGCATATATAAACTTCACGGTGAACTGCGGCGGCTACAGCAGGGACTATGACATCGAGCTTCCGATGGTGTATTGACCCCGCCGAGCTGAACGGCCTTGAGATAGGCAGAGGCATGTATTACAGCTGGGGCGCTGAGCAAAGCTGAAATGCCCGGCGCGTTAGGAGGCAGCGATGGTATACCTGAGCGTGATTATCATACCGGCAGTCGTCATAAGTGTGCTGCTGATTGCGCTGTTTGCAGTCTTAAAAAACGCGGTAAGCTTGAGCGCGTGAGCTCTTACGGCCTCGCGCTGGTGCTGCTTGTGTTCTGGATAGCGGTATACACCCTGTCATGCCTCAATCTGGACTACAGGGCCGCGCACTTTCCGTATACCCAGCCGGATACGACCTGGACGACGGAGAGCGGTAATATAACCGTCAGAGTCGGCAGTGACGGCGGGTACGGTGAGGTGAACACCTGTGACGTATCTGTCGTTTACGACGGAAAGACATACGATGCCGGGATAGGTACGTTCTCACTGGACAGAGTGCGGCCTATGAGCTTGTACTTGCTGGATGAGGGAGGAATCGTGGAGTATTCATTCAGCTTCCGGTATCGCATGCCGAACGACCACACGCTGATAATGACGCCGACGGATAAGGAAGCCTCGCAGGGCCTTCTGGACGGAGAGGGCAGCATAACGCTCAGCAGGATTGACAGTTGAAAATACCGCCTGCATTTTCTGGCGGTATGCAAAATGTGCTTGGAGTGAGGACAATGAAAAAGGCAGTCAAATACATAGCGCTCGTGCTTGTGCTGCTGACGCTCACGGCCTGCGGGGCGCGCTCTGCGCTGATGGCGTCTATGCCTGATGAAGCTGCGAAACAGAAGGCGGCGGAACTAATGTCGGCCTCGCCTTCGGACGAGGTGACGGAGGACGACATAGCCGAGGATTTGATGCTGTTCCGTTCTGTCGGGACGGAGGTGGACGGTTTCGTGAGCTTCAGCGTCGAGGACGGGCACATACTCTACTGCGATGAGCTTGCGCCGGGGCTGGTAAACCTGCTTGCAATCGAGCAGACCAGTGATGGCAGCGTGACTGTAGATTACTGGGAAGGCGACCTCCACAATGTGCTCACATATAAACCAAACGGGGACGTCCTGCTTGACGGCAAGGAAATAGATATGGATTAGATGCAGCGCGGGAGTATGGGGGAGGCGTCCGGCGCTGTCCGAAAGCTTTTGGAAGCATCCGCTGAAGGACGGCTTCAGATGAGGCTGGATTGCGGCACAACGCAAAAGAGCATCGCCGCCCGTGCGGGCGGCGATGCTCTTTACTGCGCCAGCTTGACCATTTCGCAGCGCAGGCGCTCTATTATGCGTTTTTCCAACCTCGAGATATAGCTCTGCGATATGCCGAGCAGGCTGGCCACCTCCTTCTGGGTGTACTCCGCGCCGCCGATAAAGCCGTAGCGCAGGAGTATGATGCGCTTTTCGCGCTCGGAGAGGGTGTCGATTGCAATGTGCAGCATTTCGCGGTCGGCGTCGTCCTCGAGCGGGCGGATGACCTCGTCGGCGTCCGTGCCGAGTATGTCGCTGAGCAGCAGTTCGTTTCCGTCGTAGTCGGTGTTTAACGGCTCGTCTATGCTTATCTCGCCGCGCACCGCGTTGTTTTTGCGCAGGTACATGAGTATCTCATTCTCAATGCAGCGCGAGGCGTAGGTGGCAAGCTTGATGCTCTTGCCGCTGTTGAAGGTGTTGATGGCTTTGATAAGCCCTATGGTGCCGATGGATATCAGGTCCTCGATGTTTACGCCGGTGTTCTCAAAACGGCGCGCTATGTAGACCACCAGGCGCAGGTTGTGCTCGATTAGCCGCGACTTCGCGTCCTCATCGCCGGCGTCCAGCGCGGCAATGGCCTCGGCCTCCTGCTCACGCGGCAGCGGTGGCGGGAGGGTGTCGCTGCCGCCTATGTAGTGTATGGATTCACTTTTGAAAAACCGGCGTATCGCCTCTAAAAGTGCGGTGAGAGTCAGCTTCATATCATACCTCCTGTTTAAAATACGGATTCGGGCGCGATTGCCTCGTACTCTTCGCCCCTCACCTCACCGAGCGCGACGAGAGCGTCGACGGCGGCGCCGTCCAGCTTCAGCGAGTCCGGGCGGAATGCCGCCAGCATCCCCAAAGAGGTGCCGACCGCGCGGTAGGGGATGAGCACTGCTCGCTTCTCAAGCCCCGGTACCCGCGAAAGCGCTTCCACCGCGCCCGCGGCGTCGCCGGGCGGGATATTTACGCCCAGCAGCGGCGCGAGGGCCTGCGCGTCTGCGACGATGACCGGCCTGCCCGACACCGGGTCGGCCAGCGCGTTCCCCGTGTCCTCCAGCGCCCGGAGCGCCGCGGCCCTGCCTTCCAGCGTCACCTCCATCGACGCGATGTGCCGCGAGCGCTTTGCAAGTGTGCGGCGGAAGAGCAGAGAGACGGCGGCGTAGCATATGCCGAAGCTCAGCACCAGTGCCCTCCACGACACGGGGACGTAGGCGCCGTAAACGCCCTGCGTACCGGCGAGCATCCCGGCGGCCCACACCGCTCCGCCGAAGAGGGCGGACACGGCGAAAAAAGTGCCGCAGCAGCGCCAAAACTTCCGCTCAGCGCCGTAGGAAATGAGACACATCCCCACTCCGAGGGCTATTTTGGGCAATGGACTGGTTAGAAATCCCCACTCCGGCACCACAGCAGCCACAGAATAGGCTGCGCCCACCACCGCTGCCGCTGCGATGCGCAGCCGGTGTATGACCGCGCCGGAGACTCGCGCCCCCACGAGCAGGAGCAGGTAGTCGGCTATTAGGTTCAGCGCAAAGAGGCTGTCAACGTATATCGTGTCCACGCAAACAAGCATACACCCGTCCGGGCGCGGATGTTGTCATTTACAAGGCGCATATCTTTTGCTATAATTAAATGACACCTGTGCGCGTGGACAATGCAGCAAATTTGTCCACGGGAGAAAAGTTTACAATATCCGGCTTTTATTTGCCTTCCGGGTATATTAAAATACGCGGCAGAGAATAAAGCTTCTAGGGGGAAGAGTATGGACGAGAAAAAACCTGTGTATAAGCGCGTGCTCATAAAAATAAGCGGCGAGGCTCTCGCCGGGGACAAGAAGTCCGGCCTGGACTTCGGCGTCATCTCCAGCGTGTGCGAGGCGGTCAAAAAGTGCCTTGCGCTGGGCGTGGAGGTGGGCATCGTAATCGGCGGCGGCAACTTCTGGCGCGGGGTCAAGGACGGCTCCGGCAAGATTGAGCGCACCCGGGCCGACCACATGGGCATGCTCGCTACAGTCATGAACTGCCTGGCCGTGGCCGACGTCATGGAGCAGCACGGCATAGACGTGCGCGTCCAGACCGCCATTGAGATGCGCGCCGTCGCCGAGCCGTATATCCGCCTGCGCGCCATGAGACATCTGAGCAAGGGCCGCGTCGTGCTCTTCGGTGCGGGCACCGGTAACCCGTATTTCTCGACTGACACCGCCGCCGTGCTGCGCGCGGCCGAGATTGAGGCCGACGCCATACTCCTTGCGAAGAATATCGACGGCGTTTACTCCGCCGACCCGAAGGTCGACGACCACGCGGTCAAGTACGACGCCATCACCTATGACGAGGTGCTTGCGCAGCACCTGGCCGTCATGGACACCACGGCGACGAGCCTGTCCATGGACAACTCGATACCTGTTATAGTTTTTGAGCTCAAAGACCCTGAAAATATAGTCCGCGCCGTGCTGGGCGAGAAAATTGGCACGGTAGTCACCAAATAGGAGGAATGAAAATGGCCACTGGTTACGAAGAATTTGAAACAAAAATGCGCAAAACCTCGGAGAACCTGAGCACCAACCTCGCCAGCGTGCGCGCGGGCAGGGCCAATGCCGGCGTTCTCGACCAGATTTCCGTGGATTACTACGGTGTCCCGACGCCGATACAGCAGCTGGCGAATATCTCTACGCCTGACCCGAGAAGCCTGCTTATCCAGCCCTGGGACAAGACCACGCTCAAGAGCATAGAGAAGGCCATCCTGGCCAGCGAGCTGGGCATCAACCCTCAGAATGACGGCATAGCCATCCGCCTGGTGTTCCCCCAGCTGACCGAGGAGCGCAGGAAAGAGCTGGCCAAGCAGGTCAAGAAGTACGCCGAGGAGGCGAAGGTTGCAATCCGCAATATCCGCCGCGACGCAATGGACAGTTTCAAGACCCAGAAGAAGAACGGCGAGATGACCGAGGACGACGTCAAGATTGCCGAGAAGGATCTCCAGAAGATTACCGACGACTGGATCAAGGAGATTGACAAGATAGCCGACAAGAAAGAGAAGGAGCTCTTCGAGATTTAACATGGCTCTGTTTAAAAGTGCTACTGCGGCGGGGGAGGGGGCAGCAAACCTCCCCCGCCATATTGCGATAATACTCGACGGCAACGGCCGCTGGGCCAAAAGGCGCGGCCTGCCCCGCACCGCCGGTCACGCTGCGGGCGCCGAGACCTTCCGGCGCATCGCCACATACTGCAAGAACATAGGAATAGATTACCTCACGGTCTACGCCTTCTCTACGGAGAACTGGAAGCGCCCGCGCGAGGAGGTCGACGCCATAATGGGCCTGCTGGGCAAGTATCTGCGCGAGGCTGTGGACACGATGGAGCGCGACCACATCCGTCTCAAGATACTCGGCGACCCCGAAATATTGCCAAAGAACCTGCGTGACCTCATAGACGAGACGGCGGATATCTCTACACACTACGAGGGCTTCCAGGCCAACGTCTGCCTCAACTACGGCGGGCGTGACGAGATTGTCCGCGCCGCCATGCGCTTCGCCGAGGATTACAAGGCCGGTAAGGTATCCACGCTCACGGAGGAGAGCTTTTCGAACTACATGTTCTCCGCCGGAATACCCGACCCGGATTTGATAATCCGTCCCGGGGGGGAAATGCGCCTTTCCAACTTCCTCATGTGGGAGAGCGCGTACTCGGAGCTAATCTTCACAGACGTGCTCTGGCCTGACTTCACCAGCGAGGACATAGACGCCGCCATCGCCGAGTTTCAGCGCCGCGACCGGCGCTTTGGGGGAATAAAGAAATGAAAACCAGGATAATCTTCGCCGCCGTCGGCATACCCGTGCTGCTGCTCATTTTGCTTGCCGCACCGAGCTGGGCTACGCTCGCCATGTGCGCGGCTCTCGCCGCCGTCGCCAGCTACGAGCTCATGCACGCCGTGGGCGACGAGGAATGGGAGCTCCTGCCCGCTATGCCGGTGCTCGCCGCCGCGATGACCGGCGCGCTGGGCGCGAGACAGCTCGGTATATCGCCCATATGGCTCATGGCGGGGCTGTTCGCCGTGGTGCTCTACGGCTTTTTGACCGCTATCTTCACGCACGGCAAGGAGAAGCAGCTGGGCTTTGCCACGCTCGCGGCGGGTATCCTCTCCGCCACGCTCCTGCCCGCCGGCTTTGCAAGCCTCGCGCTGCTGCGCGACGCCGGCGCGGCGCTCTCCCTCGCGCCGCTGGTGGGCGCGTTCATGAGCGACACCGGCGCATACTTCATGGGCCGCGCGCTGGGCAAGCACAAGCTCTGCCCCCATGTCAGTCCCAATAAGACAGTTGAGGGCAGCATAGGCGGATTCATCGGCAGCGTTGTGGGCATGATAATCTACCATCTGGTTGTAAAGGCGACCGTGTCCTTGGACCTGGGTTGGGCGATGATAATTGTCCTCGGCCTTGTGGGTAGCCTGCTCGGCCAGATAGGCGACTTGAGTTTCTCCGTTATAAAGCGCGAGTTCGGCATCAAGGACTACGGCGCGATATTTCCCGGGCACGGCGGCGTGCTGGACAGGTTCGACAGCGTGTTATTCGTATCCCCGGCGTATTACCTCATAATCACCGCCGTACTGGCGTAAGAATCGAGGGCGAAATTATGGTCAAATCCACTGCAATACTCGGTTCCACCGGCTCTATAGGCCGCCAGAGCATAGCCGTCTGCCGCGCGCGCGGCATCCGCGTCACGGCGCTCACGACGAACAAAAACGTGGAGCTCCTGCTCAAGCAGATAGAGGAGTTCAAACCCGAATACGCCGCCGCCTCGGATACGGAGGCGGCCGAAAAACTCAGAAGCGCTCTCGCGGGCACGGACATCACCGTCGGCCCGGCGGGTGAGGAGGGGCTGCGCCTCGCCGCGACCTGGCGTGACACAGACTGCGTCGTCACCGCCGTGTCCGGCGCCGTCGGCCTGCGCCCCACGCTCGACGCCATCGCCGGGAAAAAGCGTATTGCGCTGGCCAACAAGGAGACGCTTGTCTGCGCCGGCAGCATAGTCATGCGCCGCGCAAAGGAGACCGGCGCGGAGATAGTCCCAGTAGACAGCGAGCACAGCGCCATCTTCCAGTGCATCAACGGCAGGCGCGGCGAGCTGAAGAAGATACTGCTCACAGGCTCCGGAGGACCCTTCAGGGGCTGGACGCGCGAGCAGACCGCCTCGGTTACGCCCGAGCAGGCGGTAAAACACCCCAACTGGTCGATGGGCGCAAAGATAAGCGTCGACTCGGCCACAATGATGAACAAAGGCCTCGAATTTATCGAGGCGATGCACCTCTTCGGCGTGACGCCGGACGACATAGAGGTGCTAATCCACCCAGAGAGCGTGGTGCACTCTGCGGTGGAGCTCATAGACGGCACGGTCATAGCCCAGCTCGGTGTGCCGGACATGTCCCTGCCCATCCAGTACGCCCTCACCTGGCCGGAGAGATGCGTGTCCGATGCGGACAGGCTCGACCTCACGGCGATGAGCGGCCTGCACTTCATGAAACCCGACTACGAGCTCATGCCCTGCCTCAAGCTGGCGATAGACTGCGCCCGGCGCGGCGGAAACGCCCCGGCGGTCATGTCTGCGGCCAACGAGGCGGCGGTCGCGCTGTTTTTGTCGCACCGCCTGGGGTATAATGAGATATACGAGAGTGTTTCCGCGGCGCTCTCCGACATAGAGTTTATAGCGGAGCCCTCGCTTGAGGACATCCTCGCCTCGGACAGGGAGGCGCGAGAGTTTATAAAGGAGCACTATACCTGATGTTCATAGTCATCGCAATTATAGCCTTCGGCGTCCTGATAGGTATACACGAGTTCGGCCACTTCATCGCGGCCAAGACCCTGGGCGTGAAGGTCAACGAATTCTCCATAGGCATGGGCCCGGCGATATTCAAGCGGCAGAAGGGCGAGACGCTGTACGCGCTCCGCTGCCTGCCCATCGGCGGCTACTGCGCAATGGAGGGCGAGGACGAGGAGACCGACGACCCCGGATGCTTTACGAAACAGAGCGCTTGGAAGAAGGTAATCATCCTCTCTGCTGGCAGCTTTATGAACTTCCTGCTCGGTTTTGTCCTCGTGCTCATCATCTTCTCGCAGGTGGCGGGCTTCAACGCGCCGGTAATCTCCGGCTTTGCCGAGAACAACCCCAACCCATTCGGCGGGGAGGATTCCCTGCAGGTTGGCGACGAGATATACTCCGTCGACGGCCACAGGATATACTTTACCGGAAACTTCAGCCTTTTCCTGAGCCGCGGCGCAGATACCAGCTACGACGTCGTAGTAATACGCGACGGAGAGAAGGTCGAGCTCAATGACCTGAAGATAGAGCCATACGAGCAGGCCGACGGTTCTATGCTCTACGGCATCAACTTCACTATAGCCGAGGCCAGCCTCGGCAACATCCTCAAATACAGCTGGTACACCACGATAGACTTCGTGCGTCAGGTCTGGCTCGCGCTGAGCGACCTGGTGAGCGGCCTGGTTGGCCTGGACGACATGGCGGGCGTGGTAGGCATCGTGGGAATGATAAACGACGTGGGCAGCCAGACCGCCGAGAGCGAGGGCGTCGGCGTGGCCATCATGGACGTGCTCTACCTGGTGGCATTTATCGCCGTGAACCTGGCGGTGATGAATATGCTGCCCATCCCCGCGCTGGACGGCGGGCGCGTGCTCTTCGTGCTGATTAACGCCGTCGTCCGCCTCTTCACCCGCCGCAGCATCCCCGCACGCTACGAGGGCTATGTCCACACAGCCGGCTTCGTGGCGCTGCTCGGGCTCATGGTCGTGGTGATGTATAATGATATCTCGAGATTGATTAGTTGACATAATATTATGAGGCTGAGCATATGACAAAGAGAGATAATACCAGACAGATTATAGCAGGCGGCGTCCCCATAGGCGGGGGCGCTGCCGTTTCCGTACAGTCGATGTGTAACGTGCGCACTTCGGACGTGCCCGCCGCAGTCGAGCAGATAAAGCGCCTGCGCGCCGCCGGATGCGACATTGTGCGCCTGGCTGTGCCGGATATGGAGGCCGCGAAGGCCATATCCGAGATAAAAGAGCAGGTGGGGGACATACCTCTCGTCGCGGACATACACTTCGACTACCGCCTGGCGCTCGAGGCTGCGGCGCGCGGCATAGACAAGATACGCATCAACCCCGGCAACATCGGAGGCAAGGACAAAGTGGCCGCCGTGGCTAGGGAGTGCAGTTTACATAAGATACCCATACGCATCGGCGTAAACGGGGGGAGCCTGGAAAAGCCGCTGCTTGAAAAGTACGGCCATCCGACCGCCGAGGCACTGGTGGAGAGCGCGAAGGGACACATCCGGCTGCTCAACGACTGCGGTTTCGACGATATCTGCATCTCGCTCAAGAGCAGCAGCGTGCCGCTGACCGTGGAGGCCTATCGCCTCGCTTCGGAGGTGCTGCCGTACCCCCTGCACCTGGGCGTGACGGAGACCGGCACGGCCTATCAGGGCACGGTGAGCTCCGCAGTGGGCATAGGGACGCTGCTAATGGAGGGCATAGGCGACACCATCCGCGTCTCGCTTACTGCAGACCCGGTGGAGGAAGTAAAAGCCGGAATAGCCATACTCAAGGCTGCGGGCCTGAGAAAGGGCGGAGTGCGCTTTGTGTCCTGCCCGACCTGCGGGCGCACGCAGATAGACCTCATATCCCTGGCGCACGAGGTCGAGGAGCGCCTGTCCGGATGTAAGGCCGACATCACTGTCGCGGTCATGGGCTGCGTGGTCAACGGGCCCGGCGAGGCGCGCGAGGCCGACTACGGCATAGCCGGCGGCAAGGGCTGCGGCCTGCTGTTCAAGAAGGGCGAGATTATCCGCCGTGTGAGCGAGGACGCCCTTGCGGATTCGTTGATAGAACTTATAGAGAGCGAGGTGGGCAGGTGATACCGTTTCTGACCATATTTCCCGGCTGCGAGCCGCTGATGACCAGCGCCGGGGGATTGGACAAGGCCGAGGTTGAGAGCGTGGTTGTCGACGAGGACGAGCGCAGCATGACAATAGACGCGCGTTTCGCCAAAACCGTCGCGCCCGCCGAAATAGGCGCGATAGAGAGCAGCCTGCGCACACAGTACGGCCTGCTGCGCGTTACGCTCAATGCCGAGTGCCCCAAGCTCCAGCCCCAGAAGCAGAAGAGCGAGAGCAAGGGCGGCAAGCTGCTGTACGGCAAGCCCATCAAGCCGGGCAAAATAGAGGAAATAGGTTATGTAAACCTAGAGAGCGGCTTCGTCACCATCGAGGGCGAGATTTTCGCCGTCAGCAACCGCGAGATACAAAAGCGCGGCGCGAGTGTGCTGAGCTTTGATATGACCGACTATACTGGCTCCGTACACGTCAACAAGTTTATCGCCCGAGGCGAGGACGCGAGTGTGCTCGGCAAGATTAAGGAGGGCATGTACGTCACTGTGCGCGGCAAGCCCGACTTTGACAAATTTTACGGAGATATGGTCATAGAACCCTATTCCATCTCCGTGGCGGAGCGGAAAATGAGGCCAGATTTGGCGGAAGGGGACAAGCGCGTGGAGCTGCATCTGCACACCCGCTATTCCACGCTTGACGCCCTGCCCGACCCGGCCAAGGTAGTCGAGCAGGCCGCCGCCTGGGGCATGAAGGCCGTCGCGGTCACGGACCACGGCACGGCCCAGGCCTACCCCGAAATGATGAAGGCCGGCAAAAAATACGGCGTCAAGATAATCTATGGCCTCGAAGGATATTATGTAAACGATGTTGACACCGGCAACGCCGTGCGCGGCGAGAGCGATTTGCCGCTTACGGCAGAGTTCGTGGCCTTTGACGTCGAGACAACGGGCCTCTCTGCGGCCAGCGACCGGCTCACGGAGATAGGCGCCGTGCTCTTCTCCGGCGGGCGCGTAATCGACACCTTCAGCACCTTTGTCAACCCGCATATGCACATCCCGGCGAACATAACGGAGCTGACCGGGATAAAGGACAGCGACGTCGAGAATGCCCCGGATGAGGACGAGGCGATGCGCGCCTTTCTCGGCTTCTGTGCGGGACGGCCGATAATCGCCCACAATGCCACCTTCGACACGGGCTTCATGGCCGCAGCATGCGAGCGCAGCGGCATAGAGTTCAACCCCGTCGTCGTGGACACGCTCATCCTCGCGCAGCGCCTGCTGCCGGAGCTCAGGCGGCACAAGCTGGACATAGTCAGCAAGCACCTGGGACTGCCGGAATTCAACCACCACCGCGCTTTCGACGATGCGGAGGTTGTCGCGCGCATGATGGAGAAGTTTATCCCCATGCTGCACAACCAGGGGGCGGAAAAACTCAGCGACGTGAACAACGTCATGGGCAAGCTCTCGGGCTCCGGCAGCCGTAAGGTACGGCATATCAGCCTTTTGATAAAGAACAAGGTAGGGCAGAAGAACCTGTACAAGCTCATCTCCGCCAGCTACCTGAAGCACTACTCGCGCAACCCGATTATCCCCAAGAGCCTGCTGATGCAGCACCGCGAGGGCATAATCATAGGCTCGGCCTGCGAGGCGGGCGAGGTGTTCGACGCCGTGTTGCGCGGAACTAACGAGCGCGAGCTCAAGAACATAGCGAGCTTCTACGACTACTTCGAGATAATGCCGCTGGCCAACAACCGCTTCCTCGTTGAAAACGGCACCGTGCGCGACGACGAGGGCCTGCGGGAGCTGAACCGCCGCATAGTGAAGCTCGCCCGCGAGCTGGGCAAGCCCGTCGTGGCCACCGGCGACGTCCACTTCCTGGACGCGAAGGACGAGATTTACCGCCGCATATTGCTCTCGGCAAAGAAGTTCTCCGACGCTGACAGGCCGAACCCGCTGTACTTCCGCACGACGGACGAAATGTTGGATGAGTTCGCCTATCTCGGCAAACGCGATTGCTACGACGCCGTCGTGACCAACACGAACAAGATCGCCGACATGTGCGAGGACATCCAGCTCCTGCCCGACGGCCTCTTCCCGCCGAAAATAGAGAACTCGGACGGCCAGCTTAAGGACCTGGTCTACGGCAGGATGCACGAGATATACGGCGACAACCCGCCCGCAATAGTCACAGAGCGCGTGGAGACCGAGCTGCACGACATACTCTCGCGCCACTACGACGTCATATACATGTCTGCCCAGAAGCTGGTCGCGGACTCCAACGCCCACGGCTACCTCGTCGGCAGCCGAGGCAGCGTCGGCTCGAGTATAGTTGCGTACATGTCCGGCATCACGGAGGTCAACAGCCTGCCCCCGCACTACGTTTGCCCCAAGTGCCACCACACGGATTTTGAGGCTGGTAAGGGCTATGGCTGCGGCGCAGATATGCCCGACGCCGACTGCCCCGAGTGCGGCGCCAAGATGCGCAAGGAGGGTTTCGACATACCCTTCGAGACCTTCCTGGGCTTCGGCGGCGACAAGGTGCCGGATATAGACCTCAACTTCTCCGGCGAATATCAGGCCAAGGCCCACAAGTACACAGAAGAGCTCTTCGGCTCCGATCACGTTTTCCGCGCCGGCACAATCGGCACTCTGGCCGAAAAGACGGCCTACGGCTACGTCCTCAAATACCTGGAGGAGCACAACCAGCATGTCTCCAAGGCCGAGGAGAGCCGCCTGGCCATGGGCCTCGTCGGCGTCAAGCGCACTACGGGCCAGCACCCCGGCGGCCTCGTCGTCATACCGCAGGACATGGAGGTCGAGGACTTCTGCCCCGTGCAGCACCCGGCCGACGACCCGGGCAGCGGCATAATCACGACCCACTTTGAATACCACAGCATGGAGGCGAACCTCCTCAAGCTCGATGAGCTGGGCCACGATGACCCGACCATGCTCAAGATGCTCGAGGACATGACCGGCGTCGACGTGCGCAAGATACCGCTCGACGACCCGGAGACTCGCCGCATCTTCAGGACGCCGGAGCCGCTGGGCCTGCCCGACGACGACCCCATTATAGGCAAAACCGGTACCATCGGCATCCCCGAATTCGGCACGGGATTTACACGCCAGATGCTTGTGGACACCAAGCCCGAGCAGTTTGACACGCTCGTCCGCCTGTCCGGCTACAGCCACGGCACCGACGTGTGGCTGGGCAACGCTAAGGATCTCATCCTCTCCGGCACCGCGACCGTCAAGGACACCATAGGCTGCCGCGACGACATCATGCTCTACCTCATCTCGCGCGGCATGGAGCCAAAGCGCAGCTTCAAGATAATGGAGTCCGTGCGTAAAGGGCGCGGCTTGCCCGAGGGCGCGGAGCAGGAGATGCGCGACCACGGCGTCCCCGACTGGTACATAGATTCCTGCCGTAAGATAAAGTACCTCTTCCCGAAGGCACACGCCGTGGCCTATGTCATGATGGGCTTCCGCATCGCCTTCTTCAAGGTGCACCACCCGCTGGCCTACTACAGCGCGTACTTCTACCGCCGCAGCCAGAAGGATGCCTTCGACGCCGCAATCATGATGCAGGGCGTGGACTTTGTGCGCCGCAAGATAAACGAGATAGACTCCAAGCCGGACGCCACCGCCAAGGAGCAGGATTTGCGGACTACGCTCGAGGCCGTGTACGAGTTCTACATGCGCGGCTTCGACTTCGCGCCCATCGACCTCTACGAGAGCGACGAGAGCAAGTTCCTCATTGTCGGCGACAGGCAGCTCCGTCCGCCGTTTGTGTCGCTCTCCGGCCTCGGTGAAGCCGCGGCGCGAGACCTGGCTGCCGCGCGCGTGGGCGGACGCGAGTTTATCTCAGTCGAGGAGCTCTCCCGAGCCTGCCCCAAGCTCAGCCAGGCGCATATAGAACAGCTGAAGAGCGTTGGAGCGCTGAGCTCTCTGCCCGACGAGAGCCAGATGAGCTTGTTCTGATGAAAGCTTACAGGTATTATGTTAACAGTGACGGGCGCAGGATAAAACTTCTTGTCCTGCGTCCGACCAAGCACGCCCGCGCGTCGGCTTTGACGGCGGGCGTGCTTTGGCTTCACGGGGGCGGTTTTGCAACCGGTATGTCTGAAATGGTATACATAACTAGAGCAAAGGCCCTGGTTGAGAAATTCGGCGTCACTGTCTGCGCCCCTGCATATACCCTCTCGTGGAAGAGGCCATATCCGGCAGCTATTGAGGACTGCTACAGCGCGCTTTTGTGGTTCAAAGAGCACTCGTGGGAGCTGGGCTTCAATCCGGAACTTCTCATTGCCGGAGGCGAAAGCGCGGGAGGCGGACTGTGCGCCGCGCTGTGCATGCTCGCGCGCGACAGGGGAGAGGTTGACATAAAGTATCAGTTCCCGATCTATCCGATGCTCGACGACCGCGACACGCCCTCCAGCCGCGACAACCATGCACACGTTTGGAACACCAGCCGCAACCACGCCGCCTGGAAGCTCTACCTGCGCGGGCTGTACGGTACGGACAATGTCCCAAAGTACGCAGCGCCTGCAAGGGAAAATAATTATGTAAACTTACCGCCGTGCTATACCTTCGTAGGGGATATTGAGCCATTCTACTGCGAGACTTTGAATTATGTAAACCGACTCAACAATGCAGGCGTCCATGCCGAGTGCGACGTCTATCCCGGCTGCTGGCACGCCTTTGACATGCTAGCGCCGTGGAAGGGGGTCAGCCGCCGCGCGGCGGCGCAGTTTGAAGAAAAATTTGGTGAAGCACTGAAATTTATCGCTCAAAACCTCTAATTCTCATGTTACTAGAGCGATTCCCGGGCTTTCAGGTGGACATTTTGCTCTTGCAGCGCTAGAATGTATGCAGAGAGGGGGAGGCCCATGGACAAGAAAAGTATAGGCTCCTTCATAGCCGCGCTGCGCAAGGCGAAGGGCATGACGCAGAAGGACCTCGCCGGGCTGCTGCATGTGTCGGATAAGACGGTTTCACGCTGGGAGGTCGGCGAGGGGACGCCGGATTTGGCGCTCATCCCCGTGCTGGCGGAAGTTTTCGGAGTCACCTGTGACGAGCTGCTGCGCGGCGAGCGCCGCGCCGACGCCGGCGCGGCTGAAATTACCCCGCTGGGCGAAAAGCGCAAACAGTGGCTGATGGATAGGGCCATGACAAAGCTGAACATACGGCTGGTTATTGCGTCGGCGGCGACACTGTTGGGCGTATTTGTGACGGTGCTCGCGGCGCTGCCGATATGGGCTTATCATAATGCTTTGCTTATAATGCTGTTGTCGCTGCCCGTGTACATTGTGTCGGCGGTGTTGGTGATTGTATCTCTCATGCAGGCATTCGGCGCCGTGGAGGGCGTGGAGCCGAGGGACGAAACGGCCAGATTCAGAAGCGGGGCATACGTGCGCTCTATGGCGGTTTTTATCATTACAACCAGCTTTACGGGAGTGAGTATAAAGTTGACGTATGAGATGCTGAAGTACAGCGGAGTATTTTTCGTTGACGCTTTGCTCGGCTTTGCCGGCGGTGTATCGGCAGGCGTTTTGATAGCTGTGGTGGCTTATAAATCTCTTGACAGCAGATACTTCGAGGTATGAAAAAGCCCGTGCGCTTTATAATGTTCCAAGTCATGGCAGGCGGCGCATCGCCTGCCATGACTTTTATTGATTTTGAAAAAGCGGCAAATTCGATAGTTATGCCGCCGCGCCTTCCCAAATTGCAGCCGCGTTGTTGGGATGCAATTTTGATTAAGATGGACCGGAGCATTCAGGCTTCGGAAAAACGTAAATAAACCGAGGCACTTCCGTTTAAGGACGCACCTCGGTTTTGGCTTGGCAAATGCCTGCCGGATTATTAAACTGTTATGACGCTTTATACCAATACGGCGAACACCAGCGGTATCGTACCGATGGACAGCACGCTGGATATTAGCGCCATGCTTGCGCCCGTAGATGTGTCCTCGCCGTAAGCCGCAGGGATAACGACGGTGTTCAGGCCCATAGGCATTGCCACGGCGCATATGGCCAGCGGCATGTAAGCGGCGTCCATCTTCAGCAGTCCCAGCACAAGGGCGAAGAAGGCGGGTATTATCAACAGGCGGAGAACGCTGACAATATACACTTTCTTGTCCGAGAGCAGCTTCTTCACGCTGTACGTGCCTATGGTGAAACCGGTAAGCAGCATCGCGAGCGGGGCCATGCAGCTGCCCGTGTTGCTCAGGACCGTTGTGACGAAGCCCGGAAGAGGCAGGGCCAGTATCCCGAGAAGCATACCGAGTACAAGCGAGATGCACACGGGGTTGATGAGATTCTTCAGGGGATTCTTGTGCTCCCCACCCGAAGGCATCAGCATGACCATGCCCCAGCTGTAGATGACCACATACAGAGGCATCATGAAAATCATGTAGTTGAAGAGCATTTCATCCCCGAACACGCCCAGCATGACAGCGTTGCCCATGAAGCCTGCGTTGGCTATTGCCACGCTGTAGCGGTAGATGTTCTTCAGCGGTTGTTCCTTGCAGAAGGCGCGGCCGAGCGGGTAGGCGATTACCACGCTGAGCACGGCGACTATGGCGCCCCACATGAGCAGCGGTAGCCTGTCGCTGAGCACCTCGGGCGTGCAGTTGGCTATAAAAGTGTTGAGTATGTACGCCGGCATAATGAGGTAGGTCTCAAGCCGGGACAACACAGTGGCGGTGCTGTCGGGCAGAATCTTAATCCTCTGGCATATAAAGCCCGCAAGCATGAAGATGGCCAGCACCGCCATCTGGTTTAGCGTTGACAGAAATACAGTCATAGCCGTCAGCGATTATTTCGGCGGCATTACAGTGGCAACGCCCTCAGTGACGACTTCACCGTTCTGATTCGTGACGTACTGCTTGACCTTGACGATGTAGAAGTCCTTCTTCTCCTTGTAGACTATATCGGAGATTTCGCAGTGGGCAGTGATGGTATCGCCGGGGTAAACGGGCTTCTTAAAAGTGACCTCCTGCCCCATGTGGACGGTGCCGAGGCCGGGCAGCTGCATGCCGAGGATGGCGCCGCAGAGGCTAAGGGAGATAACGCCGTGGGCGATGCAGCGGCCAAACTGCGTGGTGGCGGCATACTCCTCGTCAAAGTGCATCGGGTTGGTGTCGGTGGAGACCTCGCCGAAGAGCTCGATATCGCGCTTGGTGATAGTTTTGGTGCGCTCGGCGGTCATTCCAACCTTGAGCTCGGGGCCGGTGAAACGGCAGACTTTCTGTTCCATTACAATTCTCCTTTACAATAAATTATTGCTTTGTTAGCTGCTGAAGCTGGATTTCACTCCAGCGTGAGGCCCATTTTTCCCTCTCTGAAGATTCGCTCGTCCATGAGCTTCAGCTCAGGAGACACGCGAACAGGGAAGTCGATGACGTCCAGCACCTGTGTTTGCAGGTCTATGCCCGGGGCAATCTCGGTGAGGATTATGCCCTCGCCGTCGAGCTTGAACACGGCGCGCTCGGTTATGAACAGGACGTCCTGGCCGGATTTCACCGCGTTCTCTCCGCTGAAGGTTATCTGCTTTACATGGGACACATACTTTTTGCTGCGGCCCTCTTGCAGTATCACCAGCTTGCCGTCCCTGACTTCCGTCTTTAGGCCGCCCGCGGTGAGCGTCCCGCAGAAAACGCATTTGGGGGTGTTGGAGGCGATGTTTATAAACCCGCCGGGGCCGACGGTCCTGGTGAACTTGCTGACGTTGCAGTTGCCCATCCGGTCGACTTCGGCAGCGCCGAGGAAGCAGACGTCCAATCCGCCGCCGTCGTAAAAGTCAAACTGGTTGACCATGCCGGGCACATATTCCGGGTTGTAAGCCCCGCCGAAAGCGGCTCCGGCCGCGGGGACGCCGCCTATCTGCCCGGCCTCAACCGTCATCGTAAGCTGGTCGGAGAAGCCCTCCTCGACCGCGACGCCGGAGACGCCTTCGGGTATGCCGATGCCGAGGTTGATTACGGCGTTCTTCGGCAGCTCCATGGCCGCGCGGCGGGAGATGACCTTTCGGTCGGACATCGGCAGGGTCGGCATGCTGTCAACGGGGATGCGGAACTCGTGCGCGAGGGCCGCGTCATAGGGCTGGTCGCCGAAGTTCTGGTAGTTGTATTCCAAGGGGGATATCACCGCGTAGTCAACCATAATGCCCGGGACTATCACGTCCCTGGGATTGATGGAGCCGGACGCGACCACCCTCTCAACCTGGGCGATAACTATGCCCCCGCTGTGCCTGGCGGCGTTGGCCAGAGCCAGCTGGTCTATTATAGTAGTCTCCTTTTCCACGGAGACGTTGCCGTGCTCGTCGATGGAAGTGCCGCGGATGATGGCCACGTCGATGGGGAAGGATTTGTACCACAGGTACTCCTCGCCTCCGAGCTCTACGACCTCAACAAGCTCCTGCGTGGCCAGCGCGTTGCACTTGCCGCCCTCGAGACGCGGGTCGACGAAGGTTCCCAGGCCGGTCTTTGTGATTACGCCGGGACGGCCTGCGCCTATTTCCCTGTAGAGCTGGCACAGAGTGCCCTGCGGAAGCAGGTAGGCCTCAATCTCGCCGGAATCAACCTTCGCCTGCAGCGCCGGAGCGAGGTTATAATGGCTGGCAATGACACGCTTGAGCATGCCGACGTGCGCGAAATGGCTCATGCCCCTGTCCTTGCCGTCTCCGATGCCGGGAGAGTGCGTGACCGTCAGGCCGCACGGATGCTCGCCGGAGGTGAAGCTGTCTTCCATGACCTTGAGCATGTACTCCGGGCAAGCCGAGCCCATAAAGCCCGTTATGCCTACGGTAGCGCCGTCCTTAATCATGGACACAGCTTCCTGTGCGTCTACTAGTTTGAACAATTGCTACACCCCTTTACTTGGATTTTCTTGCCTTTATCTCCTCGATGACAGCCGGGATAATGTCAGCGTAATCCGCGACTATGCCGTACTGTGAGATGTCGAAAAGTTCTGCCCCTTTATAGGTGTTTATAGTTGCAACCGTCTGGGCTTTCTGCATTCCAACTGTATACTGTACCGAGCCGGAGATGCCGACGTTAAGTATAAATTTGGGTTTAACCGTAGTGCCGCTCTGTCCGATTTGCAGCGAATGGTCCAGCCATCCCTCGTCCACAATCGGCCTCGAGCATGCCAGCTCACCGCCGAGGAGCCCTGCCAGCTCTCGCAGCTGGGCGAGGTCCTCTTCCCCCTTCACTCCGCGTCCCGCGGCGACAAGCACCTCGGCCTCGTGGATGGCCACGCCGTTTTTCACCTTTTCACTGGTGCTGAGCACCTCGTAATCGGGATCGGCTTCTACCTCCACCTGCTCCAGGATGACCTCCCCGCTGCGGGTGAGGTCCGGCTCCGGCGCGTCAAAGACGTGCGCACGCACGGTCACCATCTGCGGCCTGAGCTCCGGGATGGCTATGTGGGCCAGCAGGCTGCCGCCGAAGGCGGGCGTCGTCTGCACGAACGCCCCTTCCTCGTCGAAGCCGAGGTCCACGGCGTCTGCCGTGAGGCCGGTCCCCAGCGAGCACATCACCCTCGGCGCCAGGTCCCTGCCCTGGGCGGTCGCCGGGAAGATAAAGATTGAGGGCTTATATTTGGCGGCCAGGTCTGCGACCACCTTCTGATAAGGGCGGGCGCTGTACTCTTTAAGGTTCTCGTTGTCCGCAACGATAACTCTGTCGGCGCCTGCCGCAATCAGGATGCCGGCCAGCGGCGCCACGCCGTGTCCGACCAAAATTGCCGTCACGTCCTCGCCTGTTGTCTGCTTGAGCTCAACGGCCTTGCCAATCAGCTCAAGCGGCGTTTTTGTGAGGGCTCCGTGCCTCTGTTCGGCGAACACCCAAATGCCGTTTGCTTCGTTTTTCGTCATGGATGTCCTCCTATCAGATTACATGCTGCTCGTGAAGCATGTCCGCAAACTGTTTGGCTATCTCTGCGCTCTCGCCGGTGAAAAACACCGTGTCGACCTTCTCACGCACCGGCTCGAAAAGGCGTTTGGTGACAGACGGGGAACCCGGTATCCCGCACCTGGCCGGGTCGGCGTCCAGGTCTGTCCCGTTCCATGTCACGCGCGGCTTCTTCAGCGCCTTCATTATCCCCGCGCCGCTGGGGTAGCGCGGCGTGTTAATCTCGCCCGTCACGGTTACAAGCGCAGGCAGCTTCGCGCGCACAGTCTCCGTGCAGTCCTAAGTGTCCCTCGTGCATACGGCCCAGCCGTCCTGCACATCCAGGGAGGAGGCCAGGGTAATCTGCGGGACTCCGAGGAACTCCGCCGTGACGGGGCCGGTCTGCGCCGTTTCACCGTCCGAGGCGTGCTGCCCGAAGATGAGCAGATCGTAGCCGCCTATCTTCTCGGCTGCCCTGCTGAGCACATAGCCGGTGGCCAGCGTATCTGCGCCGCCGAAGGCGCGGTCGCTGAGCAATACCGCTTCATCGCAGCCCATGGCGAGGGCCTTCTTCAGCACATCTCCGGCCTGCGGCGGACCCATGGACACCACGACGACCGTGGCCCCGTACTTCTCTTTGAGTTGGAGTGCGGCCTCCACGCCGTTGGCGTCCAGAGGGTTCATAATGCTTGCCACGCCCTCACGGTTCAGGTTGCCGGTCTTGGGGTCGAGCTTGACGTCCGTCGTGTCCGGAACCTGCTTGACGAATACAAGTATCTTCATTTCTCTCTCCGAGCCGGTTATTTACTTCTGGGAAAGCACGGTGCCGCCCACGACCATGCGGAGTATCTCGTTGGTGCCTTCGCCTATCTCGAGCAGCTTGGCGTCGCGAACGAGGCGCTCGACGTGGAAGTCCTGGCTGTAGCCGTTGCCGCCAAGCACCTGCAGGCACTCGAGGCAAATCTGCGTGCAGTTGACAGCGGCAAAGAGCTTCGCTTGCGCGGCGATGAGCGTGCAGCGCTGCCCGGAGGCCTTGGTATAAGCCGCCTCGTAGGTCATTAGCTCCATGGCCTCAATGAGGGCGGAGATGTCGCCGAACTTGAACTGGACGCCCTGATGCTTGGCGATGGGCTTGCCGAAGGTCGTGCGCTCGT
The DNA here is from genome assembly GCA_900544765.1 of uncultured Eubacteriales bacterium. Taxonomy (GTDB): domain Bacteria; phylum Bacillota; class Clostridia; order Oscillospirales; family Oscillospiraceae; genus Scatomorpha; species Scatomorpha gallistercoris. The sequence goes on along the minus strand of UQWI01000001.1, from coordinate 337,868 downwards.
TGGCATACTTGCGGGCTATGTCCATCGCGTGCTGGCTCAGCGCGGTGGCTATGGCGGAGCAGCTTATGCGGCCGCCGTCGAGAACGCTCATAGCAATCTTGAAGCCGGCGCCTTCGGGGCCGAGAAGCGCTTCCGCAGGCAGGTGTATGTTGTCGAAGCTCAGCGCGCAGGTGCTCGAGCCGCGCATGCCCATCTTCTTTTCGTGCTTGGCAATCACCAGGCCTTCGGCCTCCTTGGGGATGATAAAGGCGCTGATGCCCTTGTTTCCGGCCTCGGGGTCGGTCTTGGCAAGGATGAGATACACATCGGCCTCGCCGGAGTTGGTTATCCAGGACTTGCCGCCGTTGAGCGTCCAGCTGCCGTCCTCGTTCTTTACGGCCACGGAGCGGATACCTGCCGCGTCGGAACCGGCGCTGGCTTCAGTGAGGCCGAATGCGAACAGGTCGCCCTGGGCGACGCGGGGCAGGTACTCCCGCTTCTGCGCGTCGGTGCCCCAGTTGGTTATCATCTCGGCCGCAACGTGGCTTATCTCAATTGCAAGCGCGAAGCTGGCGCTGCCCTTGGCAAGCTCGTGGACGATGATGGTGCTGGTCACATAGTCGCTGCCCATGCCGCCGTACTCTTCCGGTACGAGCACGCCGCCGAGGCCCAGCTCGTTGAACTTGGCGTACAGCTCACGGTCAAAAGCGTCGTTCTGGTCCATGTAGTAGTCGCGCGGTTCAACTTCCTTCTGGGTGAACTCGCGCACCATATCTCTTATCATCTTCTGTTCTTCGTTGAATTGAATAAGCATGCCCATAACTGCCTCTCCTTTTAATCATTAATAGGCGGCTCATTTTCCGCCGGCAGGGCAATTGTATTACGCAATTCTTAGTTTGAGAAATAACTATCATTTCTTCGGCCATAACTGCCGGATATCGAACACAAACCGCAGTATAGTCAAATATGTACCATTAACTGCCTTTTTGACGCGCTTCACATCGCAACTGACATATTAACCGGTTTTGAGCTGAACTTTTGGTTATGAGCCTATGAATAATTGAAATAACTTTCCGGCAAATCAGGTTTGAACTTTGCGGCCGGTATATGTTAAAATTTATACAATAGCTTTGCCAGCTCGCTTACGGGAGGGATCAGAATGGAAATTCGCGAACTGCGCTACATAATAGGCATCGCCTGCGCGAGGAACATGACCAAGGCTGCCGAAAATCTGTTTGTCACGCAGCCGGCTTTAAGCAAGATGCTCAAGAAGGTGGAGGAGCAGATAGGCATCCCGCTGTTTTTCCGCGACGGCAACTCGATGATTCCGACGGATGCAGGGCTCTGCGTTGTCGAGCGCGGTCGGAAAATTGTCAATGAGTTTGACGCTCTGGAAAAGACTCTCTCGGACATGAAAAACATGAGCAGTGAGCGTGTCATGCTGGGCATACCTCCGGTGATAGCCGCGCTGGACTTCCCTGAAATTATTATGCGTTTCCGCAGGCACTTTCCGGACGTTACCGTGGAAGTTCACGAATTCGGCGCAAGAAAGCTCGAGGACATGGTTCTGGATGGAGTGCTGGACGTTGCAATCAGCATGCATCCTGTTGAGTCGAACGAGCTTAGCGAAATCGTCATAATACAGGATCAAGTCGTCTGCGCGATGAACCCCACGCACCCGCTGGCGTCCCGCAGGAGCATTGCCCTTGAAGAGCTTATGCCGTACTCCATAAACACATTCCCGACCGACTATGCCGTTTACGAGGAGCTGATGAAGCTCTTTAAGGCCAAGTCCCTTTCCCCGCGCATAGATGTCACAAGCCCGTCGTGCGATTTCCTCCTGAAAATCAGCCACCTGAGCAACGAGATATGCGTCCTGCCGGCGCCGTGCGTAAGGCACTACGACCGCTACAACCTGGAGATACGCCCGTTTGAATCCGAGTTCAGGTGGGATTTGTGCATCGTCTATCGGAAGAACTCCTATATGAACGACCGCGTGCGCGCCCTCATTTCCAGCATAGAGCAGATTGTTAATCCGCCGATGTAAAGCGCAATTGAACTCGAGCAATTCGAGATTTGCGGGGTTTGCTTCGGCTGTCCACAGGGACGCGAATGCCGCCCGGCACTTGAGTGCCGGGCGGCATTCGCTGCATTGCGGGAAAACTGTATGAGATGTAGTATTCTCGCATGAAAACGTAGTTATATATTCAGAGCGGGAAAGGAGGCGCAGGACAATGGACGACGTGGAAATTATAGAACTGTTTTTCAAGCGCTCCGAGCAGGGGATAGCAGAGCTGGACAGGAAATACGGGGGGCTGTGCCGCAGCCTGTCGTATAACATATTGAACGATAGACTTGATGCTGAGGAGTGCGTCAACGACGCGTATCTGGGCGCATGGAATGCAATTCCTCCGGCGCGCCCGGAGGTGCTGCTGCCCTATGTTGCCAGAATAGTACGCAATGTTTCGCTGAAGGCGTACTGGAGACGAGAGGCCGCCAAGAGAAGCGGACGCTATACGGTCGCTCTTGAGGAGCTGGAGGGCTGCGTCGCAGATGGGCATAGTCTTGAGGACGAAATTGGGGCTAAGGAGCTTGCGCGTATAATAGGCCGCTTCCTGGATGGACTGAGCCGCGAGAACCGGGTAATCTTCATGCGCCGCTATTGGTTTGCAGACAGCTGCCGGGACATTGCCGCGCTGACCGGCCTTTCCGAGAAAAATGTCTCCGTGCGCCTAAGCCGTATGCGTGCGAAGCTGAAGCAGTACCTGATTGAAATGGAGGTTTTTGTATGAAAGGAAAGCTGTTTTCCGAGGCAATGAGCGAACTGGATGGGAAGTACATTATTGAAGCCGCCTGCTACAGGAAGAAAGGTAAGAAGCTGCTTATTACGATTGCCGCCGCCTGCCTGTGCCTTTTGCTGCTGCCGGCGGGTGTACTCGCGGTTGATGCGGTCGAATACAATGCGGCGATAGGTTATCTTGAGTCGCTAGGAATACCGGCAGAGGCCCTGAGCGGATACAGCCGCAGCGAGATAAAGCAGGCGGCGAAAACGCTTGATGCGGGAGAAAGCAGCGGCCTGGCCGATGAAATCCTGGGACTTGCCCCAGACGGCGGTGAAGGACATGAAGAGCCGGCCGAGGTGACGTCGGAGCAGATAATGGAGCTGAAGCCGGAAATGAGCAGGGAGGATGTTCTCTCAATGCTTGGGGAAACGCAGGATATCGGGTCCGGAATCTATGTGTACGTCTATGAGGTGGACGGGGAATTTCTGCTGCATATACCGTTTGCGGGGGACGAGGCGAGGCTCGGCGTGACAGGGGAGGACTTGCTGAAAGCAGCGGCCCGGGCCGCAGACGGCAATGCAGCTATCAGAGAAAAAATCGCGTGAGGCAGGGGCGAAAAAGTACCCGGCGCTGTTATAGGCAAGTCAACAGCGAGCCCGACATAAGGGAAGGGCGCAAAACCCAAAAGACAGGACCGAAACCTCCGGTTTCGGTCCTGAAAGTAGAAGCAAGGGAACGACGCGAGACGCGTTTTTGCCGCTGGATATAAAAAGCAAAATCGCAACCCAAAAACGTGGTTGCGATTTTGGAAGGAAGGGCAGCATAACGAGCGCGCCATGACTTTTTTCAGAATGAATAAAAGTCAGGGCAAGCGATGTGACGCTTGCCCTGACGTGGTGCGAGTGTTCTTACAGCATTTACGCTTATGAATCCGAACAAAACAAAATTGAAGCCCAGCGCAGCGGGTTCAATTTTGGAAGGAAGGGCAGCAGAACGAGCGCGACCTGACTTTTTTCAGAATGAATAAAAGTCAGGGCAAGCGATGTGACGCTTGCCCTGACGTGGTGCGGGTAGTGGGACTTGAACCCACACGAATTGCTTCACAGGAACCTAAATCCTGCGCGTCTGCCAATTCCGCCATACCCGCATTATACATATACGCATGAGCGAATACGCCTATATATAATACTATTTTCCGCCGCGCGTGTCAACAGAACGTTGACTTTATCTTGACCTTGGGATATTCTAAAGCAGCAAAGAATTCACAGGGGTGAGCGCACATGCTGGGTGTTTTGGCAAATTCCATCGCCGTGCTTGTCGGCGGCATAATAGGCATGCTCTTCGGCAGCAGGATAAAGAAAAAATACACGGATTCGCTCATGGTGGCCTTGGGTCTCGCCACAACAGGCGTTGGCGTGGTGAGCACGGTCGGCACGAGCGACCCGCTGTGCATAATCGTTTGCTGCTCTCTCGGTACCGTGATAGGCGAGCTGCTGCACATAGACGACGGAGTGAACGCCCTGGGCCGCCTGGCTGAGCGGAGGCTGGGCTCAAAGAGCTCGAACGGCGGTAATTTTACCGGCGCCTTTGTCTCCTGCTCCATAATGTTCTGCATTGGCTCCATGGCCGTCATGGGCAGTGTGGAGGCCGGTATAAACGGCGACAACTCCATACTGTACGCCAAAGCTGTGCTGGACCTCATCGCATCGCTGGCCTACGGCGCAGCGATGGGCATGGGCGCGGCGGCGAGCTTCGTCTGCGTGTTTGTGGTTGAAGGAGGACTGACCCTGCTCGCAGGCGCGCTGGCGCCGCTGCTGACGGACGCCATTGTCACCGAAATGAGCGCCGTCGGCGGCGTGCTGCTGATAGGCCTAGCGATAAACCTCATGGAGCTGCGCGCGCAGCCAATCAAGATTGCCAGCATGCTTCCTGCCGTATTTTTGCCCGCGGCGTATGTGCCTATTTATAACTGGATAACTTCACTCGTTTGAGGGCTGGATTTGTTAACATGTTCGTGCTATAATAGGTCGAATTTCCTCGAAAGGACACCGGCATGAACAACAGACTTTTCAAACGCATTTCTGCCATTGCGCTGTGCGCCGCCATGTGCGTATCGCTCGCTGCCTGCGGCGAGCCCGAAGAGACGCCGGACCCGCATGAGGGTATGGCATATGTAAACACCGGAGCAAACTACGAGTGGATAACCCCCGCGGAAGGTGTGGCCGTCTCCGACTTCTCCGAGGACGAATTCACGGTCGGTGAGGACGGCCTGCCCGAGTACACCGGCAACGGCTACGACACCCGGCTCGGCATTGACGTCTCCTTCTACCAGGGCGAGATTGACTGGCAGGCCGTGGCCGACTCCGGCATAGAGTTCGCCATGATACGCTGCGGCTACCGCGGCAGTGAGACCGGCGCCATCGTCGTCGACGAGCAGTTCGAGAACAATATGCAGGGCGCGCTCGACGCCGGCCTGGACGTGGGCGTGTACTTCTTCTCACAGTCCACAGGGGCCATAGAGGCAGCCGAGGAGGCCAACTTTGTGCTGGAGCTCATAAAGGACTACGACGTGACCATGCCCGTGGCGTTTGACTGGGAGCCCCTGGAGGGCTCGCGCGCCGAGGACATAAACCGCGACGAGCTGACGGCCAGCGCCGTCGTGTTCTGCGAGATGGTCAAGGACGCGGGCTACACGCCCTGCGTCTACCTGTACCGCTACATCGGCTACTACGAGTACCTGATGGAACGCCTGGGCGATTATGAAATCTGGGTCGGCGCGCCCGGCGGATGGCCCGACTTCTACTACCGCCACTCCCTCTGGCAGTTTTCATTTACCGGCAGCGTGGACGGCGTAGCGGGCGACGTGGACCTGGACATGCAGTTCATCCCGCGTCCGGCGGACACGGAGATTGCCCCGCCTTCGGCAGCAACGACATAGTAAAAATGAGCGCTGATTTCAGCGCTCATTTTTTCAGCCCAGCTCAGCTCAGCTCCTGCTCCAGCCGGGCTATCTCCTCGAGCAGCTCGGCGTGGGTCATCTCGTGGAACGAGTCCGCCGCGGTTATGTCGCTGATGCGCCAGACGCCGTCTACCTTGCGGAGCTCGACGTAGTTCGTCGTGCCCGCGCCGGACATGAAGTTCGCGCCCTCGTAGACAAAATAGGTGAGGTTGTACGCCTCGACGTGGGCGGTGTCGCCGTCAATCTCAATTGAGTTGAACCTCACGAACGTGTTGTACCAGGCGATACCGGTGCAATCATCGGCGCAGAGCCTGTAGTACCTAGCTTTGTCGACGTCGAACACCAGGTCGTCGTAATTCGGCGAGCTCTCGTCGAAGAAGGGATCAAAGTTCGGTACGGCATAGCCAGGCTCGTACTCCACGTCGTTCCTGAGCAGGAAGTAATATTCGAGCGTCTCGCGTATCATGTTCTCGTCATTGTCCTCCCAGCGATCCCTGGTGACCTTGAGCTCTTTAAATACGACGGTTGCGAAGGGCGACAGCCCGGACGGCTCCGCGTCAGGCTGAGGCGTCGGGGTCACGGACGCGGCCTCCGGTGTTGTGGATACGGATGCGGTCTCAATGGGCGGAGGCGTTGGGGCGGCTGTTACGCTGCAGGCGGAGAGCAGCAGCATCAGGGCGATAGCGGATAGCAGTGCGCGTTTCATATCACATCCTCCTTTTCTGGTTTTGAGACGAAAAGGATGGAAGATTGTTCCGCAAAAAAGCAAAACAGCCACGGAAATCCGGGGCTGTTTTGCTGTGCGAAGCTATAATTCAGCGCTCAGTACGCTATGCGGCGGGCGCCGACGTACATGCGGGAGTAGTAGCTCTCGTCGAGGCTGTTGATGGTGACGTAGCCCGCGCCGGAGCTTGAGTGGATGAACTGCCCGTCGCCTATGTAGATGCCGACGTGTCCGATGGCCTGGCTGCTGCTGGCAAAGAACACGGCGTCGCCGGGCTGGAGTTCGCTCTTGTCGACCGCCACGCCGTTCTGGTAGATGGCGGCGGCGGTGCGGTTGGTCTGATAGCCGTTGGACTTGAACACATAGCTCACGAAGCCGGAGCAGTCAAAGCCGGAGGGGGTGGAGCCCGCCCAGACATATGGTACGCCCAAGTACTGCTTGGCGAAGGCGACTATCTGCTCGCCTATCGTGGAATTGGCTGCAGGGGCCTCGGTGTACTCGCCGAGCTCGACAAAGTCGCTGCGTATGTAGCCGGTCATGCCTCCGGCGTTCACGCGGTACCACACGCCGCTTACGCCCGTTACCTCAACGCTCTCACCGTAGCTGGTGACGCGGAGTATGTCGCTGTCGGTGGTGGCTGCGGCGCGCATGCGCACCTCGGTGCCGTTTACCCATCCGGAGGCGGAGACGTCCATCGTCTCGGCAAAGCTTACATAGTCGGCGGACATGTAGCCCCAGCTGCCGTTGACGTAGACCTTGTACCAGCCGTTTTCCGGGCCGGACTCGACTATCATATTCGCGCCGGAGGCGGCGGTTAAGATTATCGAGTTGTCAGTACCGGCGCCGGAGCGGAGGTTTACCTCCGTCGTGGTGGCGCCGCCGCCGATGCAGTCGGCAAAGACGCCTCCGGCGAGGGTGCAGCAGCAAATGGCCGCGGCGATGGTGGTGCGCAGTATCTTTCTCTTTGTCATTGCTCTATCTCTACCTTTATCCAAATTTCCCTGCTTGATACGAGGGCCCTATCCCGTGGGCCCTAAGGCTTACAGCGGCGTCCCGGTGGTTGACGGCCCGGGAGACCGCTTACTTCTGTGCAAGCGCCCTGTCTAGCCACACGCTCGCGACGTCCATCGCGGCGTAGAGGCTGGCTTTCTCGCTCTTCTTTACAACGCGGTCACGGCTCTTGAGCGCCGGGTCGGTCAGCTGCAGCTGAACCGATACCTTCGTGGCCACATCCAAATCCTCGACCTTCTTGGTCTCGAGAATCTGAAGCATTATGATGTACTTGTCGGCCATGCTGCCGAAATATATGATGTTGTCCTTTCTGCGGAGCGGATGCCCCTTATATACAAGCTCCTTAGCAGCCGTCATCTTGATACCTCCGTATGCGGTTACAATTCGGTAACGAACAATGTAACCGAATTGTAACTCATGTTTTCCAATTTGTCAACCTTGTTTGGGGAAAAGGTCGGGCCGGGATGTTAATTCCGGCCCGATAGAGAGGGTTAAAACCGGGACAGGCCCAGGTTTTATGCGGGATTCAGTTGGGATAATGGGATAAAGGGAGAATTGTAAACTTTTTGTTACTATGCCGCGCTGCCAACGGGCTCGGTGGGTGATATCCGGCCGTTGTCCTCGCTGTCATCGGGCGAAATCATGGTGTAGAGCGGCGGGGTTTCCGTCTCATCGGCGCTGGGCGTCGGAGTAGGCGTCGGGGTGGGCGATGGTGTGGGACTTGTGAGGTCGCCGAAAATCATCGTGTCGTCGCCGATGCTGGTCGGGTCGGGGAAGGAGCGGTATTCCAGCCCCTCGTGGACCTGCTGCATGATATTGCGCCAGATTGTTATTGAGAGGTTGGTGCCTCTGACGCCGTTTGTTACCGGGATGTCGTGGCCCGTCCAGACAACGCCGACGTAGTAGGGCGTCATGCCTGCAAACCAGCGGTCTTTGAAATCACCGGAGGAGCCGGTTTTGCCTGCAACCTCCATGCCGTATAGGCCTGCGCCCATACTCGTGCCGCTCGTCACGGAGCCGACCATCATGTCCAGCATGTTGCGCGCCGCGTTCGCGCGCACGCCGTCACGCTGCTGTATCGGGTTGTCCAGCACTATGTCGCCGTTGGAGTTGAGCACCTGGCTGTAGGTGCGGCTCTCGACGAAGGTGCCGTCGTTGACCAAAGTGCAGTAGGCCTGGGCCATTTCGCGCACGGTGACGCCGTTGGTGAGCTCGCCGAGGGCGAGAGGCGAGGGGTTGTAGTCCGCATCTACCAGGGTGGTGAAGCCGAACACGTCCTCGAGGTAGCTGTAGCTGGTTTCCAGGCCAAGCTTGTCGAGTATCTGCACAGCCACGGTGTTGAGCGAGGATATGAGGCCCTGGCGTATGGTGACGGGACCGTTTACATAGCTCCAACTGGCGTTGCGCGGATACCAGCTGAAGTGCTCGAGCGTGTATCCGGGGTTGGCGGGGTCGCCGTCTATGACCAGGGTGTTCTGGGTGATGATACCGAGGTCGAGGCCCGGGGTGTAGACGCTCAGCGGCTTTATTGAGCTTCCGGGCGGCCGGGTGGTTTCCGTGGCCCGGTTGAGGATTAGGTTGGCGTTCTTCTCGCCGACGCCGCCGCGCAGGGCGACTATGTTGCCCGTGTATGGGTCAATGATGACCATCGCGCTCTGCAGCTGCTGAGAAGTGAGGTTGTACACGTTCGGGAAGTTGTCCAGGTTGTCGTAGTAGGTGTCCATTATGCCCTGGATGCGGCTGTCGCAGCAGGTGTAAATCTGGTAGCCGCCGGAGTACAGCAGGCGCTGGGCCGTCTCGTAGTTGACGCCGCGCATTTCCATGAGGTCGGAGATGACGTCGTCGATGACCGCCTCGACGTAGTAGCTGTATATCTCCTGCGTGCCTACCTCGGTCTCGCTGCGCACGAACACGAGCTCCTCCTTGACGGCCTGGGTGTACTCGTCATAGGTGATATAGCCCTGCTCGTACATTTCGCGCAGGACGGTCTCCTGGCGCTCCTTGTTGTTTTCGACGCTGTAGAAGGGGCTGTAGTAAGTGGGAAGGTTGACTATGCCGACTATGCTTGCGCACTCGGCGAGAGTGAGGTCCTTGGGCTCCTTGCCGAAATAGGTCTGCGCGGCGGTGTATATGCCGTTGCAGCCCTCGCCGAAGTAGACGGCGTTTAAGTACCACTCTATTATCTCTTTCTTGTCGTACTTCTTCTCAAACTCCAGCGCGCGGAATATCTCCACCAGCTTTCGCTGTACCGTGACCTCGTTGTCGCCGGTCAGGTTTTTGATAAGCTGCTGGGTGATGGTAGAGCCGCCGAAACTGCTCGAGCCCAGGAAGCTGGAGAACACCGCGCCGACCGTGCGGTACCAGTCCACGCCCTTGTGGTCGTAGAAGCGCTTGTCCTCAATGGCGACCAGGGCGTGCTCGAGGTTCTTGGGGATGTCCTCGTAGTCAACCCAGATGCGGTTTTCGCCGCTTGACAGCGTGGCCATGACGTTGCCTGCGTTGTCATATACCGTGCTCGACTCACTGAGGGAATAGTCCTCCAGGGATATGTCGAGGTCATCCACAAGCGTGGTCTTGACATAAAAGGCGAAGATACACACGAAGAGCAGGGCGGTAGTGAGTATAATCAGTATCGCCGTTATGACTATCTTCAAGGCCAGGGACAGCGCTCCGGCGCAGGCGGAGCCTGCCGTGCGCGCGGCCCTTGCCGCTTTTCGCTTTTCCTTGGAATCTTTGGGCATTGCATACCTCCGTATATCCGGGGCGAAGCACCGTGAATGGCACCTTACCTATTCTATCCCGATATTATATCATAACCTGTCAAATCCGCATATAGTGGATACGAAAAAATTTTCCGCCTCCCGGGGTATCGTTTTTGTGCCAACGTGGAATAATTGCTGGTAAAGGAGGCGATAAAATGAAGCTGTGGATGAAGCTGGCCGGCTGCGGCGTGCTGGCGGTCACCGCTGTGCTCTGCGCTTCGGCGGCAATAGGCGGCATAACCGGCGGGGTACGCGCGTCGGATGAGGAGGGCTTGGTCGACTGGCCGCTGACTATGGACGACGCGGAGTTTGTGCTCAAGGAATATGACGGCTGCGTCGCAGTGTTCGCCGTGGGCGGACACGAACCGGTGACTACAACCGAGATAGATGTGCGCACGCTGCGCGAGGCCGACAGGGCGCTGCTCGGCGCGGGGCTTCCTGCCGCAAACCGCGACGAAGTTCTGACTTTGCTGGAAGATTTGGGCTCTTAGTGACAAATAGCCGTCAGTTTGTACTATGCATGTTAAAACCGCGAAAAAATTCTAGTTGATTTATTCATGCATATGAGTTACAATAAGCCCAGATAAAGCAACGGGAGGTCCACCCATGGACGAAGATTACGGCGGCAATTACATCACCATCGAGGACGAGGACGGCCAGGAGTTCGAGCTCGAACAGCTTGACACCCTCGAATACAACGACAGCGAGTACGCGCTGTTCCTGCCCGCCGACATGGAAGAGGATGACCCCGACTACGGCTATATAATCCTCCGTATAGAGGAGCATGACGGCGAGGAGTTTTACTGCTCCGTCGATGAGGAGGAGGAGCTCGTCGCAGTGTACGACCTCTTCATGGAGAAGCTGTTTGACGACGAGGATACAGACGAGAGCGGGGACGAGTAAGTTCCCGTCCGTTTCGGATTTGTTTTGTTTCCTGCCCTGTGCGTGGAGCAAAAGGGCTTGCCCTTTTGACTGGGCCCATATAAACCCACATCATTTATAAGGGATGCCATATTCTGCCGTGGATTGCAGGCCTCCCAAGTGCTCCGGAGGGGGAGCATTGGAAGTTGGAAGCGTGGTAGCGGCAGAGAGGCGACCCACCTGCCGGAGACGTGCAGGTTCTATCTGGGCCTCCCACGGCAGTGGCGGGATCAGGCATAGCCTTCATACGAGGGCTATGCCTTTTGTTTTGCCCTGAAATACATGAAATTAAAAATTTTTTTGCCGGAGGCTTTGCCATCCGGGCGAAAAAACGTACTTATATAGTGAGCGCTCAAAAAGCCAAACCCGTGGGAGGTGGGCAAAGTGGATGATGAGAGCATCATCGCACTTTACTGGCACAGGGACGAAAACGCAATATACGAGACGAGCGTGAAATATGGGAAGCTCTGCCGGCACATAGCCGGGAATATCCTATCCAGCCGTGAGGACTGCGAAGAGTGCGTGAACGACACATACCTCGGCGTCTGGAACGCCATTCCGGAGCAGCATCCTGCGCGGTTCCCGGCCTTTATAGGGCGCATTACGCGCAATCTGGCGCTCAAGCGCTACGACTACCTGACGGCGGCCAAGCGCAGCGCCGTCGCGGTGAATTCGCTGGAGGAGCTGGACGAGTGCGTCTCAGGCAGCTTCAGTGTGGAGGACGAGGTCGAGGCCCGGCGCGTGGAGCGGCTTATAGACAGCTTCCTGCTCTCTCTCGACGATGAGCACAGGACGGTGTTCGTGCGCCGGTACTGGTACTTCGACTCGATAAACGAGCTGAGCGCAGCCACCGGCTACAGCCAGGGCCGGGTGAAAAATATGCTTGCCAAAACCCGCCGCGCTCTGCGCGGATATCTGGAAAGCGAGGGAGTGGAACTGTGACCAACAGGCAGCTTTCAGAACACATTGGAAATATGGACGACCGTATGGTCGAGCTCGCCGCGAACGTGCCAAACTTTGCCCGGCGGCGGCGCGTGCGCGCGGCAAAGCGCTTCGCGGGCCTGGCGGCGGCGCTGGCAATCGCGGTCGGCGGCGGGCTGGGGCTCGGCGCGACCGTGTTCGCCCAGGAGGTCGAGGTGCCGGTCGAGGTGCCGGCCGAGCAGGAGACTATAACTCTGGGCGACAGCGGCGTGACCTTAATCCTCCCAGACTCCTGGAAGGGCAAGTACGCGGTGGAGCAAGTGGAAGGCGAGGGCTCGTGCAGCTACAAGGTGTACAATCCAGAGTTCCGTGAGAACGCGGGCGGAGTTGCAGGGTATCTGTTCTACATAGACTTTTATGAGGGTATATACGCCACTCAGGCCGAGGTCGAGGGACGGTACAGCGCCTGGCAGGCCATGACGCGGGTTGACTTTGTGGCCTGTACCCGTGAAGGAACATACGTCATACAATATCCGAGCGACGTACAGATAAATCCCTTCGGTGATGACGAACCGGAGTATCGGCAGATGGAGCGCGAGATAAGCCAAATACGGGTGGTGCTGGACAACGCGCTCAACAGTCAGGAGGATACTTAATGAGGAAGTTTATAATTGTTATGTCAACCGCGCTTGCACTGCTGCTCATCCTGACAGCCTGCGGCGCGCCCACGCACACGGATGTTATGGCCACGCCTTCGGCGTCCGATTCGGCGCTGCAAATGGCGATAGACGACGCCGAGGCAAAGATAGCCGGCCTCACGGCGCAGCTGGAGGAGTACGAGCGCGGCGAGCGGAGAACCTACGACGCCGGGGTGGCCTACTCCGAGCCGGGGTTTGACCAGGCGCTGGTTAACTGCCCGGACGGGCTGCGCGTCTGGCCGACGGAGGGCGCCCAGGTGATTTCCCGCGCGATAAACAGCGAGTATGCTGAGGTCATCGCGCAGTGTACGGCTGTGCGCTACGGCTCCGACGGCGCGCCGGAGGAGAGCCGGTGGATGCTTATACGCACAGCGGTGTCGTCCATGCCGGAGAGCGAGCTGGGCTGGGTGCCACTTGAGTGCTGCACGGAGTACACGGAGGAAAACTCGCATCAGGCCGTCTTTCCTCTCAAACTCAGCGCGGATTACGGTCAGGGTGAGAGCAGGTTTGTGCGCGTCGACGGAACGGATGCGGATGAGAACGTGCTTGTGTCCGCGCCGGGCGGCTGGAGCGCCGCCGTGCAGCCGGAGGACGTCGTCTACCCGCCTGTTGGCGGCGAGTGGCTATCGTGAGTCTGGACGTTTAAATGAAAATGCCGCCGGGTTCGGCGGCATTTTTTATTACAGCACGGTCTTGCGCAGAGGCTTACGCGGCACGGTGCGCTGGTATTCGACGTCGGGATGGCCGACCACAAGGCAGGTTATGGCCTTGTGCCCGTCCGGCAGCCGGAGCATCCCGCGCAGCTTGGCGCTGAGCTTGGTGCAGACGATGAAAAAGCCGCTGTAGAGCACTCCGAGGCCGAGGCTTTCAGCCATGAGTTCCATGTACGAACTGGCTAGGGACGCATCAACCTCGCTGCGAGAAGAGACGACTATGACCAGGGGCGCGCCCTTGAAAAAGAAGTTGTCGGTAATCTCCATCTTGCTCACGGCGTCTGAGACGGGGGAGGCGAGCTTCTGTGCGCGGCGGAATATGCCCACGCATTCCCGCTCTATGGCCTCCTGCTGCGAGCCCAGGACGGTGTAGGCGATGTCCTGTGCGTTCTTGGCTGTGGGGGCGCTGCGTCCGGCTTCGAGTATCATGTCCAGAGCCTCACCAGAGACGGCCTCGGGCTTGAAGCGGCGTATGGAGCGGCGGGAACGCATTGCGTCCAGCAGCCTTTGCGGCTCAAACTCGGTCATTGACACGACAGGGCCGCAGCTGTTGGTGTAGTAGTTGGACATGTCGACAGCGCCCATGGGACAGATGGCGAAGCAGTGGCCGCACTCTATGCAGCCGCTTGACCTGGCCTGAGCCTTGCCGTTTTCAATGTACAGGTGCGCACCGGGACAGTCGTCCACGCACTTGGAGCAGCCGACGCACTTTGCCGTGTCAATTACGATGTGGTTTACAGACGGCATACTGTCACCTCCGTTTGATATGAGAAGATGATACCACGGGCGAGCCTCCTGTGCAAGCGGGATAAAAGTCATCCTGACCTGAGAAAAATATTTTGAATAAGTGCGAAAAAACACTTGAAATCTGCTGAGCATTGTGCTATTATAATCGGGCACTGTGAAGCGCATATCCGGGTGTGGCGCAGATGGTAGCGCGCTTGAATGGGGTTCAAGAGGCCGCTGGTTCAAATCCAGTCACTCGGACCAGCTCGTCGCAAGCGACATATCGCTTGCGACGAGTTTCTCATTTCATTGCAAAACTCATCGCGCGCTCATTCTGCTGCTCCTCGCTTCCAAACCGAACCCGCTCCGCTGGGCTTCGGTTTGGTGACCTGAGCTCGACAGACTCAAGTCCTATAATTACACTCCGACCACGGAAAGTCCTGAAATCGCAAGATTTCAGGACTTTTTTGTTTTACCCTTGCCATGTTCCTTTACAGCGCCGCGTCAAGAGTAGAGCTGTAATTATGCTATAGTAAATATTTGCATTAAATAATATCAAACCGACAGTATAGTTACTGTGCAAACAAGGAAATCTTTCCTAAAATATAGGTGAAGGAGGGGTTTCCTTGTCGTATATTGTTGAAATCGGCAAAAACATTGTCAGACTGCGCAAGGAGAGAGGAATGTCGCAGGAGCTGCTCGCAGATTCTGCGGGCATAAGTACCACATGGATGCGGTCAATTGAGCACGGCAGGGCGAATATAAGCGTAGACACCCTTGAAAGCATAGCGGGTGCATTGGATATAGAGGTGCCTATGCTGTTCCTGTATTCGCTGGAAATGCGAGAAGTCGAGGATATGTATCAGTCGGCTATGCCCAAAGAGCCAGTCTTCTTGTAAAGCAGTAATGTACACAGCCGCGGCGGCGTTTTCTATAAAAAGAAAACGCCGCCGCGAACTATATTCTGCCCGAGACGACGTGGTAGGTGCTGACTCAAAAGATAGCCCAAACAGAATAAAACCGAAATTGAAGCCCACGAAGCGGGCGCAATTTTGAAAAGGAAGGGCAAGCGATGTGACGCTTGCCAAAAAGCAAAAATCAGCTTCAAAACCGTGGGCTTTGAAGCTGAAAGGAGCCGCGACAGAAAGAGTGAGAGGCGACTTTTGCAAAAAAAGTCGCCGCGGACAATATGCCGTCCGCGGCGACGTAGTGGTGGAGGCGGGGGGAATCGAACCCCCGTCCGAAAGCGCTTCCTCTGGAACTTCTCCGGGCGCAGAGAGTCATTTACATTCCCTCACCCGCGCGTGGGCTCACACACTCACGAGTTTGGTAGCTTCATTGTGCATGGTGCGCTCAAAGCTTTG
Source organism: uncultured Eubacteriales bacterium (assembly GCA_900544765.1). GTDB lineage: Bacteria > Bacillota > Clostridia > Oscillospirales > Oscillospiraceae > Scatomorpha > Scatomorpha gallistercoris. The sequence goes on along the minus strand of UQWI01000001.1, from coordinate 322,307 downwards.
CGCACTCACGTTCGCCGCTAATCAACGCCCAGCATCCGGGCCGCGGCCCTCCCGGAGTGGACGCTCACTGCTTAGGCAGCGAGAAGAACAGGCTCTTTGTCGTTGTTCTTTAATTTATAGGTGCCCGTTTTAAGGATGTCAGGCGCATCCGCCCGCTATTCCAGTCTCCGCACCCCCGTCGAAACCAGTACGCCCCCTCGTCGTCGGGGCAAACTGAGCTCGTCTCCGTTTCCGCCGCCAGGCTGCGCCTTTTGGCGAAAACTGCGTTCGCTCCGTTGCCCCTCCTCTCAAATTGAAAGCGGGACGCTTTCAATTTGTTAACGCGGGAATTTGCGCGGACTACATATCCTTCGCTTCCCCGCAAGCGGGAAAGCTCAGTCACTCCGTCGCGCCTCCGCTCAAAAAGAAAGCCGGAGGCTTTCAGTTTACAAGCGCGGGATTGCGCAAAGTGCGTTTCCCTCTTGCTTAAGGGCAACAGGTTATGCAGCCGCTTCTCATTATGAGAAGGGGATTAGCTCCTTCCGTCCGGGGATTTGCCCTCCGGACGGAAGGGGGTGTGTAAAACAAGTAGCTTTTTAGCCTGTCTTTTGATTTATAGAAAGGTGAATCCCGCTCAGACGGCGGCAGTCACTTTTCACGTTAAGTTGTGGCCGAAGCCCTGCGCCGTTAGCTCAGAACTTTACCGGCTCGGGGTACTCGACGCCGAAGGTCTCGGCAGTGACCTTCTTCATCTTCTGCTCGGCCTTGGGACGGTCGTTGTAATCGGTGGGGGTGTTGGCAATTTCGTCGACAACCTCCATGCCCTCGATGACCTTGCCGAAGGCGGCGTACTCTCCGTCGAGGTGGGGAGCCTTATCGTGCATGATAAAGAACTGGCTTCCGGCCGTGTCGGGCATCATGCTGCGAGCCATGCTCAAAACGCCGCGGTCATGCTTGAGATTGTTCTTGGAAAAGCCGTTGTGCTTGAACTCGCCCTTGATGCGATAGCCGGGGCCGCCCATGCCGGTGCCCTGGGGATCGCCGCCCTGAATCATGAAACCGGGGATGACGCGGTGAAAGATGAGGCCGTCATAGAAGCCGCTGTTCACAAGGCTCAGGAAGTTGTTGACGGTGTTCGGAGCAATCTCAGGGTAGAGCTCGGCCTTGATGACGCCGCCGTTTTCCATCTCAAAGGTGACTACGGGATTTGGCATAATGACAATCGTCCTTTCTTATCTAGTGTTTATCCGACCAGGGACGCGGCTGCGGCACGCACGGCGCTCTCGTCCATGCCGGGAGTAATCTCGCTGCGGTAGAGCAGCTGAATCAGCGCCCAGTCGAGAGTGGTGGGCCACGACGTGTCAGTGTGGTACTGGTAGAATATGCTCTCAGGGTAGTCATATGTGTCGTTGAGCAGGCCGAGTCCCTGGCACAGCTCTTCGACAATCACCGCATTGCGCAGATCCTGCGCGAGGTCCGTGCGGTAGTAGATTGTGCCGTTGCTTATGACATAATCACTCCACCAGAGGTTGACGAAGCCGTTGTAGCTGTCGCCTGCCGCGGAGACCATTCCGTCATAGCTGACGAAGTTTATTGTGAGGTTTGCCTCGCTGCTCTCGCCGGCCTCATACATGCCCGGGAACCCGGGTACGAGGTTTATGGAAGCAATGAGGCTGTTCAGCAGCTGCATATCCGCCTCGGTGGCCTCGCCGGTAATGGTATAATACACCGGAGAGGTCCATTTTATAACGTTCTTGCTCGCGTCGCCGTACTCGGCGCCGAGGGCGACCTCGCAGAAGTAGTTGACAATGTCCTCGGAGGAATAGCCCGCCGCAGTTATCTTGCCGCTCAGGCCGGGATGTACAGAACCGACGCCTGCGGCGCGGTAGAGCAGCGTGGCTGCCTGGGCGCGGGTGAGCGTGGCCTGCGCGCGCAGAGTGTTGTCCTCGTAGCCGTCGAGCAGGCCGTTGGCGTAGAGCGCCATAACGCTGCCGATATACTCGTCGCCCACGCTCTGAGAATCGGCGAAGGGCAGAACAGTGCCTGCGGGATAGCCAAGGCCCAGCGCGGCGGCAATTATCTTGCAGGCGAGCTCTCGCGTTACCGGCCCGTCATAGCTGCCCCTGGGTACGTCGTCCTCGGTTATCCAGCCGGAGCGGTAGGCGTTGTCCATCTGCAGCCCGCCCCAGTAGCCCTCAGCCTCGCCGGTGGGGGCGCCGGTCATACGCGCAGCCATGGTGACGGCCTCGACAACGGTGACGGTCTGGTCGGGACGGAAGGTGCCGTCCTCGTAGCCGTCTATATATCCCGCGGCAACCATGGCGCTGACTTCGTTGTAGAACCAGGTGCCGGGTGTGACGTCGGTGAGATTGACGGCGTCCGCGTGAGCGCCGAAGCTCAGGGTGAGTGCCAGTGTGCCGGCTATGATGCCGGAGAGTATCTTTTTCATAGCGAACGCCTCCTGTTGTGCCCGCTGCTTTGCGGGCGTATTTTACCGCCGAAACGGCGGCGCGGGGTCAGTACTTTTCCCTCATCGCGCGGTCCATGTCGCGCTTCGCCTGGCGCTCGGCCTCGGCGTCGCGCTTGTCGTGGAGCTTTTTGCCCTTGCAAAGGCCCACTTCCAGCTTTACGCGCCCGTCCTTGAAGTAGAGGGAGAGAGGGATGAGGGCCACGCCGTCCTGCATTACCCTGGCGTTGAGCTTCATTATCTCGCGCTTGTGCATCAGCAGGCGCTTGGGACGCATGGGGTCGCGGTTGAAGATGTTGCCCTTTTCATACGGGCTGATGTGCAGCCCGCGCGCGAATATCTCGCCGTTCTTTATCGTGCAGAACGAGTCCTTGAGGTTGACGGTACCGGCGCGGATGCTTTTGACCTCGGTGCCGAAGAGCTCTATGCCAGCTTCGTAGCGCTCGAGCACGAAGTAGTCGTGGAACGCCTTGCGGTTCTGCGCTATTTGCTTTATGCCCTGGGCACGAGCCAAAATGCCATCCCTCCAAAAAAGAACTCGTTAAAGTATAACATACCTTCCGCGAAAAATAAACCTGTACAAGATTACATTTGTGTTTCAGCTTTTTGCGGTTGGGACTGGCAATAGCGGCCGGTTTGTGTTAATATGTATATGGCTTTGTTTGCCCAAAAGTACGCGGCAGGGCCGGGAGGTACATGAAATTATGGCCATTGAGAAGAGAATTGACGGCAAGACCGTATACGAAGGCGTCATTGTGGACGTGCATTTGGACAGGGCGGAGCTGGTAAACGGCGACATAGTCCGCCGCGAGGTTGTAGAGCATCCGGGCGGCGTCACGGTCATACCCGTGGACAGCGACGGAAGCGTCTGGTGCGTGCGCCAGTTCCGTTACCCGTTCGGGCGCGAAATGCTGGAGATGCCCGCGGGCAAGCTCGAAAAGGGCGAGGAGCCGCTGCCGGCCGCCGTGCGCGAGCTGGGCGAGGAGACCGGGCTGGAGGCCGGGCGCATGATAGATTTGGGCGCGGTCTGCACTTCGCCGGGTTTTTCCACCGAGGTGCTGCACATATACCTGGCGCTCGACCTCAGGCAGGGCGACGCGCACCCGGATGAGGACGAGTTCCTGAACGTGGAGAAGCACTCGCTCGACACCCTGACCAAGATGGTCATGGCCGGGGAGATAGACGACGCCAAAACTATAATCGCCGTGCTCAAAGCAGGAAAGTATTTGGAGGCTGAGGAATGGAGAGAAAAGTCCTTATCGTCGATGACGAACGCTCAATAGTCGACATTCTCAAGTACAACATAGAAAAGGACGGCACACGTGTCGTGTGTGCCTACGACGGGCCGGACGGCCTGCGCCTTGCGCGCAGCGAGGACCCTGACGTCATACTTCTGGACGTCATGCTGCCGGGCATGGACGGCTTTGAGGTCTGCCGCACCCTGCGCATGGAGGGCAACAACGTGCCCATAATCATGATAACCGCGCGCGAGGGCGAGACCGACAAGGTGTTCGGCCTCGACTCCGGCGCCGACGATTATATCACAAAGCCCTTTTCCATGCGCGAGCTGCTTGCGCGTGTGCGCGCCAACATGCGCCGCGCCGCAAGCATGCTGCCGCAGCAGCCGGGCTCCGATGCGGACGCCATCCGCGCCAAGGACCTGGTCATAGACCGCGCCCGCAGGAGCGTGAGCAAGAACGGCAAGGAGATAGAGCTGACGCAGCGCGAGTACGAGCTGATAAAATACCTCGCCGAGAACCCCGGCAAGGTGATGAGCCGCGAGGAACTCATGGCGGCTGTGTGGCAGTACGACTATTTCGGCGACCTGCGCGCCGTCGACGTCGCCGTGCGCCGCCTGCGCGAGAAGATAGAGCCCAACCCGTCCGAGCCGCAGTATGTGATGACGAAGCGCGGCGCGGGATACTACTTCGCCGACTGAGGGTTTTGGCATGAATCGCAGCCTTTACACAAAGCTCGTTTTGATAATCCTGTTCCTCATCATAGCGCTCATGCTGGTCGCGGGGGTGTTCCTGACAAGGGGAGTGCGCAACTTCTACCTGAGCGACTTCTACGACAACATGGCGGAGGTTTTTTCAACCCAGGAGCTGGCGGACACCCTGCGCAATGCGGCCGAGGACGACGACCCCGAGTACATGAGCGAGGTGCTGGGCGTATATGCCGGACTGCTGGGTATAGACCGCGGCACGAGGAACTACCACATACTTTCGGGCAGCACCGGCGAGTGGCTGGCCGGAAGCGTTACGCCCGAAAACGGCGGCGTGGCGATAACACCGAACATAATTGCCGCGCTCTCCGGCGAGACCGGCGACACCAGCGACCCGAACGCGGAGTACATGGACGTCGCCCTGCCCATAGAGGGCGGCAGCGACAACTACATAGTATACATTATAGATAACCGCGACACTGTCCGCAGCCTGAACGAGCAGCTGCTGCGCATAATCATGGAGGCTCTGGGCGTTGGACTGATTATCTCCGTGTTCCTGAGCCTGCTGCTGGCCAAAACCATGATAGCTCCCATACAGGAGCTGACCCACGCGGCGGAGAAGGTCGCGTCGGGCGACTTCACAGACAAGGTGGAAAACCCCTCGAAGGACGAGATAGGCGTCCTTACTAGGACGTTCAACGACATGGCCTCGCAGCTTGAGGACACGCTCGACGACCTCAAGCGCAGCGAGCAGATGCGCCGCGAGTTTGTCGCCAATGTCTCACACGAGCTGCGCACGCCCATCACCGGCGTCAAGAGCTATGCCGAGACCCTGGCCAACGACCCGGACATCCCGGCGGAAACGCGCGAGCGCTTCCTGAACGTCATACTCAACGAGTCGGACCGCATGACGAAGATAGTACAGGATTTGCTCACGCTCTCGCGCTTCGACGCGGGCAGCTTCGAGTTCACCTTCGACTACTTCAGCTTCGACACCTCGGTGCGCGACGTGTACAACGCCGTTCGCATGGAGGCGCAGACCCACAGCCACGAGTTTACGGTGGAGATAGAGCCCAACATGCCCCGCATAAGCGGCGACAAGGCCCGCGTGGAGCAGGTGCTGATGAACATGGTCTCAAACGCCATAAAGTACACGAAGGACGGCGGGCGCATATCCATCAAGGCCGGAGTGCGCGGCGGCGAGGTCTGGTGCTCCGTGAAGGACAACGGTATAGGCATACCCAAAGAGGACACGGCCAAGGTGTTCGACAGGTTCTACCGTGTGGACAAGGCCCGTTCGCGCGAGAGCGGCGGCACCGGCCTCGGCCTGTCCATAGCCCAGGAAATAGTGGTGCGCCACGGCGGACGCATAGACCTGAAGAGCCGCCTGGGCCACGGCACAACCATAACGGTCTGGCTGCCCGTGGAGGGGCCGGAGGACAATGCGTAAGCCGGTATTCCGCCTGCCGCGTATAAAGAACAGGCGCCGCGCGGCGGGCTGGGCGCAGAACATAATAATACTGGTGCTGGTGGTCAGCGCCGTGGTGCTTATCAGCGGCAGGGCCGGTTTCGGCTCAGACAGCCAGGGGAACCGGTTCCAGGCCCCGGCCCAGGACGGGGACGGCGGACGAAATTACGGAGCGGCGGCGGAGCCCATGTGCGTCATGGTCACGCCGGAGGACGGCGTCCATTCAGCGGCGATGTACGATTCCCGCACGCTGGAGACCTATTACACCATGTACTCGTCGTCTCTGGCCGAAGCGCTTGGCTCGGCCGGCGAGCCCGAGGAGGTCAGCGACAGCCAATGGCGCGGCGCGCTCTCCGGCACCGGCGTGTACTTCGACTACTATACCGACTGCCAGCTCTCGTCCCTGGCCATCTGGCTCGGCGCGAACGGTATGAGCAGCTCGGCATCGCTGCACACGGCGCGGCGTCTGTGCCTGTCTCTTGAGGACGGCGAAGTCGTGCTGTATTACATGCGTGAGCGCATGGTGACGGCATACCGCTGCTCGACGGAGCTGAGCTATACGGAGCTGGCCGGACGCATTAGCGGGGTGTCGCCGAACGGAGCGCACTTTGCGTTTGAACTGGAAGACATACCGGATGTGGACGACTGCACCGTCATTGTCGAGGGCGTTATAGATGTGCATACCATTTCAGGAACCAATACGCTGGGCTCAATCCGGGCCGATGAGCTGATGGACGCCTTCGGCATAAACTCAAACCTGGCCCAGGGCTATTACGAGGCCGACGGCACCAGCGTGTTCCTGGAGGGCATGGTGACGCTGCGTCTGGGTACGAACGGAGAGCTGAGGTTTACCAACCGCACGGAGGCAGAGCCCGACGGAGCGGAGCTTTCCCCGTCCGACGCCGTGGAGCTCACCCGGCGCCTGCTCGAAAGAACGGTCGGACTGGAGAACGGCGTGGCCGCGCTCAGGCTGTCGTACATATCATACGAGCGCAGCACGCGCGAGTACACCTTGCGCTACGACTATGCGATAGACGGGCTGCCCGTATCTCTGCAGGGACGCGAATGCGCGGCCGAGTTCCGCCTGACCGGCGGGGCCGTGACCTACGCAGACATACTCTTCCGCAGCTACAGCTACACAGGAGGGACGGAGAGGCCGCTGCCGGCGGTGCTCAATGCCGCTGCCGTGCAGGCGGACGGCGGCGGGGAACCTCGCCTGGTCTACATCGACAGCTATTCGGCCGTGAGCGCCAAATGGATTATCGTGTGAGCATATGGATTCTATAAAGGTCAAAAACTTCATAATAATCGTGCTGCTCATCGTCAACGCAATACTGCTCGCGGTGTTCATAACCGATTACGCGCGTGAAAACGCCCTGGAAGAGAGCACGGTCGAAGGCGCCGTCGCCCTGCTGGGTGAAAACGGCATCAGCGTAGTCGGGGACGTGGATTTGAGCGAGCGCCAGATAGAGGCCCTGTCCATCTCTCGAGACAACGCCAGGGAGCTGGACATGGTGGAGGGGCTGCTCGGCAGCGTCACGACCTCCGACCCAGGCGGCAACATCATGCTTTACTTCGGCAGCAGCGGCGAAGCGCGCTTTTCCGGCACAGGCGGCGTGGAAATTAACCTGCGCGCAGGCTCCTACAGCACCACGGACCCCGTGGCTGCGGCGCGCCGCTTTGCCTCTGAGCTCGGCATGGACACTATGCGTGAGCCGATAAGCAGCGACATAGATTCGGAGAAGCTGGAGGGCACTCTGGTGCTGGGCTGCACTGTCGACGGCGTTCGGGTCGTAAACTGCAACCTCAGTTTTACTTTCGCAAACGGCGAGCTTATGGCGGTCTACGGTACGCGTGTTCTGGACACGGTGACTCAGGGCAGCGAGCGCTCAGCCGTCGACGTACCCACGGTGCTCATGCGCTTCCTCGAGCTGGTGCTCGACGGCGGCCACATATGTTCAAGCCTGAACGAGCTGGATTTGTGCTACAACATGCGCTCCAATGCGGCGGGCGAGGGCGAGCTTATACCGGTCTGGCGCATTGCGACCGACACCGGCGAGTACTACATCAACGCCATAACCGGCCTCGAAGAGACCGTGGCCTGAGCGTCACAAGGCCAAAAAAGGCGAGTGGAAAGCATTACTTGAATAAATGGCAACTATGTGATAAAATAATTTGCTAGCATGGGCCCTTTGCGGGCAAAATAGCACTGCCGGCAGGTGAAATACCGGCAAAGTAAAGAAAATGCAATTTACCGATAGTTGGATATGCAGGCTTGGTACGGATGACCCGGCAAGGCAGGTATACCGGGTTCGGACAGGCGGGAGGCCGGAGGCAAAAGACCGGCGGCCCGCAAGGAGGGTGTTTATTATGGAAAAGTATGTAATTCACGGCGGCAGGCCGCTGTACGGCGAGGTTGAGGTCTCCGGAGCAAAGAATGCGGCGGTGGCCATCATACCCGCCGCTTTGATGGTCAACGGCGTCTGCCGGCTGGAGAACATCCCGCAGATAAGCGACGCGGACATGCTCCTGACCATACTCGAACACTTGGGCGCCAAAGTGCGCATGATTAACCGCTCGACGGTGGAGATAGACTGCACGGACGTGCGCTACACCGACGCGCCCTATGACCTTATGCGCAAAATACGCGCCAGCTACTATCTCATCGGTGCAATGCTCGGCCGCTTTGGCGCGGCCAAGACCACCATGCCCGGCGGCTGCAACTTCGGCGTGAGGCCCATAGACCAGCACATCAAGGGCATGACCGCCCTGGGCGCGGACGTGAACGTGGAGGGCGGCTTCGTGTACGCCAAGGCCATCGACGGCAAGCTCCACGGCACGAAGATATACCTCGACAAAGTCAGCGTCGGCGCGACGATGAACATCATCCTCGCGGCGAGCATGGCGCGCGGCAGGACTATAATCGAGCCCGCCGCCAAGGAGCCTCACATCGTCGATTTGGCGAACTTCCTCAACTCAATGGGAGCGGATGTGCGCGGCGCCGGTACGGACAGCGTGAAGATTAACGGCACCGACAGCCTGCACGGCGGCACATACACTATAATCCCCGACCAGATAGAGGCGGGTACCTACATGGTCGCCTGCGCGGCCGCGGGCGGCGAGGTGCGCATAAAAAACGTCATACCGCGCCACCTGGAGAGCATCAGCGCCAAGCTGCGCGAGATGGGTGTAACTGTCGTCGCCTATGAGGACTCCGTCGTGGTCAAGAGCAGCGGCAACCTCCGCCGCGTGAACATCAAGACCATGCCCTATCCCGGCTTTCCGACGGACATGCAGCCGCAGTTCGCCGCCGCGCTCTGCCGCGCCAACGGCGAGAGCATCATCACCGAGGGCATATACGACAACCGCTTCAAGTACATGACCGAGCTGCGCAAGATGGGCGCCAACGTCTATGTCGACGGCCGCGTGGCCTGCATCGAGGGCGTCGACCACCTCTGCGGCGCGCCTGTTGCGGCCTGCGATCTGCGCGCGGGCGCGGCCATGGTCATAGCCGGCCTGATAGCCGAAGGCACCACCGAGGTGGAGGACATCCACTACATCGAGCGCGGATATGAGAACTTCGTCGGCAAGCTCACCTCGCTCGGCGCGGACATTTCCCTCGTTGACGTTCCCGACGAAGGGGACAAGCTGCACAAGCCGCAGGTAGTCTGCTGATGCACATATCCGTATTCGCCAGCGGGTCTGCGGGCAACTGCGCGCTCGCCCGCATCGGCTCCGCAAAGATACTTGTCGACGACGGCATCTCCCTGCGCCGCCTGAAGGGCTTCATGGCCCAGGAAGGGCTTGCGCCGGGAGATATAGACGCCGTTTTTATAACCCATGAGCACCGCGACCACATCAGCGGCCTGCCGATGCTCGTAAAATACCACGGGGTGCGCGTGCTCGCAAACCGCCCTGTGGCCTCTCGCCTTGACGGCATGATGCCGGAGGCCGGGGATTACATAGAGGCCGTGCAGCCGGGCGGCAGCGTGGAGATAGCGGGCGTGACGCTCACGCCGTTTCCCACCATGCACGACACGCCGGGCTCCACGGGGCTGCGCATTGATTCCGCCGAGGGCTCCCTGGGCTTCTGCACCGACCTGGGCGTGGTGACCGACGAGGTGCTCTCTGCGCTGGCCGGGGTAAACGCCGCGCTCATAGAGGCGAACCACGACGTGGACATGCTCTGCGACGGGCCGTACCCCGCTGTGCTCAAGCGCCGGATACTCTCGGCGCGGGGCCATTTGAGCAATGAGGACTGCGCCGGCCTGGCCGTCCATCTCGCGCAGAGCGGCGCCGAGACGCTTATTCTCGGCCACATCAGCCGCGAGAACAACACCCCGGGACGGGCGCTGGACGTAGTCGGAGCCGCCCTGGAAAGGGCGGGGGCGTCGGTGGAATTGCTCGCCGCGCCGCCGCTTGGACCTCTGAGCGTGGAGGCTGATATCCGATGCCCGGCGTGACCTTTGTTTTCGTCGGAAAGATGAAGGAGCGGCACTTCGAGGAGGCCTTCGCCGAGTACGTCAAGCGCATCGGGGGCTACGCCAGGTGCGAGGTGCGCGAGATAGCGGAGCAGCGCCTGGGCGAGAGGCCGTCGGAGCGCGAGATAGCCGCCGCGCTCGCGCGCGAGGCCCAGGACATTGAGCGGGCCATACCCAGGGGCGCATACCTTGTGGCAATGTGCGTAGAGGGACAGGGCGCCTCCAGCGAGGAGCTCGCCTCGCGGATAAAGTCGCTCGACGAGCGGGGCGCGGGCAGGATTTGCTTCCTGGTCGGCGGCTCGTTCGGCCTGGACGAGGGCCTGAAAAAGCGCGCCGACTGGCGGCTTTCGATGTCTAAAATGACCTTTCCCCACCACTTGGCGCGCGTCATGCTCGCCGAGCAGGTGTACAGGGCATTTACAATAAACGCCGGCAAACGTTATCACAAGTGACCGGCAGGTAAAGGAGAGGCGTCAATGGATGAGCCAAAGCTGGAATGGGGCCGGGATATGCCCGGCGAAGTGCTCGAGAAGTGGCCGAAGGACGAGAACGGGGATTTTGTCCAGGCGGCGTATCTCACGAACTGCTCGCAGCTCGACATGGGCGACGCGATAGTCACGGGTGTGCTGGATTCCTGCGGCATACCGTATGTGAAGCGCTTCCCGCACTATGGGGGATTCGGAAACCTGATGCTTGGCATGAGCGCGGAGGGCGTGGATATCTTCGTCCCTGAGACCATGCTGGAAGAAGCAAAGAATATACTTGAAGGAGAGTCCGAAGATGAGGAGCTATAAAGAAGAATACCAGTACTGGCTGGACAGCCCCGCACTCGACGAGGAGGAGTGGAAAGAGCTCTCCGCTATAGCGGACGACGACAAGGAAATTGAGAGCCGCTTCTACGCTCCGCTCGAGTTTGGAACGGCCGGATTGCGCGGCATAATGGCCACGGGCCTCAACCGTATGAACGTGCACGTCATACGCTGGGCCACCCAGGCCTTCGCCGAGGTCATCAAGGCCGAGGGCCCCGAGGCCTGCGAAAAGGGCGTCGTGGTCTGCTACGACTGCCGCCTGAACAGCTCGCGCTTCGCCCACGAGGCGGCGGGCGTCATCGCCGCCAACGGCATCAAGGTGCGCATATTCGACGAGCTGCGCCCGACTCCCGAGCTCAGCTTCGCCGTCATCCACTACGGCGCGCAGGCGGGCATAAACATCACCGCCAGCCACAACCCGCGCGAGTACAACGGCTACAAGGTCTACTGGTCCGACGGCGCCCAGCTGCCTCCGCAGCACGCCGCCGCCGTCGCGGACAAGATGGGCCGGCTCGACATATTCAAGGACGTCAAGCGCATGGACTTTGACGCCGCCGTCGAGGCCGGTATGGTCACCGTTATCGGCGCCGAGACCGACGAGGCCTTCCTCGGCGAGGTCATGAAGATGAGCATCAACTCCGACGTGGTCCGTGAGGTGGCCGACGACTTCAAAGTCGTGTATACTCCCTTCCACGGCTGCGGCCACAAGCTCGTCCCCGAGGCGCTGCGCCGCCTGGGCATCAAGCACCTCTTCTGTGAGCCGAAGCAGATGGTGATAGACGGTAACTTCCCGACCGTTAAGAGCCCCAACCCGGAGAACCCCGAGGGCTTCTACCTCGCCGTTGACCTCGCCAAGCAGGTCGGCAGCGACCTCATAATCGGCACCGACCCGGACTCCGACCGCGTCGGTACCATGGTGCGCGGCAAGGACGGCGAGTACCACACCATCACCGGCAACCAGATGGGCGTACTTCTGCTGGACTACATCATCAACGCTCGCCGCGCCACGGGTACCATGCCTGAGAACCCGGCCTTCATCAAGACCATCGTGACCACCAACATGGGCCGCGAGGTGGCCGAGCGCAACGGCATACACGTCGACGAGACCTTCACCGGCTTCAAGTTCATGGCCGAGAAGCTTGCCGAGTACAAGCGCGACAGCTCCTACAACTACCTGCTCGCTTACGAGGAGAGCTACGGCTATATGGTGGGCGACTACGTCCGCGACAAGGATGCGGTAACTGCCAGCATGCTCATCGCCGAGATGGCCGCGAGCTACTTCAAGCAGGGCATGACGCTGGCAGACGCCCTCGAGGCGCTGTACGAGAAGTACGGCTATTTCGGAGAGCTGACGCTCAACCTCGTAATGCCCGGCCTTGACGGCCTCGAGAAGATGCGCGCCATCATGGCCTCCCTGCGCGCCGAGCCGCCGAAGGAGATTGGCGGCGCGGCCGTCCTCGGCATGCGCGACTACCAGAGCGGCACCGTCTCGGTCGCAGAGCTCGGCGTGGTAGGCAAGACCCCCATAGTAGGCAGCAACGTGCTCTACTTTGAGCTGGACGACGGTACGGCCTTCATCGTCCGTCCCAGCGGCACCGAGCCGAAGATAAAGGTCTATATCCTCGCTCAGGGTGAGAGCCGCGCCGACTGCGACGAGCGCATCGCCCGCTACAGGACTTATGCAGAGAGCCTGAGCAAATGAGCGGCTTGAGCTTTTAATATGCGGCAACAGGCGGGCGGACAGCCCGCCTGTTAAATCCCCCGAAAAGAAGTGTGCATCGTATGAAAGAATACCTCCAGCTCTTTTGGGCCTTTTTCAAGGTGGGCGCCCTCACCTTCGGCGGAGGCTATGCCATGCTGCCTATCTTGCAGCGAGACATAGTCGAGACCAAAAAGTGGGCGACTGAAGAGGAGGTCATGGATTACTACGCCATGGCCCAATGCCTGCCAGGCATAATAATGGTGAACACCAGCGTGTTTATAGGCCGCCACCGCAAGGGAACCGCCGGAGGCATAGTCGCCGGGCTCGCCTCGACGCTGCCGTCCCTGATCATCATCACAATAATTGCAGTGTTTCTCCAGGCCTTCGCCGAATACGCCGTTGTGCAGAACGCCTTTGCCGGAATACGCGCCTGCGTCGTTGTGCTTATAGCCAACGCCGTGATAAAGCTTTGGAAGAGCGCCATGGTTGACTGGAAGAGCATCGTCATCATCTTCCTGCCCGTCTTTCTGCTGAGTGCCTTTACCGGCGTGTCGCCGATACTGCTTGTCGTTGCCGCTGCGGCGGCGGGTATCGTGATAACCGCGCTGAGCTCTCATAAGGAAGGGGGCGAGCAGGCATGACAGCTTACCTCCTGCTCCTGCTGGAGCTGTTCTGGGAGTTCCTGAAGATAGGACTGTTCGCTGTGGGCGGAGGAATGGCCACGCTGCCTTTCCTCTACGATTTGGGCGACAAGACAGGCTGGTTTACCAGCGCGCAGGTGCTGGACATGCTCGCCGTCAGCGAGAGCACCCCCGGCCCCATCGGCATCAACATGGCCACCTACGTCGGCTACACCGTGGGAGGCCTGCCGGGAGCCGTACTCGCCACGCTGGGTACTATCCTGCCGGGCATGATACTCGTGCTCATCCTCGCAAAGTTCCTGGCCAAGTACCGCGATAACCGTTACATCAACGCCGCCTTCTACGGCCTTCGCCCGGCCAGTACCGCGCTAATTGCGGCGGCGGGCGTCGGCGTCCTCGGCGAGAGCCTTTTCAACTTCAGCCTGTACCGTCAGACCGGCAGCTTTGCCGACCTTTTCATCTGGGGCCCGATTATCCTCGCGCTCGTCCTGGCCGTGCTCACCAACATCAAGCCGACCAAGAATATACACCCTGTGGTGTACATAGCGGCGTCCGCCGTTGTGGGCATAGTGTTCAAGCTGGGCGGGGCCTAAAAAGCGAGCGGGTACAGCGCAAAAGCATATGCTGCGGAGAAAACCGCGTTAAGGAGCCGTCCGGCCGTGTGCCGGGCGGCTCCCGGCCTTACCCCGGCCGTCGCGGCGGCGGTCTGCATGTGAACCGAAAGTCCGCCCCAGCCTATTATCAGGGCCGCAACGGCAAAGTTCATCCGGGTCGGCGAGCAGGAGCGCAGGGCGCTGATGCCGCCGCCTATCTCGAAAAAGCCCGTTGTCAGCGCCCGCGCAGCGCCGAGCTCAAGACCAAAGCGCTCGGCGAGTTCCCCGGCGAGGCGGGGCAGAGCCCCCGAGGCCTCGAGCGCCGATGTCAGCGCGGAGAAGATGACCACGAAGCCGCAGACGTTGAGTATGTTTTTCACTGACGACGTCACGGCGCGGGCCAGCGCGCCGGGTTCCACATCGGGTACGGCAAGAGCGGGCGATGCTGTGGGCTCGCCGCGGCCGCGCAGCACTATTCCCGAGCTCAACGCGGCAAGGATATGGCAGAAATAGAGCACGGCCCCGGCCCTCACGCTGCCGAATACGCCCACTCCGGCGGCGCCTATCAGAAAGGCTGGGCCCGAGTTGTTGCAGAAGCCCAGCAGACGCCTGCACTCTGCGCGTGATATGACGCCTCGCTCGGCCAGGTCCGCCGCCGTGGCTGCGCCGAGCGGGTATCCGCCCATCAGTCCCATCACCAGTGCGGAGGCGCCCGCGCCGGGCGCGCCGAAGAGCCGCGACATGGCGGGCGATAGGCGGCGTGACAGGCGCTGAGGCATGCCCAGCTCCATGATGGCCGCGCCGAGCACGAAGAAAGGGAAGAGGGACGGGATGATGACGTCCCCGCACACGGCAAGGCCGCGCCTGACGCCCTCCGACGCCTCCGGGAACCAGAGCAGCAGCGCGGCGCAGCTGATGAGCGCCAGCGCGCAGCCAAATATGTATCGGCGCATGTCTACACCCCCTGAGCATATTATTTTGCCGTCTTGGCAGATATGCCGCCCGTCCGGAGCGGAATAGCCGCCCCGGAGCGGAATAGCCGCCCCGGAGCGGAATAGCCGCCCCGGAGCGGAATAGCCGCCCCTGAGCGGAATAGCCGCCCCTGAGCGGAATAGCCGCCCCGGAGCGGAATAGCCGCCCCTGAGCGGAATAGCCGCCCCTGAGCGGAATAGCCGCCCCGGAGCGGAATAGCCGCCCCTGAGCGGAATAGCCGCCCCTGAGCGGAATAGCCGCCCCGGAGCGGAATAGCCGCCCCTGAGCGGAATAGCCGCCCCGGAGCGGAATATCGGCGCGGGGCGGGCATACGCTTGTAGCATCGGAGGTGGTTGCATGCCCAAAAGCGACGCTCTGCGCGAAGAGATAGCGGAACGGCTGAACCTGCCCGCAGGAGCGGCCGGTGTGGTGAAGGTCACCCTCCTTGGCGCGCGAAGGGCGCTCGTGGAAGAACACCGGGGCCTGCTCGGCTACTCGCGCGAGCGCATTGAGATAGACGGCGGTGCACACAGGGTGTGCATAGACGGCGAGGGCCTGGAGCTGGAGGCCATGGATAGGGAGGCCCTGCTGGTCACGGGGCGCATACTCTCGGTGGAGCTGTCATGAGGCCGCGTCTTTCGGAAATGCTGCACGGCTCTGTACGCGCCGAAGTCAGCGGGGCCGCTCCGCAGCGCCTGCTCAACGCCATGAGCGAGGCGGATATACCCTTTTGGGACGCCGTGCCTCAGGACGCCTTCACAATCCGCCTGGGACTCTACTCGCGCGACTTGCGCGACGCGAAAGTACTTGCCACGCGCTGCCAGTGCGAGTTGAAGCTGCTGCGCGAGAGCGGCGCGCCCGTAGTGAAGCGCAGGCTGCGGCGGCGCGTTGCGCTGCTTGTCACGGCGGTGAGCTGCTTCGCGCTGCTTGCCGCAAGCTCGCTCTTTGCCTGGGACATCAGGGTCGAGGGCAACGAGCAGGTTTCAACGGGCGAGATACTGCGCGCCCTGGCCGGCTGCGGCGTGGAACCGGGGGCGTTCTGGCCGGGCTGGTCGTCAGACGAGATACGCAACAGCGTCATCCTGGACATACCGGAACTCGCCTGGCTGGGCGTGAGCGTGGACTCGTCGCGTGCCGTAATCCGCGTGAGGGAGCGCACAGAGGCTCCCGAGCTCGTAAATTCCGAGGGCATGGGCAGTGTTACGGCCCGGACCACGGGTATAATAGACAGCATGCGGGTGTACCAGGGAGCGCCGCTGGTGGCCGTGGGCGACGCCGTCGTGGCGGGCGAGACGTTGGTTTCGGGGGAGATGCCCAGCGAGGTGGGCGACACGCGCTATGTCCGCGCCTCTGCGGAGATAAGGGCCCGGACCTGGTACGAGATGAGCGCCTCGGCCCCGCTGGAGTACAGCGGGCTGGAGCAGTCGGACAGCCGCACGCGATGGGCGCTGGTTATAGGCGACAAGCGCATCAATTTTTACCTGGGTAGTAGCCAAACGCCAGCCGGCTGTGGTAAAATCATAATGGAGTACCCGCTCGCCTGGGAGGGCGTGTTTACCCTGCCGGTGACGCTCGTGCGGGAGCAGACTTTGGAGTACGATTCGGCCGCTGCCGCCGAGGATGAGGAGGAGCTCTCCGGACGGCTTGAGGCCGTGCTGCGAAGCACGCTGGAGCGT
Organism: uncultured Eubacteriales bacterium; assembly: GCA_900544765.1. GTDB lineage: Bacteria > Bacillota > Clostridia > Oscillospirales > Oscillospiraceae > Scatomorpha > Scatomorpha gallistercoris. The sequence continues at coordinate 305,574 of UQWI01000001.1, read as the reverse complement.
GAGCTCTCCGGGCGGGGAGAAATATTGGATGCGCAGTTTACTAGTTCCGCTTCGGACGGACGGCTCGTCGTCACGATGCGCGCCGAGTGTATGGAAGATATTGCGGAGTTTACCCCCGCAGAATAGATAGAAAGGACTGTACCAATGATAGAGAGGACTATGCCGATAGACCGCATGGAGAATATCATCAGCGTGTTCGGCTCCTTTGACCAGAACCTGAGGATAATCGAGAGCGAGCTTCGTGTCTCCGTCACGGACAGGGACGACCAGCTGCGCATCGCCGGAGAGGCGGAGGACGTCATGGCCGCCGAGAAGGCCATAAACGGCCTGCTGCAGCTCGCCAGCCGCGGCGAGGCGATAGACGCGCAGAACGTGCGCTATATACTCAAGCTTGTGAGCGAAGGCCGCGAGTCAAAAATAGGCGAGCTGGGCGGGGATGTGGTGTGCATCACGGCCAAGGGCAAGCCCATCAAGGCCAAGACCCTGGGCCAGAAGGCCTATGTCGACGCCATGAACAAGAACACCATAACCCTCGGCATAGGCCCGGCGGGCACGGGCAAGACCTACCTCGCGGTGGCAGAGGCCGTCTCGGCCTTCCGCAGCGAACAGGTGAACAGAATCATACTGACCCGTCCGGCCGTGGAGGCCGGCGAGCGCCTGGGCTTCCTGCCAGGCGATTTGCAGAGCAAGGTCGACCCGTATCTGCGCCCGCTCTACGACGCGCTCTTTGAGATGCTGGGCCCAGACACATACAACAAATACTTGGAGCGCGGCAATATCGAGGTAGCGCCGCTCGCGTACATGCGCGGCCGCACCCTGGACGACAGCTTCATTATACTCGACGAGGCACAGAACACCTCGCGCGAGCAGATGAAGATGTTCCTCACGCGAATCGGCTTCGGCTCGCGCGTGGTCATCACCGGCGACGTGACGCAGATAGATTTGCCCCACGACAAGGTCAGCGGCCTGAAGGAGGCCATGCGCGTTTTGCAGGGCATAGACGACATAGCCATCTGCCGCCTGACGGGCGCGGACGTAGTGCGCCACGAGCTGGTGCAGAAGATTATCGAGGCCTACGAGCGCGACGACAAACGCCGTGCCGAGAACGCGAAGGCCGCCAAGACCGGAATAAAGACCTTCCGGAGGAAGAATTGAGCTACGTCTACGCCACGCGCCTGAGCCTCACTGCGGCGCGCAGGCAGCTGGGGGATTTGCAGCGGCGCGCCTTTGCCCTGCGCCACGCTGCCGGGGCGCTGGACTTCGACGCCGCGACACTCGCCCCGCCGGGGAACCGTGCAGCCAGGGCGCGGAGCGTGAACGCGCTCTCGCGGGCGGAGCTTGAGCTGGTGTCCTCGGCCGAGGGCATACGCCTGTTGGACTACCTGTACGAGCACGCCTCGGAATTGACGCCGCAGGAGCGGCGCAGCGTGCAGCTTTTGCGGCGCTCGGGCTCAATATTGCGCCATGTGCAGCTGGAGGAATACCTGTCCTACCGCAAGCTGGCCAACGAGACCGCTGCTATGTGGGCGGCCGCGCACTCTAGGGGCGATTTCTCGCTGCTCGAGCCCTGGCTTGGCAGGCTTTTCGCCGCCGCGAAGCACATCGCCCTCTCGGTGGAGCCGGACAGGCCTCCCTTTGACTTCTGGCTCGATTGGAACGAAGAGGGCCTGACGGGGGAGAGGTGCGAAGCCCTGCTTAACCGGCTGCGCGGGCTGGTCGCTCCGCTTTACGAGAGGGCGCTGGAGCTGCCGGAGCCGGATACGTCCATGCTGGGTATACGCGTAAGCCCGCTCAGGCAGCAGCGCGTAGCTCACGCGAACATGGACGCCCTGGGCGTGGACTCGATGCGCTGCCGCCTGGCCGTCTCAGAGCGGCCGTTCACCGCCGCGTTTTCAAAGTACGACGTGAGGATTTGCACGAGATACATACCGGAGAGCTTCACGACCAGCCTCTACGGCGTCATGCACGAGTGCGGCCATGCCCTGTACGAGCTGAATACGGATGACGGGCTGCAATTCACCTGCCTAGGCACGGGGGCGAGCACGGGCGCTCACGAGTGCTCGGCGCGTTTCTATGAGAACATCATAGGCCGCTCTATGGCCTGGACGGAGCACATGTGGCTGGTGCTCACGGAGAACATACCCGAGCTCGGCGATTATTCGCCGCGGGAGCTCTTCAGGGCCGTCAACGCCGTGCGCCGCACTCCGCTGCGCACTCAGGCCGACGAAGCGGGCTACTGCCTGCACATAGCGCTCCGCTTTGAGATAGAGCGCTCCCTTTTCGACGGCGGCATAGGCATACACGACGCCCCGGCGCTGTGGAACGAGCTCACGCGGCGTTACCTGTACTGCGAGGCGCGCAGCGACGCCGAGGGCATATTGCAGGATTCACACTGGTGCTCCGGGCAGTTCGGATACTTCCCAAGCTACGCCCTGGGCAGCGCCGCGGCGGCGCAGCTGCTGGCGCTCATGCGGCGGGATATCGACGTGGACGGAGCGCTCAGGAGCGGGAATACAGGTAGCATAAACGAGTGGATGCGCGCCAGGCTCTGGCACAGCGGCGCGCTGTATACGCCGGGCGAGCTCATGGAGAGCGCGCTGGGCGGGGAGATAGACGTGAAATACTACGCAGACTACCTCGCGGAGCGCATGCGCGAGGTGTACGAGGTGTGAATATGAAAGTTAAACTCAGCCTTTCCCGGGAAAAACGCTCTCTCGGGCACGAGAATGCGAGGGGGCTTATACTGCGCGCCGTGAAGGCGGCGCTAAAGGCCGAGGGCGTGGACGAGCCCTGCGCCGTCAGCGCCCTGCTCACCGACAACGAGGGCATACGCGAGATAAACCGTGAGTACAGGGGCATTGACTCCGCAACCGACGTGCTGAGCTTCCCGATGAACCAGCTCGTACCCGGCGAGTTCGACGCCGCAGAGTGCGAGCGGGACTTGGACACGGGCTGCATCCTGCTCGGCGACATGGCCTTTTCGCTCGAGCGCTGCGCCCGGCAGGGCGAGGAATTCGGACACGGTTTCGACCACGAGCTGATGTACCTCACAGTACACAGCGTCCTCCACCTGCTCGGTTACGACCATGTGGACGAGGGAGAAATGAAAAAGCAAATGCGTGAGCGGGAGAAGGCCATAATGCTTACGCTCGACGGCAAAGAAACATACTGATACGAGGCGCCTTGCGCCATGGAGGTAAACATGACAAAGAACGCAATGATAACCATAGCCGGACGGCCCAACGTCGGAAAAAGCACGCTGACCAACGCCCTGGTCGGCGAGAAGGTCGCCATAGTCTCCAACAAGCCGCAGACCACGCGCGGCCGCATAACCGGCGTAGTCGCACGTGGAGAGACGCAGTTCGTGTTCCTGGACACGCCCGGCTTCCACCGCGCCCGCACGCGTCTGGGCGAGTATATGGACAAGGTCGTGCGGGAGAGCGTGTCCGACGTGGACGCCGTCGTGCTCGTCGTGGAGCCCATACCGTCCGTCGGCAAGCAGGAGGCCGAGCTCATCCGTCAGCTCAAGAACGCGGATATGCCCGCCGTGCTGGCCGTGAACAAGATTGACACGGTGGAGAAATCCGAGCTGCTCTCCGTAATCGCGGCCTATGCCGCCGAGTACAACTTCGCGGCCGTCGTGCCCATATCCGCCAAGCGCGGCGAGGGCCTCGACGCGCTGCTCGACGAGCTGGACAAATTCGCCGAGGAAGGGCCGCACCTCTTCCCGGACGACGTGTTTACCGACCAGCCGGAAAAGCAGCTGTGCGCTGAGATAATCCGCGAGAAGCTGCTCTGGTGCCTTGAGCGCGAGGTGCCGCACGGCACGGCGGTCGTAGTCAACCGCTTCGTGGAGCGCGAGGACGGCATCATAGAGATAGACGCCACTATTTACTGCGAAAAGACGAGTCACAAGGGCATTATCATTGGCAAGAACGGAGCTATGTTGAAGAAAATCGGGGAAATGGCGCGGAAGGATATGGAGACGCTCCTGGACACCAAAGTCTATTTGCAGACATGGGTGAAGGTCAAGGAGAACTGGCGCGACTCCATGAGCCTGCTGCGCAATTTCGGGTTTTCCGACAACTGACGTTCCCTGCCGGATAGGAGGGAGAAAGACATGAAGAGGGGAATAATCGCATTCGCGCTCTCAATGCTGCTGCTCGCCGCCTGCGGCACGGGGCAGGAGGACGCGCCGGATGAGCACACGCCCGAGGCCGTGCCTCAGGCCGCCGTGGACATGGCGGAGGAGTACGCCGAAAACCTCGCGGGCGACTGGAGCGAGCGCGGCGAGAGTGAGGGCTGGGGCGTCTCCGGCTGGGACAGGGGCGGCTGCACCGTGCTGCACGCCGGGAGCATAGACGGCCTTGTGTTCTACACTTTTTCGCCCACGCTGACGCTGGACGACCCGGACATGAAGGCCGACACCGGATCGTACACACGCGAGGGCGACACCGTGAGCGGCTTTGCCGAGCTCTATCTGCTGTTCCACGACGGTGAATTCTCCGCGCGCGTGTACGGCAGCTACGCGGACGACTACAGCGAATTTGGCGGCGACTGGGACAAGGCCGCCGACTGCCTCTACCTGATGTCGCGGAAATTTCACACGCCGCAGGTGCCGGACTTGGACTCTGTGGGCGTGAGCTGCGACGTGAGCGGCATACCTGATGACGTCGTGGATACGCTCAAAAACTACGCCGCGTCCGGCGCATACTCGCTCAGCATGTACAGGGCCTGGAGCCCCTCGGAGGTAGAGCTGGCCGAGGCGGAACCAGTGAGCACGGTGGACGTGGAAGGGCGGGAGCTGAGTTTTTACCGCGTGGCCTACCGTTTCAAGGCCGACTACCCGCAGTACGTCGGCGAAGACTTTACCGCGGCGGACGACGGCTGGTTTTACAGCGACGGGGACTGGTACATACTCTTCAGGCGCGGCGATGAAGGGCACGAGACGCTTGTCGGCCTGAACGAGCTGATGCTCTCCGACTACGACGACGGGAGCGGCGATAAGTACGCCGCCGCGGCGCGGGGCGTACTGGAGGAGCAGGAGCGCAGCGAGCGGTATCTCGACGTGAGCTTCACCGCGCCGGACGGGCTGCAAATGTTCAAAATGCCCAGCGTCTACGGCAAGTACGGCGACTACGGGAGCTGGTGCTCGTCTCAGGCCGCGTGGAACATCGTGGAGTCAAGCGTGTATACCCAATCCGCCGTCGTCGCGCCGATAGACGCGCAGAAAGTGACTGACGAAAACGGCGAGCTTGTCACCGGAGACAACATAGCGTTCGGGAACCACCACTGGTGCGAGGACGCCGAGCCGCTAGAGGGCTTGAAGTACCCGGCAATCATCTGCCGGCTCAAAACAGATCTGCTCACGGCCGGGGAAATATCCGAGTACTGGCAGTATGGCTTTGACGTGGATGCGCTCGACACGCAGAGCGACTACTGGACGGTTTATCTCGCGCCGCCGGAGAGCGAGGTCTGCTATCAGCTCTCGCTCGCGTCCAATCTCTATACGCGCGAGGACGCCGTCGCCTTCGCGGAGAGCTTCAGCCTGAATTGACGCCGAACGGCTGCGGCAGCTGCGCCGCTGTGCACGCTAACATGGCAAGTCCCGGTATGTTGCCGAAACAGCTTGATTCGCTTGACGGCTTGGTATATAATCAACGCTGGTCAAGCGCAGAAAAAATATTCCCATTGTTAGCCCGCGCCGTCCGGCGCAAAATATCACCGAGGTGATTGATGTGTCCGGCGAAGAGCTTTGGGAAGTTTTCCGTGAGACCGGCGACCCGATTTGCTGGCTTTGGAGCCGGCGCTCGGGGGAAATTAACGATGAAGATAACACGGCGGGCGGCTGAGTCCGCCCGCCGGACTTCGGAGGGTGATACATATGTTTCTCACTACACGCGGTTTGGTTCTCCGTGAGGCAAAGTACAAGGAGACCGACAAGATACTCACCGTCCTGACCGAGACCGACGGCAAGATAAGCGTCAAAGCTAGGGGAGTGGCCCGCACACGCAGCAAGCTCGCTGCGGCGACACAGCTGCTGACGTTCTCGGATTTCACGCTTTTCGGCAACAAGGGCCTGTGGACGGTGAACGAGGCCGCGACCGTGGAGCAGTTCCGCGCGCTGCGCGCGGATATAAACACTCTCGCGCTGGGCAGCTATATCGCAGAGCTGCTCGAGGCCGTCTCCAATGAGAACGTGGCCGAGCCGGAGATACTTCAGCTGGGGCTGAACGCGCTTTACGCGCTCTCGAACAGGCTCTGCCCGCCGAAGCAGCTCAAGGCCGCGTTTGAGCTCAGGCTGATGTGCCTGTCCGGTTACAGGCCGGAGCTCGAGCAGTGCGCCGGCTGCGGCAAGACCGGCATGGCTGAGGCGAGGCTCTTCCCAGAGCACGGCGAGCTGTACTGCCCCGACTGCCGCGCCGTCGGCGGCCTGCATGTGAGCGAGGGGACGCTGGAGGCCATGCGCTATATTGTCGACGCCGACTCCAGACGCGTATTTTCCTTCCGGCTGGCGGAGCCTCAGCTGAGCGAGCTGGGCGAGGTCTGCGAGGCCTACACGCTCTATCAGCTCGACCGCAGCTTCGGCAGCCTTGACTATTACAAGAAACTGAGGGCACAGCTGCAATGACTCAATACGAAAGAAGCACCGCTACGCTTGAGCTGCCCGCCGTATTGGCGATGCTCGAGCATGAGGCGGTGAGCGATTTGGCCAAGTCCCGCGCCCTGACCCTGGCGCCGAGCACGGATGAGGCCGAGGTCCGCCGCCGTTTGGCGGAGACCAGCGCCGCGCGCGGCATGATGGTCACGCAGGGCAGCCCGAGCTTCTCCGGAGTAAAGGACGTGAGGCCCAGCCTGCAGCGCGCCGAAATGGGGGGCGCGCTCAACACGCGCGAGCTCACGGGCATAGCGGGCGTCCTGGCCGCTGCCAGGGCCGCCAAAAGCTACGCTGCGGGCGACGGCAAGCGCGAAAAGACCTGCATAGACTACCTCTTCCAGTCGCTTCAGGCCAACCGCTACCTCGAGGACAAGATAACGAGCTCCATAGCCGGAGAGGACGAGATTGCCGACGCCGCGAGCGCGGAGCTGGCGAACATCCGCCGGCTCATACGCGCGGCGAGCGCCCGTGTGCGCGACGCGCTGCAAAAGATAATCTCCTCGCCAAGCTACGCAAAGGCGCTGCAGGACCCCATCATAACGACCAGGAGCGAGCGCTACGTCGTACCTGTCAAGGCCGAGTTCAAGAACGCGGTGCCCGGCCTGGTGCACGACGTATCCAGCTCAGGCGCTACGCTTTTCGTGGAGCCGATGGCCGCCGTGAAGGCAAACAACGAACTGCGCGAGCTGCGCGCCCGCGAAAAGGCGGAGATTGAGCGCATACTCGCCGAGCTCTCGGCCGACTGCGCCGAGCACGCCGACGGCATTTCACTGGACTTCGACCTGCTCGTCAGGCTCGACCTCATCTTTGCCAAGGCGAGGCTCAGCTATACGCTCGACGCCGTGGAGCCGGAGATTTCCAAGCGCGAGATAAGGCTGCACAGGGCGCGCCATCCCCTGCTCTCGAAGGAGACCGCCGTGCCGATAGACCTGGAACTGGGCGGCACTTATGACACGCTGGTCATCACCGGCCCGAACACGGGCGGCAAGACCGTCACGCTCAAGACCATAGGCCTTATGTGCGTCATGGCCGCCTGCGGCCTGCACATCCCTGCCGCCGCTGACAGCGCCGTGCCGGTGTTTTCCGGCGTTTTCGCGGATATAGGCGACGAGCAGAGCATAGAGCAGAACTTGTCGACTTTTTCTTCGCACATGACGAACAATGTGCGCATACTTGAGGAGTGTGGGGAGAATACCCTGGTGCTCTTCGACGAGCTGGGCGCGGGTACCGACCCCACGGAGGGCGCTGCTCTGGCGATATCCATCATAGAGTACGCGCGGAAACGCGGCGCGGTAATCGCTGCGACGACGCACTACGCGGAGCTGAAGGTCTACGCCACAAACGAAAAGGGCGTTATGAACGCCTCCTGCGAGTTCGACGTGGCGACGCTCAAGCCGACGTACAGGCTGCTCGTGGGCATACCGGGCAAGTCCAACGCCTTCGCCATATCCGAGCGCCTCGGCGTGCCGAAAGCGATAATCGACGACGCCAGGGGCCGCGTGGGGACCGAGAGCGCGAGCTTTGAGGCGACTATAGCCAAGCTCGAGGAGGTGCGCCAGGCCCTGGAGCACGACCGCGCGCAGGCCGAAGAGAAGCTGCGCGAGGCAGAGGCCAACCGCAAGGAGTCGGCCAAGATACGCGTGGAGCTGGAGCTCAGGCTGGACAAGGCGGAGGTCAAGGCAAAGCGCGACGCAGAGCGCATAATCGCCTCCGCGCGCGAGACGGCAGAGGCCGCTTTCGCAGAGATTGACCGCATGCGCTCGCAGATAAATGACGAGGAGGACCACCGCTCGGCAAACGAAGCCCGCACAAAGCTGCTGAGGAGCCTCAATGAGGCCGAGGAGCGCTTTGCAGAGCGCCCGGCCATGCCGCAGGAGGTCAAGAAACCCACGCGCCCGGCCGTGCAGGGCGACACCGTGGAGCTCTTGAGCATGGGCGTGAACGCCGAGGTCGTGGGCGTAAACCGCGACGGCTCGCTCCAGCTGCGCGCCGGGGCCATGAGCCTGACGGCGAAGCAGGACGAGGTGCGTGTGGTAGAAAAGCCCAAGCAGAAGAAGCAGCAGCCCAGATCCAGCCCCGGCGGCGCGTCGCTTCGCGCCTCCTCCGTGGCGGAGGAGCTCGATTTGCGCGGCATGGAGACCCTGGAGGCCATACCCGTGCTGGAGCGGTACATAGATTCCGCCGTTATGGGTAAGCTTGAGACGGTGACGATAATCCACGGCAAGGGTACCGGCGCGCTGAGGGCCGCCGTGCAGCAGGCCCTGAAACGGAACAAATTCGTCAAAAGTTTTAGACTCGGACGCTACGGTGAGGGAGAAAGCGGCGTAACCGTGGTGGAACTGAAATAAAATCAAGCGGCCAGCCGGAGCACAACTTGTGTAAACAGCCAAATCGGCCAAAATCGGTTGACGTTTCACGCCAAATTTGTTAACATTAATAGTGCTAAAGCCTGAATCCGCAGGCTTGGGGTTGTGGAAGGAGTGTCTTTCGTGATATCCAAAGAGGTTACAATAAACAATCAGGTAGGTCTTCACGCCAGGCCCGCCACCTTCTTTATTCAGAAGGCCAACGAGTTCAAGAGCAGCATCTGGATTGAGAAGGATGACAGGCGCGTCAACGCCAAGAGCCTCCTGGGCGTCCTGTCCCTCGGCATAGTCAAGGGTACCGCCGTAAATATCGTGGCCGACGGCGTAGATGAGAATGAGGCTATTGCTACGCTCTCCGCGCTTATCGACTCTGACTTCTCTGAGTAATCCCAGCGAATAACCTAGCAAGGGCGTGCTGCTGCACGCCCTTTTTTAATTGGAGGAGCGGTTTATTGCGCAGCTGGGCGGAGTAAATCCTCCTTGCGAATGAAACCCTGGAAAAAGACTCCCCTGTAGGTAGTGGAGTCATAAGAAGGCACGGTAAAACAGACTGCAAGGGAAAGAAGGTGGCCAACACGAAAATAGACGAGCTGCGCGACAAGGCGAACCGCCTGCCGCTGCTGCCGGGCGTGTATATCATGAAGGACGCGCGCGGCGAGGTGATATACGTCGGCAAGGCGAAGGCGCTGAAAAATCGCGTGACCAGCTATTTCCGCGGCGACCACCTGCCCAAGGTTGCGGCGATGGCGGCGAAGGTGGACGACTTCGACGTCATCGTAGTCAAGACGGAATTTGAGGCCCTGGTGCTCGAAAACTCGCTGATAAAGCGCTACAAACCGCACTACAACATCCTGCTCAAGGACGACAAGGGTTATCCGTTTATCCGCCTGGACGTCAGGAGCGAGTACCCGCGCTTTACGCTCTGTAACCGCACGGCGAAGGACGGGGCGAAGTATTTCGGGCCATTCGGCGGCCGCAGCCAGACCAAGGACATAATCGACACGGTCTGCAAGGCCCTGCGCCTGCCGACCTGCTCACGCCGTTTCCCACGCGACATAGACAAGGCAAGGCCCTGCCTGAACTACCACATGGGCTCCTGCGCCGGGTGGTGCCGCAGCGGGAGCCTGACGGGCGACGACTACAGGGCCGCTGTTTCTCAGGCGGAGCTGGTGCTCTCGGGGCGCACAAAGGAGCTCACGGAAGAGCTCACGCGCCGGATGGAGGCCGCAAGCGAGGAGCTGCGCTTCGAGAACGCCGCAGAACTGCGCGACCGCATCCGGGCCATAGACGGCCTGGGCAACCGCCAGCGCGTCATCTACGCCGTGTACGCGGACACCGACGCCGTCGGCTTCTATCGCGGGGCAAAGACCTGCATGGCCGTGCTCCACTACGTCTCAGGGAATTTGGCCGACAAGGACTTCGAGCTCATGGACGAGCCGCTCGAGTCCGACGGGGAGGCCGTCAGTACCCTCGTACGTCAGTATTATGCCGCGCGCGGAGCCTGGCCCAAATTCATATTGCTGCCCGACTGCATGGCTGACGAGGATTTGGCCGCGCTCAGCGAGCTGTTCTCGAAGGAGAGCGGCAAGAAGGTGCGCGTAGAGGTGCCGCAGCGCGGGGACAAGCGTCAGCTTCTGGACACCGCGATGACCAACGCGCGCGAGGAGGTCGAGCGCGCGGCGACGGCGGCGCAGAAGTCGCTCAAGACGCTCGAGTGGCTCCAGCGGACGCTGGGACTGCCCAAGGTGCCGGAGCGCATAGAGGCCTTCGACATATCCAACCTCGGCAGCGAGGGCATAGTCGCGGCGATGACCGTGTTCGTGCACGGCAAACCGCTCAAGCGCGATTACCGCAAGTTCAGGATACGCGACCTGACGGAGCCGGACGATTACGAGAGCATGCGTCAGGCCGTCACGCGGCGCTTCAGGCGGGCGCTGGACGGGGATGAGAAGTTTAACGACACGCCGGACCTGCTGCTGATAGACGGAGGCGCCGCGCACGCTTCGGCGGCGCAGGGGGTGCTGCAGGAGCTGGGGCTCAGCATACCGACCTTCGGCATGGTCAAGGACGACCGGCACCGCACCCGCGCGCTGGAGACGCCCGAGGGGAGGGAGATAGGTATCTCCGGCAACCCGGCCGTGTTTGCCTTTATCGGCACCATACAGGAGGAGACGCACCGCTGCGCCATAGAGTACCAGCGCTCGCTGCGCACGGCGAAGCTGCACTCCGGCCTCGACGACATACCCAACGTGGGCGCGAAGCGCCGCAACGACCTGCTGCGCGCCTTTGGCACCGTCAAGGCAATAAAGGCCGCAGACTACGAGCAGCTCTGCGCCGTTGTCCCCAAAAACGCCGCCCGGGCGGTCTACGACCGATTCCACCCGGCAGAGGAGGAGAAAGCATGAGAGTTATAACCGGTACTGCCCGCGGACGCAAGCTCCTTGAGCCCAGCGGAATGGAGGTCAGGCCAACGACCGACATGGTCAAGGAGGCCATGTTCAACATTGTACAGTTCGACATCGAGGGCCGGAGGGTGCTCGACCTCTTCGCGGGTACAGGACAGCTCGGCATAGAGGCGCTGTCCAGAGGGGCGGCCGAGTGCGTGTTCGTCGACGAGAGTCCCAAGAGCCTGAAGCTCGTGCGAGCAAACCTGGAGCGCTGCGGCCTCAGAGGCAGGGTGGAGCAGTCCGAGTCCATAGGCTTTTTGAGGCGAGGCGGGAAGTTCGACCTGGTGTTCCTGGACCCGCCCTATGACTCGAATCTGCTCGAAAAAGCGCTGGAAGCCATCCAAAATGTTGACATATTGAACGACGGTGGTATAATTGTCTGCGAAAGCAGAAGGGAAAAAATTATGCCGGAGCTCGAGCCCCCATACAGGAGGACGCTAACGCGCAATTACGGCAAAGTCTGCTTAACAGTATATAAGAAGGATACCTGACCCTATGAGTATTGCAATCTGTCCGGGCAGCTTTGACCCGATCACCCTGGGACACCTTAACATAGTCCGCCGCACCTCACGCATCTTTGACAAAGTCGTGGTTCTCGTCATGGTGAACGCGACAAAGACGCACCCGATGTTCTCAATAGACGAGCGCGTGGACATGATAAGGCGTGTGACAGCCGGATATCCCAACGTCACCGTAGACACCTTCGACGGGCTGCTTGCCGAGTACGCAAAGCGCTGGGAGCACGCGGTGATAGTCAAGGGCCTGCGTGCGGGTACCGACTTCGAGAACGAGTTCCAGATGGCGCAGATAAACAAAATGATAAACCCCGCGCTGGAGACCATGTTCCTCACCTCGAGCGAGAAGTACACCTTCCTCAGCTCGTCTGTGGTCAAGGAGCTGGCGGCCTACGGGGCGGATTTGTCCGAGTTCGTGCCGCGCGAGCTTATAGACGAGGTGCTTGCGCGCGCCAGGAGGGGGAAATAAAGCAATGGACAACGAAGTCATGGAGCTCATAGACAGCCTGTATTCCATGGTCAGCGAGGCGTGGGGCGTCCCGCTGGGCAACGACAAGTGCATAGTTGAGCGCGACAAGGTGCTCAGCATGATAGAGGAGATAAAGTCCCGCATCCCGTCTGAGCTCAGCGAGGCCAAGCGTCTCGTCTCTGCGCGCGACGAGTTCATCGGAAACGCCAAGCGCGAGGCCGAAAGCATACGCCGCGCAGCCGAGGAAAAGGCACGCGCCATGGTCGACGAGCAGGAGATAGTCCGTGTCGCCAGAGCTAAGGCGGAGGAGCTTGAGAGCACCGCCGCCGCCAAGAGCAGCGCCCTGCGCACCGCCGCGATGGAGTTCATCGACGATGCGCTCCGCCGCGCGGAGGAGTCCGTGAACACCGCCCTCGTGGAGATTCACTCTTCCAGAGCGCGCTTCCGCGGTACCGCCGGAGTCAACGAGGCCCTGCATTCAGCAAGGCAGGAGCCCGCCGGAGACGGCGCCAAGGAATAAATTTCCGCTGTCTTTTTTCAACCTCAATATATTGACGCCAAGGCGCCCACTGTCCACAGTGGGCGCCTTATTTTGTGCCTAAACGCTAAAATGTGCGTCCTTGACGGACTTAAGTGAAAAACTGCACGAAAATTTAAAGAAAAAACCGCTTGCAATTTCCCATGACACTAAATATAATAGAAGCACCTCGGTGGGGCAAAGTGGTGGAAAGTGTGGAATTATCCCCGTAAGTGGGGAGAGGACATAGCCTCTTTGCAAATTCTGTAAGGAGGTGGACGTGAATGACAGGCGAATATCAGCACACCTTGGACTCCAAGGGCCGCCTATTCATACCTGCCAGGCTGCGCGATGAGCTTGGCGACACGTTTTACCTCACGGTGAGCGACGAGCGCTGCCTCTGGGCCTACAGCGCCGAGAGCTGGCAGAGCTTTGTGGACAAGGTGCGGTCCATGCCGTATGTGGACCGCAAGAAGATGAGGCCCTTCTTTGCCTGCGCGGCCAAGTGTGACCTCGACGCCCAGGGGAGGGCGCTGCTGCCCCAGGCCCTGCGCGACTTTGCCCACCTCACCAAGAATGTCACCGTTGTCGGCTGCGACGACCACGCGGAGCTGTGGGACAGCGAGACGTGGAAGCCGGTTCACGCCGAGGAGACCACGCCGGAATACATCGCGTCTATTATGAAGGAGCTAAATTTCTGATGAACGGTCACATCCCAGTGCTCCTTGAAGAGTGCATCAAATACCTGAATATAAAGCCCGACGGCGTCTATGTCGATGGTACACTCGGCATGGGCGGACACTCCGAGGCCATACTTCAGCGCCTGACCACCGGGCGCCTTATATCCATAGACCGCGACGCCGTGGCTATCAGCCGCGCGGGAGAGCGGCTCAAGCCCTACGCGGACAGGCTGACGATAGTACACGGCAATTTCCGAGACCTGGACGCCATCCTCGACGAGCAGGACATAAGCCTGGTGGACGGCATGCTCTTTGACCTGGGCGTCAGCTCGCCGCAGCTCGACGAGGCGGACAGGGGCTTCTCCTACATGACGGACGCCCCTCTCGACATGCGCATGGACTCCAGCGACAACATAGACGCGTGGTTCATCGTCAACCGCTGGCCGCAGGAGAAGATAGAGCGCATACTGCGCGACTACGGCGAGGAGAAGTTCGCCGCGCGCATCGCTGCCAAGATAGCCGAGCGCCGCGAACAGCAGGAGATAAAGACCACTTTCGAGCTGGTGGACGTCATAAAGAGCGCCATGCCCACCGTCGCCCTGCGCGAAAAGCAGCACCCGGCAAAGCGCAGCTTCCAGGCTATACGCATAGCCGTGAACGACGAGCTCAACGCCGTGCACGCGCTCATGGATTCGGCGCCGGACCGGCTCAAGCCCGGCGGAAGGCTCTGTGTCATCAGCTTCCACTCGCTGGAGGACAGGATAGTCAAGAACGCAATACACTCGCGTGAGAACGGATGCACCTGCCCGCGCGAAGCCCCGGTCTGTACCTGCGGCTTCGTCAAGACGCTCAGGAGCGTCACGCGCAAGCCCGTAACCGCAGGCGGAGAGGAGCTGGAGCTCAATCCGCGTTCAAGGAGCGCAAAGCTCCGCGTGGCAGAGCGCGTATGAAGCGCGGCGCATATGACCTCGCGCGCCAGGCAGCGCCGCGAGAGAGCTATTCCGCCTCCGCACCGGCAGCCGCTCCGCCGCGCAGAAGGCGTCACGCACCGCCGGCGCTTGTAGTAATCTGCCTGCTCGCCGCGGCGGCTCTGTGCGTAGCGCTGCTGCTCTCCCGCGCCGAGCTGACGGCCCTGGCCGACGAATGCGACGGCCTGGCCGATGAGATAACCGCCCTCTCGGACAAGCACGCCCATCTGACGGTGGAATACGAGAGCATGTATTCCCTCGCGGAGATTGAGGACTACGCCGTGAATGTGCTCGGCATGGTCCCGGCGTCGGGCGGAGGAAATTAAAAGGCCAATTGTCCGTGTACAACCCAATAGTGGAATTTTCGCGCCCCGGTTGCAGTATGATTGTACCACAGCGCGTCGGCGTCGGGCGGCGAAGAGCGCCGCAGCTGAGAATTCCAGTCGGGAGGGCGGTACATGGCTATATTCCAAAAACGGCGGCCCAATGACGGCGCGCCGAACCGTATGATGCTTCGCCGCACACTGTTTTTGCTCTCGGTGTGCGGCGCTGCCGCGTTTGTGGTGCTCGCGGCCCGCCTGTACCAGCTTCAGATAGTGCGGCACGATGAGCTCGAGTCCAGGGCCATAGCCCAGCAGGTGCGGGAGACCACGGTCAGCGCCCCGCGGGGCACGATATATGACTGCAAGGGCGAAGTGCTCGCCATGAGCGCCGGGGTGGACACAATATATCTCAGCCCGGCGGAGATAAAGCAGTACGGCGAGGACGCCGAAGCCATCGCCGAGGGGCTTTCGGACATACTCGGCCTCGACTACGAGACCGTATACGCCAAGACGCAGAACAGCGGCTCGTGGTACGAGGTGGTCGCGCGCAAGGTGGAAGAGGACGTCGCCACTCAAGTGCGCGAATTCAAGGAGGAGGGCGGCTACAACGGCATCAAGCTCGAGGCCGACACCAAGCGCTATTATCCGAACGGCAGCCTCGCCGCACATGTGATTGGCTTTGTCGGCACGGACAACACCGGCCTCGGCGGCATCGAGGCCAAGTACGACAAGGCGCTGTCCGGCACGAACGGATTTATCATGCGTTCAACCACGGCGGCGGGCACGGATTTGCTTTACACGAGCTGGGAGGATTACTTCGACGCGGTGCCCGGAAGCGATGTGGAGTTGACTATTGATGCCACTATACAGTATTATGTAGAAAAGCACCTCGCGCAGGCCGTCGAGGACTACGACATCCAAAACGGCGCCGCAGCCATCTGCATGGATGTTGACACGGGTGCTATACTGTCAATGGCGTCTTTAGGCAATTTCGACCTCAACAATTACCAGGCGATAAGCGACGAGGCTATGGCCGAAATTGACGCGTCCGCCCAGAGCGAGGCCGAGCGCGCCGAGCTCATAGCTGCGGCGCAGCAGCTGCAATGGCGCAACAAGGCCATATCCGACACCTACGAGCCCGGCTCAACCTTCAAGATAATCACCCTGGCTATGGCGCTCGAGGAGGGCGTCGTGGACATGAACTCGACGTTCTACTGCGGCGGGAGCGTGAGCGTCCAGGGGCGCAACACCCCGGTCAAGTGCTGGAAGAGCGGCGGACACGGCTCACAGACGCTCACGCAGGCCGTGCAGCACAGCTGCAACGTCGCCTTTGTGAACATAGGCCGCCTCATAGGCGAGGAGCGTTTCTACGACTACGCCGAGGCCTTCGGCTTCTTCGAGCGCACAGGCGACAGCTCCGTGCAGCTCACGGGCCGCACGGGCATCGACATCGGCGGCGAGAGCGGCAGCATCTGGTGGAGCGAGGACGTGTTCTGCAACCCGGAGAACCTCAGCCAGCTGGCTGCGGCCAGCTTCGGTCAGACATTCAACATCACTCCGCTGCAGCTTGTCACAGCCGTCAGCGCCTGCGTAAACGGCGGCTATCTCATGCAGCCGCACCTGGTTAACAGCGTGACGGGCCCGGACGGCTCCGTCACGGAGTACGAGCCGGTGGAGATACGCCAGGTGATAAGCGAGGAGACCAGCGCCAAGGTGCGCGAGATACTCGAACAGGTTGTCGGCGACAGCGTGGAGGGCACGGGCCGCAACGCCTACGTCGCGGGCTACCGCATCGGCGGCAAGACCGGGACTTCCACCAAGACCACGCAGGAGATTGCCGGAACAAAGGAGTACATAGTCTCGTTCATCGGCGTGGCCCCGGCGGACGACCCGCAGATAGCCCTGCTGGTGCTGCTCGACAATCCGAGCAGCGAGAGCGGCATATACGTCTCCGGCGGGCAGATGGCCGCGCCCGTAGTGGGAAAGATGATGGCGGATATCCTGCCGTATTTGGGTGTGGAGCCGGAATACTCGGATTCGGAGCTCCAGACAATGGACCGCGCGGTGCCGGATGTCACGGGCCTTAGCCTGGCCGAAGCCCAGAGCAAGCTCTCTGAGGCCGGGCTCGGCTTCAGGGTGATAGGCTCCGGAGGCTCCGTTACCAGCCAGCTCCCCGCGGCCAACAGCGTGATAGCCTCGGGCAGCGAGGTGCTGCTCTACGCAGACGCAGCTCCGACTGGCGGCGGAAGCGTACCCAATCTGACGGGCATGACCTACAGCGAGGCCATCCGGGCCCTCGCCGGTATGGGCATGTTTGTAGGCTCGGACAGCTCGGTGACAGACGCGGACAGCCAGATAGTCTCCGGCCAGGACGTGCGGGCCGGGACGCAGGCGGGCGCGGGGACGGTTGTCACCGTGACGCTCTATGAGAACGACGAGGAACTTTTAGGAATATACTAGACGATAATGGGAGGTGTTCCCGTGAAACTTTCTGATTTGCTCCGGGACGTGGAGGTGCTTGAGCGCCGCGCGCCAGAGGACATGGAGATAGCCGACGTGGCCTATGATTCCCGCAAGGCTGCGCCGGGCTCGGCCTTCGTGGCAATACGCGGTTTTGAATCCGACGGGCACAGGTACATACCGCAGGCCGTGGAAAAGGGCGCGTCCTGCGTTATATGCGAGGAGGAGCCCGCGGCAGATGTGCCGTATGTCATTGTCCGAGACAGCCGCCTGGCTCTGGCCGTGATTAGCCGCAACCTCTTCGGAGACCCCGCCGCGGAGATGGTGATGATAGGCGTAACCGGTACGAACGGCAAGACGACTACGACCTACCTGATAAAGCATCTGCTCGAGCAAAAGCGCGGGGCCACCGTCGGCCTCATCGGCACGAACGGCAACATGATAGGCTCGGAGTTCATACACACCGAGCGCACGACGCCCGAGAGCTACGAGCTGCAAAAGCTCCTGCGCGAGATGGCGGATGCGGGCTGCACCCACGTCGTCATGGAGGTGTCCAGCCACTCGCTGGTGCTCCACCGCGTGGCGACGCTGCGCTTCGCCGTGGGCATCTTTACAAACCTCACCCAGGACCACCTGGACTTCCACAAGACCATGGAGGAATACGCTCGCGCAAAGAGCCTGCTCTTCTCCATGTGCGACCGTGCCGTCATCAACCTCGACGACGAGTGGAGCGGCTACATGCTAGAGCACTGCAGGTGCCCCGCGCTGACCTTCTCCGAGGGGGAGCGCGGCGACCTCACCGCGCATGAGATTGAGCTGTCCAGTTCCGGCGTCAGCTTTACCGCCGGGTACATGGGCGAGAAGCGCCGCGTAAAGCTCGGCATCCCCGGGCTCTTCAGCGTCTACAACGCCCTCGGCGTCATGGGCGCAGGCCTGTGCCTCGGTATAAGCCTGGCCGACTGCGCGGACTCGCTTGCGAGCGCCAAGGGCGTCAAGGGCAGGGTGGAGGTGGTGCCGACCGACGGCGACTACACCATACTCATCGACTACGCCCATACGCCGGACGCGCTCGAGAATGTGCTCCGCAGTATGCGCAAGGTGACGAAGGGCCGCCTGGTGGCGCTCTTCGGCTGCGGCGGCGACCGTGACCGGACCAAGCGTCCCATCATGGGGCGAATCGCCGCAGAGAATGCGGACTTCGTCGTAGTTACCTCGGATAACCCCCGCACGGAGGAGCCGGAGGCCATCATCGCCGACATAGTTGCGGGCATGGAGGGTACGAGAACGCCGCGAGAGGTCATCACCAGCCGTCCCGACGCCATAGAGTGGGCCATAGAGCACCACAGGAGCGGCGATGTCATCGTCCTCGCCGGCAAGGGCCACGAGGACTACCAGATAGTCGGACACACAAAGCACCACATGGATGAGCGCGAGATAGTCGCGGACATACTTGAGAAAAGGAAGAAAAACAGATGACCATACGACTGATACTCGCCTTTGCCATAGCCTTCTTCGTAGCCAGCGGAGTGGGGAAGTTCCTGGTGCCGTGGCTGCGGAAGGTGAAGGCCGGGCAGGCCATACGCGAGGACGGCCCCACCTGGCACATGAGTAAATCCGGCACACCGACCATGGGCGGGCTGATGTTTATCGCCGCCGTGACGGTCGTCTGCCTCACCGTGGGCTTCGAGCCCATGATGCGCGGGGAGTACGGGCACATCTTCTGCCTCATATTTGCGCTCATTTTCGGCGCAATCGGCTTCCTCGATGACTACGAGAAGCTCAAGAAGAAGCAGAACCTCGGCCTGTCGGCCAAGGCGAAGTTCCTGCTCCAGCTGGCCGCAGCGCTTGCCTTCGTGTTTCTCATGCGTGAGTTCGGCTACGTCACGACGAACCTCTACATCCCGTTCTGGAACACGATAGTGCCGATACCGGAGTGGCTGTACTTTGTGTTCGCCGCCTTCGTCATAGTCGGTACGGTCAACGCCGTGAACCTCACCGACGGCGTGGACGGCCTGGCCGCCGGTACGAGCATACCCGTGTGCCTGTTCTTCGCCGTTGTGACCTACGTCTGGGGCGAGCAGTTCCTCTCCCTCGGCGTGTTCGCCAGCGGCCTCGCGGGCGGGCTGCTGGGTTTCCTGGTGTACAACTTCAACCCCGCAAAGGTGTTCATGGGCGACACCGGTTCGCTCTTCCTCGGAGGCGCCGTCGCGGCCATGGCCTTCGCCTACGACATGCCGCTCATCCTGATAGTCCTCGGCCTGCTTTATATCATTGAGACGCTCTCGGACATCATCCAGGTGACCTACTTCAAGCTCAGCCACGGCAAGCGTATCTTCCGCATGGCTCCCTTCCACCACCACCTCGAGCTGGGCGGCTGGACCGGCCACAAGTGGACGGAAAAACAGCTCTTCGTCCTCTACTTCACCGTCTCCCTCGTCTGCGCCGTCATATGCTTTGTCGGCGTCATGGGCCGCTACAGCTTCTAGGGCTTGTCTTTTCCGCCCGTGGCTGCGTGAGGCGCGCTCGCAGTATCTTAATACAGCTTCGCTTGCCGCACGTTGCCACGAGCGAAAAATCCTGCGCCCCAGGCATGATGTGTCTTTTCCGCCCGTGGCTGCGTGAGGCGCGCTCGCAGTATCTTAATACAGCTTCGCTTGCCGCACGTTGTCATGGTAGAAAACATACGGCAATACGGCTTTCCCATGCAGCTTAAATACCCGCCGGTAAAGGCGGCACATAATTCTCTTGGAGGGTACTATGGAATACTCCGCCACGCGCATTGCGCCCGAACCCTTGCGAGAGAGAAAGCGCGCAGCGCGGGGCAGCATAGATCTGCCATTTGCCGCGCTGACGCTGCTATTGCTTACAATAGGCGTCGTCATGGTGCTCTCGGCGAGCTATGCCCGCGCGTATTACAGCGCGGCGACGGGGCACAACGCCGCGTATTACTTCCTGCGCCAGCTGGGCTTCGCCCTGGCTGGGACGGCGGCCATGTTTGTCATGAGCCGCATACCAATGAGCTTTTATCGCCGCATGAGTTTCCCGCTGCTCGCCGTGAGCGCGCTTCTGCTCCTGGTTGTACCCTTTATCGGCGTGTCTCAGGGCGACGCGAAGCGCTGGATAGACCTTGGCTTCACGACCTTCCAGCCGTCGGAGATAGCCAAGGTGGCGGTGATACTCTATTTTTCCGCCCTCATCTGCAAGTACAAGGGCGCGATGAGCACGTTCCGCTACGGCATACTGCCCTTCGCGGCTGTGCTGGGCGTGATAGTGGGACTGCTTGTGCTCGAGCCGCATTTCTCTGCGGCCATAATCATCATTGCAATAGGCGGCGTTATGCTCTTCCTGGGCGGGGTGAAGCTGCGCTGGTTCATCGGCGTGGGTGTGACCGCGCTCGCGGCGCTGGGTGTGATAATCACCTTTTTCCCCTACGCCTCGGGGCGTATAAGCACCTGGCTCGACCCCTTCGCCAACACCAGCGGAGACGGCTACCAGATAGTGCAGTCGCTCTACTCGATAGGCTCCGGCGGGCTCTTCGGCCTCGGCCTGGGACAGGGCAGGCAGACCTATATGTACCTGCCCGAGGAGCACAACGACTTCATCTTTGCCGTTGTGTGCGAGGAATTGGGCTTTGCGGGCGCTGTGGCGATACTGCTGCTGTTCGCCGCGCTCATTGTCCGCGGATACATACTGGCCATGCACATGCGGGACCGGTTTTCATTTCTGGTAACGGCAGGCATAACCACTCTGCTGGCCATACAGGTCATACTCAACGTCGCGGTCGTGACGAACCTCGTGCCCTGTACGGGCATATCTCTGCCGTTTTTCTCCTACGGCGGCACCGCGCTGATGATACAGCTCGGCGAGATGGGGATAATACTCAGCGCGTCCAGGGATATACCGGTCTGGCGGAGCTGAAAGGAAAAGGGGACGGCGCATGGTAACGCTCATAGCCGGGGCCTCGCACACGGGGAAAACCCTGCTCGCGACGCGCCTCGCCAAAAAGTACGGCTGCCTGGCGCTGTCTATAGACCACCTCAAGATGGGTATGATACGCAGCGGCTTCACCGGCCTCACGCCGTATGACGACGAGGAGCTTGAAGCCCTGCTCTGGCCCATAGTCCGCGAGATAGTAAAGACCGCCGTGGAGAACCGGCAGGAGCTCGTCGTCGAGGGCTGCTACATACCCTTCGGCTGGCGCGGCGATTTTTCCGACGGCTGCCTGCCGCAGATTCGGTACATATGCCTGGCGATGAGCGAGGCGTACATCGAAGGACACTTCGACGCTGTCTTGAGCCACGCTTCGGACGTGGAGCGGCGCCTGGATGACAGCGGCTGCACCCGGCAGCTGCTGCTCGAAGAAAACGCGCGCAGCATTGCAAAGTGCCGGGAATACGGCCTTGACGTGTACGTCATAGACTCGGAGTACAGTCTGCCGGACTGGCTGTGAGACTGCGTGTAAAGTAAAAAAGCAAGTATACCTCAACCGGCTCCTGCAAGTCAGGGAGCCAAAGAAAATTGGAGGTTTAAAATATGAAATTCCTCTTCACCTGCGGCGGTACTGCCGGACACATAAACCCCGCGCTCGCGGTTGCGGGCGCAATAAAGGCCGCGAAGCCCGACAGTGAATTCCTGTTTATCGGAGCCGAGGGGCGCATGGAGACGGATCTCGTGCCCCGCGCCGGATACGAGATACGCACTGTGCGCATCACGAACATCCACCGCGGCTTCTCCGCCGAGGACATCAAGCACAATCTGAACACCCTCAAAAACGTGGTCACCAGCACCGGCGAGGCCAAGAAGATTATCCGCGAATTCCAGCCGGACGCGGTTGTCGGCACCGGGGGATACGTCTGCTACCCCGTGCTCAAGGCGGCCCACGCGCTGGGCATACCCACGGCGGTACACGAGTCGAACGCCGTCCCGGGCCTCACTACCAAGATGCTTGAGGGCAGCGTGGACGCCATCATGGTCGGCTTCGAGGAGAGCCGCGCGAACTACAAGCACCCCGAGCGCGTTGTGGTGACCGGCACGCCCGTGCGCGGAGAGTTTTTGAACACGGATAAGCTCGCGGCGCGCCGCGCCCTCGGACTGCCCGAGGACAAGCCGCTGGTCGCCAGCGTGTGGGGCAGCCTCGGCGCGGGACACATGAACGAGATAATGACCGACTTCATCGTCAGGGCCTGCGCAAACCCTTTCTTCGGGCTCATCCACTCCACGGGCAAAGCCTGGTACAAGAAGATGACCGAGACACTGGAGCGCGAGAAGCCGGGCTACGAGAAGCTCGGTATGGACGTGCGCGAGTACATCTACGACATGCCGCTGGTCATGGCGGCGGCCGACCTCGTCATGTGCCGCGCGGGGGCGAGCACGCTGGCCGAGCTGACCGCTATGGGCAAGCCGGCTGTGCTCATACCCAGCCCGAATGTGACGAACAACCACCAGGAGAAGAACGCCCGCGTCCTCTCCGAGGCCGGAGGCGCAAAGCTGCTGCTCGAGCCCGAATTCACCGCCGACAGCCTGCTCGGCCTGGTGAGCGAGCTGCTGCACCACCCGGAGACGCTCGAGGACATGAGCGTGAAGATGAGAGCGCTCGGCCTGCCCGACGCGACAAAGCGCATCGCCGGCATCGTGCTCGGCCTTGCCGAAGGCAAGACGGCAGAGTAAAGCCGCGAGCCCTCACGATAACCAAATCCGTCTTTCCCGCATAGTATGGCATGAATCTGCTGATGGGGGAAAGAAAATGAGTGTTTGGCACGTTGAGGGCGGAAACCGCCTCACAGGCAGCGTGACCGTCCAGGGCGCGAAGAACGCCGTGCTGCCGATAATGGCGGCGAGCGTACTCGCGCCGGGTGAGACGGAGCTGCTGAATGTCCCCGAGCTGCGCGACGTTGACACGACGATACGCATACTGCGCGGCCTCGGCTGCTCCGTCGAGCGCGAAGGGGATGCGGTGTACATAGACTCGCGGGCCATGGCCGCCTGCGAGATACCACACAGGCTCATGCGGGAGCTCAGAAGCTCGGTTATCTTCCTCGGCGCACTGCTGGCCCGCTGCGGCCGCGCAAAGCTCAGCATGCCCGGAGGATGCGAGCTGGGTCCGAGGCCGATAGACCTCCACCTGATGGCTCTCAGGGCCCTTGGAGCTCAAATAGACGAGCGCGGGGGCGAGCTCATATGCTCCGCGCCCGACGGGCTGCACGGCGCAGGGATAGCCCTGCCGATGCCGAGCGTGGGAGCTACGGAGAACGCCATGCTGGCCGCATGCGCCGCAGAGGGCGAGACGGTGATAATGAACGCGGCAAAGGAGCCGGAGATAAGCGAGCTTCAAAGCTTCCTGCAAAAGCTCGGCGCGGATGTCACGGGGGCGGGCAGCGCCACTGTGCGAGTGCGCGGGCGCGGCTTGGAGCCGTTTACTGTCGGCCACCGGATTATGCCGGACAGGATTGTATCCTCGACGCTGCTGTGCGCCTGCGCCGCCGCAGGAGGGGACATAGAGCTGCGCGGGGTAGTGCCCGGACATTTTTCTACTGTGTTGCACTCGCTTTCCGAGTGCGGATGTGATATAATGTCGAACAGCAGCTGCGTCCGGCTGCGCTCCGGGGGGAACCTCCGGGCGCCGATGCCCGTCATAACAGGGCCGTATCCCGGCTTCCCGACGGACGCCCAGCCGCTGCTGCTGGCCGCATGCCTCAAGGCAAAGGGCACGAGCGTGTTCGTCGAGAACGTGTTTTTGAACCGCTTCCGTTTCACGGAAGAGCTCCAGCGCCTGGGGGCCAGGATACATACCGAGGGGCGCGTGGCCGTGGTGACGGGCGTGGATGTCCTGCACGCCGCTCCAACCGTCGCAACTGATTTGCGGGGCGGCGCCGCGCTGATAATTGCGGCCCTCTCGGCCGAGGGCGAGACGGATATACTGGACTCCGGCCATGTGGTCAGAGGCTACGAGAGTTTCGACAAGCGCCTGACCGAGCTGGGAGCAAAGGTGCATTTGGAAGAGCAATAGTACGAAGGATGATAGGATGGCAAAGCAGACGGGTCCGCTCAGAAAGAGAATATCGGCAGGCAGGGCAGCTATAGGCCCGGCCAAATTCCTGCTCGCCTGCGTCGTACTGATATTCCTTGTGAGTATATTTTTGCAGGTCGGCACTATAGAAGTGACCGGCAACTCGCACTATACCGCCAATGAAATAATCCAGGCCGCCGGCATAGAAGAGGGCGACAACCTCTTCTTCGTCAACCGCTTCTCCGCTGTCAGCGGAATCATGGCTAAGCTGCCCTACGTCGAGAGCGTGGAGATTGCGACGCAGCTGCCCGGCACGGTCATAATTGAGATAACGGAGAGCCAGGCCTTGGCCTGGGTAGAGCTGGACGGCCAGCGCTGGGTGATGGACCGCAGCTGCAAGGTGCTGACCCAGGCCGACAGGACCGAGACTTCGGAGCTCATAAGGATAATCGGCGTCACGCCGGTGAACCCGTCCGTAAACAACACGCTGGAGCACAGCGGCGACGCCGCCGTCGTGACGACGCTCTCGGAAATACTCGACCAGGTCCAGCGCCGGGGCATGGCCGGTACCGTCGACTACGTAGACGTGACGGACATCTCGGCTCCGGTTATTTCGGTTGAAGGGCGTTTTACGGTGCAGTTCGGCAGCAGCGAGACCATTGACTACCAGTTCGGCAAGCTCGTGAGCGCGCTCAGCCAGCTCACGAGCGCCGACCGGGGCACCCTGGACGTGAGCGCGGCCGGCGAAGAGGTAACATTTTCACCGTTCTAAGGGTCCGTGTTTATGGCTGAAATGAAAAATTATCCGAAATTTACTCTATGGAAACAAAAAATAGTTGACCGGACATGGGAAAAGATATAATATGAGTAGAAGAAGAAATAAAACGCGCACGAGGCGGGACACACCGCCCGGCGTCTCAAAAGATAACAGGGAGGCACCGAATATGTCTTATAAATCCGAAACCGGACCGGAGAATGTCGTAACTCTCAAGGTACTGGGCGTGGGCGGAGCCGGCAACAACGTCGTCAACCGAATGGTCAAATCCGGAACCCAGGGCGTAGAATTTATATCCGTGAATACGGACAAGCAGGCCCTCGCCGTGTCCAACGCCGACCAGAAAATCCAGATAGGCGAGAAGCTCACCCACGGGCAGGGCGCCGGTTCCGACCCCGACATGGGCAAGAAGAGCGCCGAGGAGAGCCGCAACGAGATTGCAAAGAGCATCGAGGATGCGGATATGGTGTTCATAACCGCCGGTATGGGCGGCGGCACCGGCACCGGCGCGGCCCCGATAGTTGCCGAGATTGCCCGCGAGGCGGGCGCACTGACCGTCGGCGTCGTGACCAAGCCCTTCAAGTTCGAGGGTAAGCGCCGCATGGACCAGGCCGAGGCAGGTATCAAGTCCCTGCTGGGCAAGGTGGATTCTCTGCTCATAATCCCCAATGACCGCCTCAAGTACGCCACCGACCAGAAGGTCACTCTGGCCAACGCCTTTGAGATAGCCGACGACGTCCTTCGCCAGGCCGTCACAAGCATATCCGACCTCATAAAGAACACCGGCTTCATCAACCTCGACTTCGCCGACGTCACCACCATTATGAAGGACGCGGGCTTCGCCCACATGGGCGTGGGTCACGCAGTCGGCAAGGGCAAGGCTGAGGAGGCCGCCAAGATGGCCGTCTCCAGCCCGCTCATGGAGACAAGCATAAACGGCGCGCACGGCGTGCTCATCAACGTCACCGGCAGCGAGGACATGGGCCTTGACGACGTCGAGGCCGCCGCCAACCTCGTGCAGGAGGCCGCGCATCCCGACGCCAACATCATCTTCGGCGCCACCTTCGATAACACGCTCGAGGATGAGATCCGCGTCATCGTCATCGCAACCGGCTTTGAGGACGGTCGTCCCGAGACTCCCGAGGAGGCCGCGAAGCAGGCCGCTTCCGGCACCGGCCTCTACACTGCCGCCCAGCAGCAGGCCGCCAGCGCCCCGTCTACCGCCGCCCCGGCGCCCGAGCAGCCGAGCACCGCTCCTGCCGGTAATGACGAGGACCCCTATGATACAATCTTCAAGATTTTCAACTCCAGGTGAGCTGGTAAATCTGAATATGTGTTTTAAGGCACAGGAGGCCGAAAATGCGGTCTCCTGTGCCTTTTTGTATGCATTTTTGCCATCAGAAATTTTTATTGCTTTTATTGTTGACTTTTTGACAAGCTGGTGATATATTTAACACAGGAAGCGACGAGAGCCGCTATATTGTCAGGAGGTAATACACATGAAGGACATGATCTTTGGTATTGCGATGATAATGGCTGGCATTTTCTGTGCGGTCGTCGGTCTCCAGCATGAGCTGATGTTCTATCTGGGCGGGCTGTTTGCGGCAATAGGCATTGTCGTGGCGCTGGTCGCCGAATTCGGCGGCGGCCTTGTCAACAACCCTGACGACGAGGTAGAGGCGAATAACGGCAGGCAGGAAAACTGAAGCACAATACTAACAAGCAAAGGCCGCCCCTCGTGGCGGCCTTTTTGCGCGTTGACTGTGCAATAGCTAAGTGGTACACTTAACGCATATAGAGGGAAAGGGGACGCACTCAGTGTACACTTACAGGATTGGCTTGGCGCTGCTGATGGCGGCCATATATGCGCTGGTATTCGCCGGTTTTCACAACAGCGAATTCATGACGGTGATCAGCATTATGGCCCTGATTGTCGGAACCATGCTGGCGGTGGCTGGCGCACGCTCCGCGAAAAACGACGAAGAGCAGAGACACCGAGAGCTTCTGGAGGCTCTTGGAAAGACGGACATTGAAACAAAGGAGTGACGCATATGGAACTCACCCGTGAGCAGCAGGACATACTCAACGGGTCGCAGGGCGAGGTCATGGCCAAGGTCATGAAGAGCCTCGTCATGTACGGCGAGACCTTCGGCGCAGACAAGATGGTGCCTGTGACGAGCGAATACGGCCACACGGTCATAAGCTTCGGCATCGGCGTCATGAAGCCGGTGTACGACCTCTATGACCAGCTCATCAAGGCCGGGGCGCTGAGCAAGCAGAAGTTTTCCGCCGACCCGCTGCCGCTCGACAAGAACGTACCGAGCAATTTCGTGCAGGATCTCATCTTCAAGCACTTCATGTACTCGCAGCAGGGCAGATATGAAAAGCAGCTCGAAAAGCTAGGCATCATGTCACCCGACGCCTACACCTGCGCATGTTATCTCGACGAAGTGGGCAACAAGCCGAAAAAGGGCGACGTGCTCTCCTGGGCCGAGTCCAGCGCGGTTGTGTACGCCAACAGCGTTTTGGGAGCGAGGTGCAACCGCAACTCCGGCATGCTCGAGCTCATGGGCAGCATTGTGGGCTATGTGCCGCACTTCGGCCTGCTCACCGATGACGGCCGCAAGGCCGACTGGATAATCGAGGTCAACACAAGCAAAAAGCCGGAGGCCCAGCTGCTCGGCAGCGCCATAGGCATGAAGGTCATGGAGCAGGTGCCGTATGTCAAGGGCCTGGACAAGTGGCTCGGTACGGAGCTCACAGACGACGTCTGCGCCTATCTCAAGGACTTCGGCGCGGCCACCGCATCTAACGGCGCCGTGGGCCTCTACCACATAGCCAACCTCACCCCCGAGGCCGTGGAGCAGGGCGAGAGCCTTATCCGCGAGGGCGCGCCGGTGTACGTCATAGACGACGCGGAGCTCGAGCGCGTGAAGGCTGGTTACCCCGTGGTGTGGAAGGACCTGAACGCCAAACCGAAGCTGTGCTTTATAGGCTGCCCGCACCTGACACTGGCCCAGCTCAAGAGCTGGACGGGGCGCATATCTGCGGCGCTTGCGGCAAACGGCCAGAAGAAGGTCGTGATTCCCACCGTCATGACCGCCGCGCCCGCGACCGTGAAGAAATTCAAGGAGATGCCCGAGTACAAGCAGCTCGAGAGCTGCGGCGTAGTGCTCAGCTACATCTGCCCGCTCATGTATATGAACAATCCGCTCAGCGGCAAGATGCCCGTCATCACTTGCTCCAACAAGCTGCGCACCTACACCACCGCGCGCTATTACACCGAGGACGAGCTGCTTGAGAAGATAACGGGAGGTGCGAAGTAATGGCTAAGGTATTCAAGGGACGCCCGGTAGTCGCGGGCGAGTGCACCGCCCCCGCGCTGGTGTCGCACGGCGGCTTCAACACGTTGGCCAGCTTCCAGATGGCCATGATGTTCGGCGACAAGTCCGTCAAATGCGGCGACCAGAACAACGCCGACCTCTATAAGAAGCCCATGAAGGGCACGGCGCTCTGCCTGCCGCAGACCATCGGCTCTACCACGGGCGGCATGGTCCTCTACACGGCCTGCGCCACGAACAACCAGCCGGCCTGCATGCTCTTCTCCAAGACCATAGACTCGCTGGCCGCCTCCGGCGCAATCCTCGCGGAGGTCTGGACGGACGCGAGCATGCCCGTCGTGGACGAGCTCGGCGACGAGTTTCTGGACTACGTCAAGGACGGCATGAGCATAACCGTTGCGGCCGACGGCACTGTAACGGTCGAATAAAAACAAAAACCCGGGGCCAACGGCCCCGGGTTTTGCTGTGTGAAATGAGTTATGCAGCTGTAGCCTGCCTGAGAGGCGCAGCTTTACTTCCTGAGACCGAGGGACTCGCTGAACTTTGCGAAGGTCTCGGGAATAGGCAGCTGCTGCGGGCAGACTGAGGTGCAGCTGTGGCAGCCTATGCAGGCGCTCGGGCGCTTGTCCTCGGGCAGAACCTGCATATTCATAGATGTGATGAAGCCCTTGCCGCTGAAGCTGTACTCGTTGTACAGGCTTATGAGGTGCGGGATGTCCAGGCCCATCGGGCAGTGGCTCACGCAGTAGTGGCAGCTGGTGCAGGGCAGCGCGCCGTTGGCAAAGAGCGAGCGGCCCACGTCGGTGATGGCCTTAAACTCCTCGGCGCTGAGCGGACGGTCGCTCTCCCAGGTGGCGATGTTGTCCATTACCTGCTGCATGCTGCTCATGCCGGAGAGGACCATGGTAACGCCCTCGACGCTCTGCAGGAAGCGGAAGGCCCAGGAGACCACGCTCTCGTCGGGACGCAGGCTCTTGAGATTGGCCTCGGCCTCCTCGGGCAGGCTGACCAGGCGGCCGCCGCGCACGGGCTCCATGACCCAGACGGGGATGCCGCGCTCGTTGAGCAGCTTTACCTTTTCCTCGGCGCGCTGAAGGCTCCAGTCGACGTAGTTGAGCTGAATCTGGCAGAACTCCATGTGCTCGCCGTAGGCGTCGAGGAAGCGCTTCAGCACGGGCATAGCGCCGTGACATGAAAAGCCGAGGTGTTTGATGCGGCCGAGCTTCTTCTGCTCGAGCAGATAGTCGAGGATACCGTACTTGGGGTCGAGGTACTCCTCTATGTTCAGCTCGCAGACGTTGTGGAAGAGATAGAAGTCGAAGTAGTCGACGCCGCACTTTTGCAGCTGCTCTTCAAATATCTCCTTGACCTTCGGCATGTTCGCAAGGTCGTAGCCGGGGAACTTGTCCGCTAGATAGTAGCTCTCGCGCGGGTACTTGCTCAGTGCCTGGCGTACAGCGAGCTCGCTGCTGCCGTTGTGGTAGGCGTAGGCGGTGTCGAAGTAGTTCACGCCGTGCTCATATGCGTAGTCTATGATGCGCTCAGCTTCGGCATAGTCAATCTTGCCGTCATCGCCGTCGACGACGGGCAGGCGCATATTGCCCATGCCCAGCCCGCTGAGCTTCAAACCTTTGAAATCTCTGTATACCATGCTGTGGCCTCCCAAATTGGTGTTGAGACAATTATACTGCATGCGTTTGTTGGTTGCAAATACCTATGAAGTATGTGCAGCCATACATACAGGTAATATTTAAGCGTAACCACAGCCTCTGTTTGTCCCGGCCACAGGCCTCCATCCAAAACGCAAGACGGCAAGAAACCCGCCGGACGCCAAAACGTCCGGCGGAATGAATTTTCAATAGCCTCGTATGGGGATGCTGCCGTCGTCGGAGCCCTTTTCGACGCGCAGTATGTCGAGCCAATAGCCGTCGTCGTCGCTGAGCTTGATGTAGACGCGGTCGCCGGCCCTGTGGCCCATGACCGCTTTGCCGACGGGGCTCTCCTTGCTTATCAGACCCTCGGGCGCGTTCTGGCGCAGGGTGGTGACCAGGGTTATCACGCGCTCGCTGTCGTCGTCCTCGGCGCGGATTGTGACGTGGTCGTAGAGCCCCGCCACGTCGGGGGCGCTGTCGTCGGAGATGACCTTCGCTGTTTTAATCATGTGCTCGAGGTATCTCACGCGAGAGTCATTGCGGTTCTTCTCGCGCTTTGCGGCCTTGTATTCAAAGTTCTCGGAGAGGTCGCCGAAGCCGCGCGCAACCTTTACGTCGTCGATGAGCTGCGGCCTCAGCACACGGGTGCGGTAGTCGAGCTCCTCCTCCATCTTCTTGATGTCCTCTTTGGTAAGTTCGTCGTACATAGTCTGCCTCCAGGGATGTTCCGGTGTTCTCAGCCGTCGTGTCTTTCGACGCCGACGACAGTGAGCACTCCGTCTTTTACTGTGAAACGCACGTTGCAGCCTGCAAATTCCAGGCCGTACACGCGTTCAGGGTCGTGCTGATATGCCGGGCGCGGGTCCTGCTCGAGTACACCGCGCAGGGCCTCCAGCCGTTCCGGCGGGATGAGTTCTGCCATCTCGGGCGGTATTACCGCCTCGACGCGCCGCTCCCAGTCTCCCGAGGCGAAGCCGAAGCGGGCCGCAGAGTGTACGTCCTGCGAGATATAGGGCTTGATGTCGTAAACGGGCGTGCCGTCCATGAGGTCTGCGCCGAGTATGCGCAGTACGGGGCCGTCGGGCGTGTCCAATACGGCGTCCAGCTTTACGCTCGAGAGGCCCAGCGGGTTCGGCCTGTAGGGCGAGCGCGTGGCGAACACGCCCTGCCTCACGTTGCCTCCGAGACGCGGCGGGCGCACGGTGGGGGACCAGCCCTCCTGCCTGTTCGCTGAGAACTCCCATATCAGCCAGATGTAGTCGAAGCCCTCAAGGCCGCGCAGCGCGTCGTGGCTGCGGTATTCCGGCTCGAACACCACATAGCTCACCAGCTCCGGCACTACGCCGCTCTGGCGCGGGATGCCGAATTTGCTTCCAAAATCGCTTTTGACATGTGCAATGGGACGGATAATCATGCCTCTTCAATGCTCTCCTCATATGTAATACCGTCGCCGGTCGGTGTGGGACGGACGATGGGCTCAAAGTCGAACTGCCCGCTTAATATACAGTATACTACGATTCCCAGTGCGGCGGCAAGCGCTGCGGCGGAAGCTATTATCCAGCCGCGCAGCAGCTTCAAATCCTGTTTGGTGCCGTTAATCATGCCTCACCACCTTCCACGGGGCGCATAAATGTGTTATACTACTGCCTGCGCATGCTCAGGACAGCCTGCGTACTCAACATATGCGTTAAGTGGTGATATTATGAAAAAAGCTTTGGTCACCGGCTCGTCCCGCGGCATCGGCGCGGCGACTGCGCGCGCCCTCGCGGAAAAGGGCTGGCGTGTGACCGTAAACTATCTCAACAGCCGCGAGCAGGGCGAAGCCCTGGCCGCCGAGCTCGGCACTGAGGCGGTGCGCTGCGACGTGTCCGACAGCGCGCAGGTCAAGGCAATGTTCGAGCGTACAGGCGGCGTGGACCTGCTTGTCTGCAACGCAGGCATAGCCTGGAGCGGCCTTATCAGCGACATGACCGACAGCGAATGGCGCAGGATAGTGGACGTGAACCTCGGCGGCGTTTTCAACTGCTGCCGTGCGGCGATACCGTACATGGTCAGGCGAAAGGCGGGCAGCATTGTGTGCGTGTCCAGTGTGCTAGGCGTGTACGGAGGCTCCTGCGAGACGGCGT
Organism: uncultured Eubacteriales bacterium; assembly: GCA_900544765.1. Taxonomy (GTDB): domain Bacteria; phylum Bacillota; class Clostridia; order Oscillospirales; family Oscillospiraceae; genus Scatomorpha; species Scatomorpha gallistercoris. The sequence continues at coordinate 273,271 of UQWI01000001.1, read as the reverse complement.
ACTCGGCCACCAAGGGCGGAATTATCGCTTTCGTGAAGGGCCTGGCCAAGGAGCTCGGCCCAAGCGGCATAAGGGTGAACGCCGTGGCGCCCGGCGCCGTGGATACGGATATGCTCAGCTGCTTCACGGCAGAGGAAAAGGCCGGTATGGTTGAGAACATATACCTTGGACGCCTGGGCGCGCCTGAGGACATAGCCCGCGCGGTCTGCTTCCTGGCGGGAGAGGACGGCGGCTACGTCACGGGCCAGATACTCGGCGTGGACGGAGCCATGGTCATCTGAGGCCTTAGCAAACCTCACCCCATTTCCGGCGCGATGCGGAAATGGGGTGAGGCGTTTTTCCCTAGATTATTCATACAGGGCCACAAATTGCTCAAGGCAGAGGTTGTTGTCCATGATGTACCGCGCGGCCTCTATGCCGACATACCTGAAGTGCCAGGCCTCGGAGCGTCCGGTGATGGCCTCCTTGCCGGAGGGGTAGCGCAGTATAAAACCGTACTGTGCGCAGTTCTCGCGAAGCCAGAGCAGGAAGGTCTGATCCATCTGCGAGGCGTCGAGCGAGCTGTAATAACGGTCGGTGATGTCGACGCCCAGGCCCGTCTGGTGGTCGCTTTCACCTGGAGGGGATACGGCCTTCGCCGCCTCCGCGTAATCCTCCTCGGAGGGATAGTCGGGCCAGGCAATCTGGCTGGCCCTGCCGTTATATATGTAGTTCTGCGAGGAATAGCTGCGGTAAGCCGCCATTATATAGGGGGAATACCCTGCGCTGCGCGCCGCGTTCAGAAAGTCGGTCAGGGCCCCGACGGCGCGCTCGTCAAAATACTGGGCAGTATTTTCTATGGCGACGACGTATGGTGTGTAGGAGCCGATGTTGTTATCCGGACCGGCGAGTATGTACTCCCAGGAGCTTATGTCTATATCCGGCTTTGTCTCGGTGCGGTCGGCCTGCTCCGGCTTGCTTCCGGGCAGGGTGCCGCGATCCGTGGCCTCGGGCTGGGTTATGGAGAGACCGGCGTCTATATTTACATTGTCGTCTGCGGTGGCCGCCTCAGAGGAGCGGGATGCCACGACCAGCAGCAGGAATATCGTGAGAAGTGTAAAGGCAAAAGCGGATAATATCCGTTTGCTCTGACGCATTATCGCCGCCTCCTTCCGTTCGTGAGTTCCGGCGCCTGTGGGGGACGGATACACTTAGCAACATATTATACCACCAAAAGTGGGGGATGACAAGCCGCAACTTGCCATCCCCCTTATTATTGGGCGAACATGCTCTTTTTTATCTGCGCTATTGCGTTTTTCTCAAGGCGCGAGACTTGGGCCTGGGAGATGTGTATCTCCCGGGCGACCTCCATCTGCGTCTTGCCATCATAGTAGCGCAGGGCGAGAATGCGCTTTTCCCTCTCGTCCAGCGCGGAAATGGCGTCGGTGAGGGCCAGGCGCTCCAGCCAGCTCTCCGGGGTCTCGCGCGTGTCGCGTATCTGGTCCATTACGGATATGCTCTCGCCGGAGTCGGCGTACACCGGCTCGGAGAGCGAGACGGGGTCGGAAATGGCGTCCATCGCGAACACCACATCCTCGCGCTTTACCCCTATTTCCCGGGCTATCTCCTCCGGTGTCGGGGTGCGCCCGGACATGGCCGTGAGCTTTTCCCGGGCCTGCAGCGCGCGGTAGGCCGTGTCGCGCATGGAGCGCGAGACGCGCACGGAGCTGTTGTCTCGCAGGTAGCGGCGTATCTCGCCGGCTATCATCGGCACGCCGTAGGTGGAAAAGCGCACATTCTGGCTGGTGTCAAAGTGGTCTATGGCCTTGATGAGGCCTATGCAGCCGACCTGGAAGAGGTCGTCTACGTTCTCGCCTCTGTTCGTAAACTTCTGTATCACCGACAGCACCAGCCGGAGGTTGCCGCCTATGAGCTTTTCCCTGGCCGCAGCGTCGCCGGCGCGGGCTTTTTCGAGCAGCCGGCGGGTCTCCTCGTTTTTGAGTACCGGCAGCTTGGATGTGTTGACGCCGCATATCTCTACCTTGCCCTGCAAGTGTTCTCGTCCCCTTTACCGGAAAGTACACCTAGTCTTTCCAGTAAGGCGGGATATTATCCGTAATCAGCCGTCCAACGCTTCACGAAGTCTGGCGAGCGCGCGCTTTTCAATGCGGGATACATAGCTGCGGGATATGCCCAGCCGGGCGGCGGTGTCGCGCTGAGTCAGCGGTTTGGCGCCGTTCAGGCCGTAGCGAAGGCGGATGACTTCCGCCTCCCGGGGCGGCAGCACGCACTCCACGCACTCACGCACCCTGCGGCACTCGTCGCTCAGGCTGACACGCTCGGCCAAATCCTCGTCCTCGGCCAGGACGTCAATCAGCGACAGGCTGTTGCCCTCGGCGTCCGTGTCGAGCGCTTCGGAGAGCGAGACGTCGCCGCTGAACTTCTTAAGGGAGCGGAAGTACATCAGCAGCTCGTTTTCAATGCAGCGCGAGGCGTATGTGGCAAGCCTCACACCGCGCCCGGGGCTGTATGTGTTTACCCCTTTTATGAGGCCTATGGTCCCGATAGATATTAGGTCGTCGGCGTCCTCGGCGGAGGTGTAGTACTTTTTAATTATGTGCGCAACCAGCCGGAGGTTGTGCTCTATGAGCCGGTTCCTGGCCTCCAAGTCCCCGTTCATGGCCCGCTCCGCAAGCTCTTGCTCCTCACTGGCGGGCAGGGGCCGGGGAAAGCTGCCCGAGGGCGGGGAGAGCCGCAGCATCAGAAAGGCCCCCGTGAGCAGCAATAAGTACGCCCCAGTTAACATTTCGGCACCACCTTTCGCATGATAGTGCATTATATTCGCGCGAGGCGTGTACACTTGCTTGACAAAAGCTCGTACAGGACATAAAATTGCCGGAAGGAGGCGATGGCTTTGTCCGAACACACCCACACCCTGCCGGACGGCACGGAGATTACCCACACGCACGCGCATCCTCACACCCAGACAAAGGCCGTCCTGAACCGGCTGAGCCGCGCTATCGGCCACCTGGAGAGCGTCAAAAGGATGGTCGAGGACGGCCGGGACTGCACCGAGGTGCTCATACAGCTGGCCGCCGTGCGCTCGGCCCTGAACAACACGGCCAAGGTCATACTCAAAGACCACATAGAGCACTGCATAACCGACGCATCAGAGCACGGTGATACCGGCGCTCTGGAGCAGCTTGAAAACGCCATCGAGCGCTTCATGACCTGAGCCGGACCCGGCGCGCCATGCAATTCCGGAACCGAGTGTATGCCGGCAGCGCTGAGCGTGAAGCCTATTCGCACGTCCCAGGCCGGATTTAAAGACGGGAAGGCCGCCGCGGCGACGCAAAGGATTGAGGATACTGCGAGTTAACAGGAATTTTGCAGTTTTTATCCGTAAAAAATTCTTGACTATTTTTGTGAAACATGCTAGAATCTTATTCCGCCCGGGTATAATTATGCCCGTGGCGGATTTCGCGCGCAAATGGCTGTGTTTTCGCGCGGGAGAGACAATATTTTTCCCACGAAAGGAGGAAATGCTGTTTTGCCGACTTTTAACCAGCTCGTCAGGAAGGGCAGGGAACAGGTGACCTACAAGAGCACGTCCCCCGCCATGCAGAAGGGCCTGAACACCCTCAAGAACTGCGAGACCAATCTGTCCAGCCCCCAGAAGCGCGGCGTGTGCACCGCTGTGCGTACTTCGACTCCTAAGAAGCCGAACTCCGCTCTGCGTAAGATTGCCCGTGTGCGCCTCACCAACGGCTACGAAGTGACCGCCTATATCCCCGGTGTCGGCCACAACCTGCAGGAGCACTCCGTCGTTATGATTCGCGGCGGCCGTGTCAAGGACCTGCCTGGTGTGCGTTACCACATCATTCGCGGCACTCTGGACACCCAGGGCGTCTCCGGACGTATGCAGGGCCGCAGCAAGTACGGCGCCAAGCGTCCCAAGGCCGGTAAGAAGTAATTCTGCCTGGCCAGCCCAAGCTGTTTGATTGATATTACAGCGTATCGCTCAGACCGCTGGGCGCAGCGGGGGGACAGACCGCCCCTCGAGTACCGATGAAGTCATTTTTTAATGAAGGAGGGAAGTATAGTGCCCAGAAGAGGTAACGTTCCCAAGAGAGAGATCCTGCCTGATCCGGTGTACAACAGCGTGTTGGTGACCAAGCTCATCAACAGCATCATGCTGGACGGCAAGAAGGGCGTCGCACAGAAGGTCGTGTACGATGCGTTTGACATTATAAAGGAAAAGAGCGGCAAGGACCCGCTCGAGGCGTTCACCGAGGCCATGAACAACATCATGCCCAGCCTGGAGGTTAAGGCCCGCCGCGTCGGCGGCGCGACCTATCAGGTGCCTATCGAGGTCCGTCCCGAGCGCCGTCAGACTCTCGGCCTGCGCTGGCTGACCATGTTCGCCCGCAAGCGCGGCGAAAAGACCATGAAAGAGCGCCTCGCCGGCGAGATCATGGATGCCTGCAACAACACCGGCGCCGCCGTTAAGCGCCGTGAGGATACCCACAAGATGGCCGAGAGCAACAAGGCCTTTGCGCATTTCAGGTGGTAAGAGAAAGAAGTTAGGTTTAGGAGCGTAGCAATCATATGCCCAGAGAGTATTCACTGGAGAACACTAGAAACATCGGAATAATGGCCCACATTGACGCGGGCAAAACCACGACGACTGAACGTATCCTGTTCTACACCGGCGTTAACTACAAGATTGGCGAGACCCACGAGGGCACCGCCACCATGGACTGGATGGAGCAGGAGCAGGAGCGTGGCATCACCATCACCTCCGCCGCCACGACTTGTCACTGGCGCGGCTGCCGCCTGAACATAATAGACACCCCGGGCCACGTCGACTTCACCGTTGAGGTCGAGCGCAGCCTGCGTGTCCTCGACGGCTGTGTGACGGTTCTCTGCGCCAAGGGCGGCGTCGAGCCGCAGAGCGAGACTGTCTGGCGCCAGGCCGACCACTACAACGTCCCGCGTATCATCTATGTCAACAAGATGGACATCATGGGCGCGGACTTCTACAACGTGATTGACATGGTCCACGACCGCCTCAAGGCGAACGCGGTCCCCATCCAGCTGCCCATAGGCAAGGAAGCCGATTTTCGCGGTATAATCGACCTCGTCGAGATGAAGGCCGATATCTACTACGACGACCTGGGCAAGGATATGCGCGTTGAGGAGATCCCCGAGGACATGCGTGACCTCGCCGAGCAGTACCGCACCCAGCTGCTGGAGGCGGTCAGCGATTTCGACGACGAGATCATGGAGATGTACCTCGAAGGCGAAGAAGTGCCCACCGACAAGATTCGCGCCGCTATCCGCCGCGCCACCGTCGCGGTCAATATGGTGCCAGTCGTCTGCGGCACATCCTACAAGAACAAGGGCGTGCAGAAGCTGCTCGACGCCATCGTCGACTATCTGCCCAGCCCGCTGGACATCCCACCGGTTGAGGGCGTAAACCCCAAGACCGGCGAGACCGAGGAGCGCCCCGCCAGCGACGAGGCCCCGTTCTCGGCCCTGGCCTTCAAGATTATGACCGACCCCTACGTCGGCAAGCTCGCGTTCTTCCGCGTCTATTCCGGTACCATTAACGCCGGCGAAACCGTTATCAACGCGACCAAGGGCCAGCGCGAGAGGCTCGGCCGCATCCTGCTGATGCACGCCAACCACCGCGAGGACCTGCAGACTGCGTATTCCGGCGATATCGCCGCCGCCGTGGGCCTGAAGAACACCACCACCGGCGACACGCTCTGCGACGACAAGAACCAGATCGTGCTCGAGAACATGGAGTTCCCCGATCCCGTTATCCGAGTCGCCATTGAGCCCAAGACCAAGGCCGGCCAGGAGAAGATGTCGATAGCCCTCGCCAAGCTGGCCGAGGAAGACCCGACATTCAAGACCTACACCGACGAAGAGACCGGCCAGACCATCATCGCCGGCATGGGCGAGCTGCACCTGGAGATTATAGTCGACAGGCTGCTGCGTGAGTTCAAGGTCGAGGCCAACGTCGGTAAACCCCAGGTCTCCTACAAGGAGACCATCACCAAGCCCGCCACCGTCGACACGCGCTTCGTGCGCCAGACCGGCGGCCGCGGCCAGTTCGCGCACGTCAAGCTCACGATTGAGCCCAACGAGTCCGGCAAGGGCTATGAGTTCATCGACGACATCCACGGCGGCGCGATACCGAAGGAATATATCCCCTGCGTGGATCAGGGTATCCAGGGAGCTATGCAGGCCGGCATACTCGGCGGCTATCAGGTTGTCGACGTGAAGGCCACCCTCATAGACGGCTCCTTCCACGAGGTCGACTCGAGCGAGAACGCGTTCAGGATATGCGGCAGCATGGCCTTCAAGGAGGCCATGGCCAAGGCCGGCCCGACGCTGCTCGAGCCCATCATGAAGGTCACCGTAACCGCTCCCGAGGAGTACATGGGCACTGTCGTCGGCGACATCAACGCCAGGCGCGGCCAGGTAGCCGGAACGGATATCCGCAACGGCGCCGCAATAGTGACCGCCAACGTGCCCCTCAGCACCATGTTTGGTTACGCCACCGACCTGCGCAGCAAGACGCAGGGCCGCGCGAACTACAGCATGGAGCCCAGCCACTTCGTAGAGCTCCCCAAGAGCCTGCAGGAGAAGATTATCGGAAACCGGGGCTGAGCCTCGCTTACGATAAATTCTAAGTAAACCAGATAATCCATCGATTACTAAGGAGGATATCAAAATGGCAAAGCAGATGTTTAACCGCACCAAGCCCCACGTCAACATTGGCACCATCGGCCACATAGACCACGGCAAGACTACCCTGACTGCCGCTATCACCAAGGTCCTGCACATGGCTGACGAGGGCGCTGCCGAGTACACCGCATACGATCAGATCGACAAGGCTCCCGAGGAGCGCGCCCGCGGCATCACAATCAACACCGCTCACGTCGAGTACCAGACCGATGACCGCACCGGCCTGAACGGCGAGCAGATCCAGGGCCGTCACTACGCCCACGTCGACTGCCCGGGCCACGCCGACTACATCAAGAACATGATCACCGGCGCTGCTCAGATGGACGGCGCTATCCTCGTCATCGCCGCCTCCGACGGCCCCATGGCCCAGACCCGTGAGCACCTCCTGCTCGCCCGTCAGGTTAACGTTCCTTATATAGTCGTCTTCCTGAACAAGTGCGACCAGGTCGACGATCCCGAGCTGCTCGAGCTCGTCGAGATGGAAGTCCGCGAGCTGCTCGACAAGTACGAGTTCCCCGGCGACGACACCCCGATCATCAAGGGCTCCGCTCTGAAGGTTCTCGAGAGCAACAGCACCGATCCTCACGCCCCCGAGTACCAGTGCATCTGGGAGCTCATGGACGCTGTCGACACCTGGATTGAGACCCCCGAGCGCAAGGCTGACCAGCCCTTCCTGATGCCCATCGAGGACGTCTTCACCATCACCGGCCGCGGCACCGTTACCACCGGCCGTGTCGAGCGTGGCCGCGTCAAGGTCGGCGACAAGGTTGAGATCGTCGGCATCAAGCCCACCCAGGAGACCGTCGTTACCGGCACCGAGATGTTCCACAAGACCCTCGAGTTCGCCGAGGCCGGCGACAACGTTGGCACCCTGCTCCGCGGCATCGCGAAGAAGGACGTCGAGCGCGGCCAGGTTCTCGCTGCTCCGAAGAGCATCCACCCCCACACCAAGTTCAAGGGCCAGGTCTACGTCCTGAGCAAGGATGAGGGCGGCCGTCACACCCCGTTCTTCAACAACTATCGTCCCCAGTTCTACTTCCGTACCACCGACGTCACCGGTGTCATCTCCCTGCCCGAGGGCGTTGAGATGTGCATGCCCGGCGACAACGTCGACATGGACGTCGAGCTGATCACCCCCATCGCCATTGAGAACGGCCTTCGCTTCGCTATCCGCGAGGGCGGCCGTACCGTTGGCTCCGGTGTTGTTATTGCCATCAACGAGTAATAAATCTCTAGGGGGGAAAATCTTCCCCCCTAGATACCCGGCATAAATCCCGGGATACCCCCCTCGAGCGTCGTCGCGGACTGCCTATCTCTCGCTTCCCCCGCAGACGGGAAAGCTCAGTCACTTCGTCGTTCCTCCTTTTCCGTCGAGACTACTGTCTCGACGGAAACCTAACGGCGCGGCGGTAGCGTCGCTGCGGCGCAAGATGAGGTATCGAGCTGAGGCAACGCCCCGTCTCGATAGATACGAAATGTAAAGGCTCGGCGTAAGCCGGGCCTTTTTGATTGACGCTGTATGGATTGTGACTTGCGCCATAAGGGCTTTAAATGCTGCATATAGGTTCGGGGTACTAGTTTACGCCGTCCTTTTGCAGCCCGTGCATGAAGCCGCCGAGCGAGGCGGAATGAATGTCGCCTGCAATTGCCCTGCCGTTGTATATGAAGAGCTGAGCTATGACGTTTTCTTCGCCGTTTGGGTAGCTCTTCAGCTCGTATGTATAGCTTTCAATCGTTTTTCCGGCGTAGGGCTCCAGGTCGAAGCCCTGCTGCTTTTGCAGCACGTTGTACTGTGCGATGACGCCGCTTATGTCCTCCGGCAGGACTATCTCGCGTGCTGTCTCGCTCTCGGGGTCAACCTCCCAGCCGAAGCCCGAGAGGTATTCTACTCTCGCCTCGGTGCTGTCCAGGCCGGAGCCCTCAGGCTCTGAGCACAGCAGCACAATGGCGGCGAGTATTACAGCAGCGCCCAGTATGATGAAAACGGCGCCTCTTCTCGTGAGCTTCTTCTCACCTGTCACAGGACATCCCTCCCGGTGAATGGTATTCGCCGGGGCAGTGAATTATTACAAGGAGTTTTACAATGGCAAGACTCGACAAGCTGCTAGCGCAAAGCGGGCTCTACAGCCGCAGCGAGGCACGCAGCCTTGTCCGCGCGGGACGCGTTACCGCTGCGGGCGAGGTTTTGTGCAGGCCCGAGGCCCATGTCCCGGACGGTGCGGTTATAACCGTGGACGGCGCGGAGATAAACTGCTCGGAGTTTCGCTATTTTATGATGGACAAGCCCGCCGGTGTGCTGAGCGCAACAGACGACAAGAGCCAGAGCACTGTGCTCGAGCTGCTGCCCAAAGAGCTGCGTGCGCTCGGACTGTTCCCGGTCGGCCGGCTGGATAAGGACACTACAGGCCTGCTTCTGCTGACCAACGACGGCGACTTTGCCCACCGTGTCATATCTCCCAAGCACGGCGTCGTCAAGACGTATATTGCCGATACGGCCCTTCCGGTGGACGCTGAGGACGTCAGGGCCTTTTCAGAGGGCCTGGTACTGGCCGACGGTACGAAGTGCCTGCCGGCTGTACTGGAGCCCCTGGAGGGCTGCCGGTGCCGCGTACAGGTGTCCGAGGGGAAATATCACCAGGTCAAGCGCATGCTGGCATCCAGGGGGAAAAATGTGCTTGCCCTGAGGAGGGTGCAGGTTGGAGCGCTCACGCTGGACGAAAGCCTTGGCCCCGGAGGCTTCAGGGAACTTCGTCAATTTGAAACCGGCCTGGTTTTCAGCTCATCGTAAGATTATATCGCCCTGTATTTGTGCCTTTTAACTATACCAATTTCAAATGTTCACAAAAAGCTCACATTTTTCTATTGAAATTTGCACATATCTGTATTATCATGTTATACGCATGATTGAGCACTCTTGTCTATAATAACCAAAGCCCGATGCGGGCGCGTTTGGGAGAGGCGCAGCGCACGGGTGGGCCGCCATGCAATGAAAACAGGGAGGATAAAAAATGTCAAGCAGGGTATTTCAGAGCGTCATAATACAGATGAAGGAAGCCACGGACAGGTGCATCGGCGTCGTAGATGAGCAGGGCTTTGTCATAGCCTGCAGCGAGCTGTCAATGATAGGCTCTCACCTGGACGACATGCAGGTAGCTCTCGGGGAGGACGCGGAGCAGTTGTTTACGTCCAACGTCAGGACGTATAAGCTGCTCGGCGTCGTCGGCTCCCGCTTCGACTATGCTGTGTTTGTTTCCGGGCACGACGAGGCTGCCCGCAGCGTCTGCATCCTCGCCTCCGTTGCGATGAGCGAGGCCAGGATAAACTACGAGGAGAAGCACAACAAGGCTACATTCGTCAAGAACATCATCTCCGACAACATCCTGCCCGGGGACGTATATGTGCGCGCCAAGGAGCTGCATTTCGTAACTGACGTGCCGCGCGTGGTCTACCTTATACGTCAGATTGAGCACTCCGATGTTGCCGCGCTTGAGGTGGTGCAGAACCTGTTCCCGGACCGTCAGCGCGACTTCGTCCTGTCCGTCACAGAGACCGATATAGTCGTTATACGCGAGCTGACCGGCGATGCCGGCCACGACGACGTATATGGAGTCGCAAGCCAGATTGAGCAGGCAGTAAAGAATGAGCTGGGAGTTAAGACGGTGATAGGCATCGGCGGAACGGCCTATCACCTGCGCGAGCTGGCCGACCGCTATAAGGAGGCCCAGGTCGCAATCGAAGTAGGCAAGGTGTTCGACACCGAAAAGACCATTATCAGCTATGAGAACCTCGGCATCGGCCGCATCATCTATCAGCTGCCCACCACGCTGTGCGAGATGTTCCTCTCCGAGGTGTTCAAGAAGAACCCCATTGAAACCCTCGACGAGGACACGCTCGAGACGATTAACAAGTTCTTCGAGAACAACCTCAACGTCTCCGAGACGAGCCGCAAGCTCTATGTACACCGCAATACGCTCGTGTACCGCCTCGAGAAGATAAAGAAGCTGACCGGCCTTGATTTGCGTGAATTCGACCACGCCATAGTGTTCAAGGTCGCGATGATGGTCAAAAAATACCTCGACAGCCAGAACTCCGCGAGATTCTGACCTTCAGCGGGCACCGGCGCGCGCCGGCGCCCGCTTCAAAAGGCTCTCTCTGACTGCCGATAAGCGAACGGAGGAAAGTTACCCATGGTTCAGATGAACTCTGTCAGGATGGTCTATGACAGCAGCGGCACGGAGGCCCTTCACGGCGTTGACCTTGAAATCAACGACGGGGAATTCGTGTTTCTGGTCGGGCCGTCCGGCTCCGGCAAAACCACAATAATCAAGCTGCTCACCGGTGAAGTCCACGCACAAAGCGGTGAGATAACCGTCAACGGCTTCGACATGATGCGGATAAAGCGGCGCAAGCTGCCCTTCCTCAGGCGCACGCTGGGCGTCATATTCCAGGACTTCCGACTTATCGACAAGATGACCGTGTACGACAACGTGGCCTTCGCCATGCGCGTCGTGGGCGCGTCAAACTCCGCGATAAAGGAGCGCGTGCCGTATGTGCTCGAGCTCGTCGGGCTCAAGGGGCGCGAGAAGCGCTTCCCGCAGGAGCTCTCGGGCGGCGAACAGCAGCGTGTGGCTATCGCCCGCGCGCTGGTCAACGCGCCGCGCATGATAATAGCGGACGAGCCCACCGGCAACCTCGACCCGGTGCGCAGCCTGGAGCTCATGCTGCTGCTCGAGAAGATTAACGAGCTGGGGACGACGCTGCTTGTCGTCACGCACGAGAAGGAGCTGGTCAACGCCTTCTCAAAGCGCGTTGTGGCGATAGACAACGGCAAGATAATCAGCGACGGAATGGACGGGTATTACAGCTATGAGATTGAATAGACTCGGTTATCTGATAAAGTCCGGTTTCACCGGCATTTTCAGCCATGGGCTGATGAGCTTCGCCACGGTCACGATAACCATGGCCTGCCTGATTATCATGGGCTCCTTCGGGCTGCTCGTCGTGAACATAAACGAGATGATTGCCGACCTAGAGAGTGAGAACGAGGTCGTGGCCTTTATAGACGAAAACCTCACCGAGGAAGAGGCAAGGGCGATAGAGCCGCTTATCGAGGCGGTGCCCAACGTGGCCGACGCCCAGTTCATGAGCCGCGCCGAGGCCATGGAGAACTTCCAGGAGGACTACGACCCCGAGCTCTTCGACAGCCTGGACGAGAGCGTTTTCCGCCACAGGTACATCATACAGCTGACGGACATAAGCCTCATGAGCCAGACCGAGGCGGATCTCGAGAACGTCGACGGCGTGGCCAAGGTCAACGCCCATCTCGACTACGCCCAGGGCTTCATCACGGCCAGGAATATAGTCAGCATCGTGTCACTGGCGCTCATAATTATCCTCATCGTCGTGTCCTTCTTCATCATGACGAACACGATAAAGCTCGCGACCTTCACAAGGCGCGAGGAGATTGCCATCATGCGAATGGTCGGCGCATCCAACGGGTTTATCCGATGCCCGTTTATCGTCGAGGGCCTTGTGCTCGGCATACTCGGAGGACTGCTCGCCTTCATCATCGAGTGGGGCCTCTATTCCCTCCTTCTCAACAGAGTAATGGGCGGCGTCACGAGCACTCTGATTACCCTTGTACCCTTCAGCGCAGTTATGTGGCCGCTGCTCATCGCCTTCCTCGGCGTGGGCATACTCGTAGGCGTGTTCGGCGGTTCAAGCGCCATCCGCAATTACCTCAAGGTTTGAACCCCCAGGAGATTCCAGCATGAAAAAATCAGTAATTTCAGTAGTCGCAATAGTAATGGCCTTCCTTCTTGTGCTGTCGCTTATGCTTTCGGTCATGGGCTCAGCGGGAGTGCTTGCCGCGGACTCATCCTTCCAGGAACAGATAGACGACCTGGAAGAGCAGAAAGAGCAGCTCCAGGCTGAGCGTGAGGACATGCAGGCCAACATTAACGAGCTGATGGCCGAGCGTGAAACCGTGCTTGAGAAGAAGGCCGTGCTGGACGAGCAGAACCAGTACGCCATGGAGGAGATAGAGCTCATAAACGAGCAGATTGACCTCTATAACAACCTTCTGGAGCAGAAGAGCGCGGAGCTCGAGGATGCCCAGCAGGCAGAGGCGGAGCAGTACGAACTCTATTGCAAGCGTGTGCGCGCCATGGAGGAGAACGGCAGCTATACCTACCTGGATATACTCTTCCAGTGCCGCAGCCTCGGCCAGCTCCTGTCTGCTATGGACGATATAAGTGAGATTATGAGCGCGGACGAGCGCTTGTTCGAGCAGTACAAGGCCTCGCGCCAGGAGACCGAGCGCGTCAAGGCCGAGTACGAGACCACGCTTGCAGAGCTGGGAACCACCCAGGATGAGCTTGAAAGCCAGAAGGCAGAGCTCGAGGCACAGATAGAAGAGGCCGTAGCCCTTATCGCCGACCTCGACGAGGATATAGAGCAGGCCCAGCAGGAATATCTTGCGAATGAGGCCGCCGAGCAGTCGCTCAACGCCCAGATGAACGAGATAGCCCAGCAGATGTGGGAGGCCGAGCAGGCTGCAAAGGATGAGCAGCAGGGTGGAAGTACCGGCGGCGATTCCAACAGCGGCGACACGGGCTCCGACAGCGGCTCCGGTACGGTAACGCCCCCTGACACGAGCGTCGTCACCGGCACCTATGTCTGGCCCTGCCCGTCCAGCACCTACATAACCAGTGGATACGGCAACCGCATCCATCCCATATTCGGTACGGAGCGCTTCCACTCCGGCATCGACATCAGCGCAAATGAGGGAGCCACCGTGCTCGCTGCCGACGGCGGCACCGTCACCGTCGCGACCTACAGCTCATCCTACGGCAACTATGTCATGATATACCACTCCGACGGCACATATACGCTCTATGCACATATGAGCTCACTGGCCGTCAGCGCGGGACAGACCGTGACACAGGGGCAGACAATCGGCTATGTCGGCTCCACTGGCTGGTCTACCGGCCCGCACCTCCACTTCGAGGTGCGTAATGCCTCCGGCAGTACGGTTGACCCGACACAGTACTTCTCCGGCCTGACATACGCGCCGGACGCCTGATAGGTAACAAATATGTGCGGGCGGCCTTTTGGCCGCCCGCATGAGAGCGCCGGTGCATGCCGGCGCCAAAGTTTTATCTAACCCCTGGACAGGAGGCGATTAAGTGAAAAACCGACTGGGAAATGTCGCCAAAGCCTTTTTCGGCATAAAAATCAGGTTCTGGGTGCTTATACTGGCATGTATCCTCTGCGTGGGCGTGACATACGGACTGACCATGCAGCGCGAGCGCAACCTGATAGGCTCCGAGGAGAACTACAACCAGGCTATGAAATACCTGGAGATAAAAAACATGCTGGATGAGAATTACGTCGGCACAGTGGATGAGGAAGCTGTGTCCAGCGCCGCGTTCGCCGCTATGGTTGAGGCGCTGGGAGACCAGTGGAGCTATTACATGAGCCCCAGCGAGTATGAGGCTTACAAGCTCTACAGTCAGAATCAATATGTCGGGCTGGGCATACAGATAGATAAGGACGCCAAAACCGGAGGCCTGGCAATAACCGGCGTTACAGACGACAGCCCGGCGGATACGGCGGGGCTCGTAGCGGGGAATATCATACTGGCCATAAACGGCACGGATATAACCAGCATGACTGTCGGTGATGCCCGCAGCTTTATAGAGGCAAACATAGGTGAGACGGTGCAGCTGACTATACAGAACGCCAGCGGAAACCAGTCGACGCTAAACGTAAACTGCGCGGTTGTTTATACAAACCCAGTCAGCTATGAAATGATGAGCGGCAACATCGGCTACGTCCAGATACTGAATTTCCAGTCCGGGGCCGCAGATGCCGCGATAAATGCCATCGAGAACCTGCTCAGCCAGGGTGCGGTGGGTTTCGTGTTCGATGTGCGCACGAACCCGGGCGGGCTGGTGAGCGAGCTCACCTCTCTGCTCGACTACCTGCTGCCGTCCGGCACTATATTCATCAGCGTGGACAAGGACGGGAACCAGACGCCGACGGAGTCGGACAGTGTCTGCCTGAATATGCCGATGGCGGTGCTGGTAAATGCCGACACCTATTCTGCGGCGGAGTTTTTCGCGGCCGCGCTCCAGGAGTACAACTGGGCCGAGATTATAGGCACGCGCACTACGGGCAAATCCCGCAGCCAGCAGACGCTGGAGCTTTCCGACGGCAGCGCGATACACATTTCAACGGCGCGCTACCTGACCCCTCTGGGCGTAGATCTGGCGGAGCAGGGCGGACTGATACCCGACCAGGAGGTAGAGCTTACCGCCACCGGCGACGCACAGCTTTCCGCGGCTATATCCGCGGTACAATGGATGCTCTGATGAGCGCTTGACAATCAATAACAGCAAACTTATAATATTCGGCGCGGATGCGCCGCATAAATTACGGAAGGAAGATAGCAATGACTGCCGAGAGCAAGTATAAGATGAGCCAAGAGCGCTATGACGCGCTTGTCGAGGAGCTCAATTACCTCGAGACTGTACGCGAGAAGGAAGTCAGCGAGCTCATAAAAGAGGCACGCAGCTTCGGCGACCTCAGCGAGAACAGCGAGTACGACGAGGCCAAGACCGAGCAGGGCAAGCTCTACTCGAAGATTGCCGAGATGAAGGTGCTCATCGAGAACGCCGAGATAATTGAAAAGACCGAGCTGGACGCCGACACCGTCAGCCTCAGCAGCCATGTCAAGCTGCTCGACGTGGACGAGAAGGACGAAATCGAGTACCAGATTGTCGGTTCCCAGGAGGCCAACCCGATGCAGGGACGCATCTCCGACGAGAGCCCGATAGGCCGCGCCATCCTTGGCCACCGCGTGGGCGAGACCGTGACCGTTGAGGCCCCGGCGGGCGAGATGCGCTTCACCATACTTGCTGTCAGCAACGACTAAAGAAAGCGGGGACATATGAGCGGGGATACCAGAAACAACGTAAACGACGCCGGGCAGGAGCTCAGCGAGATTCTGCGCGTCCGGCATGAAAAGCTCGATGAGCTGCGCAAGACCGGGCGCGACCCCTTTGAGATAACAAGCTATAAGCGCACGGCCTGGACCAGCGAGATAAAGGAAGGCTACGATAAGCTTGAGAACCAGCATGTCTCCGTGGCCGGACGCATCATGTCCAAGCGCGGTATGGGCAAGGCCATCTTCTGCCACATCAAGGACGACCGCGGCCAGATACAGCTTTATGTGCGCGCCGACGCGGTCAGCGAGCAGGAGTTTGCCGACTTCCGCCGCTACGATATCGGCGACATCATCGGCGTGGAGGGCTATGTTTTCAAGACCAAGACCGGCGAGATAAGCGTCCACGCGGAGAAGGTCACTCTGCTGGCCAAGAGCCTCAGGCCGCTGCCCGAGAAGTTCCACGGCATGACCAACGTGGAGCTCAAGTACCGCCAGCGCTACGTCGACCTCATCATGAGCGACGAGAGCCGACGCAACTTCGAGATACGCTCCAGGTTCGTGAGCTACGTCCGCCGTTTCCTGGAGAACCGCGGATACATGGAAGTCGAGACTCCGGTGCTTAACACCATCTCCGGCGGCGCGACGGCGAGGCCCTTTATAACCCACCACAATACGCTGGATATGGACATGTATCTGCGCATAGCCACCGAGCTGCCGCTCAAGCGCCTTATCGTCGGCGGCATAGAGCGCGTGTACGAGCTCGGCCGCATCTTCCGCAACGAGGGCATGGACACGCGCCACAACCCCGAGTTCACCACCGTCGAGCTCTACCAGGCCTACGCCGACTTCAACGACATGATGGACCTCTTTGAGGACTTGCTCAGCGGCGCTGCGATGGAGATACTCGGCACCTACGAGATAGACTGGCAGGGCGAGCACGTCTCGCTGGCTCCCGGCTGGCCGCGCATGACCATGGCCGAGGCCGTCAACAAGTATCTGGGAGTGGACTTCATGGCCATCGACAGCGACGCCGAGGCTGTCGCAGCCGCAAAGTCCGTGGGCGTGGACATGGACGGCAAGGAGCCAACCTGGGGCAACGCCCTCTACGAGTGCTTCGACCAGAAGGTGGAGGAGTACATGGTTCAGCCCACCTTCATCACCATGCACCCGGTCGACGTCAGCCCGCTGGCCAAGCGCAGCCCGAAGGACAAGCGCCTCACCGAGCGCTTCGAGCTGTTCATCTGCCGCAGCGAGATGGGCAACGCCTTCAGCGAGCTGAACGACCCCATCGACCAGAAGGAGCGCTTCCTCAAGCAGGTCGAGCTACGCGCCAAGGGCGACGACGAGGCCGGCATGATGGACTACGACTACATCAACGCCCTGGAGTACGGTATGCCTCCCACGGGCGGACTGGGCATCGGCATAGACCGCTGCGCCATGCTCCTCACCGGCAGCGACTCTATAAGGGACGTCATATTGTTCCCCACGATGAAGCCGCTTGAGCGCGACAGGCAGGACTCCGCACCCGCAGCCCCGGCAGAGACGGCAGAGACGGTGCAGCCTAAGGTGCACGTCGACTTGTCCAAGGCCGAGGTGGAACCGCTCTTCGCCGACTTTGTGGACTTTGAGACCTTCAGCAAGAGCGACTTCCGCGTGGTCAAGGTCAAGGAGTGCGAGGCCGTCAAGAAGAGCAAGAAGCTGCTCAAGTTCACGCTGGACGACGGCTCCGGCGAGGACCGCGTCATACTCAGCGGCATACACGACTACTACGAGCCTGAAACGCTTGTTGGCAAGACGCTGCTGGCCATCACGAACCTGCCGCCCCGCAAGATGATGGGAATAGACTCCTGCGGCATGATAATCTCCGCGCTGCACAAGGAGGAGGGCGAAGAGAGGCTGAACCTCATCGTCCTGGACGACAATATCCCCGCGGGCGCAAAACTGTATTAAACCAAAAAGGAGGGAAAAATCCCTCCTTTTTTAATTTCAGCGCTGTTTTGGAGCCGCTTTGTAGAGCAGCGGATTGACGCGCGGCACGCAAATTATGGCCTGGGAAATGGTCAATTTGGCTATTGACATACAAGATATGTTGCGTTAGCATTGCTGGGCTTGCTCGGAGGGCAAATCATTCGTAAGAAATGATTAGCCGGATAAGGCACAGACTGGAACGTCTGACCTTGTCCGGCTTTTTTCATTTTAAAAAGGATGTGACAAGCAGTCGTGGCTCCGGTCTGGAATATTATTTACAGCTTCGGCCTGCTTATGGGTATAGGCGGCTCCGTAATTTTCAGCACTATACGAGGCCGCGTGCGCGGTCAGGAGAAGGAGTCTAACGAATACTTCACGGCTTCAGTAACAGGCTCCGTCATTCTGGCGGCGATTATATGGATGCTGATTATCTTCTTCGACAGAGCTGCTGACCATGTTCGGGGCAAAGGACAACACCCTGACCCTCGGCCTGGAGTATGTGGCTCCCATCAAGTATGCGATTCCGCTCTTCCTCTTCAACCAGATGCTTGCTGCATATCTGCGCAACGACAAAAACCCGGCTCTCGCCACGGGCACCGTCCTGGCAGGCGGCATTTTCAACGTATTCGGCGATTACTTCTTCGTGTTCACCTGCGACATGGGCGCCTGCGGCGTCGGGCTTGCCACGGCAATCGGTTCTACCATCACCTTCGTAGTCATGCTTGCGCACTTCTTCACTAAGAGAAATACGCTCAAGCTTGTAAAACCAACCCGCCTTCCCAAAAAGCTGAAAGAGATATCTGTAACCGGTTTTTCGACCTTCTTCATAGACGTGGCAATGGGCATCCTCACCATACTTTTCAACCGTCAGATTATGAAGTACCTGCGGAATGACGCGCTTGCCGTCTACGGTGTCATTGTCAACGTCAGCACCTTGGCACAGTGCTGCACATACAGCGTCGGCCAGGCCTCGCAGCCCATTATATCTACAAACTACGGTGCGGGCAACGGGGACAGAATCCGGCAGACGCTCAAATACGCCCTCGGAACTGCGGCGGTGTTCAGTGTGTTCTGGACTGCTCTGAGCCTCGCGTTCCCCAATATGTTTATACGCGTCTTTATGTCTCCGACGCCTGAAGTGCTGGAGATAGCCCCGGGGATAATACGCTGCTACTGTGTCTCTTTCATCCTGCTCCCCCTGAATATTTTCTCCACCTACTACTTCCAGGCGCTTATGAAGCCGAAGAACGCCTTCATCGTGTCCGTTGCTCGCGGCTTCGTCGTCAGCGGTATCCTGATTTACCTGCTGCCTGTGGTGGCGGGAGCGGACTCAATCTGGTTCGCCATGCCGATTACTGAATTGATTGTGGCGGTGTATGTGGTTTACGAGATGGTAAAGTGCACCATAGGACTGAAAAAATGAAAGGGGAGCGGCTGTGTGAACAGGATAATAGGACGCTGTGCGGGCTATATCCTGTAGGAGCGGCGGACGCTGCGAATCTTTGCCTATGCGGACTTGGAGGCCGGATGAAACGCTGCCGCGAGAACGGCCCTGAAGATGAAAAGCTCTCAGATAAACAGCTCAGGAGAAGGATTTGAGGCATAAACAAAAAGCCTGTATACGCTAAGAATCGTATACAGTGCATTCAGGGACATCAAGGACAAAACCGGCATGCGCATTAGTGACGGACGGACCTCCGACAAAGGACATTACCTACCCAATATGCATGACGTAAGATGAGTATTTTTTAAGCTGACCAGGATTATCGGGATGCGATAAAATGGACGTAAACTCCAAATGTGCGCAACAGGAAGAATGAGCGACGGTGTAATAAACATGTGCAAAATGATGTGGTTTGCACCGCTTGTGCACTTGATTAGAACAAAAAAGAGAGAAAGCACACTTCGTTTTTGAGCAAGTTATACATAGTTTCTTTGTTTGTATTCTTGACAACGGCAAAAAAAGAAAATATACTTGGCTTCAGAAAGCTTGGCCGTGTATGTGCCTTTTACAGTAAAAAAGGGAAAAATAGCCTTTTATAAGAGCGAATAAAGCCTGCTTGCATAAGAAGGTTTGCTTTTTGCTCCCGCTCGTACTGTATCCGGCGCTGCCGTGTGAGAGCGGCCGAAGCTGGGAATATGCGCCCCGAATTGAACGGGCGCGGAAGGGGGCGCCGCCGCCCAACGTAACCGGTAAGCGGGACGGCCACGTGTAATTCCCGGCGAGGACTGCATCTCTGCCGCAATTATGGAAAGCTCGTCAGGAGGTGAGACACAGCAGCAAAAACGGATTCTGGGGAATCCGGCCAATTACAGCCGAAAGGCAAATCATTTATCTCTGTTAGGAGGAAAAGAGAATGAAGATTCTGCAAACGGTAAAGAAAATACCGGGCGGCCTGATGGTTATTCCTCTGCTGCTCGGCGCAGCACTGAACACATGGGCACCCGGCCTGATTACGATAGGCGGCGACAGCACGTTCACCACCTATCTCTGGAAGAGCGGCGCAATGCCTATCCTGGCTGTGTTCCTGTTTTGTAACGGCGCGCAGATTAACGTCAAGTCCGCCGGCGTGCCTCTTGCCAAGGGCGTAATCCTGACCGCAATCAAGTTCTTTATCGGCGCTGCCCTCGGCTGGCTGGTCAACAGCATCTGGGGACCCGAGGGCATCTGGGGACTCACCCCGCTGGCCCTCATCGGCGCCATTACCAACTCCAACGGCGGCCTCTACGCCGCTCTCTCCGGTGAGTTCGGTGACGCGACAGACGTCGGTGCTGTTTCCATTCTTTCCATCAATGACGGACCGTTCCTCACCATGGTCGCCATGGGCGCCACCGGTATTGCGGAGATAGACGGCTGGATTCTTGTCGGCTGCGTCGCCCCTATAGTTGTCGGCTGCATCCTCGGCAACCTCGACGAGGACATCCGCAAGTTCACCGAAGCGGGCGCGACCATCCTCATCCCGTTCTTTGCGTTCCCCCTCGGCGCGGGCCTCAACTTCACTCAGCTCATCAGCGCCGGCCTCTCCGGCATCCTGCTGGGCGTCATCTGCTGCATCCTCACCGGCGGCGCTGGCTATCTCCTTATGCGCCTCATCCGCAGCAAGCACGCTGAATGCGGCGGCGCCATCGGCACCACCGCCGGCAATGCGGCCGGGACTCCGGCAGCTGTCGCTGCAGCCGATACCTCGCTCAGCCCCTATGTCACTGCGGCTACCGCTCAGATGGCTGCGAGCTGCATAGTCACCGCCATCCTCTGCCCCATCTTCGTCAACCTGCTGCACAGGTATGAGGTTAAGAGAAGGGCCAAGGTGGAGGCCAAGAAGGCCGCGAAAGGCTGATTTACCGCTAAATTAATGGCACCGGACGGCTATAGCCGGCCCGGTGCCTGTATAAAGAATTGATTTAGGAGGAAATTATAATGCCAGTCGTAAAATTCCCCTATGGAAAAGAATTTCTGGAGCTCGACATTCCCGAGAGCCGTTTTGCCGGCGTAATGGAGAGCCACATGCATGAGTACAAGCCTGCCGGAACCCCGGATGAGCTTGTGCGCGCCGCCATGGCCAACCCCATCGGAACCCCGACCCTGGCTGTTATGGCAGAGGGCAAGAAGAAGGTTGTCGTTATATGCTCCGACCACACCCGCCCGGTCCCCAGCAAGGTCATAATCCCCCCGATGCTCGAGGAGATTCGTAAGGGCAGCCCCGACGCGGACATCACCCTGCTCATTTCCACCGGCTGCCACCGTGCGACCACCGAGGAAGAGCTGGTCAACAAGTTCGGCGAGGATATAGTTAAGAACGAGAAGATAGTTGTCCACGACTGCGACGACACCGACAACCTCGTCTATCTCGGCAAGCTGCCCAGCGGCGGCGACCTCATCATCAACAAGCTGGCCGCGGAGGCAGATCTTCTGGTGGCCGAGGGCTTCATTGAGCCTCACTTCTTCGCGGGCTTCTCCGGCGGACGCAAGAGCATCCTGCCCGGCATCGCCTCCCGCAAGACCGTCGTTTACAACCACAACGGCGCGTTCATAGCCGACCCGCACAGCCGCACCGGCATTGTGGACGGCAACCCCATCCACAACGACATGCTCTATGCCGCCCGCGCCGCGCGCCTGGCCTATGTTGTCAACGTCATCAACGACAGTGAAAAGACCCCAATCTACGCCGTCGCCGGCGACGTCGACCTCGCCCACCGTGTCGGCCGCGAGTTCCTGAGCAGCCAGTGCCAGGTCCCCGCCAAGATGAGCGACATCGTTATCTCCACCAACGGCGGCTATCCTCTCGACCAGAACATATACCAGTCTGTCAAGGGCATGACCGCTGCCGAGGCCACCGTCAAGGAAGGCGGCGTCATCATAATGCTCAGCAAGTGCAACGACGGGCACGGCGGCAAGGTGTTCTATGAGACCTTCCGCGACGAGAAGAACCTCCAGCGCATGATGGACAAGTTCATCGCCACCCCGCCCACGGAAACCATCATCGACCAGTGGCAGAGCCAGATTTTCGCCAGGCTGCTGATGCGCGCGACCGTCGTCTTTGTTTCCGACGCTCCGGACGATATGGTCTCCGACCTGCACATGGTTCCCGCTCACTCCATGGAAGAGGCGCTTGCCAAGGCCGACGAGATACTCGCCGCCAAGGGCGTGAAGGACGGCTCTATTCTCGCTATCCCCGACGGCGTCTCCGTCATGGTAGTGTAAAAGCCGTTCAGAGCGGTATATGAGTGCTGAACTGCTATAACCGGCTCTGAATTACAATGCGCCGGCTCCGCCGGGGCCGGCGCAGTTTTTATAAGAAACTGTAAGCGATTGGAGGCTTGTGCATTGAAAAAGGCAGTTCTCATACCCGATTCGTTTAAGGGTACTGTTTCTTCGACTCGTGTTTGCGAGCTGATGGCCGAGCGCATTGAGAAGATATTCCCCGGCTGCGCCGTGCAGTCGATACCCGTTGCAGACGGCGGCGAGGGCAGCGTTGACGCCTTCCTCACAGCTGTCGGCGGCGAGAAGGTTACCAAGCAGGTTACCGGCCCCTGGTTCGAGCAGTGCAGCGGCTATTACGGACTTATAGACAACGGAGCGACCGCCGTGCTGGAAATGGCGGCTGCGGCCGGACTGCCGATGGTCGGCGACCACAAGGACCCGCGCGGCACCACGACCTTTGGCGTTGGAGAGCTGCTGGCCGATGCGGCGCGCAGCGGGGCCAAGCGCCTTGTAATAGGCCTGGGCGGCAGCGCCACGAACGACGGCGGCTGCGGCGCGGCTGCTGCGGCAGGAGTTAAGTTCTACAACGCCGCCGGCGAGAGCTTTGTCCCCGTCGGAGGCACGCTCAAAGACATTGAGCGCATAGACATGTCCATGCGCAACCCGGCCTTCGACAAGGTCGAGATAGTCACCATGTGCGACATAGACAACCCTATGTACGGCGAAACCGGCGCGGCATACATATTCGGGCCGCAGAAGGGCGCAGACCCCGAAATGGTCAAATTCCTCGATCAGGGCCTGAGGCACCTCTCCGAGGTCATAAAGCGCGACGTCGGCGTCGACGTGGCGGATATGCCGGGCGCCGGCGCGGCCGGCGCAATGGGCGCGGGCATGGTCGCCTTCTTCGGCTCGCGTCTCCAGATGGGCATAGAGACCGTGCTCGACACCGTCGAGTTCGACAAAGCCATCGCGGATGCGGACATAATTTTCACCGGCGAAGGCAAGATAGACTCTCAGAGCCTGCGCGGCAAGGTGGTAATCGGTGTCGCAAGGCGCGCTGCAAAGCAGGATAAACCCGTCATTGCAATTGTCGGCGGCGCAGACTACGATGTTGACGCGGCTTACGGCGAGGGTGTCACCGCTATTTTCCCCATCAACCGACTGCCTCAGGATTTCTCCGTGCTCAAGGAGCACAGCGAGGAAAATCTGGGCTTTGCGGTTGAGAACGTGCTGCGCGCGTTGAGCGTGGCGGGAATGTGAGGCGGTACGGATGAAGCCGATTCTGGCAATTACTATGGGAGACCCCGCCGGCGTTGGCCCGGAGATTGCTGTCAAGGCGCTCGCCGACCCGGCAATTTACGACGACTGCCGCCCGCTTGTCGTGGGCTCGCCGTTTATTATGAGGCGCGCCACAGAATTCACGGGGAAGCCGGATATCAGGATAAACGAAATCGGCTCCGTTGCCGAGGCAAGGTTTGAGTGCGGCGTAATAGATGTGCTCGATCCCGGCCTCGAAAAGATGGAGGAGGTTGTCCCCGGCAAGGTCAGCGCCGTCGCTGGCGAAGCCGCTTTCAAGTGCGTCGTCAAGGCGATTGAGCTGGCAATGGCCAAGGAGGTTGACGGCACGGTCACAAACCCGCTCAACAAAGAGGCCATAAACCTGGCAGGGCACCATTTTTCGGGGCACACCGAAATCTATGCGCACTATACCAACACGAAGAAGTACACCATGATGCTCATGCACGAGAACATGCGCGTCGTGCATGTGTCCACGCACGTCTCGCTCCGAGAGGCCTGCGACCGTGTGAAAAAGGAGCGCGTGCTCGAGTGCATACGCATTGCCGCCGACGCCTGCCGGCAGCTCGGCATTGAGAACCCGCGCGTCGGCGTGGCGGGACTGAACCCGCACTGCGGTGAAAACGGGCTTTTCGGCAGGGAGGACCTGGACGAGATAGCCCCGGCCGTGGAGGCCGCCAAGGCCGAAGGCATAGATGCGACAGGCCCGGTCGCTCCGGACACCGTGTTCAGCAAAATGCGCGGCGGCTGGTTCGACATCGTCGTGGCCATGTATCACGACCAGGGCCACATACCGATGAAAGTCGTGGGATTTGTGTACAATGAGGAAAAGGGCGAATGGGACGCCGTTGCGGGCGTGAACATCACCTGCGGCCTGCCTATTATCCGGGTCAGCGTCGACCACGGCACCGCGATGGGACACGCCGGGCATGGCAACGCGAGCGAGCTCAGCCTCGTGAACTCAATAAACTGCGCCGCCCAGCTTGCGCGCCACAGGGGGTGAGCCTATGGACAGATACCTGATAATAGCCGACGATTTTACAGGCGCCAACGACACGGGCGTACAGCTTCGCCGCCGTGGTCTGGCTACAAGCGTCATATTTTCCGGCAAAAAGCTGCCCGTCGGCACTGGCTGCCTCGTCGTGGATACCGAGAGCCGAGGCACCACGGCCGAGACCGCGTCGGCTTCCGTGAGCGCGGCCTGCGAGCAGGTGAATTTTGATGACTACAAGTACGTCATCAAGAAGGTTGACTCCACTCTTCGCGGGAACATCGCCGCAGAGGTAGCCGCAATGGACAAGTTCTATAAGCCGGAGCTAGTCATATTTGCTCCGGCGCTACCGGCGCTGGGGCGCACGACCGAGAACGGCATACACTGCCTGAAGGGCGTACCGCTGACGGAGACCGAATTGGCCAGGGACCCGAAAAACCCCGTTACCGAGGACAACATAAACAGGCTGCTCTCCGCCGCGTATGACGAGAGCGTGACGCACATAGGCCTTGAGGCTGTGCGCAGCGGCTTCAGCCTGGACGGAGGGCGCGTGTTCACCTTTGACGCCGTGTCCGACGCGGATATGCAGAATATCATTTCCGCCGCCAAGGCCACAGGAAAGCGCACGCTCTATATAGGCACTGCGGCCATGGCGGACAACATCATGACCCTTGAGAGCACAATCCCGCCTGTACTCGGGGTTATTGCAAGCGTCAGCGACGTCACGGGCGGGCAGGTGCGAGCTGCTGAGGCGACAGGAGTGAAAACGGTTGTCGTCCCCTTCCATGAGCTGCTGAGCGGGGCCAAGACGGCCGAAGAGTACGTCGCCCAGGCCGTCGAAAGCCTCAGGGCAGGGGCGGACACAATGATTGTCAGCAGCAGCACCCTGGAGCGTGAGGAGCTTGAGCTCGCCAGGGCCGAAGGCGAGAGGCACGGTATGGCCCTGCCGCAGGTGAGCGACTATGTGCGCGGAAAGATGGGCGAGCTGGCAGCCGCCGTGTTGGAACAGGGCGTCGTGTCCGGCGTGTTTGTGACCGGCGGCGATACGGCCCTGGGCCTGCTGGAAGCGCTGGGCGCGGACGGAAGCGAAATACTCAGCGAGGTCAGCGTCGGCATACCTATGATGCGCGTCATAGGCGGACAGGCGGCGGGCGTCAAAATGGTCACCAAGGCCGGGGCCTTCGGCACACAGGACGCAATAAGCAACGCCTTCAGGAAGCTGAAGGAGATATAATCGCACAGGCAAACTAACAGGTAAACATGCTGTTTCGCAGAAGCTGTTTGCCGGAAAGGACTAACTCATGAGCGAAGTTTATGCCGTACATATCAACGACAGGGACTCCTGCGTCACTGTCACTGAGGCCGTCAAGGCCGGAGACACCATAGTGTACCGCCTTGCGGACGGCACGGTTAAAAATGTCACTGCGCTAGCGGATGCGCCGATATATCACAAGATAGCCATAGTCGACGTGCCAAAGGGCGAATTTGTCTACAAGTACGGAGAGAAGATAGGCATAGCCGACTGCGACATAAAGGCAGGCGACTATGTTCACACCCACAACCTCAGGCCCGTTGGCGTTCTACAGGAGGCGTAAGCATGAACAAGACAACTTTCCTAGGATATAAGCGCCCGTACGGCCGCGTCGGCATCCGCAACCACGTCGTTGTAATGCCGGGCGTCAACTGCGCCGAGGTGGCCGCGAGGCGTATAGTTGAAAGCTGCAAAGGCGCAACCCTGCTTACCAACCCCTACGGATGCGTTCAGAGCCAGAGCGACACCCAGATTACCCTGAAGATACTCTCCGGCCTCCTTGCCAGCCCCAACGTGCACAGCGTGCTGATTGTCGGCCTCGGCTGCGAGACAATTCAGCGCGATATGTACCTTGAGGCCATAGAGGAGCGTTCCCCGGGCAAGCGCGTGGAGTACATAACCATCCAGCAGTGCGGCGGAATAGGCCGCACGGTTGCGAAGGGCATCAGCATAGTGCACGAGCTCATTGCCGAGGCCGAAAAGTGCAGGCGCGAACCCTGCCCGATAGGGGAGCTCATGCTCGGCCTTGAATGCGGCGGCAGCGACCCGACCAGCGGTATCTGCGCCAACGTTGCCCTCGGCATCGTGTCCGACAGGCTCGTAGACATGGGCGGCAGCAGCGTCATCAGCGAAACGAGCGAGGCCATAGGCGCCGAGCACATCCTGAAGGCCCGCGGCGCGACCCCGGAGATAGGCCAGAAGATTTACGACACCATAAAGTGGAAGGACGACGTCTACCGGGAGATGGGCGAGGATATTCGCAATTCCAACCCGACCCCGGGCAATATACGCAGCGGCCTCACGACCCTGGAGGAAAAGAGCCTCGGCTGCATAAACAAGAGCGGTACGCGTCCCTTTACCGGCTGCTATGCCTACGGTGAAATGATTACCACGAAGGGGCCTGCGTTCCTTGAGACCGGCGCCTATGACCCGCTCTCCACGATAGGTGAGCTGGCAAGTGGATGCCAGACCGTCGTGTTTACAACGGGTATGGGCAACCCCATGGGCTGCGCCACAGGTCCGGTTATCAAGATAACCGGCAACCATCAGACCTATGAGTGGATGAACGACCTGATTGACTTCGACTGCAGCGCCAGCCTGCGCGGCGAAAAGTCCCATGCCCAGGTGGCGGACGAGCTTTTCGACCTAATCATCGACGTCTGCGAAGGCAAGCTCACCAAGGCTGAGATAAACGGCTCCGATATCAACACCATAGACCACTACAACATGCTCTGCTGATGCGGCCCGCTGTATGCGGCCGAGGCGCAGCAGGCGCCTTAATGAATACCATAAAAGCCGCTGCTCTTGCAGCGGCTTTTTTCTGCCATGGCCGGCGCCGGCAGACAAATAACGCGTACGTCTGCAAGCCCTGCGGCTCAAGTGCCAACGGGAGGCCTTGCCGGGGTGGCTGGAGGTTTGCTCATTTATATTGGTTGACAAATCCCGTGTTTGCGAATATCCTTAATATATAATTACGATGAAACGGAAGCTGCAAATGGAGAGAATAACTTCGCGGAAAAATCCATTCGTCCTGCGCCTGCGTGCGCTGGCCTCCGACGGCTCGCTCAGGCGGGAGAGCGGCGAGACCGTGCTCGACGGGGCGAAACTGCTCGGCGAGGCCGTTAGCGCGGGAGCAGACGTTACGGGTATACTGTTCGCCGAGGGGACAAATACGGGCGCTTTGCCGGGCTGCCCGGTGTACTCCGCCCCGGCGGAGCTCGTCGGCTACGCCTCTCCGGTCAAGAACAGCCCCGGGCCGGTGTTTTCCGTGCGCATGCCGGAGCCAAAGCGCCCGGAGCGTATAAGGCACGCCGTTGTGCTCGAAAATATGCAGGACCCGGGCAATGTCGGCACGCTCATCCGAACGGCGAACGCCCTCGGCGTCGACGCTGTAATCTTGGTCGGTGACTGCGCGGATTTCACTTCGCCCCGCGCGGTGAGGGCGAGCATGGGCGCGGCCTTCCGGCAGTACGTCTACGCCTGCCGCGTGCAGGAACTGCCTGATTTGCTGCGAGGTATGGGGCTCAAGCTGCTCGGCGCGGCGCTCTCAGACGGGGCGCAGGATTTGCGGGATGCGGATTTGGCGCACTGCGCCGTGGCGGTTGGCAACGAGGGCCACGGCCTCAGCCGTGAGTTGCTGGACATGTGCGACGGGACTGTGATAATACCAATGAGCCCCGGCAGCGAGTCGCTCAACGCCGCAGCAGCAGGCGCGGTGCTCATGTGGGAGCTGGCGGGCTCTTCGCTGTGAGGAGGGAAGCGTGTGGCTGAGCTGAAATACTGGGTCTGGCTCGCGTCGCTGCAAGGTGTGCGCCGCCGCGTTAAATACCGGCTCATAGAGCATTTGGGCGACGTGCGCCGGGTATACTTCTCATGCGAGCAGGACTACGCAGCGCTCGACTTCCTCGACAAGTCCGAGCGCGAGGCGCTTATGGACAAGAGCCTGGATTTCGCCCGCCGCACTGTGGATATTTGTGCCGACAGCGGCATAACGATATTGACCAGGGCGGACGCGGCCTATCCCCTGCGCCTGACGGAGATTGACGACCCTCCGCTGGCGCTGTATGTCAGGGGCCGCCTGCCGGATATCGACGGCATGTGCGCCGTGGCGGTCGTCGGCACGCGCAAGGCCTCCGAGTACGGGCTGAAAATGGCCGAGAAGATGGGCTACGGCATTACGAAATGCGGCGGCCTTGTGGTATCCGGCCTGACGCGGGGCGTGGACGAACACGCCGCGCGAGGCGCGCTTCTGGCGGGCGGCGCCTGCGTCGGGGTGCTGGGCGTGGCGATTGACGCCGTCGGCGAGGACGACGGGCTTGCGCGCGAGGTGGAGCGCGGCGGCGCCCTGGTGAGCGAATACGCGCCGGGTACAAGGCGCAGCAGCTATTTCTTCCGCGAGCGCAACCGGATAACGTCAGGACTGTCCGTGGCCACGCTGGTGATTGAGGCGCCCGCCCGCAGCGGCGCGCTGCTGTTCGCGGACGAGGCGATGAGCCAGGGACGCGAGGTGTTCGCCGTCCCGGCCAACGCGGACTCTGTGACTGCGGAGGGCTCGAACCGCCTGATAATCGACGGGGCCAGCCCGGCGGTGGACGTGTGGAATGTTCTCGGAGGGTTCTCCGAGCGCTTCCCGAATTTGCGCCGCAGCGGGGCAAAGCCGCCCGAAGAGGCTGTGGAGAGTGCCGTGCGCGCCTCCGTCAAAGAAAATGCCGAGGCTGAAGAGGCCGGCGGGGCAGCTTCGGAAGGGGCCGGGAGCGGCGGCAAGAAGGCCAAAAAAGGGCTGCTGAGGCGGCTCAGAGAGAAAAAAGACATTGACAAGGCCAAAGACGAGGAATATATTGACTTGCAGAAGCAGCTTTCCGGCTTGAGCGAGACGCAGCTTGCAATCGTCTCGGCCATTACTCAGCCGCACACGCATGTGGACGACATCATTGAGCGCGCGGGTCTGCCCGCCGCCGCTGTGCTCAGCGAGCTGACCATGCTGCAGGTCTTGGGATATATAAGCCAGGAACCGGGAAAAAGGTTTTCCCTAAATATAACCAGTCAGAAGTGAGGACGTTTTAATGGCGAAAGGAAAGACGGCGCTCGTGATAGTCGAGTCGCCGGCGAAGGCAAGGACGATAGAGAAGTATCTGGGCAAGGACTTCAAGGTGCTGGCCAGCATGGGCCACCTCCGCGACCTGCCCAAGAGCACCATGGGCGTGGACATCGAGCACGGCTTCACGCCGCAGTATATCCCCGTGAAGGGCAAAGAGGATATAATAGCCGAGCTCAAGAAGAGCGCAGATAAGGCCGACATGGTCTACCTTGCAACCGACCCGGACCGCGAGGGAGAGGCTATAGCCTGGCATCTGAAGGAGCTGCTCGGCCTGCCCGACGACAAGGCCGTGCGCGTGACCTTCAACGAGATAACCAAGAAGGTCGTCACCGAGAGTATCCAGGCTCCGCGCGACATAGATATAGACCTCGTGGACGCCCAGCAGGCCAGGCGCATACTCGACCGCATAGTCGGCTACGAGCTCAGCCCGCTGCTCTGGAAAAAGATACGCCGCGGCCTCTCCGCAGGACGAGTCCAGAGCGTGGCCACTCGCATGGTCGTCGACCGCGAGAAGGAGATACGCGCCTTCGTGCCGGAGGAGTATTGGCTGCTCGACGCAGTGCTCCGCCGTGCCGACGGCAGTGAGTTCACCGCGCGCTATTACGGCGAGGGCAAGAAGAAAGTCGACATCAAGAGCGAGGAGCAGGTCGACAAAATAATTTCCGACGTCAAGGACAGCGACTTCACAATAGACAGCGTCAAGCGCGGCAAGAAGGAGCGCAGCCCCTCGCCCCCGTTCATAACCAGTACGCTGCAGCAGGAGGCCTCGCGCCGCCTGGGCATGACCCCCCGCCGCACTATGAGCATAGCGCAGCAGCTCTACGAGGGCGTCGACATCACCGGCCAGGGCACCATAGGCCTTATTACCTACATGCGTACCGACTCGCTGCGCCTGAGCGAGGAGGCGCTCTCCGCCGCGCGCAGCTATATCACCGCACACTATGGCGAGGCGTATTGCCCGGCCCAGCCGCGTCATTACAAGACCCGCGCCGGGGCCCAGGACGCGCACGAGGCCATACGCCCAACAAACACCGCCCTTGCGCCTGAAATGGTGCGCAAGGACTTGACGCGCGAGCAGTACATGCTCTACCGCCTCATCTGGGGCCGCTTCACGGCCTGCCAGATGTCCAACGCGGTCTACGACACCTTTGCCGTTGAGGCCGGATGCGCCGGGCACTCCTTCCGCGCGAGCTATTCCGCGCTTGTATTCCCCGGCTACACCGCCGTCTACGACGACGAGCGCGAGGACGAGAACGAGCCCGCCTCGAAGCGCATACCGAATATCGAAGAGGGCGAGAAGGCCAGAGCCGCCAAGCTCGACAAGGAGCAGCGCTTCACCCAGCCGCCCAGCCGCTACACCGAAGCGACGCTTATCCGCGCGATGGAGGAGAAGGGCATAGGCCGTCCTAGCACCTACGCGCCGACAATTACCACGATAATCAGCCACGAGTATGTCGTCAAAGAGGGCAAATATCTGCGCCCGACCTCGCTGGGCGAGGTGGTCACAGGCCTGATGGAAGAGCGCTTCCCCGACATAGTCGACCTCAAGTTCACCGCCCGCATGGAGGACGGCCTGGACGAGATAGAAAAGGGCGAGAAGGACTGGAAGATATACCTGTCCGACTTCTACGGCGGCTTCGAGAAGGAAATGAAGGACGCCGAGGCCGCCATGGAGGGTGTGCGCCTCAAGGTCCCCGACGAGGAGAGCAACGAGGTATGCCCCAACTGCGGGCGCAAGCTGGTCTATAAGTCCGGCCGCTTCGGACGCTTCCTGGCCTGCCCGGGCTACCCGGACTGTACCTTTACCATGCCCATAGTCGTTGAAATGCCCGGCAAGTGCCCCGCCTGCGGCGGAAGGCTGCTCAAGCGCACCTCGCGCAACGGCTACGCCTATTACGCCTGTGAGCGCGGTAAGGACTGCCCCTGGCGCGGCACCGGAGCGGACGGCCGCGAGATACTGGGCTTCATGACCTGGGACGTGCCGACCAAGGACAACTGCCCCGAGTGCGGCAACACTATGTTCAAGCGCTCCGGCAGGGGACGCAGCAAGCCCTTCTGCATAAACCCCGACTGCCCGAATTATCTGCCGCCGGAGCAGCGCGGCTATAAGCCCAAGAAGGCCGCTTCCGAGGACAAGGACGCCCAGGGGGAGCAGGCCGGGGAGGACAAGGACGGTAAGGCGGAGGCGAAGAAATCCACCTCCGCCAAAAAGACAACGGCGTCCAAAAAGACCGCCGCCGCAAAGAAAACTACCGCTAAAAAGACCGCGGCGGAGAAAAAGACCACGACGCGAAAAAAGGCAGCGTCCACTGAGGAGGCCGTCTGATGTATAGCGTCACAGTTATCGGGGCGGGCCTCGCGGGCAGCGAGTGCGCCTGGCAGCTCGCCCGCCGCGGCATACATGTCCGGCTCATCGAGATGAAGCCGGAGAAGTACACCCCCGCGCACAAGAGCGAATACTTTGCAGAGCTCGTCTGCTCCAACTCGCTGCGCGGCGACGACCTCACGAACGCAGTAGGCCTGCTTAAAGAGGAAATGCGCCGCCTGGGTTCCCTCATCATGGAGAGTGCGGAGATAAACCGCGTCGCCGCCGGCGGCGCTCTGGCCGTCGACCGCGAGGGCTTCGCCAGGTATATCACGGAGAAGCTCGAGGGGGAGCCGAATATAGAGATAGTCCGCGCCGAGGCTGTTGATATCCCGGAGGGCGAGGTGGTGATTGCCACCGGCCCGCTGACCAGCGACGCCATGGCGGAGCGCATCAAGCGGCTCTGCCCGGACTTTGATTTGCACTTCTACGACGCCGTCGCGCCCATTGTCACGCTTGAGAGCGTAGACATGACCAGCGCCTACCGGGCCAGCCGTTACGGCAAGGGTACGGCGGACTACATAAACTGCCCAATGACGCGCGAGGAGTACACGGCCTTCGTCGCCGAGCTGCGCGCGGCAAAGGAGGCGCCTGTCCACGGCTTCGACGACGGGGCCGTGTTCGAGGGATGCATGCCCGTTGAAGTCATGGCGCGGCGCGGCGAGGACACGCTCCGCTACGGGCCGATGAAGCCGGTGGGGCTTGTGAACCCCAATACCGGCGCCGAGGACTACGCCGTCGTACAGCTCCGCCAGGACAACGCCGACGGCACGCTCTACAACCTCGTCGGCTTCCAGACCCACCTCACCTGGGGAGAGCAGAAGCGCGTTTTCTCCATGATTCCCGCGCTGCGCGAAGCTGAGTTCGTGCGCTACGGCGTCATGCACCGCAACACCTATCTCAATTCGCCCAAGCTGCTCGACAGGTACTACCGTCTCAAGGCCGAGCCGCGCATCAGCTTCGCTGGACAGATGACCGGCGTCGAGGGCTATGTAGAGAGCGCGGCGAGCGGCCTGCTCGTAGGCGTAGAGACCGCCGCGCGGGTGTTGGGGCTCGAGAGCGCGGACTTCCCGCGCGAGACGGCCATAGGCGCGCTCGCGGAGTATATCTCCGGTGGGAGCGTGGGCGATTTCCAACCGATGAACATCAATTTCGGTATAATCACACCATTGGGCTACCGCGTCAAGGGCAAACGCAACAAGAACGCGGAAATCTCAAAGCGCTCGCTTGAGATTATAGACCGGCTCAAAGAAAAGGAGGTTTTCAGCAATTGAGGATTCTCATTGACGCCATGGGAGGCGACAACGCTCCCCAGGCACCCGTTATGGGCGCGCTCAGGGCCGTGAAGGAGCTGGGCGTATCCGTCGCACTCATCGGACAGAAGGAGAAAATAGAGCCGCTGCTGAACGGCGAGAGCGGCGTGGACATAGTCGACGCGCGTGAGATTGTCACTATGGAGGACGACCCGAGCACGGCCACCCGCCGCAAGAAGGACTCCAGCATGGCAGTCGCGCTCAAGATGCTGCGCGCGGGTGAAGGCGACGCCGTCGTCTCCGCCGGAAGCACAGGAGCACTGCTCACGGGCGCGACACTGACGGCCAAGCGCATTCCCGGTATCCGCCGCGCCGCGCTTGCGCCGGTGCTGCCCAACGGGGAGCGAGGCGTCATGCTGATTGACTGCGGCGCCAACGTGGAGTGCACGCCCGAATATCTGCTCCAGTTCGCCTATATGGGCAGCTTCTACGCCGACAAGATAATGGGCTGCCCGCACCCGCGCGTGGGCCTCTTAAGCAACGGCACGGAGCCGACTAAGGGTGCCCCGCTGCAAAAGCAGACATTCAAGCTGCTGCAGAAGGCCTCCGACGCAGGACGCATCAATTTCATCGGCAACGTGGAGGGCAACGACGTCATGGCCGGAGGCGTGGACGTCGTCGTGACCGACGGCTTCACCGGCAACGTGTTTTTGAAGGCCAGCGAGGGTATGATAAAGTTCGCGCTTGGCCAGCTAAAGAATGTGTTCTACGGCAGTACGAAGAACAAGCTCGCCGCCCTGGCCCTGAAGAGGGACTTCATGGCCATGAGGGACGGCCTCGATGTCAACAAGATTGGCGGAACGGCCCTGCTCGGCATATCGAGGCCCGTCATCAAGGCCCACGGCTCGTCGAACGACGAGGCCATATTCAGCGCAATACGCCAGGCTGTGAATTTCTCGAAGGCAGGCGTTATTGAGGAAATAGAAAAGAACATAGAGCACATGCGCCTCGACCCCGATGAGGCGGCAGAAATGGAGGAGACAAAATGATTTACGAGAAGATACGCGACCTGGTGGCCAAGCAGTTCGTGGTAGAGCCTGAAACCCTGAGCCGCGAAACCAACTTCACCGACGATTTGAACGCCGACAGCCTTGACGTCGTCGAGCTGAGCATGACCATCGAGGAGATGTTCGACCTCGGAGAGATAAGCGAGGACGATCTCAAGGGTATTGCAACTATCGGCGACCTCGTTGACTATGTGGAGAAGGCGTCCTCCAACTGATGGAAGCAATAGAAGCAAAGCTCGGTTATAAGTTTAAAAGCCGCGGCCTGCTTGTGAACGCGCTCACTCACAGCTCCTACGCCAACGAGAACCGCGGCAGGAGCTGTGAGAGCAACGAGCGCCTGGAGTTCCTGGGCGACAGCGTGCTCGGCCTCGTGGTGGCCGACGCGCTCTATAACCGCTTCCCGGAACTTCCGGAGGGCCGCATGACCCGTATGAGGGCGCAGCTTGTCTGTGAAGAGAGCCTGCACCGCGTGGCCTCGGAGCTCGGCCTCGGCGAATACATGCGCCTGGGCAGGGGAGAGGAACACACGGGCGGCAGGAACCGTACCAGCATCCTCGCCGATGCGGTCGAGGCGCTGATAGCCGCCATGTATCTCGACGGCGGCATGGACATAGCCAGGGCGTTCATAGAAAAGCATATACTCTCTTCTCTGCAGGGCTCCTACATAGCTTTCGGTGACAGCAAGACGGAGCTCCAGGAGCTTGTCCAGAAGAAGAGCGGAAGTGTGCTCAGCTATGAGCTCCTCGGCGAGAGCGGCCCGGATCACGACAAGACTTTCACAAGCCAGGTCTCGCTCAACGGCAGGCCGATAGGCTCCGGCTCAGGCCGCACGAAGAAGGAAGCCGAGCAGGCAGCCGCACGGGCCGCACTGAAGGAGCTGCACAAATGAGCGCTCGGGAGAGCATAATACCCGTATTCGTACCGCACCTCGGCTGCCCGAACGACTGCGTTTTCTGCAACCAGCGGCGCATATCCGGCTCAGTCACGCCCGCGGCGCCATCCGATGTCCGTGAGGCGATAGAACGGGCTCTGACGCTTACCCCGCCGGATACGCGCCGCCAGCTGGCGTTCTACGGCGGGAGCTTCACCGCCATACCCGTCGAAGAGCAGGAGGCGCTGCTCGGCGCGGCGCAGCCCTATCTCGAGCGCGGCGACATAGCCGCCATACGTCTGTCGACGCGGCCGGACGCCATAGACAACGCCGTGCTGGCCCGTCTGCGCCGCTATGGCGTGGAGACTGTAGAGCTTGGCGCGCAGAGCATGGACGAGCGCGTGCTGGCCCTCTCGGGCCGCGGGCATACGGCGCAGGATGTAAGGGACGCTTCAAAGGCCGTCAAGGCAGCCGGATTCAAGCTGATACTGCAGATGATGACCGGCCTGCCGGGCTCGAGCGACGAGTCCGACCTGGAGTCTGCGCGGGAGATTGCCGCGCTCTCGCCTGACGGCGTGCGCGTCTACCCGACCGTCATAGTCCGCGACACCGCGCTCTACGACATGTGGAAGGCGGGGCGTTACACGGAGCACACCGTAGAGGACGCTGTGCGCGTCTGTGCGCGCATTTTGCCCGTTTTCGAGGGAGCGGGTATTCCGGTAATAAGGCTCGGCCTGAACCCGACAGAGGACCTTTCAGGAGGCGACGCGGCAGGAGGCGCCTATCACCCCGCGCTGGGCGAGCTGGTGAAGTCGCGCATAATGCGGCAGAAGGCCGAGGGCTTGCTGGCGGAGCGCCGTGGCGGGGAAGCCGTGCTGCGGGTCAACCCGCGCCTTATGAGCCAGCTGGTGGGCCAGCACGGGGAAAACCGCGCGTATCTCAAGGAGCGTTTCGGCCTGAAGCAGCTGCGTATAGTGCCGGACGGCGACGTGGAGACATTGTCGCTGTATTGAGAAGGAATGTATCCAAATTGCTGATGCAATTTGGATACATTTGTTTTTTTATAAGGGAGCAAACAGCAGGTTCAGGCTTCCGGCGGCTGAATTGGACGCTGCTGCTCTCCAATCTATCGACGGCGCGTATAACGCGCTTGTGTAAAGGCCAAAATGCCCGGTCAGCTGAGGCGCAATGGAATTCTTTACGAAACTTTAGTGAAACTGTGACCAAATTGTAACCTCTAGGATGCAATTACGATACAATTGCGTGCTACACTCACATCAACAGGTGCGTTATGCCTGACAACACCCGATTGGAGGCGGTCACATGACCTGCTCTAGGCGCAAAGCAATCCGTATAACCATCGTCACCGCAACGGTTTCGCTGCTGCTGAGCGCAGTGTGCGCCGGCGCGTTCATACTGAGCATGACCGGTATGCTTGGAACCGGAAACGCCCAGGCCGTCGCGTATGCACAGGAGAACGACGGCACAACCATAGTCATGTGCGTAGGCGAAGAGCAGGAGGACTCCTTTACCCGGAGCTACTGAGGAGGAAAAACGTGAGAGGGAAAAAGGCGGCGGTCACACTGTTTGCTGCGCTGTGCATCACCGCAGTGCTCCAGGTGGGAGCTCTGGCGCACTCGACCTATGTCTGGTATACGGCGGCGAGACCGTACCACGTCATACCATTCACCTTTGTCTTGTCCGTCGCTCTGGAGTACGCCGCGCTGGTCTGCATAGCGCATGCCGCGCGAGGGAGCAGGACGCTTATCATTGTGCTCATTGGAAACGTCCTGGCCTTCGGCGTCGGAGGTGCGTACTATATCTGGAGCAACTGGGGCGAGTTTCCGGACCCGTCCTGGCCGCCGTACTTTGTGGGGGCCATTTTCCTCTGCGCGAGCTTTGTAATAGAGGTACTGCTCGAGGACGCCGCGCTGAAAAAGTATGCCGGGGGAAAATCCGGACGGCTCATCTGGACGCTGCTCCTGGCGAACGCCGCCACGGCAGGTATCTGCGCCCTGGCTGAGCGCCTTGCCTGCACGGGCAGATGGGGCTCATAGCGAGTTAAGTAAATAAAAAAGGCCCGGGAAGCTCCCGGGCCTTTGCCTGCTTTTTATATCGCGCCGAGCGTCGTGGAGAGCAGGCTCCAGAGAAAAATTGTAAACGGGCAAAGAGCGCTGGTTAGGATAACTATATCGCCTGCCAGCTCTGCATTTCCGCCCATCTGCTGGGCCATCGTAAAGGAGGCTACAGCGGCGGAGGAGGCGAATATGCCTATCAGTATGGCAAATTCAAGGCCTTGGAAGCCGAGTATGTAGCCGATCGTGAGGAATATCGCGGGCACAACCAGCAGACGGCCCGTGCAGACGCAGATGAGGTCGCGCCTGTACTTGCCTATGGCCTTGAAGTCGATGAACGCGCCGAGCAGGAAGAGCATAAGAGGGCTCGCCACACCCGACAGGTCCTCCACGGCGGAGGACAGAAACTGGGGCAGACGTATGTCCAGCAGCAGAAAGGCAATTCCGGCCAGCGAGGAGAGGATAAGCGGGTTCGTGACTATGTTCAGCAGCGCGGATTTAACGCTTGGCGCTTTGCCGTTGAAGAGCGAAAGGCTTATGACGGCCAGCACGTTGAACTCAGTTACGACTATGGCGACAAGTATCGCAACCGGCGAGAGATCCGAGCCGGGTACCAGCGCCCCGGCTATGGGAAGGCCTATGATGACGTAATTTGAGCGGAAAATGCCCTGGATTATGACCCCCTGCTTGCCCTTGTCCTTCGTGTAGAGCAGCGTGAACCCTATGCTCAGCATGAAAACCGCGAGTACGGACACAACTGCAAAGGCTATGAGCCCCGGGTTGACGGCGGTCGACAAGTCCGCCTGATAAATGTTGCTGAACATCATAAACGGCATGAATATGTAGAAGGCTATTTTATTCATCTTCAGCACATCGGCAACGCCGAGCATTTTCAGCTGGCGCGCGGCAAACCCCAGGCCGATGATTATGAAGAGCGGGAGCACGGCGTTTACACAAAGCAGGATATTTTCCATTATACAGCTCCAAAAAGTTCCCGGCAGACCTGTCTGCCGCCGGTTTTAGTATTTATTCAATACAATTCTATAGCTGCGTCGGGACTTTGTCAATCCGGCGCGGGCATTTAACTTTTTAACCAAAAACCAGCTGCCGGAAAAGGCGCAGGTTTAAGCGTGAAATGGGCGAATTAAGCGGGTTTCAAGCTTGAAAAACATGGCCCGTTGTGATAAAATAATACGCCTTATATACAGGGCGGACTGTAAACAGACATAATTGACGCCGGGCCGGGCGCGAAGCGTTCCGGGCGGGCCTGATTGAAGGAAGAGGGATATTTACGCATCTCAAGGCGCTCGAAATCCAGGGCTTTAAAAGCTTCCCGGAAAAGACGCGGCTGACATTTGAGCGGGAGATAACCGCCATTGTGGGGCCGAACGGTTCCGGCAAATCGAATATATCGGACGCCATACTCTGGGTCATGGGCGAGCAGAGCAGCCGCACTCTGCGCGGCGGCAAGATGCAGGACGTCATCTTCGGCGGCACGGCCAAGCGTCCCAGTATGGGAGTGGCGCAGGTCTCGCTTATACTTGACAACTCCACGGGCATCTTCGACGTGGAGGCCGACGAGGTCACTATCACTCGAAAGTACTACCGCTCCGGCGAGAGCGAGTACTATATCAACCGCCAGCAGGTGAGGCTCCGCGACGTGAACGAGCTGCTGATGGACACCGGCATGGGCCGAGACGGCTATTCCATCATCGGCCAGGGTCGCATAGCCGAGATTGTCTCCGGAAAGAGCGCGGAGCGCCGCGAGGTGCTGGAGGAGGCCGCGGGCATATCCCGTTACCGCTATCGCAAGGAGGAGGCCGAGCGGCGCCTGGAGCGGACGGACGAGAACCTGCTGCGCATAAATGACAAAATAGAGGAGCTCGAGCTGCAGGTCAAACCGCTCAAGGAGCAGGCCGAGGTGGCGAAGCGCTACCTCACGCTGCGTGACGAGCTGCGCGTGGCCGAGGTCAGCCTTTGGATGAGCGATTTGGACGCCCTGCGTGAGCAGTCCGGCACGCTCGAGAGCGAGTACAACGAGACAAAGACCGCCCTTGAGGCGGCAAAGCGGGAGCTGCAGGGGTTGTATTCCCGCAGCGAAGTCCTCACGGAGCGCATGCGCGCCAAGGACGTGGAGGCCGAGGCTCGCCGTGAAGAGCTCAGCCGCATGCAGGCACGCATAGCAGAGCAGGATGCCAGGGCCGCCGCCCTCAAGAGCAGGGTGGAGGCTTCGGAGCAGAATGCCGAGCGCATGCGCAATGAAATGAGCGAGCTGGAAACCCGCGTCGACGAGATAAAGGGGCAGATAGCCGCCCACAGGGCACGCATAGACGAGATAGACGCCCAGCGCAAAAAGCTCGCCGAGGACGCGGAGAGCGCAAGGAATGTCGCCGAGGGGCGCAAAATGCGCATCGCCAACCGCGAGCGCGAGCTGAACGAGCTCACCGAGGAGCTGACAAAGCAGATAGTCGAGCTCAGGAGCGCGGATTCGCGCATCAGCATGCTCGAGGAAATGGAACGCGAGTACGAGGGCTTCGGCGGCGCGGTCAAGGCCGTCATGCGCGAGGCCAGGCGCGGCTCGCTGCGCGGTGTGCACGGCACGGTCAGCGAGCTGCTGCGCACGGGAGAGGACACCGCCCTCGCCATCGAAACCGCGCTGGGCGCCGCCATACAGAACGTCGTTGTAGACACGCAGAACGACGGCAAACGAGCCATCGAGTTTTTGCAGAGACGCAGCGCGGGCAGGGCGACCTTCCTGCCCCTGGACGCCATACGCGGCGGCAGGCTGGAGCGCATACCCGGCGAGGACGAGGGCTGCCTCGGCCTGGCTGTGGACTTGGTCGAGTTCGATTCGCGCTACAGGAACGTGTTCGAGAACCTCCTGGGCCGGACCCTCATAGCAGAGACGCTTACGGACGCCATAGCCATATCCCGGCGCAACGGCGGACGGGTGCGAATCGTCACGCTCGACGGCCAGGTCATGAACGCCGGAGGCTCTATGACAGGCGGCAGCGCCGGTAAGAACGCCGGAATACTCTCGCGCCGCAGCGAGCTGGAGCGGCTGCAGGCCTCGCGCGGGCAGACGGCGAAGCGGCGGGACGAGCTCTCCTCAAGGAGCGAGGAGCTCAAGCGCACGCTCACGGCTGCGCGATATGAGCTCGACGTGGCCACGCAGGAGCTGCAAAATATCAATACCCAGCTCTCGTCGCTGGACGCCGAAAGACGCGCTACCCAGAGCGCTGCGGAGCAGTTCGAGGCCCTTATGGCAGGGCTGACCGGCGACAGTGCCGCCAGGGAAAAGGCAATCAGCGACGTGGTCGCGGCAGCCGAAAGCTTCAGGCGCGAGCTTGAAGAGGTGTCACGCCGGGCCGGGGAACTCAGAGCGGAGGCCGAGGGCATACAGAAGTCGATAAGCGAGGCCACGTCCAGCAGGCTCGAGGTCGAGGGCGAGCGCACGCGCACCGACAAGGCCGCGCAGGAGAAGAACGCCGCAATACTCGAGCTGGAGCGCGCCCTGGCCAGGGCCGAGCAGAAAAAGCTCTCCGCCGAAATGGAGGAGAAGCAGCTCACGGACAAGCTCTGGGACGGCTACGAGCTCAGCCACAGCGCTGCCGAGGCCATACGCCGGCCGGTTGAGAGCCGCCCCAAGGCCGCGCGCCATATCTCGGAGCTGCGCCGTGAAATGACCTCGCTCGGCAACCCGAATATCGGCGCAATCGACGAGTACGCGCGAGTGAGCGAACGCTACGAGTTCCTTGCGGGACAGCGCGACGACGTTGAAAAGGCTAAAAATGAGCTTTTGGGTATAATTGCCGACATAACCGGGGAAATGAGAAGTATATTCACACGCGAGTTCACCGCCATCAACGAGAGCTTTAAGGAGACTTTCACGGAACTGTTCGGCGGCGGCAGCGCGGAGCTTACGATAACCCCGGCCGACGACGTGCTCACCGGCGACATAGACATCAGGGTACAGCCGCCCGGCAAGGCGGTCACCACATTGACGCTGCTGTCCGGCGGCGAGATGGCCTTCGTGGCCATAGCTCTTTACTTCGCAATCATCAAGATACGTCCCACGCCGTTCTGCGTGATGGACGAGATAGAGGCCGCGCTGGACGAGGCGAACGTCAACCGCTTCGCCACGCACATGCGCGATTTGAGCGACAAGACACAGTTTATAGTCATAACCCACAGGCGCGGCACCATGGAGGAGGCCGACAAGCTCTACGGCGTGACGATGCAGGAAAAGGGCGTCTCAAAGGTCATAGAGCTGGATTTGGACGAGGCCGCAAAGCAGATAGAGGAGGACGACAATGGGATTCTTCGACAAGATAAAGCAGGGGCTTGAAAAGACGCGCCGCCAGATGGGCGGACTGTTCGCCGACTTCACGGGCGAGAACGAAGAGTTCTTTGAAGAGCTCGAGGACTCGCTGATAATGGCGGACGCCGGAGCCGAGACGGCCATGAGGGCCGTCGGGGATCTGCGCAACGTCGTGCGGGATAACGGCCTGCGCGGCCCGGAGGAGGTCAAGGGCGCACTCGTGGACATACTCACCGAGCGCCTGAGCGTGGGCAGCTTCGAGCTCAAGCTCGAGACCAGGCCCTCTGTGATTCTCATGGTCGGCGTGAACGGCGTGGGCAAGACCACGACGATAGGCAAGCTCGCGGCGAAGTTTACAGCCGAGGGCAAAAAGGTGCTTCTCGCTGCGGCGGACACTTTCCGCGCGGCGGCGGCCGAGCAGCTAACCGTCTGGGCCGAGCGCGCCCACTGCGAGATAGTCAAGCACGGCGAGGGCTCCGACCCCGGCGCCGTTGTGTTTGATGCCGTCAGCGCCGCCAAGGCGCGAGACGCGGACATCGTCATTGTAGACACCGCCGGAAGGCTGCACAACAAGGCCAACCTCATGAACGAGCTGGCCAAGATTCACCGCATCATTGAGCGTGAGCTGCCCGAGGCCGACCTCGAGACCCTCATGGTCATAGACGCCACCACCGGCCAGAACGGGCTCATCCAGGCCAAGCAATTCAGCGAGACCGCCTCTATAACCGGTATCGTGCTGACCAAGCTGGACGGCACGGCCAAGGGCGGCATAGTGTTCGCCATTGCCAACGACATGGGCGTCCCTGTCAAGTATGTGGGCGTAGGCGAGGGAGTGGACGACCTCATGGAGTTCGAGCCCAGGAGCTTTTCGGAGGCGCTGCTGTCATGAAACTTATACTTGCTTCCAACAACGCGCACAAGGCGCAGGAGTTTAGGGAGATACTCTCACCGCTCGGCATAGACGTGGTCACGCAGAGCGAGGCCGGGTGCAATTTCGAGGCCGACGAGACCGGCTCCACCTTTGAGGAGAACGCCTTCATCAAGGCGGAGGCGGCCATGAAGGCCACGGGAGAGGCCGCCGTGAGCGACGATTCCGGCCTGGAGGTGGACGCGCTCGGCGGCGCGCCTGGAATACACTCCGCGAGGTATACCGGCCGCCATGAGGACACGGACGCCGACCGCCGGGCTTTCCTGATGAAAAATCTCGAAGGTGTGGAACATCGCACGGCGCGATTCGTCTCAGCGATATGCTGCGTGTTCCCAAATGGCGACGTAATCCGTGCGCGGGGTACCTGCGAGGGAAAAATAGCGACGTATGAGGCCGGAGAGAACGGCTTCGGCTACGACGCCATGTTCATACCCGACGGAGGGACGCTCACGATGGCTGAGATGAGCGCCGAGGAGAAGAACGCCATATCCCACCGGGGACGCGCGCTGCGCGAATTTGCCCGGCTCTTAAAGGAGTATTGCAATGCTGACAAGTAAACAGAGGGCCTATCTCCGCGGACTTGCCGCGAAAGAGGACACCATATTGCAGATTGGCAAGGACGGTATAACCGAAAAGACCACCGAGACAATGAGCGACATGCTCCGTGCCCGCGAGCTCGTTAAGGGACGCGTGCTGGAAAACTCGCTTCTGAGCGCTAGGGAGGCCTGCGAAATACTGTCCGAGCGCTGCCGCGCCGAGCAGGTGCAGGTGATTGGCAGCAAGTTCGTGCTCTATAAGCGCAATGAGCTCAAGCCCGGCATAGAGCTGCCCAAGGCGGCGAAGAAAAAATGAGGGTCGCGTTTTACGGCGGCAGCTTCAACCCGCCGCACCCGGCCCACGTCAGGGCCTGCCGCCTTGCCTGCGAAAGACTCAGGCCTGACAAGCTGCTGGTGATACCGGCGGCCGTCCCGCCGCACAAGCCGCTGCCGGGGGGCAGCCCGGACGCCGAAGAGCGCATGCTTCTCACACGCATAGCCTTCCGCGGTGAGCCGGAGGCCGAGGTCTCGGACATGGAGCTCAAGCGCTCCGGACGCAGCTACACCTCGGACACCGTGCGGGAGCTGCGGGCCTTGTACCCTGACGCCGAGCTTGTCATGATAATGGGCACCGACATGCTCTTGAGCTTTGAGACCTGGCACGAGTGGCGGGATATACTCGCCGGGGCCAGCCTGGCCGTGCTGCCGCGCGACGTGGGGGATATCGGGAGCATAGAGCGTGAGGCGGAGCGTATGCGCCGCGAGTACGGAGCCGTGATATATGTGCTGGACGTCTCGCCAATGCCCATGTCAAGCTCTCAGATGCGAGAGCTGCTCTCCACCCGTCAGGGCGCGGACGAGCTCGACGGCGAGGTGTACGCGCGTATAATCAAGACGAGGGACTACGGCGCAAAGCCGCAGTTTGACTGGCTCAGGCAGCAGGTGTATGAGAATTGGCTCAAGCCCAAGCGTGTGCCGCACGTCGCCGGCTGCGAGCACGAGGCGGTAAAGCTGGCCGAGCGCTGGGGCGAGGACCCTGGCGACGCGGCCGAGGCGGGCATACTGCACGATATCACCAAAAAGTTTACCCTGCCGGAGCAGTTGAAGTTGGCAGAAAAATATGGTATAGTGTTTGACGCGCTTGAGCGTGAGAACGTAAAGCTCACGCACGCCATCACGGGCGCGGCGCTGTCCAGGGACCTCTTCGGCGTGACAGATAGGGTGTACGGCGCAATACGCTGGCACACCACTGGCAGGCCGGATATGACGCTGCTGGA
Organism: uncultured Eubacteriales bacterium; assembly: GCA_900544765.1. Taxonomy (GTDB): domain Bacteria; phylum Bacillota; class Clostridia; order Oscillospirales; family Oscillospiraceae; genus Scatomorpha; species Scatomorpha gallistercoris. The sequence continues at coordinate 228,804 of UQWI01000001.1, read as the reverse complement.
GAAGATAATTTATCTGGCGGACTACATTGAGCCAACGCGCGATTTCGAGGGCGTAGAGCCCCTGCGCGCGCTGGCTTATGAGGACATTGACGCCGCTATGGCCCTCGGGCTCCGTATGAGCCTGGATGAGCTGGCGGCAAATGGGATAGTGCCTCACAGCGACTCCATAGAGGCGCTGAGATGGTACGGAAAGGACAAGTAATGCACCTCTTTGGCGGAAACGGAAAGCACAGTGCTTCCGGCCGCGGCTCAGGTGAGGACAGGTACTCCGAAAACTATTCAAGCCGCGACAGCTATCAGGATTACTCAAACTACGACGACTATCAGGACCCTCCCGGGAGAACGGAGCCCGAGAGGAATGACCGTGACTACGGCGGGTACGGATACGATTACGACTACGAGGACGACCTCGAATACGACCGCCGCTACAAGGCCCGCCAGCAGCGCTATGCCTCGCGAGAAGCCGCCCGTGACGGCTCCAGGCAGCGCTTCGCCTCGGACGACATCATTTCCCGTGAGGAGCGCAGGGCGTCCAGGCCGAAGTGGCCGCGCCGCCTGGCCACCACCTTCGGAATCCTTGCCGTCATTATAATCGGCGCGTTTGCCTGGTACAAAAACTGGGCAAAGGCCCCGGACATAGGCGGCGGAGGGCTGAACGACTACTCTACGCCGGCTCCGGAGGAAACCGGTGTCTCCGCTGTGGCGCCGCAGAGCAACGCCACTCACAGGGACGGGGTCTGGACTTTCCTCATTTCCGGCATAGACGTCGTGGGCTATCACAACGACACAAACCTCGTAGGCATGTTCGACACCGTGAACAACAAGCTCAACATCGTCAGCCTGCCGCGAGACATGCTCGTGAACGTGAACCTCAACATCAAGAAGATAAACCAGCCCTATGCTGCGGCCAAGAATAACGGCGAGGACGCCGCTAAGGCCCTGCTCGACACGGTTTCGGGAATCCTGGGCTACGAAGTCGACCTCTACGCCTTCATAAACATCGAGGCTGCGGCGGAAATAGTCGACGCCATAGGCGGAGTGTACTTCGACATACCCTTCGACATGGACTGGGACGCGCCCGACCAGGATCTCTATATCCATATAAAGGCCGGACCGCAGACGCTCAACGGCGAGAACTTTGTCAACGCGATGCGCTTCCGTATGTCCAACGACGGCTCGCACACCTACGCGGGCGGCGACATAGAGCGCATCGAGTTCCAGCAGGAGCTGCTCATGGCCTTGGCAAACCAGACGCTGCAGCTCGGCAACATCGGCAATATAGGCGAGATTTACAGCGCGGTCATGGACAACATGGAGACCAACGTCTCCGTCGGAAACATCGTCTACCTGCTCCAGGAATTTATGAGCCTGAGCAGCGAGGACATAACTTTCCAGACCATACCGAACCGCATGGACGGCATGATTTACGGCCTCAACTACGTCATGCCCCTCATAGACGAATGGCTCGTCATGCTCAACGAATACCTGAACCCCTTCGACACGGAGATAACCGAGAGCAACATTGACATGATATCCTATATCGACGGGGAGTGGCGAATGACCCAGGGCTATATAGCCGGTGGCGAGGAGTCTTTCACAAGGTTCTAGCGCGCAACATATGTCATAAAGAGCATACAGCATATAAAGGAGTTTTGCCAAATGCTAACACCCAGAGAAATAGCTGAGGAGGCCGTAAAGGCCCTCAACGCCAAGCAGGCCAAGGACGTCACCTTGCTGCGCACGAGCGACGTCACCGTGCTGGCGGACTATTTCGTCATCTGCACCGCAACCAGCTCTACGCATGTAAAGACCCTGACCGACGAGGTCGACAAGGTGCTCAGCGAGCAGGGCGAGCCCCCGCTCCGGCGTGAGGGCTACCGTGGCGGCGGCTGGATACTGCTGGACTTCGGCTGCGTCATAGTACACATATTCCAGCAGGAGATGCGCGAGTTTTACAACCTTGAGCACCTTTGGAGCGACGCCGAGGAGGTGCCCCTCTCATCCCTGTGAGGCCCTATGGTCTGAAGCGGAGCTTCGGGTCAAAGGGGCCGTCGGACAAGTAATTTTAACTTAAAGGGAGAAGCAGATTGAAATGGGCTACGATTTCGCGCGTATAGAAAAGAAATGGCAGAATTACTGGCTTGAGAACAAGACCTACAAGGCCGTGACCGGCGACAGGACCAAGAAGAAGTTCTTCCCCCTGGTCGAGTTCCCGTATCCCTCCGGAGAGGGCCTGCATGTCGGTCATCCCAGGCCGTACACCGCGATGGACATCGTGGCGCGCAAGCGCCGCATGGAGGGCGAGAACGTCCTCTTCCCGATAGGCTTCGACGCCTTCGGCCTGCCCACCGAGAACTACGCCATAGCCAACCACATGCATCCGCACGACGTCACGAAGCGCAACATAGAGCGCTTTACGAAGCAGCTGCAGATGCTCGGCTACAGCTTCGACTGGGACCGCGTAGTCGACACCACCGACCCCAAGTACTACAAGTGGACGCAGTGGATATTCCTGCAGATGTACAAGCACGGCCTGGCCTACAAGGCCAGCATGCCCGTCAACTGGTGTACCAGCTGCAAGTGCGTCCTGGCCAACGAGGAGGTTGTAGAGGGCGTCTGTGAGCGCTGCGGCAGCCCCGTAATTCGCAAGGAGAAGAGCCAGTGGATGCTGCGCATCACCGAGTACGCCCAGAGGCTCATCGACGACCTGGACGACGTCGACTACATCGAGCGCGTCAAGATTCAGCAGCGCAACTGGATAGGCCGCTCCACCGGCGCGGAGGTCGATTTCAAGGCCACCACCGGCGACATTATCAAGGTCTTTACCACCCGCTGCGACACGCTCTTCGGCGCGACCTACATGGTCCTCTCGCCGGAGCACGCCCTGGTAAAGCAGTGGCTTGACAGCGGCGCCATCCAGAATCCCGACGAGGTCAAGGCCTACCAGGCCGTTGCCGCGGCCAAGTCCGACCTCGAGCGCACTGAGCTCAACAAGGACAAGACCGGCGTGCGCACTCTCGGCGTCGACGCGGTCAACCCCGTAAACGGCGAGACCATCCCCATCTTCCTCTCCGACTACGTCCTGGCCAGCTACGGCACCGGCGCCATCATGGCTGTCCCGGGCCACGACCAGCGCGACTGGGAGTTCGCCAAGGCCTTTGACCTGCCCATAATCGAGGTTGTCAAGGGCGGCGACATCACCAAAGAGGCGTGGATAAGCAAGGACGAGAACGCCGTCATGGTCAACTCCGGCTTCCTCAACGGTATGAGCGTCAAGGCCGCCATCCCGACCATGACAAAGTGGCTGGAGGAGAAGGGCATAGGCCGCAGCAAGGTCAACTACAAGCTGCGTGACTGGGTGTTTTCTCGTCAGCGCTACTGGGGCGAGCCCATTCCCCTGGTCTACTGCGAGAAGTGCGGCTGGCAGCCCATCGACGAGAGCGAGCTGCCCCTGCTCCTGCCCGAGGTAGACAGCTATGAGCCCACCGACAACGGCGAGAGCCCGCTCTCCAAGATGACCGACTGGGTCAACACCACCTGCCCGAAGTGCGGCGGAAGCGCCAAGCGCGAGACAGATACGATGCCGCAGTGGGCCGGCTCCTGCTGGTATTTCCTGCGCTACATGGATCCGGACAACGGCGAGGCCCTTGCCAGCAAGGAGGCTCTCGACTACTGGAGCCCCGTGGACTGGTACAACGGCGGCATGGAGCACACCACGCTCCACCTGCTCTACAGCCGCTTCTGGCACAAGTTCCTCTACGATATCGGCGTTGTGCCGACCAAGGAGCCCTACGCGAAGCGCACGAGCCACGGCATGATACTCGGCCTGAACCCGCACAACTACGCCAACCTGTCCGACGAGGAGCGCGGCAAGCTGCTCGACGAGTACGGCAGCGAGGAGAAGGTGCGCGAGTATCTCAGGCAGAAGTACGGCGAAATGGCCGACCACCCCATCGTCAAGATGAGCAAGAGCCTGGGCAACGTCGTCAACCCCGACAACGTCGTCAAGGAGTACGGCGCCGACACCCTGCGCCTCTACATCATGTTCATCGGCGACTTCGAGAAGGCCGCTCCCTGGAACCCCAGCGCCGTCAAGGGCTGCAAGCGCTTCCTCGACCGCATCTGGACCCTCGCCGAAAAGCGTATAGACGGCGACGAGAGCTACTCCGCCGCCAATGAGAAGGAAGTCCACCGCTGCATCAAGAAGGTCAGCGAGGACATAGAGGCCATGAAGTTCAACACGGCCATCTCCGCTATGATGGTGCTTGTAAACAAGTTCTACGAGAACGCACCCAGCCGCGGCGATATCAAGGCCCTCATATCCCTGCTCAGCCCATTTGCCCCGCACATCGCCGAAGAGCTGTGGGAGATTCAGGGCTTCGAGGGAATTGCCTCCACCTCTCCGTGGCCCAGCTACGAGCATTCCAAGACCCTCGACTCCGAGAAGGAGATAGCCGTACAGGTCAACGGCAAGCTGCGCGGCACAGTCGTCGTCCCAATGGACTGCGAGGACTCCGTGGCTGTAGAGGCGGCCTTGGCCGAGCCGAAGGTAAAGAAGTTCACCGACGGCTGCAGCATCGTCAAGACAATAGTTATCAAGAACAAGCTCGTTAATATCATTGCAAAACCGGTCAAGTGAGTTTTTCTTGACAACTGGCGTTCAAACACTTATAATGCATATGTTAAAGGGTCAACGCCCCGCAATGGGTTAGAAGCCCCGACAGCGCCGTAAGGCGTTTTGGAGGGAGGGAATACAATGTCTTCTGAAATCTACGTCAAGGAAAACGAGTCTCTGGACAACGCTCTCAAGCGTTTCAAGCGCAGCTGCGCCAAGTCTGGCGTGCTGGCTGACCTCCGCAAGAAGGAGTACTACCAGAGCCCCAGCGTCAAGCGCCGCAAGAAGAGCGAGGCTGCTCGCAAGAATAAGAGGCGTTACAACTAAAAGACGCAAAAGAGCCGGGTTTTAACCCGGCTCTTTTTTGTTGGCAAAACCGCCCGGCATGCGCCGGGCGGTTTCCCTATATCTTATTCGCTTGCAAGCCCTTGAGCGGCTTCCGGCCTATTAAGAAGCAGACGGACAGCGCGGCTGCCAGGTGTATAGCTATAATCACGCCTGCGGCGAGCAGACCATAGAGATAGTCGAGCTGGTAGTCTATTCTGTATGAGAACTCTGCGACCTCCTGCATGATTATCAGCCCAAGCGCCTCAAACACGGCAAGGACGGCCAGGAGCCTCAGCTTCGGCAGCTTGCCGCAGCGCTCTCCGGAGGCCTCGCAGCGCGCGCGGAGGCGGCCGTGAGACAGCGCGGAAGCGTTCAGCACGGCGAAGAGTATGGAGACGACTACGGCGACAGAGCCGAAGCCCTCATATAGGTCAACCCCTTCGTTCCATACAAGGCTGACTATATGATATAGGAAAAACGCTGCACCGAGCAGATTGAATATAAAAGCGGCCGCAGCAAAACCGACCGTTCCTTTCTTACGATGGAACACAAGCGTACAAATCGTTAGGATTACTGAGATCGGTGAAATAAACAGTGCAAGTTCAGCCATCATGGGCATGCCCCCTTAACCTCACAGGCTTTTACACGCGGTTTTCCAGCGCCGGGCGTGAGGGCAAATATGACCCCGGCCGCGAGCACATGCGCCAGCGCAGCCACTGCGGCGGCGAGCAGGCCGTACAGGTTGGCGCCTTCAGGACGCTGCCTCGCGGCATATGCGGCCTCGGCGACGCCTTGCAATATGAGCAGCTCCAGTGCCGTGACGACGACGAACACTGCGAGCGTGACAAGCACTGCGCGCAGCTGTCTCAGGACGTAGGGCTTTCCCTCGGCCTCACAGCGCAGCTTTGCCGCGCTATGCGCCTCGGCTGCGGCGCAGACGGCGGCAAAGAATGTGGAAGCAACCACCGCGATAATCCCAAATCCCTCGTAAAAATCCACGCCTTCCGTGCGGACGTTTCCGACAACTATGCCCAGAAACATCGCAGCGGCGGCAAGATTGAGCCCTCGCGACACACGCGCCACGCTCCTGCGTGTCCCGGGACGACGTATGATGAGCGTCACGACAGTGAGGACGGGCATGACAATGAGCAGAAATTGCAGCGCTAACACTTTACCGCCTCCTCTGTCCCGGCCCGCTCAGCGCGGAGCTTCACGGCGTTGTACGTCACGCTGACGGAACACGCGACGGCAATCGCCAGGTAGAAAAGATAGGACGTAATTCCAAGGTTGTACACGATGCTCAAGCCCTCGTGCGGGACATTCGAGAGCAGCATGGGCAGCGTGGTACATGCGAGGATGATATCGGCACAGAGCGCCGACACGCCGAATATTATCCGATTCACCCGCTTCTCGGCGGAGAAGGAGAATACGGCGAGGATTATCATCACCCCCGACAGACAGACGCAGAACATTACACATACCTCCTAATATAATGTCCCCAGGCACGATACCTGAGGACATTATACCTCTCTCCCACATCCAATGGCAACAAAAGTCGCCATGATACACATGTAAACTTTTCCTGAACGTCAGTGAGTCCAGTCCAGGATTTCTACGTCCTCGCCTACCTTATCGGCGACTATGGCGCGCATTTTTGCGGCAAAGGGGCAGGCATAGCCGATGGGCGTGCCCTTCTTGATGCAGCTGGCAAAGGCTATCGTGTCAGCCCCGCGCCGTACCAGCTCTCTGGCGCGCAGAGGCGCGCGTTTCCCGGGACATCCGCCGCAGTTTGTGAAGCCGACAAGCTCTATTTCGCCGTCCACGCCTTCGAAAGCGCCCTTGTGCTCGCGTACCATCTTGAAATCCGTGGTGCCGGGGCAGTAGTCCTCGGTCTGCATACAGCGGATGATGCCCAGTTTCATACTCATGTCCTCCTCGACGCGGAAACCCGCTTACTTATTGACATCGTACTCGTACTTGGGGTATTTGTCAACGTCGTATTTGAGTCCCATGACGTCCCGGCGCGGCATGTTGTCATAGTGCTTCTTGAGGAAGGGCTCCACGACGTAGAAGAGCAGTTTGCCGTCCAGGTCAAAGTAGAAAACGGCGAACAGTCCGGCATAGAGAGCGGTCAGGCCCCCCGCAGCGGCGAGCAGCAGCTTTTTGGCTTTCTTCATGGCGTCCTCCTTACCAGCTCATGGAGTCGTCGAACTCCAACAGCGTTGGGTCAAGCGGCTCCTCGTGCATGACGGTGGTCATATAGTCGTTGATGATGCGCCGTATCTCCATGCGGCTCACCGTGCGGCTGTCGGGCAGCGCGTGCGGCATCCAGATGGCGTGGATATTGCGCTTGCGGAATTCGTCCTCAAACATGCCTACGATGCCCTGCATGCCCTTGCACTGTATCTGGTCGTACATCATGACCATGTCGCAGTGGAAGCGCTCCATGTTCTCCCAAACCTCGAAGATGTGCTTGTGGCCGCCGACGGCCATGCGGCGCATGGGCGCCCACTCGTTGTAGAGCGCGAAGTCCTCCATTAGGTGCTCGTAGCTGTCCGTGCGCATGTCTATATCGAACATAAGGCTGTCCATGTTTATGACGACGTTCAGGCCCCAGCAGTTGTAGGCCCAGGTGCACCAGTTGGAGAAGTAGAGCGGCGCGCAGCTCCAGGCCAGGACGCGGTGGCGCGTCTCCGGGAAGCAGTTTATCTTCTTCTCCACGCAGCGGTGCAATATCTTTTTGACCTTCTTGTCGGTGATGGCCCAGATGTCACGCCAGCCGTCCTGCGAGTAGTAGATGCGGTAGAGCGCCTGCGCCACGCCGTTTATGGGGTAATAGGGCGTGTTCGCCGCGACGTCCCACTTCTCGCGCTCGAAGCGCGTGAGCTCGTTGTAGCGCTCGATATACTTGACGAAGCAGTCGTAGTCGAACGGCTCGCCCGTCTGTTCCTCGATGAACTTCCAGCACTCCTCGATTTCGCGCTTACAGTGCTCCTGCACCAGCGGGTCGTCGAACTGCATGGGCTGCGGCATGGCGAAGAGAGGCTTGTCGTAGCACCAGTCCTGGAGTATGCTCGTGCCGACGGAGCCGTCGCAGGCCTCGTTGCTCGTGATGAGGAAGGGGAAGTAGTCGGGCATGTCGTCGAGTATGGAGAGCCCGGCCTCGGCCTGGCACATGGGGCAGGGATCGCCGGGAAGGCCTATGCTCTGCGCTGCGTCTATGTAGTTGAGCACAGTGTGGCAGTTGACGTGGCAGGTGACGAAGTACGGCACCATCTGCAGCGGCACGTCGTCCATGCGGTCGCGCCAGGGGTAGAAGATGGCTCCCGCGACGGTCTCGTCGTGGGCCATGGTCTTGTGCCAGAGCTCATTGTGCTCGCCCTTGTGCAGGTTCGCGTCCGCGGCGAACATGCGCATGAACTGGCGTATCGTCTCATTTGTCATCGCGCGGTAATGCCACGCGCTCGCCCTCAGCGCCGGGCCGCGCAGGCCTTCAAAGCCGCGGTCGAACCAGTGCATGACGGTGAGATAGGTCTGGCCTATCCAGCGGTAGCGCCACACGCCCTTGGCAAAGAGTACGGGCCCGCCGTAGCGCATGATGTCGTAGACCATCATACCATAGTTGTAGAGCCAGATGCGGTTGAAGTAGTACATGGTGTCCTTTATGCCTCGCCATTCGCGGTGCTTGTAGAGGCCGGTCTTATCCATGTACAGGTCTCCGAGCCGCCGCTCAGAGTGCGGCTTGCCCTTTATAAAATCGCGCAGCTTCTTTTTGAAGTTTCCCATCACTTGCCCTCCTGTATCTTCTTGATCTCGATACTCTCTATAAAGGCCTGGAAGCGCGTGCGCAGCTGGCCGGAGGCGCTGTTGACGTATTCTTTTTCAATGGAGCAGACTGGTATGCCGAAGTCGCGGTTGAGTACGATGGTGTCTATCGTGCGCTCATAGCTCCAGTATTCGCAGAACTTGTTGCTCTCGACGATGATGCCGTCCGCGTGGTACTCCTTTGCCAGCTCTGCCAGGTACTGCTTGCGCTGACGCATGACATGCTGCTCCATGAAGCGTGGGCACATGCTCGTCTCCAGATAGTGCCGGGCTATGGCCCTGAGCGGGCTCTCTCCCTCGGCTGCAATTATCTGCTCGCGCCCGGGCAGCGAGCCGTAGCAGTAGCGGTCGGCGACTACCATCGCGCCGCAGCTCTCGATGAGCTGTGTGAAGGCGGGGTCATCATTTTCACTGCCGGACAGCACAACGCGGCAGCGGTACCACGGCTCGCTCTCCGGCTCGCGCGTGCGCAGCTCTTCAGCCGTCTCACGCAGGTAAGGCAGTATCAGATGCTTGGGACAGGTCAGGGTCACGAGCTGTATGACGTGGAACTCATAGCCCGTGATATTGGGGTTGAGGCTCTTCCTGTGCTCGCCGATTTCAGTTATCAGGGCGCAGACTTCGTTGTGCTGCTTGATTGCCGCCGCCAGCGCCTCGTCGGAAATGTCTATCCCGAAGCGCTCGTGCAGCGGCTCCAGCACATGGGCGCGCAGCTGCTTTTCATAGTGCTCTACGCTGTTTGCGGTCTTTTTGAAGGGTACGTCGGAGAATTCGCAGAAGAAATCCGGGTTCTGGATGACGTCCATCATCTGCAAGTGCTCCTGAAAGCGGCAGGTGACGGTGCAGGTTTCGGTGGCCATCTGGGCGTCGAGGAAGTTGTAGCCGCCCTCGAGCGCGCGCTCAAGGAGGCTGCGCCCGTAGTGACAGGTGCGTCCCGACATGTAGTATGTGGCTATGTCGGGCGAGCCGGAGCGTGGGGCGCGGAGCCTCACGCCGAAGCAGCCGCTGATGTCCAGCAGCACTTCCGGCATAAAGTAGCAGGTGTAACCCAGGGCTCTCAGGCCCTCTGACTTCGCCTGCTTCACAAGGGCGTTGTTCGCCTCCTGAAGCAGGTCCTCAAAATAGATGAGATGCTTTAAGTCTCGCAAATTTAACCCCCCAATCTCAGCAATCCTATAGTCAGAATACCAAATAAATAGTTAAAAGTCAAACTAAATGTTGAACAAGTTGCAATATTTGTAGTAATATTTGTGAGAAAGGCGAGCAAAACGCAAAGAACGCTGCTGCAAAAGTTATAAAATAATGCCCAAACCATTTCTGGTCAATCCAAAACGGCTTGGGCATGAATAGAATAGCTTATATGAGACAGAGTATGAGACCGTAGGCTACACTGGCCAGTGTGCCGTAGACGAGGACAGGGCCTGCGATTATGAACAGCTTGGCGGCCAGGCCGGTCACGAAGCCCTCTGTCTTGAATTCCAGGGCGGGGGAGGCAACCGAGTTGGCGAAACCGGTTATCGGGACAAGGGCGCCCGCGCCTGCGAGCTTTGAGAAATTGTCGTATACGCCCAGGCCTGTGAACAGAGCGCCAAGGAACACCAGGCTCATGCTCGTGACCGTGGGCGCGTCCTCGCCCAGACCGGCCAGCTGCCAGAGGTACATTAGCACCTGGCCGACGGCGCATACGGCTCCGCCGCAGACGAAGGCGCGCAGCACGTCTCCTGCGGTTTTGGACTTCGGGGAGTGCCGCCTGCAAATTTCGGCATACTGTTCGTTTGTAAGTTCACGCATAACATCACCGGATACAGTTTCTGCATGTATATGCTGCATTATGCGCGTGGGGCAGAATCCGCTCACAGAGCTGTTCAGGGCAATTTCTGGGCATAAAACTGCCGGACCCTGCATGCCTGAAAGCCAAAATGCGAACATCGGCGCGCGGTTTTGCAATGCCGTATTGCGCCTCAGCCGGCATAGCGCGGCGTTTTGATTACTAAGTAATACGATTTGTGTGGAATTCCTCTTGACAGTGTGGTACAATACATATGCGCATCTGGCGCTTTGAGGAGGTTTGCGCGATGAATATCGAACTCTCGTCCAAGGAGTTCCGGCGTCTGCTGGATATGGTGTATATAGGCAACTGGGTCCTGAATTCGACGCGCGGCGAGGACCGCTTTACCGACTACGACGACATACAGGAAAAGCTGTTTGGCTACTGCGCCAAGCTGGGCCTGAAGGATTTATACACCACCTGGTACGGGCATGTGTTCCCGTCCAAAGCCTTCGAGGAAGGCGGTATACACGAGGCCATCGCGGACTATGAGGACGCAGTTTTCTTCGACATACTGGCCGAGGAACTCGCACGGCGCGACATGAACCTCGAGGACACCGACCCCGAGGACTTCACGGAGCTGACGAACCGCATGGACGAATACATCACAGAATTTGAGGAAAACGGTATTGAAAACCTGACTATAGAGAAGTGAGGGCCGCATTCCGGCCGCAAGCCAGGAAGGACACCGCCCCGGTTTTTTAACCGGGGCGGTGTCCTGCATTCACCTGAGCGTCCTGAGATAGGCCGCGAGCTCCTCAAAGCCGCCGTGAGGAACAGCGGATATGTCGAGATTGTGCCTGTTTATAAGGCAGTCTGTGAGCAGGAAGGCGCTCATACCTGCCTGCTGTGCGGCGAGCATATCCTCACCGGCGTCGTTGCCGACCATGAGGCAGTTACAGCACTCAACGCCCAGACCGGATGCCATTTCCCTGTAATACTCAGGATTCGGCTTGCAGAAGCGCGAGTTTTCATATGTCGTAACCAGCTCGAAATCCTGCCGGTTGAGCCCGGCCCAGCCTATGCGTGTTTCGGTGGCAACGGAGGGGAAGAGAGGGTTCGTGGCCAGCGCGGTGCGCAGCCCGAGCTCCCTGACCAGGGCTACGGCTTCGGCTGCCTTGGGGTTGAAGCCGCAAAAGCACCTGGCCTGCTTGAAGTCCACGGCATAGAACTCATCGAACACCGGCTTGTCGTAGTATACCTTGGGCCCGTAAATGGACTCAAACTTGTCCCAGAAGGCCTCCTCGTTGCTGCGTGTGCCGTCGTTCTTGACCATGGCCGCCACGCCGGCCCAGATTGAGTCGACCAGCGTGTCCGCCTCGTAGCCGCAGGCGGCAACCTTCTTGGCTAGCAGCTTGAAATAGCCTCGGGTGAACTCGTCGTTGTCCATGGGCAGCAGGGTGCCGTCCAAATCAAATAAGACCATATCTATTTTCAAGTTATTGGCTCCTTTCTGTTTGCAACGCCTATAAATATACTGAGAAGCTGTAAAGAAATCAAGCCGGAGAGCGTAAAAAACTGCCCCGCGCCTTTTGGCACGGGGCAGCGCGTTTGGGTTTATTCCTTTTCTTCCTTGACAAAGTTGCCGGTGTATAGCTGATAGTACTTGCCCTGCTTAGCAATGAGCTCATCGTGCGTGCCGCGCTCTATGATGCGTCCGAGCTCCATAACCATGATGCAGTCGGCGTTCTGTACGGTGGAGAGGCGGTGGGCTATGACGAAGGTCGTGCGGCCCGTCATCAGCGCGTCCATGCCGCCCTGCACGAGCTTTTCGGTGCGGGTGTCTATGGAGCTGGTGGCCTCGTCGAGTATCAGCACCGGGGGATCGGCAACCGCCGCCCGGGCGATGGCCAGCAGCTGGCGCTGGCCCTGGCTGAGATTGGCGCCGTCGCCGGTGAGCATGGTGTTGTAGCCGTCGGGCAGGCGCTGGATGAAACCGTCCGCGTTCGCGAGCTGGGCGGCGGCTATGCACTCCTCGTCTGTGGCGTCGAGGTTGCCGTAGCGTATGTTCTCCATGACGGTGCCTGTAAAGAGGTGGGTGTCCTGAAGCACCATGCCGAGGCTGCGGCGCAGGTCCTGCTTCTTTATCTTGTTGATATTGATGCCGTCGTAGCGTATCTTTCCGTCGTCTATGTCGTAGAAACGGTTAATCAGGTTTGTAATGGTGGTCTTGCCTGCGCCGGTAGCGCCGACAAAGGCTATCTTCTGACCGGGCTTAGCCCACATGCTTATGTCGTGCAGCACAATCTTGTTGGGGTCGTAGCCGAAGTCGACGTGGTCAAACACGACTTCGCCGCAGAGCTTCTTGTAGGTGACGGTGCCGTCGGCCTTGTGCGGGTGCTTCCAGGCCCAGACGTTGGTGCGCTCTTCGGTCTCGTAGATTTCGTCGTTAGCGCCTTCCTTGGCGTTGACGAGCTCGACATAGCCCTCGTCCTTCTCGGGCACCTGATCCATGAGCTCAAAGACTCGCTGCGCGCCGGCAGCGGCGGTGACGACGAAGTTGACCTGCATGGAGAGCTGGCTTATCGGGTTGGTGAAGCTCTTGTTGAGGCCCACAAAGGCGACAACCGTGCCGAGAGTGACGCCGCCGACACCGTTTATAGCGAGGATGGCGCCGACAATGGCGCAGACAACATAGCTCAGCCAGCCGATGTTGGCGTTCACAGGCATGAGCAGGTTGGCAAAGGTGTTGGCCTTGGTGGCGCTCTCACAAAGGGCGCCATTTACCTTGCGGAAGTCGGCCTTGGACTCTTCCTCGTGGCAGAATACCTTGATGACCTTCTGGCCGTCCATCATTTCTTCGATGAAGCCGTCGAGCTCGCCGAGGTCACGCTGCTGCTTGATGTAATACTTCGCGGAGAACTTTGTGAACTGGCTGGTGACAAACAGCATTATCACGGCGGTGAGAAGGCTGATGACCGTCAGGATGGGGCTCAGCACAACCATTGTGATAAAGGTTGCTACCATGGTGATGGCGGAGTTGATGGTCTGAGGTATGGTCTGGCTCATGAGCTGACGCAGCGTGTCGACGTCGTTGGTATAGACGCTCATGATGTCGCCGTGGGCGTGTGTGTCGAAATACTTGATGGGCAGGGCTTCCATGTGCGTGAACAGATCGTCGCGCAGGGAGCGCATAGTGCCCTGGCCGACGTTGACCATCAGGCGGTTGTACAGGTAGGCCGCAAGGACGCCGGAGCCCATGATACAGGCAAGCTGGATTATCTGATTGAGCAGCTCCGGAAACAGGTCTGCGCCTGTGTTGAGCATAGGCTCTATGTAATCGTCTATTAGAGATTGGGGGAAGGTGGCGCCGACAACGGAACAGACGGCGTTGATTACGATGCAGCACACGACAATCAGGAAGGTCCACTTGTAGTGCGCCAGCATGTACTTGATTACGCGGTTCAGCAGCGGAAGGGAACCTTTGATATGGCTTGCGCGGGATTTCTTCTGGTCCATTTCTTACCCCTCCTTTCAATTCGGCTGGTCGAAGTCGCCGCCGCCCTTAATCTGGCTCTCGTATATCTCCTGATATATGGCGTTGGACTTCAGCAGGTTTTCATGCGAGTCAAAGGCGTCAATCTTGCCGTCGTCGAGGACGAGTATACGGTCGGCGTCCTGCACGCTGGATATGCGCTGGGCGATTATTATCTTGGTCGTTCCGGGGATGCTTTCGCGGAAGGCCGCGCGTATTTTTGCGTCTGTCGCTGTGTCGACGGCGCTGGTGGAGTCGTCGAGGATGAGCACCTTGGGGTTCTTCAGCAGGGCGCGGGCGATGCAGAGCCTCTGCTTCTGGCCGCCGGAGACGTTGTTGCCGCCGCGCTCTATGCGGGTGTTGTAGCCGTCCGGGAAGCGGTCGATGAACTCGTCGGCGCAGGCGGCCTTGCAGGCTGCAACACACTGCTCCTCTGTTGCCTCCGGATTGCCCCAACGCAGGTTTTCTAGTATCGTGCCTGAGAAAAGGGTGTTTTTCTGCAGCACAACGGCGACCTGGTTGCGCAGGGAGTCCATGTCGTAATTGCGAACATCTATGTCGCCGACCTTGACGGAGCCGTCCGTCACGTCGTAGAGCCGGCAGATGAGGTTGACCAGGCTGCTCTTGCCGGCGCCCGTTCCGCCGATGACGCCGATGGTCTCGCCGGACTTGATGTGTAGGTTGATATCCTGCAGGGCGTATTTGCCGGAACCGTGCTTGTAGGCGAAGTTGACGTGCTCGAAGTCGATGTCGCCGTTGGGGACTTCATATACGGGGTCCTCGGGGTTGTGCAGATCCGGCTTTTCATGCAGCACTTCGCTTATACGGCGGATGCTGGCAAGGGACATGCTTATCATTACGATGACCATGCTGAGCATCATCAGGCTCATGAGCAGGCTCATTATGTAGCTGAAGAGGCTGGTCAGGTCGCCGGTGGTGAGGTCCCCGGCGACTATGAACTGCGCGCCCATCCACGAGACCATGATGATGCAGAAGTAAACGGCTATCATCATAGCCGGGTTGTTGAAGGCGAGCAGGCTTTCTGCCTTGACGGAGAGCTTGTAGAGCATGTCGCTGGCCTTGTTGAACTTCTTTCCCTCATAGCCTTCGCGGACGAAAGCCTTCACCACACGGATAGCGCCGACGTTTTCCTGCACGCTTGCGTTCAGATCGTCGTAACGGCGGAAAACTTCGTTGAATATCTTGAGAGTTACCACCATGATGACGCCCAGGACTACCATCAGGAATATAACCGCAATGAGGAAGGTGGGGGCGATCTCGGAGCAGATGTACATCGTCATGGCGAAGCTGAAGATGAGGTTCAGGGGAGCGCGCACGGCGACACGCGTACACATCATAAAGGCCATCTGTACGTTCGTTATGTCCGTGGTCATACGGGTGACCAGGCTGGGCACAGAGAACTTGTCAATATTGGAAAAAGAGAAGGTCTGTACGTTGTTGTATATGGCCTCGCGCAGGTTCGCGGCGAAACCGGCGGAGGCGTTTGCTGCGAATTTGCCTGCCAGTGCGCCGAATATGAGGCTGACGATGCTCATGCCGACCATTATCAGGCCGTAGCGTATCACTACAGGCAGATTGCTCGCCTCAAGTCCCTGGTCAATCAGACGGGCGGTTATAAAGGGGAGCAGGATTTCCATAATGACTTCCAGGACGGTGAGGCCCATCGTCAGGAAGGTGTCCTTCTTATAGCGCCCGACTTGCTGCAAGACTATTTTCAAGCTTTTATCCCTCCATTATCCAGCTGCTGTTGGCTGAAAGATTTTTAAGAATTTTTTTCTGGAGCTGGTTGAGCATAACCAGCTCGTCGTCGGTAAAACCGTTGTAAAGCACCTTGGGCATGTTGCTCATTGCGGTGTTGATGCTCTCGCGGACGCGCTCTCCCTTTTCGGTGGGGAAGAGCAGCTTGCGCCGCTCATCCAGCTTGCAGGCCTCCACACGGACATAGTCCTTTTCACGCAGACGCTTTATCAAACCCGAGGTGGCGGCCATGGAATAGCCTGTTTCACGGTGTATCTCGGTGAGGGAGGTGCCGCGCTTAGAGCGCACCAGAATGTAGAGCAGAACCCTGGCCTGTATGGCTGTAAGGCCTTCCCTGCTGAGCGCCCTGCTGCCGCGCGCGGATATCTGCATGCCTATCAGACGGCTGTCGGTTACCATTTCTCCAAGGTCAACATCCATCAGAAATTGACCCCCCCTTCCTTTAGATGTTAACTATTTGGGCCTTGATATTTATAGCACGTAATAGCTTGAATGTGAAATTCAAATGTGTTATTATCTATAAAACGTTTTTATAGCTATTCCACATCATACAAAGCGGCCCTGAGCCGGGGGGAGGAATTTGTCTGAATACGACACAGCTGGAGTGCTTTATGGCGGTGGCCAACACACTGAACTTTTCGCGGGCGGCGGAGCGCCTGAGACTGACCCAGCCGGCGGTCAGCCACCAGATAAGCTCGCTTGAGGACGAGCTGGGAGTGAAGCTTTTCCACAGGACCAGCAAGAGCGTCAGGCTGACGCAGGAGGGATATCTTTACACGCAGTACGCCGGGGAGATACTCAGGCTTTTCAACGCCTCGAAGGGACGCTTGAAGGCGGCCAGGGAGGAGAACCAGCGCGTGCTCGGCATAGGCTGCCGCAACACACTGGAGCTGCGTCTACTCACCGGCGTGTTGAGCGAGCTCAGGCGAGAGGACGCTCGCGGCTTCGTGCCCAGCCTGCGCGTAGTGCCGCATGACGGCCTTGAAAATTTGCTGTACGACGCTGAAATACAGATAATGCCTACGTTTAAGGAGGGTGCGCCAAAGCGCGCCGTGTACCGTGAGATGTCCAAGTGCAGTGTGGTCTGCGCAGTTTCACCCGACAGCGAGCTGGTCGGGCGCAAACAGGTGAGCGTGGTGGACATCAGCCAGAGCGGCAGGATAGCCATTTCCCGCCCGGAGGCCGCGCCGCGCGCCGCGCTGGCCGTACAGAACCAGCTCATAGCAGACATGAACCCGAACGATATAATCTTCTGCGAGAGCGTGGAGATACTCTCCTATGTTGTGGCCTCGGGTTTCGCATCGGCCGTGCTTGTGGACACGCCGGGCATAAGGGTATCCGGCGTGGAATACATACCGGTCGGGGGTACGGAAACGGTCTCCTACGGCGCAGCCTATATGGCCGAGGAGATGACGGAGCTGCTGCGGCGCTTCCTGGAGATATTTGCGTCCATGTCGAAGTGAGGG
The DNA here is from genome assembly GCA_900544765.1 of uncultured Eubacteriales bacterium. Lineage (GTDB taxonomy): Bacteria > Bacillota > Clostridia > Oscillospirales > Oscillospiraceae > Scatomorpha > Scatomorpha gallistercoris. The sequence goes on along the minus strand of UQWI01000001.1, from coordinate 211,489 downwards.
CGGGAAAAACTCAGCGGAGCCGGAATAGCCTTCCGGCTCCGCAGCTTTACAGCATGAAGCGGGTGTCAGCGCGCGTCCCTGACGGCGAGCCCGGCCCTGAAGGCGTCGGCGACAGGCGCGCCGAGGGGCAGGTACTTGTTGTGTACGGGGTCGAAGGTTATGGGCGACAAGAGGCCGACGTCTATTTTCCCGTCTGAGCCGAGTATACTCTCGTCCACGCTGACGTTCACTATCTGTCCGACAAGCAGGCACCTTTCGGCGTCGTAGCCCAAAAGGCGGCACTCGACGGCCAGAGGCAGCTCGCTTATCAGCGGGGCGTTTACATGCGGGGCTTTCTCAGCGTGCAGACCGCTTTTGGCGAGCTTGTCGGGCTCGTCGCGGGCAGAGACTATGCCCAGATAGTCGCACTCCGCAGCATAGCGCTCAGTGGCCATACTGACGGTGAAGGCGTCGCAATGTGCGAGGTTGTCCGCCGTCAGATGCGAGTCGTCCACGCATATGGACAGCTGGTCGTCGTAGGTTATGCCGCCCCAGGCGGCGCACATGGCGTCGGGCTTCCCGTCAGGGCCATATGTGGCGATTACAAAGACGGGCTGCGGGTACAGCCAGGTCTTTACTCCGAAGTCCTTGCGCATTGGAATTCCTCCTAACAAATCTTTGCAGCTATAATCAATCGCAGATTTATGCGTGTTCCCGCTTCACGCTGGCGCGTAACAGTCATGGGGAAATGACGTCGTCGATTATATTCAAATCGCAATCAAATATGGCCCGATAAAACATGCAGTGATCATCCTCATCATCGTTTATAGCAATGATACAGGTTATAGTGTCCAGCGGAGGGTCAAAGCCGAAATCCTTATTGAACGATACCATAGCGTTGTGAAAGCGGTATGTTTTCATGACCGTCTCAAGGTCTGCCCGCATATCATCAGCAAATTGCTCCGGTTCATCCATGTACCAGCTTTTCAGACACTGCTCCATATATTTTTGTGCCGTAGCAAAGATGCCTGACTGCTCAACAAACTCGCTGAAAGCCTCTCTGTCAATCGGCATTTTCATCCTTTTTCCCTCCCGACGTGACAATGGCTTCGCACCGGCTCAAAAAGCCCTGTGCGGGTCCGCATCGCTTACACGGCGGGATGCCGTCGGCAAAAATCAGCTGATTAGAGCTAGCCGTCAGTTATAAATCAATATTTTAGCACAGAAATGTGAACAAATCTATTCAATTACTGCTGCTCCGGAAGGAAGCCGGACGCCCCTTCCGCTCGTCAAGCTGAATTGGAAAACCCGCAGGCGTCGTTTAACGGCGCCTGCGGGTAAAAGCCATTATTTACGTTCAAGCATTCCTGCCCGGCGGACGGAGAAGCCCGGAATACCTGCGTTGAGCAAAGGCGGGCATGTGCGGCGCAGCCATTCGTCGTCAAACTACCCGCACGGCGCGGCGGTAGACGATGTAGGCCACGGCTGCGCTGATGAACTCGGTTATCCAGAAGGCGTGCCATACGCCGGTGGGGCCGAAGAGCCTTGAAAGCAGGTATGCCGCGGGTATGATGATGACGACGTAGCGGCACAGGGATATGAGCAGTGACGCGGCGCCCTTGCCCAGGCCCTCCAGCGCGCCGGAGCTGGTTACGCTCACGGCGGAGACAATAAACCCGGCGCTTATGATGCGCAGGGCTGTCTCGCTCGCGCGGATGGTCTCCTCGTTTTCGGCGAAGAGCGAAGCAAGCTGGCCGGGTATGGCCAGGAATATCACGGTGCCGAGCGCCATGAAGGCCGCAGACAGGATAAGCACGAGCTTGTAGAGCTTGTTGACGCGCCCGTACTCCTTGGCACCAAAATTGTATCCCACCAGCGGACGCATGCCCTGCACGACGCCGTTGACAGTGAGATAGAGGAAGGTCTGCAATTTGTAGTACGCGCCAAGTACCTGGACGTACAGCTCCGAGAAAGAGGAGAGTATGCCGTTGAGCGCGGAGATGAGCAGGCTGGGCAGGGCCAGGTTCAGCACGGCGGGGATGCCGACTGAGTATAAACGGGCGGCCATTTGCGCGCGGGGCCGGAAGAGCCGGGGTGTAACGCGCACGCCTATCGGCTTCACGAAATATACTGCGACGTAGATGACAAAGCTCAGCGTCTGACCGATACCGGTGGCGAGGGCGGCACCCTCTATTCCCATGGCGGGGATGGGGCCCCAACCGAATATCATAATGGGGTCAAGTATGATGTTGGCGATGCAGCCGGCCATAAGGCTTATCATGCTCGCCTTCATCAGGCCCACGGCCTGGAACACCTTTTCAAAGCCCACGCCGAGCGAGACCATGACGCCGAAGCCGAACACGACGGTGGAGTAGCGCACACCCAGCTCGACTATCTGCTCGTCGGTGGTGTATAGCCCAAGGAAGCCCGGCATGATGAGAATGCACGCTACGGAGAGCACAAGCCCCTGTATACCCGCCAGGAACATGCCCTGTGACGCGGCGCTATCTGCCTTTTCCTGCTCCTGCGCGCCGAGGTGCAGGGCAATAACGGCGTTGATGCCCACGCCGAAGCCTATGCCGACGGCGTTGACAAAGTTCTGCACAGGGTAGACGAGCGAGAGCGCCGTGAAGGCCGCGTCGCTTATCTGCGAGACAAAGTAGCTGTCGACGATGTTGTACAGCGAGTTTACCAGCATGGAGATGACCATCGGCAGGGCCATGCTCATCAGCAGCGGGAAAACCGGCCGCGTTTTCATAAATGTCTGGTCCATATTTCACCCTCACACACAAAAATACCGCGCAGCCAGAGGCTGCGCGGCGAAAAGAAGTCGTTCGACCTGAAAAATCCACGCGGGGTTTTAGAGTATTAGCAGAGGAACTATAACACAGCAGGGCGGATAAGTCAAGCGGCAATCAGTCTATGCGCTCTGCGAGACAGCCGGCGGCCTCGACGGCTGAGCGGATTGCGGCGTCCGTGACGCTGGCGGCAACGTAGACCTCATAGAAGCCCTCGTCGCGCCAAACTACATCGCTGACGCCCTCAAGCGCCGACAGGGCCGCAATTACGGCCACTCGTGAGGCTCCGCCGGAGACGTAAACGGCCATGTAATCCAGCCGTTCCAATTTGAATATTACGGGGCGCGTGCCATCCGAGCAGCAGCATATCATGACGCGCTCGTCATTCATCCAGCCGCGCATGATGCTGCCGCCCTGGAGCGCTGCGTATATGTACCGCGAAACTGCGTCCCAGGCCTCGGAGCAGTGCGGCCGACCCTCGCTGCCTGCAGCGCCGGGAGCGCCCTTCACAAGCGTACACGCGCCCATGTGCCAGAAGTCGTCGCGCGCCCCATAGCGCTCGAACACATACTCGTCCCCCACGTTGTAGCAGGGGCACGCCCCGCTCTCCGGGTCGGCGCAATACTGCCGCTGCAGCTCGGGGTAGAGCTTCTTGTCAATTACAGTCATCCTGCACTTGTGCTGCAAACTAACACCTCCAAGGTTTCTGCTTGAAAATATTATATCACAGTGCGGCAAAGGTCCGCAACATATCCCCCCGGGGGGCTTGCGGAGGCGGATGCGGGCGAATATAATGAACAAAAAAGCTGAAAATGAGGTGTATAACTTGAGAAAGCTCATTTCAATCATAGCCGCCTGCGCCCTGGCGCTGAGCCTGGCCGCCTGCGGCACGCAGCAGGCCGCGCCGGAGGATACGGCCGGTACGCGTACAATAACGGATTCACTCGGCAGGGAAGTGACCGTGCCGGCTGAGGTCAACGGCATAGTCGTGCTGGGCAACACGCCGCGCATGGCGACCTATCTCGGCCTGGCCGACAGGGTGGTCGGATACTCCGGCATGGACGCCGCCAGCATCACGCCGCTCACGGCATATGCCAATGTCACGCAGGACGACTGGGCGGACGTGCCCGTCGTCGGCACCGACTCGGGCGGCAACACGGCTTATTACAGCGAGGAGATAATCCTCACCGGCGCAGACGTCATTTTCTGCACCGCAACCACCGATGTGGCCGACCAGCTCCAGCGTGAGACGGGCATACCCGTCGTGGCCGTGAGCCAGGGTACGCTCTTCGGCGAGGACTTCGAGCAGTCCCTTGCCATAATCGCCGACGTCTGCGGCGTGAGCGAGAGGGCCAAGGCCATATCCGACTATGTGGACGAGTGCTTTGCCGAGCTTGAGAGCCTGACCGCAGGCATCCCTGAGAGTGAGCGCCGCACGGTGCTCAGCGCCGCTGCAACCTTCAGGGGGGTGCACGGAATAGAGGGCATACGCGTGTACGACCCCGTTATGCTGAGCGTGAACGCGGAGAACCTCGCCGACGAGAGCGACGGGAGCGGAGTGTACGGCTCCTACGAGGTTGACAGGGAGCAGATTCTCGCCTGGGACCCGGAGTACATATTCATGGACAGTGGCGGCGTACCGCTGGTCAGGCAGGACTACGCCGACAGGCCGGAGTTCTACAGCGAGCTCTCGGCGTTCCGGAACGGGCATATGTATCAGTACCCGAGCTCTACGAGCTACTTTGACAACATGGAGATAAGCCTTGCCAACTGCTACTATGTCGGCAGCGTGCTCTATCCCGAGCAGTTCTCCGGCGTAGACTTTGAGGCCAAGGCCTCGGAGATATTCGGCTTCTTCCTCGGAGAGCCGGACTACCTAACTGTGCTTGCCGACTACGGCGCCTTCTACGGCCCGGTGGACATATCTGCGAATGAGTAAGGGCATGCACGCGGGCTATGAGGGCCTGCAGAGGAAGAAACTGTTCGCCCTGCTTGTGACTTTGGCGCTGCTGCTCGCGGTCGCCGTGATATCCGCCGGTACGGGCTCCATACGCCTTACGCCGGGCGAGATATTCTCCACGCTTTTCGGCGGCGGGGACGCGCGCAGCCACACCGTACTCTTTGAGATACGCCTGCCGCGCATTGTGGCGGGAGTGCTTGTGGGCGCGGCGCTCGGCATGTCGGGCGCGGTCATGCAGTGCGTGCTGAATAACCCCCTCGCCAGCGCATCCACGCTGGGCGTGAGCCAGGGCGCGGCCTTCGGCGCAGCGGTGGGCATAATTGTGTTCGGCGGCGGTGTAACGGCCACGGGCGGGGCCTACGCCGTACAGATTGACAACCCGTATATCGTGACGCTATGCGCCTTTATCTGCGGCAGCGCTTCGACGGTGGTCATCGTGGCCATCTCCCGGCTCAGGAGGGATTTGGGCCCGGGCGCGCTTGTGCTCGCGGGCGTGGCGCTCAGCAGCCTGTTTACAGGCGGCAGCACGCTGCTGCAATACTTTGCGGACGACACCCAGCTCGGCGCACTGGTGTTCTGGACTTTCGGAGACCTGGGCGGCACAAACTGGAGCGAGCTGCGCATATTGCTCATTGTTGACATAGCGGCGCTTGTGTACTTCATGCTCAAGCGCTGGGACTACAATGCCATACACTCAGGCAGCGACACCGCCGCAAGCCTCGGCGTGAACGTGCGCACCGTGACGCTCGTGGGCATGACCGTGTGTACCGTTGCGAGCGCGCTGGCCGTGTCCTTTGTGGGCATCATCAGCTTTATTGGCCTCGTCGCGCCGCATGCGATGCGCAAGTTCGTCGGCGACGACTACCGCTGGCTGATACCGTGTTCCGCTGCGGGCGGGGCGCTGCTCCTGCTTCTGGCAGATCTCGTTAGCCGGGTGCTGATAGCGCCTGTCGAGCTGCCAGTAGGAGCTATAACCAGCTTCCTGGGCGCACCGGTGTTCCTCTATCTCCTGCTGAAAGGGGGCGCAAAGCGTGCTTGAAGTGCGTGACATGAGCTTCGGCTACAAGCCGGAACGCAAGATACTCGACGGCGTCGGCTTCGAGAGCGGTGAGGGCGAGGTTGTGGCCATATTGGGCAACAACGGCGCGGGCAAGAGCACGCTCATAAAGTGCATGGACAGGGTGCTCACACCTGAGAGCGGCGAGGTCAGCGTGGACGGACAAAGCCTCTACGCACTCAGCCGCAGGGAGCATGCGCGAATCTGCGCCTATGTGCCGCAGACGCCGCCAAAGGGGACGCTGACCGTGTTCGACGCCGTGCTGCTCGGCCGCAGGCCGTACATCACCTGGGACGCCTCGGCGCACGACAAGGCCGTAGTCATGCAGTCGCTGGAGCTGCTGCACCTTGAGGGCTACGCCCTGAGACGCGTGGATGAGCTATCAGGCGGCGAGCAGCAGAAGGTGGCGATAGCCCGCGCGTTAGCGCAGGAGCCACGCGTGCTGCTCCTGGACGAGCCCACGAGCTCGCTCGACCCGCTCGCCCAGCACGAGACGATGCAGACAGTGCGCGCCATTGCCAGGGAAAAGTCCATCTGCGCCGTCGTGATACTCCACGATTTGAACCTGGCCATACGCTACTGCGACCGGTTCCTCTTCCTGCGCGACGCCAGGGTCTTTGCCTACGGCGGGCGGGATATAATGACCAGCGAGAATATAGAGGAGGTCTACCGGATGCACGTCCACATAGAGGAGTACATGGGCATACCGGTGGTTATCCCATTCCCGGATATACATTTTTGATGAGGTGAAAATATGAAAAACGCAACCTGGAATGACTGCGTAGCCTTCCACGGCCACTCCTGCGGCGGCCTGACCATAGGCTGGAAGGCCGCGCTCTACGCGATAGAGCTGCTGGAGCTGAAGTTCTCAGACGACGAAGAGGTCTGCTGCATCTGCGAAAACGACGCCTGCTGCGTCGACGCCATACAGGTCATGCTCGGCTGCAGCGCGGGCAAGGGCAACCTCATGTTCCACCTGACCGGGAAGATGGCCTTCAGCTTCTACGAGCGCTCGAGCGGGAAGAGCGTGAGGCTGATGCTCAAGCCCAGGCCCGAGGGAATGAGCCGCCAGGAGAGCTTTGACTACTACCAGGGCCTGGAGCCGCGGGATATGTTTGACGTGAAGCCGGTGAAAATGCCGCTGCCGGAGGGGGCGCGCGGCTTTGAAAACTGTGTCTGCGCCGAGTGCGGCGAGGAGTTCGCCGAGTGCTACGCGCACCTCGTGGGCGGCAGGACACTCTGCCGCGACTGCTACAGGCCATATACGCGCTACGACGTTTGAGGGCGCTGCACGCGGAGATTTGCAAGCTGTTTTGATGCTAATATTTGACAAGCGCCGATGTTATGATATAATATACTTAAACGGAGCATTCAACCGCTATATAATAAAAAAGTGGAGTGTGGTGCTTTTTGAAAATAGTAGCAAAGAAAATCGGCTTGCTCGCGTTTAGCGCGGTCATTTTGGCCTTGATGTTTTCTGTGATGCCCGATACGGCGAACGCAGGGGATGTATATACTATTGACGCTCCGTATGAATACCCGATAAAACCGGGTATGGATGAATGGGACGAAATTTTGGATCACGCCGCGAAGGTTGAAATGCTGCAAATCCCGGAGTATATCCTGGAGGAAATGACGACGAGAGCATTGGCAGAAACCGTCCTCAATTATCCTTACCTTGTAGACATGTATGCATACGGCAACACGTCGCAGGGGTATGAAATCGTGTCCGAGACCTTTAACGGGCTCAAAGAATTGGAGAACAGGCCGGATGGATTGAGTACCCTGGTTGAAATTCAACAGGAGCAAAATGCAGAGCGAGGTAACAGCAGGACTGTTCAGGCCCTGTACTTAAAGGCCCTTATTGAGGAAATGCCGGTAATGGCTTAGCCGTCCGCAGAAAATAGCTGTCCTCAGCTCACCGTTTACTTGTTTGTGTAACGGAGCTGCTGCAAAACAGACTAATTTACTTGAACTGGCCCTCTTGCTGGGATATAATAGCCGGCAAGGGGGCGTTGTTATGTTCAAACGAAAGGAAAAGGCGCTGCCGCTGAAGAAGGCTGTCTCGCTCTGCACGGGCGCGGACTTCTGGACGACGAAGCGGTTCGACAAGTACGGTGTACCGGCCCTGCGTATGGCCGACGGCCCGCACGGACTGAGGGTGCAGGACCATGGCGGCGGTTTCGGCATGCTGGGCGTGGCGCCCTCGCGGCCCGCAACCTGTTTCCCCACGGCTGTGACGCTGGCCGCAAGCTGGGACGCGGAGCTGCTTGAGGCCGTGGGCCGCGCGATAGGTGAGGAGGCGCTGGGCTACGGCGTGGGGCTGGTGCTGGGTCCCGGGGCAAACATAAAGCGCAGCCCGCTCTGCGGCAGGAACTTTGAATACTACAGCGAGGACCCTTACCTCTCCGGCAAGCTCGCCGCGGCCTTTATACGCGGCGTGCAGGGTACGGGCGTGGGCGCGTGCCTCAAGCATTTCGCCGCGAACTCGCAGGAGCGCGACCGCCTGATATCCGACAGCGTACTGGATGAGCGCACACTGCGCGAAATCTATCTTACCGCCTTTGAGACAGCGGTCAGGGAGGGCAGGCCTGCCTCCGTCATGTGCGCTTACAACAAGCTCAACGGCGTATATTGCAGCGACAACAGGCGCCTGCTTACGGAAATACTCCGCGACGAGTGGGGCTTCGACGGCATGGTTGTGACCGACTGGGGTGCAATGCATGACCGCGTCAAGGCGTTTGAGGCGGGATGCGACCTGGATATGCCGGGTGGGCACAGCTACGGCGAGCGGGAGACCAGGCGCGCCGTGAAAACGGGCGTGCTGGCGCGCGAATACGTCGACAAAAGCGCTGCCAGGGTCAAAAGGCTCGCAGAGGGCGCCAAGAAAGCGCTCTCGCGGATGCACATCTACGATTTGACGGCCCACCACGAGCTGGCAATGAAGGCGGCCTGCGAGGGTGCGGTGCTCCTCAAAAACGAGGGCGGATTGCTGCCTTTGAAGCCGGGGGCGCGCATGGCCTTGATAGGCGACATGGCCCGCCGGATGCGCTACCAGGGCTCGGGCTCCAGCCACATAAATCCAGCGAATTTGAGCGAGCCTGTAGATAACCTGCCCTTTACTCTTTACGCGCGCGGCTGCGACGCGGACGGGAACACGGACGGCGAGCTGCTCTCAGGCGCGGCGGCAGCGGCGCGTGACGCCGAAGTGGCGGTCGTCGTCGCTGGGCTGCCGGACAGCTACGAATCCGAGGGCTTCGACCGGGCGGATATGCGTCTGCCTAAAGGCGTGGACAGGCTGATTGAAACTGTGGCGGCGGCGAACGAGAACACCTGCGTCGTGCTGCTCTGCGGTTCGCCGGTGGAGTGCCCATGGGCGGACAAAGTCCGCGCTGTGCTCTACATGGGCCTGCCCGGAGAGGCCGGGGGAGAGGCGGCCCGCGGGCTGCTGTACGGGCACGCCGAGCCCGGCGGACGCCTGGCGGAGAGCTGGCCCGTGAGCTATTCCGACAGCCCGGCTTCGGATATTTACGCAGCCGGGCGCGACGCGCTGTACGAGGAGGGTGTCTACGTCGGCTACCGGTATTACGAGACGGCGGGAGTGAGCGTCCGTTGGCCTTTCGGACACGGACTGAGCCTGACGGGGTTCGAGTACAAGGACCTGCGCGTGAGCAGTGACAGCGCCGCAGTCACCGTTAAGAATACGGGTGGCAGGCCGGGCAGCGAGGTGGTGCAGCTGTACATAAGGCCGCCGCGCTCGCAGATTCATCGACCGGCCCTGGAGCTCAAGGGCTTCAAAAAAGTCCGGCTCGCGCCCGGAGAGAGCTGCGATGTGAGCTTCGCGCTGGACAGGCGCAGCTTTGCACTCTGGCAGGACGGCTGGCGTGTACCGGGCGGCGAGTACACTGTCTGCGTCGGCGCGTCCAGCGAGGATATACGCCTGACGGCGACGCTTGACGTCGCCGGTGACGAGGGGCTTGCAGCTCCGGCCTATCAGCGTGGGAGCTGGTACGAGAGCTTGAGCGGAAAGCCGGATCGCGCGTCCTGGGAGGCGATGCTCGGCCGCAGGTACGTCCCGTATGTGCCGGAAAAGGGCAGCTACAGCATGAACAACACACCGTGGGAGATGCGCGGGCGTTCCGCGCTGATGCGGCTCGTCTGCTTTGGGATAAGTTTCGCCCTAGGCTTCGGCTACGGCCGCGACAGGGACAGAAACCCCGCTTACCGGATGATGCTCTCCAGCAGCACAATGGCCCCAATACGCACTTTGCAGATAAACGGCCGCGTACCGGGCTGGCTGCTGCGCACGGCGCTGACCGTTGCAAACGGCTTCAAGCGTCCCGCGGCGCTCTGAAAGTAAATAAAATAGCCGCCCGGCAATGCCGGGCGGCTTTCGCTTTATGTCAGGAGGGCGCGTATCTCCTGCTCCACAGTTTTAACTTCGTCGAGGAAGGCTCGGGATGAGACACGCAGTGCTCCGTTGCCGAGGATTATAAGCTGCTCTGCCCCGTCCGACGTGACCACGCGCGTGTAGTGCTGTTTGGCTATCTCGTGCGTCGCTTTTTCTATGTACATGTCGGCGGTTTCGGCCTCCTTTGTGTACACGACGTAGATGTTGTGGTATTTTTCCACTTCACGCTCGCCGCCGGAGACACGGTAGGCGTCGAACACCAGAATTAGCACGCACTGGCGGTAGCCCGCGTAGTTGCACAGCCTGTCCATGAGCTTGTGACGAGCCGCGTCCAGGTTGTCGGCGGCAATGGCCTTGAGCTCTTCCCAGGCGAAGATGACGTTGTATCCGTCGACCAGCAGGTACTCCGGCCCATCCGGCCTGGGGCGGGCTTTGGTGCGGACAGCGGGCGTGTCGGAAGCAGAGCGCTTTTTCACTGTACGCATCGCCTGTATGGGGTCGCGCTTTATGGGACCGTAGGTGCGCTCAAATATGGCCATAAGCTCCTTGTCGGCGGCGAGTACGCTCCGGTACTCAGCGGCACGAGCGGCGCGCGGCGCTGCGTCCTGGCCTCCGCCGGCCGATGAGAGCCGTGCGTCGCGGCTGAGCACACTCGGCAGGTGCATGTGCCCGGGCACCTCGTCCCAGCGCACCAGATAACCTGCGCCGTGGCTGCAAAAGACGCTGTCGGCGGTGTTCGCGGTGTCGGCGTCGGCGTCGTAGCCGAGCCCGGCGATGACATCCACGGCGTTGTGGCAGGCGTCGTAGCCGGAGGGACGGCAGCTCAGCACGCCCCGTCCACGGGTATATGCCGCCAGCTCCCGGGCGTAGCCGCGCATGGCGGCGACGGGGGCGCGGCCGGTGATTACGCTCTCGCTGCCCTCTGTGACCGGCGGCTCAAACTGTGCGCTCAGACGCGGCATGTCGGCCAGGGCGCGGCCCACATTCTCGCTGGGCAGCCGGAGCGTGAACTCATACCAGGGCTCGAGCAGGACGCACTCGCCTCTGGCGGCGGCGGTGCGCAAGCCCTGACGCACGGCGCGGTAGGTCGCCTGACGGAAGTCTCCGCCCTCGGTGTGCTTTGGATGGGCGCGGCCGGAACAGAGCGTTATCTTTACATCTGTGAGCGGCGAGCCGGTGAGGGGGCCCAGGTGGGTCTTTTCTGCCAGGTGGGTGAGAATGAGCCTTTGCCAGTTGAGTGCGAGGCTGTCCGTCGGGCAGTCTGAGGCCAGCTGCACGCCGCTGCCGGGTTCGCCGGGCTCTATCAGGAGGTGTACCTCCGCATAGTGGCGGAGCGGCTCATAGTGGCCGACGCCCTCGACTCGTGCGCCGACCGTCTCTTTATACAGTATGCCGCCCTCGTCGAACTCGACATGCCAGCCGAAACGGCGCTCAATGAGGCCTTGAAGTATCTCAAGCTGCACCTCGCCCATGAGCTGTATGTGAGCCTGCCCGAGATGCTCGTCCCAAACGACGTGGAGGAGCGGGTCCTCCTGCTCTATCTCACGCAGCTGCCTGAGCGCCGTCGTGACGTCGCAGCCGGCGGGGAATATCACGCGGTAGCGGAGCACGGGCTCCAGCGCGGGGGAGAGCGCATCGGGCTCAAAGCCCAGGCCCTCGCCGGGATAGGCCCCGTCGAGCCCGGTGACCGCGCAGACGGTACCCGGCAGGGCGCTGCCCGTGAGCGTGAATTTTGCACCGGAATAGAGCCGGAGCTGGTCGGCCTTGCAGCTCCAGGCGCGCCGTGCGTCCGGACGGGAAGCGAGCGTGTCCTTGACCTTGAGCTCGCCGCCGGTGACCTTGAGCCAGGTCAGGCGCTCGCCGGAGTCCGAGCGGGTCACTTTGAATATGCGCGCTCCGAATTCCGCCCTTTCCGGCAAGGGTTTTGTCAGAGTTTGCAGAGCTTCGAGCAGCTCGTCCACGCCCTCAAGCTTTAGCGCCGCGCCGAAGTAGCAGGGGAAGAGGCCGCGCTGCATGACGGCGTCGGCAAGCTGAGCGGAGGTCGGCCTGCGGCCCTCGGTTACGGTTTCCAGCAGCTCCTCGCTGCACAGAGCGAGATCCTCAAGATTGTCGGCCGCGGCCATATCCACGCAGCCGGAGCCGAAATAACGGCGCAGCTCCTCCATGCGCGCAGCGCGGTCCGCACCGGCAAGGTCGAGCTTGTTCATAAAGATGAACACCGGGACGTGGTAGCGCTCCAGCAGCCGCCAGAGCGTTTCAGTGTGGCTCTGTATGCCGTCCGTGCCGCTGATGACGAGGATGGCGTAGTCCATGACCTGAAGGGCTCGCTCGGCCTCGGCGGAGAAGTCGACGTGACCCGGTGTGTCAAGCAGCGTTATCTCGCACTCCGGCAGCGTAAGCCGCGCCTGTTTTGAAAATATGGTGATGCCTCTGGCGCGCTCGAGCGCGTCCGTATCGAGGAAGGCGTCGCGGTGGTCTACGCGCCCCAGCTTGCGCAGCACGCCTGCGCGATACAGCATGGCCTCGCTCAGCGTTGTCTTGCCTGAGTCGACGTGGGCCAGTATCCCGATGACCAGCCGTTTCATGGCATCTATCCCTTCTGTCTCGTGTGGCCCCTACGGGGCAAATACGTATTATATCACGCTACCGTTTCGTTTGCCAGTAGCAGCCGCGCCGATGGGGAGTAAAATTGCACATATATTGAAAGAAAGCGACGGTCGGCCTTAACAGGCAAACCGCCGCTTTTTCGTTTATACTAGTTTTCCGTCTTCCTCGTTGGAGGCATAATTGTGGTCCTGACGGAAGGAGCGGGCGTCCATTCCCTGCGCTGCGGCAGCTTTCGCAGCCGCGGTGTACAGTCCGTGGTTTTTGTCTTCCACGAGCTCCCTGTAAGAGGGGTCTTTGGACTCAAATTTGGCGTTTCTGGGCAAAGGAACGTTCTGGTCTACGAGTATATCCTGAACTTTCTGTATATCGACGCCGTGGGTAGTGGAGCCATCCATGACGGCGACTGCCGCCGCTACGCCCGCGGCTTGTCCGGTGCCTACGCACTGAGGAATGAGATTAAGCCAGTCTATTGCGACGTCATCGGTAGACAGATGACGTCCGGGAGCGAGCAGACCTTCGACCTTTTGAGGCAGTATCGCGCGGTAGGGTATTTCAACCGGCCCGCAGTCGTTTATCTGGCATATTGTCGAGTGCCAAGCTATGACGTCGTCATGCTCGCGGGCAAAAGCGAAGTCGTTGGCTGTCATAATATACTCGCCCTTCAGACGGCGGCTGCAACGGCAGCCAAGCTGCGGAGCGATATCATACAAATATGCGTACTTGAAGGCTCCGGGCACACACTCACGCATGTAGTCAATGAGGGCATGAACTGTACGGCGTGTATTGATTTCGGTTTCGGTTTGATCTTTTATAACTGTGCAGTCACGGTTGGAGTGCCAGTTATCTATCCAGCATACACCGTCCCTGCTGGACTGGAAGGGGACAACGCGGAAACCGGCCGTTTTGCTCATGCCTGTAGCAAATGCAGCCGCTTCGAGCGGGTGAGCATTTTGCCACTCCTGGTATACGTTCCAGTCTATACCTCCTATGCGATATACAAGAGCTGTAGTAGAGGAGCGGCAAGTCCCGTCGGCCAGGCTGGCGTACGGCGCTCCGGATTTGCTGTATATGTCGCCGTCGCCGGTGGCATCTATTACGACCTTTGCGAGTATGGCCTTGCGACCCTCTTTGCTCTCGAAAATTACACCGCGGACAGTGTCGTTTTCAACTATGGGTTTTGTGACCCAGCTATGGTAGCAAATCTGGATGCGGTCACGCTCTTCGTAAAGCATTTCGTCCATTACTATCTTGAGTTCATTCGGCTCATAGTGTACTGCTCGGGACAGGCATTTGGGCTTGGCGCCTTCGTAATCCGTGCGTGAGGTGCAGTCCAGGAAGCTGCTCCAGCGGTAGAGCTTTGCCGGGTCGGTTTCGCCTATCTCATCAAGTGAGGGACCGGTCACTGCTCCGGGGATATGCTCTAGGCGCGTGAACCACTCCTCCTGTATGCCGCGAACAAAGGGCTTGTTGTACCAGCTTAGGTTTGGTACCATTATGACGTAGCCGCCGGTGGCGTCTCCGCCCATATAACCGTAGCGTTCCATGATTATGATGTTTTTGGCCCCGGCCCTGGCCGCTGCCAGAGCGGCGGCGTGGCCGGCTGCGCCACCGCCGACGACTAGTATATCGCACTCGGCGTAGACGGGGATTTCAGCGGCAGTTTCATTATAATACTTAGACAAGAGCATTACATCCTTTCCGGAAGAGTTGTTCGCTTAGAACGGCAGCACTGCCAGTCCGAGCGGGTATACTACAAACATGCATAGCGCGACGGAAACGGGTATCATTACGGCGCCGTAGGCCATGGCGTGCTTCAGATTGGCGCCGCTTCCGAGCACGATGGCGCTTGCTGCGCTGGCGGCCGGGGTCATGATGCCGATGTTGGAGGCTATGGCGACGACTATGGCGAGGGCGGTCACGCTGACCACCGGTTCAAGAGCCACGGCAACGGGGGCAATGAGGGAGAAAGCAATGTTTGCGACTGCATTGCAGCTCATGAAGTTGGTGAGCACGGCGCAGAAAATGGACACAATGAGAACCAGAGGTATCCAGCTGGTCATGTTGGAGGTCATAGGCTCAAGCAGATTGGCTATCCATGCGGGAATACCTGTGTTTTCTGCTGTGAGCGAGGGGGCTACAACAAACATGCCCATAACAAGCAGCGCTGCTCCCCAGGGGATTTCGTTTATGCACTTTGTGAAGTCAAGCAGGCGCTCGCCTTTTTCGTCTTTTACCATGAACATGACGGCGATGCCAACGATTGCGGGCGTATTAATGGTGAGAGCGGATACGAAAGCGGAGGCCTCGGGCCAGAAACCCTTGGTGATGTCAGGGAAGAGTATGGCGAGGACCACGAAGCAGAATATTATTACGCTGTTGCGCTCGCCCACGCTGAGCTTGCGACTCATTTTTGCGGCACGCTGCTCGGGGTCGTAGTTTACGAATTTGCTCACGTCCGGGCGCACGATAAAGCGCAAAACCAGGAAGCTGAGTACGCCGAGCACGATGGTACTCGGTATACCTACCATCATGTAGTCGAACATGGAAATTGCCTGTCCGGTGTAAGTCTCAACCAATCCCATAATGATAATGGAGACGGTGTGGGCGATAGGTGTTGCGGCATAACCCCACATGGCGAACCATATGAGGCCCATGTACATGACGGAGGAGAACTTTTCATCGTCCTTGTAGCCTATTTCGCGGCACAGCTCCTTGGCCACAGGCAGGGCAATCAATACGCAGGCAGCGACGTCAAGGAAGCACCCGATGACATATATGGCCGCAAAGTAAAAGGCCATGAACAGCCAGGGACGGCCCCTCAATACCTTGCGTGTGACGGACCAATTTATTACTCTGGCGATAAAACCCGTCTTACTGAGTGGTATTGTGACAGCGCTCATTACTATGATGAGCATTGTAGGAATGGCTCCGGCGGTAATCAGGCTGCTGAAGGACATTACGCCGGCAATGGCAAAAAGCACCACGCTGAGCAGGCTTGTCCAGTCGGTGGCGACAAAAGTCCAAAGGTAAACTGTGGCGACGGCGGCGCCTATGGTGCGTACACCAACTTCAGTGAGGCCGTTGCTTGCGGGTACCAAAAGGCTGATTGCTATGTCCAACAGGATAGCAATTATTACATGCATTGTTTTCTTGTCTTTCATGGCTTTGTTTTAATCTCCTTCCCCTTTGCTTTGAACGTATTGTATGTTTATTCGACCCTCCTTTTCCGAACATCTTGTTATGAGTTTAACATAATCTTGCCTACATTTGAAATGCCAACTGATTTATAACGTTATGCGGCGAAACGCAATATGGTATATAAATTGCTCATTACAAATTTGTCGGATATGTGATATAATATGCTTCACGCTAGTATATCCGTTGGAGGGCTTACTGTGAACGATCAGGATTACCGCAACTTTTTTGAGCTGGCTCGTACATTGAACTTTAGCCAAGCTGCGGAGCGGCTGTATCTGTCACAGCCCGCGCTGAGCCGGTGTATATCAAAGCTGGAGACCGAGTTCGGCGTGCAGCTGTTTATACGCGACAAGCACAACGTACAGCTGACTAACGCAGGAAAAGCTCTGCTGGAGCACTACCCGGAGGTCGAAGAGGCCTCCCGAAAATTGCAGCTCTATGTACGAGATGCTGCGTCGGGAGTTGAAACGCGCCTTACGATTGGATTACAGGACGGGCATCTTTTGAGCGGACGCATAAAAAGACAGCTTTTTAAATTCCAGGAGGAGCACCCAAACGTTCACATTGACACCGTGAGCCTGATGTATAATAAACTTTTCGACGAGCTGGCGGCTCAGCGGATTGACCTGGCTCTGGCACTAAATTTCCCCAATAACTGTTACTCAGATATAGAGCATACGACTGTGGAGAAAAAGCTTAGCTGCGCGTTGATTAGCTGTGACCATCCTGCAGCAAAATGCAGCGATGCTAAGAGGGCTTTGTCAATGCTTGACGGCATGGACTTGATGCTTGTAGGCTGGACAATTGTACCAAATGTCACCAGCTTTATATACAGCCAGTGTATTGCAAACGGCTTTATCCCGGCTAATGTGAGATATGCTCCGAGCTACAGCACTCTTTATAGCTGGCTCGTAATGGAGAAGGGATTTGTCATAATGGACCTGGGTGAGACCGTGTTCAGCGAGAAACATGTTAAATATATTCCTCTGCTTAAGGACAATGAAATCGAGATGTGCGCGTATTGGAACCATGAGCCATCCAGCGCATTGGTGGGAGAATTAGCCACCATGCTCAGCGTAATGAACGAAGGGGCGGCGGAAACTGGGACAAAAAAACATGATTCCCGCGAAATCAAACGCGAGAGGCAGAATTTGCCTGCAGATTTTTATCGGGAATTATTAGGCGCTCCAAGCTGCGTTACAACCGGCGTGTGCACTGGATGCGGACGGTGTTCGGAATTGGATAATTATTGAGTTTCATATAAATAAGCTAAAATAAAACGGCCTCGGTGAAGATATTCTCTTCCGGAGGCCGTTTTGGTTTAAGCCAGGTAGTCTGAGAGATCCATGTGCTGAATTAGTCATTGACGGAACGCTTGCGGGCTGCTGAGAAGTTGGCAGAGCCCTGCGTGTGCGGCGTATTTAACAGCGAGAAGGCAGAGCAGCCGCTCAATTAGCTGGACGGGAAACCGTCGTAAATACAAGTAACTTTGACAGAGACCCGCCCATGTACAAATGGACGGACTTCGCTGCTTGGAAGTTTGGCACATACTGTCTTATACTATGCGTGGACAAGCTGACAGAAAACAACAATCGTCTTGCCAACAACACGCGCATTGCTTGGGAGCATGTCAAATCTCCCATCTGCTAATACCTCGAATGGAAACTATATCAAAACACGACTGATACTAAAACAGGTAAATAATTCAACCAATGATGAAAACGTGGATATTTGAACAGATATGTGCTATAATGTCGCTAATATATGAAAATTGGCGCGAAAATTGCCAAAATATACACGGTTATACTATTAATTGTGCGCTAACTATATAAGCTAAAGCCGGAGGGAATAGGCAATAAATACACGGCGCCCGGCACATCCAAAGTGCCAGGCGCCGCAGAGTGTGAATGGTAAAGAGGTTTATGCCTCCAGGTATTCAAAACCCATAATTTGTGCCAGCGCTCTCAGCTCGCGCCGGTAGTCTCCGGAGACGATGGCGTAGTAAATGCAAGTCTTATTTAGCATTTTTGCGCCAACTAGTTGCTATGTTAATCTTAAAATATCACAAGGGAATTGCTTAGACAACAACCGTTTTTTTATTGTTTCAATAACTTCTGCTTATGTAAAAAGCTAGAAAACCGAGAAAACGGTGTTTTCATTTTATTGAAGATGTGCTATAACGTACATACCATGGAGCTTGGGTATTTCGGAAGGACGTGAAAATATGATAACTGAGAGGCATCTGCGAGTATTCTACGAGGTCTGCAAACACATGAACATGACCAAGGCGTCGAAGGAGCTGTTTGTGTCGCAGCCGGCTATCAGCAAGACTATCCACGACATCGAGCAGGATTACGGCGTCAAGCTGTTTGAACGATGGAACAAGGCGCTGTATCTCACGCCGGAGGGCGCGAACCTCTACGAGTATTCAAAGCAGGTGGTGAACCTGCTGGACACAATAGACACAAACATGAGGGCGCGCAACACAAAGGACTTGATACGAGTAGGCGCGAGCATAACCATCGGGACAAGCATTCTCAGCGAAATTGTATCAGGCTTCTGTGCGGAGAACGACTCCGTGCGCATAGAGGCTCTGGTTGACAACACGCCGGTCATAGAACAGGCCCTGCTCCAGGGTCGCCTGGACATAGCTTTCGTCGAGGGCCGCCTGACGAGCATGGACATAAAGTCCGATATAGTGGGCAGTACAGACATATTGCTCGTAGTAAACCGCCTGCATGAGCTGTACGGCAAGGAGAACGTCACTCTGGCGGACCTGGACGGCCTGGACTTCATAGTCCGTGAGAAGGGCAGCCACACCAGAGAAATCTTCGCGCTCGAGATGGAGAAAAACAACATCCACTGGAACCCCGCCTGGTCCTGCCACAACACGCAGACCATAAAAAACGCCGTGGACGCAGGCCTCGGCGTAGGCGTGCTGAGCAAACTCTCGGTCAGAAAGCGCCTCGAGAACGGACGATTCCGCGCACTGAACGTGTTTGAGCGCCCGCTGCTTCTGTACATACGGGTAGCTTATGTTGAAAACAAGTATTTCAGCCAGAACCTGAAAAGCTTTTTGAGCTACGCCAAAGAACATGTGGGCATCCTGGCAGGAGAGAAGAACAGTACGGCCTGAGGACAGGACAAACAACAGCGAACGCGCCTTTAAATAGGCGCTCGCAGACGGCCGGCGTCAAGCTATGATAACTTTAAGTTATTGATTTGATGACGAAACGGTATTTTTCATTTCTTTGTTTATGTGTTATGTTCTTGTCATAGAAAAAAGGGCGCCACTCAAGGCGAACTTTAGGCAAAAAACAACACTTCAAAAAGGAGAGCAAAGAAATGGACGTTAAGAAATTCTCAGGTGTTTATCCGGCAGTTATCACCCCGTTTGACGCGGATGGTGAGGTCGATGTAGCCAAGCTTGAAAACTACATCAACTATCTGTGCGATAAGGTTGACGGCCTGTTTGTTGGCGGCTCCTACGGCAGCGGCCCCATAATGACCGTGGCCCAGAGGAAGACCCTCGCCGAGGTGACCATCAAGACCTGCGCGGGCCGCGTCCCTGTTATAATGCACATCGGCACCACCAACCTGACCGACACCATTGAGCTGGCTCAGCACGCCGAGAAGGTCGGCGCCGACGCCCTGGCCGCGGTGACACCGTTCTACTACCGCCACACCCCCAATGTCATCAAGCAGTACTACGCCGACCTCATCAAGAACGTAGACCTGCCTGTTATTGCCTACAACAACCCCAAGTACAGCAACTTCTGCATCAGCGGCGACTTCCTCGCTGAGCTCGCCGACATCGGCCTCGAGGGCGTAAAGGACAGCAGCGCCGACATCAGCCTGTTCTACGACTTCATGGCTAAGGTCAAGAAGGAAGGCTTCCTCTTCCTCATCGGCTCTCAGACCCACCTGCTGCCCGCAGTAGTCGGCGGCGCACACGGCTGTGTCTCCGGCCTGTCCAACGCTTTCCCCGAGTTCATCAAGGACATCTACACCAAGTGCACGGAAGGCAAGTTTGCCGAGGCCCGCGACCTACAGCTCAAGGCCAACATGCTCCGCAGCGTGACCGGCAGCGGCATCCCCGTTCCGTTCTATCACGCCGTACTGCCGATGCTCGGCGTAGATATCGGCCTACCCAGGCGTCCGTTCCTGCCCCTGCCTGAGGAAGAGGTTGAGCGCATCCGCAAGGTGCTGACCGAGACCAAGATGCTCATCGGCTGAGCCGTAAATAAAGAATCTTAAAGAGACGGGAGCGATAGACATGCCTGAACTCGTCACCATTGGCGAAACCATGGTGGTTTTTGACAGCGTTTCAAACGGGCCTCTGCGTTATGCGAGCAACTACACCTGCCACACCGGCGGCGCCGAGACTACGGTGGCCGTGGGCGTCGTCCGGCAGGGACATACGGCCGGCTGGATAAGCAGCCTTGGCGATGACGAGTTCGGCATGCTCGTTCGCCGCACCTTCATGGGCGAGGGCGTCGACATGAGCCGCGTCGCCACCGACAGCGAGCGCCCCACGGGAATATTCTTCCGGCAGCCGGCCGGCAACGGCGAGTACCGCAACTTCTACTACAGGAAGAACTCCGCGGCCAGCGCCATGAAGCCGGAGCAGCTCGACGAGGAGTACATCGCCGGGGCCAAGTACCTGCACGTCACCGGTATCACTTTGGCCATCAGCCCTGATGCGGCCGCTACGGTTATCAGAGCGATGCGCATAGCGAAGGAGCACGGAGTCAAGGTCGTATTTGACCCGAACCTGCGTCTGAAGATGTGGTCAATTGAGCAGGCGCGAGAGACCATCAACTCCATATGGGAGCTGGTCGATATTGCACTGCCCGGGCGTGACGAGGGCGAATTGCTGCTCGGTAAGAGCGAACCCGACGACATAGCAGCCGAGCTCATGGGCCGCGGCGTCGGCACGGTAATAGTTAAGATAGGACCTGACGGCGCAATTGGCTATCAGGGTGGGCAGCGCGTGTTCTCGCCCGGATTTAAAGTCGACCACGTTGTCGACGCTTTCGGCGCGGGCGATTCCTTCGCGGCCGGCGTCATCTCCGCTTCGCTCAAGGGCTGGAGCCTGGAGGAGACGCTCAGGTATGCGAACGCTATCGGCGCAATGGCTGTTTCCGCGCCCGGAAACATCGAGGCTCTGCCCACCTATGATCAGGTCATGAAATATATGGCCGGTAAGGTGTCTGCCACGAGATAATCGGACAGCGGCCTCCCTGGGCCCCTATGTCTGCGGATATGACCACAGATGTGGGGGTCCATTTTTTGATTCAGCCTTTTGGGAAGGGTGTGTCGGATTATGGAAATGGGCTGTGAGGCGCTTCGCCTGCCCGAGAAGCCTCTTGAGGGGATAAAACTGGTTGTCTGCGACATGGACGGGACTGCCCTGAACGACAACAAGGAGTTCAGCGGCGATACGCTTCGCGCTTTTGCAGAGCTGCGCAGGCGAGGTATAGCGTATACCATAGCTTCCGCACGGACGCCGATGATGCTCGGCGTATACTGCGCCGAGGCAGGGATAAGCTCCGTACCACTTATCGCTTTGGAGGGAGCGGTCGTTCAGCGAATGGACGGCAGCGCGCCTATATATGAGCTGCCTTTGTCCCGTGACTACGCCGCCGGACTCTGCGAGGCCTGCCATAACATGGGCGCGGACTACACCGTTTACACCTCAAAGTCCTGCTACATGCGCCGGGATACGCACAGGATGTGGCGCTTTGAGCTGTATAACCGCCTCGCCGCCGCACACGGGGAACGGCCGGTGCCGACCTCGGTTTATGAGGATACCACGCCAGGGTACATAGCGTCCGAGCACGTCTACAAGATATTTATAGACAACCCGGACAGCGCCCTGCGAGAGAAGGTCGAGCGCCTGCTGGCCGCCTATCCGGAAGTCCGCACGGACTGCTCCGAGGGCAGTTCCATATCCATAGTGCGCTGCGAGGCCTCAAAGGGAGAGGCACTGAAAAATCTTGCGCATCAGCTCGGGCTAAGACGCGAGGAAATCTGTTGTTTCGGAGATTGGAGCAACGACGTCGGCATGCTCTCGGCGTTCCCAAATTCCGTAGCCATGCTCAACGGCGTGGACGAGGCGAAGGCCGCGGCAGCTTATGTCACACGTCCTAATACCGAGGACGGCGTGGCCTGGTTTATAGAGAAATACGTCCTGGGGCAGCATTAACCATAATTTCAGGTAATGGATGCAATAATATATTGAGATTATACAAATCGCCCTGAATGTAGTATCATTTATACATAAGAGGGACGACAATGTTGAATAACATTGTTTAAAATTAAAAAATAACTAAGTATTTTGACAAAAATGTCATATTTAACATGTTTTCGAGTACATATCCGGCAATTATGGCTGGTGGTAGATAAATCACACGATTGGAGGTAATTGCAGCGAGATGAGATACAAAGTTTATATGGCTGAAGTTATCCATCCCGACGCGGAGAAGAAACTCAGGGATTTCGCGGACGTGGTAGACAACTTCGACCACATTGAGGAGCTGGACGGCATCCTGCTCCGAGCGCATCATCTCAACCGCGAGCAGATATCGCGGGCCAAGAAGTGCAAGGTAATCGCTCGCCACGGTGTCGGAATGGACATCCTGGATGTGGCGGCCTGCAAGGAGTTCGGTATACCGATAGTGTATACGCCCGGGGCCAACACTTTCTCGGTGGCTGAGTTCGCGTTTACGATGGCTCTGACCCTTATGCGCAACGTTTACACAACAGAGTACATCCAGAAAACGAAGGGCTTCGCCGAGCTCGGCCCGGTGTCTATGCGCGGCAACGAGATGCGTGGAAAGACGGTAGGCATAGTCGGAGCCTCGGGACGCATCGGCACTACTCTTGCAGGAATGTTCAAGGGCGCTTTCGGCTGCGATATCCTGGGCTACGCTCCTCACACACCGGCCGAGAAACTGGCGGATAAGGGTATCGAGAAGGTTGAGACCGTGGAAGAGCTGGTTGAGCGCAGCGATGTGGTGAGCATCAACTGCCCGCTCACACCGGCGACCGAGAAGCTGTTCAACGCCGAGATGTTCACACACTTCAAGCCGGGCGCGATACTTGTCAACACGGCCAGGGGCGCAATTGTGGACGAGGATGCGCTGTACGAAGCGCTGACCAGCGGCAAGCTGCGTGCCTGCGGCTCTGACGTGTTTGTAGATGAGAAGAACTCTTTCGGCAGCCCGCTGAACAAACTGGACAACTTTATCGGCTTCCCGCATGTGGCCGCGAACACCTGGGAGTCCATGTACAACATGGCCATGTGGGCGGTCGAGGGCCTGATAGACGTCCTCGAGGGCCGCGAGCCCAAGTACCTTTACAAGTACTGAGGTATCCGGAGGCAGAGCTTATGATAGTGACTAACAAAGAACATGCGCTCGACTACCTCGGGATAAACGAAGGGCTGGACAAGGCGCTGCGCTTCATCGCCGGTACCGACTTTGATATGCTCGAGGACGGCAATGTGCTCATCGACGGGCAGGACGTGCGTGTAAACGTAAAGCACATGCGTACAAAGCCGCAGAGCGACGCCAAGCTCGAAGCCCATGACGATTTCGCGGACATACAGATGCTGTTGGAAGGCGAGGAGACGGTAGGCTGGTGCTTCAGGAACGACAGCCTGCAGGTCACCGAGGCCGCACCTGAGCGTGACGTCTGGTTCTACGACGGCAGCTGGGCCGCAATAGACCTGAAGCCCGGACACTTTGTCATCGTGTTCCCGGACGACGTACACGCCCCCGGCCTCTGCACGTCAGCCCCCGGCGATATCCGAAAGGCGGTGTTCAAGATCCGCCTGAACGGGTGAGGGGGCGCACATGGCGATTATGAAAGCTGCAGTGCTTACCGAGCCCTATCACATCGAGTACAAAGATGTTCCAAAGCCGGTTCCCGGTCCGGGAGAGCTGCTGATAAAGACATGCTACGCCGGTATTTGCGGTTCTGAGCTGCACGCCTATAAAGGGCTGCACAAGAAGCGCGTGCCGCCCGTCATCATGGGGCACGAGATATCCGGTATCGTTGAGGAGCTTGGAGAAGGCGTGAGCCGCTTCAAGACCGGTGACAGGGTAACCGCAGTGCCTATGTATGGGTGCGGCCACTGCCCGGAGTGCTTCCGGGGCGAAACCAGCCTCTGCTCCAGCAAGACCATATTTGGTTCACAGAAATGGCCGGGCGGTTATGCGGAATACTGTGTTGTGCCTGCACACCTGGCATACATGCTGCCGGATAACGTTTCCATGCAGGACGGCGCGCTGATAGAGCCTCTGGCTGTCGGCCTCCACGCAGTCAGGACGGCCAAAACCTCCGCCGGAGACAAAGTAACAGTACTCGGCTCCGGAGCAATAGGCCTGTGTACAGCTATCATGGCTGCAAGGGCTGGAGCGGTGCCGCTTATCTGCACCGATGTCCAGGAGTTCAACCTGGAGAGGGCGATGACTATGGGCGCTACTCATACGCTCGATGCACGTGACCCGGAGCTGGTTGAAAAGGTGCTGGAGATATCCGATGGCGGATGCGATGCCGTGTTCGTTACGGCTCCAGTAAACGCACTTGTAAACCAGGCTATCGCTATGACCCGCAAGCAGGGTCAGGTAATTTGTGTAGCGATGTTTGACACTGACGCTTTGGTGAACGTGGAAATGAACCGCGCCCGAGAGACGATGATTACAGGGACGTCCATGTACTATGAAGAGGACTTCGCCAGGATAATAAGGATGCTTGACCACGGCAAGCTGGATACCAGCGGGATGGTCACACATGAGCTTCCTATGTCCGAAGCGGACGACGCTTTTCAGATGTATATGAACAGAGTCCCGGGCATAGTTAAAATTTTGCTCAAGGCCTAAGGCCTGAAAGATATTCCTTTATAAGGAGGGGAGTATTGGTGCTGAATGTTATAGTTTGCGTGGTATTCCTGCTGATGGGCGCAGGCGTCGTCATATATGCAGCCACGTTTCCGGACTTCTCAATAATCACTCCAATAGGTCCAGATGTTTTCCCCACAGTAATGGGATTGGCGATTGTTGTTTTCTCAATTATCGCATTAGTACCTGCCGTAAAAGAGTTGGTTTCACATAAAACTGCTGACGGCAAGATTGACCTCAGCGAGGAAAAAGAGAAATTCAATTCTGTTATTGCTAAGATTAAGGAGAGAAAGAAAAACTTCATCGCAATGATTTGTATTCCGGTGATGATGTTTTTGTATGGTTTACTGATAGAGATAGTCGGCTTTGAAATACTGTCAGCGTTGTTCCTGTTTGGATCGATATTTCTCTGCGGTGAACGCAGGGTACTCAGGCTGATTCTGGTGCCAACCGTAGGTACGGCATGCATGTATGTGGTTTTTGTTATGGTTCTTCAGATACCTCTGCATACACTTTTCTTATAAAGGAGGATTGCAATGTTTGAGACGATATTGACCGCGTTGTCAAACAACCTGACTATTGAAACTATACTGTTTGCAACAGCAGGCGTTATTGTTGGAATAATAGTGGGCGCCATACCTGGCCTGACGGCCACTATGACGATTGCGATATTGATTCCATTTACTTACCACATGGACATGATACCGTCGTTGGCGATGCTTCTGGGAGTTTACAATGGCGGTGTGTACGGCGGAAGCATATCGGCCATCCTGATGAGTGTGCCCGGCACTCCGGCAGCCGTTATGACATCTTTGGATGGACATCCAATGGCCTTAAGAGGCGAAGGCGGCAAGGCTATTGGCATAGCCACCTGCGTTTCGTTCCTGGGCGGTATATTCGGCTGCATTTGTCTTATATTCTGCTGCTCGGCATTGGCTTTGGTTGCAACTAAGTTTAGTTATCCCGAGTACTTTGTCCTCACTATTTTTGCACTGATAATAATCGCAAATTCCTCCGGCGGCACATTTGCGAAAGGAATGATTGCAGCGGCTTTTGGCGTGCTTGTTGCACTTGTGGGTACTGACGTTCTGACCGGATATCCGCGATTTACGTTTGGCGTGACCGGACTGCTCAGCGGTATTAGCCTTATACCGTGCCTTATAGGACTGTTTGGAGTATCTGAGCTTCTCTGCCAGATATTTGATATCGGCACAGTGAAAAAGGAAAAGCAGAAGATGGGAAAAGTCTTTCCAGGGTTTAAGCTGCTTTGGAAGCTCAAAGGAGTTATCCTGCGCTCAGCAGTTATTGGCACCGTAATTGGAGCGCTTCCTGGCACCGGAGGTACCGTGGGCGCATTTACGGCATACAATTATGAAAAAAACAGGGCTGAAGATCCAAGCTCGTTTGGAAAGGGAAATCCGGCAGGTGTGGCCGCGTGCGAGACAGCTAATAATGCTGCTATTGGCGGAGCACTTATACCGATGCTTGCGCTGGCTGTACCCGGCGATGGTGTCACTGCAATCCTTATGGGGGCGTTCTTACTGCATGGGATAAATGTGGGTCCATCTATTTTCTCAACAAATCCTGATATTGTTTATACGGTTTATATATTTGAAATATTCACAAATATAGGCATGCTTGTGTTCGGACTCCTTGCTGCCAAGTGGTTTGCAAAAATAATAGACATAGATGACAAGGTTCTTATTCCGGTTATATTGCTGATATGCATGATAGGTGCATATTCTGCTACTAATAATGCAATTCAGATTTTTGTTATGCTCGTGTTTGGCATTATTGGTTTCATATTTAAGAAAACCGGAATACCGGCTACGGCTAGCATACTTGGAATAGTGCTTGGACAGCTATCAGAGGTGAATTTCAGATCTGCTATGGCGATGAGCCGAAATGATATATCTGTTTTCTTTAGGCCCATCCCCTGCATACTTTGGGCTCTTGCTATAATCATGCTGGTTTCCCCTCATCTGAAGTCCTATATGAAAAAACGCAAAGCGCAAAAGGCCGCTAAGGCGGAGTGAAGTTTAAAAAACTATACAGAGGAGGTAAATTATGAAGAGGATTCGTGTGCTCTTGTGCTGTACATTGGCACTGTGCGTACTGCTTACTGGCTGTGGTACAGCTCAGGTGGACAATTCTCCTGGTTCAGGTGAACCTGATACAAGTACAGATTATCCGTCAAAAACTATCGAAGTGATACTTCCTGTGTCAGCTGGTGGCGACACAGATTTGCAGGCTCGCAAGCTGTTTCCTCTAGTTGAAGAAACCTTGGGAGAAACGATGATAATCAACAATATGCCAGGCGGAGCAAGCGCGGTTGGACTGCAGCAATTGGCCCAGTCCTCACCTGATGGCTACACACTTTTGTTTACATCCGTTAATCACGCTCTTGTTAAGGCGGCAGGATATGCTGACCTTACTTACGAAGATTTTGAGGTAGTATGCAGTTGCTATACTGAGAGCTGCCAGATAATCATCAGGGGTGATGATGAGAGATACTCTAATTATGAAGAGTTTGTTGAATACGCTAAGTCGCACCCCGGAGAATTAACGATAGGCACTGGTGCTGCTGGTGGTGTATGGCATCTTGCTGCTATTAAAATATTTAATGAACTTGGTGTAGATTGTGAGATAATTGGCTCAAATGGTGGAGCAGCTGGAGTTGGCCTTACACTGCTGAATGGTGACATTGACGCGGCTGTTATTTCTTCAAGCACATATCAGGATTATTTTAAGTCCGGAGAAATGAAACTTATAGCAACGTGTGCGCCTGAGCGTGAATCTTACTATCCTGATGTTCCCACTCTTTCTGAGCTGGGCCTTGATGTCCAAATTGAATCTGTGCGCGGTATTCTTGCGCCTAAGGGAACTCCGGCTGATGTACTCAATATACTGGAAAGTGCGTTTGAGACTGCGGTTAACAGCGAAGAGTATGCAGATTACTGCCATGACAATATGGCGGAGCCGCTATTTATGAACAGTGAAGAATATACAGCTTATTGCGCAGAAGAACTTGAGCTTTATAGTCAGCTCGTTGTGGATGCCGGTCTTTCTGCGTAACTACTTTTAAAAAGTTAATAAAAGAGTTTTTGAGGCGGGTCTGCGTTGGAGTTGAAAACGCAGACCCGCTGTGAAAATCGGGAGAGTGCATTATGGCGAATGAAAAAGCGTTTGAAAACAAGGTAGCTGTTATAACCGGTGGAGGAGGGAAACTCTGTTCCAGCGTGGCGAAGCATTTGGCGCAGCAAGGCGCTAAGATTGCCGTGATTGGTCGCACTATGGGGAAACTCGAGACCGTTGCGGAAGAGATAAAGGCCATGGGCGGCGTCTGCGTACCAAAGACAGGCGATGTTTCAAATGAAGATTCCATGCTTTCAGTCGCCTCTGAGCTGTTGGATGAGCTGGGCCACTGCGATATATTGGTCAACGGGGCGGGTGGGAATAACCCAAAAGCGATAACCACCAACGCACGTTTTACACCTGAAGAGCTGGACGAGGAGAAGTGGGGCGACAACATCGGCTTCTTCAACGTTGGCATGGACTCATTCCGCAGCGTAATAGACATAAATGTAACTGGTACGGTTATATGCTCTCGCGTGTTCGGAAGGCAAATGGCGGAGAGCGGCGGCGGAGCGATATTGAACTTTGCATCCATGAACAGTTACCGGCCGCTGAGCTGCAGGCCGGCATATGCCCTGAGCAAAGCTGCAATCGTGAATTTTACGCAGTGGTTGGCGAATTATCTTGCTCCGGCTGGCATACGAGTTAACGCGGTTGCGCCGGGTTTTATCACAAACGCCAACAATATAAAGTTCTACGGCTCACTTGAGACCGGTTATACACCAAGAGGGCAGAACATACTCGCGCACACGCCGATGGGGCGTTTTGGCAAGGCCGACGAGCTGTTGGGGGCGATTGACTGGCTGCTGGACGATACGCGCTCAGGATTCGTGACTGGTATAACCGTTCCGGTGGACGGCGGTTTCCTATCTTGCAGCGGGTTGTAAGGCATATTAAAAAGGCAGGCGCACATAGCCTGCCTTTTTCGCACCAAACGTGCGGCGGAATGTTCAAGGCCCGCCTCAACAGAGGCGGGCCTTGATATTGACTATCCTCAGCGGACGAGCGTGAAGCTCAGGAGTGTGAAGAGGCCGCAGAAGATGCTGGCGGGGATTACGCCGCAGAGTACGTTGCCGTGCTTGCGGTAGAGGTAGGTGACAACACCGGTCGTGCCGCCCATCATGTAGCAGTAGCCGAAGGCAAAGTCGAGCGCGCCGGTGGAGCCATTGACGCCCTCAAACGGTACCCAGCCGGTAGCAACTATCAGGCTGCCGCCGTACTGTATGACGAGCAGAAGGAAGAGAGCAAAAGCGGTGAGGACGCTGTTGACAGTTACGGCGATCCACATGTCGCGGCGCTCGTTGCCGGTGGAGGGGAGCACACGCTGGCTGATGTTGCCGGAGAACATGACGATCATGATGATAATGATATACGGGATGGCCTTGACGATACGCTCCGGGCTGGGCTTGAGGTAAGTGGAGACGTTCCAGACCTGGTAGTTGATGCCCATATAGCCCTCCATGGCAGCCATCCACAGGCCGAAGAAAGCGGTGCAGACGATGCCGATTATGAAGGCCTTGCCGACGTTGGGCCAGTAGAACTTGCCGCCCTGCGGAGCCAGGCAGAAGTCGGAGGCGGCTATCACCTCGCCAGCTGCCTTGCGGCGATAGGTGCGGATGGCCAGGCGGATGAGGCCGATGAGGCACATGGCCACGAGCAGCCAGAGCATGATGCCGTTGAGGTTGGTAGAAGTGAGTATCTTGCTGTTGGCAAACCAGTTTATGCCCCAGGTGGAGACCTTGATAAAGAGCAGGGCCGGAATTGCAACGGCAAACAGGATGTCGAGCACCCAGGCTTTCAGGCCGCGCTGCTCCTTGCGCGGAGCGCGCTTGAAGCTCATGGTGGACTTGAAGAAGTCGAGCTGCATGAGCAGGTTGATGGCGGCCGCGAGGGCGAACATCATGGTCACGCAGGCAATGCCGGAGAAGATCTGCTGAGGAAGCCAGGCCTGATCGGTGTTTTCACGCTGGATGGGAGCGTTGTTGAAGTCGTTTTCGAAGTCGAGAATGGCGCTTATGGAATCGGCGCTGATGTTGCCGGTCTGGTGCATGGTGCCGGTCACTTCATAGTAACGGAAGATGCTGGTCTCGCCGAGCTGGATGTCCTGCTCGGGTACGATGTCCACCGGGAGGTTCAGCTTCTCTTTGACGAACTTCCTGCACTCGGGGCCGTCGCCGATGAGCATGTAGTCGTACTGGTCGGCATCGGCCTTGATGGTGGCGACATCGACGTCGTGCTCACGCAGCAGGCTGCTTATCATGTCGAAGTTGTTGCGAACCATGAAAGGTCCAAGGACCAGCATTACGGTGTTGACCTGGTCAGCAAGGGCGTAGGCAGCGGTAATGGCGCTGGTGCAGCCCTTGGAGTAGCCGAGCAAGTTGAACTGATCCTTGTCGATGATGTCGAGGGTCAGCGCATACTTGGCAGTGGTGAGGGACTGCATATCCCTGTCGACGACATCGCTCTCGCCGCCGCCGGAGAGGTCCGGAGACAGTACGACGTAGCCGCGCCTTGCCAGCTCCATGCACCAGGTGTCGTTAGAGTGTGCCTGGTTCGAGCGTCCGTGGCAGATGACAGCCGCCGGCGCCGGAGTCTCAGGAGTGGCGGTGTCGGGTATGTATATCAAGGTGCTGAGCTTGCTGCCGTCCGGGGCGTTGAGCATCAATCGCTCGATCTTAACATAGCCCCAGTCAGTCTGGAACCCCCAGATCATGATGCTGCTGAAGAGCAACACCGCCATAGCGATACAGAAGAAGCGTACGGCCTTCTTCCTTTCGTTCATTTTCTTCACTTCAAGTTACCTCCCTTGAAATCTTGGTAAACATAGTTTAGCAAATAATTAACCATAAGGATGTAACTTGACGTAAATGCAGTTTTGCCGTCGTAAATGCAAACAGCCGCCAAATTTGGCGGCTGCTATTTGTGCACTGTGCTCAGGGCTTTTGAATTGAGAGCATTATATTGAGCCTGAACGTCCTTGTAGCGTTGTCGTTGGAGACCTGGGCCTCGCCGGAATACTTGTGCACGGCCTTTTCGATGCTGCCGAGGCCGATGCCGTGAAGTTCCTTGTCGGCCTTGCGAGTGCGGAAGCGCCCGGCCTGGCGGCTGCGCTCGCCGGCGTAGTGGTTCTCGAAGCTGAGGAAGAACATATCCTCCACCCTGCGGCTCTTGATGTAGACGCAGCGCTCATCGTCGTCGGTGCACTCGCGCGCGGCCTCGACGGCGTTGTCCACGGCGTTGCCGAAGATGGAGACGAGCTCGGCGTTATTCATGAACGAGAGCGGCGTCAGGTCGAGCTGGACGTGGAAGCGCACGCCCACCGCAGCGGCGCGCTCGCGCTTGTCGCCGAGCAGGGCGTCGATCATCGCGCTGCCGGTGTTGAGCTGGCTGCCGTATTCCCCGAGCTGCGGGAGGAGCTCGCCGAGGTAGTCGTTGAGTTCTTTCTTGTCCCCCGCCATGCTCTGGATGGCGAGCAGGTGGTTTTTCATGTCGTGGTAGAGGCGGCGGAGGTTTTCGTCGGCGCGCTGGGCGCGCAGGGCGTTATTTACCTCGCTCTTGAGCTCCATTTTTTCTATGACCAACTTGAGCTGTCTTTCCTGCATCTGCTGATTGCGTTCAACCGCGACCATGCTTATCGTCAGGCCGATGTCCGCCAGCAGCGCAAGCATCAGCACATTGGTATCTACATAGTGTTCAGGTGAGGTTATCCCCCACTTGATGACCAGGTTCAAAACAGTGTTGAGTACAAGTTCTATCACGGGTATCGGGCCGAGCTTATCCAGCTCTTGTACGTCGATCAGCCTGTATATAATATAGTAGGCGGCAATCTCGGTCACCAACACCCCGACAGACACCATTAGCGGTTCCTCTGCCAAGCTGCCGGCGCCGACGACTATGAAGGTGCAGGCCCTCATGCATGTAAAAGCGTTGTGGATCACCGTCTCGAAGCCCGCCCAATATACTTTCGTTATAGTGGAGCATTCCTTGCAGCTATATAGATACAGCACCGTCGTCAACAGGCGCAGCATCAACCTTACAAGCTGCTCCTGCAGTCCTATGTTGTTTATCGGTTCCGGCGACAGCAGCGGCACTCCCGACATGTAGAGCACAAATCTGATCGCAACAGCCAGTATCAACGCCAGCACATGGCGGAGCTTGAAATTTGAGCGATTGTGGATATGCCAGAAGAAGAACACCGTAATTATACATTCGCCCACAAAAGACATTGCGGAGCTTATATTCATCAACGTGACCCCACCTCACATCCCGTACCAATCGAAGATCTCGTCCATGAACTCTTTTCTGCGGCGCTGGCTGACGGGTATCTCTTTGTCGTTGGTCAGAACGATGCTGTTCGCGCCGACGCGGCGGATGAAACGCCGGTTCACCAGATACGAGGCGTGGCAGCGAAGGAAGCCGTAGGGTTTGAGTTTGCGCTCCATCTCCGCGATAGTTATGCGGGCCTCCTCGACCTTGTCGCGGTAGCAGATGGTGAGGGAGTGGTCGCGCACCTCGCAGTAGTAGATGTCCTTCGTGGGCAGCAGCAGGGTGCTGCGCCCGGACTGGACGGTCAGAACGGGGTACTCGGCCGCGCGCTTGGATATGTCGTGGATGGCGCTGACGAGTTCGTGACGTAATTCGGCGTAGTTCACGGGCTTGCAGACGAAGCCGAAGGCGCGCACACCGTAACCTTCGATAGCACGTTCAGCGAGGGCGGTTATGAAAATGATGCAGACGTCCTCGTCGAAGCGGCGTATCTCCTTGGCGGCATCCATACCGTCAGTGCCGTTCATGCCGATGTCGAGCAAAATGAGGTCGAGCCCGGCGGGGTAGTTGAAGAGGAGTTCGTTGGCGGAGGTAAATTCTGCGATTTCAAGCTCCTCACCGGTCTCGAGCGAGAAGCGGGAAAGGAACTCGCGTATTTGACGGCGAATCACAGCTTCGTCGTCGCAAACTGCAATCCTGTACATTTCCCGTCACCTCCTGGCATGTGACAATTATAAACTTTTGCCGCGGGCGGCACAAGGCAACCCGCGGCAAAAATTTTATTCGTTCAGAGGCGGTTCAATCTTCCTTAAGAGCCTTGAGCATGGCGGGGACGACGTCGAAGAGGTCGCCCACGAGGCCGCAGTCGGCTATCTCGAAGAGAGGGGCGCGCTTGTCGGTGTTGACGGCGACGATGAACTCGCTGTCTTTCATGCCGCCCTGGTGCTGGATGGCGCCGGAGATACCGAGTCCGATGTACAGCTTCGGGCGCACTATCTTGCCGGTCTGGCCTATCATGCGGTCCTCATCTATCCAACCCTCGGTGACCACGTCGCGAGTGGCGCCGACGACGCCGTCAAAGGCCTCGGCCAGCTGCTCGGCGAGCTCAATGCCCCTCTTCGGGTCCTTCTTGATGCCCATGCCGACGGCGACGATGACCTTCGCGCCCGTGAGGTCGACGGTGTTCTTTATCTCCTTGACGGTCTCGATGACCTCGGTGAGCACGTCGTCACTGGTGATGGTTATCTCGGGCGTCTCGACGACGCAGCGCGCGGCGGCTTCCTCGCTGTATTCGCCCGCCTGCATCACGCCCGGACGGACGGTGGCCATCTGGGGACGGTAGTTCGGGCAGACAATGGTGGCCATCAGGTGTCCGCCGAAGGCAGGCATGGTCATCTTGAGCTGGTTATCCGTGACCATGTCCTCAATCTCGGAGAGGTCCTGGGAGCTCTCCTTGGAGAGATAGTCGAGGTACTCCTGCTTACCGACGTGGAGCAGGGTGCAGTCGGCGTTCAGGCCGGTTTTGAGGCGCGCAGCGCAGCGCGGGGCGAGGTCGCGGCCTATGGTCGTGGCGCTGACGAGCAGCGTGTCGGGCAGGCCCTTTTCGACGACCTGGCAGACGGCGGCGGTGTAGGCCTCGGCGGTGTAGACTTTGAGCGCCTCGTGCTCGCAGACTATGACCTTGTCTGCACCGTAGCCGCCGAGAGTCCCGGCGTGCTTTGCGACGTCCCAGCCGACGAGCAGCGCGGTGACGGTGGTGCCGAGCTTGTCCGCCAGGCGGCGGGCCTCGCTCACAAGCTCTATGGACGCATCGGAGAGCTGGCCGTCACGGCATTCGCACAGTACCCAAACGCCCTGGTAGCGGGCAAAATCTTCTTTGCTGTTGCACTTCATACCTGGTCAAGCCTCCTTCTCAGTCCAAAACGTGCTTTTCGTTCATGCACTCGAAAAGCTTTGCAGCCATGTCTGCGGGATTACCCTCCAGGAGCATGCCGCCGGTTTTCTTCTGCAGGGCGAAGCTGTTGAGCGTGACCGTGGGGCTCTTCACAACGCCGATGACGTCATCGTCGAAGAGACGCTCGGCCTTGAGCTCGTCGTAGCCGATGATGCGCAGCTTGCTGTCGTCCCAGTCGAGGATGCCCTTGACGCTCATGTACCTGGGCTCGGCTATCTCCTTCATGCAGGAGATAAGGCAGGGCAGATGCATGCGGACCTTCATGTAGCCGTCCTCGAGCATACGCTTGCAGACGAGGCCGCCGTCCTCGACTTCGATGTCGGTGACGTAGGTGAGCTGGGCGATGCCGAGCTTCTCCGCTATCTCTGGGCCGACCTGGGCGGTGTCGCCGTCTATGGCCTGACGGCCGCAGAGGATGAGGTCGTCGCTGCCGAGCCCTATGCTGTCAATGGCGGAGGCGAGGACCTGGCTGGTGCCGTAGGTGTCGGAGCCGCCGAACTCACGCCCGGAGACGATGACCGTCTCGTCGACGCCCATAGCGTAGAGCTCGTGCATCATGACGCTGGCCATAGGAGGACCCATGGTCACGGCGATTATCTTCTCAGCGCCAAGCTTCTCTTTCAGCCTGAGGGCAGTCTCAACAGCGCCCAGGTCGTCGGGGTTTATGATGGTGGACATCTTTGCGCGGTCAAGGGAACCGTCCTTCTTTATGTAGGCCTTGCCGCGGGTGTCCGGAACCTGCTTCACACAGACAAATATTTTCATTGCGCGCCCCCCTTAGTCTCGCAGCAGGGTGTTGGAAATTACAACCTGCTGAATCTGCGAAGTGCCCTCATAGATGGAAGTTATGCGGGCGTCGCGGTACATACGCTCGACCTTATAGCCTTTGATGAAGCCGTATCCGCCAAAGACCTGGACGGCCTTGTAGGCAATGTGGTTTGCGGCCTCGGCGGCAAAGTATTTGCTCATGGAGCAGCGCATGCTGGCGTCCTTGGCCCCGGCGTCCTTCATGACGGCGGTGTTGTACACCAACTCGCGGGCGGCCTCAAGCTCCGTGGCCATGTCAGCTATCATGAAGCTGATGCCCTGGAAGTTGGAGATGGTGCGGCCGAACTGCTTACGGGTTTTGGCGTAGGCAACTGCCTCGTCGAGGCAGCCCTGGGCAATGCCGAGGGCCTGCGCGGCCATGCCGAGGCGGCCGCCGTCAAGGGTCTTCATGGCGGTGGCGAAGCCGTAGTGCAGCCTGCCGAGCAGGGCGTCCTTCTTGATGTGGACGTCCTCGAGGATTATGTCGCTGGTGGGATAGCCGCGGATACCCATCTTGTCCTCGTGAGCGCCGCAGCTGACGCCGGGGAGCTTCATGTCGACGATGAAGAGGCTGATGCCGCGGTTGCCCTTGGCGTTCGGGTCGGTGCGGGCAAATACGAGGGCGTAATCGGCCATCGGGGCGCCCGACACGAAGCGCTTGCGGCCGTTGAGCACCCAGCCGTCGTCAGTGGGTACGGCGCTGGTCATGACGCCGCCCGCGTCGGAGCCCGCGTCGGGCTCGGTCAGGCAGAAGGCGAGAATCTTCTCACCGCGCGCCACAGGGGGCAGGTAGGTCATAAGCTGCTCTTCGTTGGCGGATGCGAGCAGTGGGCCGCTGCCCAGGGAGTTGGAGGTGTTTGCATAGATAGACAGAACGGGGCTGATGCGTGCGAACTCTTCGACGAGCAGCACATGGGTGAGCGTGTCACCGCCCTGGCCGCCGTACTTTACGGGAATCTTCGCGCCCATGAAGCCCGCTGCCGACATCTTGTGGTGGATGTCCCAGTCAAACTCGCCGGTCTCGTCGAGGCGGTCGAGCAGGGCAGGGGTGAACTCGGTCTCGGCAAACTGACGGAACAGTTTCCTCATTAACTGATGATTCTCTGATAATACCATGTGAGTTCTCCTTCTATGTTTGATTGAGAGACTGATGATTTAAAACAGCCCAAGCTCGTGGACGGCCATTTCCTTGACGGCCTTGGAGTCCACCTTGCCGGTGGAGTTGAGCGGCAGCTGGTCAAAGAAGAGGACATATTTTGGAACCTTATAGGCCGCAAGACGGCTTGAGAGGTACTCGTGTATGTCATCCGCACTTATCTCGGCGCCGGGGAACTTGACCACGCAGGCGCAGGCCTCCTCGCCGTAATGCGTATCGGGCACGCCTACGACTTTGCAGTCTGCGATACCCTTTATTGAATCTATTTCATTTGCGACTTCCAGTGGGCTGATATTCTCGCCGCCGCGGATAATGATGTCCTTGATGCGGCCCTTCATAACTAGGTATCCGTCCTCGTCCATGTAGGCAAGGTCGCCTGTGTGCAGCCAGCCATCCTTGTCTATGGTTTGCGCGGTCAGCTCGGGCTGCTTGTAGAAGCCCTGCATGACCAGATAGCCGCGGACGCATATCTCGCCTGTCTCGCCCTGGGGCAGAGGCTTTCCAGTGTGTATGGCGGCTATCTTTCCCTCAACGTGATCCATGAACACGCCGACAGTGAAGCAGCGCTTCTCGCGGCTGTCGTTCGGGCGGCAGATTGTGAGCCCGGCAGTGGCCTCGGTTTGCCCGAGGCTGGATAGCAGAGTCATGCCGAAGGCCTTCTCCACCCGGTCAAAGTCCTCGGGGGGATAGCTCGCGCCGGCGATGATGCCCGTACGCAGGCTGGAGAGATCCCATTGGCCGAAGTCCGGACGGCACATCACGGCGTGGAACATGCTGGGTACGGAGTGCAGGACGGTGCAGTGGTATTTGCTCACGGCAGTGAGTATCGAAAGGGTGTGCCTGTCCTTAGGCATACAGAGACACGCGCCGACGGACAGGGCGGCCATGATGTTGGCCGAGACGCAGAAGCAGTGGAACATCGGCATAGCCACGCAGAACACGTCCTCGCAGGTGGCAAAGATGTCGGCGCCCTGCTGGATGCCGCCGTTAACGCGGGAGTAATGGCTCGTCATGACTGCCTTGGGCGCGCCGGTGGAGCCGGAGGTGAAAATGATGACCGCCGTGTCGTCAGGGGTTACCTCGGCCTCCATAGCGGCCACGGCGGCGGCGTCGGGCTCGGCCCCGGTAAGCAGGAGAGGGAAGAGGGGGCTCGGAGTTTCGCTGTAGGCGCAGACGCGCTCGAGACACGGCAGGTTTTCAAGCTTGGGGACAAGCTGCGCTCGGTCATGGCCGAAGAAGCTGCCGACGCAGAGCACCCTGACATCGGAGAGACGCAGGACGCACTCCAGGTCATCCTTCTCAAGCATGGTGTTGACCAGCACGGCCACCGCGCCGATGCGCTGGACAGCCAGGAAAAGCGCCAGGGATTCCACTTCAGCCTCTCCGAATATACCGACGTGGTCACCCTTGACAACGCCATCGCGTATAAGTTCTGAGGCGAAACGGACGGTGAGCTCGTCGAGCTCTGCGTATGTGTACACCCTGTCATGGCATATTACCGCGGGGCGTTCGGGAAACTTCTCGCAAGTCCTGCGGAAGAACTGTCCGACAGTGATGCTCTCTAGGGGAACCATTTGCAAACACACTCCTTTGTCAGGAATTTGACGTCCGGTGTTGTCTCTTAATTTAGTATACCTGGTTAACTAAGTCAAGAGGTTTTTGCAAATTTGTGAAAAAAATATTTTTTTCGTTAAAAAATTGTTGACACGCCATGGGCGCTGGTGTATAGTGTCCTCGAGTGGTAATACCAGTTAACTAAGACGAGCGAGGGAAGACGACGTGATTACACTAGGTATAGACATCGGTTCCGCAACCTCCAAATGTGTCCTGCTTAGGGACGGGAAAGACATAATCGCCTCTTCAATAGTCAACGGAGGAATAGGCACGGAGGGCTCTGAGGAGGCCAGAAGCATGGTGATGACGCAGAGCGGCATAGGCCCTGAGGACATTGACTATGTGGTCGCCACGGGATACGGGCGCAGCCTCTATGAGCAGGCGGACGCACAGATAAGCGAGCTCAGCTGCCATGCAATCGGCGCCCATGCAATTTTCCCTGATGTGCGCACGGTTATAGATATCGGCGGCCAGGACGTCAAGGTCATGGCGCTGGACGAGCATGGCCGTATGAAGGACTTCCTGATGAACGACAAGTGCGCCGCCGGCACGGGGCGCTTCCTCGAGGTCATGGCAAACGTCCTGAGGATGCGCGTCGATGAGCTGGAGGTGTGCGCAGCCCGGGCTGAGAAGCCGGCGGCTATCTCCAACACCTGCACCGTCTTTGCCGAGAGCGAGGTCATAAGCCAGCTGGCCAACGGCGTTCCCAGGGACGACCTGGTCGCTGGCATCTGCGACAGCGTGGCGCGCAAGGTTTCCGGCCTTGCCAAGCGCATCGGCATAGTGCCGCGGCTCTGCATGAGCGGCGGCGTGGCGCAGAACGCCGGCGTGCGGCTGGCGCTTGAGGCCCAGCTCGGCGAGCCCATACTGTTTTCCGACAAGGCACAGCTCTTCGGCGCTATAGGCGCCGCAATATACGCTTACAACAAGCGCAACAAATAATCAACATACGTTGACAGGAGGAATGTACTATGGCAGAAGAGATTAAAAAGCACCGTCCCCCACCGGACCCCAATTCCGCGAAGTACAAGCTGAATGAGATTGCGGCAAAAGCGTATGCCGACGCCCAGGCGGCAAAGGACAGGGGAGAGCCTGTAGGCTGGTGCTCCAGCAACTTCCCCGTTGAGATTCCCGAGACCCTCGGCCTTGCCGTATGTTACCCTGAGAACCAGGCCGCTGCCATCGCCGCGCGCGGCGGCGGCGAGCGCATGTGCTCCGAGAGCGAAGCCGCAGGTTACTCCAACGACATCTGCGCCTACGCCCGTATCAGCCTGGCCTACGCCAAGGACAAGGACATCCCCGAGCAGAACATGCCCCAGCCGGACTTCCTGCTCTGCTGCAACAACATCTGCAACTGCATGATAAAGTGGTATGAGAACCTCTCCGTTGAGCTGAACATACCCCTTATAATGATTGACATACCCTTCAACCCCGACTACGAGGTCGGCGACGCCGAGGTCCAGTACGTCAAGGCCCAGTTTATCGCCGCCATCCACCAGCTGGAGGAGCTCTTCGGCGTGAAGTGGAGCGAGGAGAAGTACCAGCAGGTCAAGGAGTATTCCGGCCGCACTTCCCGCGCCTGGCTGGCCGCCACCTCCATGGCCCGCTACACCCCGAGCCCGTTTAACGGCTTCGACCTGCTCAACCACATGGCCGTCATGGTCACCGCCCGCGGCAAGAAGGAGGCCGCCGAGGCCATGGAGACCCTGCTCAAGGAGTACCAGGAGAACCACGAGAAGGGCACCTCCACCTTCCGCGCCGAGGAAAAGTACCGCATCATGTTCGAGGGCATAGCCTGCTGGCCCTGGCTGCGCGCCACCTCCACCG
The DNA here is from genome assembly GCA_900544765.1 of uncultured Eubacteriales bacterium. GTDB lineage: Bacteria > Bacillota > Clostridia > Oscillospirales > Oscillospiraceae > Scatomorpha > Scatomorpha gallistercoris. The sequence goes on along the minus strand of UQWI01000001.1, from coordinate 171,814 downwards.
GCCTGAAGAGCCGCGGAATCAACATGGTCACCACCATCTACGCCGACGCCTTCGGCTTCATCTACGACGACTTTGAGGACATGTGCCGCGCCTACTGCAAGGTGCCAAACGCCATCAACCTCGAGTACGCCCGCGACAAGCGCGTAAAGCTCTGCAAGGACAACAGCGTAGAAGGCCTGCTGGTCCACACCAACCGCAGCTGCAAGCTGTGGAGCGGCTTTATGTATGAGATGAGCCGCCAGATAGGCGAGGAGTGCAATATCCCGGTCACCAGCTTCGACGGCGACCAGGCCGACCCGCGCAACTTCTCCGAGGCCCAGTACGACACCCGCGTCCAGGGCCTGGCTGAAATCATGGAGGCTAACAAGGAGGCTGCTCAGAATGCTTGACACTATCTTCGATGAATTCAAGGCTGTAGCGGCCAATCCCGCCGCTCAGAAGGACAAGTACCTCGCAGAGGGCAGGAAGATTGTACTTACCGCCCCTGTATACACCCCCGAGGAGATAATCCACTCCATGGGCCTCGTCCCCATGGGCGCCTGGGGCGGCGACATAGAGCTCAAGGGCGCGAAGAAATACTTCCCGGCCTTCATCTGCTCCGTAATGCAGAGCCTTGTCGAGCTGGGCATGAACGGCGTGTACGACGGCTGCTCCGCCATCGTCATCCCCAGCCTGTGCGACAGCCTGAAGGTTGTCGGCCAGAACTGGAAATACGCCGTGAAGGATATCCCCTTCATCCCCATGACCTATCCCCAGAACCGCCAGCACGATTTCGGCAAGACCTTCACCATCGAGGGCTACAAGCGCGTTATATCCGACCTGGAGAAGGCCACCGGCGCCGCGTTCGACGAGGCCAGGCTCGCTGAGAGCATCAAGGTCTACAACGAGCACAACGCCGTGATGCGCGAATTTGCCGCCGTTGCCGCCAAGCACCCCGAGGTCACCCCGAGCCTGCGCAGCGCCGTGTTCAAGAGCGCGTTCTTCATGCTCAAGGAAGAGCACACCGAGCTCGTGAAGAAGCTCATCGCCGAGCTTGGCGCCGGCGAGCCCGCCGCGGCCCGCACCCCGATAATGACCAGCGGAATTCTGGCCGACGCCCCGGCCCTGCTCGAGATACTCGACGAGAACGGCTTCCAGGTTGTCTGCGACGACATCGCCGCCGAGAGCCGTCAGTACCGCACCGACGCACCGGAGCGCCCCGACGCCCTCGAATGCCTGGCCGAGAAATTCTGCTCCATGAACTATTGCAGCGTACTGTACGACCCCAAGAAGGAGCGCGTGCACCTGATAGTCAAGGACGCCCTCGCCGCCGGTGCAAAGGGGCTCCTCATAGTGCTCACCAAGTTCTGCGACCCCGAGGAGTTTGACTATCCGCTCATCAAGAAGGCCTGCGACGAGGCCTCTCTGCCCTGCGTGAGCATTGAGGTCGACCGCCAGATGGTCAACTATGAGCAGGCGCGCACCGCCATCGAGACCTTCAAAGAACTGCTGAATGACTAAGGGAGGAAAACTACAATGAGCAATCCGAAGCCCCTTGAGGGAGTAAAAGTCGTAGAACTCGCCACCTTTATCGCGGCTCCCTGCTGCTGCCGCTTCCTCGCCGACCTGGGCGCCGAGGTCACCAAAATTGAGGCCCCCAAAGGCGACCAGCTCCGCTTCACCGCCGTCAACGAGGGCCGCCCCTACGGCGACGCCGAGGACACCAGCTACACCCTTGAGAACACCGGCAAGAAGTTCATTACCCTGAACACCAAGTCCGAGGCGGGCCGCGAGGTCGTCGAGAAGCTCATTGCCGGCTGCGACATCTTCGTAACCAACTGGCGCGAGCAGCCACTCAAGCGTGCCGGGCTCGACTACGAGAGCCTGAAGCAGCGCTATCCGTCCCTCGTCATGGGCCGTGTCAGCGGCTACGGCGAGAAGGGCCCCGACAAGGATTTGCCCGGCTTTGACTTCACCGCCTACTTCGCCCGCAGCGGCGTACTTGGCACCATGTACGACGTCGACAGCATGCCCATGCTGCCCATCGCCGGTTTCGGCGACCACCAGGTGGCAATGAACCTCGCCGCCGGCCTCATCGCCGCCCTTTACCGCGCGAAGAACACCGGCTGCGGCGACCAGGTCATCGTCAGCCTGCTGCACTCCGGCGTGTGGGACGTCTCCCTCTACCTGCAGGCCAGCCAGTACGGCGATTCCTCCACTCAGTACCCCATCAGCCGCACCCAGGTTACCAACCCGCTGAATCTGGCGTATAAGACCTCCGACGGGCGTTACTTCCAGTTCGCCGTCCCCGCCTACGACGCTCTCTACAATAAATTCGCGGGCGAGGTCCTCGAGCGCGAGGATTTGGTCAACAATCCCAAGTTCTACCCCCAGACCAACCTGGTCAACAACCTCAAGGAGTTCAACGCAGTGCTCTCCGGCATTGTCGCCGAGCACGACGTGGAGCACTGGAAGAGCCAGATGACCAAGGCCGACCTGCCCTACAGCGTCTGCCAGACCTGGGACGAGGTTCTCAACGATCCCCAGTGCTGGGAGAGCGACGTCTTTGCGAAGGTAACCTTCCCGAACGGCAGCCAGCGCACCATGGTTCGCACTCCGGTCATCTTCTCCGATACCGAGCTGCCGCCCTACGAGCGCGCCTCCTTTATGGGTGAGCAGACCCGCGAGGTGCTCGCCGGCCTCGGCTACACCGCCGAGCAGATCGACGCCATGATAGCCGCCGGAGAAGCCGCCGACGTCAAGCGCATTGGCTAATTGAACAAATTCTAACTCTGAATGCTTCATTTGCTCTTGCCCCAGCGGGAAAAAGGTGCTATTCTAAAAAGACAGTATTTACGAAACCCCCTGTAAGGAGAACGTAAGCGATGAATAGTTCTGAGGAAATTTTCCACCCTATTAAGACGGTGAGAGCCAGCGAGGCTATATACGAGCAGATAAAGGACAGAATTATCTCCGGAGAGCTAAAGCCGGGCGACAGGCTGCCCAGCGAGAGGAACATGATGGAGCTTTTCCAGCGCAGCAGGCCCACAATACGCGAGGCCCTTCGCATGCTGGAGCGCAGCGGTTATATCCGCACCATTCCCGGCAGCAACGGCGCCCTTGTGACCCTTCCTACGGGGCGCAATATGATGGAGAGCATCGGCGAGGCGCTCCAGATAGGGAACGTAAGCCTTGCGGAGCTGAGCGAATACAGGCTGGCCTCCGAGGGCGCCGCCGCGGCCTGGGCCGCGGAGCGCGCCACGGACGAGGACATAAGCTTGCTTCGCTCCAGCCTTGACGAGGGTGCCGGCGTCCTGAAGAATTTCGATTCGCCGGACTGGTTCTGCCAGTTTACCGAGGCCGACCAGCATTTCCATCTGTATATCAGCAGAGCGGCGAAGAACCGCGTCAGCGAACTGATGAATCACACTGTCGGAAACCTGAACCGAGTTCTTTTGGACGAGAAAACATCAGTTCTTTCTGCCAGGAAGAAAGAGCTGATGATGAAGGATGTCCAGCAGATGCATGAGGAAATCTTCAAGGCCGTGGAAAGGCGCGACGCCGAGGCGGCGCGTGCGGCTATGGAGACGCATCTGAAGCGTTTCCTTACGGACTGAATTAAATGAGGGCGCCCTGACAGGCGCCCTCAAATATGTATATGCCTTTAAATGAGAGAGAAATACCGAATGGAGGAAAGATATGAGTACTAAAAATTCGTCTGTCAGATGGCTGTATCTGGTTCTGGGTACGGCGTCTTTGCTTTTCGGCGGCATAATATATGCCTGGAGCATACTTAAAGCGCCTCTGACCGCTGAGTTCGGCTGGAGCGATTCTTCGCTGAGCCTGAACTTCACTCTGACCATGTGCTTCTTCTGCATAGGAGGCATGGCCGGCGGAGCGCTGCTGAAGAAGATAGGCTTCAAGCTCAGCTGCATAATCAGCGCCGTGCTGTCCGCTGCGGGATTCATCCTCGCCGGCGGAATGAGCGGCGGCATAGCCATGCTGTACATAAGCTACGGCCTGCTGGCAGGCCTCGGCATCGGCATGGCCTACAATTGCATCATATCTACGGTCAGCGCCTGGTTCGCGGACAAGAAGGGATTGTGCTCAGGCGTGCTTATGATGGGCTTCGGCGCATCCGCGCTTATACTCGGCTCCCTGGCGGACGCGCTCATTTCCAACGAGAGCTTTGGCTGGCGCATGGTGTTCTACATGCTGGGCGCGGCGCTCGGCGTGATGTTCCTGATAACCGCCGTAATTCTGCGTGCCCCGAAGCCGGGAGAGGCTCCCGCTCCGAAACCGGCGGCCGGAGCGAGCTCCGCCCGCGATTACACCACAGGTGAAATGCTCAGAAGCATCACCTTCTGGAAGGCCTTCATACTGGTCGTATTCCTTGCCGCCGTGGGCAACACCGTCATATCCATGGCGCGCGACCTCGCGCTCTCCGTCGGAGCCGTTGAGAGCCTTGCGACCCTGCTGGTAGGCGTGCTGAGCGTCTGCAACGGACTGGGCCGTGTGATTACCGGCGCCGTGTTCGACCGCTTCGGACGTAAGACCACCATGATCGGCGCGAATATCGTGGCCATATTTGCTGCGGGCCTGACACTGCTGGCCGTGTTTACCAGCTCCACCGCGCTCTGTGTAGTGGGCCTGTGCCTGACCGGCATATCCTACGGCTCCTGCCCGACCATAAGCTCCGCGTTCATATCCGAGGTGTTCGGCAGCAAATACTTCGCCATGAACTTCCCAATCATGAACTGCAACCTGGTGTTCGCCTCGCTCATCGCAACCGGAACCAGCCTTATTACTGCCGCCACGAACGGCTATTCCGGCGCTTTCATCCTGCTCCTGGCCCTGAGCGTGATAGCATTGTTCCTGAACCTGAGCCTGCGCCGCGAGCGCTGAGAAAGATAAATAATTCTTACGGTAAAAGAGCCGCTTCCGGGCGGCTCTTTTGTTTTTCCGCACATTTTCCGGCAAAATACGCGCCATTCTCGCGTTGAAGTTTTAACATACGCGCTCTTTGGCTTGACTTCTCAAATCGCGTAGAATAGAATTGTCGCATAAAACTAAGGGAGGCGGCGCCGTGAGCCAATCTGAGGCCACAACTAAGTATCAGCAGGCCCTTAAGGCCGGTAAGAGGACATATAAGAACTGCCTTATGAGCGGGCGGTATCCCTATCTGCAAATACTCGATGAGATACTCAGCGACGACATGATTGCGGGCAGGGTGGACCTCGGCGTCATAGACGTCCCCGCCGGGCAGATTGTCGGCGCAAAAAGCATAGGAAGGCGCACGGCTTTTGCCGCGGACTTCATGCCGCTGCTCTCGCCCGACAGCGAGTTCGCGGCAAAGTGGATTGCCCTTTGCGCGGCGCACTTGAGCGACGAGGGTATACGCGACCCCGTGCGGTGCTATGAGTACATGGGTCGCTTCTACGTCCTGGAGGGCAACAAGCGCGTCAGCGTGCTGAAGAGCTTCGGCGCGGCCAGCGTCCCGGGATATGTCACACGCATAATCCCGCGATGGTCGGAGGACGAGGCCGTGGCCGTGTACTACGAGTTCATGGATTTCTACCGCCTCAGCGGCCAGTACGAGGTGTATTTCAGCCACCGCGGCGGCTTCAGCAAGCTCCAGGCAGCGCTGGGCTATGACCCCCAGCACGTCTGGACGGACGACGAGCGGCGCCGCTTCCAGGCTTCGTGGCACTACTTCAAGGAGGCGTTCGACAAGCTTGGCGGCGGGAATATAGGCGTGACTACGGCCGATGCGCTGCTGGTCTGGCTGGAGTTTTACCCCTTGGGTACGCTCAAGGAGCTTTCTCGCCAGGAGATTGAGCGCTCGCTCGCGTCCATCATGGACGACGTGAAGGCCCGCGCCCAGGCCGAGCCCATAGAAGTGAGCGTAGACGACAGTGCTTCTGCGGCGCACAAGAGCCTGCTGGGACGCATATTTGCCGCCTATCCGCAGAGCGACCATCTGAATGTGGCGTTTGTGAACCGTCCGGACCCAGAGCACAGCTTGTGGATAGCCTCGCACGAGCTGGGCAGGCGGACGATGGAGCGCGCTCTGACCGGACAGGTCTCGGTCAAGGCCTATGACCTGGTGCCGGAAGAGGACGTGGATGCTGCCATGGACAGGGCTGTGTCTGACGGCGCGGAGGTCGTCTTTACAACTACGCCGCCGCTCATAACCGCGTGCCGCAGGCTTGCCGCGCGCAGGCCGGACGTCAAGGTGCTCAACTGCTCGGTCTGTATGCCGTACACCGGCGTACGCACTTATTACAGCCGGGTGTACGAGGGGAAATTCATAACCGGCGCGATAGCCGGGGCCGTCGCCAAAAACGACAGGATTGGCTATGTCGCCGGCAGCCCGATATACGGTGTGCCGGCGAGCATAAACGCCTTCGCGCTCGGCGCCCAGCTCACAAACCCGGACGCGCGTATACAGCTGGTTTGGTCGGCTGTGAGCGAGGACCCGATAGGCGAGCTGCGCGGCATGGGCGTGGACGTCATATCCAACCGCGACGTGCCGATGCCGAACATGCCGCAGGGCGACTGGGGCCTGAGCCGGGTCATGCCGGACGGCTCGCTAAAGGCCCTGGCCTCACCGTATTGGGATTGGGGCAACTTCTACATCCGCCTGATCTCGTCTATACTGCACGGCGGCTGGGACGCCATGGACTACCGGGGCAGCGGCAAAGCCGTGAATTATTGGTGGGGCATGGCCTCCGGGGCCGTTGGGCTGATGCTGGCTGAGGATTTGCCGGACGGAGTGCGCAGTCTCGCCAATGTTCTCACGCGTGGGATAATCGACGGAATATTCACCGTGTTCCACCGCCGCTACCGCTCCCAGGACGGCTCTGTTGTCAGCGACGGCAACCGGTGGCTCAGCCCGGAAGAGACGCTGCACATGGACTACCTGCTGGACAACGTGGACGGCAGCATACCGGGCTACGATGAGCTGCTGCCGATGGCAAGGCCTATAATCCGCCTCCAGGGGCTGTACAGAGACCAGCTGGCTCCGGAGAAAGGAGTGAACGGAGCTTGAAGATACTCCTGCTCTCCGACGTGGAGAGCCCGTATTTGTGGGATTATTACCAGCCGGGACGGCTGAACGAATACTCGCTTATGCTCTCGTGCGGAGACTTGAAGGCCAGCTATCTCTCGTTTCTGGTCACAATGGGCAGGGCGCGGCTGCTGTACGTCCACGGCAATCACGACACCGGCTACGACAGGAACCCGCCGGAGGGCTGCGAGTGCATAGACGACAAGCTCGTAGTGGTAAACGGCCTGCGCATACTCGGCCTTGGCGGCAGCCTCGCGTATAATGGGGGAAAACACCAGTACACGGAGCAGCAGATGCGTATGCGCATCTGGAAGGCAGGATGGGCCGTCCGCCGCGCCGGAGGCGTGGACATAGTCCTCACCCACGCACCGCCGCGCGGAGTGGGCGACGCCGGGGATTTGGCGCATATGGGTTTCGAGGCCTTCCTGCCCTTCCTGGACAAGTACCGGCCCAAATATTTGGTACACGGTCATGTGCACATGAACTACGGGCGGAACATACCTCGCTGCATAGAGTACGGGCAGACGAAGGTCATCAACGCCTGGGAGCGTTATGTGCTCGAAATATAGGTCAAAACGAAAGGGGATACATATGCCTAAGAAGAAAACTATACTCGACCTCTACAAGATGAAGGAAAACGGCGAGAAAGCCGCATGGATGGTCATTTACGATTCGCTCTTCGCTTCTTACGCTGAGGAAGCCGGTATGGACATGATACTCTGCGGCGACTCGATGGGCATGATAGTATATGGCTGGCAGGGGACAGTACCCGTCACTATGGACATGAGTATCGCCCACTGCCAGGGCGTCCGCCGCGGCGCGCCCAACACCTACCTGATAGGGGACATGCCCTTCGGCGCATACCACGCAAGTGTGGAGGACGCGGTGCGCAACGCAGTGCGCTTCTACAAGGAGGCCGACGTCGACGCAATCAAGCTTGAGGGCGGCGTCGCCGTCGCGGACAAGATTGAGGCCATAGCCAAAGCGGGCATGGTCGTATTCGGCCACATCGGCCTCACCCCGCAGTCCAGCGCGAGTATGGGCGGCTTCAAGGCCCAGGGACGCACAACGGACAGCGCCAGGGCAGTCATAGAGGATGCGCTGGCCGTTTGGAAGGCGGGCGCGCGCGTCCTGCTGCTCGAGGGCGTGCCGGAGGAGGTCTGCGCTTACGTCCACAAGATGCTGCCCATACCGGTCTACGGCATCGGAGCCGGAGCCGACTGCGACGGGCAGGTCCTGCTTGCCGCCGACGCACTGGGCATGTACAAGAACTTCACGCCCAAGTTTACCAAAAAGTACTGCGACATCGGAGAAGTGGCCACGCGGGGCATGTCGGACTACATACGCGAGGTCAAAGAAGGCTCTTTCCCCGCGCCGGAACACAAGTACAAGATTTCCGGCGACCCCGAGGCATTCAAAAAGCTCTTCGACGAGATGTCACCGCTGTTCGGCGTCGAGGATTGACAGCCCGGCAGGGCGGCGGTATAATTCAAGCGCAGCGCCTGTATGGCGCAGTATATAGATTGGAGGCGAAAAGCCCGGTATTTGGCCGGAAACGGTCGCGGAAACACATCCACTCCGCTGCATCATCCGGAGAAGCCGAAGCGCAGCCAAGCGAAGCTGGCTCAATTCGGAGAGGAAGAGCGAGGGATACGAAGTCCGCGACAGGTTCAGCAGTATTGAAGCCGGATGGCTTCAATACTGAGAGGAGGAGCGACGGAGAGACTGAGCTTTCACGCTTGCGTGGAAGCGAGGGATACGAAGTCCGCGACAGGTTCAGCAGTATTGAAGCCGGATGGCTTCAATACTGAGAGGAGGAGCGACGGAGAGACTGAGCTTTCACGCTTGCGTGGAAGCGAGGGATACGAAGTCCGCGACAGGTTCAGCAGTATTGAAGCCGGATGGCTTCAATACTGAGAGGAGGAGCGACGGAGAGACTGAGCTTTCACGCTTGCGTGGAAGCGAGGGATACGAAGTCCGCGACGACGACAGAGTAGGGCACAGCGCGTTAAGTGCCGTGGGATGGGAAGTTGCCCACGGACGAAGAGGGGAAACCTTCGCGGTGCTATGCCCGCGTCCGCTGCCACCGAAGGCGCAAATATGCTCCTTTAAGTGGCAACTGTCACGAAAGGAGCTTTACAATTGAAAAAGATTAACCCCCGCAATGTCGCCCAGCTTGCTATCTTGGTGGCGATGGAGGTAGTGCTTTCGCGCTTTCTTTCCATCAACATCTGGAGTAACAAGATAGGCTTTGCCTTTTTGCCCGTTGCCGTCACGGCGATGTACTACACGCCGCTGACGACGGGCATCACTGCCGCCGTGGCAGACATGATAGGCGCGCTGCTCTTCCCGAGCGGCCCGTTTTTCCCGGGATTCACGCTGACGGCTTTCCTGGGCGGCATAGTATACGGCCTGTTTTTGAACAAGAAGCAGACCCCGGCGCGTATACTTGGCGCTGTGGTCGTGAGGGAGCTTGGCCTCAGCCTGTTTTTGAACACGCTCTGGCTCTCGATGATGTACAACTCGCCGTATTGGCCGCTGCTTACGACGGCCAGGCTCTGGCAGTGCCTGGTTATGGTCCCCGTGCAGTTCTTTGTGGTGCTGGCTGTGGCCAAGGTCCTGCCGCGGTATATTAAGCTTCCGGCTTAAAAAGGGCGCCCCGTATGGGGCGCTTTTTTCATGGACAAGCCGGGGAACAGATGGTAAAATAGTGCCACTCACAATTTGGAGGGTGTAAAATGCAAGACTTTGATATAGAGCTCAGACGGCTGAGGGAGCAGACGGCGAGACAGGCCATGCTCAGGTCGCGGCTCGAGGGACTACAGCGCCGACACAGCCAGCTGGCTGAGCAGGAGCGTGAGCTGTATACGGACAGGGTAGAAGAGGCCGAGGACGTGGAAAACCTCGAGGGCCGCAGCCTGGCCAGGTACTTTTATTCGTTGTTCGGCAGCCTGGATGAGCGTCTGGACAAAGAGCGCACAGAGGCGCGCGCCGCAGCGGTGAAGCACGACGCCGTGCTGAACGAGCTCGAGGACGTGGAGACGGAAATGGCCTCGGTAGAGCGCGAGCTGTCCACGCTCGCCGGCTGCGAGAGAAGGTACGACGAGCTGCTCGAGCGCAAGGCCGAGGCGCTCAAAGCCTCGGGGACCGGGGCGGGAGCCCGCCTGAGAGAGATTGAGCGAGAGCTGTCGCAGGTGGAATACCGCCGCCGCGAGACAGAGGAAGCTATGAACGCCGGGAGATATGCCGAGAGTGCGGCCGAGGATGTCATCAACTGCCTCTCCGGAGCGTCCACCTGGGGAGTCGTGGACATGTTCTCAGACAGCGTCTTTGCGGACATGGCCAAATACAGCCACATCGACAACGCACAGCGCGCCATGGAGCGCCTGCGCTCGGCGCTGAGGCGATTCGGCGCGGAGCTCGAGGACGTAGGCGGCAGGGTGGACGTGAGCATGGGAGACTTCATGGGCTTTGCCGACGTGTTCTTCGACAACGTCTTTGTCGACATGGCCGTCAACTCGCGCATCAACAATTCCCTATACTCTGCGCAGGATGCCCTCAGACGTATACGAAGCGCCAACTCGCGCCTCGCCGGTATGCTCAACGAGTGTGCGGCGCGCGGCAGACAGCTCGACGACGAGTACGAGCGCGTAGTCACCGGGGCCTGAGCGCAAAACTTACGCTTTATTTCTCGGCGACAGTGTGGTAGAATACGTTATTGCAATATCAATAAGGAGGTTCACGCTATGGGCGAGAACTACATCACCTGCCAGGGAGAACACGGCAGCATAAATATTTCCGAGGATGTGCTTGTCAGCATGGTGCGCGCCGCCGTCAGCGAGATAGACGGGGTCGCCGCGCTCAGCAACAATGCGGGCGCCGAGCTGGCCGAGCTGCTTGGTATTAAGAATTCCGGCAAGGGCCTCAAGGTCCAGATTGAGGACGGAAAGATAACCGTCGACGTCATCATAATGGTGCGCTACGGCTCCAACGTGGTCGGAGTGGCGCAGCAGGTGCAGGACGCCGTAACCGCTGCGGTCGAGTCCATGACCGGCATGGGTACGCCCGTGGTCAACGTCCACGTCTCCGGCGTGGCCTTCGACAAATGACAAGGACGCGTGCCCGAGAGGCCGCAGTCCGGCTGATATACGCTCAGGCCGCTTCCCTGGAGGAGCCGGACGCCCTTGTGGACGAATACTTTGAGCCTGAGCACCTCGCGTCCCTGGCCGAGGAGGAGGGCGCTATCTGTGAGACTCCCGACGAGAAGAGCCTGGAGTACATCCGCAAGCTCGTGCGCCTCTCCACGGAGCACCGGCTGGAGCTCGACGACTGCGTCCGCCGCCACTCGCACTCCTGGAGGCCGGAGCGTATCACCCGCACGGCTATGGCCGTGCTCAGATGCGCGCTCACCGAGATAATGTACATGGACGAAGAGGAGGTCACTCCCGGCGTCGCCATCAACGAGGCCGTGGAGCTGGCCAAGAACTTTGAAGAGCCTGAGACGGTCGCCTTCATAAACGGCGTGCTGGGCGGCTTTATGCGCGAAGAGTACGGCGCGGCGGATGATATTGCCGCGGCCGTTGAGGCCGGCGGGGAGAGCGCAAATTGAACACGCGCGAGGCCCTGACGGTTTCGCAGCTCAACGAGTACATGAAGGCCCTGGTGGACGGGGACGAGTTTCTCGGCGCCGTGGCCGTGCGAGGCGAGCTGTCAAACTACAAGATATACCCATCCGGGCACCACTATTTCACGCTCAAGGACGCGGAGAGCTCGCTCAAATGCGTAATGTTCCGCTCCGCGGCGGGCAAGCTGCGTTTTAGGCCCGAGAGCGGCATGGGCGTCACGGCTTACGGCCGCATCGGCGTTTATCCGCGAGACGGCGCGTACCAGCTCTACTGCGAGGCGATAGTCCCCGAGGGCTTCGGCGACCTTCAGATAGCCTACGAGCAGCTTAAGGCCAGGCTTGAGAAAGAGGGCCTGTTTGCGCGCGAGCACAAGAAGCCGATACCCCGCTACCCGGAGCGCATCGCGGTTATAACCTCGAGCGCGGGCGCGGCGGTACACGACATCATCCGCGTACTGCGCCGCCGCTGGCCGATGGGTAAGATAATACTCCTGCCCGTGCGTGTGCAGGGCGTGGAGGCCCCCGGAGAAATAGCGGCGGCGCTCAGATATGCGAGCGCGCACAAGATAGCCGACGTGGTGATAACCGGGCGCGGCGGGGGCTCGATAGAGGACCTTTGGGCCTTTAACGACGAGCGTGTCGCCCGCGCCATATATGACTGCGAGATACCGGTAATCTCCGCCGTGGGACATGAGCCGGACGTCACTATCGCCGACTTCGTGGCGGACCTGCGCGCGGCGACGCCGTCAAACGCGGCGGAGCTCGCGGCCCCCGACTCGGCGGAGCTTATGCAGGCCATAGACACTGCGATGCGGCGCATGTCAAACGCGGTGACAAAGCGCATAGCCCGTGAGCGGGAGGCTCTCGAGTCCCTGGCCTCGCGCAAGGTGCTGCAATCCGCGACCAGTTTCATTGACCAGCGCCGCGCGCAGATTGAGACGCTCCGCGCGCGCCTTGAATCCGCCTCCGGCTTCGTGCAGGCGGACAGAAACAAGCTCACTGTGCTTCAAGGCAGGCTGGATTCAGCAATCAACGCCTGCCTGGCTGCACAAAAGAACAGGTTTGTCAGCGCTGCGGCCAAGCTCGACGCGCTCAGCCCGCTCAAGGTGCTGTCGCGCGGCTACGCCATAGCTATAGACGGTCATGGCGGGATAATAAAAGACGCGGAGGCCGTAAAGACCGGAGACAAGCTCACCGTGCGCCTGAACAGCGGCGCTCTGGGCTGCAAAGTGGAGGAAGTATATGGACAACAAGACTGACGGCGCCCCGAGCTTCGAGCAGCAGCTCGCGCGCCTGGGCGAAATAGTGCGCATGCTCGAGCGCGGCGACGCCCCGCTGGCGGATTCGCTCGGGCTGTTTGAAGAGGGCGCGCACCTGGCTGCAGAGTGTACCAGGCAGCTTGACGAGGCTGAGCAGCGAGTGATGAAGCTGCGCGAGGGCCCGGCGGGTCCTGTTGAGGAGCCGTTCGAGGAGGGCGCAAAATGACTTACAGGGAGCGCTATGACTCTTATCTCGCCGCGCTTGAGCCCGCGCTGAAGGCCTGCTTCGGCAAAGAGCGCGGTTTTGAGTTCGACGGGCTGCTGGACGCGATGGACTACTCCCTCACGGCGGGCGGAAAGCGAATCCGCCCCGTGCTGGTGCTTGAGTTTTCGCGGCTGCTCGGCGGAAACATGGAAGACACCCTGCCTGTGGCCTGCGCCGTCGAGATGCTGCATACATATTCGCTGATTCACGATGACCTGCCCTGCATGGACAACGACGACCTGCGCCGCGGCAAGCCTACCAGCCACAAGGTGTTCGGCGAGAGTACGGCCGTGCTGGCGGGCGACGCGCTTCAGGCTGAAGCCTTCGGGACCATCCTGCGCTGCCCGCTGCCCGTGGAGCGACGGGCAAAGTGTGCGGAGATACTTGCCGGTGCTGCCGGCATAGACGGCATTTGCGGAGGGCAGTACATGGACCTCTCTGCCGAGGGCCACGCCCTGTCGGCCGAAGAGCTTAGCGACCTCCAGGCGCGCAAGACCGGCGCGCTGCTCGCCGGAGCCTGCATGCTCGGCGCGGCGGCTGCCGGGGCGGGGGAGGATATGCTGAACCTCGCCGGGCAGTACGGCGCCCAGCTGGGGGCCGCTTTCCAGATACGCGACGATATGCTCGACGTGCTCAGCACGGAGAGCGAGCTCGGCAAGCCCATCGGCTCGGACAAGCGCGACGGCAAGACCACCTTCATGAGCCTGTACGGACAGAACGAGTGCGCGCGCATGGTGCGCAAGATTACCGACGCCGCCATTGAAACGGTAAAGCCCGTGGACAAGGACGGCTTCCTGGCGGAGCTCGCGGCCTCGCTCGTCGACAGGCGCAAATGACAATGCATAAAGTGTGAATATTCTCATAATTACCGCCCCGCTCTATTGAAAAGCGGGGCGGATTTTGCTATCATGTAGATAAGAAATGGGTGGACGCAGCTAACTTTCAACGTCCGATATAGAGGTAGATATATTTGTCAATATTAGAGAATATACACAGCCACGCAGACCTGACTGGGCTGCCCCAGGAGCGGCTGCCGGAGCTGTGCGGCGAAGTGCGCCAATTTTTGATAGAGAGCCTGTCGCACACCGGCGGACACCTGGCCTCAAACCTGGGTACGGTGGAGCTCTCGGTCGTACTCGACCGCGTTTATGACCCCTGGAAGGACAGGATTGTCTTTGACGTGGGCCATCAGTGCTACACGCACAAGCTGCTCACGGGCAGAATGGACGGCTTCGCGAGGCTGCGCCATTCCGGCGGGATTTCAGGCTTTCCCAAGCCGAGCGAGAGCGTCACGGACGCGTTTATAGCCGGCCACGCCTCGAACAGCGTGTCTGTCGCGCTGGGCATGGCCCGCGCCAGGAGCCTCTCCGGCGGGGATTACGACGTCGTGGCTGTGATAGGTGACGGCGCGCTCACCGGCGGTATGGCCTATGAGGGCCTGTCGGACGCCGGGCAGAGCGGGGAGCCGCTGGTTGTCATACTCAACGACAACGCCATGAGCATACGCCGCAATGTCGGAGGCATGGCGCGCCTGCTCAGCCGCATGCGCGTGCGTCCGGCGTACTTTGAGTTCAAGCGCCGCTATAGGAAGACCGTGGGCAAGGTGAAGCCCGTTTATGACGCCATACACTCCGTGAAGGAGCACATAAAGGACGCGATTTTGCAGCCCAACGTCTTTGACGACCTGGGATTCTATTATCTCGGGCCGGTGGATGGGCACGACATAGACATGCTCGAGAGCGCGCTCTCCTGGGCGAAGGATATGCGTGTGCCCGTGCTGCTGCATGTCATAACTCAGAAGGGACGCGGCTATCCTATGGCGGAACTGCACCCGGACAAATACCACGGTGTCGGGCCGTACGATGCCCTGACCGGCACGCTCAAAAAGGGAGGGGAGACCTTCTCCAACGTGTTCGGCCGCGAGCTCGAGCGCCTGGCAGGTGCGGACGAACGCATCACCGCCCTTACGGCAGCGATGGCCGACGGCACGGGCCTCACCAGCTTTGAGCGCCGTTTTCCCGAGCGCTGTTTTGATACGGGAATAGCTGAGGCGCACACAGTGGCGATGGCGGCCGGTATGGCCAAGCAGGGCATGCTGCCGGTTGCGGCGATATACTCCAGCTTCCTGCAGCGCTCGTATGACCAGCTCATACACGACGTATCGCTGCTTAACCTTCACGTTGTGCTCGGCGTGGACAGGGCGGGGCTCGTCGGCGAGGACGGTGAGACGCACCACGGCGTGTTCGACGTGTCCTATCTCTCCAGCGTGCCGGGGATGACCGTGCTTTGCCCCGCCTCTTTTGCCGAGACGAGGGACATGCTCAATGCGGCGCTCTACGACTGCAAAGGCCCCGTCGCGCTCAGGTATCCCAGGGGCGGTGAGGGCGAGTACCGCTCCGGAGGCGCCCTGACCGTGCGTACCTTCGGCGAAGGCACCGACGCTGCAATCGTAGTCTATGGCACGATGATAAACGAGGCCGTGGCGGCGCAACGCTCGCTCGCCGCCGAGGGTATAAATGTGCGCATAGTCAAGCTCGGGCGCATCTGCCCGCTGCCGGCTGATGAGATTGCCCAGTCGCTCGGGACTGACAAAGTCGTCGTGGCCGAGGAGGTCTGTGCCGCCGGATGCGTGGGCGGAAGGCTCGTGTCCGAGGCCGCGCTGGCAGGCCGTGTGCTGAAGGCAAGGCTGCTCAACCTGGGCAGCGGAATAGTGGGACAGGGGACTACTGCGGAGCTCAGGGGCGCGTGCGGCATAGACGCGCCCGCAATTGCCTCCGCAGTGAAGGAGCTGGTGTGTAATGAAGGGTAAAAGGCTCGACCAGAGGCTCTTTGAACTCGGCTTGGCAGAAAGCCGGGAGAGAGCCAAGGCGACCATAATGAGCGGCCTGGTGTATGTAAACGGGCAGAGGTCCGACAAGCCGGGGACACCTGTGTCAGACGAGGCGAAAATAGAGGTGCGGGGCAGCGCGTGCCCGTACGTCTCGCGCGGCGGTTTCAAGCTGGCAAAGGCGCTGGAGAGCTTCCCAATAGCGCCCGAGGGCAAGGTGTGCATAGACTGCGGCGCGAGCACCGGAGGCTTCACCGACGTGCTGCTGAAGAACGGCGCGGCGAGGGTCTACGCCGTCGACGTCGGCTACGGCCAGCTCGCCTGGAGCCTGCGGCAGAATGAGCGTGTTGTCGTCATGGAGCGCACGAACGCGAGAAGCCTCACGCCGGACATGTTCCCGGAGAGCATGGATATCGGCGTTATGGACCTGTCGTTCATATCCATCCGCTTGATTTTGCCCGCGCTGCACGGGCTGCTCAAGCCCGAGGGCGAGATTGTGTGCCTCATCAAGCCGCAATTCGAGGCGGGAAGGGCAGACGTCGGAAAGAAGGGCGTTGTGCGCGACCGCGCGGTGCATGAGCGCGTGCTGGCTGAAATGTGTGATTTCTTCCCCACGGCGGGTTATACGCTCATGGGCCTGGACTACTCGCCCATACGCGGCCCCGAGGGGAATATAGAATACCTGGCATATCTCAAAAAGGGGGCGCATGAGGGCATAGCGCCGGACATACCGGCCCTTGTAGCCGCGTCCCACGGGGAGCTGGACAAGAAATGAAAATAGTCCTATCACCTAACCCATACCGCGACCGCGGACTGACACTGACCAAGGCCGCCAAGGCCATGCTCGAGGCCGACGGGCACAGTACGGTCATAAGCCCGGCCTTCGTGAACGTGCCGAGCGACTCGCAGATGGTGCCGCTGCCGGAGGCCGCGCGCGGCGCAGGCATGATAATAACCTTCGGCGGGGACGGCACAATGCTGCATGTAGCCAGGCAGGTGTTTACGCTCGGCGTCCCGATGCTAGGCGTAAATGTGGGTACAAAGGGTTTTATGGCAGATATAGAGCCCGAGGACCTAGCACTGGTCAAAAGGGCCGCGGCGGGAGAGTACCAGGCCAGCGAGCGCATGCTGCTGGACGTCATGCTCGTAAGGGCCGCGGGCGACACCTTCTGCGACCACGCGCTCAATGACGCCGTTGTGAAGAGCGATGTCAACTGCGTGGACTTGACCGTGTCCTCGGACGGGAAGCGCATAGCGTCATTTTCCGGCGACGGGGTGATTGTCTCAACCCCAACGGGTTCAACCGCTTACTCCATGTCGGCGGGCGGGCCGATTGTGGAGCCGGAGGCGGAGAATATAGTCATCACGCCAATCTGCGCCCACTCTATGAGCGCGAGGAGCTTTGTGCTCGCGCCGGAGCGCGCCGTGACTGTCACGCCGATACACCGCGACAACCGCAGGGTTTTTCTCTCCGTGGACGGCAGCCCGGCTGTGGAGCTCGACAGCGGCGACGAGGTCTGCGTAAGGCGCAGCGAGAACAAGATAGTTTTGGCCGACGTGGCAGGCAGAAGCTTTTACGACACGGCCCTCGGCAAACTTGCTACACCATAAAACAGGAGGCGGCTATGAAGTCAATTCGTCACAAGGCTATACTGGACATCATATCTTCAACGGAGATTGAGACCCAGCATCAGCTCAGGCAGGCGCTGCTTGAGCGCGGGATAAAGACCACGCAGGCTACGCTCTCGCGCGACATCAAGGACTTACGGCTTATCAAGCAGCCGAGGAACGGCCGTGTCTACTACGCTGCGGCGGGAGACAACACTACGCCGGAGCTGGGAGACAGGCTGAGCACCATTTTCCGTGAGGGCGTTGTCAACTGCAACACGGCGATGAACATCATCGTTATCAAGACCCTGCCCGGCCTGGCCCAGGCAGCAAGCAGCGCGATTGACTCCATGCGCGTCAGCTCTGTCGTGGGCACTGTCGCCGGAGACGACACGGTGTTTGTGGCCATGCACGACGTAAAGAGCGCCGAGTCGCTCTGCTCCGAGCTGAGAAAGCTGTTTTGAGCCGCAGCCGGCGCGGCCCGGCTTTAAATGAAATTGTGAGGTAGGACATGCTCAAAGAGCTGCACATTGAGAATATAGCGGTCATAGAGAGCGCGGACATAGAGCCGGCTCCGGGCCTCAACGTACTTACGGGCGAAACCGGCGCTGGCAAGAGTATCGTGATAGATTCGCTCCAGGCCGTGCTTGGCTCGCGCGTGAGCCGCGAGCTGGTGCGCACGGGCGCGCCTAAGGCCAGCGTGTCTGCGGTTTTCTCCGACAAAAAGGCCGAGAAATGGCTGCTTGATAATGACCTCGAGCCGGTGGGGTATTATGACGCCTCCGGGGAGAGCGACGACGAGGGTATAATCATACGCCGCCGAATCAGCACCGAGGGAAAGAGCAGCGCCACCGTCAACGGCGAGAGCGTTATGGCCGGGGAGCTGCGCCGCCTGGGTGCGATGCTCGGCGACATACACGGGCAGAACGACGGCAGGGCGCTGCTCGATGAGAGCAACCACCGCGGTTATCTCGACGCCTTCGGGGAACTGGACAAGTATGCCGCCGCCTTCACGGAGAAGTACAAGGCCTATTGCGAGACTCGTGCTGCCCTGCAAAAGCTCGACATGGGAGAGCGGGAGCGTGAGATGCGCCTCTACGAGCTCGAGCGCACGGTGGAGGAGCTCGGCGCCGCTAACCTGAAAGCGGGGGAGACCGAGCAGCTGACAGCCAGGCGCGACCTGCTGCGCAATTCGGAAAAGCTCACCGAGGCCTTGGACGCGGCCTATGAGGCGCTGTACGGCGCTTCCGGCAGCGCGATAGATTTGACGGGCGAGGCCGAAGCGCATTGCCGGACGGCGGCCCGCTACGCTCCGGAGCTGACGGAGGCCGCCGACGAACTCACCAGCGCTGTGAACGAGCTCACCGATGCGGCGGAGCGTATACGCGACCTGCGCGAGGGCCTGGACATAAACGAGGGCGAGTACGACGCCATTGAGACGCGGCTCCAGCAGCTCAGGCGGCTGGCCAAACGCTACCAGTGCGATGAAAACGGGCTGATTGAAAAGCTCGAGAGCGCCCGGGAGGAGTACGAAACGCTGAAAAATTCCGCCGAGGCCCGGGAAGAGCTGGCTTTAGAGCTTGCAAAAAGGGAAAAATCGGCGTATAATGCCTCACAGACACTTACACATAAACGCGTTGAAGCGGCAAAGAGTTTGAAGGAGCGCGTACAGTCCGGACTGCGTGAGCTGAGCATGCCGAACGTGCGCTTTGAAGTGGAGATTAGCCCACTGGGCGGCAAGCCCGGATTTGACTCAACCGGAGGCGACATGGTGCGTTTCCTTATGAGCGCAAACGCGGGAGAGGAGCCGGGGCGCATATCCAAGATTGCATCCGGCGGCGAGCTGGCAAGGATAATGCTGGTGATGAAGGATGCGCTCAGCGAGCGTTCCGGGCCTGAAACGCTGGTGTTCGACGAGATAGACGAGGGTATTTCCGGCGTCGCTGCCCAGCGTGTTGCGGAAAAACTCTCGCACATAGCCAGACGCAAGCAGGTCATCTGCGTCACGCACCTGCCGCAGATTGCCGCCATGGCGGACACTCATTTCCACGTAGAGAAGCGTACCCGCTCCGGCAGGACATATACGGCCGTGACAGCCCTGGACAAGGAGGGCAGGATACGCGAGATAGCCCGCATGCACGGTGGGGACAATATAACAGATATCACGCTCAAAAGCGCCGAGGAGCAGCTTGACGCTGCGAGCGCTTACAAAAGGGAGGAGAAATAATATGACTTACGGTGAAAAAGCTGCGGAGCTCAAAGAAACCCTCAACTGTGGTCAGGCGGTAGTAGTCGCCCTCGCAGATTTGGCCGGGCTGAGCGAGGATAAAGCCAAGGCCCTAGCCACCGGACTTGGCGGCGGGCTGCGCTGCGGCGAGGCCTGCGGCGCTTATACGGGCGCTGTGCTGGCCCTGAGCCTGACTGTTGGCGCGGACGGCATGGGCAAGCCCGGCGGCCCGGTGGCCGAGACGCTCAAGGAATTCTCTGCTGAGTTCAAGGAGCAGTTCGGCGCCATCCGCTGCAACGACCTGCTCGCCCAGAACGGCTGCGACCACGCCGTATGCAACGGCTTCTGCGCCTGGTGCGCAGACAAGGCCGCCAGGATGATAGAGGGCAAGTAAGCCAGGCTTTACGCACCGCTTGAAGGAGGCGCGCCATGAGCACGGAAGCTGCTGTAACGTTGGTGATAGCCGTCATAATTGACGTCGTGTTAGTTGCCCTTACGCTGGCCATGCGCTTCGGCAGGCTGATAGACGTCTGCACGCCCTACGGCACGGACACGCCGGAGCACCGGCGGAAAATCGGCCGCGAGCGCGCGAAGCTCGGCGCAGCGCGCATGTTGTACGCGGTGCTTGCCGGCGCCGCCGTTATGACTGCCGCCGCCTTTTTTGAAACGCACATGGCGCTGCTGACGTGCGTAGGACTTGCAATCATGCTCATAAGCGTTGCAGTGTTCCTGGGCTGGTACCGCAGGAACACGCGCTGAGAAAAGATTTGGGGGATACCGCCTTCGCCCATACCGGCGAGGTGTTGTCAAAGCAATATTGCCTCGTATCCGGGAGAGCCTTCTCTCCCGGAAATCAAATACGAAAGGGAAAGATCGATGCAGATTTTTGAAGAACTCAAAGCCAGGGGGCTCATCGCCCAGCTCACGGACGAGGAGGAGATACGCGACCTTTTGAACGCCGGTAAGGCTACGTTCTATATAGGCTTCGACGCCACGGCGGATTCTCTGCACATCGGCCACTTCATGGCCCTCAACCTGATGCGCCGCCTCCAGCTGGCGGGCAATCGCCCGATAGCCCTGCTCGGCGGCGGCACGACGATGGTCGGCGACCCCTCGGGCCGTACCGACATGCGCCAGATGCTCACCCAGGAGCAGATCCAGGCCAACGCCGCCAAGTTCAAGGTTCAGATGAGCAAGTTCATCGACTTCTCCGAGGGCAAGGCCCTCATGCTCGATAACGCCGACTGGCTGCTCAAGCTCAACTACATCGAGCTGCTGCGCGACGTGGGCGCCTGCTTCTCCGTCAACAACATGCTTCGCGCCGAGTGCTACAAGCAGCGCATGGAGCGCGGGCTCAGCTTCCTGGAGTTCAACTACATGATAATGCAGAGCTACGACTTCTACCACATGTTCCAGGAGTACGGCTGCGTGATGCAGTGCGGCGGCGACGACCAGTGGTCCAACATCCTCGGCGGCCGCGAGCTCATCCGCCGCAAGCTCGGCAAGAGCGCCTACGGCATGACCATCACCCTCCTGCTCACCAGCGAGGGCAAGAAGATGGGCAAGACCCAGGCCGGCGCCGTGTGGCTCGACCCCGACAAGACCAGCCCCTACGACTTCTACCAGTACTGGCGCAACATCGACGACGCCGACGTCATGAACTGCCTGCGCAAGATGACCTTCCTGCCCCTCGAGCAGATTGACGAGATGGCCACATGGAAGGACGCCAAGCTCAACGAGGCCAAGGACATCCTGGCCTGGGAGCTCACCAGCCTCGTCCACGGCGAGGAGGAGGCCAACAAGGCCCGCGAAGGCGCCCGCGCCGTGTTCGGCGGCGGCAGCACCGAGCTCATGCCCACCACCGAGCTCACCGCCGATGACCTCACCGACGGCACTGCCGATATCCTCACGCTGCTGGTCAAGACCGGCCTGTGCTCGTCCAAGAGCGACGCCCGCCGCAACGTGCAGCAGGGCGGCGTTACCGCAAACGACGAGAAGGTAGACGACATCGCCAGGGCCTTCACGGAGGACGAGCTCAAGGGCGGCGTAATACTCCGCCGCGGCAAGAAGAGCTTCAACAAGGCAATACTCAAATAAGAAAAAATCCCCCCGGTAATGACCGGGGGGATTTTTCATGCCTGCTGGCGCTTGGACAAAGCTCAGCGGGGCTTCATTGCATTTATTCGGGGAGCTTGGTAACATCTATCCAATCGAGGGCCTTGGAGTATTTCCAAAGCTCGTCGAGATTGAGCTCAATGGCGCTGTTTCCGCTGCCAACGGCGGGGAACACGGTCTCAAAGCGCTTGAGGCTGTCGTCGAGATATATCTCCACGCCGTCGTTGATACCGAAGGGGCAGACGCCGCCAACCGGGTGGCCGATGAGCTCAAGCACCTCGTCGGGGGAGAGCATCTTCGCCTTGTAGTGGAATTTCTCCTTGAACTTGTGGTTGTCTATGCGCGCGTCGCCAGCCGCCAGGATGAGCAGCGCGCCTCCGTCGGGACGCTTGAAGGAGAGGCTCTTGGCTATGCGCGCGCCCTCGACACCCAGGGCTTTGGCCGCTAAATCCACTGTCGCGCTGGACACATCGAACTCGATAACCCTGTCCTCCATGCCGAACTGGCGGAAGTAGGCGCGGCCTTTCTCTATTGACATCGGAATCACCTGCTTTACAAAACTAACCGCCATTATAATACACAGACGCACGAAAATCAAGGCTCGAGCGGAAATCAGCCCAGCGCGACGTCGAGTATCATCATGAGCACGAAACCGGCGGCCGCGCCTATGGTGCCGATGTTCGAGTGCTCTCCGCTCTGCGCCTCGGGGATGAGCTCTTCCACCACGACGTATATCATGGCCCCGGCGGCGAATGCGAGTATGTAGGGCAGGGCAGGCGTAATCAGCGAGGTGAGCGCTATAGTAAGGAGCGCGCCTATCGGCTCTACTATGCCGGAGAGGAAACCCGTCAGGAAGGAGCGCCACTTGCCGGCTCCGCCGGAGGCCAGGGGCATGGATATAACTGCGCCCTCGGGCAGGTTTTGCAGCGCAATGCCTATGGACAGCGCGAAAGCCGCGGCCAGCGAGAGACCGGCGCCGCCCTGGACGGCTCCGGCGAACACGACGCCCACAGCCATGCCTTCGGGCAGATTGTGCAGTGTCACGGCCAGCACGAGCATGGTGTTCTTGCCCAGATGCGTGGGGCAGCCCTCGGGCTTGTCGCAGTCGAGGTGCTGATGCGGGACGACCGTGTCCAGTATCAGGAGGAAGGCCACGCCCGCCAGGAAGCCGATTGCTGCGGGCACCCAGGCCGTGACGCCCTGCTCTGCGGCCATGTCTATCGCGGGGATAAGCAGCGACCAAACGCTCGCGGCTATCATGACGCCGGAGGCGAAGCCGAGCAGCAGCTTCTGTACCCAGGCGCGCAGCTCTCCGCGCAGCAAAAACACGCAGGCCGAACCCAAGGTTGTCCCGGCCAGCGGTATCAGTATTCCAATGAGAGTGTTTAGCGTCATTTAACCGCCTCCTTGCGCCATTTTACCATAGATTGCTGACGCATAGCAACGAAAAAGCGTGTATCAGTGCGGATTGACGCGAGAAAATGCAGCGGATACGAATGTTTTATCTGTGAAGCATACCGGCATATTTGCTAATTTTTTGCTCGAGCAGTAGTGCAAAATTTACGTCTACTTTTTCCTCATAATATGAACAATGTTGAATTTTGTGCTATAATCTATGTTCGTAGAAATGTGCGCATATCTGGCTGCGCAGGGAGGAGAGTAGATATATGCCCGAAACCGTCGTATTTTCGGACGCCTATGTCTGGACATTTATGGGGCAGATGGCGATACTGTTCATCGCCATCCTGCTGGGAAACGTCCTGAGGACGAAGGTCCCGTTCCTGAAGAAACTGTACATACCCGCCGCTATTATAGGCGGATTCCTGGTGCTTATCCTGAAGCAGATACCGGCGCTTACGCCGATGGTGGACAACGCCACGATGGAGATAATCACCTACCACTGCCTGGGCCTGGGCTTCGCCGCGATGGCGCTCAAGACCGCTCAGGAGGAGAAGAAGGTCTCCACCGTAAAGGTTGTGGAGTCTGGAGCCATCATGGCCGGCGGCTACATGATACAGGCGCTTATAGGCCTCGTGATATCCATCGTATTCTTCTACGCGGCCGGGAAGTTCTATGCTGCGGGTCTCATCCTGCCGATGGGCTTCGGACAGAGCACGGGCAGCGCGCTCAGCTGGGGCAGCAACTTTGAAGCCAACTACGGCTTCGTAGGCGGCTCTAACTTCGGCCTGGCCGTTGCGGCCATCGGATTCATCGTCGGCAGCGTTATCGGCGTCATTTACCTCAATATCGCCACGCGCAAGGGCCTGGTCAAACCCCGCCGCGCCCTCGCCGCCGAGAAGGACCGCGTAATAATCGAGGACCCGAACGAGATACCCAACAGCGAGAGCGTCGACAAGCTGACCATACAGATTTGCCTCGTAGCGCTGGCCTACGCGGGCGCTTACGGCATCATGCGCCTGCTGGCCGCCGTTCCTATCCAGGCTATAGGCGACCTGGCATGGGGCCTGAACTTCCTCTGGGCGCTCGTGGCTGCCTTCATAATCAAGACCGTCATGGCCGCGCTCAAGAAGAAAAACGTCATCAAGCGCTATTACACCAACAACCACCTGATGGACCGCATCAGCGGCACCATGTTTGACGCGATGATAGCCGCGGGCATCATGGCCATAGACATCGAGGACGTGCTGGCGAACATCTGGCTGCTGGTCATCACCTGCGCCGTCGGCACGGTGGTCACCTTCTGGTACGTCCGCAAGGCGACGAAGTACACCTACAAGGGCTACGAGATAGAGAGCTTCCTCACGAACTTCGGCACTCTCACCGGCACGCTGAGCACCGGCATGGTGCTGCTGCGCGAAATTGACCCGGACTTCGTAACGCCCGCGAGCAGCAATATAGTGCTGCAGAACATCCCGTCCATCGCGTTCCTGGCCCCGCTGCTGCTGACGCTGGGCTTCGCGGCGTCGAGCCTGACGAACACCTTCATCATGTTCGGCGTGTACCTGGTGCTCTTCCTGAGCTATAACGTGTTCCTGTTCCGCCGCAGGATATTCAAGAAGCGCTATGCGAACAAGCCCGAGGAGGTCTGGAAAGAGTGAGCGCGCCCAAGCACACGGACGCGTATTACCGGCGCATATATACGCTGTTCAAGCCTATCTTCAAGGTCGTGGCGTACTTCGCCTACGGCATCTGGGAGCGCCATCCCAAGCGCTATGACGAGCCGGTGCTCATCCTGGCGAACCACACCTCGGACTTGGACTTCCTCGTCGTGGCGGAGCACATATCCAACCACATGTACTTCGTCTCCAGCGACCATGTGACGGCGATGGGCCTGTTCGGTAAGGGCTTCAAGGCCTGGTTCGACCCCATCACCGTCACGAAGGGCTCGAGCAAGGCCGGCGGCGTCATAGACATCATGCGTCGCATACGCCGCGGCAACTGCGTGCTGCTCTTCTGCGAGGGGCGCATCAGCCACAACGGCCGCAGCACATACATCGCCCCGGCCACGGCGAAGCTGGCAAAGAAGCTCGGGTGCAGGCTTGTCACCTTCCGAAGCAAGGGCGGGTTTTTCATCGAGCCGCGCTGGCAGAACTATTTGAACAGCGGCAAGCTCTTTGAGCACGGTATTGTGAGCGAGTACACGCCTGAGGAGCTCGCGGACATGTCCGCGGACGAAGTCCTCGCCCACATACGCGAGGACTTATACGTCGATGCCTACGCCGAGCAGGAAAAGTACATGCGGCCCTTCAAGTTCCGGCACGGCGTGCGGGATATCATACGCTATTACGACACCTGCCCGGCCTGCGGCGGGCTGGACACGCTGGCGGCGACGGAGGAGCGCGTGAAGTGCTCCTGCGGCTGGGAGCTCACGATGGACGAGTACGGCTTTTTCCACGAGCCGACGGGGCGTGTGCACACGGCGTACGACTGGGAACAGGTACAGCTTGGCAATTATCACGCCCGTTTTGAGCGCGGGGATTTCCCGCATGAGGACGGCGTGACGCTGTACGAGATAGGCGAGGGCTTCGAGCAGACGGAGCTTGGCTGCGGTGAATTGACGAGCTCTGCGGAGGGGCTGAGCCTGGCGGGCGAGAGCTTCGTGTTCCGCGAAATGACTCCGCCGGAGATATTGTCCGGCGGGCGGAGGATGGAGCTCACCTGCGGAAAGCGCAGCTTTCTGCTGCAAAAAGAGGGCGCTTGCCTGAATAAATATGTAGAGCTTTACAAATGGGCGACCGGCGAGGAGGAAATATAACTCCTCGCCCTTTTATGTTGCAATCATGTTACAATTTATACAAACCAGGTGAAACGTGCGTTGACATTATGCTTCGCTCGTGATAGTATTGCAGGTGAACCCACAAACGGCGCATGCGCCGTTCACTTCATAATTCTATGAAGTGATTTCCATTTGGAGAAAAAATACGAAAAGGAGAATCGGTATGAAAAAGCGCATTTTGACAGTGCTGCTTGCTGTGTGCCTGGTCTTTGCGCTGGGAACAGTAAGTGCGCTGGCGGATGAGGGCGATGTAACAACTGCCGATGCATTGCAAACAGCTATTGATAACGGCGGTAATGTTACACTTGGGAGTGACATTACTGTTACAAGCACAATAAGTGTTAGTACTACTGTAAAACTTGATCTTAATGGTCATAAGATTAGTAATGACACAACAGGCAACTTCAATACGATTACGGTTCAGGCTACAGGTGTGCTTACTATTATTGACAGCAGCGCTGCGAAAACCGGCGTCGTTGATAACGTGCACCATACCAAAGCAGCACTTGTTAATTACGGTACTACTGTTTTGAGTGGCGGTACATTTGACCGTAGCCACGAAGCCGGAGTAAATGCTGATAACAGTGGTGGAAATTCCTATTATACTATTGAAAACTATGGCGAAATGACCATTAATAGTGGAGTTACTGTTCAGCAGGACGGAACAAAGAATGGCGGTACTAGCGGAAAACATTCCAGCCTGTTGCATAATGGTTGGTATAATGGCAACGATAATACTTCCAAAAAACCGGCAACTTTAATTATAAACGGTGGCACCTTCTCTGGTGGCCTTAACACGCTGAAGAATGATGATTTTGGCAATGTTACTGTCTACAATGGAGTTTTTACGAATATAGCTCAAGCCGCTATCCTTAATTATAACGTTGCTGTTATAAACGGTGGTAGCTTTACTCTTAATGCTGGCACTGCTAAAAATGTTATACTCAATGGTTATATTAAATCTAGCGATGCTAGAGACCAGGGCAGCCTGACTATAAATGGCGGTACTTTTGTTGGAAATGGTGGCGATGCTCTCGCTACTATGAATACATCTGGTGTCGAAAGTATAGGGTCTGTAGAGATTAATGGCGGAAGTTTTGACGGCAATTTCAATATTACCGGTGGAGCTGGATCAGTTACCATATCTGACAAAGCGAAGATTACCGGTAACCTATCGAATACTTCTGCTTCGATAGTCACAATTAAAGATGGTGCTAATGTTACCGGGGCTGTCAGCAACACTGGTAGCGGCAAGGTTAGCGTAACTAGTGCTACAATAGGCAGTATTGGGTCTGGCATTATTTATACGAATAATGCCACTATCACTAGCGGCGAATCCGGAACAGGAACTTCTGGCGTCGCGTCTGTAAACGGTGAAATTTTTGATAATCTCCAAGCTGCTATCAACGCGGCTCCTGCTAATGGCACTGTCACCCTGCTGAAGGACATTGAGGTTGACCTTGCCAATGTTACCAATGCTCTGTATAGCATAAATGGCAATGTCACAATAGATGGTAATGGCAAGAAAATAGCCGTAAAAGATGGCTCTGAAAAAGAAGTCAAGATATTCAATGTCGTAAACGCAACTGTTAAATTCGAAGATCTTACGATCGATGGCAATGACGTCGCAAGGCATGGCATACAGGCTTACGGCACTAATTGTGTGGTTACCCTCGACAATGTAAATAGCAA
This sequence comes from uncultured Eubacteriales bacterium, assembly GCA_900544765.1. GTDB lineage: Bacteria > Bacillota > Clostridia > Oscillospirales > Oscillospiraceae > Scatomorpha > Scatomorpha gallistercoris. Next base: position 143,912 of record UQWI01000001.1, on the reverse strand, counting down.
GAATACTACCGGCTATGGAATTCTTGCTAATGGTGGGGCTAAAGTCACTGCGACTAAGCTTTACACCAGCGGCAACGGCTGGGGCGGTGTCAACGTCGAGTCCAAGGATGGCGCCACCGAGTTTACCATGACTAGCGGTACTCTTGCTGATACATATTCGGTGGTAGTTGAGAATTCCGGTACTACTACGACAGCTTCCAAAGTAAATCTGAGGGGCGGCACCTACAACAACATCCAGATAAAGACTGATAAGACCGATGTCAACATCAGCGGCGGTTCTTACACTGATATAGTTGGCTATAGTGACAGCAAGGGTAGCTATACGCCGAATAGTGGCGATGCCAGCGTTACCGGCGGTACGTTTAGGAACAACGTCAATGAGTTCGCCACTGTTGACTATGTCGTATCTGGCTCTCGTGGCTACACCTATTTCGCTGACTTCGATGATGCCGTGGCCTATGCCGGCGTTGGCGACAGCATTGATTGCCTTGACAATAGTGTCAACACCTACAGAGTCAGGCTTATCTACGAAAAGAACGTTATAGACACTTACGATGTACCGAAGAACGACTACATCACTCTGCCGAACGGACAGTACGACGGCAAGAAGATTGATGGCTGGAAGCGTGACGACGGCGATGTCTTTACCGCCGGTAAGAGCGTTCAGATTACCCGCAATACCGACTTCACCGTCATCCTCCGCAACGGCCAGTACAACATCGTCATTGACGACGACATCAAGCACGGCGACGTGAGCACCGACGTGAGCTCCGCCGACAAGGGCGCCACCGTCTACATCTACGTCGACCCGGATATCGGCTACGTCCTTGACGACCTCGATGTCTACTACGGCAGCAGGAACCAGTACAGCGTTGACGTGAAGTTCGTCCGCACCGGCGTGTACAGCTTCATCATGCCCGGTAACGACGTCTACATCACCGCGACCTTCAGGTACGAATCCCTGCCCTTCACCGACGTGAACCGCAACCAGTGGTTCTACGACGAGGTCTTCTACGTCTACACCAACGGCATGATGGAGGGCGACAGCGCCACCACCTTCAACCCCGACGGTCGCATGACCCGCGCCATGTTCTGGGCTGTCCTCGGCCGCATAGACGGCGCCACCATCACCGGCAATGACTGGGCCGAAGAGGCCCGCGCATGGGCCATGCGTGAGGGCGTGTCCGACGGCACCAACCCGAACGACTATGTCACCCGTGAGCAGATGGTCACCATGCTGTGGCGCTACGCCGGCGAGAAGAACGGCTCCGCCAGTCTCGTCCGCTACACCGACGCCGACAAGATTTCCAGCTACGCCGTTGAGGCCATGCGCTGGGCTATCGGCAACGGCATCATCGAGGGCATGACCTCCACCACGCTCGAGCCGCAGGGTACCGCGACCCGCGCTCAGTGCGCCGCTATCTTCATGCGCTTCGACCAGATGTGATAAGCTTCGAGCGAAGGGCTTGACAATTACCACGTTTGACCGTAAAATAATGTAGAGACAGGGCCGGGGGCCGGAAGCCTCCGGCCCTGTTTTTGAAATTCTTTTGAAACTTTTTGCTGCGGCTTACGTCTTATTTACAGAAGCTCCGGTATTACCAGTGGCAAGGAGGAATCATATGCGTAGAGCCGCCATACCACTATTGCTTGTTCTGGCGCTGCTTTTGAGCGCTTGCGGCGCCAGCTCGTCCGGCGAGGCGGGCGAGGAATTGGATATACCCGACTATTCTAAGCTTGACGCCGCTTCCGTCAGCGTCGTCACACCGGATGAGGCGGGCCTCGAGATAGGGAACATGCCGGATGCACTGCCCATGGGCGGGCAGTATATCGGCTACAACGAGGGCGAAATGGCGCTCGTCTACCTCTACGGCGACGAGGTGCGCCAGATTTCTCTCGACGGCACGAACGACATTTCGCTGCTCAGTCTCGGGCTCAACCCCGAGAGCGATGGATTGGTCGAAGCCTTTTACGAGGACGGCTGGGTAATCTGGGTACAGTACAGCCTGGACGACATGGCCGCCACCTGGGTGCTTTCCGCCCAGAACACTGCTGAGCCGGAAACCGGCGAGGCGGAGAACACAAAGCTCACCGTCGAAGCCGCCACGGATTATTCGGAGCCCGGCAGCGTGTCGGCTCCGGCGCACATAGCATATGCGGACGGTCGTATATCCTACAGCGGCGTCGCCGAGACCGAAAGCGGCCTCGTGCGCGCGATAAAGCTCTACGACCTCAACGAAGGCACGATGGAGCTCATTGCCCAGACCCCGCTCGACAGCGGCGTCACCTACACATACCCCGCAATGGGTACAGAATACGTCGCCTACGCGGCCCACACCGAGGACGAGGGCTACATTATCTGCGGCTACATCATCCCCATCGGCGAGACCTACGAGGTCTCTGATAGCGCGCAGATAGCTTCGGTTTACGCCTCCGGTTTCTACCTCGCTGCAGTTATCGACGAGAGCGTCGCCGTGTACGACCCCTTTGAACGCACATGGCGCGACGTCTATAACTCCGCGTCGGACATTGACCTCGCGGGCGCGTCAAGCGCCGTGTGGCAGCTGGATATCAGCCAGGTCGCAGTCAGCGGGGCAAATATGCTCCTTGGCGGCACTTCGAGCCTATACCTGCTCAACCTCGACAGCCTCGAGGCTGTCGAGCTCGTCCCCGCCGGGGACGAGACTGTCACTTCCGTACAGATTGACGGCACCCTGGCCATCTGGCGCACCTTCAATAGGGATACGGGCGAAGCTTCGTACAATTACGCGAATGTGCTGAGCGAAGCCGCCTGAATCAGCAGACATGAATTAGGCATGTACACCCAAAGTGTGCTTGCATATAAGGCGCGCCCCCCCTTATGCCGCGCCGGAAAGCCGCCCATCCCCCCATGTTGGGCGGCTTTTTTATGCAAAATCAAACCCCCGAGGCTTGAGCTTCGGGGGTTATTTCTTCGTCCAGAACGGGGTGTTGGCCTTGCGCTTTCGCTCGCGGCGGTAACACTCGTCACATAGCCGCCCGTGGTGGTTCAGCGGCAGGGACCGTCCGCAAACGGCGCAGAATCGGATGTTGTTCCGCAGACGGTGCAGCAGTATTTCGTTTATCTGGTCGGCCACGCGCTCGCGCGTGTCGTAAAGCGCGTCCTCGTCCACCTCGCAGTCAAAGGCCCGCGAGAAGGAGAAGTAGAGGTCCAGCTTACGGTAGTACTGCTCCAGCTCCGGCAGCGTCGGTTCTTCAGCGGCCAGCGCGGGCATCGAGAGCTCCTCGCCCTTCTGCCATCGCGTCAGGAACTGGAAAAACAGCTCCCGGAGAGCGTCCTCGTTCTCGTCGAAGGGGATGTTTGCCGCGCGCAGCTCCTGCTGCTTCGTCAGCGTGAAGCCGAGCTCGCGCATCTTTGTGATTATCGTGATGTAGCGCGAGATGTCCAGCTTGCGGTAGGGCTCCACCGTCGGCAGCTTGTTCCACTCGGTTAGGACCTCGAGCAAGTCGAAGTCCACCTTGAGCACCAAGTCGGAAAACCCGACCACCGCATACTGTATGGGCGCTATTGTCGTCTCGAGCGCTGTGCGGATGAAGCCTAAATTCTGCGTCGCGCCGACATAGCCGCGTGGGTACATGCCCATCCGCCCGGCGCGCCCGGCTATCTGCTTGACCTCCTCGGGCTTTAAATCACGGCGCTCCACGCCGTCGTATTTCTCCGTCTCCATGAAGATGATGCGGCGTATGGGCAAATTCAGGCCCATTCCGATGGCGTCTGTGGAGACGATGTACTCCATGTCGCCGTTAAGGAAGCCCTCCATCTGCTTGCGGCGTGTGGAGTAGGGGAGGGCTCCGTAGATTATCGCGGGCTCCTTGCCGTGCTGGCGTAAATCCTCGGCCACGCTGAGCACCCCAACCTTTGAAAAGGTGATGAGCGCGTCGCCGGGCTGCACGCGCGTGTAGTCCACTGTGTGCGTCATGCACAAAAGCGGCGTCGTGCGCTCGTGCACTATTACCTCGTAGGTGTCGCCGCAGCTCTCAATCAGGCGCAGCAGGATATTTTTGGCCTCGGGCGCGGCGCACAGATGCACTTCGGGAGCCAGTACGCCCAAAATGGCGCGCGTCCAGGCGTAGCCGCGCTGTGCGTCGGAAATCATCTGGCACTCGTCTATGACGGCGACATCGTAACAGCGCTCGAGCGAGAGCTTTTCAGCCGTCGCGGCCATGTGCGTGTCGTTCTCGCTTATGTCCTCCTCCTCGCCGGTGGAGAGGCTGCAATCCACGCCCGCGTCGAGCATGGTCTCCTGCGCTTCGAGCGCCAGCAGGCGCAGCGGGGCGAGGTACACGCCCGTCGGCGCGCTCATTAGGCGCTGGAAGCCCGCGTAGGTTTTGCCGGTGTTTGTCCCGCCGATGTGCAGCACGAAGTGGCGGCGCATCGCGCGCGCCTCCGGGTACTCGTCCTTGGGGTTCAGGGCAATGAGCAGCGACAGGCTGCTGCGTATCGCCGTCGGCACATACCAGACCGACCAGACGGTGGACAGACCGTCGCTGAGCAGGAGCTTTTCCGGGAAACCCTCGGCAGAGAGCAGCGCGGATATGTCCGCCTCCGGCTGCTGGGTCTTGAATTCGTCCGTTACGGCCAGGGAGCACTCGTACAGCACGGAGACATAGCGCTCGCAGATGCGCGCATAGAGCGGGTGTTCGCTGTCCGTGGAGCACCAGACCCAGGCGCGCAGAAAGTTTTTGAAGAGCTCCGGCAGATGGCCGGTGCGCGGTCTGCTCTCAAGCGAGAGAAACTCGTTCAGCCAGCTGGTCACTTGGGCGGGCTGGACATATTTGCTGACAACTGCCGAGGGCAGCCGCTTTATAATCGCGCGGTGATAGTGTGCGGCCAGGGACCAGGCGTCGGAAGAGCCTGTACCGGCGTTCAGCCAGGCGGTGTTAAGCGCGGCGGCTGCCGAGTCGGCGCTGGGAGCGGGCACACCGGCGGGCTTGCGTTTGGGCTGAGTGGGACGGGGCTGTATCCCGGCGTCGCGCTCGGCCTTCATGACCACATCCTTTGGCCAGACGCGCAGGCCGTTGGGAAATTCCTCGCTTCGGATGTACCGTGGTTTAGGGAGGAGGGCACGTATCTGTTCGTTGCTCCAGCCACGGCTCTTGAGACGTGAGACAGGCCAGTATTTGTTGCTCGATTTTGACATTCGCTCCTCCTTTCCACGCTTCGCGCGCCCTGATAGTATACCTCAAAACGCAGGGATATTCAACTGCGGGTGTGGAGGCGAGCCTGAGCGCCGGAGCTCAGCCCTCGTGCTTCTCGGCAGTGTTGATGAGCTCGGTGCGTGACCAGCGCTCGTAGAACAGGCGCCTGTGCATAGCCATGCGCACGGCTTCAAAAAGCAGCATGAACAAATACCCGCCGTCCACTATTCCGTAGGCGACGATTGCGGCGAGCTCGCCCAGCATGCCGGAGCTTGCCAGGATGTTTACGCAGTAGTTGAGCGTATACGGCAGCAGAGTGAGCACGGCCAGCAGCAGCGCGTGGCGGAGCGCATACTGGTACCAGTGCGCCTTGCCTCCTCCTTTGGAGACTATGCGAAGCCTGGTGAGGCGGTGGCCGACGGTGGAACCGTGCAGCAGCATCGGGCAGAGCGTGAAATATACCAGCCACATGAGGGCGTATCCCCAAAAGCTCATTACGCCGAGGCGCGAGAACAGCGCAAGATGAGCGACAAGGCTTATGACCGCATAGACAGCCATATCATATAAGAATGCAACCAGACGTCTTGTAAACGACACGCGGCGGCCGCGCACGAAGCTGTCGCGGTCAAGCTCTTCGCGGCTGGGCAGGAAGCGCAGGGCTATGCCGCCAAGCATGAAACCAATCATGCTGCCTGTCGTGTTTATGATGAGGTCGTCCACGTCGAAGAGGCGGTAGCTGCCGGGATAGACGAAGTAAAGCCCGGTGAGCTGCGTGAGCTCGAAGAAGAGCGATAGCAGGAAGGAGTACAGCAGCGCGCGTTTCCAGCCGACGCGGAAGTAGTAGCGCAGATAGGCGCCGAAGGGCATAGTTAGGAAAAGGTTGAACACCGTTGTGAGCAGTGCGCTGTTATTGAACAGGCTGAGCCATGTCGAGGGCTGCGACAGCACGACATCGCTGTGTTCTATTATGTCGCCGATGAAGGCGAAGGGTACGAGCTGTGCGTCATGGCCGTGCAGGTTTGCCGCCGCCTCGCCGGTGGGCAGCGGCAGTATAACCAGGCAGTATGCGCACAGCAGGTAGAGCACGAATGAATATACGATTAGTATACGCAAGCTGAGCACGGAGCCGTATTTGTGATAGTTCCAGGCGACGTATGGTATAGTAAACAACACCGCCAGCACGGGGAAAATAACCGCCGCCTGCTTCAGCGCCTCTATATATCCGTCCATAGTCACACACCTTTCCTCTTGTACCCAATAGGATACCAGTCATTGTCCGCCGCGCAATCAGAAATTTTGAACTTTTTTGGGCTATTTTGTGAACACATCGTTGCCGCCCGCACAGGTAAAAACCTTTGAGACGCATGCAAGAGCAAGGCGCGGCTTCGTGTGGTGTTTAAAGCAAAAAATATGTCACAAAACGCCTCGCCCATACGTTATAATATTAAGGAAGGCAAAGGGGGGAGCACAGTGGGAGAATTTGACTTGGAGCGCGCCGTGGCCGAATATGGCCGTGAGCTGTTTGCGCGCGCCTACGCGCTGCTGTGTGACTGGCAGGAGGCGGAGGACGTTGTGCAGGAGGCCTTCGTCGCGGCGTACGAGCACCGCGCAAAGCTTGGCGGCGCTGAGCGTGCCTGGCTGTACAAGGTCACTGTCAACAAATGCCTTGACCGTATGCGCCGGAAGAAAAACGTTTCGCTCGAAGAGCTGGGCGACGCCGCGCCGGGTGTTACCGACAACTACGACGCGGGGTATTCGCCACGCGTAATCCGTGCGCTTTCGCGGCTGAACCCCGAAGAGCGCGCCGCCGTACTGTGGCGGGTGAGGGATGAGTTGGATTACAGGGAGATAGCCAGGCGTCAGCGCACAAGCGAAGCCACGGCGCGCAAGCGCTGCGAGCGGGCGAAGAAGCGCCTGGCGGAATATCTGCGCGACTACAACAGGGAGGAGAGCACATGAACTTCGACAATGACGACATCATGATTGCAAAAGCGCTCTCCGACATGGAGAGCAGCCTGCCGATGCCGGATTTGATGCCCGGCATAATGGAAAAGCAGTCATCGCGCAAGAGGAGTCATCCCATGCGCCTGACGGCGGCGGTGGTTATTGCCGCCGCGCTGCTGATAACCGGATGTGCAGCGGCTCTGGGCGGCTTTGAGTGGCTGCTGGACGTGCTGGACGGCGGCGGGTTTACCAACGTCGTAGAGCCGGTGGGGCAGAGCGTCACGGAAGAGGGCATAGAGCTGTCCGTCATCGCAGCTCAGCGCTACGAAGACACGGCAATTATGTATATTTCCCTGCGCGACACCGAAGGCCGGGGGCGGGTGACGGAGGACACTCATCCACAGATACGAATTAAAGACACGGCCAGAAGGCACACGGACCTGGTGTATTTCGACGCTGAGACAGGGACGGCCGTGTACACAGTTGCTTTCGAGCTCGACCCGGAAGAGAATTATGACACGCTGCAGTTTAGTATGTTCCGTGTCGACGGGGATTACTTCGAGGACAAGGTTGTGGAGACTATGAGGCTGGCTGTGCCGCTCTCCGGCTTTGCCACCGGGCCCGAGGTCGCCGACGAGCCTTCCTCGACGCTCCCAATTGAGTTGGGAGAGGAAATAGAAGAACTGCCCGGGTGGAGGTTTGGAGCAGTTGGGACGCTGGACGGCAAACCGTTTGTACAGCTGCTGGAGCCTCAGCAGGGCGATGTGAAGGTGTTCGATTCTATGGAAGTCTACGCCTTGTCGCCAGAAGGCGACAGGTATGACGTCGAGACGCGCATTACAGTTGTGGACGAGGACTTTGAGTACGACCCATTTTCCCCAGCCTATATGGTATACACTTTGATTTTCGACGCTGAGCCGGAGGATATCGAAGGCGGCGCGCTGTATTTCGGTGGGGTGTACCACGACAGAGTGATGGGTGACTGGGAGCTTGACATCGAACTCACATATGACCAGGTAAAGCTTGACTACGTCGTGGACATACCTGTTGGCGACGGAGTTGTGGAGGACGTAAAACTGAGCTTCACGCCCGTCGGCATGAGCCTGGAGGGCACAGCGCCAAGCTATGAGGCGGCGGATGAAATCGCTTCAGCGGAACCAGTCATAGCAGATGAAAAACGCACTTTTGAACGTTACAGGAATATCAGCAGTATCGAGACGGCCGAGGGTATAGTCTTCAGCGCGCACTTGTACTACGACAGGACAGTCATGCCGGAGCAGGTCATCGGCATCAGGATTGGCGACACCGTTGTAGACCTGCCGCGGGATACGTCCCTGCCCTTGCAGACGGGATAAGAAAAAGAGGAGCCGAAAGGCTCCTCTTTTTTACACTGTTTTTTGCTTCCTGTGCGGCAATAACAACACAAGGTTTGCAACGCCGAGCGCTGCGCTTGCAGCGGCGGATACAATGAACGCGTTGTAAAAGCGTGCTGCGGACCAGCTGTGGTCGCCGAATATTCCAAACAAGCGGTGCGTGACGCTGTGCAGGGCGGAAATGCTGCCGTCCAGCGGCACAAGATTATAGCTGTAGTTGCTCCAAAGGTCTAATGTAATCAGCAGCGAGAGCGCAAACAGTGCAAAAATAAAGATGCGCAGTCGTTTCATATTACACCTCCGTCCAGACACTATACAACAAATTTGTTACGGAATATACCACCGGCAGAGCTTTTCAGCTCTGATATTCGAACTCGATATCGTAGATGCTTACGGTGTCGCCGTCGGCGATGCCCTCGTTCTCGAGCCGGTCAAAGAACCCGGCCTGGCGGAGACGGCGGTCAAAGTACATGCGGCTCTCGTAGTCGGTGAAGTTGATGCCGGCGACCAGGCGCGCAAGCCATTCGCCCTCACAGTACCATGTGTCGCCGTCGTGCCTGATGGTTATGTCCTCCGGCGAGACGGGCAGGGTTTCGGGCGCAACGTAATCGGCCTCGTAGACTGCGACAGGGGGGAGGTGGTCCAGCTCCGCCGACGCGGCCAGCATGAGCTCGCGCGAGCCCTGCGTAGTCGCTGCGCTGAGCTCAAAAAGACGGCAGCCCTTGGCCTCGACATGCGCGCGCAGGCGTTCGAGATTCGTCCTGTCGTCGCCGAGCAAATCGCACTTGTTGGCCGCCACCAGCTGCGGGCGGGAGGCCAGGTCCGGACCCCACTGCTCGAGCTCGGCGCAGATGGTGTCGAAGTCCTCCACGGGGTCGCGCCCCTCGCTGCCGGAGACGTCCACGACATGAATCAGCAGGCGGCAGCGGTCAATATGCCTGAGGAAGTCGTGGCCCAGGCCCGCGCCGTCGCTGGCGCCCTCTATGATGCCGGGGATGTCGGCCAGAACAAAGCTCTGCCCCTCTCCGACATAGACGACTCCCAGGTTGGGGAAGAGGGTGGTGAAGTGGTAGTTGGCTATCTTGGGGTGAGCGTTGGACACCACGCTGAGCAGCGTGCTCTTGCCCACATTGGGGAAACCGACCAGGCCCACGTCGGCCAGGAGCTTGAGCTCCAGCAGCACGGTGTGCTCCTCGCCGGGCAGGCCTGGCTTGGCAAAGCGCGGCGTCTGGCGCGTGGCGGTGGCAAAGCGTTTGTTGCCCCAGCCGCCGCGTCCGCCGCGGCAGGCGACGAAGTCCTCTCCGGAGCTCATGTCGTGCATGATGGCGCCGGTGTCCGCGTCGCGGATGACGGTGCCGCGCGGCACGCGCAGCACGACGCTCTCGCCGTCCTTGCCGGTACAGCGCTTCGCGCCGCCGGGCGCGCCGTTGCCCGCCGCAAATTTGCGCTTGTAGCGGAAGTCCATCAGCGTGTTCATGTGGCCGTCGACGCGGAAAATGATGTCCCCGCCGCGTCCGCCGTCGCCTCCGTCGGGTCCGCCCGCCGCGACGTACTTTTCACGGTGGAAGCTGACGGCGCCGTCGCCGCCCTTACCGGCGCGTATCTGTATAGTTACCTTGTCTACGAAGGGAGATGCCATGTGTTTCTCCTTTGCTATAGTAAGTGTTTTGAGTATATTGACGCCACGCTCGGCGGCGCGGAAGAAACAAAAACGCGGACGGGATGGACCCGTCCGCGCATGTGTTACTGAGCGATTTCCTCGTAAACAGAGACCTTCTTGCGGTCCTTGCCGTAGCGCTCGAACCTCACGGTGCCGTTGACCAGGGAGAACAGGGTGTCGTCCTTGCCCTTGCCGACGTTGGTGCCGGGATGGATCTTGGTGCCGCGCTGACGGACGAGAATGTTGCCCGCGAGGACGTACTGGCCGTCGGCACGCTTGGCGCCGAGACGTTTGCTCTCGCTGTCACGACCATTCTTGGTCGAACCCATACCTTTTTTATGAGCCATGTGTTACACCTCCAAAATCTATTTCGCGTGTGCGTCTTAGCCGATGGTCTCTATCTGGACCTTCGTGTAGGGCTGACGATGGCCCTGCAGACGCTGATAGCCCTTCTTGGGCTTCATCTTGTAGACGCGAACCTTCTTGCCGCGGCCGTTCTTGACGACGTTGCCGGTGACGACGGCGCCCTCGACAACAGGAGTGCCGAATACGCTGCCCGCCTCGTCGATGACGGCGAGAACGCGGTCAAACTTGACGGTGGAACCGGCCTCGGCGTCGAGCTTCTCGATGTAGATGACGTCGCCCTCAGCCACGCGGTACTGCTTACCGCCGGTCTCGATAACTGCATGCTTCATTTGTTTTCATCCTCTCTTATAGAGACTCGCTCTTGGGGTGGGAACTTGTCCGCTTCATTACCCTGCCAATGCGGCTCAAGTATTGTATCACGCCCGAGGGGTTGTGTCAACTTAAATTTTGCAATTTGCGCGCGCTTCCGCGCTTGACTTGTAAAAAATGACGATGGTCTGACCAAGTCCTGGCCAAAACTTAAAACCTTTGAAATATTTGATAAAAACTCCATTGCAAATCGCGGTTTATGATTGCTTTTTGACCAAAGTTGTGTTATGCTTATGACAATATGACGGGAAGGTGTTTATTAGTCCCGTTAGGCGGCGCCGGCCGTTCACCTTGCGGCCCGCGTAATTTTCTACAAAGAAGGAAGGATGAATAATGGACGAGAAGTACAGCGCCTTATTTACCCCCTGGAAAATCGGCAATGTGGAGATTAAGAACCGCATTGTGATGTGCTCGATGGGCGGCACCTCGCTGTTCGGCTGGATGGAGCCGTGCCACTTCGATAAGGAAGCGGCCTACTTCCTGCTCGAGACTGCGCGCGACGACGTCGGCCTGATACTCCCCGGCATGCAGTGGGTACGCGACGTCATGGGCAACCGCTGGCTCTACACGAACAAGCGCATGTTTGCCGAGCTCAAGGAATACATGGTCGACTTCCACAAGACCGGTGCAAAGCTGTTCATCCAGCTGGCCGCGGGCTGCGGACGCTCCATGGGTGTCAACCACCTGATGAGCATGATGCTCGACCACCCGGCTCTCGGCAAGGTCGGCAAGTTCGTCATGGACGCCGATTATCTATGTGCGAGCGCCTCTCCCACGCCCAACCGCTGGAAACAGGACTACAAGTCCCGCCCGCTAACCGTCGCCGAGATAAAGGAGAGCACCGAGGCCTTCGGCAAGACCGCCCGTCTGCTCCGCGAGGCCGGCGTCGACGGTGTCGAAATTCACGCCGTGCACGAGGGCTATACGCTCGACCAGTTCGCCATCAAGAACTTTAACTACCGCACCGACGAGTACGGCGGCAGCCTGGATAACCGCCTGCGCTATGCCACCGACATCGTCAAGAACATAAAGAACGCTGCGGGCAGCGACTTCCCCGTCTCCCTGCGCTACTCCGTCGTGTCGAAGACGAAGGACTTCTTCCAGGGCGCCGTCCCCGGCGAAGAGTTCGTCGAGTTCGGCCGCGACATGGCCGAGAGCGAGGTCGTCGTAAAGAAGCTGCAGGACGCCGGCTACGACATGCTCAACTGCGACAACGGCACCTACGACGCCTGGTACTGGGCTCATCCGCCACAGTACATGCCTAACAACTGCAACCTCGCCGAGGTCGAGCACATAAAGAACTTCTGCGACATCCCGGTCGTCTGCGCCGGTAAGATGGAGCCCGCCGTGGCCGCGCAGGAGATCGCCGCCGGCAAGCTGGACGCGGTCGCCATCGCCCGCCAGAACCTCGTCGACCCCGAATGGCTGCGCAAGCTCGAAGAGGGTCGTGAAGAGGAGATCAAGCCCTGCATCCGCTGCCACAACGGCTGCTTCAATTTCGCCAAGTACAAGGGCACCTGCAACCTCCAGAGCATGGACGACACCATGCACCTGGCCCGCTGCGCCCTGACGCCGCCGACCATGCAGCACAACAAGTACAAGATCGTCCCCACCACGAAGCCGAAGAAGGTCGCCATAATCGGCGGCGGCATCGGCGGCATGGAGTGCGCCCTTGTGCTCAATAAGCGCGGGCATAAGCCCGTCATCTTTGAGAAGACCGACACGCTCGGCGGCCTGTTCATCACCGCCAGCAGCATGTCCTTCAAGGAGAACGACAAGGAGCTCATCGACTGGTACAAGCGCGAGATAGCCAAGGCCGGCATCGAGGTGCGCTTCAACACCGAGATAAACGACGTGGGTACGCTCGGCGGCTTCGACGAGATTATCGTCGCCACCGGCTCCGTGCCGCGCACGATGCCTATACCCGGCTTCAACAAGTGCATGACGCTCACCGAGCTGCTCCGCGACAAGAAGGAGACCGGCGACAAGGTCGTCATCTTCGGCGGCGGACAGTCCGGCTGCGAGGCGGCGCTCGAGCTCGTCCTTGAGGGCAAGCACCCGACGGTCGTCGAGTACGCCGTCGACCTGATTGCCACTCCGGCCGTCCCGCTGCCGAACGCCAGCTATCTGCGCGAGGCGCTGGTGTTCCACAAGGTGCCCATCTACCTTGAGAGCACGCTCAGCGAGATTAAGGACGGCTCCGTGGTCATCAAGGGCAAGGACGGCACCGTCACCGAGGTTGAGGCCGACAACGTCGTCAACGCCATCGGCTTTGTCCCCACCCCGGTCGCCAAGCCGAGCCGCAATGTCCACCTCGTTGGTGACTGCGTCTCCATAGGCAACCTGCGCACCGTCATCTGGCGCGCATGGGACGTCTGCATGAAGATATAAGTTTATAAGAACAAGGGCCGGCCCGGTAAAACGGGCCGGTTCTTTTTACACAGATATTTTACAATTTGATGCAGGAAAAGTTCACAATTTCGGAGTATGATTATCTTAAACATAGAAAGGAGGCAGATAATATGGCTAAGGACCTCGACGATCTCATCTTCTCCTGGGAAAGCGAAAACCAGAGCGAGAGATAAAGTACACAGCTGTATGTGAGCTCGGCCCGGCCGGGCTTTTTGCTTATATTGACATAGCGCCCCGATACTGTATTATGGGTAAAAGGGGGCGCTTTTATGGTAAAAAGGCTGTTTTTGCTTCTTCTCGCGCTTGTATTCACACTGTGCGTTTCAGGCTGCGGGATTGATTCCGAGGAGGCGCTTATCAGGGAGATAATAGAGATGAGAGAAATACCTGAGGGCTCTTCGGGAGAGGTGATTCATCAGGAGCAGGAAGGAGATTACGAAAGAATGCTCGTCCTCTTCCACGGCGGTACCTATCTGGAGGACAGGGTGTGCATGGCTCGGGTGGGCGACGGCACTGTCGGCAATTTTACCGGCCCGTGGCTGGCGTCAGTCACCGCCCTGAGGGAGCTGGACGACGGCTTCATCGAATACTCGTCAGGCAGCAGCTATCTGCTTGTCGTGACCAACCCCGAGGCGGCGCGCATGACGCTTACCGACTTGCGTGGGTACGGGACGGATGAGGAAATCACCTCGCTGCCGTTTGTGTATGAAATTCCCGGCGCGTATCGCGGCGTCTATGTCTGCCGTGTGCTGGACGCCGAAGGCAATGTGCTGTATGAGCGCTGAATTGGGCCCGGGTTTTCCGGGCCTTTGCTTTTCCGTGCATAAAATCAGCGCCGCAACCACTGGTTGCGGCGTTTCCACTCCGGAGTGATTGACAAAACTGCGCCGTCCCGTTATGCTTGTGCCAGAGAGGTGAAGCCAATGTCCCTTGGGGAGAATATACGCCGTTTCCGCTCACAGATGGGCATATCCCAGGACGTGCTTGCCGAAAAGCTGGGAGTGGCGAGGCAGTCAATAAGCAAGTGGGAGAGGGATGCCGCAACGCCGGAGCTTGAGAAGCTTATGGCCATGGCCGAGCTCTTCGGCGTGACGCTCGATGAGCTTGTAAAAAATGAGAATACTGCCGGTGAGCCTCGGGGGCATGAAGGGCCCGCGCCGCACAGAGCGGTGCCTAAGACGAGGTTCATAGTGGGCGTTGTATTGCTTTGCGTGGGAATAGTTATTTCAGTGCTCCTGATGCTGCGTTACAATGTCCTCCTTTCTGCGTTGCTCCTGTGCTCTCCGCTGCTGGCCGGCGGGCTTATTTGCATGTTTGTCCGACGCAGGGCGTGGTTCTGGATACTCGTTTCAATCTATGTTCCGGTGCTGCTGTATCTGGAGTTCGGCACGGGGGTATATATTAGGGAGGCGCTCCACCTGCTCCGAGGCGCGGATTGGGCAAACCCGGCGCGGGGCGTGCTGGCCGTGTGCATGGTTTTGGCCGACTTGGGCGTCGGTACTTCGGGTGTGATAGCCTTCCGGGATGCGCGCGTCAGGCCAAGCTGGGTGCACGCGGCGGTGTTCCTGTTGTTGGGACTGCTGTTCCTCGTGCCTGCGTCCGTCATCGTGGGCTGGGATTCCGTTTATCTCTACCGCATAATCTATGGTGCTAAACACCTGCTTTTCGCGGCAATTATAATCTACGCCTCTGTGCTCATGCGCTCGGTGCGCAGTGACAAGTGAATAACACATGGCGCCGGAGCCTTCCGGCGCCGCTTTTGCTTAAACGGAAGGGAACGCATGGTGAATTAAGAGGGACAGCTAAGAGCGCAGCAGCCGCTGTCATATGACGGCGGCTGATGATTATATATTGCCGCTGAGTAAGCTGAGCTGCCTGACAATCAGCTGGGTCCTGCGCTTGACAAACGGAAGTTAGCGGTGTATAATCACATATTGTTAGTATTAACTAACTTATCTGCGGCAACAGGGGGTGGTGATTTGCTGGAGGATATGCTAATGTGTGCCGCCGGACACATAGCCGAAAGCGAGTGCGCGCCCGGGGTGAAATGCTATGAGCTGGATGTGCATCCCGTGTCAGCTGGGATGAAGCTCTCCGCAGCGCCCGGCGGGCTGGAGATGTTTTTCTGCTCTGCCGGGGAGCTGACGCTCAGGCCACTGGGGCCGAATAAGACGACCAGACAGGGCCTGGTGGTGTCCTCACGTCAGGTGCTTCTACTTGGCGGCGGGGACTGGGACTTGGGTTTGCGCTCAAAGCGGCTTCAGGGTGTGCTTGTCTGCTCCGGGCTGGAGGATGGGCCGGGGCTTTGCAGCCTTTTCGCGGGCGGCTGTGCTGAGCCGGAGTTAATTCGCTCTCTGCTTGAGAGCCAGGGAGGGGCGATGACTTCCGGGCAGAGCGCGTGGAGCGAGGCCGCGTTTTCGGCGATGCGAGAGCTTGGAGAGGGAGAGCGCGGGCGCTACTGCGCTGTCAAGGGGGCGGAGCTGCTCTATCTGCTCAGCCGCAGATGTTCGCAGGAGAAGGATAAGCGCGTCAGGTACCGCGACCCGTACCTTATAGATACGGTCAAACGTATACACAGGCATATGCTTGACAACCTGGGGGAGAGGCTCACTATAGGCTCACTCTCCTCCGAGTTCCATATTTCCGCCACTTCGTTCAAGGAGTGCTTCCGCGAACTGTATGGACAGAGCGTACACGCATATCTGCTCGGGCGCAGGATGGAGCTCGCCGGGGAGTTGCTTCGCACGACGGACATGCCGGTGTTCAAAGTCGCAGAAAGGGCGGGCTATGGCTCGGCCAGCCAGTTCGGGGTTGAGTTCAAGCGGCGCTATTCCATGTCGCCGCAGACATACAGGAAGGCGATGCGGGAAAAAATGTCCGATTCAAACACGGCGCCGTCCGAATGAGGCAGCCGGAAGCGCGGGCATATGGTACTATACGTTCCTGCGCATGAGAATTAAAGACACACCCCGGGAGGTGACAAGATGAAACAGCACCGCTTTTGGGCGTGGGGCGCCGTTATTTGCATGGTTATGGTAATGATAACCGGCTACAAACACAAGTGAGCGGCGTCGGCGCAAATATTCAGGAGGGATAGTATATGAATACAAACAGCAAATGTGCGGCGCTATTCGCCGGCGGTGTGCTCTTCGGCTCCGTCGGCATAAAGCTGCTGACCAGCAAGGACGCGAAGAAGGCCTACACCCACATCACTGCGGCCGGGCTGCGCGCCAAGGAGTCCGTTATGGAGACCATAACCACCGTTCAGGAGAACGCGGCGGATATCCTCGCCGGGGCTAAGGACATAAACGCCGGGCGCGCCGCGCAGGAGGGCGCAGAAATAGAGGACAGCTCCGAGGAATAAGCGGGTAAAGCCGGACTGCGGCAAAAAACAGGGGGACTCTCCGGGTCCCCCTTGAACATTGTACAGGTGGTAATATGAAAGCAGTGATAATCCATGAGTCCAGATGCCGCATGAGGCTGCGCGTGTCCGAGGGCGCGATGAGCATAGCTCAGGCGGATTTGCTCCAGGCCTACCTCGAAAGTCGGCCCTGGGCCGTCAGCGCGGCGGTACATGAGCGCACCGGCTGCGCTATCATATATTATAAGGCCGGGGAGAGGGAACGCGTGCTCGAGTCTGTTTCCAGGTTCTCGTACAGCTCCCCCGAGGTAACCGCGCTCGCGCCGGAGCACAGCCCCCGGGAGATGAACCGGTATTATGAGGAAAGGCTTGTGAACTTGTGCATACGCAAGGCCGTGAGCTCCCTACTCTTCCCAAAGCCGCTGAAGATAGCGCGCTGCCTCTGGCACGCAGCGCCGTTTATACGCCACGGGCTGCATTGGCTTCTGCGAGGCAGGATGAAGGTGGAGATACTTGACGCGCTGAGCATAGGCATATCCATGGTGCGCGGCGACTTCGGCACGGCCGGTTCCGTGATGTTCCTGCTGGAGGTAGGTGAGCTGCTTGAGGAGTGGACGCACAAGCGGAGCGTTGACTCGCTTGCGCGCACGATGAGCCTTAACGTCGACCGTGCCTGGGTGCGCGGCGAGGACGGCGAAGAGCATTTGCTGCCCGTTTCCCAGGTGCGCGAGGGTGACACCGTCACGGTGCATATGGGCGGCGTTATACCCGTGGACGGCGTGGTGCGCGGAGGCGAGGTCATGGTGAACCAGGCGTCGCTGACCGGCGAGAGCGAACCGGTTGTGAAGCGCAAGGGTACTACCGTGTACGCGGGTATGGTGGTCGAAGAGGGAGAGTGCGTCATGACCGTCACTCAAATGAGCGGCGGCACGCGCTATGACCGCATAGTTGCTATGATTGAGGACAGCGAGCGGCTCAAGAGCGCGGCGGAGAGCAAGGCCGCCGGATTGGCGGACCGGCTTGTTCCATGGACGTTGGCAGGCTCGGCGCTGGGATATCTGCTTACACGCGACGTTATGCGGGCGCTAAGCGTCCTGATGGTCGACTTCTCCTGCGCTCTCAAGCTGGCCATGCCGCTGGCCGTGCTGTCCGCCATGCGAGAATGCGGCGCAAACCACATCACAGTCAAGGGCGGAAAGTTCCTTGAAGCGGTGGCAAACGCCGACACGATTGTCTTTGACAAGACCGGTACGCTCACATGCGCCTGCCCGGAGGTGGCGGACATCGTCACCTTCGGCGGCAAGGACAGGGACGAGATGCTGCGCCTGGCCGCATGCCTGGAAGAGCACTTTCCGCACTCGATGGCGAACGCCGTTGTCCGCCGGGCACAGGAGCTTGGACTGAGCCATGATGAGCTGCACAGCAAGGTGGAGTACATAGTCGCCCATGGGATATCCAGCCGCGTGGGCGAAGAGACAGTTCAGATTGGCTCGGCGCACTTCATTTTTGAGGACTGCGGCTGCGTTGTGCCGGATGGTGAGCGTGGGAGGTTTGATGCAATCCCGACGCACTATTCTCATCTGTACCTGTCTGTTGCCGGCACGCTGGCAGCTGTGATATGCGTTTCCGACCCGCTCAGACCGGAGGCGGTGCCGGCCCTGAGAAGGCTTAGGGAACTGGGTATAAGCAGGTGCATTATGCTAACCGGCGACAGCCGCCGCACTGCTGAGGCCATAGCGGCCGAGGTCGGCGTGGACGATTTCTGCGCCGAGGTACTGCCTGAGGACAAAGCAGCATATGTACAAAAGCTCAAGGCTGCCGGGCATACGGTCATTATGGTCGGCGACGGCATAAACGATTCTCCGGCGCTTTCCGCCGCCGACGCCGGTGTGGCGATAAGCTCCGGCGCGGCGATTGCCAGGGAAATTGCCGACATCACCATCTCCGAGGGGGACATATCCGAGCTTGTAGCCCTGCGCAGGATAGCGCTGGCGCTTATGGCAAGGATACGCTCAAATTACCGCTTCGTGATAGGCTTCAACGGCGCGCTTATAGCGCTGGGTCTAACAGGCATACTGCCTCCGGCCACGGGAGCTATGCTTCACAATGCCTCCACCGTCGCCATCAGCCTCAAGAGCATGACAAGGCTGCTCTGAGGCAATATAAAAGCCGCCCTGGAAACAGGGCGGCTGTCTTTTTCGTATTTATATGGCGGCCTTGCCGATGAGCGTGGCCTCGGCCCCGGCCAGGGCGCCTATTACGCTGCGCCTGGTAACGATGCCGCAGAAGCAGCCTCGGTCGTCGACTATGGGGACAAAGTTCTGCTGCATGACGGCGTCGATTACCTCGTCGTCATCGGCGGCAATGCCGAGCGGTGGGCAGAAGTCGCGGCGGACAAGCTCGGAGATGCGGTAGCGCTCCTGGCTTTTCATTGAGGTGCTGCCGGTGGACAGGATGTGCCAGAGGAAGTCGCCCTCGGTGATGCAGCCGATGTACTCGCCGTGGTCGTTCAGCACAGGTATGGCGGTGTAGCCATAGCGCTTCATGACCTCGAGCCCCTGACGGACGGTGTCGTTGTCGTTTAGGTAGGCGGTCATTGCCTTGGGGGTGAGTATTTTAGGAATGTTCATTTTTGACCTTCCTGACGTTATGGTATACTTTACGCGGCGCCGCGCCTTGATACGCGCCTCCTTCCTGAATAATTGCACGGTGCGCTTCTCCTCATTCCTTATATATAATAACCTATACTGGAGCTGAAATCAAGCCGAAAGCTGTAAAAAACAGCGAACAAATTGTAAATAGTTTGGAAATGCTTTTTCTGGTATATAAACAGCCGGAACGGCTTGATATTGGCTGTAGCGCGTTCCGGTTTTGGGCAAATATATCGTCGGACGGCATGACGCAAGAGAATGCGGCCGTCAGCAGACCTGCTGAGCGCAAAAGCCGTCCCGGCGTTGGGCCGGGACGGCTCTGGTCACTCTACGGCTGTGTAGCCTTCGGGGATGGTTATACCGAGGGTTTCGCAGTTGGCGGGGTTGTAGAGCTTTTCCATCGCGCCGTACTGCACGGGCATGGTGGAGATATCCGCCTCGCCGGTGAGTATCTTTGCGGCCATTTCGCCGGTCAGGCGGCCGAGCTCATAGTAATCCGTGGCTATGGTGGCCACGCCGCAGCCGGAGCAGATGCCGGGGTCTCCGCCCACGATGGGGACGCCTGCGGCCAGGGCCACGTTGGCGACGCTCTCGGTGTTGGACGCGACGGTGTTGTCGGTGGGGATGTAGATGACGTCGGAGGTGTCGCAGGCGGCCTGGGTGACGCTGGCGAGGTCGTTCACGTCGGTGAAGGCGTAGACCTCGCAGGTGTAGCCCATGGCTTCTAGGCTCTCACGCACGGTCTCTATCTGGTAGACGCTGTTGGGCTCGCCGGAGCAGTAGAGCAGGCCGACATTCCCGGCGTCGGGAAAGAGCTCCTGGACTATCTTTGCCTGGGCCTCAAGGTCGACGAGGTCGCTGGTGCCGGAGATATTGCCGCCGACGGTGCCGGAGAAGCCCTCTATGCCGAGGGCGGTGCCGTAGTCGGTGACGGAGGTGCCGAGCACGGGGATGTCGGCTGTGGCGCTCTGCGCGGCCTGGAGCGGCCAGGTGGCGTTGGCGAGTATGAGGTCGACGCCTTCGCTGACAAAGCCGTTTATTATAGTTGTGCAGTTGGTCTGCTCTCCGCCGGCATTCTGCTCACGGAAGGTCACGTTGTCTGCGCCGAGCGCCTCTGTCAGCGCGTCCTTAAAGCCACGGGTGGCTTCACTGAGCGAGACGTGTTCCATCTGTTCGCAGATGCCCACGATATAGGCGTCGGGGTTTTCGGCGCTCTGGGCGTCGTCCTGGGCTGAGCCGCAGGCGGCGAGCGTGAGCGTCATCGTGGCCGCGAGTGCGGCGGAGAGCAGTTTCCTGTGCATTTTGGTTACCTCTTTTCTTGGTTTTGCTATATTTGGCCTGATTTAGGCCGCAAAAATACACCCCCGGCTGTCGCACGCAGCATTAAATGCAAGATACAAACAACCTACGGGGTGCATAGTTGCCTAATAAATTGTAAGTCATCTCTCCTGGGGAATCCCTTAGTAGGGTTCCACCAGACCCCCTCCTGACTTTTATTGTCGCGTAAGTATTTCGCGCTCCCTGAGCGCGACCAAGGGCTCCGCCCTTGGAACCCGCCACCTTTTGAAAAAGGTGGACGAAAACTTCACTGTGACGTCGTTGAGCCGTATTCATCGAGTCGGGGCTTCGCCTTGCCGTGCAAGGCGAAGGGGGGTATCCGGCTGCTGGGTGGACGGTATCTAGGGGGGACAACGTCCTCCCTGGACGATTTTTATGCGCCTATGAGCACTCTGTCCGTCAGCATGTCTTCGCCGGCGGCGCGGGAGAACTTGGCGAGCAGGCTGTCGACGGTGAGGCGGCGTTTCTCCTCGCCGGATATGTCGAGGACTATGCGGCCCTCGCTCATCATTATGAGTCGGTTGCCGTGCTCTATGGCGTCGCGCATGTTGTGCGTGACCATCAGCGTGGTGAGGCGGCCCTCGCGGACTATCTGGTCGCTGAGCTCCAGCACGCGCGCGGCGGTGCCGGGGTCGAGGGCGGCGGTGTGCTCGTCGAGGAGCAGCAGCCTGGGCCGCACCAGCGAGGCCATGAGCAGGGTCAGGGCCTGGCGCTGGCCGCCGGATAGCAGGCCGGCGCGGGCGGTCATGCGGTTCTCAAGGCCGAGGCCGAGACGGGAGAGCTGCTCACGGTAGCGCTCGCGCTCGCTTTTGCGTATGCCCCAGGCCAGGGTGCGGCGGCGTCCGCGCCGGGCGGCGAGGGCCAGGTTCTCTTCTATGGTCATCGTCGGGGCGGTACCCATCATGGGGTCCTGGAATACGCGGCCTATCATGGCGGCGCGCTTGTGCTCGCTCTGACGGGTGATGTCGGTGCCGTCTATGACGATGCTGCCGCCGTCGACGTCGAACGCGCCCGCTATGGCGTTGAGCATTGTGCTCTTGCCTGCGCCGTTGCCGCCTATCACAGTCACGAAGTCGCCGTCGTTGAGAGTGAGGTTCAGGCCGCTGAGCGCAGTCTTGGCATTTATGGTGCCGGGGTTGAAGGTCTTGGAGACGTTGTTAAGCTCGAGCATTGTTCTTTTCCTCCTTGAGAGTGACGGTGCGCTTGCGCGCTGCGGCGGCTTTGCCCTTCCAATAGGGGATGGCGAGGAAGAGCGCGACTATGAGTGCGGTGAAGAGTTTCAGGTCGTTTGTGCCTAGGCCGAGCCTGAGCACTATCTGGATGACGAAGTAGTAGACTATGGCGCCGACCGTGCAGCCGATGAGGCCGCGCAGCACCTTGCCGTTGCCGCGAAGGAGCACTTCGCCGATGATGACGGCGGCCAGGCCGATTACAATTGCGCCGCGGCCCATGTCCACGCTGCTGCTGCCCTGGTACTGGGCCAGCAGACCGCCCGCAAGACCGACCATGCCGTTGGATATCATCAGGCCGATTACGGTGTTGCGGGATGTGTTGATGCCCTGGGCGCGGGCCATCTGGCGGTTGGCGCCCGTGGCGCGCAGCGCGCTGCCGCTCTCCGTCTTGAAGAACCACCAGAGCAGCGCGATGACTGCGGCGGTTATCACCAGCAGGATGGGCAGGGGGTTCGAGAGGTTCAGCTCACGGACGTAGCGCGACGAGACTATGAGGTCGTACTTGTCGACGCTGATGGCCAGCGTGGACTGCGTCCCGGCGCTGGTACCCCAGCCCATAATGCGCAGATTTATGGAGTAGAGCGCCAGCTGGGTGAGTATGCCGGAGAGTATGGCCGGAATCCCGCATTTCGTGTGAAACAGCCCTGTTACCAGCCCGGCGAGCATACCGGCGATTGTAGCTATCAGCAGCGCCAGCCAGGCGTTCACGCCGTTCACCATCAGCAGCACGCACACCGCGCCGCCGGTGCCGAGCGTGCCGTCAACTGTGAGGTCGGCGACGTCCAGTATGCGGTATGTGATATACACGCCCATGGCCATGAGGCCCCAGATGAGGCCCTGACCGGCCACGCCGGGCAGGGAGTTTACAAGCGATTGCAAGATGTCCATTGGTCTGCTCCTTAGTCAGACGCTCAAGGGGGCCGCAGCCCCCCGAGCGTGTGTTGGTTTGATTCTCAGGCGATGGCTTCGTAGCCTTCGGGGATGGTGATGCCCAGGGTCTCGCAGTTGGCGGCGTTGTACATCTTGGTGACGTTCGGCGCACTCTGGACGGCCATGGTGGTGATGTCGGCCTCGCCCTGGAGTATCTGCGCGGCCATCTCGCCGGTGGTGTAGCCGAGGTCGTAGTAGCTGATGGACAGGGTGGCCACGCCGCAGCCGGAGCAAAGTCCGCTCTCACCGGTGACTACGGGCACGCCCGCGGCCAGGACGACGTTGGCTATCGTCTCGGTGTTGGAGGCGGCGGTGTTGTCGGTGGGGATGTAGATGACGTCGGAGTTGTCACAGGCGGTCTGGGTGACGCTGGAGAGGTCGTTCACGTCGGTGAAGGCGTAGGGGGTGCAGGTGTAGCCCATCTCCTCGAGGTAGGAGCTGATGGTCTCTACCTGGTAGACGCTGTTGGGCTCGCCGGAGCAGTAGAGCAGGCCTATAGTCTCGGCGTCGGGGAAGAGCTCCTGAATCATGTCCGCCTGCTGGTCGAGCGGGGCGAGGTCGCTGGTGCCGGAGATGTTGTTGCCGACGGTGCCGGTCCAGTTGTCGAGGTTCAGCGCAGTGGCGTAGTCGGTGACGCTGGTGCCGAGAATGGGGATGTCGGCCGTAGCGCTGGCGGCCGCCTGGAGCGGCCAGGTGGCGTTGGCGAGGATGAGATCCACGCCTTCGGAGACGAAGCCGTTCATAATGGTCGTGCAGTTGGTCTGCTCGCCGCCGGCGTTCTGCTCGCGGAACTCCACGACGCCTTCGCCGAGAATTTCATTGAGCGCGTCCTTGAAGCCGAGCGTGGCCTGGTCGAGCGCGTCGTGGGTCATCTGCTGGCAGATGCCGACGACATACTGGGCAGCTTCGGCGCCGGAACTGGGGTTGGCAGTGGGCTCACTGCTGGGGTTCGAGGTGGGGTCGCCGTTCTCGCTGGGCTGGGTAGTGCTGCCGCAGGCTGCGAGGGCGAGTACCATCACTGCCGCCAGGGCGATACAGAGCAGTTTCTTCATCTTCATCATTTTCGTCTCCTTTTCCTATTTCTTTTCGTAAGAGCTCGCCTGTGGTTGTTTCTGACGGGTGACCAATGCCGCAGCAGATGCCCGCATCAGTAGAGTCAGACGGTGTTGGTCATCTCGTTAGATACAACCACAAACAAAAAACGGCCCCCGCCGTTCAAGGCGAGGGCCGTTGCTGCTAAAGTTATGCGTTCAGCAGGCCGCTGGTCTTGTCAGGCTTCTTAGCTTAGTCTGGGAATAAAAGTAAAAATAAAAATAGACATAGCTAAAGAAGCCCGCAAAAGCATTGCGAGCCTGGGCGCAGATGGAGACGGAATTCACACGGTTCATGGTGTTGACGATGAGCTGCTTCATGTGACTGTCTCCTTTCCGGCACGGGGCCGTTTTTGAATCTGTGCTTATACCATACCGCTTTGCATGGCGAAAGTCAAGCCGCAAAAACCGCACAAAATGAGGCGCGAGCGCGCGTCACGGACGAGCGTGTTGCACAAAAAACACGCTTTACGGCACGACTATCTCCTTGATGATGAAGTCCCGGCCGCTGATTATGTCTGCGTTGCGCCTGCCGCAGCGGGGGCAGTAGCCTTCGTTTTTCACGATGGGGAAGGCGCGCTTGCAGTCGCGGCAGACACCCTGGCCCTCAACTGTCTCGATGACCAGCTCCGTACCCTCAAAGCGAGTGTCCTTGGACACTACGGAGTAAATGTCTTCCACATACTTGGGGATTATCATAGACAGGTCGCCTATCTCCAGCACTATGCTGACTATCTCGTCTATGCCGTTGTCCCGGGCAAAATCCTCCACCGTGCGCATCATGGAGCGCACGACGCCTATCTCATGCATGGGATCACCTCCCTGCGATTATCATAACACGGCGCGCTGCGTCGGTCAATAGCACAATACAGACACTGGTCGGACCACAATTAACCGTCAAAGCGCACAAAAGCGGCTGAGCTACTTCTCCAAAGCTGTTAATTGAATAACAGACAGCACGGGCTTATAATGTGTATAAGTACAGGAACACGCTTAAAAGACATATGAAAGGAAGGGAAAACAATGGCGTTCAGGAAGAAAATACTCATGCTGGCCACGAAGATAAGCCTCGAATGCGGGACCTACACCGGCGTGACGCCCTCGGACCCCGAGTACATGATACTCGACCCGGTGGTCACGGACGAAATGGCCGACATCGGCATGCACGTCAAGGTGCGCCGCCCGCGCCACATCGAGGAGATTGCGAGTAAGGCCAAGGTCAGCGTTGAGTATGCCCAGGAGCAGGTAAACAAGCTCGCCGACTGCGGCATAGTCCGCTGCGTATACGACGGCGACGAGGAGACCTACTACTACCCCATCTGGGTCCCGGGCATTATGGAGGGCATGCTCTCCGTCAAGGAGCAGGTGGAGAAGTACCCCGTCATAGCCGAGTGCTTCGAGCGCTACACGCGCTACCGCACGCAGATCCTGGTGCCGAACTTCCCGGCAGGCATGGGGCCGATGCGCGTGATGCCCGTGGGCAGCGCCATCAAGAACGACACTCACGCCGCCCCCTACGACGAGGTGGAGCGCATAATCGACAATGCCTGGGCCATATCCGTCGGCCCGTGCTCCTGCCGCCGCACACGCCGTATTATGGGCGAGGGCTGCGGCCACCTCGAAGAGGACATGTGCATGTACATAAACGACAACGCCAAGTTCTTCTCGAAGCAGGGCAGCCACCGCCTGGTCAGCAAGGAGGAGGCCAAGGAGATACTCAAGCGCGCCGAGGACAACGGCCTGGTGCACGAGATAAACGAGGCCGAGGGCTACGACGGGCCCACCGCCATCTGCAACTGCTGCGGCTGCTCATGTCTCGCGCTGCGCCTGGGCGAGTACTTCAACGACCCGGACATGCTGCGCACCAACTACGTCGCGCGCGTCGACCGCGACAAGTGCGTCGCCTGCGGCCAGTGCGTTGAGAACTGCCAGATGGGCGCGCTCAAGCTGGGCGCCAAGCTCTGCTCCAACCCGGAGCCGGAGGAGCGCACGCCCTTCGACCAGCCCTGGACAGAGAAGCACTTCAACGTCGACTACCGCACAAACCGCAGCTACGTCGCGGAGAGCGGTACCGCGCCGTGCAAGATGGAGTGTCCCGCGCACATCCCCGTGCAGGGCTACATCAAGCTCGCCAGCCAGGGCAAGTACCTCGAGGCGCTGGAGCTCATCAAGAAGGAGAACCCGTTCCCGGCGGTCTGCGGCCGTATCTGCAACCGCAAGTGCGAGGACGCCTGCACTCGCGGAGACATCGACCAGCCCATCGCCATCGACGACATCAAGAAGTTCATCGCCGACAAGGAGCTCAGCGCCGAGAGCCGCTTCGTACCCAAGATGCTCAACCAGACCGGCAGGCCCTTCACGAACAGGATTGCCGTCATTGGCGGCGGCCCGAGCGGCCTGAGCTGCGCGTACTACCTCGCCGTCAAGGGCTATCCTGTCACCGTGTTTGAAAAGGGAGACAGAGTGGGAGGTATGCTCACGCGCGTGATACCCTCCTTCCGTCTCGAGAAGGACGTCGTGGAGGCCGAGATTGACGTGCTGCGCGCCCTGGGCGTGGAGTTCAGGTGCGGCGTGGAGGTCGGCAAGGACGTCACCATAAACCAGCTGCGCGAGGAGGGCTACGAGGCCTTCTACCTCGCTGCGGGCGCCTGGAAGAGCGTGAAGCTCGGCGTACCCGGCGAGGACAAGGGCGGCGTATGGGACGGCCTGGGCTTCCTGGAGGCCGTCAACACTGAGAATAAACCCGTCGTGGGCAGGAGCGTGGCCGTCATCGGCGGCGGCAACACCGCTATGGACTGCGCCCGCGCCGCGCTGCGCCTGGGCGCCGAGAGCGTCACCGTGCTCTACCGCCGTACCCGCGAGGAGATGCCCGCCTCCGACGAGGAGATTGCCGAAGCCGAGGCCGAGGGCGTCAAATTCCGCTTCCTGGCCGCGCCCGCCGAAGTGCTGGGCGAGGGGAGCGTCAGCGGCCTGAGGCTGAGCCTCATGCGCCTGGGTGAGAAGGACGGCAGCGGCAGGGCTCGCCCGGAGCCTACCGGCGAGACTGAGGACATGCCCGTCGAGTGCGTCATAACCGCCCTGGGACAGCGCGTGGAACTGGGCGACATGCTCCGCGGCACCGCCGTCAGGTTCAACAGGAACGGCACCGTCCAGATTGACAAGGTCACGCTCCAGACCGACGAGGGCGACATCTTCGCGGGCGGCGACGTGGTCACCGGCGCCGGCTTCGCCATCGACGCCATAGCCGCCGGCAAGGAGGCCAGCATTTCCATACACCGCTTTGTACACGAGGGCCAGAGCCTGGTGCTCGGCCGCGCCGTCAAGGAATATCTCTCACTCGACAAGGAAGCGGCCCGCGTCGCGGTGCGCGGCCTGAATCTCACGGCGCGCCAGAAGGCCGCCGGGGCCAGCCCCGCCGAGGCCGTCAAGACCTTCCGCGACCTGCGCGGCACCCTGACTGAGGAGCAGATGAAGAAGGAGACCGAGCGCTGCCTTGGCTGCGGCGCTGTGGTGCTCGACGAGTACATGTGCGTCGGCTGCGGCATCTGCACCACGAAGTGCAAGTTCGACGCCATCCACCTCGAGCGCGTCCGTGACGTCGAGGGCCTGGACTACGACAAGCTTGTTCCCAGCCTTGCCCCGCATGTGATGAAGCGCTACGGCAACATCGCCATCAAGAGCCTGACCAAACCGCTCAGCCGCAAATAAACGCAGGAGAGCCCCAGGAGGGGCTCTCTTTTTATGCCGCGCAAACGCTGCGTGGAGATACAAAAAATACAAAAAATCATCCAGCGGGACTAAATTGTTTTTTGTATCTTTCAGACGCGTTTGGCGCGGGCTTTGTGACGGCACGGCGCAAAGGGTCTTGCAACCACGGGGGAAGTCATATATAATAAATTGATAACGCCGCGAGGCGGCGAGTTCACTGATGGGAGTGACTAAGTGTGAAGTTTACTAAAATGCAAGGCTGCGGCAACGACTATGTGTACGTCAACTGCTTTGAGGAGGACCTGCCCGAGGCGGCCAGGCCCGAGTTTTCCCGCAAGGTGTCCGACAGGCACTTCGGCGCGGGCAGCGACGGGCTTATCTGCATCTGCCCATCCGACAAGGCCGACTTCAAGATGGATATGTACAACGCCGACGGCTCGCAGGCGCAGATGTGCGGCAACGGCATCCGCTGCGTCGCCAAGTACGTCTACGAGCGCGGCATGACCGACAAGACCGTAATCGACGTTGAAACCGGTGCGGGCGTAAAGACGCTCTGGCTTAACCTGGAGGACGGCGTGGTTGAGAGCGTGCGCGTCTGCATGGGTACGCCCGTCTTTGAGCCCGCCCAGATACCCGTCGACGCCTCCGGCACGGCCTTTATAGACCAGCCCATTGAGGTCGGTGGCAACATGTGGAACGTCACCGCCGTCTCCGTCGGCAACCCCCACTGCGTCGTGTTCGTCGACGACGTGGAGTGGATGGATTTGCCGAACATCGGCCCGCTCTTCGAGAACCATCCGCTCTTCCCGGAGCGCGTGAACACCGAGTTCGTCCAGGTCATCGACCGCAATAAGCTCAAGATGCGCGTCTGGGAGCGCGGCAGCGGCGAGACGATGGCCTGCGGCACCGGCTCCAGCGCCGCCCTGGCGGCCGCCGTGGTCAACGGCAGGTGCGAAAACTCCGCCAGGCTCATCCTGCGCGGCGGCGAGCTGATGATAGAGTGGGACCGCGACAAGAACCTCATCTACATGACCGGCCCGGCCGTCACCGTGTACGACGGCGAATTCCTCATCTGACACG
This sequence comes from uncultured Eubacteriales bacterium, assembly GCA_900544765.1. Taxonomy (GTDB): domain Bacteria; phylum Bacillota; class Clostridia; order Oscillospirales; family Oscillospiraceae; genus Scatomorpha; species Scatomorpha gallistercoris. The sequence continues at coordinate 115,219 of UQWI01000001.1, read as the reverse complement.
AGGTGTAAAATGCTCAAACTCAACGAGAACTATATGAAGCTGCCCGGCAGCTACCTCTTCGCCGAGATTGCACGCCGCACCGCGGCCTACAGCGAGGCCCACCCCGACAAGCGCCTCATAAAGCTTGGAATAGGTGACGTCACGCTGCCCCTGCCTGCGGCCTGCGTGGACGCGCTAAAGCGCGCCGCGGACGAGATGGGCGACAAGGCCGGCTTCATGGGCTACGGCCCCTACGAGGGCTACGATTTCCTGCGCGAGGCCATAGTCAAGAACGACTACGAGCCCTACGGCGCCAAGATAAGCGCCGACGAAATCTTTATCTCCGACGGCGCCAAGAGCGACTGCGGCAACATCGGCGACATCTTCTCCGAGGACTGCGTCGTCGCGGTATGCGACCCCGTGTACCCCGTGTACATCGACGCCAACGCCATGAGCGGCCGCGCGGGCGAGTACGTCGGCGGCAAGTGGACGAACATCGTCTACATGCCCTGCACGGCGGAGAACGGCTTCATCCCGGAGCTGCCAGAGCGGGTACCCGACCTCATCTACCTGTGCTTCCCGAACAACCCCACCGGCATGGCCGCGACACGCGGGCAGCTCCAGCCCTGGGTGGACTACGCCAACGAGCACGGCAGCGTCATCCTCTACGACGCGGCCTACCGCGCGTATATATCCGACCCGTCCCTGCCCAGGAGCATCTACGAGCTCCCGGGAGCCGAGACCTGCGCCATAGAATTCTGCAGCTTTTCCAAGACAGCGGGCTTCACCGGCACGCGCTGCGGCTGGACGGTCATACCCCGCGCGCTGGTGCGCTGCGGCGAGAGCCTCTACGACATGTGGATGCGTCGCCAGTCGACAAAGTTCAACGGCACGGCCTATGTCATCCAGCGTGCGGCGGAGGCGGTGTACTCTCCCGAGGGCAGGGAACAGGTCGCCGGGCTCATAGCCTACTACATGACCAACGCGCGCGTCATACGCAGCGGGCTCAGCGGAGCCGGGCTCGAGGTCTATGGCGGCACGGATTCGCCCTATATCTGGTTCCGGGCTCCCGGCGGCCAGGGAAGCTGGGAATTCTTTGACCGGCTCCTCACCGAGGCCAACGTGGTCACAACGCCGGGCGCGGGATTCGGACCCAGCGGCGAGGGCTTCATCAGGCTTACCGCCTTCGGCGACGCGGACAACACCCGCGAGGCCGTGGAGCGCATAAGGAAAATGCTCTGATATCTACGGAGGACGAATATGAAACTGATAGTCGGCAGCAAAGAGGAAGTAACCAAGAAGGCGGCGCAGCGCTATGTGGAGCTGCTGCACCGCAAGCCGGAGGCCGTACTCGGCCTGGCCACGGGCTCCACGCCTCTGGGCCTGTATGCCGAGCTCGCCAGGCTCTGCGCGGCGGGGGAAGTGTCCTTCGCCGGGGCCAAGAGCTTCAACCTGGACGAGTACGTCGGCCTGGACGGTACGAATGACCAGAGCTACAGGTACTTCATGGATAAGAACCTCTTCGAGCACATAGACATCAAGCCGGAGAACACCCATGTACCCTCGGGCTTCGTGAAGAGCGACGAGGAGGCCGAGCAGTACGACGCGGAGATAGCGGCCGTAGGCGGCATAGATTTACAGCTGCTGGGGATAGGCCACAACGGCCACATCGGCTTCAACGAGCCGCTCACGCCCTTCACCTCGCTCACGCATATAGTCAAGCTCACCGAGCGCACCCGTGAGGCCAACCGCCGCTTCTTCAGCAGCATGGACGAGGTGCCGACGCACGCGGTGACGATGGGCATACATACGGTCATGCTCGCCAAGAGCATAATCCTCATGGCCTTCGGCGAGGACAAGGCGGAGATAATCAAGCAGACGGTCCAGGGCAGGCCGGAGATAGCCGTACCCGCCAGCCTGCTGCAGCTCCACGAGGACGTGGAGGTCTATCTGGACGAAGCGGCCGCCAGCCTTCTGTCCTGAATCTGTCAAACCCGGACTTACGGCCCGCGAAAGCGGGCCGAAGGTCTGTTATTCTGGAGGAATACATGTCAAAATACTTTGGAACCGACGGCTTCCGTGGTGAAGCCAATGTGGATTTGACCGCCGAGCACGCCTTCAAGATTGGGCGTTTCATCGGCTGGTACTACGGCCGCGAGCACAAGGCCAAGATAGTCATAGGCAAGGACACCCGCCGTTCGAGCTACATGTTCGAGTGCGCGCTCTCCGCGGGGCTCACCAGCTCCGGCGCGGACGCCTACCTGCTGCACGTCACCACCACGCCCAGCGTGAGCTACATAGCGCGCGTGGACGACTTCGACTGCGGCGTTATGATAAGCGCCAGCCACAACCCCTACCACGACAACGGCATCAAGCTCCTCAACAGCCAGGGTGAGAAGATGGAGGAGAGCGTCCTCGACGAGATTGAGGCCTACCTCGACGGTAATGCGCCGGAGCCTCCTCACGCCACCGGCGCGGGCATAGGCCGCACCATAGACTACTCCGCGGGCCGCAACCGCTACATCGGTTACCTCATCAGCCTGTCCACCCACTCCTACAAGGGCGTGAAGGTCGGCCTGGACTGCGCCAACGGCAGCACCTGGATGATAGCCAAGAGCGTGTTCGACGCCCTGGGTGCGGACACCTACGTCATCGGCAACAAGCCCGACGGCCTGAACATCAACGTCGACTGCGGCTCCACCCACATCGCGGCGCTGCAGCAGCTTGTCCGTGAGAACCACCTGGACGTGGGCTTCGCCTTTGACGGCGACGCCGACCGCTGCCTGGCCGTCGACGAGTTCGGCGGTTACGTCTCCGGCGATGAGATTATGTACATGTGCGCCAAGCACATGAAAGAGCGCGGCAGGCTCGACAACGACACCCTGGTCACCACGGTGATGAGCAACTTCGGCCTCTATAAGGCCCTCGACGAGGCCGGAATCAGGTACGAAAAGACCGCCGTCGGTGACAAATACGTTTGGGAGAACATGCGCGAAAACGGCCACCTCATCGGCGGCGAGCAGAGCGGCCACATAATCTTCTCCAAGTACGCCACCACGGGCGACGGCCTCATCACCGCCATCAAGGTCATGCAGGTCATGCTCGACACCAAGCTGCCGCTGAGCAAGCTGCGCGAGCCAGTCACCATCTACCCCCAGGTGCTCAAGAACGTCATCGTCGACGACAAGGACGGCACCCTGGCGGACGCGGCCGTCACCGCCAGCGTGGCCAAGGTGGAGGCGGAATTGGGCAACACGGGCCGCGTCCTCCTGCGCAAGAGCGGCACCGAGCCGGTGCTGCGCGTCATGGCCGAGGCCGAGACCGACGAGCGCTGCGAGGCTGCCGTGGACGAAATAATCGACGCCATGCGCGCCAGCGGGCATCTGTTGAAGGTGAAATGATGTACACGATAACTGATCTACTCGACCTTAGCCACACCATAGCCGCCGGGCTCTTTGAGGGCAGGACCTATCCCTGGGAGGTCCTGGGCGGCATCAAGGACTTCATCCTCGCCCTCGGGCCCATGCTGCCGGAGGAGGAGTACGACCACCCGGCTGAAGGTGTCTGGATAGCGAAGGACGCCACGGTGTTCCCCTCGGCGTATATCGGTGCGCCCTGCATCATCGACCACGGCGCCGAGGTGCGCCACTGCGCCTTCATCCGCGGCAGCGCGATAGTCGGCAAGGGCTGCGTCGTGGGCAACAGCGTGGAGCTCAAGAACGTCGTGCTCTTTGACTCAGTGCAGACGCCGCACTACAACTACGTCGGCGACAGCATCCTAGGCTATAAGTCGCACATGGGCGCGGGCAGCATCACCTCGAACGTCAAGAGCGACAAGACCCTCGTCGTCGTGAAGAGCGGCGCGGAGCGCATCGAGACGGGCCTGAAGAAGTTCGGGGCCATCCTCGGCGACAACGTCGAGGTAGGCTGCAACAGCGTCCTGAACCCGGGCAGCGTCCTGGGCAGGGGAGTGAGCGTGTATCCCACGAGCAGCGTGCGAGGCGTCATCCCCGCCGGACACATATACAAGTCCGCAGACGAGATAGTCGAACGCAAATAAGACCAGTTACCCGGGGCCATCCCCGGGTAACTTTGATTTTTTTGTATTTTTTGTAGCGCAATACAGGCATTCCGGCGTGAATGCAGCCACTGGGCTGCGGCCACTAGTGGGAAGCTTTCTTTTGTCTTGAAAAAAGAAAGCTCCCCACACCCCGAAAGAAATTCGCTTTGGCGCTAAACCAGCCTGACTACGCTGTAATATGGCTTTCAGCATACCGGCAGTGGGAGCTTAGTCAGAGCGTACTTGTGCATCGCCGACCGCGGACTCGCTTCGCGTACCGCTGACGGGTGGTGAGTACAACTTGGCTGTGCCGCTTGTAAATTTGGCGCTTGCTTTTGGCAAGGTCGGCGCAGCCGAGCTATACTTTCGCAGCCGCTAATCCGTTCTGCCCTGTGGGATACGGTACCCGGCTGTGTGGTTGCAGGGTCGTGGGATACGGTAGCAAGCGGTTTTCCTTTCGGGGTCTGGGACGCTTTCTTTGAACAAGACCAAAGAAAGCGCCCCAGGAGTGCAGCAGCCGCCCTCGGCTGCACCCATCACGTCGGGCGACGTGGCAAAGCGCCCCAGGAGTGCAGCAGCAGCCTGCGGCTGCGCCATCCCCGCCTGGCGGCGGGAGCAATGTCTGGCGTGTCTGCCGGGTGGAATCTTTCTGTTGATTTGATTCCCGGTATGATGTATAATAAATTGATATAATGCGATAAATATCACCGGGAGCACCGGGCTGATGGGACCCGGAGCCCCCTATATAAAGACTTTGCCGCGCGCACCGCCGTCATCTTATCTTACGCGCCCGGCATGTACGCCGTTACGGAGGTGCCGAAGATGATAAAAATTGCTCCCTCGCTGCTGTCAGCGGACTTTGTGAGGCTCAAGGACGAGGTTGAAGCCGTGCGTGCAGCCGGGGCGGACTGGCTGCACTTCGACGTGATGGACGGCATGTTCGTGCCGAACATAAGCATCGGCCTGCCCGTGCTGGAGAGCCTGCGCAGGAGCACGGACATGTTTATCGACGCTCACCTCATGGTGGCCAAGCCGGTGCGCTACGCCGCGCGCTTCTGCGACGCGGGCGCCGATATGGTGACGGTGCACGTCGAGGCCGACGAGCCTCACTACATCATCGAGGCCCTGCGCGACATACACGGCCACGGGAAGAAGGCCGGACTGGCAATCAAGCCTGCCACGCCGGGCAGCGTCATCCTGCCGTACCTGGAGTACCTAGACATGGTGCTCATAATGACCGTGGAGCCCGGCTTCGGCGGCCAGAGCCTCAAGAGCGAGGCGCTCAGCAAAATGCGCGGAGTGCGTGCCCTGCTGGAGCAGAGCCGTCCGGGCTGCGAGCTCGAGGTGGACGGCGGCGTCAACGTCCAGACCGCCCCGCTGGTGGTCGACTCTGGGGCAAGTGTCCTGGTTGCGGGCAACGCCGTGTTCAGCAAGGCCGACCGCAGGTCCGCTATTCGCGAGCTGCGCATGGCTGCGGATATCAAGGCATAAAAATATGTGAGGAACGTTTGTAAAATGCCATCTTTCTTTCCTACTGCACTTGAAAACCTGATAGATAAGTTCGCAATGCTTCCGGGCATAGGCAAGAAGAGCGCACAGAGGCTGGCCTTCTTCGTGCTGAGCCTGCCTGAGGGCGAGGCGGAGAGCTTTGCCGACGCGATAATCCGCGCCCGTGCCACAGTGCACACCTGCAAGGTCTGCCAGAATTTGACTGACGCCGAAGTCTGCCCCATCTGCGCTAGCGACAAGCGCGACAAGAGCACCATATGCGTCGTGGCGGAGCCCCGCGACGTCGTGAGCATAGAGCGAGGCCGCGAGTACAGCGGCCTGTACCACGTCCTTCACGGCGTGCTGAGCCCAATGAGCCACATCGGCCCGGACGACCTCAAGATAGCGGAGCTGGTGAGCCGTGTCGCCGCAGGCGGCGTGGAGGAGGTCATCATGGCCCTGAACCCCGACACCGAGGGAGAGACGACGAGCATGTACATATCCCGTCTGCTGAAGCCCTTCGGCGTGAGGGTGACCCGCCTGGCCTACGGTATCCCCGTGGGCTCCAATCTGGAGTTTGCCGACGACGCCACGCTCCAGCGCGCCCTCGAAGGCCGCGTTGAGATGTGAGTTTGCAGCCAGACCCCTTCCACCCCATTTCTTTGGTCTTGCCCAAAGAAACGGGGTGGAACGGGCTTGCAGCCGCCCTCGGCTGCACCGCCCCCGCCTGGCGGCGTGGAAGATAGGCCCATGCGGAGCATTATCCGGTGTGGGCGCGGCGACTAGGAGAGAGGACTGGCTACATCATGTGCGCAGCGGTTATAATGTGTATAGCCGTAGTTACATAAATATACTTACAACAAGGAGAATTGTTAATGGCAAAATTGAAAATAATTCCGCTCGGCGGCCTCGGTGAGATTGGTAAGAACCTCACCGTGTATGAGTACGGGCAGGACATTATCGTCGTGGACTGCGGTCTGGGCTTCCCGGACGAGGAGCTCTACGGCGTCGATGTTGTCATACCCGATATCACTTACCTGAAGCAGAACAAGGAGCGCATCAGGGGCATTGTCATTACCCACGGTCACGAGGACCACATCGGCGCGATACCATACGTCCTGCGCGACATAGACGTGCCCATTTACACTACGCCCCTCACCGCGGGCATCATAGAGCTCAAGCTCGAGGAGCACGACCTGCTCTACAACACCCAGATATTCACGAAGAACGTCGGGGACAAATTCCGTCTCGGCTGCTTCGAGATTGAGTTCATCCGCGTGAACCACTCCATCGCGGACTCCGTCGCGCTCGCCATCCGCACGCCCATAGGCGTCGTGATACACACCGGCGACTTCAAGATAGACGTCACCCCCGTGCAGGGCGAGATGATAGACATCGCCCGCCTCGGCCAGCTCGGCAAGCAGGGCGTGCTCGCGCTGCTCAGCGACTCCACAAATGTGGAACGCCCCGGCCACACCGAGAGCGAGCGCAAGGTCGCCGACAAGTTCGACGAGCTCTTCAAGGGCTGCGACAAGCGCATAATCGTGGCGACCTTCGCCTCCAACGTGCAGCGCATACAGCAGATTATAAACGTCGCGGCCAAGTACAAGCGCAGGGTCGCCGTAACCGGCCGCAGCATGGAGAACATGCTCCGCGTCGCTATGGAGCTCGGCTACATGGATATACCCGACGGCGTACTCATGGAGCTCACTCAGATAAAGGGCCAGCCCAAGGACCGTACAGTCATAATCTCCACTGGCAGCCAGGGCGAGAACATGTCCGCTCTCTACCGTATGGCCTACTCCGAGCACAGGCAGATAAACATCGACGCCAACGACAGGATAATTATTTCCGCGAGCGCCATACCCGGCAACGAGACGACTATTTCCCGCGTCATTGACGAGCTCTTCCATAAAGGCGCCGAGGTCATCTACGACCGCCACACGGATTTGCACGTCTCCGGCCACGCCTCGCAGGAGGAGCAGAAGATGATGCTCGCGCTGACCAGGCCGCGCTTCTTTATCCCCGTGCACGGCGAGTACCGCATGCTCTGCAAGCACGCCGAGATAGCCCATGGCATGGGCATAGAGCCCAACAACACCGTCGTGGCCGAGAACGGCGACGTGATAGAGCTCAGCCGCAAGACAGTCAAGATAACCGACCATGTCCAGGCCGGGCGCGTGTTCGTCGACGGCAGCGGCGTCGGCGACGTCGGCAGCGTTGTGCTGCGTGACCGCAAGCATCTGGCCGAGGACGGCATGATAGTCGTCACCGTGGCGCTCTCCAACGAGGACAACGGCCTCGTCGGCGGCCCCGAAGTGATAACCCGCGGCTTCATCTACGAGCGGGACAGCGAGGCGCTCATCGACGAGATAAAGCGCGTTGTGCACGAGAGCCTGGCCAGCTGCCGCCACCAGAAGATTACCGACTACAACGCGATAAAGAACAAGATACGCACCAACCTGACCGGATACCTCTACAAGACGACAAAGCGCAGCCCGATGATACTGCCCATGATAATCACTATCTGACGGAGGCTTTTTACCTTGCGCATACCATACTTTGACGCACACTGTGACACGCTCACCGCCGTATACGAACACGGCGGTGGGCTTTTTGAAAACACGCACATGGCCGACTTCAGGCGGCTGAGCGGGTTCTCGCCTTGCGCGCAGGTGTTCGCCGTGTGGAACGGGGACTATGCGGCCAAAGCCGCCATGCTGCGCAGCGAGTGCTCGAAGCATTGGGAGCATGTGACCTTCTGCCGCTCGCCCCAGAAGGTGAAGGCGGCCAACGCAGCTGGGAAGGTTGCCGTCCTGCTGTCCGTTGAGGGCGCGGAGAATCTTGACTGCGACATAGCCAGGCTAAGAGAGGCGAGAGAGCGCGACGGCATAGTCATGCTGAACCTCTGCTGGAACCACGACAACGCCGTCTGCGGTGCGGCCATGGATTCCGGCTCCGGCCTCACGCTGCTCGGCCGTGAATTTGTGCGCGAGTGCCAGCGCCTCGGCGTGGCCGTGGACATGTCCCACGCCAGCGAGTGCACCTTTTACGACACGCTCGAGATAGCCGAGAAGCCGATGATAGCCAGCCACTCGAACAGCGCCGTGGTCTGCCCGCACCCGCGCAGCCTCACCGACAACCAGTTCCGTAGCCTGGCGGCATCCGGGGGCGGGGCGGGCGTCAACCTCTGCCCGGACTTCCTGCACGAGGGCGGCGCGGATATAGACGACGCCGTGCGCCACATAGAGCACTTCCTCGCCCTGGGCGGTGAGCGGGCCGTGTTCCTCGGCACGGACTTCGACGGCATAGACGCCACCCCGCGTTCACTGACGGGCGTACAGGACATGGGCGCGCTGTACGAGGCCCTGCTTCGCAGGAACTACCCGGAAGAGCTTGTCCGGGCCATCTTCTACGACAACCTTATGGAGATACTCGAGAGGACTTGCTGACGCAGTCCAGGCAGGACTGATACATACAGGCCAAAACCGCAGGCGGTTTCACGATTGAGAGGGAGGACGCAATGAACATACAGATATTCGGCAGGAACAAGTGCTTCGACACCAAGAAGGCGGAGCGGTATTTCAAGGAACGCCGCATCAAGTACCAGCTCATAGATTTGCCGCGCTACGGCATGAGCCGCCGGGAGCTTGAGAGCGTGAAGTCCGCCGTAGGCCTCGACGCACTGATAGACCCGAAGGCCCCGGACGCCGACCTCATAAAGTACATGGCCGGCGACGCCGAGCGTCTCGAACGACTGCTCGAGTACCCGGACAACATCCGTACTCCCGTTGTGAGAAACGGCAGGCAGGCCACTGTGGGCTACTGTCCGGAGGTCTGGAAAACCTGGGAGTGAGCAGGAAGAAGAAGATGAGGGAAGCCTAAACGTTTACATCTACGCTGCCGTTTCCCGTATTCCTAGCAAAGCCATGCGGCCCGCCGCCGGGCGGGGCGGTGCAACCCGGCGGGTTGCAGACCCTTAGTGGGAAGCTTTCTTTTGTCTTGAAAAAAGAAAGCTCCCCACACCCCGAAAGAAATTCGCTTTGGTGCTAAACTAGCCTTACTACGCTGTAATATGGCTTTCAGCATACCGGCAGTGGGAGCTCAGTCAGATGGTATTTGTGCATCGCCAACCTCGTCGTCGCGGATTCCATATCCCTCGCTTCCGGACAAGCCCGAAAGCTCGCTCATTACATCGCTCCTCCTCTCTGCCAGAGAAGCGAACTTCTCTGGCAGGTACAAAATCGCTTCGCGTACCGCTGACGGGTGGTGAGTACAACTTGGCTGTGCCGCTTGTAAATTTGGCGCTTGCTTTTGGCAAGGTCGGCGCAGCCGAGCTATACTTTCGCAGCCGCTAATCCGTTCTGCCCTGTAGGATACGGTACCCGGCTGTGTGGTTGCTGGGTCGTGGGATACGGTAGCAAGCGGATTTCCTTTCGGGGTCTGGGACGCTTTCTTTGAACAAGACCAAAGAAAGCGCCCCAGGAGTGCAGCAGCCGCCCTCGGCTGCACCATCCCCGCCTGGCGGTTGGACGTCTCTATAACAAACATGATTGCCGTATAACACCGGGCGTTTTTCGCCCGGTGTTTCATTTTGCCAAAATACCTCGGAGTGTTCATGGAAAGTTCACAAATAACCTTGAGCAACGCTATATAATGTGCTTTTAGCTGGGACTATCTACACCAGCTTGAGGAGGAATATTCTTGCGAGTTGGGCTTGACATAGGCTCTACAACTATAAAGTGCGCTGTGCTCGATGACAAGGACAGGCTTGTTTTCAGCGATTATGAGCGGCACTATAGTCATATAATGGAAAAGAGCGAGGAGCTTTTGCGAAAGGTCTGCGCGACATATATACCAAACGGCGTCGCGCAGCTGGCTATATCCGGCAGCGCTGGAATGGGCATGGCCGACAGTGTTGGAGTGCCCTTTGTTCAGGAAGTGTTCGCCACCCGCGTGGCCGCCAACCGCCTCGCGCCGGGGACGGACTGCATAATCGAGCTCGGCGGCGAGGACGCAAAGATACTCTTCCTCACCGGCGCTATGGAAGTCCGCATGAACGGATCATGCGCGGGAGGCACAGGCGCGTTCATCGACCAGATGGCCACGCTGTTGAAGCTCAGCGCGGATGAGATGAACACCGCCGCGCGGCACGCAGAAAAGACTTACACCATCGCATCTCGCTGCGGCGTTTTTGCCAAAAGCGATATACAGCCGCTCATCAACCAGGGTGCGCGCACAGAAGATATTGCTGCAAGTATCTACCAGGCTGTCGTCAATCAGACGATTGCCGGACTGGCCCAGGGCAGGCCTATAAAGGGCAATGTGCTGTATTTGGGCGGGCCGCTGACCTTCTCCGACGTGCTGCGTGAGTGCTTTGACAGGACGCTCGGCGTGCGCGGGCTCTGCCCGGATAACAGCCTCTATTACGTCGCCATGGGCGCGGCTTTTTACTCCGACAAGGAGTTCAACCTGAACGACGTCGCGGAGCGCATGCGTGAGCGCGGCCTGACCGCGAGCTACCGCTCCATGCCGCCTCTCTTTAAATCTCAGGCGGAGTACGACGCCTTCAAGGTCAGACACGAGCGCGCCCGCGTCCCGCGCGCGGATTTTCCGGAGGATTACTCCGGACGCGTGCACATCGGAATAGACTCCGGATCTACCACCGTCAAGCTGGTGGTGATTGACGAGCAGGCGCAGATACTCTTCACCGACTACCGGCCCAACCTCGGCAACCCCGTACCGCTCATACGCGACACGCTGCTGAAAATACTCACCGGGCACCCGAATATAGAGGTCGGCTCGGTGACGACCACCGGCTACGGCGAGGATTTGGCCAAGCACGCCTTCCACTGCGACTTCGGCCTTGTCGAGACCGTGGCGCACTTCACCGCCGCGCGGCACTTCCTGCCGGGCGTGGACTTCATCATTGACATCGGCGGGCAGGACATGAAGTGCTTCAAGATTGAGGACGGCGCAATCAGCGACATATTCCTCAACGAGGCATGCTCCTCCGGCTGCGGCAGCTTCCTGCAGACCTTTGCGCAGGCGCTGGGATACGGCGTCGAGGAGTTCTCCAAGCTGGGCCTCTTTGCCGAGCGGCCCGTGGACCTGGGCTCACGCTGCACCGTGTTTATGAACTCCTCCGTCAAGCAGGCGCAGAAGGACGGCGCCACGCTGGACAATATCTCCGCGGGGCTCTCCATATCCGTCGTGCGCAACGCGCTGTACAAAGTTATCCGCGCGTCCTCGCCCGAGGAGCTTGGGCGCAAGATAGTCGTCCAGGGCGGCACCTTCTATAACGAGGCCGTGCTGCGCGCGTTTGAAAACGAGATGGGCGTGGAGGTCATACGCCCGGACATAGCGGGCCTGATGGGGGCCTTCGGCGCGGCGCTCTACGGCGAGCAGCACAGCCGCGGCAGGAAGAGTACGCTGCTCAGCAGGGAGGAGCTGGAGCGTTTCACCCAGCTCACCCGCAGCGAGAACTGCGGCAAGTGCGGCAACAACTGCCAGCTGACTATCAACACCTTCTCCGACGGGGAGACCTATATAAGCGGAAACCGCTGCGACCGCCCAATAACCGGCAAGGCCGACTCCGGCGAGCTCAACCTCTACGAGTACAAGCGCCAGCTTATCAAGTCCTACAAGCCGGTAAAGGGCGGGCGCGGCAAGATAGGCATCCCGCTTACGCTCAACATGTGGGAGCTCTTCCCGTTCTGGCACACCTTCTTCACGAAGCTCGGCTTCACGGTGTACCACAGCCCCTTCTCTTCGCGTGCGCTGTACCTGAGCGGCCAGGCGACCATCCCCAGCGATACGGTCTGTTTCCCGGCCAAGCTCGCGCACGGGCACATCCGGGCTCTGGTCAACATGGGCGTGGACGCCGTCTTCTATCCCTGCATGACCTACAACCTCGACGAGCACCTGGGCGACAACCACTATAACTGCCCCGTCGTGGCCTATTACCCCGAGGTTCTGGCGGGCAACTGCGCGGAGCTCGAGAGCGTCAAGTTCATATACGACTACATCGGCCTGCACAGGCCGAAGGACTTCGTGGCCAAGGCCTGCGATGTGCTGCATGCCCGATTCCCGGATATCACAAAGGGCGAGGTCAAGGCCGCTTCGGACGCCGCCTACGCCGAGTATCAGCGCCACATGGACGATATACGCGCGCGAGGCCGTGAGATAATCGACGAGGCCAGGCGGCAGGGCAAGCGCATAATTGTCCTCGCGGGCAGGCCCTATCACATAGACCCCGAGGTCAACCACGGCATTGACACGCTCATCACCCGCTCCGGTGCGGCGGTCGTCACCGAGGACAGCGTGAGCCAATACGTCGAGAAGTTCCCGACGGGCGTGCTCAACCAGTGGACCTACCACTCGCGGCTCTACGCGGCGGCAAAATACTGCTGCTCGCAGCCAGACATGGACCTCGTACAGCTCGTGAGTTTCGGCTGCGGCGTCGACGCCATCACCACAGATGAGACCCGCGACATACTCCACCGAGGAGGCAAGCTGTACACCCAGCTCAAGATAGACGAGATAACCAACCTGGGCGCTGTGCGCATACGCCTGCGCAGCCTGTTTGCGGCCCTGGACGAGAGACAGGAGGAAGCCAAGTGAGCGAGGAATACACCTACCCCCGGTTCACGCCGGACATGAAGAAAACGCACACGATACTCATACCCAACATGGCCCCGGTGCAGTTCAGGCTCATGGCGGCCATCATGGAGCAGGCGGGGTACAAGTGCGAGCTCTTGGAAAACTGCGGCAGCCAGGTTGCGGAGCTGGGCCTCAAGTACGTCCACAACGACACCTGCTACCCGGCGCTGCTGGTGATAGGGCAGTTTATCGACGCGCTCAATTCCGGCAAGTACGACCTGGAGCACACCGCCCTTATCATCACGCAGACCGGCGGCGGCTGCCGCGCGTCGAACTACATACACCTGCTGCGCAAGGCGCTGGTCAAGGCCGGATACGGCCAGGTACCGGTTGTGAGCCTGAACTTCTCCGGCCTGGAGAAGGACAGCGGCTTCCCCATGACTCTGACGACCATACGCAGGCTGTTCAGCGTCATCTACTACGGGGATTTGCTTGTGACGCTCCGCGCGCAGACCGAGCCCTACGAGATAAACAAGGGCGACGCCGCAGCCATGCAGGAGAAGTGGATACACGAGCTCAGCGCCCTGCTGCGCGCCGACAAGGGCTGGCACAGCCGCGAGGTTCGAGAGAACATGCCCCGCATCGCCGCCGAGTTCGCATCCATACCCGTCAAGCGCACTCCGAAGGTCAAGGTCGGCGTCGTGGGCGAGATATACGTCAAGTACTCTCCGCTCGGCAACAACGACTTGGAGAAGTTCCTGGCCAGCCAGGACTGCGAGGTCAATATCCCCGGCCTGATGGGCTTCGTGCAGTACTGCGTGTACAACTTTTCAGAGACCGCGCGCCTCTACGGCGGCAACGTCCTCACGCTCAACGCTTCGAGCCTGCTGTTGAATATCATAGGCAAGACGGAAAAGGTCATGATAGACTCGCTCAAGAATAACGGCTTCCACGCCCCGATGCCTTTCCTGGAGCTCGTCAAGCAGGCTGACGGCGTCATATCCACCGGCACGAAGATGGGAGAGGGCTGGCTGCTCACCGCCGAGATGGTGGAGCTGGTCAAGACCGGCTACGAGAACATCATCTGCGCGCAGCCCTTCGGCTGCCTGCCGAACCACATCTGCGGCAAAGGCGTCATCAACCGTATCCGCGAGCTCTATCCTAGCGCGAACATCACGCCTATCGACTATGACCCGGGCGCAACCCGTGTCAATCAGGAGAACCGCATCAAGCTCATGCTCGCCGTGGCGCGCGAGCGCTTGGAGCAGCGCGAGGGCAAACGCGCCGTCACCCAGGCGCCGCAGGCCCCCGAGAAGAAGCGCGCTCTTGCCAGCGCGGTCTGAGCCGTCTGCGGCTGCTGCAATAATAAACAAGGCCCGGCAGGTCATCTCTGCCGGGCCTGATTCTATTTCTTAATAGGATGCACAAAAACAAAAGGCCCGCCGGACGGCGGGCCTCCTGTTGGAGAGAGTGTGTATAGGAAGGGAGAGAATAAAGCTAAATAATTCAGCCGAGCAGCGCTTCTATCTGCGGCCTCGGGCGATAGCCCACGGAGGAGGCGGCCACCTTGCCGTCTTTAAATACAAGCACGGTGGGGATGCTGGAGACGCTGTAGCGCGCCGCCAGTTCCGGCTGCTCGTCGACGTTTATCTTGCCGACCTTGACGTCGTCGCGGGCGTCGGCTATCTGTGCAACGACCGGTGCAAGCATGCGGCAGGGGCCGCACCAGCTGGCCCAGAAATCAACGAGTACGGGCTTGTCGCTGCGGAGTACTTCGCTCTCAAAATTGCTCTTAGTGATGGTTATTTCGGCCATTTGTATATCTCCTTTCGGCTCGTAGCTTCCTTGTGTGCTTAATATACACCGCCGCAGCGGAAAAAACCGTGACTAAGTCACATAAGGAAAAAATTTTTCTCGGACACAAAAGCCCGGCAGGGCTGCGCCGCGCTCGCGGATTCATAAGGCTCGATTTGGAGAGGAACTGAGCAGAATTAGTGAGAAGTGGCTTTTTAATAAAAAAGTCGCTGCGAACGATATGCCGTCCGCAGCGACGTGGTCGGAGTGGCGAGACTTGAACTCGCGGCCTCATGGTCCCGAACCATGCGCGCTACCATCTGCGCTACACCCCGAAGAAGCTTCCTTATTATAAGTGCCAGAGCCCGTCTTGTCAAGAAAATCTTTTCAAGATGTATAAGCCCGTCCCGATGACAATATAATTTCGGTATGAAGGTCTCATCAGGGAAAAGTTTAAAAGTGCTGCTCTCCGCGCTGCTGTTCCTGGTCCTGACGGCGCTCAAGCTTCTGTTTCCGGAGCAGACCGCGCCCGCCCGCGCGGCCCTGCACGAGCTCATAGAGCGCGACGCCGACTATACGGCGGTATTCCGGGAGCTGGGGCGCGGCCTGAGCTCAAACGGCGAGGTGGCCCAGGTGCTGCAGCAGCTGACGGGCGCGCCGCAGAGCGATGAGGTGGGCGTCTATTCGCCGGGCACGATTCAGGATTTGCTCGACGAGCAGCAGGCGCTGCTGCCGGACGTGTCCCCAGCGCCCGAGCCGGAGCCCACGCAGGAGCCCGCCCCTGAGCCCACGGCGGCGCCGACGCCGGAGCCGTCTCCCACTCCTGAGCTTGTGCCGGAGGCCGTCAGCGCGTTCCTGGAAGCCCAGGCGGAGTTCTCAGACTACGACGTCCCGGCAAACGTGAGCTACGGATACCCGGAGCTGCCGTTTGACTACGTCAGTCCAGTGGCGGGCATGACCAGCAGCGGCTTCGGATATCGCATGCACCCGCTGAGAAACGAGGTGCTGTTCCACTACGGCACGGACTTCGCCGCCTGGACGGGTACGGAGATTTTGGCCTTCGCCTCGGGGACGGTCGGAATGGTGGGCTGGGATGCCGGCTTCGGCAACTACATCATCGTGACGCACCCGGGAGGCTGGCAGACGCTCTACGCGCACTGTTCCGCGGTCTATGTCACCGGGGGCGACACTGTGACGGCAGGGGAGTGCATCGGCCTTGTCGGGGCCACGGGAAATGTGACCGGTCCCCACCTTCACCTCGAGCTCACTTGCGACGGGGTATATTACAATCCGGAGTTCTACCTATCATGAGAAAGCTGCATCTTAGCGCCGGGGGCGTACTGCTGCTCGCGGCGCTGTATTTTGTTCTGGATGTGTCTGAATTTGCGGCGCTGCTCCTGGCCGCCGCTGCACACGAGCTGGGCCACCTGGCGGCTATTGCCCTCACGGGCGGGCGCGTGGTTTCAATCACGGCCAATGTGACCGGGGCCGTAATCACGCGCAGTACCCCGCGCTCTCGCTGGCACGAGCTCTTCTGTGACGCGGCGGGACCCGTCGTGGGCGTCGTGTGGGCAGGATTGGCCTCCGGGGCCGGTACGGCCATGAATTCGGACATGCTGCTGATTTCCGCCGGTATGAGCCTGGCGCTGAGCGTGTTCAACGCCCTGCCCGTGCTCCCCCTCGACGGGGGACGGATGTTCGAGTGCCTGTTCGGCAGAAAGGCCGCGGCCATGGTGTCCCTGGTCGCGGCCTCCGCCGTTCTGTTATTGGGTGTGGTGCTGGCAGCGAGCGACATGGGAATCGCCCTGCTCGCCGCCGGGGCTGTGCTTATGGCCGGACAGGCCAGGGTTTGACTATCAACCCTGGGCGCGGAATACGCCCTCCACCTCGTCCGCATTCGAGCAGATGATTAAAGCTACGCTGCCATCACGGGCAGATATGCGCGCGTTTTCCAGCATTGCCGCCTGGTCCGGGCCGTAGACCCTGAATATGCCGAGACGGTCCTGGAGGTGCTTCTCAAGCGAGGCGCGGGCCTCGGCGGCGTCGGAGCTGTCCTTAAGGCTGATGACGGCTATTTCCTCGGCGCTGCCCGCTGTGGCGTATGCCATGTAGTACCCGGATACCTTGCCGTAGTCCATACCGGAGAGATAGGGGAAGAGCTCTTCGCCGTCAGCTGTGCCGCTGTGCACTACGGTCATGTCGGGCAGGTCCCTGGCCTCGGAGAGCATGGCCTCGCCCAGCTTGACGGGGTCAGCTGCCGAGCTGCCGCCTCCTGAGCCGCAGGCGGCAAGGGAGAGCGTAAGCGCGAACGCTGCGAGCGCTATGCCTAGCTTCTTCATCAGGCCACCTCCACTGCGGGCAGGTCGGTGGGCTCAGCGTCGGGGTAGTCCTCACTGCCGTCTTGCATAACATCCCCGTCGTATACATCGCCGAAGGCCTCGTTGACTGCCTCGTTAATCTGAGCGTACTCATCATCGGTGAGCCCGTCGGCAGGCTCTTCTGAGCTGTCGCTGTTATCCGTGATGTTTACCGTAAGCAGGACGCGGCCGTCGACAAGCTGCATGTTGTATTCCATCCACATATCGCGCCCGTTCATTTCCGCATAACTCATAAGAGCGCTGTCGGTGCTGCTGAGCAGCTCTCCTGCGAGCTGCTGCTTGTGCTTGTCGGCGTCGAAGATTAGGTACAGGTTGCTCACTTCGTCAGCGTCCAGCACCTCGCGCACAAGGGAGGGCAGGGTGTAGACGTCGCTGAGCTCCTTAGCGTTCATGTAGGCGTAGCAATACTTCAGCCCGTTCGCGGCGGGGAAAAAGTCGGTGTCCCAGTTGTGGCCGTACGAGCACATCTCGTCGGTCATGTTGAAGTTGGAGTAGTCTCCGCTTCCAACGTCGGAGTATATGTCCGTGTGGTACCACTCGCCGTCCAGGTTGACCAGATTCCAGCTGTGGTAGGAGTTGTGGACGACCATGCAGTCTATGTCGAGCATCTGCATGAACATCCTGAAGGTCGTGGCGAAGCCCACGCATACTGCGGCGCGGTACTTAAGCACACCGTAGGGCTCTGCGCTGTACTCGGGAGCAGTCGGGACAACGACTGTCACGCCGCTCTCGTGCCCGAGGTTTGCGCACATCCAGTCGTATACGGCCTTTTCCTTCTCGTAGGGAGTCATGCCGTCTGCAATAATTTCGTCGAGTACCTTAGAAGCCATGCTCAGCGTCTCCTTCTGCCTTTCGTCAAGCGAGGACGTGTCCCCGGACTTGTACGCGTCGGATATGGGCAGGGTGGAGCGTATGTAATACTGTCCCGCGACGGCGACGTCATCCTCCTGCTTCACGGTGTCTGAGTTGCTGCCTATGACGGTGGTGAGCGTTTCGCTCAGTTTGCTTATCTGCTCATCCTGAGCGGAGAGACGCCCGAGCGCCATGGCTCCAAGCGTGCAGCTTGCTATTATGCCTATAATAAGTACAGCGGCCAAAACGCCCACGAGGACGAGGTGGTTTTTATTCCTGGTGTTAGTCTCCATGTGGTCATCCCTTCTGGTAAAATACCATGATATATGCGTTAGACGCTTGCCCAGCGGGTTTGTTCCTGAAAAAACAGACTTTTCTGCGCACTTGTAAAATTATCTGCAATAGTATATACTTGTTTGCGTATTTTGTGTAAGCGGGGTCGTTTCATGGACAGAAGATTGGAGCGCATACTTCCAAATGTGCAAAAACCCGCCAGATATACCGGCGGCGAGCTCAATGAGATAATTAAGGACAAGCGCGGAGTTAAGCTGCGCATGGCCTTCTGTTTCCCGGATGTGTATGAGATAGGCATGTCCAACCTCGGCATGCGTATACTTTACGGTGTCATAAACAACGAGCCGGACATATGGTGCGAGCGCGTGTTCGCACCCTGGGGCGATATGGCAGAGGCCATGAGGGAGCAGGGCATACCCCTGTACGCTCTCGAGAGCGGAGACCCTGTGAGCGAGTTCGACGTGCTGGGCTTCTCAATAGGCTACGAAATGGCCTACTGCACCGTGCTGGACATGCTCGACATGGCGGGGCTGCCGCTCAGGAGCGCCGACCGGCCCAACCTGGTGCCGCTGGTTTTCGCGGGCGGTACAAGCTGCTGCAACCCCGAGCCGATGGCGCCCTTCATGGATTTGATGGTCCTCGGCGAGGGCGAAGAGGTGGACGTCGAAGTCCTGCGCCTGTTCCAGAAGGCCCGCGACGAGGGCTGGAGCAAGCGCGACTTCCTGCTGGAGGCCGCAAAGATACAGGGCGTCTACGTCCCCAGCCTCTACGAGCCGGTTTACAGCGCCGACGGCACACTGTCTGAAATGCGCTGTCTGCCCGGCGCGCCGGAGAAGGTCACGAAGCGCATAATCGCCGACCTCGACAGCGTGTACTACCCCACAAACCCCATCGTGCCCAGCACGGAGATAGTCCACGACCGCGTGAACGTGGAGCTCTTCCGCGGCTGTGTTCGCGGCTGCCGATTCTGTCAGGCGGGATACGTGTACAGGCCCATCCGGGCAAAAAAGCCGGAGACCGTCATACGCCAGGGCATAGAGAGCATAAAGAACACGGGCTCTCAGGAGGCGACGCTGCTCAGCCTGTCGAGCAGCGACTACCGCTGTTTGAGCGAGGCCTGCGACGGCCTGCTCGAATACTGCGAGCCTCGCAACGTCAGCCTTTCGCTGCCCAGCCTGCGCGCGGACAACTTCTCAATGGAACTGATGAGCCGCCTGCAAAAGGTGCGGCGCGGCGGCCTGACCTTCGCGCCCGAGGCGGGTACGCAGCGGCTGCGCGACGTCATAAACAAGAACGTCACGGAGGAGGACCTCCTGCACACCTGCCGCATCGCCTTTGAGGGCGGCTGGAACGGCATCAAGCTCTACTTCATGCTCGGCCTGCCCACGGAGACGGACGAGGACGTCGTGGGCATCGCCGACCTCGCGGCCCAGGTGCTTCATGTCTGGCGCGAGAGCTCGCCCAATAAGCAGCGCGGAGTCCGCATCACCGTGTCCACGAGCTGCTTCGTGCCGAAGCCGCACAGCCCCTTCCAGTGGGAGGCCCAGGTCACCCGCGAGGAGTACAGGCGCCGCGTGAACCTGCTGCGGGACAGCATAACCGCCAAGAACGTGACATACAACTGGCACGACCCGGACACCAGCTTCGTCGAAGCCGTGCTCAGCCGGGGAGACAGGCGCGTGGGCGACGCGATAGAAGCCGTCTGGCGCCGCGGAGGGCGCATGGAGGCCTGGAGCGACTACTTCAGCTTCAAGCGCTGGATGGACGCCTTCTACGAGTGCGGCGTGGACCCGGACTTTTACGCCACTCGAGAGCGCGCCGAGGACGAAGTCCTGCCCTGGTGCCGCGTGGACATGGGCGTGAGGACTAGCCTCCTGCTGCGTGAAAGGCGCCGCGCCTATTCGGCTCAGCTGAGCCCCGACTGCCGCGCGGCCTGCTCGGCCTGCGGCGCGCAGGACCTGCTGCCCAAGGGGGTGAAGTGCGATGGATAAGCTCAGGCTCAGATTTGAAAAGACCGGCAAGGCCGCGTACATAAGCCATCTGGACCTCATGCGCGTGGTGCAGCGCATCTTTCTGCGCGCTGAAACCCCGCTGCGCTATTCCGAGGGTTTCAACCCGCACGCGCTCATATCTATCTGCCTGCCGCTCTCCGTCGGCGCCGAGAGCGTTTGCGAGCTGATGGATTTCCGCGTAAAGAGAGATGTTGACCTCGCCGCCCTTCCTGGCAAGCTGAACGCCACCTCGCCGGAGGGCATACGCTTCCTGGAGTGCTACGAGCCGGAGCGCAGGGCCGCGCTCATCAAGTGGCTGCGAGTGGAAGGTCGCTTCGACTACGACAATATCCCGCCGGAGGCCGTCACGGAGCCGCTGGTCGGCTTCTTCGCCCGCGAGAGCATACCCGTTACACGCCGCACAAAACGAGGCGAGGGCGTGTTGGAGCTTTGCGGCAACGTGCGCGATTTCACATGTACGCCGGTTGAGGGCGGGGTGAAGGTCGACTGCGTCATTTCGGCGCAGGAACCGACTGTGAACCCGGAACTGCTCGTAAAGGCGCTTGAGCAGCTCTCGCCGGAGCTGAAGCCGGACTTCGCCAAGTTCCGACGCGTGGAGCTCTACGACGCGGACATGAATCTGTTCAGGTAAATACGGCCCGGCGGTCACCGCGCATCCTAACGCCGGGTACGAAATATAAGTATAGGAGCGATGAAAATGGAAACCAGGCGCGTTACCATCCGCATTTTGGGTACCGAGGGAGTGGGCAAGACGTCCCTGCTGGAGCTGCTTGGCAAATTCGCAGCAAGGAGCGGAGCAGGAGGCGAGATACCCGGCGGCTGCCGCATCAGCATGAAGGGCGTGGTGCTGGACATGCTCGAGACTCACTTTTCGGACCTTGACTCCGGTGCCGCCGAGGCGGATATGTGGTATCTCGTCGTGGGCGCAGACGACGGGCCGCTGGACATCGATGAGCTGCTGCGGGGAAGGAACATGAGGTTTGACGGCGTGTTCTTCAACAAGTTCGACTTGCTCGGCTACGATGACGAGCTCATTGAACTGGCCATGATTGAGACCCGGCGTATGTTCTACGAGACAGGCATGCCGGACGAGGGCTACGGTGTGTTCGTCGGTTCCGTGCTTGACGCGGCCGGCGGACAGGTCGCGGCCGGTATCTCGGCCCTCGAGGAGCTGCTTAAGGACATAGTTTCGCGTCTGTGACGCAAGTGAAGGAGGCCCGCCTTGTGGCGGGCCTCCTCATTGGTTTGGGATATCCTTTCTTACAGGGTGACCTCCGCCTCGCAGCAGCGGTAGTCGGTGTCTATATTGTGCGCGATAAAGCGCATCTTGAACTGACGGGTGCCGCACATGGCGCCGGCGGGCTCGCCGTTTTCGGCAAGGCTCTCCGGTACCGCAAACTTGATGCAGCGGACAAGAACGTCCCGGCAGGTGGAGAAATTATGGGCGGGCAGGGCGAAAGCCTTCATGCCGCGCTGGTACTCCATGCCCTCGCTGTCCACCTCGGTGAGTATGGCCGCCAGGGACACGCGCTTGCCGGGGCAGACGTTTTTGACGGTGACGTCGGCCTGGATGATGCGCCAGAGCGACTCGAGTTCAACTTCACCCAAATCCACCAGTATGGCGTCGGAGCAGCCGTTTACAGAGAACTCCACGGGTACGGGGCACTCCTCGGGGTTGACAACTACGCCGCAGTCCACCTCGACGGTGGGAGAGGGGAAGATTACGACGTTGCCCTCGCTGTCGGAATAGCTGATAGTCTCGTTGACGGTCTTGGTTCCGGGCGTCTGGGCGGTGTGCCTGATGAAGAACACCAGCTGGGCGCTCTCGCTCGCGCTCACGCCGAGCTCGGGTATGGTCCAGCGAAGAGTCTGGTCGCCGGTTTTGGACACGCTGCCCTTGTCGGGCGCCTCGATGCTGGTGATGACGAAGTCGGGGTTCAGCCTCTCGTCGATGACGATGTTGGTCGCGCCGGTCTTGGTGATGTTCTCGGCTAGCTCCCTGAAGAGGTCCTCCAGCTCCTCGGCGTCCGGGGTGACGGCCACATGGGTGGCAGCCGGGGAAGAGGCCCACTCCTCGAGCGTGGCGACGTCTATGCCGTCGGAGCCGATGAGGCCGATGCAATAGATGATGATGCCGTCGGCCCTGGCCTGAGCGGCGACAGGGGCCGGAGGCCCGCCGGCGGTGGTCTTGCCGTCGGTGAACATGACTATGACCTTCGCGTTGCTGGAGCTCGGGTCAAAGAGCGAGATGGCCTTGGAGAAGGCGTCCGCGTGGTTGGTGTTGCCGGCGGCCGCCAGGGCGTCCACGGCGTTCTTCAGAGTGTCCACCGAGGTGATGAGCTGCGTGTTATCCATTGCGGTGTCTGCGAAGCTCACGATGCCTATATGGCTGCCGAAGCCAATCTGGCCGCTGGCCGTGCCGTCGGTGGACTCAGCTATGATGTCGATGAAGGTCTTGGCGCCGGTTTTCATATTGGCCAGCGGAGTGCCGGTCATGCTGCCGGAGCGGTCAAGCACCAGGACGATGTCGGTGGGATTTGCTATAATATCCGGAGCCGCGGTCAGCGCCAGCGTCACGCGCAGGGAGCCGTCGCAGTCTATCCGGTCGAGATTTATTAGCTTATTAGAATTCGTAACACCCATTTTGTGTTACCTCCCTCTGGGATTTTGCATCCCGAAGCATAATGTGCCGTTGAGAGTAAAAGCGACAATGCCCGACGCAACAGGGCAAAGAAAAACCTTACTTTATAGGTGAGGTACCTCAGGGAAAGGGGCGGCGGAATGGACGACAGAGCTATAATAGCGCTCTTTAAGGCCAGAAATGAACAGGCACTGGAAAAATGCCGCGAAAAGTACGGACCGTATCTGCGCACGGTGGCGTCAAACATCACCGGCTCTGCCCGCGACGCCGAGGAGTGCGAGTCCGACGCCTATATGGCGGCGTGGACGAAGATTCCGCCCGAGGAGCCGTGCTCGCTCAGAGCCTGGCTGGCGCGCGCTGCGCGAAACCACGCGCTGGCTTTGCTGGAGCGCTCTGCGGCGCAAAAGCGCGGCTGCGGCGAGGCGGAGGCCGTACTGGACGAGCTGGCTGAGTGCGTGCCGGCGCCGGGCAGCGTGGACGAGAATTTGGACGCTCAGGAATTGGCAGGGGCAATCGACGGCTTCCTGCGCTCACAGGACGCCAGGACGAGGCGCGTATTCGTGCAGCGCTGTTTTGAATGCGCCGCTGTGCCGGACATAGCCCGACGCAACGGCATGAGCGAGCAGGCTGTGCGCTCGCTGCTCCACAGGACGCGCAGGAAACTGCGCGCGTATCTCGAAAGTGAGGAGCTAATATGACAAACCGGGACATATTCAAAGCCTTCGGCGGCGTATCCGAGGACATCATAGAAGAAGCGGGGACAGAGACAGAAGCTCCTCGCAAATCAAAAAAGAGACGCGTTGTTGCTTCGGCTGCCGCGCTGGCCGCCTGCGCGGCGCTGGCGCTTGTCCTGTGGAACCCGTCGGGTACGGCGGGAGGGCATACTGCTCAGGACGGCACACATCCGCCTGCAGAGAGCTCGTCCGACGCCTCGCCGGACAACGGCGTGTTTGAACCCGCTCCGCCGTATGAGGGCGTATACATCCCGCCGGACCCAATGCCGGAGGCCCCCTCGGCGGAGCAGGGTGTGGCGGCGGACATGGTCGCCTTCTTTATCCACGGCGGCAGGCTCTATACTCAGACAGGGCAGTACGCCGACCCCTCGCTTAAGGACGGCTATATCTGCTCTGTCACGGGCGACATAGACGAGTGGTCCGGCGCGGACGAGTACGTCGAGGGTGCGTCGAGCATCGGCGGCGACGTATACAGCGTCAGGGGCTATGACACGGACTTCCGTCTGTGCATGGACGGCCCCGACGGGAAGATAGAGTTCTACGACTGCCTGAGCGACGTGACGCTCTACAGCGGCGCGGACCTGTTCGGGGAACTTCTGCACATTGAGAGCTACGTCGGAGCGTACTACGTCCTCGACGCCGATTGGGAGGAAAATATAGACGCGCGGCACGAGCTGGACACGGAGAGCCTGGAGGCTTTTGTCTCGCTGTTGCTTGCCTCTCCCATGCAGGAGTGGAGCGCGTGGAGCGAAAACGGCGACATCTTCGACTACGAGTACGCCGAAGCCCACCTCTGCTTTGAGCTCGCCGACGGTACGACCGTGCCGCTCCGGCTCTTTGAAAACGGTTGCGTAAAATACGACGGCAGCGCCCTGCGCGTCTGCGCATACATGCCCGGAGCCATATTCGACGCGGTGTTTGACGAGTGCACTTGAGACGGCAAAAGCCCGCCTTCCAAACGGAAGGCGGGCTTTTGCCGTCAGGCGGACTTTTCGAACTGGCTCATGTAGAGCTCTGCGTAGAAGCCGCCCTTGGAGAGCAGCTCTTCGTGCGTACCCTGTTCTATTATATCGCCGTCGCGGAGCACAAGGATGAGGTCAGCGTTCTTGATGGTACTGAGCCTGTGGGCTATGACAAAGCTTGTGCGGTGGCTGGTGAGCGCGTCCATGGCGCGCTGGGTGACCAGCTCGGTACGTGTGTCGACGCTGCTCGTGGCTTCGTCGAGGATGAGCATGGGGTTGTCCTGAATCATTGCCCGGGCAATGGTCAGCAGCTGTTTCTGACCGGCGGAGATAGCGATGGAGTCGTCCAGCACGGTGTCGAAACCCTTGGGCAAGGTCTCGATGAAATGGTAGATGCCGCAGGCACGGCAGGCGTTTTCCAGCTGCTCATCCGTGACGCCCTGTTTGTTGTAGACAAGATTGTCGCGCACTGTGCCTTCAAACAGCCAGGTATCCTGCAAAACCATGCTGAACAGATTGTGGACGGCTTCACGCTTCATGTCGCTCGTAGCCACGCCGTCTATTTTGATTGAACCGCTGTTTATCTCGTAGAAGCGCATCAGCAGGTTGACCAGCGTCGTCTTACCGGCGCCGGTGGGGCCGACGATTGCCACCTTCTGGCCCGGCTGTATGTGCGCCGAGAAGTCCTTGATGATGACCTTTTCGGGGCTGTCGGGGTAGGCGAAGCGCACATGCTCGAACTCGACCTCGCCGCGCACTTCCTTTGGCCTGTCAAGCTTGCCCGGCTCCTCGGGCAGCTCTTCGGCGTGCAGGAAGCTGAAAATGTGACCTCCGGCGGCGGCCGCAGTCTGCATCTGGGTCATGCCCTGGGCGAGGGTGCTGAGCGGGGAGGTGAAGAGGCGCACATACATGATGAAGGCCACAATCACGCCGAAGCCTATCTCACCGTCCATGACGAGGGCCGAGCCTATGACGCACACGGCCACATAGCCGAGGTTGCCAATGACGGTCATCAGCGGCTGCATGATGCCGGAGAGGAACTGGCTGTGCCAGTCGGCGTCGTAGAGCTCGCCGTTCATGGCTCCAAACTCGTTTTTAACCTGGTCGTTGGCGCGGGAAAGACGCACAACGTTGTGGCCGGAGTATATCTCCTCGACATAGCCGTTCAGGGAGCTGAGGTTGGTCTGGCGGGCGCTGAAATACTTCTGGGAGCGGAGCATCGCTATGCCCATGATGATGAAGCCCGCAAGGGTAATCACAACGGCTGCGAGGGCCATGCACCACTCGGTGACGAACATCATGATGAGACAGCCGACAAACTGCGCGGCAGAGCTTATCATGCTGGGCAGACTGTTTGCCATGGCCTGCTGCAGCGTGCTGACGTCGTTAGTCACACGGCTGAGTACGTCGCCGTAGGACACGGTGTTGAAGTAGCTCATGGGTACGACGTTTATCTTGCGGGACAAATCGCGCCGGAGGTCGCGGGAGAGCTCCAGCGTCACGGTGGCCATGATGTAATGCTCAACATAGGTCAGCACGGCACTGATGAGGTAGATTATGAGCAGCTTTACACCTATCCTTCCGATTGCGGCCAAATCAATCTCGGCAAAAATCGAGTCGGATATGATGTCGGTGATGTCGCTTAGCAGGCTGGGGCCGATGATAGTCAGGACTGCGCCTGCCGCCGCAAACAGCAGCGACACGACTGTGGGCAGTATAAGCTTGCCGTTATAGTTGAACAGTTCGCGGAGCACATCCGCGATGGAATGTCTCTTCCTGGTTTTACTCATTGCTTTTCTCCTTTACGCGCCCAGTTCTTCACTGGAGAGCTGCGAGCGGGCTATCTCCTGGTACACCGGGCAGGAGCGCATGAGCTCGTCATGCGTGCCGATGCCGACAGCCTTGCCGTCGTCCAGGACGATTATCTTGTCCGCATTGCGTATCGTTCCGATGCGCTGTGCGACGATTATCTTGGTCGTATCGGCCAAATCACTTTTCAGCCCGGCGCGCAGAGCGGCGTCCGTGCGGTAGTCCAGGGCGGAGAAGGAGTCGTCAAAGACCAGTATTTCGGGTTCCCGCGCCAGGGCGCGGGCGATGGACAGCCTCTGCTTTTGTCCGCCAGAGAAGTTGGAGCCGCCCTCTGCAACAGGAGACGCCAGGCCGTCGGACAGCTTGTTTACAAACTCGTCGGCCTTGGCCAGGGTGAGCGCATGGCTGACGTCGGAGTCTTCGCGGCCGCCCCGGCTCTCGCCGAAGAGCACGTTGCCCTTTATGTCGCCGGAGAAGAGCACCGCCTTCTGCGTGACATAGCCCACGCGGTCGTAGAGCGCGTCGAAGCTGTAGTCCCTCACATTTACGCCGTCGACCAGCACTTCGCCTCCCGTAGCGTCGTAAAAGCGCGCTATGAGGCTGACCAGCGTCGTCTTGCCGGAGCCCGTCGCGCCGATGAAGGCCACTGTTTCACCCTTGTTTGCCTTGAAGCTGATGTGCTCGAGCACGTCGCCGCCGTCGGGGTAGTGGAAGCTGACGTCCTTGAACTCCACGGTGCCGGTCTCGGGGGATTCGGTGACCCCGCCCTCCAGTATGCTGGACTCGGCGGAGAGAACCTCGTTTATACGTCCGGCGGAGACCTGGGCGGCGGGCAGGAGCATGATTATGATGACAAGCATCAATATGCTCATTATGACGTAGGTGGCGTAGGTGCCGAATACTACGATGTTGCTGAAGCTCTCAAGCCTTCCGGCCATGTCCTCGGCGGGTACGGCGTTTACTATGGCCGCGCCGACCCAGTATATAACGAGGGCCAGCGTGTTCATGCCCAGGGTCACAACGGGCATCAGGAAGGCAAAGGTGCGCTGGTTGAAGAGCTGTGTGCGCATAAGGGCCGAGTTTGACTTTTCAAACTTGGCGTTCTGGTAGTCCTCGGCGTTGTAGGCGTGAACCACGTTTATGCCTGTCAGGTTTTCTCTTGCGACAAGGTTTATGTGGTCGGTGAGCTTCTGAACGCGCCTGAAGCGCGGCAGTACGAGCACAATGATGACGATGATCACCATTAGCAGAGCAACAATGAACCCGGCGGTTATGGCGGAGAGCTCCCAGCTCTTGTCTATTATCTTTATAATTGCCCATGCTGCCATTATCGGGGACTTTATGAGCAGCTGGAGGCCCATGGCGATGACCATTTGCACCTGCGTTATGTCGTTGGTGGTGCGGTTTATCAGGCTGGGCACGGAGAAGTGCATCATCTCATATTGGCCGAAATCGGCTATCTTGTTGAACACAGCTTCACGCGTCGTCAGCGCGAAGCCCGCCGCAACCTTCGCGGTGAGATAGCCGCAGATTATACACAGCGCCGCGCCGGCCAGCGTGCAGCCGAGCATTTCAAGGCCCGTGTTCAGTATGTCGCCCATCGTGCTGCCCGGGGTTTCTATGAGTACGGTGAGGTTGCTCATATAATCCGGGAGTTTCAGGTCAAAATATATCTGTCCGAGCACAAGCACACTGCATGCCAGAGCCATCAGTATGTCATTGCGCCGGAGACGCTTTATAAGTTTCAGCATTCACTTTCCCTCGCTTGCTTTTTGTTCTCGCTTTCTCGCTGCCAGAGCAGAGCGGCAGTGGCCGCCCTGAGAGCCTGGCGGCAAGCCGCCGTGGCCAAATCTATCATGTGCTCGGCCGTCAGGGCGGCAGCCTCGACCTTGTCGGAGCGGCTTATGCCTGAGTCCATCTCGCTGGACAGCAGGTCGTCCACGCCGCGCACATATTTTAGCTGCAAACTCGAGAGCGCAGCGGCGAAGGGGAGACGGCTTCCTGCGCGCTTTTCTAGCGCCGCGCTGCAGCGGCGGTCCTCTTCGTCGAGCTCCTTCAGTTGGTTTTTGAGCTCGGCGGCGTCCGCGCTCTGCAAATGCCGCACACAGCTGTCCAGCCTGGCATATGCCGATTCAAGCTCGGAGAGCTTAGCGGAAAAAACACCGCG
This sequence comes from uncultured Eubacteriales bacterium, assembly GCA_900544765.1. Lineage (GTDB taxonomy): Bacteria > Bacillota > Clostridia > Oscillospirales > Oscillospiraceae > Scatomorpha > Scatomorpha gallistercoris. The sequence goes on along the minus strand of UQWI01000001.1, from coordinate 86,447 downwards.
TTCAGGCGTCATTTTTCTCATCCTTTCTCTTGGAGTGCGCCCATGTTACATCAGCAATAAAAAAAGCGCCACTTATAATTTTGCCTGCCTGTATAGACAAAAACCCGGAAGTGTACTAATCTTTTACACTTCCGGGAATGTGTAAGGACAGAGGTTCAAAACTATAAGTGGCGCTTTGCCCCACGCCGGATTATTATTCAGTCGTCGGGAAACCGAGGGCCTCTCTCATCTGGCCGGAGAGCAGGCGGTATATCTGGTCGGCCAGGACGGTGGTGTCCAAATCCCGCTTTGTAAAGTTGCTGAGTATCAGCCCGGTTATGCCGCCGGTAAAGAAATCGAGGGCAACCTCTGTGTCCGCTACGGAAAGGGCGGAGTTCGGGAACATGGTCCCGAACAGATGCCAGAGATAGGCCCTTATTGACTTCTGCATAATCTGTGAAAGCTCGTGGCTGTATTGACTCGACAGCAGATGGGAGATGGCCTTGCGGTTGTTGACCACCTCGACGATGAAGGCGGTTATGGCCTCTTTGGGCGTCGCGGCCTGCATGCTCATATCAAAGGCCTTCCTCATCGCCTGCTCGCAGCCCCACTCCATGACCTCGATTATGTCCTTGAAGTGATAGTAAAAGGTCTGGCGGCTGATGCCGCACTCCTCGACCAGGCGTTTTACCGTTACGTTCTCCGGCATTTCTCGGGTCAGCAGGCCGAAAAGCTTGTCGGTTATCATCTGCTTCGTATCTATTGCCATAAGTAAACATCCACCTCAACAAAATAGGCCACTATCATATCACAACTTTGTGAACAAATATAGTCTGGAGGTAAGTAAAATGTATAGAAGCAAAGGTTTTTCAATATGTGAGCTGATATTGAGTGCACTACTTATAGTCATCGGCGCGCTGACGCTCACGAGGCCGGACAGCGCCCTCGAGAGCGCGGCAATCATCTACGGCATACTCGCGGCCGTCATAGGCATATTCGACATAATCGTATATGTAAAGCTCGAGCGGCGTACCGGTTTCGGGCCGGCGGCCTCTCTTGTGACCGGCATACTCAGCATTCTCGCCGGCGTAATGATTCTGCTCAGGCCTGTGGTCGGCACTATAGCGCTCGTGTGGCTGTTCCCCATCTGGTTCATCTGCCACTGCATCTCGCGCCTTATGAACCTCGGCGTGACCCGTGTGCTGGCCGGAAACGTCTACTACTATTTTTCACTCGTCTTGAACATCATCGGCCTCATCCTGGGCTTCGCGCTGCTCTTCGACCCGTTCCTCTCCGCCTTCACAATGGCCTTCCTGGTGGGCTTCTACCTGATACTGCTGGGCATAGACGGCGTTGTGAACTCCATCGGGAACCTTGCCCGGAGGTAAGCCATGGACAGGATACAGCTCCTCTGCGCTCTGGACGCAAACTACCTTCCGCAGCTGCGTGTGCTGCTGACCAGCATCCGCTTAAACAACCCCGGAGAGACCTTCGGGCTGTACCTAATGCACTCCGGCCTGCCTGAGCGCGAGCTCGAGGGGCTCGAGCGCTGGTGCGGCGAGGCGGGCTGGGAATTCCACAGCGTACCTGTGGACGCCGCTCTCTTTGACGGCGCGCCCGTGACCGCACAGTACCCGCGCGAGATGTACTACCGGCTGCTGGCGGGGCAGATGCTGCCGGACAGCCTGAGCCGAGTGCTCTACCTGGACCCGGACATTCTGGTAATAAACCCGCTGCGCGAGCTCTGGGAGACAGATATGCAGGGCAACATGTTCGCGGCTGCCGCGCACACCGGCAAGACCGAGCTTGCCAACAACGTGAACCGTATAAGGCTCGGTACCGACCACGACTATTACAACTCCGGCGTACTGCTCATAGACCTTGAGCGCTGCCGAAGCGAAGTGGCGCCGGACGAGCTCTTCGCATTCGTCCGGGAGCACCGTCGCGAGCTGGTCATGCCCGACCAGGATTTGCTAAACGCAGTGTACGGCGATAGCATACTGCCGCTGGACGACGCCCTCTGGAACTACGACGCGCGCAACTTCAACAACTACGTGCTGCGCAGCACGGGCGGGCAGGACATGAGCTGGGTGATGGAAAACACGGCCATACTGCACTTTTGCGGCAAGGCAAAGCCCTGGAAGCCGAACTACATATACCGCTTCGGCGTGCTGTACCGGCACTATGAGCGCCTTGCAGAGAGAGCGTGGGGCAAATGAGCCCCGCGCCCTTTTCAACGCCGCGCCTGTGTGGTAAAATATACTCGGATTGGAGGCAGACATATGAAAGCAGCCGTTATATATTTCACCCGCTCGGGGCAGACGCGCGCCGCCGCCGAGCACATAGCCGGAAAGCTCTGCGCTGAGACGTTTGAGCTCAGGCCGGCGGAGCCCTATCCCGAGGATTACCGCGCCGTGGTCAACAGGGCTATGGAGGAACTACGCGCCGGGACACGACCGGAGCTAGCCTCCATGCCGGACGTCTCAGACTGCGACACCGTGCTGGTCGGCTCCCCGAACTGGTGCGGGACCTTCGCCGCGCCCGTAGCGACCTTCCTTGCAAAGGCGCCTCTCGACGGCAAGCGGGTGGCGCTATTCTGCACCAGCGGCGGCAGCGGGCTAAAAAACATGCCGCGCGACGCGGAAAGGCTCTCGCCGAAGGCCGTGTTCCTGCCGGGGGCCGCGTTCAAAAACGGCGCGGATATAGCAGCGATGGACGCCTGGGTTGAGCAGCTCGGGGGCAAGTGAGCCATATTTGCGGATGGACGCGGCTTTCACGCCGCTTTTATGAGAAAAAACTCAAATTTCCTCTTGCAATCCGCACTGCCCTGTGATATTATATTTTAGCTTGCGCGGGTGTTCCGCGCGTAATCAGGATGGTCCGCTGCCGAGGCTTTGACCCGCCGGTAAGAACGTCCGTATTGAAAGAGGGATATACTATGGATCTGGTCAAAGCTCTGACCGAAAAGTACATGAAGCCCGAGCTTCCCGAGATGAACGTCGGCGATACCGTCCGCGTCACCGTCCGCGTCAAGGAAGGCAACCGCGTCCGCAACCAGGCGTTCGACGGCACCATCATTGCGAAGAAGCACGGCGGCATCAACGAGACCATCACCGTCCGCCGCATCAGCTACGGCGTCGGCTGCGAGAAGGTCTTCCCGGTGCATTCCCCCACGATCGTCTCCGTTGAGACCCTGCGCCGCGGCAAGGTCCGCCGCGCCAAGCTGTATTACCTGCGTGACCGCGTGGGCAAGAAGGCCAAGGTCAAGGAGCGTATCTGAAAACGCGACTGCAAAAGCCCTCCGCTGCAAGCGGGGGGCTTTTGCAATGCACTGGACACGCGCTGAAAGACGGCAAACTTTTTGTTGCCAGAGGCGGCGCGCGATTGTATAATAAAAGGACAGCTTTCTTGATAGAGGTAATACGATGAACGAAAGTATGAATCCGGCCCCTGAGGCCAAGCCCGACGCCAAGGGCAACAAGAAGGAAGAGGCCAGCCTCCGCAGGGACATCTACGACTGGATGCAGTGCATCGTCATGGCCATAATCGTCTGTGTGCTGCTCTTTTCGTTCTTTGTCCGTCTGGTGGACGTGGTCGGCATCAGTATGAACCCGACCCTTGAGGACGGCGATAAGATAATCGTCTCCAACCTGTTTTACGACCCGAAGCCGGGCGATATCATCGTTTTCCGCAAGGACGAGTACCGTGAGGAGCCGCTGGTGAAGCGAATTATCGCCGTTGAGGGCCAGACTGTGGACATCGACTTCGACAGGGGCATAGTGTATGTGGACGGCGAGCCGCTTGACGAGCCGTATATTGCAGAACTGACGACAGACCCCATAGACTTCACCGGCGAAATCACCGTGCCGGAAGGCTGTGTGTTCGTCATGGGCGACAACCGCAACCACTCCACCGACAGCAGATACAGCGTCATCGGCTGCGTGGACGAGCGCTGTATTATGGGCAAGGTGTACTTCACCATTTATCCGCTCAAAAACTTCGGGAGCGTGTATTCCTGATGGACGGCAACGGACTTGAAAAACTGAATATACACTGGTATCCCGGCCACATGACCAAGGCCGGACGCATGATAAGCGCCAACATAAGCAATGTCGACGCCGTGTGCGAGATACTTGACGCGCGCATACCTGTGGCGAGCCGCAACCCGGACATAGACACGCTAGCCGCGGGCAAGCCGCGCCTCGTGCTGCTCAACCGCTCGGACCTGGCCGACCCCGCCGTCAGCGCCCGCTGGAAGGCTTATTTCAAGGACAGGGGCCTCGCCGTGCTGGAGACCGACTGCAAGTCCGGAAAAGGCGTAAACGGCTTCTCAGGCGCTGTCAGGACCCTGCTCAAGCCGCTTTTGGAGCAGCGCGCCGCCAAGGGGCAGTCCACCCGCGCCGTGCGTGTCATGGTGCTCGGCATACCCAATGTGGGTAAGAGCACCTTTATAAACCGCGTGGCCGGCAAGAAGGCCGCCGCCGTGTCGGACAGGCCCGGCGTCACGCGAGGCAGGCAGTGGATAACGGTCGACAAGGGGCTCGAGCTTCTGGATACACCCGGCATACTCTGGCCCAAATTTGATTCCCAGGAGGTTGGCGAGCTGCTGGCCGTCACCGGCGCCATCAAGGACGACGTCCTCGACCGCGAGACCCTGGCCGCAAATTTCCTCGTGCGCCTGCGCGCACTCTATCCGGAGGCGATAAAGCAGCGCTACAAGCTCGACCCGGAAGCTAACCTGGCGGGCTGGGAGCTGCTGGAGCAGGCTGCCAAGAACAGAGGCTTCCTTGCGGGCAGGGGAGAGTACGACACGGAGCGCATGAGCGCCGTGCTGCTCGACGAGTTCCGCGGCGGGAAGCTGGGCAGAATAACCCTTGAGCTGCCGCCAGAGCAGGAGGGCGGGGCATGAGTGCGCTCTGGGAGATAGAGGACGCCGTACATGACGAAGGCTATGAAACAGTATGCGGCGTCGACGAGGCCGGGCGAGGCCCGCTGGCCGGGCCGGTGTGCGCCGCCGCCGTTATCTTGCCGAGAGATATCGAAATACCGGGCCTGAACGACTCAAAGAAGCTCACGGAGAAAAAACGCGAGGAGCTCTACGGCGAGATAACGGCGACAGCCGTCGCCTACGGAATTGCCTTCGCCGATGTGGCGGAGATAGAGGAGCTCAACATCCTCGGCGCGACCTATCTGGCGATGAACCGCGCCGTCGGCAGGCTGGGAATCGGCATAGACCTTGCGCTCATTGACGGCAACCGCAGCGAGGGCATTGAATACCCCTGCCGCACCGTGGTCAAGGGCGACGGCCGCTGCGCATCCATCGCCGCGGCGAGCATACTCGCAAAGGTGACGAGGGACAGATATATGTGCGCCCTTGCGGAGAAATATCCCGGCTACGGCTTTGAGACGCACAAGGGCTACGGAACCAAGGCCCATTACGCAGCCATACATGAGCTGGGCGTTTGCCCCGAGCACCGTCCCAGCTTCCTGAAGAAGATGCACTGATGGATAAAAGCGTGTACAACGGCCGTGTGGCAGAAGAGGAGAGCGCGCGCTTTCTGGAGCGCAAGGGCTACAGGATAGTGGAGCGCAACTACCGCTGCCGCGGCGGAGAGATAGATATAATCGCCGAGCAGCGCACCGCCGGGCTGCTGAAGCGCCTTGCCGGGCATGATGAGGGCTTCATTGTGTTCGTCGAAGTCAAGCAGCGCACGCGCAGCGACTTCGGAGAGCCGCGTGAGGCCGTTAACGCCCGAAAGCAGGAGAGGCTGCGCCTCGCTGCTATGAGCTGGCTAGGGGAACACGGCTCTAAGCTGCAGCCGCGCTTCGACGTAATAGAGGTCAAGCCGGGCGCGAGCGGGCCGGTATTTAATCACATAGAAAATGCTTTTTGATAGGAGTGGGAAAATGCAGTACTTCAGCACCCGTGGGCTGAATGAGAAGATATCCGCCGCCGAGGCTATAATCCGGGGCCTGGCGCCCGACGGGGGACTGTACGTCCCTGAGAGCTTTCCTCACATTGGGCAGGATGAGCTCGAGAGCTTGTGCAAGATGAATTACCGCGAGCGCGCGGCGCGCATAATGGCGCCCTTCCTCGCAGATTTTACGCCGGACGAAGTCGCCGAGCTCTGTGCCCAGGCGTACGGCGGCAACTTTGACTCCGAGGACATAGCCCCTACGCGGCTCATAGACGAGACCACGGGTTACCTTGAGCTGTGGCACGGGCCAACGAGCGCCTTCAAGGACATGGCGCTGCAGATGCTGCCCCGCCTGCTCACCGCTTCGCTCAGAAATCAGGGAGTGTCGCTCGGCGTGTGCATTCTCGTCGCTACCAGCGGCGACACCGGCAAAGCGGCCCTTGAGGGCTTCGCCGATGTGCCCGGCACGCGCATACTGGTTTTCTACCCGCGTGACGGCGTCAGCGACGTACAGCGCCTGCAGATGGTCACGCAGGAGGGAAATAATGTCGGCGTCTGCGCCGTGGAGGGCAACTTCGACGACGCACAGACCGGAGTGAAGCGCATCTTCTCCGACAAGGCCCTCGCCGCCGAGCTGGAGAAAAAGGGCTGGTTCCTGTCCTCGGCCAACTCCATCAACTGGGGCAGGCTGCTCCCGCAGATAGCCTATTACTTCTCCTGCTACTGCGATTTTGTGAACTCGGGCATGATTGTGCCCGGCGAGCAGATGAGCTTCTGCGTGCCCACCGGCAACTTCGGCAACATCCTCGCAGGATGGATAGCCAAGCAGATGGGACTGCCTGTAGACAGGTTCATATGCGCTTCCAATGAGAACAACGTACTCACCGACTTTATCAACACCGGCGTCTACGACAGGCGCCGCGACTTCCACCTCACCAACAGCCCGAGCATGGACATACTCGTCTCGAGCAACCTCGAGAGGCTGCTGTACTTCATGACCGGCGACACGTCCAAGGTCGCAGCCTGGATGGCAGAGCTCGCTGAAACCGGTCGCTACGATGTGGGGGAGGACGTCCTCGCAAAAATTCGCCGCGATTTCTCTGCGGGTTTCTGCACCGACGCCGGGGCCAGCGCTGAGATTGCCCGCGTCTGGGCCGAGCATGGCTACCTCATAGACACGCATACCGCCGTGGCCAGTGCCGTACTGGCGGCCGACCGCTGCGGCACCGGCGACGAGACGCCGACGGCCATAGTCTCCACTGCCAGCCCCTACAAGTTCTGCACAAGCGTGCTGGCCAGCCTCGGCGTGAGCAGCGACGCTCCGGGGCATGAGCTCATACGGGAGCTTGAGCGCGTGACCAGGACGCATGCGCCCGCGCCGCTTGCAGGGCTGGGCAGCAAGGCTGAGAGATTTGCGGACTGCACTACGCCGGAGGGTATGCGCAAGGTCGTGGAGGCCTTCCTGGGCTGAGTGTGTGCTGTTTAGTTGAGAAGGACGGTATGTAAGGCAAACGGGAATAATTCGGGGCGGACACATGCGCCCGCCCCTCCGCTAGCTCAAAGATTGGGTCAGAACTTTGCGGAGCCCTTCTGCTTGAAAGTTGAGCAGCAGGTCTCTCCGGTGCTGTGGGCGTTGCGTCCGTCTACGCGGATGTGGTCGGCGCTGCAGCCAGTGCCGTGCTCATTATACTCGCAATTTGCGGCATCGCATCCGATGGCGGTCTTGCAGCTGTTCTTCTTGTTATCGGACATATCTATGCCTCCAGTGAGATTATTTGGGCTCTGCCCAAGCTTATTATCCGCAGGAAACTGCTGAATTATTCGGAGGTGCTCTTTGGCGCTGTATGCTATCGGCGATCTCCACCTCTCTCTCGGCTGTGACAAGCCGATGGATGTGTTCGGAGGTCGCTGGACAAATTACGTTGACAAGCTGCTGGAAGGCTTCTCGCAGCTCAGGGACGAAGACGTAACCGTGCTCTGCGGGGATTTGAGCTGGGGCATGTCGCTTGAGGGCGCGCGCGACGACTTCCTGTTCATAGACCGGCTGCCCGGCAGAAAGGTGGTGCTCAAGGGCAATCACGACTACTGGTGGAGCACTGCGACGAAGGCCCGGCGCTTCTTCGCCGAGAACGGTATTGACACGATTGATATACTATATAATAACTGCTGCCTATACGGCGAAACGGCTCTGTGCGGCACCCGAGGCTGGTTCTACGAGGAGGAGCGCTCAGTCGAGCACGACAAGAAGATTATGCTCCGTGAAATAGGTCGGCTTGAGGCCAGCCTGAAGGCTGCGGGAGACAGAGAGAAGCTGGTGTTTCTGCACTATCCGCCGAAGTACATGAATTACGAGTGCCCGGAGATTTTGGAAATGTTAGAAAAGTACGGAGTGCGTGAGTGCTATTACGGCCACATACACAGCAAAGGCTGCGCCGCCGCCTTCCAGGGAGTCAAAAACGGGGTGCAGTTCCGGCTCGTAAGCGCCGACCACGTCAATTTTGCCCCAATTAGGGTCAGGGATTAACAGTTTGCCATTGCTTTTATTTGCGCAATCTGCTATAATAACCCGCGTAAATTTGCAAGTTAATTATTTTTCACCGATAAAGATTTAGGAGGAATCCACCCCATGGTCGTCAAGAACGTAGAAAAGAAAGACAACAACACCGCAATCTTCCAGGTGGAAGTTGACGCCGACTCCTTTGAGAAGGCTGTAAATACCGCCTATAAGAAGCTCAAGAACAGCATATATGTCGCCGGCTTCCGCAAGGGCAAGGCCCCCCGCGTGGTAATCGAGGGCATGTACGGCGCCGACATCTTCCACGATGAGGCCGTCCAGGAGCTCGCCCCCGAGGCCTTCGACTACGCCGTCAAGGAGGAGTCCCTTCAGACCGTGGGCAATCCGTCCATAGCCGACTACAACGTCGATGAGAACAAGGTCTGCACCATCACCTTCACCACCGACCTGTACCCCGTGGTCACTCTCGGCGACTACAAGGGCATCGAGGCTCCCTATGCCGAGCCCTTCGTTACCGACGAGGAGATAGACGGCCAGATTGAGGATACCCGCAAGCGCAACGCCCGCTACATCGACGTGGAACGCCCCGTGCAGAACGGCGACACCGTCGTGTTCGACTTCGAGGGCTTTGTGGACGGTGTGCCCTTTGACGGCGGCAAGGCCGAGAATTACACCCTCGAGATAGGCTCCGGAATGTTCATCCCCGGCTTCGAGGATCAGCTCGTCGGCATGGAGGCTGAGAAGGACGGAGAGGTTCACGTCACCTTCCCCGAGCAGTACACCCCCGAGCTCGCCGGCAAGGACGCCACCTTCAAGGTCAAGGTCCACACTGTGCGCGAGCCGCAGCTGCCTGAGCTCGACGACGAGTTCGCCAAGGACATCAGCGAATTCGACACCCTCGAGGAGTACAAGGCCGATTTGAAGGCCAAGACCCTGCAGCGCAAGACCGAGGCCGCCGAGGCCGACTTCAAGAACGCTGTCGTCGCCAAGGCCATCGAGAACATGACCGTGACCGTGCCCGAGAGCATGATTACCGAAAAAACCGACGAGTTCCTCATGAACTACGCCGACAGCATGGGCGCCCGCGGCATGAACCGCGCCGACCTCATCAAGAGCCTCGGCCTGACCGAGGATGCCTTCGCGGCCATGATGCGTCCCGCCGCCGAGAATCAGGTCAAGGCGGACCTGCTGCTTGACGCCGTTGTCAAGGCTGAGAACATCGAAGCCACCGACGAGGACAAGAAGGAGTTCTACGACAAGCTCGCCTCTGATTATGGCAAGGACGCCGAGAAAATAAAGGATATGATTGACGAGACGCTGATGACCCAGGACATCGTCCGCCGCAAGGCCGCCGACGTCATGTACTCGAGCGCCGTTAAGACCGAGCCCAAGCCGGCCGAGGAGGCCGCCGCCGAAGAGACCGCTCCCGCCGAAGAGAGCAGCGAACAGGAGTAAGGCGACTGAATTACCTCCAAAACGGTTAAGCTCATTTGGTCATTCTCTATCGTATATTAACCAAGGAGGAATATAAAATGAGTTTGGTACCGTATGTAGTGGAGCAGACCTCTCGCGGAGAGCGCTCCTACGACATTTTTTCCCGCCTGCTGAACGACCGCATCGTAATGCTGAGCGAGGAAGTCAATTCCACCACCGCCAGCCTCATAGTGGCGCAGCTGCTCTACCTCGAGGCGCAGGACCCGGACAAGGACATCCAGTTCTATATAAACAGCCCCGGCGGTTCCGTCACCGACGGCATGGCCATCTACGACACTATGCAGTATATCAAGTGCGATGTGTCCACCATCTGCGTCGGAATGGCCGCCAGCATGGGCGCCTTCCTGCTTGCGGCCGGGACGAAGGGCAAGCGCCTCGCTCTGCCCAATGCCGAGATAATGATACACCAGCCTTCCGGCGGCACGAAGGGCCAGGCCAGCGATATAAAAATCCAGGCCGAGTGGATGCTCCGCACGCGCGAAAAGCTCAACCGCATCCTCGCCGAGAACACCGGCAAGAGCATAGAGCAGATTGCCATCGACACGGAGCGTGACAACTTCATGCCCGCTGAGGAGGCCATGAAGTACGGCCTCATTGATAAGGTCATCTACAAGCGTTGACCAAAAACGCGGCGCGAGCCGCGCAAGAGGTGAAAAATGGCAAAATCAGACAACTTTGGTGAACTGCGCTGCTCGTTCTGCGGCAGGCCGCAGTATCAGGTAAAGCGTCTCATTGCGGGCAACGGGGCCTACATTTGTGAGGACTGCGTCAAGTTCTGCGTGGAAATACTGCGCGACCCGAGCAATGCGCGGGAGGTTATGCCGGTGCAGCCCAAGCCCGCGTCCAATTCCGGCGCAGCGCTCAGCAGGCTGCCCAAGCCGGCGGAGATACGCTCCTGGCTGGATGACTATATCATTGGGCAGGAGGACGCTAAGGTAACGTTGAGCGTAGCAGTGTATAACCACTACAAGCGCATTTCGCATCTGGACAGCAGCAATGTGGAGCTGCAGAAGAGCAATATACTGCTCATAGGCCCCACCGGCTCCGGCAAGACGCTGTTCGCCCAGACGCTGGCAAAAATGCTCGAGGTGCCGTTTGCCATAGCCGACGCCACCACGCTTACCGAGGCCGGCTATGTCGGCGAGGACGTTGAGAATATCCTTCTCAAGCTCCTCCAGGCCGCCGACTTCGACGTGGAGCGCGCCGAGCACGGCATAATCTACGTCGACGAGATAGACAAGATTGCGCGCAAGAGCGAGAATACGTCCATAACCCGAGACGTCTCCGGCGAGGGCGTACAGCAGGCGCTGCTCAAGCTGCTCGAGGGCACGGTGGCCTCCGTACCGCCGCAGGGCGGACGCAAGCACCCGCATCAGGAGTTCATACACGTCGACACGAAGAACATTCTCTTCATCTGCGGCGGCGCCTTTGACGGCCTCGACAAGATAATTGAGCGCCGCACCGACCGTAAGAGCCTGGGCTTCGGAGCGGATATAAAGAGCGCTGCGGAGCGCGACGTGGGCGAGCTCATGAGCCAGGTGCAGAGCCACGACCTGCTCAAGTTCGGCATCATACCCGAGCTCATAGGCCGTCTTCCGGTCATCACAAGCCTGCAGTCGCTCAAGCGTGACGACCTGGTCCGCATCCTGACCGAGCCCAAGAATGCTCTCACGCGCCAGTACCAGACCCTGATGAAGTACGACGGCGTGGAGCTGGAGTTTGAGCCCGCTGCGCTCGAGGCCATAGCCGACAAGGCCATAGCCATGAAGATTGGCGCCCGCGGTCTGCGCAGCGTAATGGAAAAGGTCATGACGGGCATAATGTATAAGGTGCCTTCGGACCCGAGCATAGCCAAAATAGTAATCACAACAGAGTGCGTGGAGAACGGCACCGAGCCCCTGGTCATACACAAGGGCGAGGCCGGAGAGAGCGCCTCGTGATAAAGACTGCATTAACATGGGGGACGGAGTCATCCGTCCCCATGCGCGTATAAGCGATTGACAGAAAGGAGTGCAATATGAGCGAATACGAATTCAAGGTTCAGCGCGCCATGCCGGTATTGCCGCTGCGTGGCCTCGCCGTATTCCCCGGAATGCTCCTGAACTTCGATGTAGAGCGGCCCATGAGCGCCGCAGCTTTGAACCTGGCGATGAGCGAGGACCAGATTATCTTCCTCACCGCGCAGAAGGACCTGGCCAAGGACGTCCCCTTCCTGGACGACATTTACCACATCGGCACCGTATGCCGCGTAAGGCAGATGCTGAGGCAGCCGGGCGGAAAGACAATCCGGGTGATGGTCGAGGGTATAGGACGCGGCCGCATAGTGGGCATGATTACGGATTCGCCCTGCCTTTACACCGAGGTGGAGCCGCTGCCGGACGTGGAGGAAAAGCCCAGTGTGAGGATAGAGGCCCTGTGCCGCCGCTGCGTGTCCCTGTACAGCCAGTATTTGCAGGCCAGCGACAACCTACTGCAGGAGACTCTGGTCAGCATAATGGCGAACACTGACCCGAAGTACATCTCGAACTTCGTGGCGCAGAACACCTATCTCAAGCCGGAGGAGAAGCAGCAGCTGCTGGAAGAGCTGCGTCCGAGCCGCCGCCTTGCCCGGCTGTGCCAGCTGGTGCAGCGCGAAATAACGCTTCAGGGCATAGAGCGCGACATCAGTGAAAGCACGCAGGAGCAGATGAACCGCAACCAGCGCGAATATTACCTCCGCGAGCAGATGAAGGTGATACAGTCCGAACTGGGCGAGGACGACACACCGCAGGAGCTCGACGAGTACCGCAGCCGCATCCGTGAGCTGCACCTTGCCGAGAACGTAGAGAAGAAGCTGCTCAAGGAGGTCTCACGCCTTTCGCGCCAGCCCTTCGGCTCCGCGGAGGCCAGCGTGATACGCGGCTATCTCGACACCTGCCTTGAAGTGCCATGGAACACTACCACCAAGGAGACGCTGGACATCGAAAAGGCCAGAAAGATACTCGACGAGGACCACTACGGCCTTGAGAAGGTCAAGGAGCGCATAATCGAGTTTTTGGCGGTCAGGAAGCTTGCCCCGAATATTCGCGGCACCGTACTTTGCCTGGTGGGACCTCCGGGAACCGGCAAGACCAGTATTGCAATGAGCATCGCCCGGGCCACCGGCCGCAAGCTCTCTCACGTCGCACTCGGCGGCGTACACGACGAGGCCGAGATTCGGGGCCACCGCAAGACCTATATCGGCTCCATGCCGGGCAGGCTCATCAGCGGCATTATCCAGGCCGGGAGCATGAATCCCGTAATGGTGCTCGACGAGATAGATAAGCTCGGCAGCGACTACAGGGGAGACCCGTCAAGCGCCCTGCTCGAGGCGTTGGATGGGGAACAGAACGACAAGTTCCGTGACAACTACATGGAGATACCCGTCGACCTCTCCAACGTGCTGTTCATAACCACGGCCAACACGACGGACACAATCCCGCGCCCGCTGCTCGACCGCATGGAGGTTATAGAGCTCTCCAGCTACACCGACGAGGAGAAGCTTATGATAGCCAAGCAGCACCTGCTGCCAAAAGAGCGCAAGCGCCACGGCCTCAACGGCAACAGCCTGCGCGTAAGCGACGACGCAATCCGCGAGATTATAACCCTATACACGCGGGAGAGCGGCGTCAGGCTGCTTGAGCGTGAGCTTGCGGCGCTGTGCCGCAAGTGCGCGGCCGGTATCGCAAAGGGCGAATACAAATCCCTTACCGTGCGCGCAGGCAAGCTAGAAGAGCTGCTTGGCCCGGCGAAATATAAACCGGAGCACATCTATCCGCGCGACGAAGTCGGCCTGGTGAGAGGCCTGGCCTGGACCAGCGTGGGCGGCGAGGTGCTGGATGTCGAGGTCGGCGTTGTTGAGGGCTCCGGAAGGCTGGAGCTTACAGGCAACCTGGGCGACGTGATGAAGGAGAGCTGCAAGGCAGCTATCACCTATATCCGCTCGCGCGCAGGCAAGCTCGGCATAGACCCCGAATTCTATAAGAACCGCGATATACACATCCACTTCCCGGAGGGCGCCGTGCCTAAGGACGGCCCGAGCGCCGGCATAACCATCTGCATCGGCGTAATCTCGGCTCTTACGGGTATCCCGGTGCGGCGCGACCTGGCTATGACAGGCGAGATTACCCTGCGCGGGCGTATCCTGCCAATAGGCGGCCTGAAGGAAAAAACCATGGCCGCTCTGCGCACGGGCGTCAGCACTGTCATCATCCCCGCGGGCAACGAGCCAGACCTCGAAGAGATAGACCAGACGGTCAGGCGCAGCCTGAAGTTCGTCACAGCCGACCATGTGGACGCCATTATCGACGTTGCGCTAAACCGCGCTGCCGTCGAGCAGCAGGTCAACGCCGTGTCGGTGCCGCCTCAGGGCCAGGCTGACAGCCCCAGAATAGGACAGTGACATGGCGATAAACCTAAACCGTGTGGAATTTGTAAAGAGCGCGGCGAGCAAATCCGGCTTCATACGCGACGGCAGGCCGTCAATAGTGTTCGCGGGCAAGTCGAATGTCGGCAAGAGCTCGGTTATAAACCGGCTGCTCAACCGAAAAAACTTCGCGCGCGTGGGCTCTCAGCCGGGAAAGACCATACACGTCAACTACTTCGACGTAGACGGGAAGTGCTATTTCGTGGACCTTCCCGGATATGGCTACGCCGCCGTCAGCAAGGCTGAGCGCGACCGCTGGGGCGCGCTGATGGAGGCGTTTTTCGCCGAGAGCGGGCTCATAACGCTGGGCGTGCACATAGTCGACGCCCGGCATAAGCCCACGGGCGACGACGTCACCATGTCCGAGTGGTTCAAGAGCTCGGGCATGCCCTTTGTCGTCGTCGCAAACAAGTGCGACAAGCTGTCGAAGAGCGCGGTGGAGCCGAATATAGCGCTCATACGCGAGACGCTTGCGCTGCCTGACGAGACAAAAATTATCGCCTTTTCGGCTGAAAATGGCACGGGCAGGGGAGAGCTGCTCGGCGAGATAACGGCGGTTATATAAGTAGAACAAAACGGCAGCGTTTGCTGCCGTTTTGTTCTACTACTTTTTTATTTTTTCCAAACAATCTCGCCATTTTTTATAGTCATGACATTCTTGGATATTTCTTTTATGTCCTCAGCAGGATTTTTTTCAAAAACCGAGAAGTGAGCCTTTTTACCTTTCTCAATACTTCCGAGAAGCTTATCTACACGGCAGAGTTTCGCCGATTCCATAGTGATCGCATATAAGGCTTCCCAAGGACTCATTCCTGCCATAACCATGTCCACGGCTTCCATTGTGGATTCGTAGTGTGGACAGCAAGGGGCGGATGCATCTGTGCCACTGGCTATTTTTACACCTGCGGCGCGAGCTTTTTCAAATGACTTGAGGTGTGCTTCATGGGCATACTTGCACTTTTCAATCATAAACTCCGGTATCTTTCCCGGGCCACGTTCAAGAATCATCCGTACAGTGACGAGCGTAGGAACATACCAGACATTGTGTTCAAGCATGAGCTCAATACATTCGTCATCGAGGTAAAATCCGTGTTCTATAGAATCTACACCAGCAAGGATAGAGTTCTTTATTCCCTGAGTACCCTGAGCATGAGATGCCACTATTAATCCGGCCTTGTGCCCCTCCTCACAGACAGCATGCATTTCTTCAACAGTTAATTGAGCGCTGCCGGGCTGATCTCCAGGGGACGCCACGCCGCCTGTGCCGCATACCTTTAATGCGGTTGCTCCGGCCCTAATATTTAGTCTTGCGGCTCTGCGAGCTTCGTCAGCGCAGTTTACCTCGTATGTCATGCCGGGTATAGTCCATCCATGTCCTCCGGTTATCACAATAGCGCGTCCGCTTACTAGCATATCTGGCCCAACTATGGCGCCTTTATTTACTGCGTGCATAGCCTCAATATCGACTTCAAAAAGGCCGCCTACATCACGTATAAAGGTTACCCCGCTTTGTATATTTTCTTCACAATGCTTAATTGCTAGCAACATAATACCGGGTTGGCTAGTCATGGAGCTTGGAAGATAGCGTGGGTCGTCCATGCCGGAGTCCGGACTAGTGATATGTGCATGCACATTAAACAATCCTGGAAGAACCGTTTTGCCGCCCATATCTATGCGTTCGGTACCATCTGGACATTTAGCATCAGCACCTAGACTGCAAATTATTCCATCTTCTACATATATTCCTCCGTAAATTATCTGCCTGTTTATTACGTCGACGATGTTTGCGTTTTCAAAGAAAACCCTTTTCATAGATATTACCTCCATGTTAAATAAAAATAAGCGGTACTACAAAACCGGCTATTACGACAGAAGCGACGGTCACGGTGGTGAAACCTGCAATTATAAGCTGCGGCATAATTAGTTCGAGCATGTTCTCTTTAGCATTCTCGGGTAAGTCATATTGTGATACGATGGAACGAGCAATTACCTCAGATAATGGGTAGCCATACATTGCTGACAGAGATATCGACGCGGCAAGTCGCCAATCTACCTTCAGTAGCTTCCCGGCAATTACTCCACCAATAGCCAAACTAATTGCTCCAAACACAACAAAGAAAACAGAAGGGAGCAGTATTGAAGAGAATTGTGACAGTGTCAAACCAGTAAAGCCGTTGGGAATTAGCATTATCAAGCATGGCATTAGGAATTCCATATATCCGGCTTGTGCTAAAGTTTGCTTTTCAAGAAAGCCTATTTCTGTGAAGATTATACCGAGTATGAGCACCATGACTGCGGCCGGCAGCACACCTCCCGTTGCGTTTGCAAGCGCCGTACCTGCAATGCATACGAGTAAAAGCCTTGTTGTTATCATTGGCCCAGAACATAGAGCTTCTGGAAAGCGCTTTATGAGTTTTAAAGAAGGCCAGCTTTTTGCGTCTTTTTCCTGTGCCACTGGAATATACTTCTCTTCTTTAACAAGATAGTCACAGTATTTGCGCATAAGAACCGAAGCTATCGGTACAGCGCCAAAGGATTGGAGCGAACAAAGCAGGGACGCAAAAGCGCCGTAGCTGTTCATTCCGGCATTCTCGGCTGCCGAGACAACAAGACTTGTTGCAACAACACCACCAGATATAGGTGGAAACGCGCTCAGTGCATAGTATCGGCCGAAGAGAAGGGAGCCCAATGTGAAGAACATTATGCCTAGCACTACCAGACCTATAAGGCATATGAGCACTGTTCGCCACTCCGCTACAAACCGTTTTAACTCAATTGACGTGCCTAAGTTTGTTATTATAAGCATCAGACCGAATGCATTCATCATGGCTGGAATACCTGTACCGTTGAGTGCATCCTGAGGTAACAGTCCGGTGGTGAAGCCTAATGCATAAATTATGCTTAAAAAAAGAGCTTCAATAACTATACCCTTGGTCTTCCTTGAAATGATAGAACCTATTCCATAGAGCAGAAAGTATATTGCTATACTTAAGATTGGGTTAGTCCACACGGTATCGCCTCCAAGCTAAAATTAATCCTAGGATTTAAATCATTATAGTGCAGCGACGCAGAAATGCGAAGAACATAAGAAAAGCGATGACTGTACAGAATTTTAAAACTGTGCAAGATTTGCATTAACGGGATTTAAATGGTATACTGATATAAAATCAAAGGAGGAATTTTGGCATAATGACTACAACTGCTGAAAGGAAAATATGTAATGAGGTTATTGAAATGCTAAGAACGCAGCCTGCTTATAAGCTGAAGGTGAGCAGCCTCGCTAAACGACTTGGCATCGGGAGAAGCACTTTTTACTTCTATTTCAGCTCTATAGATGATGTAGTCAGGCATATAGAAGATGAATTCCTGCAAAATATGGCGGATGAGTATTCTCAGATTGTAAATATAAAGAAATTGCAAAACGGGGATATTACATACGAAGATTTTTTGCGTCCTAGTATAGAGTATATCTTTGAAAATCTTGATGTGTTTGCGGTTTTGTGCGGAGATAACGGTACGCCCAGGTTTAAAAACAAGTTTATGGATCGAATTAGGCGAGTCTTAAACATAGTGTATATGAAGGACTCGTCTAAGTCCGAAGCAGAAAACATACTTAATCGGGAAGCTGCCATAGGTGTGGAGTGGCACATGAATCAATACTGGGCTTTGCATCCAGACTCTGTCACCATTGAGGATATGGTCAACTTTTATACAGCTTTTTTGAATAATAGAAGAATAATTTAGCGTGGTTGTTTCAAAGCATTGCCCAACGCCGCTCTTGTATTCGGACGTGAGAGTTGTTATAATGAACACAAGAGGTGCCATATGAACGGATTACAAGCTTTCATACAGGGGCTGGACTGGTCTGTACCCGTCCGGCTGCTGCTGTCGGTGCTGCCCGCGCTGATATGTATAACTCTGCACGAGTGCGCCCACGGCTATGCCGCATGGCGCCTCGGCGACGACACCGCGAAGAGGGCCGGGCGGCTGACGCTCAACCCCATAAAGCACATAGATGTTATCGGCCTTATTATGCTGGTCGCTTTCCGCTTCGGCTGGGCAAAGCCTGTGCCGGTGAATATGTATAATTTCAAAAACCCGAAGCAGGGAATGGCCCTGACGGCTGCGGCAGGTCCGCTCTCCAACCTGATGCTGACGGTGATAGCGCTGTTTGTCTACGGGCTGCTGTATATCCCACTCTCGGGCTCTGTGGCCGGATACTACGTCCTGCAAACATTGTATCTGACGGCGTACCTCTCGCTGACGCTGGCGCTGTTCAATATCATACCCATACCGCCGCTGGACGGCAGCAAGGTGCTGTACTCATTTATCTCCGAGCGCTCCTACCGCAAGCTCATGTACTACGAGCGCTACGGCATGATATTCCTGCTGGTGCTCATCATAGTTATGGACCGCCTGCCCGTGGACCCGCTAAGCGCCGCCGCCAACTGGGTATTCGACCGGCTCTTCCTGTTCGCGGAGTTCGGATTCAATATCGTGAGGCTGTTTGTATGAGTACGGACCCGACTTTCCGCCTTGAAGGCGTGGTACACGAGCGCGATTCGCTCGCGGATTTCGAAGGCCCGCTCAGCCTTATATTGCAGCTTTTGAGCAAGAACAAGATAGAAATAAGGGACATATCCGTGTCCGAGATACTTGACCAGTACCTGGCCTATCTCGACGAAATGCAGCGCATGGATTTGGAGGTCGCCAGCGAGTTCGTGCAGATGGCGGCCTACCTGCTGTACATCAAGACGCGCACGCTCCTGGCGGCCGACAAGGAGGTCACGGAGCTGGAGCAGCTTATGAGCAGCCTGGAGCAGCTCAAGGCCAAGGGCGCAAGGGACGCCGTCAAGAGCGTGCTTGAAACGTTCGGCGCGATGAGCGAAAACGGCAAGGATTTGTTTACGCGCGGCCAGGAGCCGCTCAGCCGGGAGGCCAAGGCTTACGATTATCGGCACGAGCCCGCCGAGCTGCTCGGCGCGCTGCTGAGCGTGTTCATGCGTCCGGACATAAAGCCGCCGGCGCCGCGTGAGCTGGCAAAGCTTGCGCCGAAGCGCATAGTTTACGGCGTGAGGGACAAGTCTCGGGAAATAATCGAGCGCCTGAGCAGCCGCGGCAGAGCCACGCTGGGCGAGCTGTGCGCCGAGAGCCGCAGCCGCAGCGAGGTTGTAGCCGTGTTTCTGTCTGTGCTGGAGCTCTGTTCCATGGGCAGCCTGATAATCAGCGAGGCGGGCAATGATTTGGTGCTTGAGTTCACAGGCGGCGACACAGAGAAAATACTTGAGGCCATAGAGGAAGAATAGATGGATATAATAGAGCTTTCCCCGGCGCTGGAGGCCGTGCTGTTCGCCTCGGGCGAACCGGTGCCGGTCGCCCGGCTGTCGCTGGTTTTCGGCGTGCCGGAAGAGGATATACTTGTTACAGCGGACAAGCTGGGCGAGTACTACGAGAAGAACGGACGCGGGATACGTCTGCTCCGCCTCGGCGGCTCGCTGCAGCTGTGCTCCGCGCCTGAGCACGCCAAGCTCATCGCCCGCGTTATAGAGCACCGTGCCGCACCCAAACTCTCGCCGAGCGCGCTGGAGGCGCTGGCTGTGATTGCCTACTTCCAGCCGGTGACCAGGGCGTATGTCGAGCAGGTCAGGGGAGTGGACAGCTCCTACACTGTATCCAGCCTGGCAGAAAAGGGCCTGATAGAGCCCGCCGGAAGGCTGGACGCCCCGGGGCGCCCAACGCTGTACAGGACGACGGAGGCCTTCCTGCGCGTCATGGGCATCAGCTCCCTCGATGAGCTGCCGACACTGCCGGACATGAGCGAGGCCGACGGCCTGGAGAAGCTCCAAAACGCCGTTGAGGAGCTCAAGGGGCGCGGCGAGCAGCTGGAAATGGACATGGGATAACCGGCCTGCTGTAAGGCCGTTATAAACCTTCTTCGGCAAAAAAGGTGGTGGTCATCATAGTCGGATGGATAATTTTAGCGGTAGTGCTCTGCATACTGCTGCTTTTGCTCTTCACGCCGCTGGGCGTGTCGGCGGACTACGCAGCGGGCTCGTTCAAGGTCTCTGCGCGCGTAATGTGCTTCGACCTGCCGCTGTTCCCGCGCCCGGCGAAACAGGAGACGAAAGCGCCGGCCAAAAAGCGCGAAAAGAAACCCAAGCCTGAGAAGCCGGAGGCAGAGAAAAAGCCCAAGCCGCCGCTCGTGACGCGGGAGATGATACCGGACTTGCTGAAGCTGGTGCTCCGCACGCTCTCGCGCTTCAGGCGCAAGCTGACGGTAAACCGCTTTCTCCTGCACATCACCGTGGGCGGGGGAGACCCGTACTCCGCCGTCATGGCCTACGGCACCATAAACTACGCCATGGCCACCGTCGGCTCCGCTGCCGGTCACGCCTTCAATGTGCGCAGCAGCGATGTGCAGACCGGCATAGACTTCTCGGCAGATAACTACACGGTGGAGGCCGGAGTGACTATCACGATAAACCTGGCGCGCATTATCGCCGTAGCCGCAGCGGCCGGCGTTGGATTCCTCAAGATAAAACGCAGTGCGGACAAGGCCGCTAAGGCCGCCGCCAAGGAAAGGAAGGAACAAGATGGAACAGATGCAGACTCCAATGGCT
This sequence comes from uncultured Eubacteriales bacterium, assembly GCA_900544765.1. Taxonomy (GTDB): domain Bacteria; phylum Bacillota; class Clostridia; order Oscillospirales; family Oscillospiraceae; genus Scatomorpha; species Scatomorpha gallistercoris. Next base: position 65,477 of record UQWI01000001.1, on the reverse strand, counting down.
GATTTTCTCAAGCAGAGCATAGCCAAGATAAAAGAGATGGTCGACGCCAACACGGTGGTCGGCGACCCGGTGACTACGCCTGACGGAGTGACGCTCGTGCCCGTGTCCAGGGTCAGCGTGGGCTTCGCCGGAGGCGGCGGGGACCTGGTCAAGCAGCGCGACGGATGTGTGGGCGGCAGTGGAGCCGGTATACGCATCGAGCCCATCGGCTTCCTCGTGGTGAAGGACGGAGTCGTGCGTATGCTGAACATCCAGCCGCCTGCGATTACTACGCTTGACCGCGTGATAGACCTCGTGCCGCAGCTGCTCGACCGCGCCGAGGCATTCATTGACAAGAAGTCCACGCCCGGCGCGACTGTGACGCCGGAGGCCGCGCCAGAGGCCTGAGCGCACAACTCGGCTGCTGACGCAAGGCGGTACAGCGGCTGAGAGTTTTGCGGCGCGGAGAGCGCGTTTGACGAATAGCGCCGCCGGTAACTGCAAATAATAGCACCACCCTGAGTTTTACGGGTGGTGCTGTTTTGAAAAAAGCCATAGCCTTTTTAATAGCCTGCGCAGTGCTCGCCATGCCTGTGCTTGCAGTGCCAGACATAGGCGCGCGCGCCGCGATACTCATCAACGCGGACACGGGAAAGGTACTGTATGAGCGCAATGCAGACGAGCGCATGCTCATTGCCAGTACGACGAAGATTATGACCGCCCTCGTTGTGCTCGAGAACTGCGGCCTGGACGAGCTCGTCGAGATAGACAGCCGCAGCGCCGGTACGGAAGGCTCTTCCATGTATCTGCGCTCCGGTGAGACCTACACGGTAGAGGAGCTGCTCTACGGCTTGATGCTTGCCTCCGGCAACGACGCGGCCAGCGCACTCGCTATACATGCCGCCGGGGACATTGAGAGCTTTGCAGAGCTCATGAATGAGAAGGCCGAAGAGCTCGGCATGGCCGGGACGCACTTCACCAACCCGCACGGCCTGGACGCCGAGGGACACTATTCCACCGCTCGCGACATGGCGCGTCTCGGCGCCTGCGCTATGGAGAACGAGGACTTTGCCCGCATCGTATCTACAAAGAGCGTCACGGTGCACGGCAGCGAGATATACAACCACAACAAGCTCTTGGGCATGTATTCAGGCTGTACCGGCATCAAAACCGGCTACACTATGGCGGCGGGGCGCACGCTTGTGAGCTGTGCCGAGCGGGATGGGGCCAGATATGTCTGCGTCACGCTCGATGACAGACAGGATTGGGACGACCACGCCGCGCTCTACGACTGGGCCTTCGAAAACTACGACTACGTCAAGGTCGTAGACTCGGACACCACTTACCGCGTGAACGCAGTGAACGGCGGGACGCTGTACGCAGGGGCCAGGGCGGAGAGCGATGGGTATGCGCTGCTGCCGAAGGGAGCGGAGTACGAGCTCTCGCTGGAGCTGCCGCCCTTTGTCGTCTGCCCTGTAAGGGCAGGTGAGACCGCCGGGCGCGTGATTGTCACATCCGAAGGCGAAACGGTGTGCGAGCTGCGCCTTGTCTACGAGGCGGACATGCCCGCAGAGGCCACTTCGGGCATATTCTCTCGCATCGTGGAGCTTATCCGGGGCCTTGGGAGGCCCATATATTTGACTGAGGACGAAGAATGAAGGAAAGACTGCAAAAACTCATATCCGGCGCGGGCATAGCCTCGCGCCGGGCCGCCGAGAAGCTGATACTCTCCGGCCGCGTGACCGTAAACGGCAAGACGGCCACGCTTGGCATGGGCGCGGACCTGGACACGGACATAGTCGAGGTGGACGGGGCGCGCATAGGCGAGATGTCGGAACGAATGTACATAATGTTGAACAAGCCGCGGGGCTATGTTACCACGCTCTCCGATGAGAAGGGCCGCAGGACCGTTGCCGAACTCGTGGAGGGAGCAGGGCGCAGGCTGTACCCGGTCGGACGGCTCGACCTCAACAGCGAGGGCCTGCTGATAATGACCGACGACGGCGAGGCCGCCAACGCGCTCATGCACCCGGCGCACGAAGTGGAGAAAGTGTACTCCGTCACTGTGCGCGGCCGAGTCACGCAAAGGCAGGTTGCGGCCATGGAGGCGCTCCGCGCCATAGACGGGAAGGAGATTCGCCCGGCCAAGGTGAAGCTTCTCAGCTCCGACGACGAGTTTACGCGGCTGCGCTTTACCATACACGAAGGACGCAACCGCCAGGTGAGACGCATGTGCGAGAGCGTGAACCTGGTTGTGACTCGCCTGGTCAGGACTTCAGAGGGGGAACTCAAGCTCGGGAAGCTGCCGTCCGGACGGTGGAGATTACTCACCGGCGATGAAGTGGGGTACATCAAAAGCCTGATTTGAGGCAATTCGTAAAAGTTTGTTCACGTTATACCCCTTGTAATATATTCGCAAACTGTGTAAAATAAACTAAGCTTTTCGCCCGTGGACACGAACGGGCTTTACATACAGTATGGGGGATAACGATGGACAAGGATATTCTGGCTCTGATATCTAAGGACAATTCAGGTTTTTCAAAGGGACAGCGGCTGATTGCAAAGTACATTCTGGAAAATTACGACAAAGCTGCTTTCATGACAGCGGGAAAACTCGGCAAGACCGTGGGCGTGAGCGAGTCCACGGTCGTCCGTTTCGCAGCCGAGCTGGGCTTCGATGGCTATCCGGGCATGCGCAAGGCGCTGCAGGAGATGATACGCTCGCGACTGACCAGCGTGCAGCGCATCGAGGCCTCGAAGGATATGCTCGATGACAAGAACATACTAAAGAGCGTTATGAGCGACGATATAGATAAGCTGCAGACCACGCTCGAGGAGATAGACCAGGACAGCTTCAACCGGGTGATAGACAGCATCATGGGCGCGAAGGACATATACATTTTCGCGTCGCGCACTTCTCGCTGCCTGGCCGATTTCATGGCGTATTACCTTGGCCTGCTGCGTCCGGGCGTACACCTCATCGACGACAACAGCGCGGCTGAGGCCTACGAGCAGCTGCTTCGCATAGGGGAGGGCGACCTGTTTATCGGCCTGACCTTCCCGCGCTACTCCTCGCGCTCTGCCAAGGTCATGGGCTTTGCCAAGGACAGGGGTGCGTCCACCGTCGGCCTCACCGACAGCGAGAGCTCGCCCTTTTTTGGCATGGCGGACGTATGCCTCTTTGCCAAGAGCGAGATGGTCTCGTTCGTGGACTCTCTAGTTGCGCCAATGAGCCTTGTGAACGCCATCGTCATCGCCGTCGGCTCGCGCAGCCGCGGCGCGCTGAGCGACACGTTCAAGAAGCTCGAGCAGATTTGGAGCGACTACAAGGTGTTTGAAAATGTTGACGGCTGACGCGGTAATAATAGGAGGCGGCGCCGCCGGCACGTTCTGTGCCGCTCTGGCCGCCGGACGCGGCCTCAAGACGGTGCTGCTCGAGCCGAACAGGGATTTGGGCAGGAAGCTGCGCATAACCGGAAAGGGACGCTGCAACGTCACAAACGACTGCACGCCGCGCGAGTTTATAGAAGCCATACCAGTAGGCGGGCGCTTTTTGCAGAGCGCCATACACCGCTTTTCCTGTCAGGACACCATGTCCTTTTTTGAGGACCTCGGCGTCCCGCTCAAGACAGAGAGGGGGAGGAGGGTGTTCCCCGTCTCCGACAAGGCGGGAGATATTGCCGGGGCCCTGACAAGATTGTGCCACAAAAACGGTGTCGAAATCCTTCGAGAAAAGGCGAAGGCGATAAAAACTGACGAAAACGGAGTCTGCGCCGTCACAACCGAGCGCGGTGAGATTATCTGCCGCAGCGCTGTGGTCTGCACGGGCGGGCTCTCTTATCCGGCCACGGGCTCGACGGGCGACGGCTACAGGCTGGCCGCCTCTTTGGGCCACACGCTAACGCCCTGCAGGCCGAGCCTCGTGCCGCTGGAGTCGCCGGACGAATACTGCCGGGAGATGCAGGGCTTTTCCCTCAGAAATGTCACACTCTCAGCCTATGAGGACGGCAAGCTCGTATACAAGGAGCTCGGCGAGATGCTGTTTACGCATTTCGGCGTGTCAGGCCCGCTGGTGCTCTCTGCCAGCGCGCACATGCGCAATTTCGGGAAGTCAAAGTACAGGCTAAGCATAGACCTCAAGCCCGGCCTCGATGAAAAGAAGCTTGACGCGCGCATACTGCGTGACCTTGAGAAGTACTCTAACCGTGAGTTCCGCAACTGCCTGAACGATTTGGCGGGTAAGGCCATGATACCTGTGCTGGTGAAGCTGTCCGGCATACCAGCCGAAGAGAGGGCCAACTCCGTGACGCGCGAGCAGCGGCAAGGCCTGGTAAGGCTCTTCAAGGAGTTCCCCGTGGAAATCTCCGGGCCGCGACCCATAGCCGAGGCTATAGTCACATCGGGCGGCGTGAGCACAAAAGAAGTCGACCCGCGCACGATGATGTCGAAGCTCGTGCCGGGGCTGTACTTTGCGGGCGAAGTGCTTGACCTCGACGCATACACCGGCGGATACAACCTGCAAATAGCGTGGGCGACCGCTTTCGTCGCCGCAAATTCCCTCAGGACGGAGGACAAGTAATGGAAGCACACTACTCTGTAGCAATAGACGGTCCCTCAGGCGCCGGCAAGAGCACAATAGCCCGCGCAGTGTCGAAGCGCTTTGGTTTCCTCTATGTCGACACCGGGGCGATATACCGCACGGTTGGTCTGGCGGTCGACAGATGCGGCTTTTTCCCCGGAGACGAGGCTTCGGTGCAGTCTTTGCTGCCGAAGCTGGACATAGAGCTCGGCTACGACGCCAACGGCGTGCAGGTTGAGCTTCTCAACGACGAGGACGTCAGCGGGCTTATCCGCACCCCCGAGATATCCAAGCGCGCCTCTGAGGTGTCCGCCATGCCCAGCGTCAGGGCCTTCCTGCTTGGTATGCAGCGCTCGCTGGCGGGCCGGCACAGCGTAGTAATGGACGGGCGCGACATCGGTACAGTAGTGCTGCCGAACGCCGATTTGAAGGTGTTCCTCACCGCCGACAGCAGAAAGCGCGCCGAGCGCCGCTGGAAAGAGCTTGTAGAGGCCGGTCGTGAGATATCCCTCGATGAGGTGCAGAAGGACATAGACGAGCGCGACGAGCGTGATTCCTGCCGCGACGCCGCGCCGCTGCGAAAGGCCGACGACGCCGTCGAGATAGACACCAGCTCCCTGAACCTGTCCGAAAGCATAGACGCCGTATGTTCCCTGATTTCCGAAAGGCTGGGGGTGGCTGCACATGGCTGAAGGAAAGGATTCAAGGCGTTCCGAGAACAAGGCAAAAGATGAGAAGCGCTGGTTCAATTTTATATACTCAATAGTCATTCCCGTTGTCAAGCTAATCTATCCTGTGCGCTGCAAGGGTACTGAGAATATACCCGAGGGCCCGGCCGTAGTGTGCGGCAACCACTCCAACCTGGTCGACCCGCTTTTGGCCGCGGCGGCCTTCGGGAAGAGGACGTTCATGCATTTTATAGCCAAGGTTGAGCTCAGTACGGTCCCTGTGATCGGATGGGTGCTCAGAAAATGCGGCGTCTGTTTCGTAAACCGGGGCGAAAGCGACATCGGGGCAATGCGCAGCATGATGCGCTATCTCAAACGGGGCGACAAGATATTCATATTCCCCGAGGGCACCCGTGCCGGGGAGGACAACATGGTGGACGCCAAGACCGGCGCCGTGCGCCTGGCCAGCAAGCTTCAGGTCCCCATAGTACCGGTGTATATCCCGCGCCGAAAAAAGCTGTTCTCGCGCATTCACATGTCTATAGGCAAACCTTACACGGTAGAGGGACACAACCACAACGAGTACGAGACACTTGCCGGCGACATTATGGAGCGCATATATGAGCTCAGGGACGGTGAGAGTGCGTGAAAAAAGTAGTAGTTGCCAAGAGCGCCGGCTTCTGCTTCGGCGTATCCCGTTCGGTAAGGATGGCAGAGGAAATGCTGGAAGCCGGCCCCTGCCTCAGCTTCGGTCCGCTCATCCACAACGACGACGTTGTCGAGCGCCTAGCTGAGCGTGGCCTCAAGGTCATATCCTCGCCCGAGGAGGTAAAACCAGGTGAGCGTGTGCTGATACGCTCTCACGGAATCTCCAGCGAATGCGAGCAGGCGCTGCTTGAACATGGCGCCGTGATAACCGACGCAACCTGTCCAAATGTCGCGCGCATCCACCGCCTGGCCGCCGCAGCGTCGGACAAAGGCAGACACGTTCTGGTAATAGGTAAGGCCGACCACCCCGAGGTCGTGGCCATATGCGGTCGATGCAAAGGCGCTGACGTTGTTGCAAATTCACAAGAACTGGAAAATTTGCTCTCAGAGAGGCCTGAAATCCGCTCGGAACCGGTAACAGTTGTGGTACAAACGACCCAAACCGAGGCCAATCTAAAAGAATGTGAGATTTTAATAAAAAAATGGTGTACAAATGCAGAAATATTTGATACAATATGTTCTGCTACGTCCACGAGGCAAGAGGAGGCCATCCGGCTGGCCTCTCAATGTGACGCAATGGTAGTCATTGGCGGCAGGGACAGCGCCAACAGCTTGCATTTGGCAGAGCTGTGCGCCGAGCGCTGTGCCAACACCCAATTCGTCGAGAACGCCGGGGCTTTAAGCCTTGAGGCGCTTTCGCCGGCGGACACAGTCGGCGTCACAGCGGGAGCCAGCGCGCCCGCGTGGATAATCAAGGAGGTACTGGATAAGATGAGCGACGAGATCCTGATTCAAGAGAACCCGGCAGAGGAGACCGCGGCAGAGACCGTGGTCGAGCAGGCCGAGCCCGTGACCGAAGCGGCGGCTGAGACCGCTGCTCCCTCGGAAGAGGCCGCGAACGCCGTTGAGGAAACGGCAGCCGCCGAGAAGCCTGCGGCTGAAAAGAGCTTCGATGAAATGCTGGAGGATTCTCTTAAGACTATATATAATGGCGACAGGGTATCCGGCACAGTAGTGGCTATCACGCCCACCGAGGTCAGCGTGGACCTCGGAACCAAGTATTCCGCTTTCATCCCCACCAGCGAGTTCACCAACGACGGCGCTGTCCCTGTTGAGGATGCCGTGAAGGTCGGCGACACTGTCGAGGCCATCGTGGTTCGTGTGAACGACGTCGAAGGCACCGCACAGCTTAGCAAGAGGCGTCTTGACGCCGCCAAGAGCTGGCAGGTCATCGAGCAGGCCCAGGCCGACGGCGAAATAGTTGAAGGCATGGTCACTGAGGAAAACAAGGGCGGCGTTGTTGTCAACGTCAGCGGTGTGCGCGTATTCGTACCCGCCAGCCAGAGCGGCCTGCCCAAGGACGCCCCGATGACCCAGCTGGTAAAGACCAAGGTCCGCCTGAAGATTACCGAGGTCAACCGTGGCCGCCGCCGCGTTGTCGGCTCCATCCGCGCCGTGCTGCAGAAGGAGCGCCGCGAGAAGGCCGAGGCCGTTTGGAATGAGATTGAGGTCGGCAAGACCTATCACGGCGTGGTCAAGAGCCTGACCAGCTACGGCGCCTTTGTAGATATCGGCGGCATCGACGGCATGGTCCATGTCTCCGAGCTGAGCTGGGGCCGCATCAAGAGCCCGGCTGACGTCGTTACCGTCGGTCAGGAGATAGACGTCTACGTCATCGGCTTCGACCGCGAGGCCCGCCGCATCTCTCTCGGCTACAAGAAGGCTGAGGACAACCCCTGGAACAAGTTCGTCAGCACCTGCTCCGTGGGCGACGTCGTCAAGGTCAAGGTTGTCAAGCTGATGCCCTTCGGCGCTTTCGCCGAGGTCATGCCCGGTGTGGATGGCCTTATCCACATCAGCCAGATTGCCAACCGCCGCATCGGCAAGCCCGATGAGGTCCTCTCCGTCGGCGATGTTGTCGATGCCAAGATTACCGCTATCGACACCGAGAAGCAGAAGGTCAGCCTGTCCATCCGCGCTTTGAGCGAGCCCGAACCGGCTCCGCGACGTGAGCGTCGTGAGCGCAGCGAGCGCACCGAACGTGAGCCCCGCGAGCGCCGTCCTGTTGTCCCTGAGGAGGACGCCCTCGTCTACGAGGTTTCTGAGACCGGCGAGGCCAAGGGCAACATCCCTGACTTCGACTTCGACGAAACTGAGGAGTAATTAAAACACTTAAGCCGTGCCGGCATATGCCGGCACGGCTTTTTTATGTCGCACAGGCTGTGTGCAAAGCTGTACTAAATCCAACGCTGTGTATATATCGTGTCGGATAATTTCATATATAGGCCTCCGGTGACAATTTTTATAAGCTTTTCATTGCTATTACCCCGATTTTCCTTGCTAACAGCTGATTTTTGGTGTATAATCTATGTGTATGTAACGTATAAGTAAATTCAGGGAAATGGAGGTAGCAATGACATTCCGGGTAGGAGACCGGATAGCGCATCCGCTTCACGGTGCGGGCGTTATTGAGAGCATCGTGACGAAAAAAATTAACGGTAAGGACAGAGACTATTATGTGCTTAAGCTGCCGACGGGCAGCATGCAGGTCATGGTACCGGTGGAATCCAGCGACGTCATTGGAGTGCGGCCGATAGTCGACCCGGCGCAGGCGGAGAAAATAATCGGAGCCATACCTGGCATTGAGGTCGAGATGACCTCAAACTGGAACAAACGTTACAGAGAAAACATGCTACGCATCAAGAGCGGCGACTTGATGGAGGTCGCTTCGGTCGTAAAGGGACTGATGCAGAGGGACAGGGAGCGCGGCCTCTCCACAGGGGAGCGCAAGATGCTCATCTCGGCCAAGCAGATACTTATATCCGAGATAGTCCTCTCCGAGAGCTCCAGCTATGAAGAAGTCGAAGCCAGATTGGACAGCGCAATGTGCTCGTAATGCACAAATTTCGCAAAAGGGACGGGAACCTTTTAGTAGGTTTTTCCGTCCCTTTTGCATAGAGAGATTTGGGGGTTGTGTTATGAAACGTGTTATCGCCATTTTAATCGCACTGATACTCGTCCTATCTGCCTGCGGCGCGCCCGAGGCTGAAGTTACACCGACGCCGGAAGCAACGCCCAATCCTGTAACTCCTGAGCCGACGCCGGAGCCAACGCCAACGCCAGAGCCTGAGCCTACGCCCTCAGAGCCGCCGGAGCTGATTATGTCCAGACCCATGCCGGCAAACTTTTCTCTGCCGGTCACGGACTTCGAGCCGGAGTCATACTGGATATCCGAGGGATTTGGCTACCGCGGGCAGGCCTTACTGCTTCTGTCAAGCGACGGGCGATTCAAATGCTGGTACGACTATTACGAAGAGGTTCCGGACATTCTTTTCGGTAGCGAATACGCGCTCCGCCTCAAAAGCGTTACTGAGAGCGGGGGTGTGGTGTCGATTGGCGGAGACACGCTTACGCTGGAGCTTTACGACGATAACGGCACCGCACCGGAGGCCTTCAGAAGGGTAGAGTATACCGAGGCGCTGGAGTCTTACCGCGACATGCCGCTAAACGACGAGGTGAAACTTCCGCTGCCGCCCGAGACGATAGTTGAAGAGCTGGCGGCAATGCCCGGAGCGGAGCAGCTGGACGAAACGCGCTGGCAGTATAACGGCATGAGAATCATGTTTGAGGACGACGGGTACGGCGGTACGCGTATCGATCGTTACTACACCACTGAGCGCAATACCGGACTGAGCGTGCGTGGCGCGGATATCGGCGACTACATCGACTTCGTCAAGCAGCGCTTCCCGGAGTCCGAAGGGGATGTCCTGTACGGAGACATCCACGGGGCCAGAGGTAACTTTATGTACAGCGACCAGGGTCACGCCACGCTGGTATATGCTGATAACGATATAATGCTCAGATTTATCTTCAGCTATGGCGGCTGGCTTACCAGCATTGAAGTTTTTCCTGAGTGGGATTGAGGTGAAATTATGAAACGCCTGATTCCATTGCTCCTCGCCCTCGCGCTCATTCTCGCCGCCTGCGGCGCACCCACGGCCGAGCCGTCGCCGAGCCCGACGCCGTATCCCGCGTCGCCGCAGGATCTCAACACTCTGCCGGAGCCGACCGTAGACCCGCGCATACCGCAGGAACCCGCCGTGTTGGCCGGACCGGCGGACGAGGGCTACACCTTTACGAGCGACACACAGCACTTTTCAATCGAAATCCCAGACGAGGCTGCGCCATACGTTGTAATCTGCGACGGGCTCACAGGCTATTATCCTGTAGGCGAGGCCGTGAGCTTTTGCTTCTACTCTTACAAGTACGACACCATACTAGGCACCTTTGGCACGGTCATCGCCTACCCGAGAGAGGACTTCTTCGATCCGACGACGATATACAACGAGTCGTCCCATGCCGTGTGCGACGTCATAAAGGCGAGCGAGGACTATATTTACGTCCATTTGGGCTCCGTAGGCGGCTCCGACATGCCCATCGAGCCTCTGGAGGGCCTGGACATCGCCGGAGATACCATCGGGTTTAACGCCCTGCGCGAGAACATGGTTACGCTTCCTGCGGACGACATGCCAGCGCTGGAAAGGGATTCACTGCCCGCCGCGGCGGCGGGGCTGAACGCACTGGGCGACGCCGTTATGACCCGCGGAGATGCCGCCGTGTTTGTCACGGACATACTCACGGCGGGCAACAAAGACAGGGCGTACCCGCTTCGCTTCACGGACGTCACGCCCGGCACGGACGAGGCGCGGGCGATCGCTTACCTCGACAGCTACGGCGTCTATGCGCGGTATACGCGCGGCGGCGATTTGATATCGGACGGAGACCTGTTCCGCCCGGATGAGCCGATAACCCGGGCCGAGTTCGTTCAGCTTTTGCAGCGTGTGCAGTTCGCGCGCAGCCAAATCTCCCATTACCCCATATCCTTCGGGGACTCGATACCCGCGAGCGATTTAGACAAAGGCCACTTCGCCTATCTTGAGCTCGACCGGGCCTGGAAGGACGGCTGGATAGAGCTCACGGACGGGCTTGTGCGGCCCGACGAGGCAATGACAGCAGCAGAAATGCGCGAGGCGCTGACCGCGCTCTACCGCGAACTGGTGCGCGAGGACATGTCGATGCCGGCGGCAGACCTGGAGTACAACCACTACCGACTGAGCGGAGACGTGGATGACGCGGTGACCGCCGTGGTGATTATCGACGAGGGCGGGGAAAAATTCCACTGCTGGTACGGATACGAGCTCTCCGGCGCGACTGCCTGCGGCATACTCGATGAGAACAGCGCCGTGCTGAGCCGGGAAGGCGTCGGCTCGCCGTATGTCATAGAAACTGACGAGCCCGAGCTCAGATTTGAACTGACAACGACATTATCAGACATCGCCTGCTGGCAGAATATCCCGTTCATATACGAACCCGGGCAGTACGCCGAGACAAACAGCCTGCGCGGAGTCGTACCAGGTATGGGCGCGGACGAGGTTGTCGCGCGCTTCCCGGCGGATGAGCTGTATTCCTGCCTGAGCGACGGGTACATATACGGCGACGAGGGCGGGGCCTATGGCTTTGTTGGAACAGACGCCGAAGGCCGGTACATCCGGTACTGCGACGGAGAGGACAGCGTCCGCTTCAGCCTCGAAGAAAACGACTGCGTGACGGACATCGAATACATACCGGGGTGAGAGTATGAAGAAGTCAATCCCATTACTGCTCGCCTTAGTGCTCCTGATCACGGCCTGCGGCGCGCCATCGGCGGAGCCGTCGCCGAGCCCGACGCCGGCTGAATCCATCGCGCCGGTGGAAACGGCGGAGCCCGCTGCGACGTTGGAGCTTCCGACTGTGCCAAGCTATTACACCCAGCCGAGGCCGGTGCCGGAGTGGCTGGATTTCCCCGACGACAGCTTTGCGGTAGAGAACTATTACCTCGCCGAGCCCTTCGGGGTCTGCGGCCGGTCGCTGCTGCTCACGGGCACGGATGGGGACGGCAATGCGCGCTTCAAGTGCCGGTATGCCTCCTATTCGCTCGAGTACAACGAGCCGTTCGGGCTGGAATACTTCTTGCGCGGTGTGTGCGTGGACGAGAGCTCTGCCCGGCTGGAGGAAAGGGCGGACGGCGCGGTCGAGCTGCTGGGCGCGCCGCCGGTCGCGGAGGGTGTTTGGGCTCCCGGCGTATTCCACCCGGTCAGCCGGGACGAGGCGCTCCGCGTCTACCGGGACATGCCGTGTATTGACGAGGCGGAGCTCCCGCTCGACCGGCACACCTGGCTGACGATGCTTGACAGGATGGAGGATGTAAACCAAACCGGCGAGCTGACATACGAGTATCGCGGGGTTGAGATACGCTGCGAGCCGTTCTGGACGGGCAAGAGCGGGTATATCACGTCGTTTTCAAGCAGCACGCCCGGCGCGCCGCTCTCCGTGCGCGGGCTCAGGATAGGGGAGAGCACGCTTGAGGACGCACTCACGGCCTTCCCGTACATGTACGAGGAATACTCGCCTGAGCTGTGGAGCATACCGCTATACGGCTCCATTGGAGGGCTGCGTGGTGAGCTCAATCACAGCGACCAGGGTTCGCCGTGCATTGTTTTGGAGGACAATGATTCCTTTATGCGCCTGAGTTTCGATGAAAACGGAATTCTCTCGAACGTTTTCTGGTCTACTAAGGAGTTTGACGACATGAATGGAGGCACCCCATGAGACGCATAATTCCCGCGCTGCTTGCACTTACGCTCACCCTCGCCGCCTGCGGCGCGCCGTCGGCGGAGGTAACGCCGAGCGCGTCGCAGGAACCGACGCCGGTTGAATCCGCCGAGCCGGTGGAGGCGTACAGGTATCCGTATTCGTCCTCGCCGTCAAATCTGGAAGTGATAAGCCAGGGCAGGCCGTACTATCTGCCGCCGATGGACTTCACTCCTGTGAGCGTGTGGCGCGCGGAGCCCTTCGGCAGCGGCGGAAAAGCGCTGCTCTACATGGGCGCGGAGAAAAACGGCTCGACGCCGTTCAAGCTCTACTTCTGCTTCAACCAGGACAGGGGAACGTACCCGGCCGCGCCAGGCAACCTCGTTGCCTACTGTTTTGCCTCCGAGCTTGTGGACGGGGAGTTCAGCTATGACTGCGACACCCAGTCATCGGGATCCGAAATCCTGCCCATAACCGGGGTGGACGGCTCGTTCGACTTCTCCGGGAACCGCCTGACGCTCAGCTACGACGCCGCGAGGATATACGGGGAGGAACACGGCTTCGACGCAAGGGTCAGCGAGCCGCGAATAGTGCTCGACCAGAACGACACCGGCTTTGTGAGGTACATCAGCTTCCCGACGGAGTTTACGCGCGTCTATGACGATTACATAGGCTATGTAATGCGTTCGATGCCGGTGTTTTACGAGGAACTTATGTATGCGCCCAATAGCGGCGAGACCGCCGCGCTCTACGACGAGAGAGGCGAGGGCTACACCTCGAGCGACCCGGAAATTGCCCCGACGCTGCGCGGGCTCGAGATCGGCGACAGCCTGAACGACATACTGCTCAGAATCCCGGTGGAGGTGTATATGGACTATGACGGCGGTACGATGTACCTCGACCCGGCGCAGATAACCCTCGGCGAAGCCGGGCTCCGCCTTTACGGAGGCGTACAGGACATCAGCTATTACGCCTCGCTCTACTACACCGCCGGCAGGCCGGGCCATGTGCTGATACACTGCCTCGGCGCAACGTATATCAGCTTTGAGCTGGACGAGGCCGGAAACATATCGGCCGCAACGTACTACCAGTGGAACCCGCAGTGAGGTACATGCGACGGAGGTGCAGCATGAAACGACTCATACCGATAGTATTGGTCCTGCTCGTCCTCACGGCCTGCGGCGCTCCTGCGGATGTGCCTTCGCCGGCAGCGTCCCCGGACGCGGTACCAGCCCAGATGCCGGAGCCCGCCGCCTTGTCGCTCCCTCCGGTGGATTTTGCGCCCGAGAGCTGCTATCTGGCGGAGGAATTCGGCGACAGGGGCCAGGCGCTGCTGCTCATGTCCGCCGACGGGCAATTTAAGTGCCGCTACAGCTGCTGGGTTGAAATTCCGGAGACGGGCGCGACAGAGCTGATGTGCGGCAGCTTCACAGACTCAGAGGCCACGGCGGCTATTGACGGCGACGCGCTGACGCTCGGCTACGCCGAAGAAGCCGACTATCCGAGGCCGGAGCGCTTTTCTCGCGTCCCGGAGGATGAGGCGATAGAGGCGCATATGAATATGCCGTTTAACGACGAGACAGTCTTTCCGATACCGGTCAGGATATCCCGCGCGGAGCTTGAGGCAGTGACAGGCGTGGAGCTCGTCAGGGAGGAGAACGGCGAGGGAGGCGTGATATACTCGGCCCCACAGGCAGAACTCCGCTTCAACCCGCTTCCGGACAGTATGCTCTTGCTCTCGTCCGTCAAATGCACGGGCGGGCAGTTCCTGCCGGAAGTGCGCGGCATAACCATCGGCATGAGCCTTGAGGACGTGCTGTCACGTTTTCCGGACGGGCCCGTCGCGCCGCAATACGGGACTGATTCGGGGCAAATCTACGGCGGATTCTATGACGGGGCGAACCTCTCTGTACGCGCCGACGCCGACGAATACAACGGCCGTACTCAGCTCACGGCCTACGGCGGCGGACAGAGCGTGAGATATATCTTCGACAGCGATGACAACGTCGAGGCGGTTGTCGCCTATACCGGCGCTTAGGCGGGAAAGAGGTAGATTTCCAGCCCGCCGGGATGTATAATCAATAGAGAGACAGCGCAGTCCCAGCAAGTTGTGATAGATAAAGCCTTAACTCAAATGAGGTGAATTAGATGAAGCGAAAACTCACAGCCATATTGGCTTCCGCGCTCGCGCTCACTCTCCTGGCAGCATGCGGGACAGACGAGCCCGCAGCCACTCCAACGCCTCCAACGCCCACGGCTGAGCCGGCCGCCACGCCGTCACCTACGTCGGAGCTTTCAGCAACGCCACCAGATATCGTCGTCCAGACTCCGGCCCCTCAGCGTGAGGGCGAGAGCCGGTACGCCGCTTACGCACGCGCCGAGCTCGAGGACCTGCGCGGTAACGAGTACCTCGACGATGAGAACAAGATACGCGACACAGTTACGATGTATATGGATTTGTGGTACGACAGGATGTATAATCCGGAGTATACGGACTACAGCGTGTTCGAGATGTTCTTCGACGAGGCGGCGGAGGGCTATCCGCATCTTCAGTACCACTGCACGGAGGCGCGGTATCTGGCGCTTATGATCGCGGATGATCCCGTGGCCTGGTACGACTATGACATCGACATCGAGTCAGTCGAGCTCGAAGGGAACACTGCCGTCGCCGAGGTTCGCAGCCCGTTTCGAAGCCTGAGCGAAAACTATAATGGGATGAGCAGCGGACTCTTCTCCTTTTGGATAACCTTAGAGAAAACTGACGGCGTCTGGCTCATGACGGACATATCCCCCGACAGCATCTACGGCAGCGACCGGCACGGCAGCTATGACGAGCTGCTGGAAAGCATAGAAGAGCTGGAAGCTGAATACGGAAGTATAACTCAAATGAGGTGATTTGATGAAACGAAAACTTACAGCCATATTGGCTGCCGCGCTCGCACTTACACTCCTGGCCTCCTGCGGGACGGACGAGCCCGCGGCCGCCACCCCAACGCCCGCAGCGCCCACGGCGGAGCCTTCCGCCACGCCTGAGCCCGCGCCCTCCGAGAGCCCGGAAATCCAGAGCGTGCCGGTTGATTTCCACCTGCCCGACGCCGGCTTTGAACCGGACTCATATTGGGTGGCTGACGACTTCGCCGACGGCCAGGCGCTTATGCTCACGGCCACCGACGAAAACGGGAACACCAGTTTTAAATGCTGGTACAGCGTATATACCGACTTCCAGTCGGGCGGAAGGACTGAACGCGACCTCTTCACCGGCTGCTTTACTGCGGACGAGTTTTACGGGGGCGGCTTCGAGCAGGACAACACCGGCATTACGGCCGCCATTGGAATAAACGGGGACGGGCTGTTTACGAGCTATGCGAACGTGCCCGAAGGGTATGCGCCTCTGCCGGAGAGCTTCAAGCGCGTCGAGCTTGACGAGGCCCTCGAGGCATACCGCAACATGCCGTACACCGGCGAGAGCCTGCCGCCCATAGACCTTGTGATGAAGCGCTCCGAGCTGGAGGCGCTTCACGGAATAGAAAAACTCAGCGAGAACACCTATGAGTACAACGGAATGGAGCTTGGAATAGGATACGAGACCTACGACGGCACCGTCAGCATTGGCAGCATAGCCAGCGGGAATCCGGACAGCATCCCCGACATACGCGGCATAAAGATTGGTTCTAGCGCCGAGGACGTGCTAGCCTGCTTCCCGGGCAATGTGACTGAACTTGAGAAGCCCTCGGACGGCCAGACTCTTCTCTACGGCACGGACGGCATAGTCAGCTCGAGCGGCGTTATAGCCTATGACGGGGATACGCCCTGCATAGTCCTTACGGATATGCTCAGCGCAGTGCAGTTCCGCTTTGACGAAAACGGACTCGTAGAGTATATCGTCTGGATGCAGATGCCGTAAAAAACGAGGCCGGATTACTCCGGCCTCGCTATTGTAAAACACATAGGCTGTACTGGTGTGCCTATCGTCTCATGCTCTTCAACCTTGAAGCCCTGGGACGGCAGATAGTCCAGGAACTCGGTGTCGCTCCAGTTGTGGTACACCTTCAGCCCTATCATGCGTATAAATTTCATGCGCAGCTTGTTTTTTACGACGGTGCCGCGCATGAAGGTCGGCGCGAACAGGACCCCGTCCGGCTTCAGTACGCGCCGTATCTCCTTGAGCGCCGCGTCGGGGTCGGGCATGATGTGAAGCGCGTTGCCTATTACAACGGCGTCAAACCTGCCGCTCGCGAAATCCAGATTCGTAGCGTCTTGGACTGAAAAACTCAGTCCGGGCGCCTTTGCATGTCTTTTGGCCTTGGCGAGCATGCGCTCCGAGTAGTCCGTCGCCAGGTAGCTCTTGGCCCCGGAAGCGAGCGGCGCGGTGAACTGCCCGGTTCCGCAGGCTATTTCCAGCACGTCCATGCCGGCAATGCGCGGTTTGATTCGCCTGCACGCTTCGGCATATGTAGGCGATGCGTTAGACATGAAGCGCGCGTATATCGTCGAGAAGCGCTGCCAGAACCGCTTGTCGTTTCTCATCTGTCTTACTCCTTTCACAGTTTTTCAACGCCGGTAAGGCGCTGCGGTTTGTAGTTGATATCATAACACCAAACGCGTGAATATGGAAGCAAAAGTCGAAGTTTATCTTTCTTTGCGTACAGCTTTACAGTCTGCGGCCATAGAGTTTATAATTGCTTTATCAAGCCTAAAGAGGTACATATCATGTTTAAAAGAACAAAAAACGCTCCGGACAGGCCCTACTGCTCCGCCGTAATAGTCGCCGCAGGCTCGTCCACCCGGATGGGCGAGGACAAGATGCTCATGCAGCTGCACGGCAGGCCCGTTATAGAGCACACGCTGCGTGCGTTTGAAAAGAGCGGCTGCATCGACGAGATAGTTGTGGTCACCCAGGGCGAGAAAATACCCGCCATAGCCTCTATAGCACACGAGGCGGGCATACGCAAGCTAAAGTGCATAACCGAGGGCGGCGCGGACAGGTGCGCGTCCTCGTGGGCGGGCGTGCAGGAGTGCTCGCAGCACGCGGGGCTCATAGCCATACATGACGCCGCGAGGCCGCTGGTGACGCAGGAGATTATAGAGCGGGCGGTCATCGCAGCCAAGGAGCGAGGCGCTGCCAGTCCGGCCATAAACGTGAAGGACACGGTGCGCCAGGCGCGTGGTGGACGAGTGCTCCGGACACTTGAGCGTGACGAGCTGTACCTGATGCAGACTCCGCAGGTGTTCCGCGCCGATTTGATACGCTCCGCGCTTGCCGAGGCTTCACGGCTGTACCTGGCGCTCACGGACGACTGCGCTGCGGTAATGCTGCTCGACGCCGAGGTTTTCCTGGTGGAGGGCTCGGAGGAAAACCTGAAGCTCACAACACCGGCGGATGTGTATGCCGCCGAGGCAATACTGGATGCCAGGGGGGATTATTGATGTTCAGGATAGGACACGGCTACGACGTACACCGCCTGGTGGAGGGCAGGAAACTGATACTCGGCGGCGTCGACATACCGTATGAGCGAGGGCTGCTGGGCCACTCGGACGCCGACGTGCTTGTACATGCGATTATGGACGCCATCCTCGGCGCTGCGGCGCTCGGCGACATAGGCAAGCTCTTTCCGGACACGGACGAGCGGTACGCGGGCGCGGACAGCCTGAAGCTGCTCGCCGAGGTGATGCGTGTACTGCGCGCAGCGGGATTCGAGCTCGGCAACGTTGACGCTACAGTAATAGCGCAGCGTCCCAAACTTGCGGCGTATATAGACAACATGCGGGCCAACATAGCCGCTGCCGCCGGGGTGCAGGTTTCGCAGGTGAGCGTAAAGGCCACGACGGAGGAAAAACTCGGCTTCACCGGCGACGGGAGCGGCATCGCCGCCCACACCGTCGCGCTGATAACGGAGAAAAGCTGAGCATGCGCAGGGCAAAGCTTCTGACAGCGCTATTCCTCGCACTGCTGCTCACAGCCTGCAGGTCATCTGAGCAGCCGGATGCCGGCCCCAGCACACCTACGGTTGTGCCGGAGTCTCAAATGCCGGAGGCAGAGCCTATCGAGCTGAACAAGCAACCGCCGGATATTCTGCCGCCTGCAGGCTTCGAGCCGGACGCATATTGGCTCGCCGAGCCATACGGCGACGGCGGCGAGGCGCTGCTGCTCTCCCGCGAGCTCGCCGACGGCGGGGTAGAGTTCAAGTGCTGGTACAGTGTTTTCACCGTGTACGAAAACGAAGGCTTCAGCGAGCGAAACCTGACGACAGACACGTTCAGCGCAGCGACTTCCCCTGACGGGTCTTTCTGCATCTACGAGAGGGAGGGCGAGCTCACGCTGGCGCTCAGCGGGGATACGCTTGAAATTTCGTATCCCGGGGATGAACTGTACTCGTACATGCCGCGCCGCTTTTACGCCGTCACAGAGGACGAAGCGCGTTCGGCCTGGCGGGGCATGCCCTACAACCGTGAGGCGCGGATACCGCTGCCAAACATGTCGTCTAGAGCGCAGCTGCTTGCCACTCCCGGAATCGTAGCCATAGGCGATAGCGAGAGTTATCAGCTGGGTGGAATGCATTTCGCTTATCGCAATGACTACAAGCTGGAATACATACAAGTGACAGAGCCTGGGACCGGTTTTTCAGTCCGAGGCATAGACGTAGGCTCGAGCGCAGAGGAAGTACTTGCCAGCTTACCGGGTGGTATATCCGAGATGCCTTGCGTTGCGGACGATGGAGCGATAACACTGTACGGTACCGACGGCTTTAACAGCAGCAGGGCATTCATATGCCAGAGCCAAACAGGAGAGACCGCCTTCTATTTGCTGGACTGCTGTAGGTCGCACATGTATATCTACATCGATGAAACCGGGACAGTTACTCGGATAGAGTTTTCTTACTTCCTTTGACGCTTCATCAGGCCGCAATAAACAAATCTATCGGCGCTGCATAGAATGTACCAAGGGCATTGCCCTGCACTCTTAGTGGAGGTTCATATATGCAGCGCTATTTGATAATGTGCCGTTCTCTGACTTATGCCCAGCGCGCAAACGCAGCGCTTGAGCGCTCAGGCATAACGGCGGCGGTGGCCAGGGCCCCGCAGGAGCTCACCCGCAACGGCTGCGGATATTGTGTCTCCGTGCCGGAAAGCCGTTTTCACAGCGCCCTGAGCGTGCTTTCCCGCGCCAATGTGCCGTACGGCAGGCTTTACAGGATGGAGCCGGACGGCCGGTATGTGGAGGTGGCGAGGTGATATATCTCGACAGCGCCGCCACTACCATGCAAAAGCCGCGTGTTGTCGGAGAGGCGATGATGGCCGCAATGCAGACAATGGCCAGCCCGGGCAGGGGAGGGCACCGCCCAGCCATGCTGGCCGCCGAAAAGGCCTATGCGTGCCGCGCGGCCCTCGCAAAACTGTTTAACGCACCGGGGCCGGAGAACGTGGTTTTCACGCTCAACGCCACGCATGCGCTGAACATAGCTATCAACGGCCTGGTCTCGGCCGGAGACAGGGTAGTCGTGTCGGGCTGGGAGCACAACGCTGTGACAAGGCCGCTGCGCATGCTGGGCGCGAATGTCGACGTGGTGCGCACGCAGCTCTTCGACCGAGCCGCGGCCCTGGAGGGCTTCGCCGAGCGCATACCCGGCGCGGACTGCGTAGTCTGCACGCATGTGTCGAACGTGTTTGGATTCATCCTGCCGGTATACGCCATAGCTGAGCTGTGCCGCGAGCACGGCGTACCGTTTATACTTGACGCGTCGCAGAGCGCGGGGGCGCTGCCGTTAGATATGGCGAAGCTCGGCGCGGACTTTATAGCCATGCCCGGCCACAAGGGCCTGCTGGGGCCGCAGGGTACAGGCGTGCTGCTGTGCAAATACCCGCCGTCACCGCTTATGGCGGGAGGCACGGGCTCCATGAGCCTGAGCCAGGATATGCCGGAATTTTTGCCCGACAGGCTGGAGGCTGGTACGCACAACATCCCGGGCATAGCCGGGCTTCTGGCCGGCGTTGAGTATATAGAGCGGCGCGGTATCAGCGCAATCGAGCTGCACGAAAGGCGGCTTATGCGAGCTATGGCGCAGCTGCTCCGTACTGTCCCCGGGCTCGAGGTGTTCCTTTCGGAAGACATGTCCTCGCAGGCCGGGGTGCTAAGCATAAGGCATGAGAGAGTGGGCAGCGAGGAGCTGGGGGAGGCTATTGGGAAGCTGGGCGTCTGCGTCAGGGCCGGGCTGCACTGCGCGCCATACGCCCACGAGAGCGCCGGTACGCTGGAAACCGGCACCGTGCGCCTGAGCGTGTCGCCCTTCAATACCACGCAGGAGATCCACCGTGTGCCGGGATTGGTTCAAAGAGCGCTGGAACTCGCCTCCGGCGTGTGAAAATCAAGCCGGAGGCGCCGCTTTGCACAATGCGGAGGCCTCCGGCTTAACGAATTTCGCCTTGCTATTTTCCGCTCGATATTATATAATATCATGAATTGACATGCGCCGGGCACATCGCTGCCGGGATAAAGCATTTGAATATAGGGGACTGGCCCATGAATATTTCAGAAATAATTTCAAACGGCATTAATTACATGCTCACTATGAGCTTATCAGACATAATTGACATCCTGCTGGTGGCGGGGCTTATCTATCTCGGCATCGGCCTTATAAGGCGTACTAACGCCATCAGGCTCGCCAGAGGCATAGTTTTCGTCCTGCTTGCGCTTGTGATAAGCGATTTGCTGAATCTGAGGATGATAAGCTCGCTCTTCCAGCGCATAGTTGAGCTCGGCCTGATAGCCATCTTTATAATCTTCCAGCCGGAGATAAGGCGGCTGCTCGAGCGCATGGGTTCAGGAAAGTTTGCCTATCTCTTTGGTACGCCCGCCGTTCCCGCCACAATGGAGGCGGTAATCAACCAGACGGTGCTCGCCTGCACAAGTATGTCTGAGTCCAGAACCGGCGCGCTGATTGTTTTTGAAAGGACAAGCAGTCTCAACGACGCCATGATGACAGGCACAATAGTGAACGCCGACGTTTCCAGCGAGCTGCTGCGCAACATATTCTTCGTAAATTCCCCGCTGCATGACGGCGCCGTGATAATGCGCGACGGGCGGCTGGCCGCTGCAGGCTGCATGCTGCCCCTGTCCAAGAACGCATCTCTGAGCAGCGATTTGGGCATGCGCCACCGCGCCGGTATCGGCGTCAGCGAGAGCTCGGACGCCGTAGTGGCAATTGTGTCCGAGGAGACCGGCTCCATATCCGTGGCGATGGACGGTATGCTCAAGCGGCACCTGACGCCGGAGACTTTCGGCAGGATACTCCGCAGCGAGCTAATTCACGATGACGAAAGCCAGCCCAGGAAACGCGGCTTCGCCGGACTTGTCGACTCGGTTAAAGGCCTCAAGGTGAAGAAAAATGACAAAGAAGAAAGTAAGTAAGCTCTTCAATAACAACATATTCTGGGCTATAATATCTCTGCTGTCCGCACTGTGCATATGGGTTTACCTGACAGGTACACAGCAGGAGATTATAACAAACAGCCTGAACGGGGTTGAGGTCGTTTTCTCTGGGGAGGAAGCGCTTCAGTCGCAGCGCGGCCTTGTCATAACCGATGTGAGCGACCAGACTGTAGACGTAACCATTTCCGGTACAAGGCTGAATATCAGCGGCCTCAGCGCTTCCGACGTCAAGGCCGTAATAGACGTTTCCGGCTACTCCAGGGCGACATCCGTCAGTACGAGCTATACGCTTGTGTACCCGGATAGGGTTGACTCCTCCGAAATAAGCATAGTGTCTGCGTCAACTAGGAACATAAGCTTCCAGCTCACGCAGATGGACACCGAGGACGTGCTTGTGGAAGTCGCGTTTACCGGAAGCGTTGCAGAGGGCTACCTGCTGGGCGATGTTGAGTATGATCCGGGTACCATACAGGTGAGCGGACCCAGGAGCGTACTCGACACGATTGACCATGCATACGCCGAGATTTCGCTCACGGATTTGAGCGAAACGCGCACTGTCGACTCCGGCTTCGTGCTCTACGACGCAGAGGGTAACGAGATAGACCAGAGCGGGCTCGAGTTCAACGTGAGCACCATATCCGTCACCATACCCGTCAGCGTTATCAAGACAGTGCCTATTGTGCCGACCTTCACCGAGGGCGCGGGCGCTACGAGTGCAAACACACGCTATACTCTGGATGTTGAAGAGATCACTATAGCCGGCGAGGCCTCGGTTGTGGACGCCATCAACAGGATTGAGGTCGGCCCGATAGATTTGGCAAGCTTTGAGCTCACCAGTGAGTTTGAGCTTCGCGTCGTGCTGCCCAATGATGTGGAGAATATCTCCGGTATAGAGACGGTAAAAGTTACAGTAGAAATAACAGGGCTTGAGGTGCGCGATTATACAATAACCAACATCGACTACACCGGCTTGCCTGAAAACTATGCCGCAGAGCTGGTCACACATTCGCTGACCGTCACACTGCGCGGCTCACCGGAGAGCCTGGACAGGATAAGCAGTAACAACACTACCATAAATCTCCGCGCCGTCGCCGACTTGTCCAAGACCACGGCGACAGGTACGATGGACACGTCGAATGTCGAGATATTTGTCGACGGCGTCACAGATGTGGGCGCCGTGGGGACATACCGGCTGACATTCAACATTACAAACGCATAGCTAGGAGGATAGTATGACTCAGTTTGCTATAATCAAAAAGCTTACGGCCCCGGACAAGGCAGAGGTCGAAGTCCTGCGCGGCACCGCCTGCGGCGACGACTGCGAGAGCTGCGGAGTTTGCCACTACGCCAGCAAAATTCGCGTAGAGGCCTCCAACGACATCGGCGCCCAGATAGGCGACAGGGTTGAAATTGAGGCGCGCACTTCGCGCATACTCGGCGCGGCTGTTCTCGTGTACGTTGTACCTTTCGTACTCTTCTTTATCGGCTACGCCATAGCCGCCGCGCTTGCCATGAGCGAGGGGCTCAGGGTCGTGATGAGTTTTGCCTTCTTCGCAGTGGGCCTCGGCGTTGTAGTGCTCGTAGGAAGGCGCCACAAGAAGAACCCGATAACTTACAGCATTATCAGCATAATTGGTCACGAGGCGGCGGTATGATAAAGAGTATGACAGGATACGGCTCTGCCAAGGGTACCGCGGCGGGGCTGAGGCTGAGCGTTGAGCTCAAAAGCGTGAACAACAGATACCTTGACGTCTCCGTCAAGCTGCCCCGGACTCTGCTTTTCGCCGAAGAGCCGATAAGGAGCGCGGTGGCCAAGCACATCACGCGAGGCAAAGTCGACGTGTTCGTCACGGCAGACACCAGCGAGGCCGACTGCACCGAGGTGCGCGTGAACGAACCGCTGCTTCGCGGATATATAGCCGCACTGAGCGACGTCCGCAGCAAGTACAACTTGACGGACGATATGACGCTGATGAACCTGTGCCGCCTGCCGGATGTGCTCAGCACGGAGCGACGGGAACTCGACACCGACGAGCTGACCAGCGGGCTGCTCGCCATACTCGAGGAGGCGCTGAATGGTTATGACGCCATGCGCCGTACTGAGGGACTCAAGCTGCGCGACGATGTGCTCGCCCGCATCGAAGAGATAGGCCGCCTGACCGGTATAGTTGAAGAGCACGCGCCGCAGACCGTTGCGGAATACCGCGCTCGTCTTGAGCAGAAGCTGCGCGAAACACTCGAGGGCCTGCCCATTGACGACGCCAGAGTCCTAACCGAGTGCGCTATCTTCGCAGACCGCATCGCCGTCGATGAGGAGACCGTCAGGCTGCGCAGCCATCTGTCACAGCTCAAGGGCATGGCTGAGGGCGAGTCGCCCATAGGACGAAAGATGGACTTCCTAATCCAGGAGCTCAACCGCGAGTCGAACACGATAGGCTCAAAGTGCCAGAGCGCGGATATCGCCCGCGTGGTCGTAGACCTCAAGGCCGAGATAGAGAAGATACGCGAGCAGATTCAAAACGTGGAGTGAGCTATGGCGCTTGTTAACATTGGATTCGGGAGCTTTGTCTCCGCCGAGCGCCTGGTCAGTGTGCTCAGCCCGGACTCCGCGCCGATAAAGCGCATGATACAGGATGCGCGGGAACACGGTAACTTGATAGACGCCAGCTACGGGCGCAGGACCAAGAGCGTGCTGGTCACTGACGGCGGGTATATAATCCTGTCCGCCCTGACGAGCGAGGGATTGGCCGAGCGCCTTGGCTACAATGTACAGCAGGGGGAATATGCGGATGAACTCTCATGAAAAGGGCAAGCTGCTGGTGATTTCCGGCCCGTCCGGGGCTGGTAAGAGCACGGTTATAGGCAGGCTCATGGAGATGCGCGACGATGTGTGCTTTTCCGTCTCTGTGACCACACGGCCCATGCGCCCCGGCGAAGAGGATGGAAAGGACTATTTCTTTGTCACACCGCAGCACTTCCAGGAGCTTGCCGACGGCGGATTCCTGCTTGAGCATGCCGAATATGTGGGCAACCACTACGGCACGCCGCGCGGATACGTCGAGCAGTGCAGGATGGAGGGTAAGAGCGTCATCCTCGACATAGAGGTCCAGGGAGCAAGCCAGATATGCCGCAACTGCCCCGACGCCGTCACCGTCTTTATTCTGCCTCCGTCGGGCGCAGAGCTCGAGAGAAGGCTGAGGCATAGGAACACAGATTCCGACGAAAAGATACGCGAACGTCTTTTGCAGGCCAAGCGCGAATGCGCGGAGGCCGGAAAGTACGGATATATAGTTATCAACGACGACCCGGACGCCGCCGCCGCGGAAGTCGACGCAATACTCACCGCGGAAAAATGCCGCGCGGCGGACAGAATAAATCTTGTTACAGAGGTGCTTATATCATGATGCTCTATCCACCGATGGCCGAACTCGTCAAGAAAGTTGGCAGCCGTTATTTGCTTGTGAACCTGGTATCCCGCCGCGCCAGAGACATAGCGCAGAAGGCCGAGGAAGAGGGCGAACCGCTGGACACCAAGCCCATCAGTATGGCCATAGACGAGGTCTATACCGGCAAACTGAAGATAAAGGAGGAGCAGTGACGGCTAAGCCGCCGCTGCCCTTTTGCGCGTCTTGGAGAAGTCGATACCGGGTATGAAAGTTGCCAAAATTGCCGTCTCGGGCGTGCCGTTCCGTCTGGATAAGCCCTATGATTACAGCATCCCCGAGCATTTGGAGGACAAAATTGTGCCCGGAGCGCGGGTCATGGTCCCTTTCACCAGGACAAACCGCAGTACGGAGGGAATAGTTTTGGCGGTGTCGCCCGACAGCAGCTTTGAAAAGCTGAAGCCAGTGGCGTCGGCGCTTGACACAGAGCCTGTGTTGAGCCAAAAACTGCTCAGCCTGGCAATGTGGATGCATGAGCGCTTCTTCTGCACCGTTTACGAGGCTGTCAAAGCCATGCTGCCCGCCGGGCTGTGGTTCAAGGGCGGCAAGCAGCGCGTACATGAAAAGTACGTCACAATGGCGGAGCTGGATGTCCCGGCTGAAGAGGCGATGGATGCCGCTCAGCGCAAGCGCCTTCGCGCACCAATGCAGGCTGAAATCCTGCAGACCATCTGCTCCGTCGGCAGGGCGCCGGTATCTGAACTGCTGGACTTCACGGGCGCGTCTAGGCAGAGCCTGAACGCGCTTGTCAGGGCCGGATTCATACGGCTCGAGGACGAGGAAGTCTTTCGCCGCCCGGAAGTGAACGTGGAGCCGCAGGGACTGCCCGAGCTCAACGAGAGCCAGCGTGATGCCTTCGACGGCATATCCGCCCTGGCAAACGGCGAGAAGGCCGGGGCCGCACTGCTGTTCGGTGTCACGGGCTCCGGCAAGACGACAATATACATCCGGCTCATCGCCGAGCAGCGCGCGCGCGGACGCGGCTGCATGCTGCTCGTGCCGGAAATAGCGCTCACACCTCAGATGCTCCGGACCTTTACATCCCACTTCGGCGGAGATATCGCCGTGCTGCACTCCAGCCTCTCCGCCGGGGAGAGATACGACGAGTGGCGCAGAATAAAAAACGGGGACGCCAAGGTCGTGATTGGTACGAGAAGCGCGGTCTTTGCTCCACTCGACGACATTGGGCTTATTATCATCGACGAGGAGCAGGAGGACACCTACAAGTCCGAAAACGCCCCGAGGTATCACGCCCGGGACGTGGCGAAGTACCGCTGCGCCCAGGACAAGGCCCTGCTGCTACTCGGCAGCGCGACGCCGGACGTCGAGAGCCGCTATTTTGCCTCTACAGGCCGCTACGGCTTTTTCACCCTGCCGGAGCGCTACAATGAGCGCGAGCTGCCCAGCGTCGAGATAGTCGACCTAAAGCGAGAGCTCAGGCGCGGAAACGGCGGCTCCATAAGCGAGCGCCTGCGCGAGGAGCTCCAGGGCAATATAGAGCGCGGGGAGCAGAGCATACTGTTCATAAATCGGCGCGGCGCGAACAAGCTTGTGACCTGCGTCGAGTGCGGCTACACATACAAGTGCCCAAACTGCTCGGTGAGCCTGACATATCACAGCTACGGGCGTAAGCTGATGTGCCACCAGTGCGGCTATACACAGCCTCTGGACGCCTACTGCCCCGACTGCGGAGGTACGCTAAAGTTCGTAGGCGCAGGGACGCAGAAGGTGGAGGAGGAGCTCGGCGAGCTCTTCCCAGGAGTCGAGGTACTGCGTATGGACACCGACACTGTCGCCGGCTCCGGAGGTCACGACAAGCTGCTGGAGCGCTTCCGCACGGAAAAGATACCGATTATGGTAGGAACTCAAATGGTTACTAAGGGCCTGAACTTTGAAAACGTCACACTGGTCGGAGTCATATGCGCCGACCAGGGCCTGAATGCGGGAGACTATCGCGCCAGTGAACGGACGTTTTCACTGATAACCCAGGTCATAGGGCGCTCCGGGCGTTTTGAAAAGCCCGGAAGGGCCGTCATCCAGACATATACGCCGCAGAATGAGACGATACTCCAGGCTGCGGCCCAGGACTACGAGAGCTTTTTCCAGTCCGAGATTGAGCTCAGGCGGCTGCAAAGGCTTCCGCCCTTTACGGAGCTGCTATGCATCACCATGTCCGGGCTGAACGAGACGCTCGTGCTTGAATGCGCTTCGATGGTGCGTTCCGAGCTGCTGTACGCCTCGAAGCAGACCGAAGGGACGCGTGTGCTCGGCCCGGCGCCGCTCTCAGTCCTGAAAGTAAACAACAACTACAGATACCGCGTGACGCTCTGTGCCGTGCCGGGCAGCGGTATGAGACGGCTGGTGTCCGACACGGTCATCAAGTTCTCGGCCGACAAGCGCTACCGGGGCATCTCGGTTTATGCGGATACGAATCCGTCTGATTAGGAGGTATACAATGGCACTTCGCACTATAGTTCTCGAGGGTGACAGCGTGCTGCACAAGCACTGCCGCCCCGTTACAAATTTTGACGAGAGGCTCCACCAGCTTATTGACGACATGCGTGAGACGCTCATAGGCTCAGACGGCGTCGGCCTTGCCGCCCCGCAGGTGGGCATACTGCGCCGCGTCGTTCTGGTGCTGGAGACCAACGTCCCCGAGGGCGAGGATCCATACATCATCGAGCTCATCAACCCCGAGATTGTCGAGAGCAGCGGCAGCCAGAACGGCCCGGAGGGCTGCCTCTCCGTGCCCGGCCGCTTCGGCCTTGTTGAGCGCCCGATGGACGTCACGGTCAGGGCCCAGGACAGGAACGGCAACTCTTTTGAGGTAAAGGGACATGAGCTGACTGCCCGCGCCTTCTGCCACGAGCTGGACCATCTGGAAGGCAAAATGTTTACCCAGTGCGCTAGCCGCATGCTCACCGATGAGGAGCTTGAAAGCGGAAGCTGGAATGACGAGGTGGAGAACGCTTGAGCATGCGCGTCGTTTTTATGGGCACGCCGGACTTTGCCGCAGAGAGCCTGAAGGCAGTGCTTGACGCGGGCTGCGAGGTTGTGGGCGTGTTTACCCAGCCGGACAGGCCGAAGGGCCGCGGCATGAAGCTCGCCGCCTGTGAAACAAAGGCTCTGGCGCTTGAGCGTGGGCTCGATGTGTATCAGCCCGCGAGCGTCAGGACGCCGGAGGCGCTCGAGCTGATGCGCAGCCTTGCGCCGGACATACTCTGCGTCGTGGCCTACGGAAAGATTCTGCCCGACGAGCTGCTTGCCGTGCCCAAATACGGCGCGGTGAACGTCCACGGCTCGCTTCTGCCGCAGTACCGGGGAGCGGCGCCCATACAGTGGTCGGTGCTCAACGGCGACGAATACGCGGGCGTGACCACCATGTACCTGGCTCACGATATGGACGCCGGGGACATCATATATCAGGAAAAGACCCCGGTCGGCGAGTACGAGACCGCCGGAGAACTCTTCGACAGGCTGGCCGTGATGGGCGCAAACTTGCTTGTCAAAACTCTCGGAGCCATTGAAAACGGCACGGCGCCGCGCATACCGCAGGAGCACGTCAAGGCGAGCTATGTGGGGCAGCTTGACAAAACTATCTGCCCTATAGACTGGAAAAGGCCGGCCGGGGAAATAATCAAGCATATATGCGGCTTGAACCCCTGGCCTGTCGCCACAATGGAGCTTCACGGCGAGACCATGAAGGTCTACATGGCGAAAAAGACGGACACTATGACAGATAAGGCCCCCGGCAGCGTTGTGAGCGCCGGTAAAGCCGGTCTGGAGATAGCATGCGGCGGGGGAGAGACGGTGATGATAACCGAATTGCAGGCGCCGGGCAAAAAACGCATGAGCGCCCACGACTACTTGGTCGGACACCCGGTGAGCGTGTCATGAGTACGGCGCGCTCCGCATCCCTCGACGCGCTGCACTTGCTCAGACGCGGCACTTTCTCCTCCGAGGCCCTAGACGCGGCCATACAGTCTGCGGGGCTTGACAGGCGCGACGCGGCTATGTGCTCGCGCGTCGTGCGCGCGACAGTGCAAAACCTCAGCTACATCGACTACGTCATCGGGCTCTGGTGCAAAACCCCGGTTAAAAAGCTCGAAACGCAGGTCCTGGACATACTTCGCGTATCTGTCAGCCAGCTGCTTTTCTTAGACCGCATCCCGCCCAGCGCGGCGGTGAGCGAGGGCGTGAACCTCTGCCGCGAGCGCGGCAAAGCACGGGCCTGCGGACTGGTAAACGGCGTGCTGAGACGCGTCGCAGAAAACAGGGATTGTATACCAGACGTGCCGGGAACCGGTACTGCGGAGTATTTGAGCACGCGCTTCAGCCACCCGCTTTGGCTGACACGCGAATTTATACGCCGCCGTGGATACGAAGGCGCTGCGGCGCTGCTCAAAGCCGACAATGCCGAGCCGCCGCTTACCATACAAACCAACACACTAAAGACAACGCCGGAAGCGCTCTTGAATGCCATTCAAGAGGCCGGCTGCGCCGCCGTACCCGGAATATGTGCAGGCTCCTTCAACCTCACTGGGGCGGGCGGCGTGACGGATATACCGGGATACGGCGAAGGGCTGTTCTATGTTCAGGACGCTGCCGCCAGATTGGCTGTGGAGAGCGCGGAGCTTAGTCCCGGGATGCGTGTACTAGACGCCTGCTCGGCTCCGGGAGGTAAGAGCTTTGCCGCCGCAATGCTTATGCACGGCGAGGGCGGCATACTGGCCTGTGATTTGAAGGAAAAGCGACTCAGGCGCGTAAACGAGGGCGCTGAAAGACTCGGCATAAACATCATAGAGACGCGGGCGATGGACGCCAGGAAGCCGTCTGAGGAACTTCGCGGCGCTTTTGACGTCGTAATAGCAGATGTGCCGTGTTCCGGCCTCGGCGTAATACGGCGCAAGCCGGAGATACGTTTCAAGCCGGAGGATGAGATTGCCTCGCTGCCGGAGATTCAGCTCGACATCTTGCGCAGCCTGGCCGCATGCGTCAAGCCGGGAGGTACGCTGCTCTACTCAACGTGCACGCTGCTCGAGCGAGAGAACGAGGATATAGTCCGCGCCTTCCTTGAGGGCGCGCAGAGTTACACAGTTACAGCGCAGCGAACACTTTGGCCGGATACAGATAAAACGGATGGATTTTTTATATGCAGGATGGTAAAATCAATTTAAGGGCGCTATTGCCCGGGGAGATAGCCGAAGAGCTCAAGGCCATGGGCCAGCCCGCCTACAGGGCAAAGCAGGTCTTTGACTGGGTCTCGCGCGGAGCAGAGAGCTTTGATGAGATGACAAACCTGCCGAAGCAGCTGCGGAGCGCACTGGACGGGAAATACTATCTCTACGCCCCCAAGGCCGAGAGGAAGCAGGTCTCTGACGAGGACGGCACCGTGAAGTATCTGTGGGGCCTCAGGGACGGCAATGCCGTGGAAACCGTCGTCATGCGCTACCACTACGGCAACAGCATCTGTATCTCCACTCAGGTCGGATGCCGTCAGGGCTGCGCCTTCTGCGCTTCGACCATAGGCGGCCTTGTGCGCAATCTGGACGCGGGTGAAATGCTGGAAGAGGTCATGTTCTCCGAGAAGGAGTCTGGGCTCAAGATAGGGCACATAGTGCTCATGGGCATAGGAGAGCCTCTGGACAACTTTGACAACGTCATGAAGTTCCTGCAGCTCGTGAATCACCCGGACGGGATGAACATAGGAATGCGCCACATATCCCTTTCCACCTGCGGCCTGACCGAAAAATTTGACAAACTGGCCGAGCTTAATTTACAATTAACTTTATCGGTATCGCTCCACGCGCCGGACGACGAGACCCGCTCCAAGATTATGCCCGCAAACCGCGGCAGGGGAGTGGCCCGGCTCATGGACTCGTGCGAGGCGTATTTCAAAAAGACCGGACGCCGCATTTCGTTTGAATATGCGATGATAGACGGCGTGAACGACTCAGACGAGCAGGCGCTGCTGCTGGCTAAGTACGCCAGGCGTGTGTCTGCGCACGTCAATCTCATACCCCTGAACCATGTGGACGAGCGCTCTTTTGAGCCCACACCTCCGGAGCGGCTGAAGGAGTTTAAGAAGCTGCTTGAGCGTGAGGGCGTGAATGTTACGGTGCGGCGCAGACTGGGCGGGGATATTGATGCATCCTGTGGGCAGTTGAGGAAAAAGACCGCGGACGCTAAGGCCGCAGAAACGGTGGGCTAATGAACAGCTTTGGCATCACAGACAGGGGAGCTGTGCGGCGTGACAACCAGGACAGCTTCCTCATAGAGAGACTGGACAGCTATGATTGCCTGATTGCCGTGCTCTGCGACGGCATGGGCGGCGAGAAAGCCGGCAACATAGCCAGCGATTTGGCCGCCAAGACCTATGTCGCCGAATTGAGGGCGCGGATAATCGCAAATAAGAAGAGAAAGCCGGATATCAAAGCAATGATGAGTGCGGCCTGCGATGTCGCCAACCATATGATTTACTCATACTCCTGTTTTGATACCGACTACACAGGGATGGGCACCACGTTGGTCTCCGCCGTCATATACGGCGAGGCGGCATATGTGCTCAATGTGGGGGACAGCCGCTGCTACAAGCTGACTAGGAAACAAATGACCCAGGTCACGCGTGACCACTCGCTTGTACAGGATATGGTAGACCGTGGCGAGATAACGCCCCAACAAGCGCGGAATCATCCCCGGCGCAATGTGATAACGAGGGCGCTCGGCGTAAACGAGCTGGTGCCTTGCGATATATTTACCCCGAAGCTGCAGCGGGGCAACATGCTGCTGCTGTGCTCCGACGGCTTAACTAACATGCTTGAGGACGACGAGATATTCGCCCTCTCGCGCCGGAATACAGACCCGCTTTCCCTGGGACGCGCGTTGATGGGCAACGCCCTTGCGCGCGAGGCGAGGGACAACGTCACAATAGTTATCATTTCCAAATAACTCCGAAGCGTATGGAGGAAGCAATGGACACCAATATGGACAAGTACTTGGGTACCACCCTGGACGACAGATATGAAATACAGGAGGTCATAGGCGCCGGCGGCATGGCGGTGGTGTACAAAGCCACCGACAACCGGCTCAACCGCTTTGTGGCCGTTAAGATATTGAGGGAGGAGCTCGCGCGCGACGATGAATTCCGCCGCCGCTTCCAGACTGAGGCGCAGGCAGTGGCCATGCTCTCTCACCCCAACATCGTCTCCGTCTATGACGTCAGCCACTCAGACTCTGTGGAGTACATCGTAATGGAGCTGATAGAGGGCGTGACCCTTATGCAGTACATGCAGCGCAAGGGTACGCTTGGCTGGAAGGAGGCCCTGCACTTCTCCACCCAGATAAGCAAGGCGCTCGACCACGCACACTCTAAAGGCATTGTCCACCGCGACATCAAGCCGCAGAATATAATGATACTGCGTGACGGCACTATCAAGGTCGCCGACTTCGGCATAGCCGCGCTCGAGAGCGCCCAGGAGCAGCGCAGCGCTCAGACTGTTGGCTCGGTGCACTATATCGCGCCGGAACAGGCGCGCGGCGGTACGCCGGACCCGAGGAGCGATATCTACTCCCTCGGCGTGGTTATGTACGAGATGCTCACCGGCCGCATGCCGTACGACGGGGACACCGCAGAGCAGATTGCGCTCAAGCATATAACCGGTATCGCAGTGCCGCCTCAGGACCTCAACCCTGAAATACCTGACGAGCTTGCGCGTATCACGCTGAAGGCAATGAACGCAGACATAAACGAGCGCTATCAGAGCGCATCGGAGCTGCTTTCTGATTTGGAGGCCTTCCGTGCGCAGCAGGCCGCAGCGGGACGTATGGTCAGCGAGGAGTACGCTGACGACTATGCGGATGTAATACCCGATGTGCGCCCAATAGGCAACACGGGCGAGATGACCAAGGCCAAATACGCCCGCCGCCGCAAGCGCTCGCGCAAGGTGAGCATAATGAGCGGCGCTGTAGGCGTGCTGGTATTCATGATAGCCGTGTTCGTTTTCCTCTGGAATTACTGGCTGCGCGACATTTTCAGTACCGCTGAGCGCATAGAGCTGCCCAGTTTTGTCGGCCAGGACTATGAGGACGTTGTCAACAACAGCTCCTACCGTAACATTTACAGCTTCACCGTGACCTATTCTATCGACCCGACCATACCTGAGGGCCAGATAATTTCCCAGGACCCTGAGGCCGGCCGCAGCCTTATGATTGTCCCAGAGGGTATAAGCGTTACTCTAACTGTCAGCACCGGCGTGCGTGAGGCCAACGTCCCCGACGTCCTTAACCACTCGCGCGCCGAGGCCATAACAGAGCTGCAGGCCGCCGGCTTCACTTACGAAATTGAAACCGCTCCGAGCGACACCGTCACAGAGAACTACGTCATTTCCACCTCTCCGGGACCCGGCGAGCCTCTTGCAGAGGGCTCCACCGTCATCGTCACAGTCAGCTCAGGCCCGGCAGAGCACACCATAACCATGCCAAACCTCGTTGGATATACCGAGAGCGAGGCCATCAACATTCTGCACAACAACAACCTGACCTACGCCGATACGACGTATATAGAGAGCGAGCAGGATGAGGGTACGGTCATACGTCAGAGTATAGACGCCTACGAACCGGTTGAGGAACACACCAGAATTTACATCTGGGTTTCTACCGGACCGGCAGAAACGCCAACGCCGTCACCGACAAACGAGCCGCAGGTTACGCCGGATGAGTGAAGTTAGAGGGGGATTGAGTTTTGCCTGAGGGCGTGATAATCAAGGCCCTGAGCGGCTTCTATTACGTCAGAACCGGCAGCGAAACGGTCGAGTGCAGGGCGCGCGGCCGTTTCCGCCTGGACGGCACGAGCCCGCTGGTAGGAGACCGCGTTGTTGTTTCGTTAGATGCCCAGGGCAAGGGCCGCGTGGACCAAGTGCTGGAACGCAAGAACTACTTCGTCAGGCCCGCCGTGGCCAACATAGACGTGCTTATAGCCGTTGCCAGCGAGGTTGAACCGGTAACCGACCCGTTCCTCATAGACCGCGTCACGAGCACGGCCGAGCACAACGGCTGCGAGGTCGTCATCTGTATTAACAAGTCCGACGCCACGGATTCGCACAGGCTTGCGGACATATACGCCGCGACGCCGTACCGTGTTATAGAAACCAGCGCCGTGACCGGTGAGGGAATAGAGGAGCTGGCCGTGTGCATCAATGGCAAGGTCTGCGCCTTTTCCGGGAATTCCGGCGTTGGCAAGAGCAGTATACTCAACGCGCTTGAGCCGGGACTCGCGCTAAAAACAGGTGCTGTCAGCGAAAAGCTTGGCCGCGGCAAGCACACAACCCGTCACGTTGAAATCTTCCCTGTGGCCGGAGGCTACTGCGCGGATACGCCGGGCTTCGCCTCCTTCGACGTGGAGCAGATGCCGCCTATTCCCAAGGATGAGCTGCAATACACTTTCCCGGAGTTTGAGCCGTACATAGGGAAGTGCCGCTTTGACGACTGCGCCCACCGCAAAGAGCCGGAGTGTGCGGTGCGGGAGGCGCTTGATGAGGGCAAAATTGCCCGCAGCAGATACGAGAGCTATTGCCGACTGTACGAGATAAGCGCCCAGTATAAGGAATGGGAGCAGAAATAAGAACATAGTACACGCCCCCTGCGTATAATGAGTTGTACGCAGGGGGTGGTTTATTTTGGGCAGGCGAAGGCGCAGGAGAGGGCCTGCAATTGGCTGGCTGGTCATATTGGCTGGAGTAGTTATAATCCTGGCGCTCATTCTGCCGGCCGGGTTCTGGTGGTTCGCGCTCGCCATTGCGCTTATAGTTGGCGGCATCTGGCTCCTTAGGAGCTGCGGTTAGGAGGTATTTCAATGCGGATACTGGTAATAAAGCTGCCGGCGTGTATTTCTCGCTTTCTTTTGAGATTGCACATAGGCGGGGAGTAATATGTCCGGGGTGCCCCTCATAAAATTGAGTGAAACTTCTTACGAGGGGAGATACCATGGACATATGTGTCAAGCGCAGCGGCATCGACTGCTGTGAAAAGGTTTTTGAGTACTCTATGCCGGTGGAAGAGGCCGCCGAGACCGTTGTCCCGGACACTATGCCGGACGTAGAGCGCATACTCTGTGCCGAAGGGGTAGTCATTATCCGGAGCAAGGACGTCACTGACGGCAGGGTGTCCGTCTCGGCGGGAGTGAACGCCACCGTGCTCTACTCTCCGGAGGGAGGCAAGGGCGCCTGCTCGCTCACGGCTTCAATACCTATTGACGTGAGCGTAGATGCACCCAATGTCACAGACGAGAGCACGGTGGTTGCCATGCTGACCGTCACCAACATAGACGCGCGCACTCTCAACCCGCGCAAATTATTGGTGCGCGCGGTAGTAAACGTGTACATCGCATGTTACAACCATACGCAGCTCGAGGTGACGACCGGGCTGGAGGGCGACGGGGCAGAGAGCGTTGAAACCCTTGCTGAGTCCACGGCGATAAGCCCGGTAGTCTGCGTAAAGGAAAAAACCTTCGTTGTTTCGGACGAGTACCGGCTTCAGCCCGGACTGCTGCCAATCGGCGAGCTGCTCTGGCACTCGGCGGAGATAGTCCCCGGCACCGTCAGGAGCGTTGGTTCAAAGCTGATTTTCAACGGCACGGTGAAGCTCAGCGTGCTATACGAGGCCGAGAACAGCGGCGAGCTGTGTCAGGCGGGATTTGAGACCGAGTTCTCGCAAATGATAGACGCCGAAACAGATTTCGCAAGTCCCGATTGCAGCATATATACCCTGCTCACCGCAGAGTATGTGGAGCCGATAACGCTGGCCGGAGGAGAGCGCGGCATATCCGCCGAGTTCCACCTTGTCAGTCAGTGCGTGTGCACCGACAGCGTCCGTGTTCAGTGCATGGCCGATTGCTACAGCAACGCCTGCGAGCTGGATATAGGACGTTCACAGTTAGAAATCAGCTGTATCCAGCGCCGCAGCACCGTGCGCGCGTCTGTAAATGAGACATTGACCGCCGTGCCGTCTCCGGTCAGCATATGCCGCATCATATGCCGCACGGGCACGGCGGAGTGCGAGGGCGGCACACTGCACTGCCCGGTGGCCGTTACGGTCATATATATGGCCAGTGACGGCGGGGTCTACTCCGCTATGCGCCGTCTGACCTGCGAGGCTCCCAGCGAGCTGGCGGAGGGCGAGTATGCGGAGAGCGTGCGCGCCTCCTGTGCGGAGAGCAGCGCTGCCATATCCCAGGGTGGCATAGACGTGCGTGTTGTGGTCGACTTTGAGCTTGTGTGTGCGCGCAAGTCCCTGTTTACGCAGATAGCCTCCGTGGAGCCGGTAGAGTCAGAGGGCGCCGAAGAGAGGCCGTCTGTGACCGTGATACGCGCAAGCGGAGAGGATTCCCTCTGGACGCTGGGCAAACGCTATCACTCCACCGCCGCGCTTATAACAGAGCTGAACGGCCTCGCCGACGGCGAAAAGCTCACCGGCCGCGTACTGCTGATACCGACAGCTAGATAGGCAAAGGCCTCCGTATGCAGCCATACGGAGGCCTTTGCCATTGCGTGTTCAGTTGTAATAGCGGTAGATAAACGTCACTACCTGTGCGCGGGTGCAGGGGCTGTCAGGGCTGAAAGTTTCCTCCCCGGTGCCGTCGGTTATGCCGTTGGCCACGGCCCAGGCTACGGCCCCGCTGTAGTACGCGCCCTCGGGCACGTCTGCGAAAGGGCTGGCGTTTGTGCTCGGAGACCCGGCCAGACGCCAGAGGAACGTGACGAACTGGGCACGCGTGACGGTCAGCTCCGGACTGTACTCGCCTGAACCTGTGCCCTCGGTTATGCCGAGATCAGCCGCCCACTGGACGGCCTTTTCATAGTAGGAGCCTGCCGCCACGTCGCTGAAGTTCCCGCCGCCATCCGGCTCCGGGCGCCCTGCGGCGCGCCACAGGAAAGTCACCACTTCGGCTCGGGAGCAGCCGTTATCCGGCGAGAACGTGCCCTCGCCGGTGCCCTCGGTTATGCCCTCGTTCACCGCCCACGAAACGGCGTCGGCGTAGTATTCGTCCTCCCCGACGTCGCCGAACACCGGCGGCACGGGTTCCGGCTCCCCGTCTTCATCCGGCCCTGCGGGCGGAGTGTAGGGCGGGACATAGTTTTGGTTCGGCTCGCCGCAGTTTAAGCAGGTGGGGCTGTTCCTGTCGCTGAAGTCGTGGCCCGTGGCGGGTATGGTTTCGGTGTAGGTCTTGCCGCCCGGGCCTGTGTAGACATACTCGCCATCGTCAGTGCATCCGGGCTCTACAGTGCTTGTAAGGCTGTACTGCCCCTCGACAACTGTGTAGCTGCCGCCGTCATCGACCTGGAAGGTGGCCGTGCCGCTCTTAACCGTCGCGGGGATAACCTCGCCCTCGTGGAGCACGGATGCGCTTTTACCATTGAATGCTATTTGCAGGCTGGGTTTCTTCTCGGTCAGGACGCTGCTGTCTTCAACTGTCACCGTGACGCTGCCGTCGGCATTCGTGACGAGGCCGATGTCTACATTGAAGCTGCCGTCGGCCAGAGCGCCCGCCGTGAGTGCGAGGCTCAGCGCCATAGCGCAGGCAGCGTAGAATATGAGCTTTTTTGCTTTCATCACTCGCCCTCGCTTTCTGCGGAGAATATCCAGGAGCCTAACGTATTGTCCCCGTCTACTACTTCTATTGTCAGATCGCCGTCGCGGCCGTCAAAGCTGTCTCCGTCGATCAGCGCGTCGCCGCCGGCGAAGAGCAGCTCGTCGCTCAGATCAACCGTCACGCTTGCGGCCTCCGAGCCGATGCCTATGAGCTTGCCCGCCCAGTCAGGAGCCGCAACGGGGCTGTTGTCGTAGCCGAAGCGGTACATAAGGTATTGCGTCAGGCCGGTGGGGGAGAGGTAGCGCAGGCTGATGTCGGCCTTGTTATTGACGGCTTTGTCCGAGGGGTGGTCGAAGTAGTTGCCGGACGCCGTGACTGCTTTGGACGCGTCTATGTCCTTCTTGTCGGAGTTGTTGCCGTTGATGAAGTCGCAGTGGTAGATGCGGTAATCGTAGGCGGTGGAATTGCCCGGCATATTTGAAAGGCGTATGGAGTTCTTGTTGCCGTCAAACGCGCAGTTATAGATGTTGACGCCGCTGACGGCGTTCGCGTATCCTATAGCCAGGTCATTTTCGATGAACAGGCAGTTATATATGCTGCCCACTTCGGCGCCGGCCGGCAGGCTTATCGCCGTATCGTAGCCCCTGAAGGAACAGTCGCTTATACTCGAGAAGGCATGGGAGTTGTTTATCGTCAAAGCAACTCTGCCGGAGTTGCCTTCGCTTTCAAATATTATGCCGGATATGACGGACTGCTGCTTTTTGCCGTCACTGACATTACTGTTCGTGATAGTCAGGCTGCTGAGCTGCGTGGTCATCTGCGCGGCCCCGTCGTTATACCCGCTGCCCATTATCACTATCGCCTCGGCGGGTATTTTGCTGCCGTCGATTGTGATGTCGCCGTAGTCATACGGGCCTAGCTGGATGTAAAAACCGAGTATACCGCCTGGATAGTTCTCGTTCAGGCTGCCAGCATTAAGGTTGTTAATGTAGTTTTGCAGCTCAGTTTCACTTGTCAGATGGCTCAGGTCGACGTAGACGTCGTCGGGCATCCAGTCGTGATTGATAGAAAACTTGAGCGTCCGGGTTTTGCTGTCAGCCACTTCAACATCGGCAACTAAATCCGCGCTGCTGTGAACATAGCTCAGATACGGCGCGGCGTACCAGCGGCCGCTGCCCTGCGAGGTCTCAATGCGGGCAATAAAATTGCTGCCATTGTTTTCAGCCGAAAACGCAACGGACGTGATTATTTCGCTCCTCAGCGGCTCGGATACCTCGCTCTTGTTTTGGCCATCAATGTTTGCAAACACCGTCACGGCGAACTGGCTGAACGGAAAGGCGTTGACCTGACCTGCGTTACTTTCCAGCTCGGTCTGGGTCGTTGGCCACGCGGCGCCTGAAAATTCGTCTATCTTGTCTGTGCCTTCGTCGTACATTCCCAGGACAAGCGTATATTTTTTGTCGTTGTACCTTACCTCCGCCATATTCTGCGGCTCGTCGGCCGAGGCCGTCGTAGCCAGGCTGAGGCAGAGAACAAACGCCATAATCAGGGCAAACAGGCTTTTTCGCATAGTATCCCTCCGGTTGTTCATACTGAAGGAATTATACATCAAACACCATATTAAAACAATGAAAAATATAATTAAAAAAGCGAAAAGCGGGAGGCGCGCAGCCTCCCGCTTTTATACTCGCTGTAATCAGCCCTCGCTGTTTTCCCAGTTGTGCCAGACGTTCTGGACGTCGTCGTTGTCCTCGAACATGTCTATCATCTTCTGCATGTTCTTGATGTCGCCCTCGTCGGAGAGGGTGATGTAGCTCTGGGGGACCATTTCGGCCTGGGCGCTGAGCAGCTCATAGCCGTGGCCGGTGAGGTACTCGGCAACGGCGGCGACGTCATCGGGCTCGGTGTAGACGGAGAAAACCTCGCCGTCCTGCTCCATGTCGGCGGCGCCCGCCTCGAGAGCGTCCTCCATCATCTTGTCCTCGTCGATGTCACCGTCCTCGTTGTTGACGACGATGACGCCCTTCTTGTCGAAGCTCCAGCTCACGCAGCCGGTCTGGCCCATGTTGCCGCCGTTCTTGTCGAAGGCGTGGCGGATGTCGCTGGCGGTACGGTTGCGGTTGTCGGTCATGGCCTCTACGATAACGGCGACGCCGCTCGGGCCGTATCCTTCGTAGGTGACGGACTCGTAGTTGTCGGTATTGCCGCTTCCGAGAGCCTTGTCTATCGTACGCTTAATATTGTCGTTGGGCATGTTGGCGGCCTTCGCCTTGGCGATGACGGCCGCGAGACGGGAGTTGTTGGCGGGGTCGCCGCTGCCGCCTTCCTTGACCGCAACTATCATTTCGCGTGCTATCTTAGTGAAGGCCTGAGCCCTCTTGGCATCCTGGGCGCCCTTGGTCTTCTGTATATTGTGCCACTTGGAATGTCCAGACATCGTTTCATCCCCTGTATCGTATAATTTGCGCACATTATTTTAGCACTTTTTTCTCTATATTGCAACATATAAATTAGCTTTTGACTTAGTTAACCTAATTATCTAAGTATACTTTCGCACATTAAATCCCAGACTTGCATTGCACTCAGGTATTGTGCTATCATGTGTTGTACATAAAGCTTCACAGAACACGGAAGGCGAGTGGAAAGTTTGTCAGAATTGTATCAAAATTATCTGCATGGAGCCAAAAACATAGTGTTTTTAGGTGAGGCCGGTTCGGGCAAAACTGAGACGGCAATCAACCTGGCTATGTGCATAGCCCGCGAGGGCGGACGCGAAGTGCACTTCTTTGATATGGACCAGACAAAGCCGCTCTTCCGCGCCCGTGACTGCGAAACAGAGTTGGAGGAGAAGGGAGTCGTTTTCCATTTCCAGGCTCAATATCTCGACGCGACCACTGTGGCGCCCGGCGTCATAGAGACGCTGACCAACCCCGAGTGTATTGTGATGATGGATGTGGGCGGCGGCTCGCACGGTTCGCATATGATAGGCCAGTTTTCGCACATTTTGAACCGCGAGGACGCAAGGGTATTCTACATAGTGAACCCGTACAGGCCCTGGTCGCGTACTCTCGCAGATATTGAGAGCACTGTCGGCCGGGTCGCAGGAGCGGCCAGGCTTCGCGGCCTCCATCTCGTAGCCAACCCAAACTTCGGCCCTGAGACCACGGTGGAGAACGTGATTGAAGGGCTGGACAGGTTCAGGGCTCTATTTCCCGGGGAAACGCCGGACTTTGTCTGCGTCCTGGAAGAGCTCTGCGCCGAAGTGGAAGAGCGCGTTGAGGAGCCCATACTTCCGATACGGCTCAACACCCTGCCGGAGTGGATGGGAGGTTCCGGCGGGGAGGAGCACCATCAATAAATGAGAAGGAGTGGTTGAAATGGCTAAAGGCCGCGTGGAAATTTACACAGAAGCCTGCAAAAGCTGCCTCTACTGCGTCAACGTGTGTCCGAAAAAGGTGCTGGGCACTACCAACGCAGTGAACTCTAAGGGCTACCAGTATTCGCAGCCCCTGCACCCAGAGGACTGCATAGGGTGCGCAATGTGCGCCACCATATGCCCGGATGCGGCGATAACGGTATACAGGGAGGCGAACTGAGATGGCAGAAAAGATATTCATGAAGGGCTGCGAAGCGGTCGCCGAGACTGCTGTCCGCGCCGGATGCCGGTTTTTCGCCGGTTACCCCATAACCCCGCAGAATGATGTCCCCGAGTATTTCGCCCGCAGGATGCCCCAGGTGAACGGCGTGTTCATCCAGGGTGAGAGCGAGGTTGCCTCCGCCAACATGGCCTACGGCGCCGCCGCTGCCGGTGTGCGCAGCATGACCAGCTCTTCCAGCTGCGGCATTTCTCTCAAGAGCGAGGCCATTTCCTGGATGGCAGGCGCCCGCCTGCCCGTAGTCATCGCCAACTTCCAGCGCGGTGGTCCCGGCATCGGTACCATCCAGCCCGCCCAGCAGGACTATATGCAGGCCACCCATGCCTCCGGCAACGGCGGCTTCCGCATGCTCGTACTCAGCCCCTCCACTCTGCAGGAGGCTGTCGACATGACTTGGGAGGCCTTTGAGCTGGCCGACAAGTATCACAACCCCGTCATCCTCCTCATGGACGGCTTTACCGGCACCATGATGGAGCCCGTCGTATTGCCCGACCCCCTTACCGACGAGCAGATTGCCGCCATACGAGCCACCAAGACCTACGCCGCCACCGGCAAGAAGGGCGGCCCCCAGCACAAGGTCATGTGCGGACCCGGCCTCGACACCCGCGTTAGCCAGATGCAGATGAACATCCAGGCCGACGAGATGTACAGGGGCTGGAAGGAGACCGAGGTCGACTATGAGGACTACCTGACCGAGGACGCCGAGATTATTCTGACCGCTTACGGCATTTCCGGACGTATTGCCAAGAGCGCCGTCAACATACTCCGCAGTGAGGGCATCAAGGCCGGTCTCATCCGCCCGAAGAAGGTATATCCCTTCCCGGATGTCGCCTACGAGAAGCTGCCGCTCGAGAAGCTGCGCGGCATAGTCTGCGCCGAAATGAGCATCCCCGCCCAGTTCGCAGAGGACGTGTCCAACGTTGTGCACGGCAGGACGAAGATAGTCACCGCCCTCTCTTCCGGCGGCGAAGTGCTCGACCGCTCCACCATCCTGGACGCGGCCCGCAGTCTGATGAAGTAAGGAGGTCTGTGCTATGATGGAAAAAGTTTATTCCCGCCCGGCGGGTATCTTCGAGGGCGCGGTCACCGGCTTCTGCCCCGGCTGCATGCACTCGAGCGTTTGTAAGATAGTCTGCGAGGCCCTCGATGAGCTGGGCCAGCTCGACAACGCCTGCTATGTCCAGGGCGTCGGCTGCTGCGGCCTCGCCGTTACCTATTTCGATATGGACACCGTCGCCGCTCCCCACGGCAGGGCCTGCGCCATCGCCAGCTCTTTCAAGCGCTGCAGCCCCGAGACGCTGGTGTTCACCTATCAGGGCGACGGCGACCTTGCCGCCATCGGCCTGGCCGAGACCATGAGCGCTGCAAACCGCGGCGAGAATTTCACGGTCATCTTCGTCAACAACGGCATCTACGGCATGACCGGCGGCCAGATGGCCCCGACCACGCTGCTTGGCGCCAAGACCACTACCACCCCTTACGGCCGCGATGAGAAGGAGCATGGCGCCCCGATGCACATGTGCGAGCTCATCAACCAGCTCGACGCCCCCGCCTACATCGCCCGCGTGACCGCCGCCGACGTGCCGAACGCCCGCAAGGCAAAGGCCGCCGTCAAGAAGGCCTTCCAGTACCAGCTCGAGGGCAAGGGCTTCAGCTTCGTCGAATTTGTCTCCAACTGCCCGACCAACTGGGGCATGAGCCCGCTGGAGAGCCTTGACCACGTCCACAACGTCATACTCAAGGAGTTCCCGCTCGGGGAATTCCGCGCGAAGTGAGAAGGGGAGGCTGCAACATGGAGAAATCTTTCATCATCGCCGGTTTCGGCGGTCAGGGCGTCATGGTAGCCGGCCAGCTGCTGAGCTACACCGCATGCGAGACCACCGACAAGTACGTCACCTACTTCCCAAGCTACGGCGCGGAGATGCGAGGCGGCACCGCCAACTGCTACGTTGTCATTTCGGACGAGCCCGTCGGCGCGCCTAAGGTCAACAAGGCCGACTACGTCGTCTGCCTGAACGACCCCAGCATGGCCAAGTTCAAGGACGCCGTCGTCCCCGGCGGCACCATCTTCGTGAACAGCACCGTCGTCACCATCGAGGAGACTCGCGAGGACGTCCACGTCGTCAAGGTTGACGCCGGCAACATC
Source organism: uncultured Eubacteriales bacterium (assembly GCA_900544765.1). GTDB lineage: Bacteria > Bacillota > Clostridia > Oscillospirales > Oscillospiraceae > Scatomorpha > Scatomorpha gallistercoris. The sequence goes on along the minus strand of UQWI01000001.1, from coordinate 21,655 downwards.
TCTATCGAGCTCGGCAACCCCAAGTGCCTGAACCTCGTCATCGTCGGCGCTATCATCGGCTATACCGAAATCCTGCCGGCTGAAAACGTGCTTCAGACAGCTTTCAAGAAGCTTGGAGCAAAACGCCCCGAGCTCAATCCCATCAACGAGGCCGCTTTCCGCCGCGGCTGGGAGATTGGCCACGCCGCCAAAGAGGCGGAAAAATAAAAGCAAAAGCTCCAGGGCCTTCGCTCTGGAGCTTTTTACATCTGTTTGAAACGGCTGATTACCAGACCTGCCAGCGCAGGACAAAGGCAATTTCATAGAGAAGCCAGAGCGGTATGCAGACGGCTGTCATAACCGCGTCCCGCCTAGGCGTTTTCGCGAGCAGCGACACGGAGAGAAAGAAGGGCAGCAGGCTTATCATATACCTCGGAGAGCTCAAAAGCCATGTGGCGCCGATGGCAATGACGTAGTAGGCTATGAACCAGGCCGTGTAGTCGGGCCGGAGCTTCTTAGCCGTACATGCGAGCACAGCCAGGGCGGAAATATCGAATATGAGGTTCGGCAGCCACAGACCGAAAAAATTCTTCAGGTTGCCCGGCACGCACCTTATGGCGTTGTCGAGCTGATACGCAGCGGTGGAAAAGAAGAGGCCGAAGCTCTGCCCCCAGTGCTCTCTCTGATATATCATGTACTGAAACGGGTTCCCTGCAACCTGGTAATTGATGCAGCAGTACACGCCGAACCCCGCGGGTATGAGCAGCAGCCAGGCAAAGCGCAGGAGCTTCCGCCGGCCCTTCGGCGCGTTCACGGCCTCATGTACGAGCTCCATGCAAACGGGTACGAATAGCATCAGGCCGAGCGAACGGGTGAAGGCGGCCAGGCCGCCGAGAAGGCAGCCGAGGGCGTATCTCTTCGTGCGCGCCAGATAGACGCAGCCGAGGCTGAGCAGCAGGAACAGGCTTTCGCTCATCGGTGCAACGAAGAAGAAGGAACCGGGGATGATGCACAGGTACTTTATGGCTCGCATGGCGGTGGAGTGACTGTAGTCGAGCCTCAGCAGGGAATAGCAGACGCTCAGCGCCCCGGCAAAGCTCAGCCAGGACACGAGTAGTCCCGCGAGCACCCAGTCCGGTATGAGCAGGTGCATTATGCGAATAGCTATGGGGTATCCCGGCAGGAACACCAGCTGTACCAGCCTGTCTATTACGCCCTCGGAGAGATACCAGTCTCGGGCGATGTCCAGATAGTGCTGGCTGTCCGTGAGAGTCCAGAAATTGCGGAAGGATGCCCAAGTCCCGCTGTAGCCGCAGGCGATGTATATCAAATATGTGACGGCAAAGACCGCAATACAGAAGAGCAGCCCGATTACAAATATTATTGCCCTGATGCGCTCAGGCTCCCCTCCGACCCGCTCTGACTCGACGGCGCAAACGCCGTGAGACCAGTAACGCATCCAGCCCGGGACAAAGCGCAGGCAGACGAGCACGAAGAGGGCAACGCTCAAAAACGACGCAATGTAAGCCCACAGGCTATAGTTCGTGTCAAAGAGCCAGAAGGTGAAGAGCACCCAAAGCAATACAAGCCCCAGCAGGCAAATTATCAGACCCGGCAGCGTGTACCTTTTGCGTAGTTTTGTAATCATAAAAGCCTCCAAAGTAATGCGTTAGGCTTATTGTAGAGGGAGAACGTATCAAAATTGTATCGAAGTTGTATCATAGCAGAACTTTTTCAACAGAAAAGGCCGCTCAAAGAGCGGCCTTCTGCATAAAATAAAGAGCGGGCCTGTAAGCCGGGTTCTGTAATCGACGGCCATCTATCTACGCCTTACGTTGCCGCAAGGCTTTAGCCACCTCCTCGGGACGGCCGGGCCGGCCTATATGTCCCTCCACGGTGTTGCTCCGGATAGAGTTTACAGCATCCACCTGTCTCCAGGCGATGGGTGAGCTCTTACCTCGCCTTTCCAGCCTTACCGGGCTGGGCATAGGCCCTGCCCGGCGGTATATCTCTGTTGCACTTGTCCGAGGGTCGCCCCTGGCGGGTGTTACCCGTTATCCTTGCCCTATGGAGCCCGGACTTTCCTCACGCACAGGCTTTCGCCTTATGCCCGCGGCCGTCCGGCCCGCTCGAAGGCCATTTTACCCTTTTCAGCCGTGCGCGTCAACAAAAAGATTGTATTTGAGCTCCGAAAAGGATATAATTGACCAGGCCAAAGCTTGGCGTTGGCCTCTGCCGCGCTTTTACTTTTGTTCGCGCGGCTAAAGGTTTATTAAAGATATGAAGGCGCCGGCCTTGCCGGCGCAATCTCTGCGAGGTGAAATTATGACACTTCAGGAATATGTGGACGCACTGCGCGGGAAGCGTGTGGCCGTCCTGGGTATAGGCGTGAGCAACACGCCGCTCATAGACCTGCTGCTTGACAACGGCCTGCCCATAACCGTTTGCGACATGCGTGATGAGTCTGCCATGGAGGACGAGGCGGAGATTCTATCCACACGCGGCGCAGAGCTCAGGCTCGGCCCCGGTTATCTGGACGGTCTGGACGGCTTTGACGTAATCTTCCGGACGCCCGGATTGCTGCCCACAGACCCGCATCTTGTCTCCGCCAAGGAGCACGGCGCAGTGATAACCAGCGAAATGGAGGCCTTCTTTGAGCTCTGCCCCTGCCGGACGATAGGTATAACCGGCTCAGACGGAAAGACAACGACCAGCTCGATAATAGCCGAGCTGCTCAAGGCCGGTGGCAAGCGCGTCCACCTCGGCGGCAACATCGGCAAGCCGCTGCTCACCGAGATACCGGACATACACCCGGACGATGTTGCGGTGCTCGAGCTCTCCAGCTTCCAGCTGCACAGCATAAACATCCGTCCTGATGTGGCGGTGATAACCAACGTCTCACCGAACCACCTTGACAAGCATCCTACCTACGAGGATTACATTGAGGCCAAGAAACGCATTTTCTCGGGTCAGGGTCCGGAAGATATGCTCATAGTTAACCGCGACAATGCTATTACGGCGCGTTTCGGCGAAGAGGCACACAGCCGCGTCCTGCAGTTTTCCCACCGTGAAACGGTCAGGAACGGCGTGTTCTGCCGCGACGGCATGATATACTATTCCCACGACTACGAGGTCGAGGCTATCATCCCCGAAAGCGAGATACTGCTCCCCGGCGAGCACAACGTGGAGAACTATATGGCCGCATTCTGTGCCGTAGACGGGCTTGTTTCGCCGGAAATGTGCCGCAATGTTGCGCGCACATACGGCGGTGTGCGTCACCGTCTGGAGCTCATCCGCAAGCTCGACGGCGTGTCGTATATAAACGACTCCATCGCCACCAGCCCTACGCGCACCATCGCCGGGCTTCGCGCTATGCGCGTAAAGCCCATACTCATAGCGGGAGGCCACGACAAGCATGTCTCCTTCGACAAGCTCGCCGACGAGATAGCCGAACGGGTAAAGGCCCTGTATCTGACCGGCGACACCGCCGAGCAGATTGCCGATGCGGTGAGGCACAGCGTTTTCTTCGACCCGTCACGCCTCCCGATAAGCATAGTGCCCGACTTGCGTACCGCTGTAGTTGAGGCGCGTGAGCACTCCGTGCCCGGGGATGTAGTGCTGCTCAGCCCCGCGTGCTCGAGCTTTGACAGGTTTAAGAACTTCGCCGAACGCGGCGACACTTTCAGAAAAATAGTATTGGAGTTTGAGGGAAATGAAACCGAGTGAAATCCCACAGCAGGTGCGCGACCTCGCAAAAAGGTGCGAGGCTCGCTTGAGCGAGCGCTTCGCCGAAATTGACGGGGTGAGTGAAAAGTGCACTGAACGCGTCATGGAGGCTTTCCAGGAGTTCAAGGTCTCCGACAGCTGCTTTGCCGGGACCACCGGCTACGGCTATGACGATTTGGGCCGCGAGACGCTTGACAAGGTCTGGGCCCGCGTGTTCGGCGCCGAGAAGGCGCTCGTGCGAATAAACTTCGTAAACGGCACTCACGCCATAGCCAGCGCCATTTTTGCCGCGCTCAAGCCCGGAGATACGCTGCTCTCCACAATGGGCGCGCCCTATGACACGCTCCGGACGGCCATCGGTATATCCGGCGACGCCTTCGGCTCTCTGCGCTTCTACGGCGTGGAGTACGCCCAGGTTGATACGCTCGGCGGCGGGCCGGACCTTGAGGGCATACGCGCAGCTGCTGAAGAGCTCCGGCCGGCTGCGGCGCTGATACAGCGCTCACGAGGCTACGACGCGCGCAGGGCGCTGACAGTGGGGGAGATAGGCGAAATTATCGACGTTATCAAATCTGTGTCTCCCGGCACGTCCTGCATCGTCGACAACTGCTACGGAGAGTTCACGGACACGGTGGAGCCGACAATGGTTGGAGCCGACCTCATCGCGGGCTCGCTGATAAAGAACCCGGGCGGCGGCCTGGCCCCCACAGGCGGTTACATCGCCGGCAGGGCGGAGCTGGTGGACAACGCGTCCTTCCGCCTGACCGTCCCCGGCATCGGCGGTGAGTGCGGCTGCACGCTTGGCAACAACCGCCCGCTCTTCCAGGGCCTTTTCATGGCGCCGCACACCACTGCCCAGGCGCTAAAAACCGCAGCGCTCTGCGCCGCCATGCTTGAAGAGATGGGCTTCAAAACCGAGCCCGCCGCTGAGGAAAAACGCAGCGACATCATTCAGACTATAACCCTCGAGACACCTGAAAACCTCAAGCGCTTCTGCAAGGGCATACAGTCCGGCTCGCCGGTCGACTCCTATGTCACGCCTGAGCCCTGGGCTATGCCAGGCTACGAGGATGAGGTCATCATGGCCGCCGGGGCGTTTATACAGGGCAGCTCGATAGAGCTCAGCTGCGACGGCCCTATGCGCGAGCCGTATTTTGCATTTTTGCAGGGCGGCCTGACGTACGAGAGCGGCAAACTCGGCGTAATGAACGCAATAGCGGAAATGTTGGACAAATAGTCCGAATATACATAGTCTGGGGTGATATCATGCCCAGACGTATCCGGCGCAGGCCGATGTACCTAGATATGCACCTGCCGCGTATCAGCAGGAAGGGCAAGCTGCTCGTAATAATCACAGTGGTTCTCGCCATCCTGGCGGCCGTGACAATAAAGAGCATAGCTTATTTCCGCGAGCTGTCACGACAGATGGTGCTGTCGGACGCTACAGACCTGATGACGCTGTGCATCAACGACACAATCAGCCGAAAATTCGCCGAAGAGGACTATGACTACGACTATTTCGTGAACCTGGAATACGGCGCCGACGGCTCAGTCACTGCCGTACAAACTAACATGGCGCGGATAAACGCACTCAGCAGCGAGCTCTTGAGCGACATAGTCCACGCCGCGGACGGAGGGCAGCTTTCCCTTTCTATCCCGGTAGGAAACGTGCTCGGCTCCAGCCTCCTGCTTGGCAAGGGGCCTGAAATACCGGTGGATATCACAATGCTCACGAGCTCACATGTGGACTTCAAGAATGAGCTTTCAGACGCCGGTATAAATCAGACCAAGCACCAGATAAAGCTGGACGTAGTCGTGGATATAGACGTAATTATGCCCTGGCAGACTATTTCCACTCAGGTCGTCAGCGAAATCCTTATTGCCGAGACGGTAATCCTCGGCGACGTACCCGACACATATCTGAACTGGGGCTCCACAGCCTGATATTAAACGAAGAGGTAAAGACATGGACGATGTTAAACGCGAGATAGACGCACTGCGTGCCGAAATTGAGGAACACAACCGCCACTATTACGACGAGGACGCGCCCATAATCTCGGACTTCGAGTACGACGCGCTCCTTAGGCAGCTGGAAGAGCTGGAGGCCGCTCACCCGGAGTATTACGACCCAAGCTCGCCCACGCAGCATGTCGGTGGAACGGCGAAGAGCACTTTTGCGCCGGTTACGCATGAGGTTCCGCTTGAGAGCCTAAACGACGTGTTTTCCTTCGACGAATTGCGCGCCTTCGATGAGCGCGTGACCGAGGCTCTCGGTGTGCGCGAATACAGCGTTGAGCCGAAGATTGACGGCCTGTCCATGTCCCTCGAGTATGTAGACGGAGTGTTCGTGCGCGGCGCGACGCGCGGTGACGGCGTGACAGGCGAGGACGTGACCGAAAACCTGCGCACTGTGCGCAACCTGCCGAAGAAACTGAAGAACGCCCCGCCGAGGCTGATTGTCCGCGGAGAGGTGTATATGTCGCGTGAGGTGTTTGAAGAGCTCAACGCCAAGCGCGCTGAGCGGGGAGAGGCGCTGCTCGCCAACCCGCGCAATGCCGCTGCCGGCAGTATGCGCCAACAGGACTCCAAGGTCGCCGCGTCCCGCAAACTGGACATATGCGTTTTTAACGTACAGAAGGCCGAGGGCGTTACCTTTACAACTCACGCAGAGAGCCTGGACGCGCTTGAAAGCTACGGCTTTTATGTCGTACCCCACGCCATACTGAAGAGCTTCGACGAGTGCTGCAAGCGCATCACGGAAATAGGTGAAAACCGCGACCAGTTCCCCTATGACATAGACGGCGCGGTCGTTAAGCTGAACTCTCTTTCCGAACGCGAGCAGCTTGGCTCCACGGCCAAGGCGCCGCGCTGGGCCGCAGCCTACAAGTATCCTCCCGAGGTCAAGGAGAGCGTCGTCAAGGACATCGTCTGCCAGGTCGGACGCACCGGCGTACTCACTCCGAAGGCCGTCATTGAGCCCGTGCGCCTCGCAGGTACTACCGTCACCAACGCCACCCTGCACAATCAGGACTTCATCGACAAGCTTGACGTGCGCATAGGCGACACCGTGCGCGTGCGTAAGGCGGGCGAGATAATCCCCGAGGTGCTCGAGGTTGTGAAATCAAAGCGACCTGACGGCACGGAGCCGTACCATCTGCCCGAAACCTGCCCTGAGTGCGGCGCGCCAATCGTCCGCGACGAGGACGGCGCAGCCATGCGCTGCACGGGAGCGGAATGCCCTGCTCAGAGGCTGCGGAATATTGTCCATTTCGCCTCGCGCGAGGCCATGGACATAGAGGGACTGGGCGAGAGCGTGGCCGAAAACCTCGTAGGCGCGGGGCTGCTCACCACCCCGGCGGGGATATACTACCTTGACGCCAAAGACATAGCGAAACTCGACCGAATGGGTAAAAAATCGGCCGAGAACCTGATAAACGCTATAGAAAAGAGCAAGTCCGCCGGGCTTGCCCGCCTGCTCTGCGCTTTCGGCATACGTCAGGTGGGTTCCAAAGCGGGCAAAGTCCTGGCCTCACACTTCGGCACACTGGATAAGCTCATGGACGCGGGCGAGGAAGAGCTGCAAAACATCCCGGATATCGGCGGGATTACAGCAAAAAGCATACGCGAGTGGTTTGAAAGCGAGCAGTCGCAGCACCAGATAAGGCTGCTGCGAGAAGCCGGAGTCAGCTTTGAGAGCTCCGAGACGGTGCAGGACGAGCGCTTCCGTGGTCAGACATTTGTACTCACCGGAACGCTGCCGACCTATACCCGGGACCATGCCGCGCAGATAATAGAGTCCTTCGGCGGCAAGGTCTCAGGCTCCGTCAGCAAAAAGACCTCCTATGTCCTCGCCGGCGAGGCCGCAGGCAGCAAGCTCACGAAGGCACAGGAGCTCGGAGTGAAGATAATAGACGAAAACGAGTTCAATGAGATGATAAAGTAATGCAGATTGAGAGATTGGACATCAACGGCGTAAAGGTTGCCGTCATTTCCGGGGATGAAATGCTCATCAGGGATGCACAGTCGGCGCTGGAGCTGGCGATGTCGGTGAAGCATGAGACCGGCGCAGACCGGTTCGTCATCCCCAAAAGAGCCGTGTGCGAGGATTTCTTTATCCTCAGCACAGGCCTGGCGGGCGAAGTGCTGCAAAAGCTGACGAATTATCACATGAAAGCGGCCTTTTACGGCGACTACTCAAGATATACCAGCAAACCTCTGCACGATTTCATATATGAGTCAAATATGGGCAGCAGCTTTTACTTCCTTGCCACAAAGGGCGAGGCGATAAAAAAGCTGAGCGAAGCCCGCTGAAGAATTTGGAGCACCGGAGATATGAAAGCTTACACCTATTTCGGCAACGGGGAGCTGCGGCTTGTGGACAAGCCGGTGCCGCAGGTTTGTGAAGCCGGCGACGCCGTTGTCCGCGTCACGCTCGCCAGTATTTGCACCAGCGACATACACATAAAGCACGGCAGCGTTCCACGCGCCGTGCCGGGTACGACCGTCGGCCACGAGATGGTCGGCGTTGTCGAGGCTGTAGGGAGCGCCGTGACAAAAGTCAGGCCGGGAGACCGAGTCGCCGTGAATGTTGAGACCTACTGCGGCGAGTGCTTCTTCTGCAAAAATGGCTGGGTTAACAACTGCACTGACCCTGACGGCGGATGGGCGCTGGGCTGCCGCATTGACGGCGGGCTGGCCGGATACGTCCGTGTGCCGCACGCGGACACGGGACTGAGCCGCATACCCAATGGCGTGAGCGATGAGCGCGCGCTTTTTACCGGGGATATCCTGGCCACAGGCTATTGGGCGGCCAAGATAAGCGAGATAAGTCCGGACGACACTGTGCTCATAATCGGCGGAGGCCCGACAGGCATCTGTACGCTCGCGTGTGTGCTGCTCAAAGAGCCGAAGCGCGTTATTGTCTGCGACCGGCACCCGGAACGCCTGGAACTTATTCGCCGCAACTACCCCGGCGTGCTCACAACGGGGCCGGACGGCCTGGCCGGCTTCACCCTTGCCCACAGCGAACATGGCGGCGCCGACCGGGTCATCGAGTGCGGCGGCTCTGACGAGAGCTTCCAGCTGGCATGGCAGTGCGCCAGGCCGAACGCCATAGTCACGATAGTTGCGCTCTATAACAACGCACAGACGCTGCCGCTGCCTGACATGTACGGCAAAAATCTCGTGTTCAAAACCGGAGGCGTGGACGGCTGCGACTGCGATGAAATACTGCGACTGATAGACGAGGGAAAAATCGACACCACGCCGTTGATAACCCACCGCTATCCGCTCAGCGAGATAGAAACGGCCTTTGAGCTCTTCGAACAGCGCCGTGACGGTGTGATAAAGGTGGCCATAGATACCGCGAGGTGAGCAAATGAACTACCGGGAAAAAGCTGAAAAGTGCATAGAGTTTACCGCACTCCCCGAGATGCGCCGACAATTTGAAGAGTGCGGATGCAGCCTGGACGCGCAGTACGCGAAGTACGGCGACACGCCGTATTTCCACGGGGAAGTAGTGGAACCGGGGCATGTGTACATAATCGGATACCCGTATTGCGTCTGCCCCGAGGCAGCGGAGGCCAAGAGCGCAGACCCTAACTTCTGCGAGTGCTCCCGCCAGAGCATATTTTATGTCCTGGAAAACCTGCTGCCGGGAAAGAAAATAGAAGTCAAAACCCTGCATACTGCACTCACCGGCGGCGAAAACTGCCGCTTTTTGGTGACGGTTGAATGATTAATGCGCCCATGCGACGGCATTTTAACTCTTTTGAGTTATGCACAGCAATTCTGCCCAAACGTGCTGCGCGACCCAGAGCTTGCTTCACGGCTACGCGAGATGTACTTCGCCATTTCAGACCAGTACCAGGACGAATGTCGTCGTTTAAAAACTGCTCAGCTATGCATCAGGCAGATACGGCTCCGTTCAGGAACCAAGCTGCTTCCGCGCCTAAGTCACTCGAGCCTGCGAGTACATCGAAGGACACTGTGGCGGACGGGTGCAGCCTGACGCTGTGAGTATGACGCCAGGTTGACTAGAACGAGCGAAAGAGCTCTTCGATATTATGGTCTTGCTTTGATTGGTCCAAGAAAGCTTGTAAACCGCTTGAGCGGAAGTATGGCCCTGCTGAAGTGAGAGCAGCGCTCTCTTCCGGCATTGCCGATTCATACTCCTCAACGGCACCGCGGAACTCTTCCAGAAGGTCATTCAGCTCTGTCTCATCAAGCATAACGAGCAGGAAGAGAAGAGTGCTTGAGGATAAACTGTATCTCCCGTGCTCAATGTCCGCATATGCCCGGATTGTAATTCGCAGACGTTCCGCCATCTTTTCTTGGGTCAAGTTTTTCACTTTACGGAAGGATATTACATGTTGGCGCAGGAACTCTCTTGCTAACTGCTTATACTGCATCATATAGGTTTACCTCCATACTAAAATTACATTTATAATAGTATAGAGGAAGCTTATAGCTGTATTAAGATTATTGCCATGTAGTACACTTCAGGTCAAAAATATTTTTTGTAGAAATTAGACATTTATCTACTTTTTATACCATTAAACGTAAAGCCTCCGCTCTGCCGGAGGCTTTAACATTGCCTGCCGGATGACGTTGTGATATACTAATTAAACAATTAAGCACACAGCCTGGCGGCGGCTCAATTCGCAGCACAGCTTTTTCAGACCGAATATGTAAAGGTGGACTGAGCGTGGATATAAGGCGGATAGGGGACAAGGCGGAAATACGCGAAGCGCTTGCTTTGATATGGGATACCTTTTTGCAGTTTGAAGCTCCCGACTATTCCGACGAGGGTGTAAATTCTTTCAGGGACTTCATCAACGACAGCAAAGCTGCCACGAGCCTCGAGTTCTTCAGCGCATATGAACACGGTGATCTGCTCGGCGTTCTTGTTACCGACAAAGCTCTCAAGCACATCTGCTGTTTCTTCGTGCACAGCAAGTACCACCGGCAAGGCATAGGGAGAGCGCTTTGGGAATACCTGCTTGAGCACAGCGATAACCCATATTACACCGTAAATTCATCTCCCTACGCGGTCGAAGTATACCACCGCCTTGGTTTCACAGACCTGTCGGACGAAAAGCTGTCCGATGGTATGCGCTATACGCCGATGATTTACGCCAGGGCGCCCATGGCTGAATGAGGTGACAACATGCCTGTCTCGAGCATAAAATCAACTATTTGCGCCCCTCTGGAGCGAGTGTGGGACGCCGTTACCGATGCGGCCGTGTACGGCTGGCGCAGTGATTTGAGCCGTACCGAAATACTGGGCGAAAACCGTTTTATAGAGTATTCGCCGGGAAACTACGCCACCTATTTTACTGTTGCCTCCTGTATTCCGGGCGAGCGTTGGGAATTGGACATGGAGAACACAAACATGCGCGGCCACTGGGTTGGAATGTTCAGAGCCGAGGGAGAGGTCACTTGCGTCGAGTTCACAGAGAATGTGACGGCGAAGAAATTTTACCTGCGCCCATTTGTCAGGAGCTACCTGAAGAGACAGCAGTCGAGGTTTATCGCCGACCTGAAAGCGCACCTGGAGAAAGGCTCCCTTTGATTATAGAATCTCCTGAAGCTTTTTGACAGCTTCTTCATCCGACTTCACGCCAATCATGGGTATTGAAATACCTTCTTCGTCCAGCCTGGAGCGCAGAGCGGACATGTACAGCCCCATTCCGGGGACTTCTTCGCCGTTGTCGGACGTGGTATCAACTCCGCAGTTGGGGGAGCGGTTCGCGCCGACGATGGCGGCCAGCTCAAAGCCGTGGCGGTAATATTCCTCAATCTGGTACATCGCGTAATCTGCGAGCACGCTCAGCCTCTTGGCTGGTTCCCCTTGAGATATCTCGCGGCGGATGCGAGTGTTTTCCTCCGTCACCGGCCTGAGCGCCCCGCGCACGTCGCCTCTGTCAAGGCCGAGACAGCACAGCTCCGGACAGGGCAGCTGTACTATGCCGGCGTCGGCGTCCAGCAGCAGGCGCACTGTGGACTTGAAGGCTGCAGGGTAAACTGCGGTGCCGTCGGATATGGAGTTCTGGTTTAGCAGGCAGTGGGCTATGAAAACCACGCGCTTACTGCGTCCATCGTTGAACATAAGAATCACCGGACACATAATAACACAGCTTGCGGCCTTTGGAAACAGCCAATGCTGATGTTTCCGGGCCTCGCGGCAATATATCAGCAACGCATGATGGAGGTAAAGGTATGAAGTATGAATTTGTGGAAATAAACGCATCGTTGTATTTCAATGAGGCGAGCTTTGTGGGGCCTGAAGGTCAGAGTTACCGCGACGTAGTAAATAAAATGGCGTCAAAGGGCTGGCGCTTCGTGAGCGCGGTACCCGTCAGCCAGAATGGTCAGGGGAAGATACTGTCGCTGGACTTGGTCTTTGAGCGAGAGGATGAAATATGAATAGCGGGGACTTCAGGTCCCCGCTATTGCTTTTATGGCCTCGGCGGCTTCCTCCGGACACATATATGTGACGTCTACCTTGACGCTGTCAACGCCGGAGTAGTGCTGCAGCCGCTCTAACGAACGGGCTATGACATCACTGGAGCGGATACCCGCGTCTATGTCCCGCTGCAGGCGTGAAACCAGTTCGTTCTCAGTACACATAAGCGATACGGATATAATCTTCCATTCATTCAACTCAAGCCGTGACAGAATCTGGTCAATGGTGTTCTGCTCATGCAGCACCCAGCAAAATATCACGTTCTCAAACTCATTGCAGGCAATGAAGTTGGAGAGCACATGGCATACGTTGTCAAGCACCAGCTTCTTTTTGGCCTCTGTAACGCAAAATGGGTGCATATCCCAGCACCAGTCGCCGTCGAGGAAGGCGCAATTCGGAAGCCTGTTTTTCAGTGCTTGGCCTATTGTGGTCTTGCCTGCGCCCATGGGGCCACCTATCATGTACAATGTCCTCATGTCTAATCACTCAGCAAAATCTTAAGTTCAAAGGCTGTTAGTTTGAAGCACCTACGGCTGTTTTTCCGTTTTACAGGCCTATTTCATTCAGCGTGCCGCCGTGTACTTCACTGAAAACAAGCATTGCGGACATGTCCGCGCTGAGAGCAGAAAGGTCACTGTCCGCGTTTAATTCCTCCGGTAAGTATGGCACAGCGTGTTCATCCCATACGCAGACGCACACAAGCGGCACGGGCTCTAGCGGCTCTATTCTTGTCCCGGCCCAGCCGAGCAGCGGCACAGTTCCTATGGTGTACCCGGCTCTGGCTTCAAGGACTTCGAGCGCGATGAAGTACCCTGCAAAAAACGCCCCCGACTTCCCAGGCCCGCCGCCAAAGGTACAGCCGGCTTCCACATCGGGCAAAGAGGTGACGTTTTCAGCGCCTCCAATATACTCCGAGCTTACCAGCTCGCCATGTGACCAATACTCCACATGAAATCCTGCGCTGTCTACGCGCTCACTCAGTTTCCCCAGACGAAAACTGTACCCGATTGCGTTCTCGTCTAAATAGCTGTCTATCTCCCCGATGCGGGCAATGCTGTTGGGCCTGAGCCCAGGCATGAAATACACGCACACGCATGCAGCAAGCAATACTATCAGGATGAGCGAAAATATTAGCTTGCGCCTTCTCTTTGCGTTCACCATGTCGTACCTCTGCACTAAGCAACTACACTAATTATAACACATGGCCCCGTATAGACAAGTTATTTGCCACGCTTTGCGAAATATCTCCGTGTTTCGTCCCTGACAGTGCCGGAGAGAGCCACAAGCGCTATTAGGTTCGGCGCTGCCATCATGGCGTTCAGCACATCCGCCGCAAGCCATACGGCGTCCAGCCTGACTACAGCCCCAACCAGGGCCGTGGCGCAGAAGAGCAAACGGTAAGCGCTCAGCGAGCGCAGGCCGAACATGAACTCGCAGCAGCGTGCGCCGTAGTAGCCCCAACTCAAAAGGGATGAAAATGCGAAAAGCGTGATGCTGACGGCTATGATGATTGCGCCGCCGGTGGAACCGAACACGCCGGATAGCGAGGCGGCGTTTAGCGCAGTTGTGGGCGCTCCTGTACCCATAACCCCGCTGACCAGCAGTGTCAGTCCGGTGAGCGTACATATAACTATTGTGTCCGCGAACACTTCGAACACGCCTGCCATGCCCTGACGGACACAGTCGCTCTCCGTAGTAGAGGCGTGGGCGATGGGGGATGAGCCCAATCCGGCCTCGTTTGAAAAAACACCGCGCCTGAAACCCCATCCAACGCATGCGCCGAGCGCGGCGCCGGGGGTGAAAGCGCTTTGCACGATTTCAGCCAGGCATGGAAGTATACGCTCGCTGTTTATGCACAGAACGGCCGTGCATGCGGCTATGTACGCGATACTCATAAACGGCACAAGCAGCCCTGTCACGCTGCCCAGGCGCTTTGCTCCGCCCAGCAGCACCGCCGCGGCCAAAGCCGAGACTATCAACCCCACGGCCAGCGGAAAACCGTCGCCCACTTTCGCGCTCAGCGCCGTACAAAGCGTCGAGAGCGCGGAACGTATCTCTCCGGCCTGCACCGCGCTGCCCATGCCGAAGGCCGCTAGAGCCCCAGCCATAGCAAAAATATATGCCAGTGGCCTAAAAGAACGGCCCAGACCGTTTCTTATGTAGTACATCGGCCCGCCGACCCTCTCGCCGTTTTCGTTGCGCTCACGGAATTTGACGGCTAGCAGGACTTCGGAATACTTTGTCGCCATACCCAGGAAGGCGGAGACCCACATCCAAAACAGCACGCCGGGGCCGCCTACAGCTATGGCCAGTGTTACCCCGGCCACATTTCCCGTGCCAACCGTACCGCCCAAAGCCGTCGAGAGCGCTTGGAAAGGGGACATCCCGCCGGAACCTCCGCCGTGAGTAAAGTGTTTGGCTGTGCCTCCGATGCATGCGCCGAAATGGCGCAGCTGTATCCCGGACGCACAGTGTGTCAGGTATATTCCCACGCACGAAAATATTACAAGCGTAGGCCACGACCAGACCAACGCGCCCACACGTTCCAGAACTTCCACGCGGACACCCCCTTGTGCGAGTATATGCGCCCGCGCCACCGGATATCTCCTGCGTTCTGCCATAGCAGCGTTGTGCCACGCTTGCGGCGCGTCAACGCTGATTTTGACGCATTTAAAGGGAATTGGATTTGAGCCGCAGCTTTTATTGCCTTGACTGGCACAGTCGGAAGAATTATACTGTCATCATGGAAAATGAACTTGAACTCACTAAAAAGCGCCTTTCCGAGCTCGCAAGGCGTGCGGAAAAGCGCGGCATACCTGTAGAGAGCGATTTCCTGACGCCCGCAGAGCAGCTTGAGCTGACACGCATGCGCTGTGAGCCGTATGTTTTTGACGGAGGCTATGAGCAGGCCGAGCGGCGCTGTGCCGTATTCCTGCCAAGGGACGGCTGCGAGTGGGAGAGCGGTATAGTTTGCCTTGAGATTGCGCCCTCAAACGAGAAGTTTGCCGAGCCGCTCACTCATCGGGACTATCTCGGTGCGCTTATGGCGCTGGGCATTAAACGAGAGACGATGGGAGACATCGTGATACAGGGCAAGCGCGCGTATCTCTTCTGCCTTGATTCAATAGCGCCGTACATCACCGGCCAGTTGGAGGAAGTCCGCAGGACAAGAGTTAAGGTATGCGCCGTGGAGCCCGAAGTCATAGAACCACCGGAGCCGCCGAAGGAGACAAGCGTAAACGTGCAGTCGGCGCGGCTGGATTCGCTTGTCGCAGCAGTGTACAAGCTCTCACGAGGCGAGGCCCAGAAGCTCTTCGAGCGTGAGCTGGTGCTTGTGAACTCACTGCCGCCCAAGTCTCCGGGTATGCCAGCGAAGGAAGGCGACGTCATATCTGTGCGAGGCCACGGACGTTTTGCCTTTGTAGCCGAGGCCGGAGAGACAAGGAAAGGACGCGTCAAGGCATTGGTGCGAATCTATTGAGGAGGTACAGCTTTGCTTGAGGTGGTGTTTTCAAACAGTGCGAAGGGGAGTATGAGCTGTGGCCTTAGAAACAGGATATTCTGCTTTGAGCTCGGACTGGACGTCGGCCGCATAGCCGGGCGCAGGTTCTGGGCTGAACGCGAGCAGGAGCTTAAACACTTCTCGGCAGCACCGGAGAATGATTGCGTATACGCTGAGCACGTTGCCCGCAGTGTCAGCAGTGCCCGCTCAGGGCTTGACAGCTTTCTCAAGGCGGCCGCACATGAGAGCGTCCGCATTTGGACTAGCGCCGCAGCCGACGACGCCTGCGGCGCGTGCTGGCTCGCCGAGCGAATAGTAAGCGCCGGTCTCAGGCCGGAGACATACATAGTCACACTGCCTGACTTCACTGCCAGAGCGGACGGCACATCCATTATAATGCGCGGCTGGGGGGAGGCCTCTCCTAAGGAGTGGACGGAGCTGGAAAAGCTCTCGCGCGTCCTGCCTTATCCGATGTTGCTGTCCATGGCCATGCACTGGCAGCAGCTGAGGCAGGAGAATTCGCCTATGAGGGCTTTTGTAAACAGGAGGCTGCTAAGCGTACCAGAGGACTTCTACGACAGCTTCATAGAGCGTGAGCTGGATCTGCAGGAGGGTGAATTCAACGCGAGCGAGCTCGTATTAGCTGTTATGATGCGTGTGAACGCCATCGGCGACGGCCTGATATGGCGGAGAATTGAGGCCCTCATTGAGCGCGGGCTGATTGTGCAGGTGACAAAAGCCGAAGCAGACGACATGCCATACAGATGTATCATCAGAAAGAAATAGGGCGCTATGTGTGTAAGTATAATAAACACCCCGGTCATTCCGGGGTGTTTATATTTATGCAGCATGAAAACACGCCGCCCCGGGGCTTCTACATAGCGCCTTAAAGGCAACAGAGCGAAGCTGGAAATGTGCCAGTCTGCTTTTATTGAAGAATTCACACATATTTAACATGTATGCGGTGGCTTTTTCAGTTTTGTTTAAATTTTTTGATATATAATTTCCACATCCTAATTTGAGGAGTGATTAAGATGAGCATGAAAAAGCGTACTATAAGTATACTGTGTACCGCCGTTCTGGCATTGTCTCTGGCCGCGTGCGGTACTACCGAGGAAACTCAGACCACGACGGAGCCTACGGCAAGTCCGAGTGAAAGCGCGAGCAGTACGGAACGGGTTATAAGCCTCTCCGACGATGAAATAACGCTTGACGGAAAGACGATAGCCGAAGATGACGCCGGGGACGTCACTGTCAGCCACGACATAGTGTATTATGAGGCAGGCATGGGCTCCGACTACGGCGAAGGCACCGAGGCTGACGAGCACAGCGCCGAGGAAGCCGAGGCGCATACGGTTGTGACGATACGCTCCGCCGGCACCTACAGGCTCACCGGCACGCTCTCACAGGGCCAGATAGCGGTAGACCTGGGCGATGAAGCAAAGGATGACCCGGACGCCGTTGTAACGCTCATATTGGACAACGTGGACGTCACATGCACCGTTGCACCTGCACTGATTTTTTACAACGTATATGAGTGCGCAGACGGCGATGAGGAAACTGCCAGCAGTGATGTGGACACCACAGCGGCAGGCGCTAACGTAATTATTGCCGATGACAGTGTAAACAACTTCAACGGCTCATATGTCGCACGAATATATGAAACCGGCACCACCGACAAACTGCACAAATATGACGTCGCGTTTTACAGCAAGATGTCGATGAATATTGACGGCGAGGCCGATGGTACGGGCGCACTGAATATAGTAGCCGAGAACGAGGGCCTTGGCACGGAAATGCATCTGACCATAAACGGCGGAACTATAAACATAGAGTCCCAGAATGACGGCATCAATACCAATGAGGACAACGTGTCGGTAACTACCATCAACGGAGGCGAGCTTTACATAGACGCCGGTCTCGGTGCCGAGGGAGACGGCATTGACTCCAACGGCTGGCTGGTCATAAACGGTGGCAGCATTTTTGCCAGCGCCAACGCCCAAGGCGGGGACAGCGGCATCGACGCAACCCTGGACATAATTATAAACGGCGGCACGGTCACAGCGCTGGGCAACATGTTTGACACAGTGTCGGCGGATTCCGCCCAGGACTATCTGACGCTGACGCTCACGAACGCAGTTGATACCGACAGCGAGGTCGTGCTCTCGGACGCGGATGGCAATGAGCTTTTCTGCTTCACGGCGACCAAGGCCGCATCCATGCTCCTGCTGTCCAGCGCAGATATATCAAGCGACGCTGATTACACTTTGACCGTCGACGGCACTGAAGTTGAATACAGCACGGACATCATGTCGGGCGGACCGGGGGGAGGCGGCCCCAGCGGTGAGCAGCCTCCGGAAGTAGAGCAGCCCTCTGAAACAGGCAACGCATAAACTGAAGCAGGGACGAATCCAATTCGTCCCTGCAATTTTATTTATAGTGTATTATCATGCTGAGCCAAACTGTATTGTCGCATATATTGCGATAAGAGTGCTCAACATCCGCGTGAAAACACAGGCTGTCGCCCTCGTCCAGCTCAAAGCTTTTATTGTCTGCGCAGATTTCAATCTTTCCCGCAAAAGCGGTTACATATTCCTCCGTACCCGCCATGTGTGGCTGGGCAGTCAAAAAGCCGCCCGGCTCTATGCATATCCTATAGGTTTCAAAAAGCGTGCCATCCTGGAAGGGGAACGCCGGGTAGTTTAAATAGCGGCCTTCATCCTCCACCAACGGCTTTACATCCCGGGCGCGTATCAGCAGCGGCGCTGCCTCGTGTCTGTCCATGAGGCTTGTAAACGATACCTTGAAGCCGTTTGCAATCTTCCACAGGACTGAAATCGTAGGATTGACATCGCCCTTCTCGATTTGGGCGAGCATGCTGCGCGACACGCCGCTCAACTGTGCGGCTGCATCCAGTGTGAGCTTTTTTCTCTCCCGTATTGCCTTGACATTGGCACCTATAATTTTTTGCAGCTCCATGTTATTCTCCTGTTGACAACATAATGGATGAAAAGTATAATATAGAAGATTCTTGTATATTGGATTTCTAGTCCATTATAGCACCAAACCATTTGGAGGTCAACATGTTCAGCTGGATAAACTTTTTGTCATATGCCGTTGCCACTGCGGTGACGCCCGGGCCGAATAATCTAATGAGCATGTCAAACGCCGGGCGGCTTGGCTTCAAGCGCGCTTTCCCATTTAATCTCGGCATACTGACCGGGTTTGCTGTAGTGATGCTGCTGTGTACATTTTTTTGCAGCGCGCTGTCCGGGCTGATACCAAAAATCAAAACACCTATGCTGATTGTCGGAGCTGCATACATGCTGTGGCTGGCGTATAAGACCTTCAAAAGCCCTCCCATATCCGACGAGGGCGGCGGCTCAGATGCCAGAAGCGGCTATCTGAGCGGACTGGCGCTGCAATTTGTAAACCCCAAAATCTACATCTACTGCATTGTCTCAATGGAGGCATATATACTGCCGTATTTTCAGGGACAGCGGGTGAGCCTGGCATTCTTCGCGCTGCTGCTGGCCTTTATAGGCTTTGCATTCACACTTTGCTGGTCGCTGTTCGGTTCTGCTTTTAAGAGGCTGTTTTCCCAATACGCCCGAATAACCAACACTGTAATGGCGCTGATGCTTGTGTACTGTGCAGTCTCTCTGTTCCTGTAAACGAAAGGGGCCTCACGGCCCCTTCAGCTTTCTGAATTTGTCCCGCGTCGCCATCCCCCCACGGATATGGCGTTCCGCCTTGTTCAGCTCCAGCAGGTCGCGGACTTTAGCGTACAGCTCCGGATCGACAGTCTCCAACCTTTCGGTGATGTCTTTGTGTTTCGTCGTTACGAATTAGAACGGTTTCGTCCAGGCCCAAATCACCAAACAGGCGCAGATAAATGTCCACATTCCCGTCCTTATCCACTTCGATCTTCTGGATGATCCGCTTGAGCTGGGCGTTGGTCATCTGCCGCACATCGGTGATGTCCTCAATCTCCGTGAAGGTCTGTTGCAGAAGACTGTCCAACTGTTCACCCTTTGTTAGATGATAGGATACCATTTTCAGCTCATTTTCCAGCCGCTCGATCTCTTTGCGCATCCCGCCGATCTTATCATTGAGTTCCTCGCGGGAGATTAAATCGTCGGCGTACATATCCATATATTTTTGCCGTGTCTTTTGCAGCCTGGCAAGCTGGGCGGTCAGTTCCTTTTCATAGTTCAGGTTTTCATCCTTTGCTTTATAGACCCGCTGGAATTCCCCCACTACATAGCGGATGACATTTTTCTTTGCTTTCAGCAGCCCGGTGAAATATTCCTGCAAAACCTCAATGAGTTCGTCCTCGTCCACCGTCACGGCGTTGGGGCAGTTGTCCGCCCCGCGCCCGTTGTGGCCGGAGCAGACCCAGCGGACATAGGTGTTCTTGTAGGTGCGGATGGTGCGCCGGAAGGACCAGCCGCACTCCTTGCACTTGATGAGGGTGGAGAACAGGTATTTGTTGCTTTGCCGTTCTTTATCCACTTTGAACGCCTTGCCGCGGGACTGCATGATTTGCTGAGCCTGCTCAAAGGTTTCCGGGTCAATGATACGCAGGTCTGGCCGCTCCACCACCATCCATTCCGAAGCATCCTTGTCCGCCCGTTGGCCGGTCAAAAAGTCGGTGACTTCCTGCTTGCCGTTGATGATTTTCCCGGTATAGAGTTCGTTGGTCAGGATGCGGCAGACACCGTTCTGGCTCCATTGGCAGTTCCGCTTTGTCCGCAGGCCGCGCTCATTGAGGAAGATAGAGATTTTTGCCGCCCCATAGCCATCCTTAATATACCACTCATAAATCTGGCGGACAACTGCCGCTTCCTCCTCGTTGATCGCAAGGTTGAAGTAATCCCCGATGGTCTTATCATACCCGTAGACGATATTGGGGACGCGGCCTTTTTCCGCATTCATTTTCTTACCGAACTTCACCCGCTTGGAGGTATTGGCACTTTCTTCCTGTGCCAGCGCGCCGAATATGGTTAGCACAAATTCGCTGTTGCCCATGCTGGTCATGTTGGCGGTCAGAAACTGCGTTTCAATCCCTAATGCTTTGAGTTTGCGGACATTTTGCAAGAGGTCAACCGTGTTCCGGGCGAAACGGGAAATGTCCTTGACCACCACCATATCAAAGAGGCCATGCTCTGCATCCGCCATCATACGCAAAAATTCTTTCCGGTTCTTGATTTTCGTCCCCGAAATGCCCTCGTCGGCATATAGCCGCACCAGGTTGTCCCCGGTGCGCTTGGTGTATTCTGAAAAGAACTCCTTCTGTGCCTCCAGGCTGTTGAGCTGATCTTCTTTATCGGTGGAAACACGGCAGTAAGCGGCAATGTTCATAGCAAAACCTCTCTGTTAAAATAAAACCGTTCTGTTACATCCCTATTTTATCATGTGCTGTTTTAGATTGCAATAGGGAAAGGGGCGCCCCGCTTATGCAGGGCGCCCCTCGTTTTCCTTTTTGCCGGAACCGTCCGCCGTATCTGCGGCAGCCTGTATGGCAAGCTGTACCTTTTCCTGGTTTGCTTCCATAAAGATTTTCAGTAAGTAATCGGCGGTAGCTGCCGTTGGGTTAGGGTTATGGAACCGGTAATTGAGTTTCCTCTTTTTCACAGCAGCATTCCCACCTCCCTCTTGCTGTCTGCCCTTTGTCCATGTCTATGAAAACAAGGCGGAAAATAGTACCTGATAGGGTTATCAAAGATCATGCCCCCGGCGGGGTCGCTGTGCCTGCCCTAATTCCCTGCGGATTTCCGGCGGGATGCGGTCAAGCAGCCTTTGCATATTTTCCAGTTCACTTTCCAGCGTTGCCCGTTCCATGCGGTCTTTCATCTTGCCTTGCTCACTGGCCTTTGCCCTTGCTTCCAACTTCTCATTCTCCGCCAACAGGTCATGGATTGTAACCTTGTACTTTTTCAACTGCCCGGAGAAGTTCTCCATCTGCGGGAACCACTTTT